>NZ_JAHNZO010000032.1 GCF_018998565.1 Paenibacillus oleatilyticus | reverse complement strand
GCTACGCGGGGGCTTGGCCCCTCCCGCGACCGGATTTTCACCGGCTAGAAGATGCGTGCCTCTGGGCACGCTCCAAAAATAAAAACCGCCCTTCAGCGGATACGTTTCCGCTAGAAGGACGGTCTTCCTACATACCTAATCGCTTGCGCAAATAACTTTCGAACGGTCCGCGCAGCTCCTCCCGCTCCAGTGCCATCTCGATCGTCGCTTCGAGGTAACCCAGCTTGTCGCCGACATCAAAGCGCCGGCCCGGTACGGGAAACATCACCATATGCCGCAGCCGGTTCAGCACCTGCAAGGCGTCGGTCAATTGAATCTCGCCACCGCGGCCCGGCTCGCTGCGCTCGAGTATATCGAAAATATCCGGAGTGAGGATATACCGCCCGATAATCGCCCAGTTGGACGGGGCTTGTCCGCGTTCCGGCTTTTCGATCAAACCGTCGATATAACGATGCGAATGCTGTCCTGCCAAGGGCGAGACGATACCGTATTTGTCCACGTCGTCCCAGGGTACTTCCTGACAAGCGATCACCGACGTGTTCGTCGCCTCGTGCAGGTCGATCATTTGCTTCAGACAAGGCGGCTCCGATTGGATGATATCGTCTCCAAGCAGCACGGCGAACGGCTCGTTGCCGATAAATTTACGGGCGCAGAGCACTGCGTGACCGAGCCCAAGCGGCTGCTTTTGACGTATGTAATGAACGTCAGCCAGGTTCGATACGGACTGGACGATGCCGAGCAGCTCCTGATTTCCTTTTTCTTCGAGAATGGTCTCAAGCTCCATGGATTTGTCGAAATGGTCTTCGATGGCCCGCTTGTTGCGCCCGGTAATGATCATAATATCTTCGATACCGGACGAGATGGCTTCCTCAACGATATATTGAATCGCCGGCTTGTCGACGATCGGCAGCATCTCCTTCGGCTGCGCTTTGGTCGCCGGTAAAAATCGGGTACCGAGGCCCGCGGCCGGAATAATCGCCTTGCGTACGGTCATGACCGCATCCCCCTCCGTTCGAATAGCCGGTCTACGACGTCCGCAGCGACGCGGCGCGCCCCGATCGGCGCATGGAACACGACGCCGCCCCGTTCGCCATGATAATCCGATCCCGCCGTTACCAACAAGCCGTGCTCGGCAGCCAGCGCTTCATAATGCGCTTCCTGCTCCGGGGTATGGTCGGAATGGAATGCTTCCACACCGACGAGCCCGACTTCCGCAAGCAGCGGGATCAGCTCGTCCTGCCCGTACAGCCCCGGATGCGCCAGCACCGGAGCTCCGCCGGCCTCCAGAATCCACTCCACCGCCTGCTGCGGCGTGATGCGGGGCGGGTTCACATAGGCTGCCACCCCTTTGGCCAAATAACGGTCGAACGCTTCGGCCATCGAGCTTACATACCCTTTGCGCACTAAAGCATCGGCGATGTGCGGACGGCCTACGGTATCGCCCTCTTTTTTCGAGGCCCGCAGCGATTCGAGTACGTCGTCCATCGTGACAGAAAGTCCCAGCTCCTGAAGCTTGTTCACGATCATCTCGTTGCGCCGGTTGCGCACTTCTCTCAGCTCTGCAAGCCTCGCCAGAAACTGAGGGTCCGTATCGTCGATCCAATAGCCGAGCACATGAATGTCCTGTCCGGCATGAACGGCGCTGATCTCCACGCCCGGCACGACAGCGATGCCGTACTTCAAGCCCGCTTCCATCGCCTCCCGGAGTCCGCCCACTGTATCATGATCGGTGATCGCTACCGCTGCGAGCCCCGCTTCTGCGGCAAGCCGGACATTGTCGGCAGGCGGCCTCGTACCGTCCGAGGCCAGCGTATGCGTATGTAAATCTGCAAATGCCATAGAACCACAGACCTCCCTTTTTTCTCATATGAGTCTGTTATAACCACTGGCTTAAATCGCGCTCCCGCAAAAAGGTCATGAAGGTCACGGCCGAGATGGGAAGCAGCGTAGAGCTCAAGTAAATGGCATGAAAGCTGCGGGCGAAGGAAACTCCTTCGACGTTCTTCACCTGCAAAACGCCGAGGGCAGCTTCATGCTTGACGGAGGATTGTGATACGATCGAGATGCCGAGTCCGGCCTCGACGGCCGATTTTACCGCCCCCGTGCTGCCAAGCTCCATTACGATTTTCAGGGCGGATACATCGCAGCCGGCCCGGGCCAGCTCTTCCTCCATCACCTTGCGCGTTCCCGACCCCTGCTCCCGCAAAATAAACGGATATTTTGCAAGCTCCTCCAGACCGATCTGCTCGCGTTCGGCAAGCGGATGACGCCTCGGCACGATCAGCTTCAATTCGTCATTCAGCAAAGCTTCCGTATGCACGTCCGGATGATCCACCTCGGCCTCCACCAAGCCGAAGGTCAGCTGATGACTCAGCACTTCCTCCAAAATTTGCTTCGTATTGATGACCTTCATGCTGACGGAGATGTTCGGATATTCTTGTCCGAACGGTCCGAGCAGCCGGGGCAGCACATATTCCCCCACCGTTAAGCTCGCGCCCAGATGCAGCCGGCCTTCCAGCATATGCGTGAATTTGGACATGCGGATGTCCGTTTCCCTCATCAGCTCAATGCTGCGGGATGCAAACGGCAGCAGCGTCCGGCCGGCTTCGGTCAGCTCGACCCGCTTGGTCGACCGTACGAACAGCTTCGTCCCGAAATAGTCCTCAAGCGACTGCACCTGCATCGTCACCGCCGGCTGTGTCATATGCAGCGCCTGCGCGGCATAGGAGAAGCTCCCCTTCTCCGCAACGGTATGAAAAATATGAAGCTGATGAAAGTTAAGCGCCATAACGACTCCTCCGCAAGCGTTGTAGCCTCATTATATAAGAAAACCTTCATCGAAGCTAATTCGAGGATGCGCGACCGCGGATCAGCGGTTGGTTTTCTTGTGGGCGGGAAAGCGCTAAAAAAGCATGCCGACTCCCGGCATGCTTGAATCTTTGCAGTTTATCTTCGCTTACGGCTGTTCTTGATCAGCGTCATGCGCCGCGAATGGCGAAGCCAGGAGTAGTAGGAACGCAAATCCCGCAGCTCCATCGTCTCCGACATCCTCCCGAGAAACGTGACGACGATCATTTTGTACGCCTCCGGTTCCCCCGCCGATTCTGCCGTGTCCATCTTGACAAATTCGGCAACCATGACCAAATCCTCATCGATCAGGTAAACATCTTGCTCGTTTTTGTAGTAGGGTTGGATCGAGTTCGACTTCAGCTTGCTCCATAAAAAAGCCGTAATGTCGTGAAAGCCTGTCTTTTCCGTTTCCACTCGATCGACCCATCGGCTGCGAGCGTGATGGGTGACGACGATATCCGCAATCGGCTTGCCTCTAAGCAGCCCGTCGCGCGATACGTTTTTTCGTTCCCGGCCGTCGACTTTCCCTCCGTTCAACTTCCCAACCCCTTTCCTACAAAAATAGTTCCGTTACCCTATGTACACACGAAGCTACTTATTATTTTGCCTTATTCCAACTCGAGAATCAAATTAAAAAAACTTTAGAAACCGCAGGAGGAATTTGCTGCTTTCCTAAGGTGCGCATGCCCAAAAAAAGAATGGAGCTTCTGCGCACAGAAGCTCCATTCCTATCGTAAGCTATGATCGTATATTCGCTCCGAAATTACAGGGAATAGAATCTTGTCTTATCCGGAACGTTACTGTTATACTCGGTTTTGATCTCGTTTCGATACGAGCGTTCCACCTTTTTTACAAACGGCAGCTTCTGAAGCTGCTTCATCGTTTCGTCCAAACGGCTGGAATAAACGTACATCGCGGCATAGTGCAGTCTTTTGGAAATAAAATGGACATTCCCATATTTATCCAAATGCTTGCCGGCCGCTTTCAAATCGCTTACCCAGACAATAATGCCACTTCGCTCGGTAAACATGGACAATGACCTTCTTTCTGTTTGCTATAGGATCAGGAAAGGACCGATGAACGATGGGTGCACCGGAAAATGAATTGTTAGTCGAAATCTCCCGCAGATCGATGACCGAAAGCGTACACCGTGGTCATATCGCCATTGTGGATCACGAGCGGAAACTGCTAGCGTATGCCGGGAATCCGGAATTTTACACGTTTACCCGCTCGACAGCCAAACTGCTGCAAGCCATCCCGCTGCTGGAAGCCGGCGGAAGCGAACGATTCGGGCTAACGCCATCGGAAACGGCGCTGCTTTGCGCCTCGCACGGAGGGGAACCGGAGCATGCGGCAACCGCTTTGGAGATTTTACGAAAGCTGGGACTGGATGAAAGCGCTCTAGGCTGCGGCCCGCAGGAGCCGATGTATAAGCCCGCGGCCGATGCGTTAAAGCGGGAGCGGCACGAACCCGGACAGCTTCATAACAACTGCTCCGGCAAGCACGCCGGCATGCTAGCGCTTGCCAAGCTCATGAATGTTCCTATACAACAGTATATCGCACCCGAGCATCCTGTCCAGCAAAAAATGCTTCGGACGGTCGCCGATATGTGCGGGGTCCCGCCGGAAAGCATCACGCTTGGAACCGACGGCTGCGGAGTCCCCGTATTCGCCGTCCCGCTGGCCTCGCTCGCCTTCGCTTACGCGCGGCTCGGACGGCCGGACAGCCTGTCTCCGGAGCGGGCGAAGGCTTGCCGGACGATCATCGGAGCGATTCGGCAAGCGCCGTTCTATGTAGCCGGCAGCAACAGATTCGATACCCGCCTCGCCGCGCTGACGCAAGGCCGCATCATCGGCAAAATGGGAGCCGAGGGCTTATATGCAGCCACCGTGCCGGAGCAGGGCATCGGCATTGCCGTCAAAATCGAAGACGGCGCCGAACGCGCCATCTATCCCGCCGCAGCCGAAACGCTGCTCCAGCTCGGTTTGCTTAACCCCGAGGAGGCAGCGCAGATTGCCGGCTTCCACCAGCCGGCGGTGAACAACCGCCGCGGCGATCAGGTCGGCAGCGTCCGGCCGGTCTTCCGTCTTCATCGCGCCTAAAGCACGGGCCCGGGGTAGCCCCGGGCCCGTTTTATCGCTTGTTAACCGCACTTGCCGCTGCAGCTTCCTCCGGAAGAGCAGCCTCCCCCGGCCGCAAGCGGATCGTTCGAAGGCACCTTGATCGTATCCGATACGGAACGCGCGATGATCTCCGACACGTCGTGCAGCAAGTCGTCCAATCGTTTCTCCGCTTCCTTGAAGCGCCGGACGGATTCTACGGCATCAAGCCGATCCTGAACCGCCTTGACCCGGTCAAGCGCCTCATGATAATTCGGATGAAAATGCCCGAAGCGTTCGCACTCCTCGAACGATTCCTTGGCTTTGAGAAACTCCTTCACCAACTGCCGAACTTCTTCGTCGGTATCCTTGCGCTGTTTCCAATATAAATAATCCGCCGTTTCCGCGGAGAACTTGATGCGGTCAGCCAGCTCATATGACCCAAGCAGTATGGCAGACATGTCGAGCGTATGCGTCTCCGTTACCGCCATGCAGCAGCACCGTCCTTTCATTTGGGTATGGTTCGTCAGACCATGTCAGACATGTTTATCATACCATACTTGAGGACGGTCGTGCTGAATTAATATTTATCGTTGATCCCGGGAAGAATGAGCCTCATTTCCTGCCACTCCTCCGCCAGCCATCGTACCTCCGACGTTTCGTCCTGCGCGCCGCCGGACAAACCGAGTCCGGTCATGCACCAGGTCCCCCGCGTTTCCTGCACTTTGCGGGGAACGATGCGAAAATCGGTGCCATTTTTGCGGATTTGCAGCACTGAACGCATCTCGATCGCCTTTTCGACGATTTCTTTACGGGTCGATAAATGATAGTTTCGATAATCCCGGAGCCACGTTGAAGGAATATCCTGCAAGGAAGGATAAACGTCGGAGGCTTCCGGCAGCCGTGCCTGCAGTCTGAGAAAACCGACGGAATTTCTCGAGTAAATCAGCCCTTTGTCCATCGGCTCGATGGAAAACAACTTCTTCACGGACGCGGTCCGTTCGGCAGACAGCTTCGGGAAGCGGTTTGAGCTCGTTTCCCTATCCGTTCCCGCTTGCACCGCCGGGATAGCGGGCAGCCCGGGCATAAAGCCCGCTTTTTCCAAAACAGCCGCAAGCGGCTTCGCGTCTGCGGCCGTAATAAGAAAATCCCGTTCATTCAGCATTTCCTTCACGTACGGGGAAGCGGCAGGCAGCTTGGTTATCGTCCGGGCGGTTTCCTCGTCGGCGCAGCGAAGCAGCAGCGCTTGGGCAAAAACGGTTTTGCCGTACGGCTTCGCCCACTGCCCGATGCTTAACCGGACATGGTCCGGCACGCCGTAGAGCGCATGACGCTCCAGAAAATCGCATATTTCCGCAGCCGTACGGCCATTCTCCAGAGCCCGCTTGACGCTTTCCTTCGACAACTTATAGACGCTTACTTGATCCCGCGCCACCAGATCGGCTAGGCAGCAGAGCTCCCAACGCACTTTGCTCGCGACATCCGGCGGTACCAGGATATCAAAGTCGGGCTGAACCATAAAGCCGCCATCTTCCGCTTCATCCTCTCTGGCCGGCTCGTCCCGCAAACCGAGCGAAAACGTCCATCGGTAGGCAACATGCCCGCAGATCGGATCGGAGCTTTGTTCCAGAAATCCCAGCGCAGCGAGCGGCTCCAGCCACAGCCTGAGCAAATACCGGGTGCGCTCGGCCCTTTCCCCGCTCTCTAACGTCCCCGACAGTAGACCGAACGCCTCCAACCGCTCCAGCAATTGCTCCGCCGTTACCCATGTTCCGCCGTTTAAGCGCTCCAGAAGGAGCACGGCATGCTGCAGCCAGGCAGCGGCAGGAAGCGCCAGCGTTTTCCACAGCCCGTACAAACGGCGCATCTGCGCAACCAGCGGCTGATCGAGAAAAACGTCTACCGCTTCGACGCCCAGCTTAAGCTCTTCGTCTTCCGAAATGATAAGCTGCAAGCGCAAAAGCATATCCAGCACCAACGCGATCTTAGGGGAATACGTATCGGCATACGCATATTTCAGCGAAAGCGGCTCAAGCACCTCTTCTCGGAGCCGCACCCGTTCGGACAATTTTTGAAGCTGCTTTTTGTGCAAAGTTCCGTTTTTGGTCAGCTTAAGCCCTTGTTCGGCGGCAAAAACAAGCGAATGAAACAGATCGTGCGCCAGGTTCGGCTCGCCGGGGAAGGCAGGAATCAGGCTCCATTCTGCGCTTCCCGGCGCTTCGCCGAGCCCGGAGGACAAGTCGGGAAATAAAACAGTTTGCCAGCAAGCAAACCCGTCCTCGGGCATTAAATACAGATGCTCTCCCCATGTTTTGAGAAACGAAAATACGATGCCTTTGCGAAGCAATCCGGCCAGGCCCATTTTCACCTCGGCCCCGGACAAGGGATCGGCTGCCGCCCGTTCCAATTCTGCATCGTCAAACGGCTCGCAGCCGATTCGCCGGACAATCACCTCAAGGACCGTACGCTCGGAACGGCTCAGCCGGTTGCAGACGGTCTCCATCACGACGGGGTCGGTCCATATTTGACCAAGGGATACGCCTCGGCCAAGCCACGGCGCGTAGACCGTTTCGGCTTCCAGCCGGCTCTTCAGCTCGCGGGGCATCCGCGCCAGCAATTGCGCATAATTCATATCGAGACCGCCTCCTTCGATCCGTCCGCCCATTCGATCCGGTAGCGGTAGCCCTGCTCAATCAAGAACAGCTGCCGGTTCAGCGCGAACTCCTGCTCTTTCGTATCCTCGCTGACGAGCGTATAGAAGACCGCCCGGTTCGTGCCCGCCTTGGGCCGCAATATCCGTCCGAGCCGCTGCGCCTCCTCCTGTCTCGATCCGAAGCTGCCCGATATTTGGATTGCCACCGTCGCATCGGGCAGATCGACCGCGAAGTTGGCTACCTTGGATACGATCAGCACCGGAACTGTCCCGCCGCGAAAGCCGGCATACAACGCTTCCCGCTCCTCATAAGGCATTTCGCCGCTTATCATAGGAAGCTTCGTAGCTGCCGCAAGCTGGCGAAGCTGCTCCAAATATTGGCCGATAACCAAAATTTGCTCGCCGTCATGCTTGTCCAGCAGCTCGCGGACAACCTTCAGCTTGCCCGGGTTGACGCTGGCTTCCCGCATTTTCTGCCTTGGCGCCGCGGCAAGATAGGCTTCCTTCTCTTTGTCCGCCATCGGAACCCGGATCTCGACGCACTCGACCGAGGCTATCCAGCCTTGCGTCTCCAGCTCCTTCCACGGCATCTCGTAGCGCTTGGGCCCAACGAGCGAGAATACATCCTCCTCCCGGCCATCCTCCCGGATCAGTGTCGCCGTCAAGCCAAGCCGCCGCGTCGCCTGAATGTCGGCCGTAACCCGGAACACCGGAGCCGGGAGCAAATGCACCTCGTCGTAGACGATCAGACCCCAGTCGCGCTTATTAAACAGGTCCATATGGACGAACGGGTCGTCCTTCGATTTACGGTACGTCAAGATTTGATACGTTGCCACCGTAATCGGGCGCACTTCTTTCTGCATTCCCGTATATTCGCCGACCAATTCTTCCGTAATGTCCGTTTTATCCAATATTTCCCTTTTCCACTGCCGAACCGAAGTGCTGTTTGAAGTCAAAATCAGCGTCGCGCAGTTCAGCTTTCCCATCGCCGCGATGCCGATCACCGTTTTCCCGGCGCCGCATGGCAATACCAGCACGCCGCTGCCTCCTTGCAGGCTCCCTTCCCGATAAAAGGAATCGACCGCCGACCGCTGATATTCCCGCAGCTCGAACGCCTGCCCTCCGCCCTCTTCCGTCCGGAGCCGGATAGGAAGCGATTCACCCCGGCTGTAGCCTGCCAGATCTTCAACCGGAAAGCCGAGCTTAACGAGTTCCTGCTTGAGAAGCCCCCGATACCGGGCGGAAAAACGAAGCGTTTGCGAATCGACCTGACACAGCCCATACGACCGCAAGGAACGGAAAGAAACCATCTCCTTGATCGCTTCCACGTCTTTTGAAATAAGAAGCAAATCGTCGCCCAGCCTTTCCATGCGAACAAGACCGTACCGCTCGACGAAGCGCCGGATATCTTGTTTTACAGCGGCCGGAACGCCGAATTTCGCAAGACGGTCCAAGAAGCCGATAATCTCCTCGGACGTCAGTCCGGCAGCCGCGGCATTCCAGAGAGAAAGCGACGACATACGATACGTATGGATGTTCTCCGGCGATTTGACGAGATCCGCAAACTTGGCAAGTCCGGCCCGCGCTTCTTCGAAAGCCGGGTGCCGCACTTCGAGCAGCACGCAAAAGTCGGTTTGCACGATCAACGGGCGGTCTTTATGAAATGTCATCTCCCGATCCCTCCACTTGTAGCTGTCAGTTTTAGTATGAGGGTTGAAAGGGAGATTTAAACATCTTGCCGGTCAATCCCGGCCGCTGCCTCATTTGCAACAAAGAGCGGGAAGCTCTACAATAGACGACGTGCCTTTTTATGATTGGAAAAATGAGAGAGGAGGATGGAGTCATGGGAAGCATGGGGAGAAAACAGACGATAGCGGGACTGCTCATTTTGGCGATCGTGCTGCTGCTTGCGGCCTGCTCGAAATCAGGGGCGGACGGCGACGCCTTCGCTAAGGAAATCTTGAAGCAATACCCGGCATTGAAGGACCATAAAATGACGGTCATCGAGGTCAAGCGGGTTGTCGACGGCGATACGTTCGAGACGAAGTCGGGGGAAAAGGTGCGCTTAATCGGCGTCAACACGCCGGAAACGGTGAAGCCGAACAGTCCTGTCGAACATTACGGAAAGGAAGCCAGTCAATTCACGAAATCGAAGCTGACCGGCAAAACGGTATACCTCTTTGCAGACGCGGGAGATAAAGACAAGTACGGGCGGCTGCTGCGGTATGTCTTCATTCAAGGCGAGCCTGCGATGTTCAACGAAACGCTGATCCGCGAAGGCTACGCCAATACGATGACTATCCCGCCTAACGTGATGTTCCAGGACAGCTTCGTCAAGCTGGAGCGGGAGGCGCGCAGCAAGAAAAAAGGGCTGTGGGCCGACAATAAATAAAAAACGTCGATCTTAACTGAAAAAAACGGTCCAGGCGCATTTGCCCGGACCGTTTCGTTATGTGGCTGAACTTTGTAAAATTAATGAGTTCCGCTGACATCCATATGGTCCAGCTTACGGGTTTCTTTTCTATACGTGGAGTTTTGAATGCGTTCCTGCAGCTTTTCGTAGTACAGGTCTTCGTCGATCGGAAGATCGACCCAATTGTCGGTCCAGGAGGACAGATGCATCGCGTTCGAAAGGGTCAGTCCTTTGATCCCTTCTTCTCCCGGCGCCAGCAGCGGCGTACCATGCAAAATATGATCGACGAAATTTTGCGTAATCCCTTTGTGCTGCCCCCCTTCCGAGGAGCTTACCGGAATCTCGCATTTCCAGCATTCCGGCGCACCGAAGCCGCCCTTGAAGTTACGGTTAAACTCGGACTCCGGCACCCGCAGCCGCCAGAACGTCAGCTTACCGTCTTCGATGACGATTTTGCCGCGGTCGCCGCTCACTTCGAACCGGTTCGTACCCGGGGCTTCGCCGGTCGTCGTCACGAACAAACCGGTCGCTCCGTTCTCGTATTCTACGTAAGCGGTCACGTCGTCCTCGACTTCGATATTGCGGTATTTTCCGAAATGGCAGAAAGCGCGAACCCGTTTGGGCATCATATCGATCGTCCACTGCCACAAATCGAGCTGGTGCGGGTCTTGGTTCAGCAGCACGCCTCCGCCTTCCCCCGCCCAAGTCGCCCGCCAGCCGCCGGAATCGTAATAGCTTTGGGAGCGGTACCAGTTCGTGATGATCCAATTGGTGCGCCGGATTTCGCCAAGCTCTCCGGAGGAGACGAGGTCGCGCAGCTTTTGATACAACGGGTTCGTGCGCTGATTGTACATGATACCGAATGCTTTTCCGGAACGGGCGGCCGCCTCGTTCATCTCCCGTACCTGTTTCGTGTAGACGCCTGCCGGCTTCTCGACAAGCACATGATAGCCGCGCTCGAATGCCGCAATCGCCAAGTCCGGGTGGTCGTAATGCGGCGTGCAGATAAGAACGGCATCGAAGGCTTGCGAAGCGAAAAACGAATCCAGATTGTCAAACAGCTGGAACCGGTCTCCGTACTGCTGGCGAACCCATTCGAGACGCTCCGGGTTCGTGTCCACAATGGCAGTCAGCTCGCCTCCGGGCACTTCATTTTTGGCAAAATAATTCGTATGGCCCTTCCCCATATTGCCGATTCCGATAAGTCCAAATCGTACTTTGCTCATCGTTTCCCCGCCTCTCCTGACATCTCCTTGCCTAAATTAACCTTCTTTTCGACTCCTTCATTATACATTGCACACGTGAACAAAACAATACAAAAAAATCGTTCCTCCGGCCTTACGGACGAAAGAACGATTGTTCATTAATGCACCGTTTGCTTATCCTGTTCGGAAATTTGGCTGAGTGCTTCGCCCGCTTCATCCTCGAATTTGTCGCGGACGGCCAGGTCTCCGATGGATACGATCCCGACCAGATCGCCGTTCTCCACAATCGGGAGCCGGCGGATTTGTTCTTTAGCCATAATTTTGGCCGCTTCGTCCACCGTGGTCTCAGGCGGAACAGACACAACTCTTTCGCTCATCACCTGCTTAATCGCCGCGGAGCCTTCCCGTTTCTCCGCATACCCACGGATGACGAGGTCCCGGTCCGTCAATACCCCGATCAGCTTCCTTCCTTCGACCACGGGAATAAAGCCCGTATCCTCCTGCTTCATCTTAACGGCCGCCTCGTATACGTTATCCTTCAACGTGACCGTCGAACAATCGGTCGTCATAATTTCCCGAAGCGTTCTGGTGCTCATGGCAAACAACCTCCTGAGAAAAGGAATTGGCAGCCTGTTGCCGTTCCTAGGCCGCTGCACGCTTAGAATTCCCTTCCCCTCGGCTTCCCATTCGTCCCGCCTGTTGCTATTTCCCGGGAGACGAAGTCAAGCTCTCGTCGCATTTTCCTTCATATAATCTTGGATCATGGCGATAAATAGCCGGGCGGCGTGTTCCATCGATGCTTCGTCAATATCGAATTTCGGATGGTGATGCGGATGTATGACGCCCTTCGTTTTATTGCCTGCACCCACGAACATAAAGCACCCTGGAATTTTTTCCAGATAATAGGCATAGTCTTCACCGGCCATAATGAGCGGCGCCGTCCGTCCGCCTTCCGTGCCGATCGCCCATGCAGCCGCGCGGTAAAACCGTTCCGCTTCCTTCGCATCGTTGACAACGGGAGGATAACCAAGTTTGTAATCGACTGTGTAAGCTGCTCCGTTCATCAGACATGTCTGCTCAACGATCGTCTCAAGCCGCTCTTTCACCTGCATGCGCAGGGCGGCATCGTAAGTCCGGACCGTCCCTTTAAGCACAGCAGATTCGGCAATCACGTTAAAGCTCGTACCGCTGTGGATCGATCCCACGCTGACGACACAGGGCTGTGTAGGGTCGGTGTTGCGGCTCACGATCGACTGTAAATTGACAACCAGCTGCGAGGCGACGTACACGCTATCCACCGTCTCATGAGGCAGACCGCCGTGCCCGCCCTTTCCTTTGATCTCGATCACAAACTCATCCGCCGCCGCCATCATCGGACCGGGCTTGCAGTAAGCCGCCCCGACCTCAAACGGCGTCCACAAGTGAATGCCGTAGATGACATCCACCCCGTCAAGCGCGCCTTCCTTGATCATGCCGAGCGCCCCGCCCGGGGTCATCTCTTCAGCCGGCTGAAATATAAACACGATGCTGCCGCTCAGCGCTTCCTTGTGCTCGCTAAGGGTTCTGGCCACGCCGAGCAGAGTTGATGTATGAGCGTCATGGCCGCAGGCGTGCATCACGCCCGGCACCGAAGAGGCGTACTCGCAACTTTTTTCATCCTGAATCGGCAGCGCATCCATATCGGCTCTCAGCGCCACCGTCGGCCCGTCCGACGCTCCGCGCAGCTTGGCCACGATCCCGTGCCCGCCTACGCCCGTCCGAACCTCCAGTCCCCACTGCTTCAGCAAGTCCGCGACAAAAGCCGCCGTCTTCGATTCCTCGAACGAAAGCTCGGGATGGCGATGCAAATAGCGGCGCCAAGCGATCATATCGGGCACTGACGCTTGCAGCGTTTCTTCTATCGATTTCATAAGGTACCCCTCCGTCTCCTCTTGCCGCTGTCCGGCGCATTTAAATGAGCGATCGCTGAAATGTAGTACCATTTTATCAAATCCTTGAAACGGTTTCATCCATGTGTCACAAGAATTTCACAACTTTATTCGGGCGGGCAACTTCCCTCTGTGCATTAGGCTTGCACAAGAAAGGGAAACATACTATCATGAATAAAGGGTTAACTGTAGAGTCGAGGTACATATTTCTAGGAGGGTTTTGTTGTGATCATTGAAAATAGCGGAATTAAAGGCATAAAAAGCGACCTTGCGCATTTGGACGAAGTGATGGAGCAGCTCGGCTTCGTACGTTGGCAATGGGAATATTACCGCGCGACATACGATCTGCAATTGCCGGATCGCGAATCCACGAACGATTATTTCCTGCGCATCAATACCCGTGTCGAATCCGGAAAGCTGGAATCGCCTTATGCCATTCTTTATGTCGAGGATGTCTACATCGGCCAAGCGACGTTCCCGCACGGCGTCAACTATCAGGCCGCCATTCCGGACTACATTATGAAAACGGCTAGCGGCAAGCTCGCTGAACTGAAAGTCAAGCTGACTCAATAAGCGGGGGACTGTTATGACAACCCCGCGTCGAGGAACGCCCGATTTTTTGCTGCTCTTCTTGACGTTTTCGCTCGTGTGCTTCGGGTTGGCGTTTGTTTTTAGCGCAAGCATGGCGTATAGAGCTAACGATCCCTGGTACTTGGCAGTGAAACAGGCGATATTTGCCGGTCTCGGTACGATCGTTATGTTTTTTTGCATGAATGTAGATTTCCGAAAATTTCAGAAATGGGTCGTACCGGCCCTTTTCGTCGTTTCGATGCTTCTGCTGCTCGTTCCGATTGTCGGTAAAGTCATGAACGGCGCTACGAGCTGGCTCCGCATCGGCGGGTTTTCCCTGCAGCCGACCGAATTTGCCAAGCTTGTGATTATCGTTTATTTGGCTTCGATTATCAGCAAAAAAGGCGACCGGTTCCAGGACTTCAAACGAGGACTTATGCCGCCGCTCGTCGTTATCGGTTTCATCTCCGCGCTGATTATGATGCAGCCGGATCTCGGTTCCACGATGGTGCTGGTGCTTTGCGCCATGCTGATTATCATTGTTGGTGGGGCCCAGCTCAAGCATGTATTTTATTTGGGCACCGGCGGAGTCGTATTCTTGACCATAGTGGGCATGATTTATTACATCATCACGAACGGGACCAGTCACCATTTTGCGCGGTTTACAGCTTATTGGAACCCAGCCAAAGATCCGCACGGAAGCGGTTTCCAGCTTATGCAATCGCTGTATGCGTTCGGACACGGCGGCCTGACGGGAGCAGGCTTCGGACAAAGCGTGCAGAAGCTGCACTATTTGCCGGAGGCGCACAACGATTTTATTTTTGCAATTATCGGAGAAGAGCTCGGCTTCATTGGCACCTTCCTCTTTTTGCTGGCGTATCTTGCTTTTCTATGGCGCGGGCTGATTGTAGCGCTCCGCTGCCAGGACACCTTTGGCATGCTGCTGGGCGTAGGGATTGTCGGAATGATCGGCATTCAGGCGTTCATCAACATGGGCGGGGTCACCAATACGATTCCGATGACCGGCGTCACGCTGCCGCTGATCAGCTATGGCGGCACCTCGATGCTGACAACGCTGGCCGGCCTCGGTATTCTGCTCAGCATATCCCGAGAGTACAATAAGCCAGAAAAAGAACGGGAAACGAAAAAGAGAGCCTGATCCAGGCTCTCTTTCTTGCTCTTACTTGACCCGGTTCGGGTCCTCCACGACGGCTTGTTCTTCCTCGCGAAATGCGACGCCCTCAACCTTAATATTGACTTCAACGACCGTCAGACCGGTCATGTTCTCTACCGCATCGCGCACATTTTCTTGAAGATCGCGACAAACCTCATGGATTTTACTTCCGAAATTGACAATCACTCGAAGATCGATAGCCGCTTCCACTTGGCCCACTTCCACCGAAACGCCCTTTTGCACGTTTTTGCCGCTCAGACGTTTGGCCAATCCTTCGGAAATACCTCCGGACATACCGGCAATCCCTGGAGTCTCCAGCGCAGCCAATCCTGCAATAGTCGCTACGACGTCATCTGAAATGCGGATAAGACCTGTTTGAATTTCTTCGCTCATGAGGATCACTCCTTCAAGGATTATAGCTCTATTGTAATAACTTCCAAGCGGGAAAGCAAATGTACCGCGCAGCCATTTGACAGTTTTCGACATCGCCCGAACTCGCAGGAGCTGCAGGTCGGAACAAGCCGATAACGGAGCGCCTGAGAATACCTCTAAATAGCCTTAACCGACCCGCCGTCGACATAAAAAACCGAACCGGTCATGTAGCTGTTGCGCGGCGATAGCAGGAATGCCGCCGTGGCAGCCAGCTCCTCCGGCTCGCCGTAGCGGCCAAGCGGAATGTCCTTGACCATGCTCTCCCGTATCTCTTCAACCGTCACCTGATCGCGGGCCGCTTTGGCCGAATCCAGTTCAACCAGACGATCCGTGCTGATTCGGCCGGGACATACGGTGTTCAACAAAATTCCGTCCGGGCCCCACTCGACCGATAACGTCTTCATTAGACCGACGATCCCCGTCCGCAGCGTATTGGACAGCACCAGACCGGGGATCGGCATTTTCACCGACGACGAAGCGATCGTGACGATCCGTCCTCCCTGCTCCTTCATCAGCGGATGGAAGCCTTTGACAAGCCTGACAACGCTCATGAGATTCAAATGAATGGCGTGGAGCCATGCTTCCTCGACCAGCGACAGGAAGCTGCCGCTCGGCGGCCCTCCGGCATTGCATACGAGAGCGTCAACCCGGCCGAACCGGTCGGCAGCCTGCTGGACGAGCCAGCCGATTTGCTCCGGGCTGCTTAGATCGACGGCCATGCCAATGGCCGATACGCCATATTTTTGCGCCAACTGGGCCGCTACGTCGCGTACGGCCTGTTCATCGCGGCTGCAGAGCAGTAAATCGGCTCCTTCCGCCGCCAGCTGCTCGGCGATCGCCCTGCCCAATCCCTTGCTGGAAGCGGTGACGACAGCTTTTTTACCTTTTAAATATAGATCCATAAAAAACTCCTCCCTAAAGTATTTTACTTTGTCCGAAAATTGATTATATTAGAATAGATTTTATTCGAGTTAGGTATACTTTACCACATGAGGTGATCCTTTTGAAACGCCATGGTTTTACGATCGGTCTGCTTGCAAGCTTCGCCCTAAGTGCAGTGGCCCACTATGTCGGAGCTCCCACATTCAGCCCTACGGTACAATTTTTAATCTCGGCGGTAGCGATCGTGTTTGTCGCCGGCTTCCTGGGAAAAGCTACGGAAAGCGTAGCGCATTATGCCGGGGAAAGACTGGGCGGTTTTCTGAACGCGACGTTCGGCAATGCCGCAGAACTCATAATCGCCATCTTTCTGGTGAAAGACGGGATGTTCGATATCGTTAAAGCCAGCATCACCGGCTCCATTATCGGGAATATGCTGCTGGTGCTCGGACTTAGCGTGCTGCTCGGCGGATTGAAATTCAAGGAACAGACCTTCAACATAAAATTGGCCGGTCACAACGGTTCACTCATGCTATTGGCCGTTATTGCGCTGTTCATTCCTGCCGCTTTCGCCCGGAGCTTCACCACTCAAGAAACGTCCAATCTGAGCATCATCGTATCCGTGATCCTGATCATCGCTTACCTGCTCTGGCTCGTCTTCTCGATGATCACGCACAAGAACGAGCTCTCGGATGAAGTCGTCGAGCACGGGGAAGCCGCATGGTCCAAAGGCTTATCCATTGTATTTCTGATTGTCGCTACCACCATGGTCGCCTTTCAGAGCGAGTGGCTTGTACATACGCTGGAGCCATTCAGTCATCAATACGGACTGTCCGAGCTGTTCGTAGGCGCCTTCCTGATTGCTATCGTCGGCAATGCCGCGGAGCACAGCGCCGCCATTATGATGGCCCGGAAAAACAAAATGGGCGCCGCCGTCGAAATCGCGGTCGGCAGCAGCCTGCAGATTGCGCTGTTCGTCGCGCCTGTGTTGGTGCTGCTCTCGCTCTTTTTCGGCAAAACGATGGATCTCGTCTTTACGACCTACGAGATCATAGCCATCGGCGTAGCCGCGTTTATCGCCAAATCGATCTCCAAGGACGGAGCCACGACGTGGTTCGAGGGCGTGCTGCTGCTGGTGGTCTATATCATTCTGGGCATTGCGTTCTTCTTGGTGTAGAAGCCATACGATACAAAAAAACAAAGAGTAACCTTCCCAGTGAAGGTTACTCTTTGTTTTGACTCATAGCCTCATAGAGCTGGGCCACATTCCGTTCCAGCTTCATCAAGATTTGTCTGCCCGCCGTCTCGGTAATCAGCTCCGCCCGGATCGCAAAGTCAATCTCCCGCGACAACCCGTAAATTTGCGTATCTAACACCTCTTCATACAGAGGACATTTGCGCGTGGTTAAGTTTTCCATCTGCACTTCAATCAGCTTCTCGATCTTGTCCGCATCTTCTTGCAGCAGATGCAGGGCCTTCTGCGACAAGCTGAGCAGCACATCCGACGACATGGTGCTCCCCCCCTGTAATCCAACCATTTGCGTTCTCCGGCGGTCAACCGGACGAACATGCGGCCCCGGTTCTTATCCGAAGCAGGCGCTTAAACGCCGATAGTTTTATATTAGTCGAAAACGGCGCAATACACAAGTCGATAGACCAAGATAGACGCCGGACTTTGAGAATTATTCTCAAAAAAATAAATAAAGGCATCTTCGCCTGCGCGAAAATGCCTTTACCTGGAAATCGTATGGATTAGTCTTGAATGCTGTTGATCTTAAGACCGTGCTTCGCGAACACTTCGGCCATCGCTTTCTTCGCTTCGTCGGCATCCGGTCCGTGAACATGAAGATCATAGTTGCTGGATGTGAGCAGCGTCGTAAACAAGCCGAGAATGCTCTTGACATCGATATACTTGTTATCATACTGAAGAACAATCGAAGATCTGAATTTATTGGCGGTTTGAGAAATTTCCACGATTGCGGCGTTATTGGCGTTTGGCATACAAAATCCCTCCATGCGTCTAGTGACGGACAAGATAAATCGCTTTCTTCAAATATGATACCGTGGAAGGGAATAACATGCAACACTATTTTCGTTACGATTACTTTAAATTTTCCGGGTTAAGCCCTTCCAGCTCCGGAATGACGAAGCGTCCGTCCTTGCGGATCAACCGGTCGTCAAAATAAATCTCGCCCCCGCCAAATTCCGGCCGTTGAATAAGCACCAGGTCCCAATGAACGGCGGAGCGGTTGCCGTTGTCCGCCTGCTCATACGCTTGGCCGGGCGTAAAATGAAGACTGCCGTCGATTTTCTCGTCAAACAGCGTATCCTTCATCGGGTATAAAATATGCGGGTTGAACCCGAGGCTGAATTCCCCGATATACCGGGCGCCTTCGTCCGTGTCGAGAATTTTGTTCAGCCGGGCGGTATCGTTCGCGGTAGCCTCGACGATTTTGCCGTTCTCGAACCGGAAGGTGATGTTCTCGAACGTAACTCCAGAATTTTCGGAAACCGTATTATAGGCGATAACGCCGTTCACGGAATCGCGTACCGGAGCGGTATACAGCTCGCCGTCCGGGATGTTGCGGCGGCCGCAGCATTTGACGGAGCCGATGCCTTGGATCGAGAAGGAAATATCCGTTTCCCCCGGCCCCACGATGCGCACGCGGTCGGTCCGGTTCATCAGCTCCTGAAGCGGCGTCATCGCATCGGACATTTTAGCGTAATCCAGGTTACAGACGTCGAAGTAGAAATTTTCGAATTTTTCCGTGCTCATGCCGGCGAGCTGCGCCATCGACGCGTTCGGATAACGCAGCACGACCCAACGCGTATGCTTGATCCGCTGCTCCATGTGCACCTTTTGGCTGTAAATTTTTTTGTAAAGCTTCATCTTATCCTCAGGCACGTCGGACAGCTCGCTTACGTTTTCGCCGGCGCGAACCGCAACATAACAGTCCATATCCTTCATTCGCGACAGATGCATATCGGCCCAATGCTCCAGGAACTCGGGCGTCGCAGAACGAAGCACGGCCGCCGTAATCGCATAGTCCGTCAGCTCCACGTAAGGATGGCCGCCACGGGCATGCACCTCTTGTATGAGACATTTGACAATTTCCCGCTCGGAGCCGATCATCTCGATCAGCACCCTTTCGCCGGGCTGTACATTCAAAGAATAACCTACAAGATTACGAGCCAGTTGTTCTAAACGGGGATCACGCATCGAATCTTCTCCTTTTTCCATTTACCAATGTTAAAATTTGCTGCCGCTTTTGGTCCATTTGTTTTTGTAATAATTCCCGATGATCAACAGGACGAAAAACAAGGCTAATGCGGCAAAAAGTCTTCCTTTATATCGGCCGAGATGGAGCAGGTCGTGCCCGATTACCGATTCAAGGAAAATCATCGGCGCTTTGCCGATCAACGTGCCGATCACAAAATCCCTTGGTTTGACCTTCATGACCGCAGCGCCCAGGTTGATGCCGAAGGAAGGTATCACCGGAATAATCCGGCTGGCTGCGATGTACCAAAGTCCGTGCCGCTCCAGTCTCCCGCTCCATTGCTCGATGAAATCGTACTTCGCGAGCTTGCCCTGTACCCATGCCCTTCCGTAATTTCTCGCCGTATAATACGCAATAAACGCTCCAAGGCAAGCAAACACATAGTTGACCAGAAACCCTCGCCACAACCCGAAAATCAAGACGTTAGCCCCGGCTACCAAGACAAAAGGCACAACGGGGAACAGCGTCTGCAGCACAACGAGCAGCGCCCCCGCGACATGACCTATCGATCCGAGAGAACGGAGCGCTTCCGACAACTGGTGGACATTCCAATTGGCCACTGGTCAAGCCTCCCTTCGCATATCATATTGTACCAGAAATTGCTTCCGATCACGAACCTATTGGAGCGATAGCTTGCAATAAAAAAGCATATTTTCGTAAACCGGCCCCATATTCCTATGCTTGACACAACCATATCCATCTTATAAAATAAGAAGTCGAGAATAAGCATTGGAATTGCTGCTCTGACAGCCCGTGCTTATGGTGGAAGCTTGCGTCACCCTCTGTATGATTTTGCTGCCGACAGGACCGCGGCTGGTTCTTCTTGTCGGGTGCGGATCGTTAAGAAACGCTTCAGGCAAAATCGGGCACACGCTTCACCCGTTTATTAACTTAACCAAATTATTGATAAAAGGAGCTTTCCAACTTATGGCACGCTACACTGGTCCTAAATTTAAATTAAGCCGCCGCCTCGGCATTTCCTTGAGCGGTACTGGTAAAGAATTGAAACGTCCTTTCCCTCCGGGGCAGCATGGCCCGGGACAACGCAAGAAGATGTCCGGCTACGGCGTTCAATTGCAAGAAAAACAAAAACTTCGCCACATGTACGGTTTGAACGAGAAGCAATTCCGCAACCTGTTCAACAAAGCTACCAAGCTGCAAGGGATCGCAGGCGAAAACTTCATGTTCCTGCTTGAAAGCCGTTTGGACAACCTCGTATACCGTCTGGGCTTCGCCAACTCCCGCGCCGGCGCGCGTCAATTGGTTTCCCACGGTCACATTACAGTTAACGGCAAGAAAGTCGACATCGCTTCCTACACGGTAAGCACTGGCGACGTGATCGGCCTTCGCGAGAAAAGCCGCAACCTGTCTTCCGTTAAAGAAGCTTTGGCAAACCGCAACTACCTGCCTGCTTACCTCGAATACAACGAGGGCGCATTGGAAGGCAAGTACGTTCGTTGGCCTGAGCGCTCCGAGCTCGCTCAAGAAATCGACGAAAAACAAATCGTCGAGTTCTACAGCCGCTAATTTTTAATCGTAGAAGAGCTGCTTTGCAAACAGGGAAACCTGCTGCGAAGCAGCTTTTTTTGCGCCGCGACTCTGCCCTCCCCTGCCGGAATACCGAAAAAAAGGATGCTTCCGCCGAAGTCGAGACAAACTTGCGGAGCATCCTTTTCTTATATGGCTTACCCTAACGTAATGCGGGCGAATTTGCGCTTGCCGACCTGCACGATTTCGCCGCCCTGCGGCGCGAGCTCGGCGTTCGGATCGTCGATTTTCTCCTCGTTGATCTTCACTGCGCCCTGCTGCACGCTCCGGCGCGCCTCGCTGCCCGAGCTTTGCAGACCGAGCGTAACGAGCAGCTTCACAATGCGGATTTTGCCGTCTTCCAGCGCCTCCTGTGGTAAAGCTACTTCCTGGATATCCTCCGGCAGAGCGCGCTGCTGGAAGACGGTGACGAAATGCTGCTGCGCTTCTTCCGCAGCCTGCTGCCCATGATACATCCGGACGAAGGTGTAAGCGAGCCGCATCTTCGCATCCCGCGGATGAACGGTGCCGTTGCCGAGCCCGTCGCGAAGCTGCTGCAGCTCTTCGTTCGAAATGTCGGTCGCCAGCTCGTAATATTTGAGCATCAGCTCGTCCGGCACGGACATCGCTTTACCGTAAATTTCGTTCGGCTCTTCATCGATTCCGATATAGTTGCCGAGACTCTTGCTCATCTTCTGTACGCCGTCCAGCCCCTCAAGCAGCGGGTTCATGATCGCTACCTGCGTATCGACGCCGTATTCCTTTTGCAGCGTGCGCCCCATCAGCAGATTGAACTTCTGGTCCGTTCCGCCCAGCTCAATATCGCTCTTCAGCGCCACCGAGTCGTAGCCCTGCATCAAGGGGTAGAAAAACTCGTGGATATGAATCGGCAGGCCGCCGGCGTAGCGTTTAGAGAAATCGTCCCGCTCCAGCATGCGCGCCACCGTCAGCTTGGCCGACAGCTCAACGACATCGACGAACGTAAGCGGTCCGAGCCATTCGGAGTTATAGAACAGCTGAGTTTTTTGCGGGTCCAATATTTTATAAATTTGCTTCTGATACGTCTCCGCATTGCGCTTGACGTCTTCTTCCGTCAACTGCTTGCGCGTCTCGGATTTGCCCGTTGGGTCCCCGATCCGCCCGGTGAAATCACCGATGATGAGCTGCACCTGGTGGCCGAACTTCTGAAACTGGCGCAGTTTGTGCAGTACGACCGTATGGCCGACATGAATATCCGGAGCCGATGGATCGAGTCCCAGTTTTACTTTCAGCGGAGTTCCCGTTGCGACGGAATCGATCACCTTCTGCTTCAACTCATCCTCAGGTACGATCTCCACGACTCCGCGGCGAATCATCTCCAGCTGACGGTTCACCTCCTGCTGCTGCTCCGGTGTCAATTGTTCCCATTTTGCCATTGCCTGTTCCTCCTGCTTAGTCTCTAAATTTGCAAAATAAAAAAAGCCTCTCATCCCAAGGGACGAGAAGGCTTTGCTCGCGGTACCACCCTAATTAAAGCCCGGCAAACGAAACGGTATCGTAGGAAGAAACTGCGAGTCCTTCACCCAAGACCGTTGCCAAAGCTTTCACTTCATCGGATAACGGGCTGCTGCCCGATCGGAAGCTACTAACGGGCGGCTATGGTATGCCGTTCCGCGGTTCCCTTCCGCTGCTCCGGACGGTAATTCGGTCTAAGGTCGGCTGCCGGTTCGCACCATCCACCGGCTCTCTGCAAGCTTAGTTCCTTATCCTACTGAGTCCATCACTGCATTTCAGCGGTATACAATTATCCCTAGTTATATCACAAGGCCAAAACGATTGTCAAACCCCCGGGTTCGAAGCGGCAAAATCAGGCTGAAATCAGCAAATCGTCATAGAGAACGATTTTGCGGCGGTGTGTAGCGGAGCGCTTTTATGCTATAATGTTTAAGGAATGTTTTCCAATCAGGAGGAACTCGCTTTCATGGAGAAAGAGACAACAAAAAAAAGGCCGAGATATCAAGTCATCTTGCTTAGAACTGGCAAATATACTCTACATACGATCAAGTGGCTTTTTATCGCCGGTTTGTTTGCGGGGTTGCTGGGGGCCGGCGCCGCTTTCGGTTATGTCAGCGCACTAATTAAAGATGATCCGATTCGGAGCAAGGAAACGATGATGGCGCAAATGCAGGACGACGCCTTGACCGGATTCGTGTATTTCCGCGACGATACGGTAGTCGGCCAGCTTCGTACCGAGGAAGACCGGCGGATGGCGGGCTTGAAGGATATTCCCAAGCCGGTGCTGGACGCCGTACTGGCGATCGAGGACAACGACTTTTATCAGCATCACGGTGTGGACATCAAAGGAACGGTCCGCGCGGTGCTTCAAAAGCTGCTGAATGAAGACGTTCAGACCGGCGGCAGCACGATTACGCAGCAGGTCGCAAGGCGCGTCTTTCTGACGCTGGACAAGGCCGACAGCCGGAAAGCCAAAGAAATTTTGCTCGCCATGCGCATGGAGCGCCTGATGTCCAAGGATGAAATTCTGCTGGCCTACTTAAACAAAATCCCTTACGGCAACGGCTCGTCCGGCTACAACCTGTACGGCATTAAAGCCGCCGCCAAAGGGATCTTCAACATTGACGATCTGAGCAAGCTGAATATCGCGCAAGCCGCTTACCTGGCCGGGGTGCCTCAGCAGCCGAGCAACTTCTCGGCCTTCACCAGCAAGGGCGAGGTCGACGGCGCCGCTTTCAAGCGTGCGGTTCAGCGTCAGCAGCTCGTGCTGAAGCGGATGCTGGAGGAAGGAAAAATCAACGAGCAGCAGTACCAGGAGGCACTGCAATTCGACTTGAAGGGCTCGCTTGCCGAGCGGGTCAAGAAAGCATACTCCACCTACCCTTTCCTCATGATCGAGGTAGAGAAAGAAGCGGCCAAGGCGCTGCTGTCGGTCCAACAGCCGAAGCTGGACCCGCAGGCCAACCCGGAGACGTACAGCGAGGCGCTGAAAAGCGTACAAGCCCAATTGTCCCGAGGCGGCTATCACGTGTATACGACGATCGACAAAGACATCTATGAATCGATGCGCGACATCGCGAAGGATGGCAATAACTTTACTCCTGACGATAAAGTCAAAGGAACCGAGCAAATCGGCGCTGTCATGATGGACAGCAAAACCGGGGCGATTCTCGGCATGATGGAAGGCCGCGACTTTTTCAAGGAGCAGCTGAATCACGCAACGCAAGCGCTCCGGCAGCCCGGATCGACCATGAAGCCGATTGCCGCTTATTTGCCGGCCATGGAGAAGGGCGTCATTCAACCGGCCTCGGTCATCGACGATGTCCCGATCATTCTCAAGGACGGCAGCAGAGGCTTTCACATCCCGGAAAACTGGGACGACGGCTACCACGGACTCGTCACGGCCAGACGGGCGTTAAACCAGTCGTACAACATTCCGGCGATCAAATTGTTCGTCGATGTCGTCGGCATTAAAGAAGCCTGGGAATTTGCCAAAAAGATGGGGATCGTCTCCATTACCAAGGACGATTATCAAGCCCAGACGGGCGTTATCGGCGGTTTGAAATACGGAGTAACGGTCAAGGAGCTAACCAATGCCTATGCGACGATCGGCAACAAGGGCGAGTTCAACGAAGCGTTCATGATCCGAAAAATTACTGATTCCAACGGAAAAGTCGTCTACGAGCATCAGCTGACGCCGACAACCGCTTTTTCCGAGCAAACGGCTTATCTGATGACCGATATGATGCGCACCGTCATAACGTCCGGTACGGCAACCGATCTGATGAAAAATTTCAAGCACTACGGCAAAATGCCGATCGTCGGCAAAACCGGCTCGACCCAGGACGATGCCGATGCTTGGTTTATGGGCTATACGCCGGACATTACGCTTGGCGTCTGGGTCGGATATGACCAGCCGATTCATAAGCTGAGCAAGAAAACCGGCGGAACGAACCGGGCCAAAAATATTTTTGCACTTGTTCTAGATGACGCGATTAACAAAAAACCGGAGCTGTTTCCGACAAAAGAGTTCAAGCGGCCGGACAGTATCGTCGAGGTGACCGTGTCCAGCCTTTCCGGGAAACTGCCGAGTGAGGCGACTTCGAAGGCGGGCAAGCTCGTCACGGACGTATTCAATAAAAAATTCGTTCCGACCGAAGAAGACAACGTCATGGTAAGCTTGCCGATTATTACGTATAACGGAATCAATTATATCGCACAAGACGGAACGCCAAGCGAATTTGTTCAGCAGAAGAGCGTGATCAAGCGGGAAAAACCGCTCGGACCTTTGTTTAAAGAACTGGCGAACGCCATGGAAAGAGTCAAAGCGGACCGCCGCCGCAGCCTGGATTTTTATCGTCCGAAAGATTATCAGGACGATGCGCCTGCCGAGACCGATCCGCGAACGGACGACGGAAATCCGCCAGCAGCGCCTACGACGGTCGTCGCAACCCATGCAGGCGACACCAGCGTCATCACTTTCCAAGCAAGCTCAAGCGCCGATACCGTCGGCTACCGTTTGTACCGTTCCGTCAATCACGGGCCGTACCAACGGGTAAGCAAAGTCGTGATCGCCGGTGACGAGGCGAAGTTTACGGATTCCGTCAACGGAGGAAACCTGTACGGTTATTACGTGACCGCTGTCGATGTGGCCGGTAACGAATCCGTGCCAAGCAAAGCGGCTTACACGGACGGAACGTCCGTCGATCTATCGTCGCTCCCCCCGGATGGAGGTCAGAAGACCACTCCTCCGGACGGCAAACCCGGCGATGGAAAAAATAACGAAGGTACAGGCAGTTCGGAAACGGGCACCGGCTCGGAACCGAATAAGGAGCATAACGCCGGCAGCGGATCTACCGGCAAGGAAGATCCGACGCCCGTCAAGACTCCTCCGGCTGCGCCCACCGGCTTATCGGCCAAGTCCACTGGCGGAGGCGTCGAACTGAATTGGAAGGATAATGCCGGCAAAGAAAAGGTTAAGGAATACACGGTATACTATAGCGAAAAAGAAAACGGCAAGTTCGAGAAAATCGGTACGGTAACCAATGCAACGCAATTCAAATACTATGCCGTCTCCTACGACGGCTATTACAAAGTTTCCGCCACAAATGAATTCGGCGAATCCAAGCTTTCGGCGGCAGTGAAGTTCAAGAAATAGCAGCTGTGAAAAAAGGGATACGGACCGCTTGCGCGGTTTGTATCCTGAGCTTGTTGAAAAACCCGCTTCGCGTAGAAAACTCTCTGCATAAGCCGGTGGGGTATGTCCCTCCAGCCGCTCTTGAAACCCGTGAACTTGATTAGAATTAGCGGTATTTTCACGGGTTTCAAAGGCGGTCGTAAACTCTTACGGGATATACCCCACCTCTATTTGTCTGAGATTTTCTACATCTAAGATTTCTCAACACTCCGAGGGATACGGACCGCTTGTGCGGCTTGTATCCCTTTTTTTTGATAAAAAAAAGAGAGAACCTCCGCTACTTGAAGCAGCGGAAATCCTCCCTTGATTAATGAACGATATAAAGCGAATACCTGACAAGCTTCCTAGTCTTCGATGGTCGACAAATCGCCTGTCGGCAAATTAAGCTCCCATGCTTTCAGCACGCGGCGCATAATTTTGCCGCTGCGGGTTTTCGGCAGCTTGTCTTTGAATTCGATCTCACGCGGCGCCGCGTGGGCGGATAAGCCCTCTTTGACAAACTTGGAAATATCCGTTTTAAGCTCTTCGGATGGCGCATAGCCTTCGCGCAGGGCAATGAACGCTTTGATGATCTCGCCGCGCATCGGGTCCGGTTTCCCGATAACCCCCGCTTCCGCAACTGCCGGATGCTCTACCAGCTTGCTCTCCACCTCGAACGGACCTACGCGCTCCCCAGCCGTATTGATGACGTCGTCGACGCGGCCCTGGAACCAGAAGTAGCCGTCCTCGTCCATATAGGCGGAATCGCCGGAAATGTACCAGCCCGGAATCCGGAAATACTCTTCATATTTCGCCGGATTGTTCCAAATTTTGCGCATCATCGACGGCCAAGGCGTCTTGATCGCCAGATTGCCCATGCGGAACGGCGGCAGCACGTTGCCTGCATCGTCGATGATCGCCGCTTCGACGCCTGGAATCGGCTTGCCCATCGAGCCCGGACGGATCGCCATGCTCGGATAGTTACAGATGAGATGTCCGCCTGTCTCCGTCATCCACCACGTATCGTGAATGCGTTGATCGTACACCTTCAGCCCCCAGCGGACGACTTCCGGGTTCAGCGGTTCGCCTACGCTGAGCACATGACGAAGGGAACTCAGATCAAACTGCTTCACCGTATCGTCGCCGGCACCCATCAGCATGCGGAATGCCGTCGGTGCGCTGTACCATACCGTGACCTTGTATTTTTCGATCGTGCCGTACCAGTTCTGCGGAGAGAAACGACCTCCGCGGATGACGTTGGTCGCACCGTTGAGCCACGGCGCAAAAATACCGTAGGACGTGCCGGTGACCCAACCCGGGTCCGCCGTACACCAATAAATGTCCTGCTCCTGAAGATCCAGCACGACACGACCGGTATAATAATGCTGCAGCATGGCGTTATGGACGTGGAATACGCCTTTCGGCTTGCCGGTGGAGCCGGATGTATAGTGAATGATCAACCCGTCTTCGCGGTCCACCCACTCGATCTCGAGCTCTTCGGAAGCGGTGGCCATTTCTTTATAATAATCGACTTGGCCTTCGGATAAAGACAGATCTTCTCCGACCAAGATCACATGCTTCAAATGCGGGAGGTCTTGAACAGGCACACGCGAAAGCTGCGAAGGCGTCGTAATGATCGCCACGGCCTCACTGTCCTCCAGACGATCCTTGACGGCCGTCTCCATGAACGCTTCGAACAGCGGACCGACCACGGCTCCGACTTTGATCGTGCCGAACAAGGCAAAGTAAAGCTCCGGCGAGCGCGGCATGAAGATGAAGACACGGTCTCCCTTCCCTACGCCAAGCTTGCGCAGAATGTTGCCGAACCGATTGGACTGGGCTTTCATTTCCTTGAACGTGTACTTTTCGTCTCGGCGGTCATCGCTGTAGTAAAGAGCGATCTTGTCCCCGCGCTGCGAATCGGCGTGGCGGTCAATCGCTTCATAAGCGACGTTCACCTTACCGGTTTGGGACCATGTGAATGCTTTCTCGATATCCGCCCATTGAAACTGGGCACGTTCTTCCTCGTAGTTTTTCATGTTGGGCGATGTTGCTACGGGTGCAATGATTTCGACATTCGTATGATCCATGACCATTTCCTCCCCAAAGCTCTCTTTTTTTTCACTTTGATGAAACGCTTTCATACGCACTAAAACATATTATACCACAACACTTTTTATCCGACTATTTTTTTGTTATTCTTAAAGTGAAGTTCTGGAAGGGAGTGAATCGCCGCAGATGGAGCATGTTAAATTGTATCATTCCCAGGTTATTCCGTATCAGAACGGCGAAATCATTCTGGAGGGCCCCGTGCCTCCCGAGCGGCTCCGCGATTATTCGATGCATCCGGATCTGGATGCGTTCCGAAGGCCCAAAGAGCAGTTCGAGGCGCTTGTCGAAATTGCCGGGCTGCCGGAGGGGCGAATCGTTCTGGCGAGGGTTTCGACGCAGATTGTCGGCTACGTCACATTCCATTACCCCGACGAGATGGAACGCTGGTCGGAAGGAAATATGGAAGACTTGGTCGAGCTTGGCGCGATCGAGGTGGCGGACGACTATCGGGGGCTTGGGCTTGGCAAGAAGCTAATCCGACTGGCCTTCGAGGATGGACAGCTTGAGAATGTCATCACGTTTACGACCGAATATTACTGGCATTGGGACTTGGAAAAAAGCGGACTTACCGTTTGGCAGTACCGGGATATGATGGAGAAGCTGATGAAAAGCGTCGATATGGTCTGGTACGCTACCGACGATCCGGAAATCTGCTCTCATCCGGCCAACTGCCTGATGGTGCGCATCGGCAAAAACGTGCCGCTGTCTTCCGTGGAGCAATTCGACCGGGTTCGATTCCGACAGCGGTTTATGTACTGATGGGAGCGCGAATAGCATGAGTGCAAAAGCTTTGTTTGTTTACGACGAGAATGAAGTCGCCTACAAGTTCAACGACAGTCACCCGTTTAATCAGCAAAGACTGGTGCTGACAGTCGACCTGCTGCGCAAGGCGCAAGCGTTGTCCGGCGACAGCTTAATCCGGCCGATGGCGGCCGACGAAACGCAGCTTTGCTCGGTGCATTCGCAGGAATATGTCAATGCCGTCAAGGCATTAAGCGCCGACCAGCCGGCGGAAGAGTGGCTGCATCAGGCAGGAAAATACGGGCTGGATACGGAAGATACCCCCTTCTTCCCGGGAATGCATCAGGCCACGTCCATTTTGGTCGGAGGCTCGATTCGGGCGATCGATGCCGTGCTCGGCGGAGAAGCCGGGCACGCACTGCATTTGGGAGGCGGGCTGCACCACGCCATGCCGAATAAAGGAGCGGGATTTTGCGTCTACAACGATGCGGCCGTAGCCATCGCGCATGCCAAGAGCAAGTATGGCGTGCGCGTCCTGTACATCGATACCGACGTGCATCACGGCGACGGCGTCCAATGGAGCTTCTACACCGATCCGGACACCTGTACGTTCTCGATTCATGAAACGGGCAAATATTTGTTTCCCGGGACGGGAGCGGTGAACGAGCGCGGCGACGGGACGGGCTTCGGAACGACGATCAACGTGCCGATGGAGCCCTTTACCGAGGACGAATCGTGGCTGGAATGCTTCGAGGAGGTGCTTGTCAAGACGGCCGCGCAGTTTAAACCGGATCTTATCGTTTCCCAGCACGGCTGCGATGCCCATGCCTACGATCCGCTGGCTCATATTCACTGCAGCATGGAAATTTATCGGGCGATGCCGCGCATCATCCACCGACTCGCACATGAGCACTGCCAAGGCCGGTGGGTCGCGCTCGGCGGCGGAGGCTACGATATTTGGCGCGTCGTCCCGAGGGCCTGGAGTCTTCTCTGGCTGGAAATGAACGAGCATCCCCTGCTCCAGCAGCTGGAGCAGAACCCGGAGATGGCCCTGCCGGCCGACTGGGTAACGAAATGGCAGCCGTATTGCGGTGAAGCGCTTCCAACGACGTGGCTGGATGCAGTGCACACCTGGGACCCGATTCCGAGGCGACGGGAAATTACCGAGAAAAACCGACATACCAAAGAAATTGCCTCGCTTTATTTGGCCTAATCCTTTGACTTGTAACGCCGTTTTTACGGCATGTCCGCCGTACAAGTACCTTGATTCGCTCCATAAAGATGAAAACAGCCCGCGGCCATATATTTTGGCGCGGGCTGTTTCTTGTTTGGGAGATTAGAACTGCACTTTCGACTCGATAAACGCTTTGAGCTCGCTGATCGGCATCCGCGTCTGCTCCATCGTATCGCGGTCGCGAACGGTCACCTGACCGTCCTGCTCCGATTCGAAGTCGTACGTAATGCAGAACGGCGTACCGATTTCGTCATGACGGCGGTACCGCTTGCCGATCGAACCGGCCTCGTCATAGTCGACCAAGAAGTGCTTCGCCAAATCGGCAAATACTTGGTTAGCTCCGTCGGAAAGCTTCTTCGAGAGCGGGAAAATCGCCGCTTTATAAGGCGCCAGCGCCGGATGCAGATGCAATACCGTCCGGCTGTCGTCGCCTTCCAGCTTCTGCTCCTCGAACGCGTCGATCAGGAACGCCAGCGTTACCCGGTCCGCACCCAGCGACGGCTCGATGCAGTACGGAATATACCGCTCGTTCGTTTCTTGCTCGATATAATTGAAATCTTCGCCGGAATGCGTCATGTGCTGCTTTAAATCGTAATCCGTGCGGTCGGCGATGCCCCACAGCTCGCCCCAGCCGAACGGGAATTTGTATTCGATGTCCGTCGTCGCATTGGAATAATGGGACAACTCGTCGTCCGAGTGGTCACGCAGACGGATGTTCGCTTCCGTGATGCCGAGGTTCAAGAGCCAGTCGCGGCAATACGAACGCCAGTATTCGAACCATTGCAGGTCTTCGCCCGGCTTGCAGAAAAATTCAAGCTCCATTTGCTCGAACTCGCGAGTACGGAAAGTAAAGTTCCCCGGCGTAATTTCGTTCCGGAAGCTTTTGCCGATCTGACCGATGCCGAACGGCAGCTTTTTGCGCATGGTGCGCTGAACGTTCTTGAAGTTGACGAAAATGCCCTGCGCCGTCTCCGGACGCATATAAACGACATTCGCGCTCGATTCGGTTACGCCTTGGAACGTTTTGAACATCAGGTTAAACTGACGAATTTCGGTGTAATCCAACTTTCCGCAGTCCGGGCAAACGATCTTATGCTCGGCGATCAGCTTCTCCATCTCGGCAAACGACAGGCCGTCGACGATCATTTCGATGCCTTTTTCCGCCAAGGCGTTCTCAATCAATTTGTCCGCGCGGTGACGCACTTTACACTGCTTGCAGTCGATCATCGGGTCGTTGAAGTTGCCTACATGGCCGGATGCAACCCAAGCTTGAGGGTTCATCAGAATAGCCGCGTCCAGACCGACATTGTACGGGGATTCTTGAATGAACTTTTTCCACCAGGCGCGCTTAATGTTATTTTTCAGCTCAACGCCGAGCGGACCGTAGTCCCACGTATTGGCAAGACCGCCGTAAATTTCGGAGCCCGGGAAAATAAAGCCTCTGTGCTTGGCCAAAGCGACCAATTGTTCCATCGTTACGGATGACATCGTTATATTCTCTCCTTCTACTTCTCTGGTTTCGACCGCTTCCGGTGTCCGTCAACCCTATGACAGGCGTTTGATAATCTGATCCACGATGCGGTATGAGTTCTCGGATGCCTGGACGGTGAATTCCGCAAAATTGACGTGCGCCGATCCGTCCGCCTTGTCGGACATGGAACGGATGATGACGAACGGGATGCCGTTCATCGAGCAAGCCTGTGCGACCGCCGCACCCTCCATCTCGACGCATGCGCCTTGAAGCTCCTTATGCAGCAATTGGACCGTCTCCCGGCTGGCGATAAACTGGTCGCCCGACAGCACTCGTCCTTCCTTGACCGCACCGAACAGTTCCCGGCTCGCTCCGGCTGCAGCACTGCGCAATCCCTCATCGGCGGCAAAAACCGACGTCGCCTCGTAAGGAATCGTCCCCCGCGGAAATCCAAGGGCCGTTACGTCCATATCGTGCTGAAGGCACTCCGTCGACACCACGATATCGCCGACGTTCAGCGACGGGTCGACCGCCCCTGCCACTCCGGTGAAGATTACGGCTTCCACGCCGTAGGTATCGATCAAAATCTGTGTCGTTACCGCAGCGTTCACTTTGCCTACGCCCGATTTGCACAGAACGATGCTTTTCCCGTGGAAAACGCCTTCGTAGAACGTGATTCCCGCCTTAATCGATTCCCGCACCTGCTCCATATGCTCGTGGAACAGTTCGATTTCTTCCTTCATCGCGCCGATGACGCCTAATTTACCGTACGTCAACCCCGAATCCCCCTTTTTACAAAAGAAAGTGGCTCATATTAGCGATGAGCCACCGAATTTCTATAAATCACTTCATGCGGCAAAATAACCTGCGACAGCTCCGAAGCATCCTTCGTTTCTTTGTTCATCAGCTTGGTCAACAAGCGCATCGCCACGGCACCGATATCATACATCGGTTGAGCAACCGTTGTCAGCAGCGGACGAACCATAGAAGCCATCCGAATGTTGTCCACGCTGATGACGGACATGTCTTCCGGAACCTTCAAGCCGTTATCCTGCAGCGTGTGAATCGCTCCAATCGCCATCTCGTCCGTTGCGGCAAAGATCGCCGTAGGACGGTTTTCCAGCTCCAGGAAGTACTTCGTTACTTCCAGACCCGATTCATAGCGGTAGTTCCCGATGCGAACCAGTTCTTCGCGCAGCGGAATGTTCGCGGCTTCGAGCGCTTTCTTGTACCCTTGGTAACGGGCGTAACCATTGGCCGGGTCCTGCAAAGTGCCGGAAATCATGGCGATATCGCGGTGTCCGTTCTCCAGCAGCACGTTCACGGCGTCAAACGCCGCCTTCTCATGGTCGATATCGACCGAAGGAATCGTCCGCTGTTCATCCGCCGTCGCACACAGCACCACCGGAACCGAAGACGTCTTGAACGCCTGAATGTGTTCCTCGGTAATCGCCCCGCCCATGAAGAGCAGTCCGTCCACTTGCTTCTCCAGCAAGGTGTTGATCACGCGGATTTCTTTTTCCTTCTTCTTGTCCGCATTGGATAAAATAATATTGTAGTGATACATATTCGCGATATCTTCGATGCCGCGCGCAACCTCGGAAAAGATCGAGTTGGAAATATCGGGAATGACCACGCCGACCGTTGTCGTTTTCTTGCTGGCTAAGCCTCTTGCTACGGCATTCGGACGGTAGCCTAAACGCTCAATCGCCTCAAACACCTTCTTGCGCGTCTGCGGCTTCACGTTCGGGTTATTATTGACAACCCTGGAAACGGTTGCCATGGAAACGCCTGCTTCTCTGGCTACATCATAAATTGTCACAGTCACGGCCATTCTCTCCATTGTTCTAAAAAGTATAATGCGATCATGTCATTTAGCCTTATCATACGACAAAATGCTTGTTTTCGCAACGAATTGGTCATAGTCCTATGAATATAGTATCAAAAAGACACAAAAAAAGCCAACTGCGGAGCAGCGGCTTTCAAAAATCGTGTACCGTTACCGAATGCTTGGCGATTTGCGACAGTCTTTTGCGGACGTCGTCAATCCATCCGCCGTCGTCCAGCGACTGGGCCAATAGCAGCAGATCAAGCAGTTCGTTGATTCTTTCTTGGATTATTGTCTCTACGGGGTCGGCTGCCCTTTTTTTCTCCGTTACTTTGACCATCAAATGGGCGATTTCGCATACATCGTCAAACTGAAGCGATTGCTTCTCCGGCTCGCTGCCGAGCTTGCCGATGAGTCCGGTCAATTCCGGCTTCACTTCGGCAAACACCTCGCTGCGGTTGCAGGTGTCGCACGAGAAAATCGGAACGTTCCCGATCTCGACTTTGTTTTGGTAAATGACGGTACGAAGACGAATGCCCATCGCCTTACCACACTTGCACGGCTTATGCAACAACTACCACTCCTTTTGGCAGCAACGCCAAACCTTTCTCAAACGATCGGAATCCGCTGATTCCGACGGTCCCGACAAACGCGCGACCGCCGTCAATGACGGCACATTCGTTCATCCTGCTTATGTACAAATATTCTACCTTCGCGAACAAACTCCTGCCGCCGCGAGGCTAGTAATATTTAGCACACAGGCGCTCGTAAGCGCGCCGGACAAAAGGCAGCGACAGCGCAAGCATCGCCAGAGCGGCTCCAATCCCATCATTGCGGATGTCCATGACATCCGGCGTGCGCCCGGGCACGAACGATTGGTGATATTCGTCCGTCACCCCATAAAGCACGCACAGCAGCACAACCGCAAACTTCGCCAGGAAGGTCAGCCGTTTGGGACGAAGTGCCCATAAATAAGTCCAGGCCAATATAAAGTAAGAAACGAAATGGCCCCAATCGAACCCTTCCATCGCAGGAATAATCAGGCGGATTTCATCCAGCCATCCCCCAAGATCGTCGCCGGTTCGCGAGGACAAATAAAAAATAACTGCCATCCACAGGACGGAAGGCAGCCACCTGACGATCATGTTCATCCCTTATGCTCCTCGGCATATTGCGCCAAACGGTCCACGAACGCTTTGGTAAAAGCCGGAAGATCCGGGGGTCTGCGTCCGGACACAATGTGCCGGTCGACTACCGCTTCCTGATCGACCCAAATCGCGCCCGCATTTTCAAGATCGTCCTTGATGCCCGGCGTTGAAGTCATGGTATAGCCCTGACATATTTTCGCCGAAACGAGCACCCAGCCGGCATGACAAATATGCGCAATCGGTTTTTCCGCTTCGTGAAATTCACGGGTCAGCCGCAGTACCGAAGCATAGCGGCGCAGTTTGTCCGGCGCCCAGCCGCCCGGCACATAAAGCCCGATATAGTCTTCGGACTTCACTTCGTCCAAGGCGTACTCGGTCGTCAGAGGAACGCCGTATTTTCCGTGATAGACGGTGCCTGCCTTAGGGCCGGCCAGATGCACGTCAAGCCCGGATTCCCGCAGCCGCAGCACCGGGTACCACATCTCCAGATCTTCAAATTCTTCGTCGACAAAGGCAAGTACTTTATATCCCGCAAGATTCATCCGATTCTCCCCCAACAATGTCTAGTATCGTAAAAGTCAACAGCGCTTAAGAGAACCCGCAAGCGGGTCTCGTGTGACCCGACTGATCGGCGATATCCGTCTCCAAATATTTGGTAAGGACGGTCACCACTTCGGCGCTGCTGGCACAGCCGGCCAGCTCCTCCCAAATCTTCTCGCCTTCGCTGTGCCTGCTTTGAAGCAGGCTGTTTTTCACCTTCAATATCGACTGCACCGACATGCTCAGATCGGTAATGCCAAGCGCGATCCAAATCGGCAACGCGCGGACATCCCCTGCCAGCTCGCCGCACACGCTGATATGCGTCCCGTGCTTGTGGGCATGATCCGCCGTAATCTTCAGCATGCGGAGCACCGACGGATGGAACGGGTCATACAAATGCGCCACCGTCTCGTTCATCCGGTCGACGGCCAGCACGTATTGCACCAAGTCGTTCGTTCCGATGCTGAAAAAGTCGACCTTTTGCGCCAGCAGATCGGAGATCATGACCGCCGCCGGAAGCTCGATCATAATGCCGACCGCGATATCCGAGCGGAACGGGGTTCCTTCGTCGGCAAGCTCCTTTTTCGCTTCCTCCAGCACTTCATTGGCTCTGCGCAGCTCGTCAAGCGAAGAAATCATCGGGTACATGATCTTCACGTTGCCGTAATGACTCGCCCGCAAAATAGCCCGGAGCTGCGTTTTGAACAAATCCGTCCGGTCCAGCATGATCCGGATCGCGCGGTAGCCAAGCGACGGATTCTCTTCCTCCGGCAGGGCCAGGTAATCGAGATGCTTATCCCCTCCGACGTCCAGTGTCCGAATGACAACCGGCTTGCCGCCCAGCCGCTCGGCCACCTCGCGGTATACGGCGAACTGCTCCTCTTCTTCGGGGAAGCTGCTGCGATCCATGTACAAAAATTCCGTCCGGAACAGGCCGACGCCGGAAGCGCCGTTCTTCATGACCAGCTCCAGCTCCTTCACCGAGCTGATGTTGGCCGCCAAATGCATCTGCCTTCCGTCTTCCGTCCGGGTAGGCAAATGGGCCAGCTTTTGCAGCTGCTCCTGAACGGCTTTCCACGTTTCCTTCCGCGCCTTGTACTTCTCGATCACATCGTCGGCCGGGTTCACATAGACGACGCCCTCGTCGCCGTCGATGATCAGATAGTCGCCGTTTTGGATCGGCGTTTGCAGCTTGCCCTCGATCCCGAGAACGTACGGAACGCCCATCGCGCGGGCCATGATCGCCACATGCGACGTTTTGCCGCCCAGCATCGTGACCAGCCCTAACGCCAGACTCACGTCCAGATGCACCATTTGGGACGGAATCAGCTCCTTGGCTACGAGAATGTAGGGCTGATCCTTGGGCGGCAGCGTCTCTTCGAGCGCCCCCAGCAGATGCTTAAGCAGCCGGTTGCCGACGTCTTTAATATCGAGTGCGCGCTCCTTCATATAACCGTCGTCAAGCAGATCGAACATTCCTACGAACTTGTCGATCGCTTCTTTGACGGCGACCTCGGCCGCTTTGTACTGCCGCTGCATGATCCCCTGCACTTCGTTCATGAAAATCGGGTCTTCCAAGATGGCCAGATGCGCGTCGAAAATTTGCGTTTGCTCCTCGCCCAGCACGCTGACGAATTCCTGTTTAATCAGTTCGATTTCGTCCTTGGAATGGCGGATTCCGTCATATAACCTTTCGAATTCGTACGCCAAGTCCGTGACGTCGATCAGCTTTTCGGGAAAGTCCCATTCCCAGGTTGGAATAACGAAAGCTTTGCCCATCGCAATCCCCGACGAAGCTCCGATCCCCTCAACCATAAGCGTTCCCTCCCCCTGTAACTCCTGTTGTAGCGGTATTTTTCAGCATGACGGACATGACCGACGCCTGTCCTTTCTTCACGGCTTTGTAAGGCGCGAAGCTCCATGATCTCACCATATCGACGTTCGTGATGAGCATAGGCGTCGCGAGCGACTTGCAGTTTTTCTTCACCTTCTGCAGGTTGAACCTGACGAGCAGCTGGCCCGGTTCGACCAGGTCTCCTTCTTTCACGTAAGCGGTAAAATATTTACCCTGCAGACCGGCGGTATCGATTCCGATATGGAGGAGCACTTGAAGTCCTTGCTCCGTTTCGATCCCCAAGGCGTGAAGCGTCGGATAAACGTGGATGATTTTACCGGCTACAGGCGACACCAGCTCTCCTTTATCGGGGAAAAAGGCGACGCCATTGCCCACCAGCTTCCCGGCAAAAATTTTGTCCGGCACTTCCTCCAGCGGGATCATTCGCCCTTGCATCGGCGAGCTGAACAGCACCTGCTGAATATCTTTGCGCATGGACTTGATCATCTCTTCACGGATCAGTTCCGAATACGTCCCGAACACGACCTGAACGTTGCCGCCGCCCAAACGGATAACGCCGGCCGCACCGAGCAGCCGAAGCGCCGACACATCCATCTGGCGGTCATTGACTAGCGTGAGCCGCAGGCGGGTAATGCACGCTTCGATGTTCTTGATGTTTTCTTTGCCGCCCAGCGCCTGCAAAATGAGCGGCGAACGATACGGAATGTCCCCGGCCCATTCTTCGAGCTGCGAGCCTTCTTCGCGGCCGGGCGTCGGGATGCGGAAGCGGCGGATCGCCCAGCGGAACAGCACGTAGTAGACGAAGCCGTAAGCCAGCCCGATCGGAATCAGCAGCAGGCCGCGGGTCGACAAGTGCAGATTGATCAAGTAATCGATCGCTCCCGCCGAATAAGAGAAGCCGTGGTGTATGTCGAGCACGTAAGCGATCCACATGGCCAATCCCGAAAGAATCGCATGCACGAAAAACAGATACGGCGCCACAAACAAAAACGCAAACTCAATCGGCTCGGTCACCCCGGTTAAGAAGCAGGCGAAAGCCGCCGTCAGGAAAGTCGTGCGAATTTTGGGCTTTAAATCCTCGCGCGCTTCCTGAATAATCGCCAAGGCAATAGCGGGCAGCGCGAACATCATGATCGGATACAGGCCGGCCATATACATTCCCGCTGTCGGGTCACCGGCAAAGTAACGGGGCAAGTCGCCGAATACCGGCTGTCCTTGCGCATCGTTGTACGCACCGAGCTGAAACCAGAAAAAGTTGTTAAACACGTGATGCAGTCCGGACGGGACCAGAAGACGGTGAATAATGCCGTATAAAAATGTGCCGAAGCCGCCGAGCCCCAAGATAAAATTCGTGAGCTTCTCCATCCCGGTTTCGAGCACAGGACCGACTTGGATCATCAGCAGGATCAATAAAAAAATGGCAAGCCCCATCAGCAGCGGCACCATACGGGGACCGCCGAAAAACTGAATCGATTCGGGAAGCTGAATATGCTTTACCCTATGATAAATGACGGCGGCCAGCAACCCGATAAGGATGCCGCCGGGAACGCCGAGCTGAAACGAATCGCCGAGGTAACGCTGCGTCGCTTCGCTGAACATGTAATGGCCGATAAGCGCCGACATGCCCGCGATCCCTGCGCTTTCCGTCAACCCCAGAGCGACGCCGACCGCAAAAATAAGCGGCAAATACGTAAAGATCGTTGTGCCGCAGAGCAATAAAATTTCCCCGACGCGGGGCATATGAATCCGATCCCAAGGCAGGGTACCGAGGCGCAGCAAGATAGCGGCAACGGGAAGGGTAATGGTCGGCATCATAAGCGACCGGCCAAGCTGCTGCAAGTTTCCCATCCAATTCAAATCGGTCCGTTCCCCCTTTCATACTAACGATGGTACGCTCCCAACCGTTTTTTGTCAAACCGTAAGTTTCAGGGAAAACGCAAAGAAGACGGGCCTGCCGGGCCCGCCCGTTCGAAGCTGCTTGCCGATTAAAATTAGAATCTGTTAAAGCCGATGCCGCTTGCGCCGAAACCGCCTGTGCCGATACCCGTTGCACCCGTTGCGCCGATGCCGAATTGGCTTTGCGCCGGTTGATTGGAATCGGAACGGAGATAAGCATCGTGATCTTGTTGGTTGCCGCGGTAGTGGGCCAGATGGTACGATTGCGGGCTTTGGAATTGGGAATACGATTGCCCGGAAACACCGAATTGCTGCCCGAATTGATTTTGGCTTGCAAAGCTTGTGGCACCAAATTGGCTTGCACCGATGCCGAATTGGCTTTGGGCCGGCTGCGTGGAATCCGAACGCAGGTAAGCGTCATGACCTTGCTGGTTCCCGCGGTAGTTAGCCGTGTGATACGATTGCGGCGATTGCGGGCTTTGATATTGCGAAAACTGTTGTCCGGCTCCGAAAGAAGAAGCGCCGAATTGAGGTGCGCCGATTCCGAATTGGCTTTGCGCCGGTTGCGTGGAATCGGAACGAAGGTAGGCGTCATGTCCTTGTTGGTTACCACGGTAGTTCGCCGTGTGATATGCTTGCGGGCTTTGGAATTGAGAGTACTGCTGCCCCGCCCCGTATTGCTGGCCGATTCCGGATTGATTCAAGGACTGGTTGTATTGGGATTGTACATAACCGACCGGTTGGTATTTCGTGAATTGGGAGCTTGCAAGACCGGCCGTACCCAATTGGTTTTGATAGCTGCTTTGGTAGCCTTGTTGGTACATGCGACAAAATCCTCCTCGAAGTTTATTATAGAAAGTCTTCCGGTACTGGTCGTTGTTCCGTTCCATTCCAGAAGCCTTTCTTATTGTCTTCAAGGAGGATTTATTTTATTACTTGCCGTTTATTTTTTTTGGGATTGTCCGGGACAAACTTCGTACTTTAACTGCCGGGCCGCCGAGCAAGGATCGCTTTGCCGAACGATAGCTGATACGACGGCTACTCCGTCCGCGCCAGCCTGAATGACAGGCGCCGCATTGGAAGCGTCAATGCCTCCGATCCCGACCATGCCAATATGCGGCCAGCGCTGCTTGATCTCCGAAATCAAACCGGTGCCTATCGGCGCCCCGGCATCCCCTTTGGTAAGGGTGGAATAGACAGCGCCTACGCCCAAATAATCTGCGCCTTGAGCCATGGCCCACTCCGCCTCAGCCATCGTGCCGGCAGAGATGCCGATGATCTTATCCTGGCCGAGCAGCTTGCGGGCTTCCGATCCCGGCAGATCATCCTGCCCGACATGCACGCCGTCGGCGTCCAGCACCAGCGCCAAATCGACCCGGTCGTTGACCAGAAACGGGACGCCATATTCCCGGCAAAGCTCCCGCAGCGCTCGGCCTTCTTCGACGACGCGGGCCAGAGGGGCTTTTTTCTCGCGAAGCTGGATCATCGTTACGCCGCCGTCCAATGCCGCCCGGGCGATATCAAGCGCCGACTTCCCCTCGTGGCCCGAAAGATCCATGACCAAGTAAACCGATAAATATTGACGAACGTCTGACCGGAACAAATTATTTCCCTCCGGGCAGCAAAATCGAGTCTTCTACTTTTATACAGCGGTCCATGATCACTTCAAGACCGCCGGCGCGGGCAATATCCGCCGCTTCTTCATTAAAGATCCCCTGCTGCAGCCAGAACACCTTGGCCCCGATCTTTACCGCTTCCTTGGCTACGGGAACGACCTGTTCGCTGCGGCGGAATACGTTCACGATATCGACCGGTTCGGGAATATCGCTGAGCGATGCGTAGCAAGCTTCCCCGAGAATCGATCCGCTTACGGTCGGATTGACCGGAATAATGCGGTAGCCTTTCTTCTGCATGGCTTCCGCAACCATGTAAGATACGCGGTCGGGCTTGTCGGACAGCCCTACGACCGCTACGTTGCTGGCTCCTGCCAATAGTTCTTTAATTCGTTCACGCGGTGGATTTTCAAAAGCCATGAGTATCGCTCCTCGCTTTATGAATTTATTGCGCCTTTGTATAGCTTAACGCTTGGCGTCCCATTGCATCCCATGTTGCGATAAACGCTTCTTTGTCGATTTTTTTGTTGCTTTGCCCGGCAAGCGGGTCGTTGACATATACGTACTGTTCGTCAAAGCCGACCAGCAGCACCGCATGCTCCATAAAGGTCGTCTCGATCGGACCGATCGGCGTATCCCACACGACCCAATTGTCTGGAACCTTATAATTGATCGTCGTCCAAACGACGGACGGCACTCCCTGAATCAATTGGTCTTCCAGCTTCGAGAACGGCTCTTTGGTCAGATCTTGCGCCGTCGGAACATAAACCTTAAGCAGCTCGAACAATGCGCTATGGTAGATCCCGAACCCTTTGGCAGCGCCCGTCACCTCTCCGACGAATCCGGTATTCGGATTTCCCCAGTAAGCGATCGAGCCGTTTTTGTTATAACGGATTGGGGTCGGATCTTTTTTCATTTCCGGAACCAAATCCATCTTGGATTTGTTCACGCCGTAGTATTGCAATAGCATCGCAAGACTCGTCACTTCGCATCCGGAAGGAAGCTCGGGCAGCTGCCGAATGTGCGGCGCTTCCAGCAATACGCTTTTCGGCCGCTCGACAGGCTTCGCCGCAGGCGGTGCAGCGGTTGCGGCTGCCTTAGCTGCGGCAGCTTCTTGCTCCGCGTAGGCGACAGTCGGGTCCCGAAACCATGTCTGTCCCGTTAGTTTAGCGTAAAGCAGTACGCCAAATACACCGCTGGCAAAGAGAAGCCCTGTGATGAGAAATAAAGCAAGCGTGACCTGGATTCCTTTCCACAATACGGTCACGGCCTTCACCGCCTCGTTACGATCAGCATGCCGATCATGATGATGGGTTGAGCAGCGCCGGCGCGCGGCGCCTTATTCTTCAACCAGTTCGATTTGCGCCCCGAGCGACAGCAAATGCTCGAAGTAATGCGGGTAAGATTTGGCCACATGGTGCGCGTCGTTGATAATCAAGCCTTGCTCAGAGCGGAGGCCGACGACGGTAAGCGCCATTATGACGCGGTGGTCGTAATGCGCGTTAATCTCGACGCCGCCCGTTACGCCCTGCGGACGTCCGTGAACGATAATTTCGCTTTGTCGTTCCTCCACATCCGCCCCGGCTTTGCGCAGCTCGTTGACAAAATCCGTAATTCGGTCGCATTCCTTATATCGCAGGTTCTCTACATTGTAGAAGCGGGACGTACCTTCCGCGAACACCGCCGCAGCAACCATCGCCAGCACGGCGTCGGTGAAATGATCCCCGTCGAACTCGCCTGCGGTCAGCTTCTGATTGCCGCGAATCCGAACGGCATCGTTCTCGTGAGTAAGATCGACGCCCATCGCGCGGAGCACGTCGACGACGGCCCGCTCGCCCTGCTTGCTTTGCTCCGCCAGATGAAGCACCGTTACGTCCGAATGCGTCACGGCCGCAGCGGCCAGAATAGCGGCAGAACCGGGATAATCGCCCTGAACCGTGTAGTTTTGGGGCGTATACTGCTGCTTGCCCGGAATTTTATAGTGCATCAAATCGTCGGACGCTTCGATTTTCACACCCGCTTGGGCAATGACTTCCAGCGTCTGGCCGACGATAATTTTCGATTTCAGATCGTGCAGCACGGTAATTTCGCTATCCTCGTCCAGCAGAGGAGCAACGAACAGCAAGGAGCTTAAAAATTGCGAACTGACGTTCCCGGACACGGTAATTTTGCCCCCGCGCGGATGGCCGCCCCGAATCGTAATCGGCAGCTTTCCTTCACGGTGCTCGACCTCGACTCCCATTTGCTTCAAGGCGTCGATCAGATCGTCATGGGGCCGTTTGCCGAGAGAATCCGGATAAGCGTTAATAAACGTCACCTCCGGACAAAAAGCGGCGACGGACATCAAGAAGCGGAGCACCGCTCCCGCATTGCCGACATTCAGCTCGCTCACATGCTTCGGATGACGGCCGAAGCCGCGGATCGTCATCTTCTCGTCGTCCTCTTCCAGGACGGCGCCCAAATCCCGGATACAGCGGCGCATCGCATCGCTATCCTCGCTGTGGGCCGGAAAATACACTGTGCTCGTCCCGTCCGCGAGCGCGGCGATGAGCAAATAACGGGTCGTGTAGTTTTTGGAAGACAGGGCGTTAATCGTCCCGCCCAAACGCGGGGTCGGTTTGACAATAGCTTTCATCGTAGTATCTCTCCTTGTCCGTCAGAGCTTTATATATGTAATTGAAACGATATAACCTGCATAAGCAAGCAGCAAACCGAGTGTATACGACAGCCCCATATACAGCCAGGCCGTCCGGCTTTCGCCTTGGCGAAGCAGCCCTTCGCTTTCCAGCTTTAGCGTCGAAAAGGTCGTGAATGCTCCCATAAACCCGCTGCCAAGGAGCGCCATCAGCCGGCCGTCTGCCCCTCCTCCCCACAGGACGCCCAACAAGAACGAACCGATCAGGTTGACCGTCAGCGTTCCGTACGGCAGAGAAGTTCTGAAGCGTTCCGCGATCCGGCTGCCGATCCAATACCTTGCAACGGCGCCGGCAAAGCCTCCTGCGCTTACGAGCAGCAGCGTTCCTAACGTATTCGACATCATTCCTCAGAACCCCTTTTTACCGCCGCCAAATTTAAGCCGAACCGACGCCCGAGACGAATGCAGCCGATTCCGCCCCACAGGCTGACGATAAAATAAATCGCGGCGATCGTCCAAAGCTGCTGCTGGAGCATGGATACGAGCTCCCAGCTTAACGTCGAGAAGGTTGTAAACGCTCCGACGAATCCGGTCGTCAGCGCGGCGCGAAGGTCCGGATATCGCTTCAAACCGGGCAAATAGGCCAGAAAGCCAAGCGTCAGGCAGCCGGCCAGGTTGCAGAGCAGCGTTCCCCATGGCAGCGAGGTGACCTGATGCGGATTCATCGCGACGGACAATCCGTACCGTGCCAATGCTCCGGCGATTCCCGCCAGACCTATATAAAGTACGGTCATCCGATATCGTCCCCATTCGAAATAAGCGTCATCAACGACAGGCGTTCCGCTTTGTTTGACACGCTGCCGTTTTCTTTTTATGATGAAGGCAAGTCGGCCGCAAGCCGAACGAGAAGGAGGCTGTATTGATGCATACGATTACCCCGCAAGAAGTCAAGCAACGGCTTGAAAACGGCGAAAAGCTTACCATCATCGACGTGCGCGAACCGGAAGAAGTCGCGCTCGGCATGATTCCGGGAGCCAAGCATATTCCGCTGATGGAAATCCCTCAGCGCCTTAGTGAAATCCCGCAGCACAGCGAAACGATTCTCGTCTGCCGCAGCGGCAATCGCAGCGGGCGGGCGCTTGAATATTTGGAAGCCCAAGGCTTCTCCGGTCTTGTCAACATGACCGGCGGCATGCTCGAATGGGAGCAGCTTTAAGCCCACTCCCGCTCCAAACGGCTGCAAATCTCGTCGACGATCTGCCCGACGGTCTTGCCATCCGTATCGACATGGAGATCCGCAAAATCGTACGCGTGCTTGCGGCTCTCCATAATGTGGCGTACGCGGTCTTCGACTCCGCCTTGCAGCAACGGACGGCTTTGATCGGACCGGACCCGTTCGATGATCGTTTCGGCGGACGCCTTCAGCACGACAACCAGACCGCTGCGCTTCATGAGTATCCGGTTTTGCTCAGCCAGAACGGCCCCGCCTCCGGTCGCCACCACTTGATGCCGACCTTGCAGCGTCCGTTCGATCGTCTCGCTTTCCGCTTTGCGGAAGAAAGGCTCTCCGAACTCCGCAAACATTCGGGTAATGCTCATTCCCTGCGCCCGCTCAATGGCAGCGTCCGTATCCTCGTACACCCAGTTCAGCCTCGAAGCGAGTGCTTGTCCGACGGAGGATTTGCCGGTTCCCATCATACCGACCAACACGATGTTACGGTATTCCACTTCCCTGCACCTCTGACTTTCGCATCATTCAACTGACCCTATCATATCATAGCCGACACCGTGTGAATAGAAAGTTTGACAAAATCATAAGATGGTTGTGAATAAATTCCAGCCAGATCAGTCATGATGTTTAATGCACATTTCCCGAAGGGAGAACACGGTCATATGACGCAAGGCGCTCTACCGCAACCCAGCGCAGCCGGTCCCGACTGGACCGGGCACAAGCTGGAACAAATCATGGATCCCACACGACCCTTATGCCGAGAAGAAATCGTCTGGATGCTGGAGTATATTAAAAAAAAGGTGGCTGAGGAAGACCCGAACTTGACGGATCTTTCCCAGCCACGGCTGCTTAAAAACTTCAGATATTTTGCCGAAATCGCTTTGATGCTCATTCAGCGGCGGGGCGGCCACGATATGGAGGCCGACCGGCTCAAGAACTGGCTGTACGAAGCGTCCTTCGGTCTGCATCCGGTAAAGCCGGACCGCATCAAAAGGCACCTGTAGCCGCTTAGTTTTCCATCCAGTGGAAGTGGAAGGTGCCTTCTTTGTCAACCCGTTTGAAGGTATGCGCGCCGAAATAATCGCGCTGCGCTTGCAGCAGGTTGGCCGGCAAACGCTCGGTCCGGTAGCTGTCGTAGTAAGCCAGCGCGGAAGCGAAGGCCGGAACCGGCACGCCGCGGGTAATTGCCGTTGCGACGACGTTTCTCCAAGCGTCCTGGTATTGCTCCACGATGCCCTTGAAGTATTCGTCAAGCAGCAGGTTTTTCAGCTCCGGATTGCGGTCGTACGCATCCTTGATGTTCTGCAGGAAACGGGCGCGGATAATGCAGCCGCCGCGGAAAATCATCGCAATGCTGCCGTAGTCCAGGCTCCAGTTGTATTCCTCGCTTGCCGCTCTCATTTGGGCGAAGCCCTGTGCGTAAGAGCAAATTTTGCTCGCATACAGCGCCTTCCGTACCGCTTCGATAAACGCCGCGCGGTCGCCGTCGAATGCCGCTTGCTTTGGTCCGTTCAGCACTTTGCTGGCGGCAACGCGTTCTTCTTTCATCGCCGAGATGAAGCGGGAGAAGACGGATTCGGTAATGATGGACAACGGAACGCCGAGATCGAGCGCGCTTTGGCTTGTCCATTTGCCCGTACCCTTCTGGCCGGCGGAATCGAGAATGACATCGACCATCGGTTTGCCCGTTTCCGAATCGTATTTGGTGAAAATGTCGGTTGTGATTTCGATCAGGTAGCTGTCCAGCTCGCCCTTGTTCCAATCGGCGAAAATCTCATGAAGCTCCTGCGTGCTGACGCCAAGCACGTCTTTGAGCAGATGGTACGCTTCGCAGATGAGCTGCATGTCGCCGTACTCGATGCCGTTATGTACCATCTTGACGTAATGGCCGGCGCCGTCCGGTCCGATGTAGGTGCAGCAAGGGTCGCCGTTCACTTTGGCCGAAATGGCCGTCAGAATCGGAGCGACCAGCTCGTAGGCGTCCTTTTGCCCGCCTGGCATGATCGCAGGGCCCTTCAGCGCGCCTTCCTCGCCGCCGGATACGCCCGTCCCGATAAAGCGGAGGCCGTGCGCTTCCAGCTCCTTGTTGCGGCGCTGGGTGTCGGGGAAAAATGCGTTGCCGCCGTCGATGATAATATCGCCTTTTTCCAGATGAGGAACCAACTGGTTAATCGTGTCGTCTGTCGCATGGCCCGCTTGCACCATGATTAAAATTTTGCGAGGCGTTTCGAGCGAAGCTACGAATTCCTCGATGCTGTATGTACCGACCATCTTCTTGCCTTGCGCTTCAGCGAGCAGCGCATCCGTTTTCTCCCGCGAACGGTTGAAGACGGATACTGTGAAGCCTCTGCTTTCGATGTTCAGAGCCAGGTTTTTCCCCATGACCGCAAGACCGATAACGCCGACTTGTTGTTTGGACATTGTGGTTTCTCTTCCTTCCTTTTTCTATTTTAATTTTGACGATTTAAGGGATTTGGAACTTCTCACAAGAGACGGAGGTCAGAATATCCATCGAAGAGCCTGCGTGTCGCCTTTGAAAATGGATTCTTACCGCAAGGTAAGTTCAAGGAATCCATTTTCAAGAGCGACCGGAGATGGATATTGCTGCACCTGAGTCGGTTTGGGAGCTGGTCCTACCCGCTTAAATCGTCATCGCTCCAAAGCCCCCGTCCACCCGCAGCACCGTGCCGGTGACGAAACTCGAAGCTTTCTCCGAAGCCAGATACACGGCTGCGCCCTGAAGCTCTTCCGCTTCGCCGAAACGGTTCATCGGCGTATGACGCATGATCGATTCGACACGCTCGGGAGACAAAATTTTGCGGTTTTGCTCAGCCGGGAAGAAGCCCGGAATGATGGCATTGACACGCACGCGCGCCGGAGCGAATTCGCGCGCCAGAAATTGGGTGACGTTGTTCACCGCCGCTTTGGAAGCGGAGTACGTGAACACTTTGGACAGCGGCGGGTCCGAAGATACGGAGGAGATGTTAATAATGCTGCCTCCTTCGCCCTTGTCCACCATATGCTTCCCAAAAATTTGACACGCCAACACGACGCTTTTGAGATTCACTTCCATAATCGAATCCCATTCGTCCATCGTAATGTCAAAAAACGGCGTCGCGCTGTTTTTGCCCGGACAGTTCATCAGAATATCGCAGCGTCCCGTCCAGGCAAGCACTTCGGACAGCACCCGCTTCAAGTCCTCGGCTTTCGTCGCATCCGCCGAAAAGCACTTGGCCCGTCCGCCGGCCGCTTCGATCCGCTTCGCAACTTCTTCGGATTTCTCCATATTGCGCCCGACCACTGCGACATCCGCCCCGTGTCCGCCAAGCGCAATCCCCATCGTTCCGCCCAAGGTGCTGTTGCCTCCGATGATAACTGCCGTTTTTCCCGATAAATCGAATAAGTTCATGGCCCGATGCCTCCTAAGATTGCGTGTGAATCTGTTGAAAGGAGGCGATGGCATCAAACTCATCCTTCAACTGATGGTACACACGATTATAAATTTTTGTCAACTGTTGATATACTTCGTGGTTCGGCTCGCTTGCGCGAAGCGACTGCTCCACCTGCATCCAATCGTGAACGCTGGAGAAGTCCTTGATCTCGCCGAGCGCCAGCATGCCGAGCTGCGCGGCCCCAAGGCCGGAGCTTTCGATCGTATTCGGCACGGCGACGTTCGCATTCAGTACGTCGGCCATCATCTGAAGCCAGAACGAAGAGCGGGCAAAGCCGCCGGAGGCGCGTACCTCCCGGGTTGGGCCACTGAGCTCCTCCAGCGCGGAAACGACCGAATGAATCCGGTACATGACGCCCTCCAGCACCGCCCGGATCATGTGCTTCTTCTGATGATAGAGTGATAGTCCGAAAAATACGCCGCGTGCGTTCGCGTTCCAGTACGGCGCCCGCTCGCCGGCAAGCAGCGGCAGGAAGATGAGTCCGTCTGAGCCTGCAGCCACCTCGCGGGCCAGAGACGTCAAATAGTCGTACGGGTCCATGCCCAAGCGCCGCCCTTCCTCCGCTTCCGCCGTCGCAAGCTGATCGCGCACCCACCGGAACATGATGCCGCCGTTGTTGATCGCGCCGCCGACGACCCAGAAATCTTCCTTGAGCGCATAGCAGAACAGCCGGCCCTTCGGATCGGTTATCGGCTCTCGCACGACGCCGCGGACAGCGCCGCTGGTGCCGATCGTTACCGCGTAAACGCCCGGCTCAAAAGCGCCGACGCCGAGGTTGGCCAGCACGCCGTCGGACGCGCCTACCACAAAAGGCGTATCCGCCGAGAGCCCCATCGAGGCTGCATCCCCGACAGTCAACCCTTGCAGCACGTGCGTAGTCGATACGGGCTCTGACAGCTGCTCGGGCCGGACGCCGCAGGCTTCGAGCGCCTGCTTATCCCACGCCAGCTCCCGCAGGTTGAACAGCCCGGTGCAGCTTGCCAGCGAGTAGTCGATCACCAGCTTGCCGAACAGCTTGCCGAACACGTATTCTTTGATGCCGATAAACTTATACGCCTGCTCGAACAGGTCCGGCCGATTGTCCCTGAACCACATCAGCTTCAGCAGAGGCGACATCGGATGAATCGGAGTGCCCGTGTTCCGGTAAATCTCATGGCCGTTCCGCTCTTCCTTCAGCACTTTGACGTAGCCGACGCTGCGGTTGTCCGCCCATGTGATGCAGCGCGTCAACGGAGTCAAATCACGGTCCACCGCGATCAGGCTGTGCATCGCCGAGCTGAACGAGACGCACAGCACTTGTCCGGGCAAAATGGCCGCTTTGCTGACGACTTCGCGAATGGCGGTAAGAACCGCTTGATAAATTTCTTCCGGGTCCTGCTCGGCCATATCCGGCTTGGGCGTGTAAAGCGGATACTCCACCGCATGGGACGCAAGCACGCGGCCCCTCCGGTCGATCACCAGCGTCTTGGTGCTCGTCGTGCCGATGTCCGCGGCAATGATGTAAGGCTTGGGTACAGACAAACCGCTCATTTATACCAGATTCCCTTCGCTGTTGAATGACAGATCGTACGGGTCGGTCAAAATCTCGATATCCGGATGAAGCTTCGCTTCCTCGAGCAGATTGACCGAGATTTCGATTTCGCCCAAATGCAGCGTATCCCGTATACGTACAAGCCGGCATTGGGTATAATCCAAAATATTGCAGGTTTTGACCGCGGCTTTGATGGCATACAGGTCGTTTTCGAGAGTCGTTGCGATTTTGGTCGGTGCGCATACGGTGGAAGTCAGCCCGTTGGCGTAAGTCGCAGCCAAATCCATCTTGTCGACCAGCCGCTGCGTCGTGAAATCGGCCGTGCCGACGCCGTTGGCGTTGCCTTTCGTTTCCGGCGTCGTGTCGAGCACGACCATCTTGGATACGTCGGGGCCGCCATGCGCATACGGCGTCGGGTAACGGCCGGTAATGTTCGGGTCCATGCCGTCGCCGCTGATGTTTTTGCCGATGTAATCGATGACCAGGACGTCGATTTGATCGAATAAAATTTTCGGCAGCCGGGCTTTGGCGATCTCGAGCAGCACCATCTCGCGTTCCTCCACCTGAGCTGCGGGCAGCACTTCGACGATGCACGTTTCGTCGTATGCATTTTCCACCAGCGCCACGCCGAACAGGATCGGCAGCTTATCGAGCATAATCCGAGCCATGGCCGGCACGTTTTCCGCCATATATTTGAAGCCGAGCTGGTGGCACGCTTCCGCCCCTTTTTGCTTGCCGAGCCCGATGGAAATCATTTTCATAATGCCGCTTTCGATTTTGCCGCGGAAGGCAGTGTGCGGCTTCACGCGGTTGATAACGACGATGGCGTCCGCCTCGTACGCATATTTGTCGACGTAAACCGGGAGCCCGTTCGGCAGCTGGTCGATCTGCACGACCTCCATCGTCGAACGGATCGGCGCTCCCATCGCTTCTTCCGTAACGCCGAGATGGTGCAGAACTTCCTTCTGCCCTTCGGCGGTCGCGCCGCCGTGACTGCCCATGCAGGGGACGATGAACGGATGGGCGCCCGCCCGCTTGATCGCATCGATCGTCGTCCGGGTGAAGGCGGCGATGTTTGCCACGCCGCGGCTGCCCACCGCCACGGCCACCTGCTGGCCGGGCTTGATCCGGTCGATCGCGCCGGGCTTCGCCAGCTCGCGCTCCAAATCCTCGGTCGGGCGGTCCAGCCGGGTTCCGTCGAACTTCTGACGGATGCGGACCATTTGCGGAATCGGGATGTCTTGCAGAAGCGTTCTGAGTACGCTCATGTTATTTGCCTCCCCAAACGAATTAAATGGATTTAACGGAGTCGCGGATGACCAGCTCCGTATGGAAAAGAACGACCGATTTTTCCGAATGCTTCGTCTCGATGAACTTCAGGAGCTTCTCCGCTCCGGCCCGGCTCAGCTCTTCGATCGGTCTGCGAACCGTGGTCAACGCAGGCGACATGAAAGCCGAGAACAGATGGTCGTCGAAGCCAGCCACCGAAATGTCTTCCGGCACCGACAAGCCCCGCTCCGTCACGGCTTTCACCGCACCGAGCGCCATGTCGTCGTTGCAGCAAAAAACGGCAGTCGGCCGGTCGGGCAGCTCCAGCAGCTTGCTCATGGCCGCGTGACCGCTTTCCAGATCGTAATTGCCGCTGACATAGTACGCTTCCGGCACGGTGATCCCGTGCTTACGGAGCGCCTCGCGATACCCGTCGCGGCGGGCTTGCGTCGATTTGAACCCCTGTTTCCCCTCGATGATCGCAATATGGCGGTGTCCCTGCTGCACCAAGTACTCCGTAAGCCGGTAAGCGCCGCTCTGGTCGTCCGGGACGAAGTTCATCACTTGGACACTCTCGACGGGGCGGTTCAGCACCACAAGCGGAATCTCTTTGTCCGAAGCATATTCGATGAACGATTGGTCGCTTTCGCTTTGGCTCATGACGATGATGCCGTCGAAATTTTTGCGGTTCACTTTATGAAAACTCTTGTAATCGTCAATCCCCCGCACGATCAAGTTGTAGTCGTCTTTAATGACGTCGTTCACGCCCTTGATGGCTTCGTACAAAAACCCGGCGGAGGTACCGGTATGCAGGGTTGTAAAAAACAGCCCTAAATTGTATGATCGATCCAGCACCAAGCTTCGCGCGCTGTAATTCGGAGTATAGTTCATGCTTCCCGCAATCGCTTTAATACGCTCTTTCGTTTCCGGGTTGATCAGCGGGCTGTCGTTCAATGCCCGGGAAACGGTCGTATGCGACACGCCGGCCAGTTTGGCGATGTCTTTGATCGTAACACTCATGGGACCACCTCCCATTCATCATAACATAGAAATGCACACGTTAACAATGCTGTTTTTGTCCACCTATTGCGCATATAACGGACTTTTTGAACGATGTATGAAATCGATAAGTCTCTATGGGAGAAGTGTAATTTTTCCGGGCATAAAAAAGAGGGGTACGAGTGGGTGGGGTATCTCTACAAAACTCAAGCCGGCCAGATGGCCGGCTTGCTTCATGGACCAGATTTAATCGATTGGTAATATCTCAACCATTTCAAATCATTCCTATGTTTGTCCCGAGCCGTTTTATGACTTCTTCTCTGTGGCAAAATAAAGCATGGCAGCGACCGGAAAAGCTATTCCGATCCATAACGCTGTATTCCATCCCCCCGAGGCGTACGCCCATCCCCCAATGGCAGATCCGATCGCTCCGCCAAAGAAGAAAATAGCCATGAAAAGCCCATTGAGACGACTGCGAATTTCCGGTCCCAAGGAAAAGATCGCGCGCTGTCCGAACACCAGATTTGCGGATACTCCCGCGTCCAACAATATGGCTGAAATGACCAGAACGGCGATTCCGACGGGCGAACCGGTTTGGATCATGAGCGGCAACAGGACAGAAATGACGACCGTAGCAAGCGCTATCCATGTTCCGGACCGCGTCCAGCCGCGATCGGCCAGCCGTCCGGCGATGGGGGCAGCTACCGCACCCGCGACTCCGGCAAGTGCGAACAAAGCAATGGCTTTCTGGGAAAAATGAAACATCGGGCCGGATAGCAATAATGGAACGGTCGTCCAAAATAAGCTGAATGTCGCAAACACACACGCATGGTACGCAGCGCGACGGCGCAAGACAGGGGTTGTTCGCAACAGGTGCCACATCGAACCAAGCAGAGCCGCATAGTGTGTGTTTGTCGTCGGCCTTCTTGCAGGCAGCACTTTCGACAGAACGACCGCCAAAATAACAACCGCTGCGGCCGACAAAGCGAATATGGCATGCCAGCCAAAGAAATCGGCCACTAGACTGGACAAAGGACGCGATAGCATGATTCCCAGCAACAAACCGCTCATGATATTGCCGACAACACGGCCGCGTGTCGTTTCTGTTGCCAGATAGGAAGCAAAAGGGACAAGTACTTGGGTTGCAACCGAACCCAACCCGATAAAAAGGGAAGCAGCCAGGAAAAGCAATGGCTGTTTCGCCATAGCGGCAGCTGCAAGGGCTACTGCTGTAAGAAGTAACGAAACGACGATCAGCCTTCGATTTTCAACGAGATCTCCCAACGGCACGATGAAAAGCAAGCCAACAACGTAACCAATCTGCGTTAGTGTGACGATAAAGCCGGCACTGCTTTCGGAGAGCCCGATGGACGAACTAATTAACCCGATCAAAGGCTGTGCATAGTAAAGATTAGCGACAATGATACCGCATGCCGTCGCCAGAAGAACGGTTAACCATGTCGGAATATTTTTCTCGATAGCTTGTTTATTTTTTAAAGTAGTCATCTTAGGCAGCTCCTTATTTTTATAAATAAAATGCTCGACAATCCCTGCAAAAAACGGCTTACGATCTCCAGCGACTATAATGCGAAGCGGCTTCTCCTCATGCTAGCGATCCATCCCTCCCCATCGTTTCATTAAATACTGAACGTATAGTTTACTAAATTGATAATGCAATAATATACTGAACGTATAGTTTTGTAAATAGGCGATTTCAATTTTTCTTTTTTGACCATAATTGTTATACTGAACGTATAGTTTATATTTCCGTTCAAGACGTGAATTTACGAAAGGGATGATTACGGTGAACGGCAAAAGAGGTCGCCCGCGCAATGTCGAAACTCAAAAGTCTATCCTTTCCGCTTCCTACGAATTATTGTTGGAAAACGGTTTTGCAGCGGTCACCGTTGACAAAATTGCAGATCGCGCCAAAGTCAGCAAAGCCACGATTTATAAATGGTGGCCTAACAAGGCTGCCGTTGTTATGGACGGGTTTCTTTTTGCCGCCTCGGCAAGGTTACCCGTGCCTGATACGGGCTCGACCTTGAACGATATTCTCATTCACGCTACGAATGTAACCCGGTTTTTGACAAGTCGGGAGGGGACCATCATTACGGAGTTATTGGGCGAAGGGCAGTTTGATCCCGGATTGGCTGAAGCCTATCGGACCCGGTATTTCCAGCCCCGCCGGCGTGAGGCCAGTCAGCTTCTGGAAAAAGGGATTCAGCGCGGGGAATTGAAACAAAATCTCGATATCGGATTATGCATCGATCTCCTTTACGGGCCGATTTTCTATCGCTTGCTTGTGACAGGCGAAACATTGAACGATGCCTATGTGCAGCAATTGGTAATGAACGCATTTGAAGGAATTCGTGCGACCCCGCCCATTTGATAACACGTTAAAAAGGCCTGTGCTCCTAACCTCGCACAGGCCGTTCAGCGGCTGTTCGCTGCGCTGCGGCACGTTCCGCCAACGCCTTTCCTCAGCCAGATGATATTACATTTCGAGCAGCAGCATCTCCTGCCGGAGTTCCATCAGTTTCTCCTTACATCGTTCGACCGCTTCCCCGTCTCCCTCTTGAAGCGCATCATGCAGCGTAGCCAGCTCGTAATCCAGCTCCAGCCGCAGTACCGGAATCCGTTCGTCCGGTCGTCTGGACCGGAACGCCTGCATCATTTCTTCCACCGTGACCACTGGTTCCTTTTGGAATAACACCTTATGTTCCACCCCCGAAATTTCAACCATACGGATGATTTCGCCGAACATGATGTTTTCAATCAGAATCTGCCGGTCTTTGAAGCGCTTTACTACCGCGTGACCGCGGGTATCGCCGATCATCTTTTCCATCAGCTCCGCCAGCTTTTCGTCTTTGAAGGAATAATTGCCCACGATTTTATACCGCTCGCCAATCCGCTGAAACCGCAGCTTTACCAGCTTGCGGCCGGTACGGATCGAGACGATAAACTGTTGGTCACTCTCGTTCCAATAGAGCGAGTAGCCTTCTTGAATGAGTGTTTTGATGAAGTTACGGATTAGCCGACGGTCAAACCGTAACTCAAGGTTGCAGTATTCCACTTCATGACTCTTGCTCACGGCAATCCCCTCCTTGATGATATCTTGCTTAATGAACAGCGACGTCTTCTGGTTCGGTCCGTGCTGCTGCCGGCGTGTGTATTGGCGTGAACGCTAGTCGAACAGGCCTATCTCTTTGATAGAATTTTCTGACTATTCTGTTTCTTAGTTCTATCTTATTATGAATCATATGATTTAGCAACTTGGATTATTGATTTTTTTAACGTTTTTTGAACCTATTTTTTTGTGGCCGATGTGCGTCCTGAACGAAAAACGCCTCCGCTCCAAGGCGAAGACGTCATCACGTATATTCGATTGCCTCCCGCCACTCAGCCGGCTTCCGTTTCGCCCGGCTTCATCACGACGGAGCCGATGCCGAGCAGCACCAGAGCGAACAGTCCCAGCACGCCCAGATGCATGGCGACATCCCCCAGCCCTTGACCCGAGCCGAGCCTGCGAATGGCCTCGATCGCCCAGGTTTGCGGTACGAAATTGGCCAGCTTCTGCATAAACTCGGGCATGATCGATACCGGCCAGAAGCAGCCGCCCAGCATGCAGGTCGGTGCGGAAACCATCGAATTGACGGCGCCGATATTCTCGCTGTTGCGGATCAAGCCGGCCACCGCGCTGCCGATGCCGATGACCGCCAGCAGGAAGCACTCCATCACAAGCAGATGCTGCATAAATGGCAGACCGTACGAAAAGTTCATCGCATACCGGGTAAACGCCAGCACGAGCACGATCTGCAGCGTGCCTACCGCGAAGCTGCCGAGGAAATTGCCGAGCATGATCTCATAGGCGCGGACAGGAGCCGTAAAGATGCGGGTCATCGTTTTTTGCTTCCGGTCTTCGACCATAAAGGAGACGGAGCTGTTGACCAGCCCCATCAGAAACATCAGCAGGATACCCGTGGCGAGGCCGAGCGCCGGACTGGCGTACCAGCCGTAATCGGTGCGCATCGCGCGAACCTGATGCTTCTCCACCTGCTCCAGAACGAGATTCAGCCGGTTGTCCGCCTGACCCGAAGCGTCCAGCGCGCGCATTGCCGTGCTTACCCGGCGGATCGTTTGGTCCAAGCTCATCCGCAGCGTGAAGGACGCCTCGCTCATGGACAGCTCCAGCAGTTCCGCACGTATGACCCGGCCTTCCTTCAACCCTTGGGAGAAGCCCGCGGGAATGATGAAAGCGGCATCCGCTTTATGCTCGATCACCGCCGTTCGCATCGCCTCGGGTGTTGCCGCGGCGGAAAGCCGGTAGCGGCCGGTATACTCAAGCTCCCGCAAAATATGCCGGCCAACCGGTCCTTCGTCCGAATTGATATAAAGGACGGATGCCTTCTCGTCCTGCTTCGCGGCAAAGCCGATAATGAGCGACACGATCAAAGCCGGGGTTACGATAAACAACAGGAACCCTCTCCGGTTTCCGACCGTCCTTTTGATTAAATTGAGGGCGATAAACAGACTATTCACGGTATCCCACCTTCCGGTACGCCGCGTAGGCAACGGCCGCCAGCGCGGCGGCAATCGCAGCCAAAACCGTAACATGATGCAGCACGAGCTGCGGGTTTCCATCCAACATCAACTGCAGGATGCTTTGCATGGCCCAATGATTGACCGTCAATTGCCCGATCCGCTCAAGTGCCCCTAACTGCGGAATAAAGCCCCCGCTTAAAAAGGTCATCAGCATAATGACGATTTGGAACGCCATCGTCACCGACTTGATGTTGCGGCAGTACAGCGAGCTTAGCATCGCCAGCGCCATCGAAGCCAGCGTAACGGCCAGACATACCGCAAGCAGGATGGCCGGACGGTTCCCCCAGTCGACGCCATACGCATAGTGCGTCACACCGATGATGACACCCGCCTGGAACAAGCTCAGAAGGCCGTTTCCGAGCATTTTGCCGAATAGGATCTGATTCATCGTAACCGGCATGGAGCCGAGTCTGAACAGCGTATGATCCTCTCGCTCGTTCACCAGGCTGATGGATGCCGTCATTCCGGCATAAAGCATGAACATAACGAGCATCGAGACGGCATAATATTGAAGCGCCGTATATTCCTTGCCCTCGTTTCCCAGCCTGCCCTCCGCAACGAACGTTTCCAGAATGCCGGCATAAATGGATGCATCTGCGAGCTGATTCATTGCGGCCTGCGGCCCCAAAGTCAGGGCGGCAGCCTGCATGCTGTTCGCGTAAGCGAGATAGCTTTCCAGCGCCGTCTCGGCGATCAGGTTCTGTCCCCGGTCTTTGCCTGCAATCAGCTCCCACGAAGCCGTTTTGCCCTGCAGCAAAGCTTCCCCGAAGCCCTCTGGCACGATCAGACCGTATTCGGCTCTTCCCTCTTGAAGCGCACGCACCGCTTCGTCCCGGCTGGACAATTCCTGCGGCTGGAGGATTTCCTTCGTTCTCGCATTGTCCAAATACGCTTTAAGCGGCTCGCTCCACCGGCTTGGATCCTGATTCACCACGGCGACCTTCACGGGCGTGATCTTGACATCCTCCGCTTTAAACTCCTTGGAGAGCGCTGCACCCAGAATTAAGATCAGAATCAGCGGCAGCAAGAACAAAACGAGCATCACCACTTTGATGCGGCTTAACCGCAGAAGCTCGTAACCGGCTACGGTCCATAAAATGCGCATGCTCTCCGCCCCCTAATCCCGAAGCTTCCGCCCCGTCAACGACAGGAACAGCGCCTCCAGGTCCGGCTCCACGCGGCTCAGCGATTGAATGACGACCTGATGCTTCGATAAAATATATAAAATGTCCTGCAGCGAATTGGGCGAGGTCGGCAAATAAATTTCAAGCGTCCGGTCGTTTATCGCCACTTGCTGGATGCGCGGATGGGCATTTAGCTCGGCCACGGCCTCTTCCTTGACCTCCGCGACTTTGACGATCAGCTTCTCGTCCGAGGAGACAAGCGCCCGCAAATCCTCCTGCGTGCCGCAGGCGATCAAATGACCGTGATCGATAATCCCGACCCGCGTGCTGATTGCAGCAACCTCTTCCATATAATGGCTCGTATAAATGATCGTCGAGCCCATCTGATTCAGCTCGCGGACCGAATCGAGGATATGGTTGCGGGATTGCGGGTCGATCCCGACCGTCGGCTCGTCCATAATGATCAGCTTCGGCCGGTGCATAATCGCGCACGCGATGTTGAGGCGCCGCTTCATCCCTCCCGAATAAGCGCCGGGTTTCTCGCCCTGACGATCCGACAGCCCTACGAATTCCAGCGCTTCCTGCACCCGCTCGCGCAGCAGTTCTCCCCGCAGACCGTACAGCTTGCCGAAAAACGTAACGTTTTCGCGGGCCGTCAAGTTTTCATAAATCGCGAGCTCCTGCGGCACCAGTCCGATCCTCCGCTTGATCTCAAGCGGACTGGCGGCAACGGAAATGCCATCGATCCGCATTTCCCCTTGATCGATTTTGAGCAGCCCGCAGAGCATTTTGATCGTGGTGCTTTTCCCGGCTCCGTTCGGTCCGAGCAGACCGAATACTTCTCCCTGCCGGATGCTTAAATTCAAATGATCTACGGAAATGTTGCCGTCGTACCGTTTGACGACATCCTTGATTTCGATAAATGACACGTGAGCCCGCTCCTTGTAAGGTGATGTGCTTTGATTGTATTGTACCGCCCTTTATGACGTAAAGCAGGTAGCTTTCGTCATTTGTTGGGAATGACGAAAGTCACGATGGCCCGCCTTATGATATAATCGCATATGGAGGCGCATAAGGGATGCTTTTACTGCTGCGATACGCACTGATTCTTTTTCCCGCCGTCAGCACGGCTTATATGCTGCCGCTCGAACAAAGCGGACAGCTCGCTTTCTACACGTTGGTCCTGCTTGCCATTGCGGAAATAAGCCGCACGTGGCTGCCGGGGCGGGCGCAGAATCTGGCGGCTGCGGCCGAAATGCTGTTCGTCACCTGGCTCAGCCTGCAAACGGAAGGGATGATGTTCGCCTGTCATTATTCCACGTTGACGGCTTATATGCTGAAGGAGCGCTCGGGACTCCGCTGGTTTTTGCTTGCGCTGCAGGCTATGCTGCTGAACGTTTCGCTGACCGCCCATCCCGACATGGAGCTGAAGCTTACGGCCAATCTGCTGCTGGCCACCGGCGCGCTGCTGCTGTACGGCTGGGCGGAAACCGGCGACCGGAAGCGGGAGCTGGAGCAGGTGTACGACGAATTGCGAAGCAAAGCCTATGAGCTGGATGCCGCCCGCCGGAGGCTTGTCGAATACGCCGGCAAGGTGGAACAGTTGGCACAGACGGAGGAGCGGACCCGCATCTCGCACGAAATTCACGACGATCTCGGACATAAGCTGATCCGGCTGAAAATGATGCTGGAAGCGATCATCCGGATTTCCCCCGGGCAGCCGGACAAAGGCATGGAGATGACCCGGATCGTCCGGGATCAGTTGACGGAAGCGATGGAGACGCTGCGGCGGACGGTCCGGCGGATGAAGCCGCCGGCGGAGGAGGGACAGAGCTTCTCGCTCAAGAGGCTGATCGAGGACTTCGCAGCCGATCCGCAGCTTCAAATTCGCTGCGAAATCGCCGGCATGCCGCGCCCGCTCTACCCGAGTCTTGAAATCGTGCTTTACCGGAATGCGCAAGAAGCCGTGACCAACGCCCTTCGTCACGGGCAGGCTACCGAGGTGCTTATCGAGCTGAGCTTCGAGGAATCCAATGTCTCCATGACCGTTTCCAATAACGGGATGTTGCCGGTTTCGGCCGCTATGGGCAGGGGACTCGGTCTCAGCGGCATGGAGGAACGGACGCGGCTGGTAGGCGGGGAGCTCCGCATTCAAACCGACAGCCGGTTCGCCGTCACGACCCTCGTGCCGACGCCCGGCGCGCAATAAGAGGCACCGACGAAAGATTCCAACCCATTAGGAGGCGGGTAATGCTGCCATGATTCGAGTATTAATTGTTGATGACGACCCGTTTATCCGTGAAAGCATGAAAATGATTTTGGAGCTGGACCCGGAATTACGCGTAGTCGGAGCGTGCGGCGACGGAAACGAAGCCCACCGCTTTTTTACCGACGGACAAACCGCCGATGTCGTACTGATGGATATTCGCATGCCTAACTGCTCCGGGGTCGAAGGCACGCTGAACATCAAGCGGGCGTCGCCCGATACCCGCGTGCTTATTCTGACGACCTTCGACGACGACGATTATATCGTCGAGGCGCTGCGCAACGGCGCAAGCGGCTACCTGCTCAAGAATATCCCGCCGGACCGAATCGTGCAGGGCATTAAAACGGTTCACCAAGGCAACTGGCTCATTCACCCGGATATCGCCCGCAAGCTGACCGGCTGGATTCATCCCCAATCTCCCGCGCAAGTGCAAGCGGAGGCGACATTGGAACAAGTGACGCAGAGCCGCAAGGACCCGTTTGCCCGGTTCGAATCGTATGGCCTCACCCCTACGGAGAAGCAGGTCGTCGAGAAAATCGCAGAAGGGCTGTCCAATAAAGAAATCGCCCAGGAATTGTTCCTGAGCGAAGGGACGATCAAAAATTACATATCGGAGATTTTGAGCAAGCTCGGCCTGAGAGACCGGACGCAAATTGCCATTCTCTATTGGAAACACGAAGATTAACGAGTGCCCCGTTTGTTGGCTTCCTCCTGCAAATCTATGCGGTCGACCATGTTGACGATGTAGCTGAGCTCGGAGGAAGCGTTGTTTTTAGTCAGCTTCACACGCCCCAGCACAAAACGTTTGACCACGCCTCCGTTCGGCGGCGGAGGGCTGTTCGGAGCAACGGGCAGCTGCACGGTTTCGTGGAACAAGTAATCGTACTCATCCTCTTCCTCGCGCTTGTCGATAATGACCGCTTTTTGGTAAAACACCATTTCTCCATACTTGAGCATCTGCGAATTTTTGATGTACGTCCGCAGCGCATCGATCTTTTTCGGGCTAACTTCCCCGTTGATGATGTAATTGTCACCTTTGGTGGAATACACCTGCTCCGGGTTTTGCCGCCAGCGCTTCTTCAGCTCCTGCTCGTTGATGTACACCACGCCGGTCAGACGCTCCCGCGCTTTCTTCAAGCCGCTCGTATCGATACCCATCCGTTTGACGTCAATTTCCCGGTAGTACGGGACATAGGCGGACATGTTCTTCTTGTTGTACGTCAGAAGCATCGGATACTCGGCCCCGAGGTATTTGAGCGTAATCGAGTACGGGTCGGACAGCTCGATCGATTCGTATTCCTGATTCGAATCCTCCGTCTTCTGCTCGGGATTGATCCGGCTGTTGATGTAAATCGTCTTCGTATCTTCTCTCCAGAGCAGGTTGGCGCCAAGCAGCCGGGTCAGGTCGGCCAGCGGCAGGTAGCTCTTGTCCTTGTACACCAGTGGCGATTCCGACAGCTTGACGGCCTCTCCGTCCAGCACGAGATTGAAATCGGGACGCAGATAAGCGTCGACCCGCTGCAAAACGTCCTCGGCGTAAACGCCGGCGGCGAACGCTCCGCTAATGATCGCGGCCAGCACCGCGACTCGCTTCATTCGCTTCATTCACACCCATACCTTTCGATAAAATAGGAAAAATGTGGTCTTCCTCTACCATTCGACAAAAGACCGCGAAATCCTGCAAAATTTGTAGTTGACAATACACCTAATTCCTATAAAATAAGTTGGTATAGTTGATTATGCGTTTTCTCATGTCTCTTCGAGGAGAGTGAACCCATTGATTGAAATCAAAGACGTCAGCAAGACGTTCCATCAGCGTACCGGCGGGAGCTTTACCGCCATTGACAACGTTTCCCTGACGATCCGCAAGGGCGAATTCGTTTCGCTGCTCGGCCCGTCGGGATGCGGCAAATCCACGCTGCTCAATCTGGTCGCAGGTCTGGAGCAAGCCGAGCAGGGAACCATTACGGTGAACGGCAAGCCCTGCAGCGCGCCGGGACCCGACCGCGTCGTCGTCTTCCAGGAGCACGCCTTGTTCCCTTGGCTGACGGTGCTAGATAACGTTGCGTTCGGACTGAAGCAAAAAGGCATCGGCAAAAAGGAACGCGAAGCCATGGCGATGGAACAGATCAAAGCGGTGCATTTGAGCAAATTCGCGGACCGCTACCCGCACGAGCTGTCGGGCGGCATGAAGCAGCGGGCGGCCATTGCCCGGGCGCTGGCGATGGACCCGGAAATTTTGCTGATGGATGAGCCTTTTGCGGCACTGGACGAACAGACCCGGCTCATTTTGCACAAGGAGCTTGAAGAAATTTGGATGCGGACGCGCAAAACGATCCTGTTCATTACGCATAACATCCGCGAAGCCGTCATCTTGTCGGACCGCGTGCTGGTCATGTCGACCCGCCCCGGGAAGATCAAGAAGGAATTCGCCGTTCAGGCGGCGCGTCCGCGCGATTACGCCGACTCCGTCCTGCATCACGTGGAAGCCAGCATTATGGATGCGCTGGCCGACGAGCTGGAAAAAGTGGTAAAGGAGGAGATGGGCGATGAGTACAGCATTAAGAAGGGGCCTCTTCCTGGTTCTGCTCTTGATAGCGTGGGAAGCGGGATTTAGAATATTCGACTGGGGCTGGAAGTTCCCTTCCGTCACCCAGACGTTTCAAGCGTTCTACGACGGGTTCGTCCACGGTCAGCTGCTTGAAGCGACGTTTCAAAGCTTGAAGCGGCTTCTGCTCGCGTTCGCCGTCTCGATCCTGGTCGGCACGGTGTTCGGTTTCCTGTTCGCCCGGTACCGCTTAATCGACGACACGATCGGCTTTCTGGTCGTGGCGCTGCAGACGATTCCGAGTATCGCTTGGCTGCCTTTTGCCATCATCTGGTTCGGAATGAACGATTTCTCGGTTATATTCATTACCATGCTGGGCGCCACATGGACGATGGCGATGGCCAGCCGGACAGGGATCAAAAACATTCCTTCCATTTATATCAAGGCCGCGCAAACGATGGGAACCGGCGACGGCATGCGTATGTTTTACCAAATCATGGTCCCCGCCGCGTTCCCTCACATGATTACCGGCGTTCGCGTCGCCTGGGCCTTTGCCTGGCGGGCGCTTGTCGCGGGCGAGCTGATCGCCAAAGGCGTCGGCCTCGGACAGCTGCTGCAGGACGGCCGCAATCTGGCGGATACGGCGCTCATGCTCTGCATCGTGATCATCATCGCCGTGCTCGGCACGGTGTCCGATCATTTTTGCTTCAAGCGGCTTGAGGATAAACTATTACTGCGGTACGGCCTGATCAGCGGCAAAAAATAACCAATCGGGGGCAGCGCGGCCGAACGGCCTGTGCTAAACAAAGGAGAGAAACGGTACGATGAAAAAGTGGTCTGCACTATTGGCGGTCGTTCTGACCGCATCGCTTGCGCTTTCCGCCTGCGGAAGCAAAACGGAAGCGCCGAAAGACGGAGCCGCCGGAGCGAACAAACCGGCCGCGGCGAAAACGGTACGGCTCGGCATCTTCAAGAACGTTACCCATGCGCCAGGTTATGTCGCACTGGAGCAAGGCTTATTCAAGAAATATTGGGGCGAGAACGTCAAGATCGAGGTGACGCCGTTCGACAACGGGTCCGACTTCTCCACCGCGCTGGCTACGGATCAGATCGATCTGGGCTTTGTCGGTCCCGGCCCTTCGACGAACCAGTTCCTGAAAAGCAAAAACTTCCGCGTCATTTCCGGTTCGAATAACGGAGGCGCCGTGCTTGTGGCCGGCAAAGATTCCGGCATCAACAGCGCCAAGGATTTGGTCGGCAAAACCGTCGCCATCCCGACGAAAGGCAGCACGAACGAAATTTCGCTCCGCCTGCTGCTGAAGCAGAACAACCTGAACGTGACGACCGACAAGAGCGGCGTGCAGCTGATTGCCCGAGCTCCGGCGGATACGCTCGTAGCGATGCGCCAGAAAGAAATCGACGCGACGCTTATTCCCGAGCCGTGGGGCACGCAGATGGAGCAGGAAGGCATCGGCAAAGTGATCGTGCCGTGGGATCAAGTTCCGCCGAACAACGGCAACTATCCGCTCACGATTCTCGTTGCCGGCGACAAGTTTCTGAAAGACAACCGCGAGCTGGCGAAGGGAGCCATTCAAGCTAATGCGGACGCGATTGATTTTATCAAGAAAAATCCGGATAAAGCGTATGAACTGATCAACAACCAATTGAAGGCGCTCAGCGGAAAAGGAATGGATGTCGCTTTGATTAAAGCGGCGATCTCCCATTTGAATCTGACGACAGATGTCAGCAAGGAAGCGATCGAAGAAATGGCCCGCGTTTCCATCGAGGCCGGTTACATCAAGGACGTGAAGAAAGAGGAGTTGGACCTGAGCAAATTCCTCGACCTCTCGCTCTTGAACGAAGTGAAGCAGGGCAAATAAAACAGCAAGCTGCGCATCAGCGCATAAAAAAACAGGCAGGAGCCGTTTAGCGGCTTCTGCCTGTTTTTGCATTTGCGGCTGGCTGTGCCGGGAACTGGCCCGGTTCCCCTCCCCGTCCACTATCCGTATAACCTCGCGTAGTGGCCTCCGCGTTCAAGCAATTTCTGATGCGTACCTTGCTCCACGATCGTCCCTTGATTCATGACCGTAATGAAATCCGCTTTCTCCACGGTGCTCAGGCGATGGGCGATCATAATGGTCGTACGTCCTTTCATCAACTCGTTCAGGGCTTGCTGCACCCAATATTCCGACTCGTTATCGAGCGCCGACGTTGCCTCGTCCAGCAGCAGGATCGGTGCATTTTTCAAGATCGCCCTGGCAATTGCAATGCGCTGTCTTTGCCCGCCCGATAGCGACGCTCCCCGCTCCCCTACCTGGGTGTTGTACTGCTCGGGCAGCTCTTGAATAAAATGATGGGCATAAGCGGCTTTAGCGGCTTCTATGACTTCCTCGGTTGTCGCCTGCGGATTCCCGTAACGGATATTGTCTTCGATCGTTCCGCTGAACAGAAAAGCGTCTTGCGGCACATAGGCGATTTGGCCGCGGATCTCTTCGAGCGTATAGTGCCCGAACGGCTTGCCTTGCAGCAAAATCTCTCCCCGGTCGACCGGGTAAAAGCCCAGCAGCAATTTGATCAAGGTGCTCTTGCCGCTGCCGCTTGCTCCTACGATTGCCGCGACCTGTCCTTTATAGACCTTGAGGGAGAGCTTGTGCAGAACCCGCTTATCCGCTTGATAAGAAAACTCCACGTTCCGGAATTCCACCATGGCCTCCGAAACGAGTTCGCTCACCGGCGAGCCGATCCGCTCCGGCTCTTCTTCTTCATCCAATATTTCCTGGATCCGGTGCGCGCCGGCCAGCGAATTTTGCGCATGCGACAGCACGGTGCCGAAATTCATGATGGCGTGGGTCAAGTTGATTTGCAGCACGGCCAGCGCCGCAACGCTTCCCATTCCAATCAGGCCGTAGGCATATAACAAGCTGCCGATGACGATAATACCGCAAAACGTAACGTAGCTGACAAAATGATTCACGGCAGTCAGCATCCCGCTTTTTTTGGCGGTTTGCACCGCAATCTGCGTCACTTGCTCATTCAGGCCTCGATATTGAGAGTAGATCGGACGGATATGGAACAATTTGACCAGTTGAATGCCTCCGATAAAGTCCAGAAACTTTTCCGTCATTTTCGCCAGCCCTTGAAGCGATTGCTCGTACAGGTTCCGAATCTGCCGGACAAACCGGATGCTAATCGAAAAGGACAGCAGCAGAATCGTCAGCGAAGCGCAGGCAAACTGCCAATGAATGAGCAGCATAGCCACAATGGACCCGATGCTGAAAATGATTTGCAGCAGCATCACGAAATAAATGGTGGAGTACGTCGTCTCTACGGTCGTGACATCGTTATTGACCCGCGAGAGCAAATCTCCATTATGCGTCTGCTCCAAATATTTCGCCCGAAGCCGGCAAAGCTTATGATAAAGACGCTCCCGGATTTCCAGTACCGTAAACTCTACGCTTCGTTGGTACATGTATGTAAACCAAGGAGAAATGACGTTTTCCAGCAGCAATGCGCCGGCCAGAATATAAAAAGCTTGGAACAGCAGCGAAGTATCCCGGGACTCGGCAAAATTGACCAAGCTTTGGACGACCAGGCTAAACGATACGAGAAATAAAGTTTGAGTGACCGCCGTTACGCTCAGACCGATGTAGTAATTCGTTTTCCGTTTTCGGTTCATGAATCGCATCAAGTACCCGAGCTCTTTGGCATATGAGATTAATCCGCCTGTCTTCACGTATAAACCGCCTCCTTGCGCTTCGCAAGATCGGTAAACTCCTGATGGTACGATTGAGCGTATAATCCCTTCTTCTCCAATAACTCGGCATGGCTGCCCGCTTCAACAATTTCCCCCTGCTCCATAACCCAGATTTGATCGGCGTTCTGGACGGTCGACAACCGGTGAGCGATAACGATGGTCGTTCTTTGTTTCATGAGCACGCTCAGCGCCTCCTGGACAGAGCCTTCAGACTCGGGGTCCAATGCGGATGTAGGTTCGTCGAGCAGCAGAATCGGGGCATTCTTAAGCAGGGCGCGCGCAATGGCAATCCGCTGACGCTGTCCCCCGGAAAGAAATCCGCCCCGCTCCCCTACGTTCGTTTGATATCCTTCGGGAAGCTCCATAATAAAATGATGCGCATGAGCCGACTTTGCGGCTTCGATCACTTCATCCATCGACGCATGCTCCCGGCCGTAGGCGATATTCTCAGCTACGGTGCCGCTGAACAAATACGAATCTTGGGTAACGACGGACAAATGGGAGCGCAGTCTGTCCGGATTGCAGCCGTTGATCGACTGACCGAATACTTTGATCGTCCCTTGCTCCGCAGTCAAAGGGTAAAAACCGCATAACAGCTTAAACACCGTGCTCTTTCCTCCGCCGCTCGCTCCGACTAAAGCGATCGTTGCCCCTTCCGGCACCGTAAAGTTCAGGTTCCGCAGGATAGGGGGACTGCCCTCGTAAGCAAAAGAAACGTTATCGAACGCAACGGGCGGAGCGCTTGTCAGTGCAATGGAATGCCCTTCTTGGTTCTCGACAGGCTGCTCCAAAATCCCCGAAATCCGTTTTAAAGCGCCGGTCATTTCAAACGTATGCGTAATCAGCTCGGGAATGTGGTCAAGCGGCTCCAAGCACAAATTCAACAAATAAAGGAAGGCGATTAATTCCCCCGTACCGAGCAAGCCTTTCGAAATCAAATAGCTTCCGTAGCTTACGGCAAAGATGATCGGGCTAAGCATCAGCGTAGACAAGAGAGGGTTTACCCAAGCCTCCCTCTTTTTCACGCCAAGCTTTTTTTGCGCCGTCAATTGCAGCAGCCTTTGATAAGAACGGAACATCATTCCCGACAATAAATAGCTCTTAACGATCGGCATTCCTCCGAGCGTATCCTGCAAATTGACGTTCATCCGCCCCATATTCGCCTGAGCTTCTTCCGTTAGCTGCTGCAGCTGCTTCCCGATCCATTGCGAAACCAGCAAAGAAACGGGAAACAGCAGCAAGCTATACAGCATAAGCTCCCATTGAATCCATATCAAATAAATGAAACAGCCGATAAACAGCAGCGGATGGTAAAACCATTGCGCCAAATCCCGGATCATGAATTGATGGATGAGCTGGATGTCGTTGCTTATCCGCGAAAGCACGTCGCCCGAATGTTGTTTTTCAACGTAATGAATAGGCAGCTTCCCCACATGGTTCATCACATGGTTGCGAATATCTCTTACCGCCAGGGCGCTGCTCCGCTCCACACCGTAAACCATAAAATATTTGGCGGGCACTCCAATCAATATGACGATAAAAACGGTATAGACGATTTGCGTGACGATCGGCCCCGCCCCATTCTCGGCATGGGTCGTCAGTTGTTCGATCAAGCTGCCCGTCCATACTTCGATCACGGCCGCGGCAATGGCAGAGGCGGTACCAACGATCATCCAGCCCCTGTGATTGTTTACAAATGTTAATATCCAACGGAATGCTGTCCATAGGGCCAATACCTGATTTCGTTTTTGCGCCACCGTGTTATCCCCTTTCAAAGCATGCGGACGCCGCTCAGCCTCCATGCAGCACCTTTCGGGATGCGTCGTTCTGTTCCACGATTTGATCGAGGATGCGCTGAATGACAATCGACGTTCCATCAATGCATTCGGGTTCCAGCAATTTTTCGTGAGCGCCTGCGAGCTTATATTCCGTATAGGCTTGTCCGGCGGCTCCGCGCCAGGACGGCAGCTGGTGCTCCAACCGGAAAGCATCGCTGTCTTCCGCGACCAACTCGTAAATGTTTCCCTGAACGGTGCCCGTGTTGATCAATTGCGCCTCGTACGTCAAGGTCGCGCGCACCTTTTGCTGGACACGCTCCCGAATTAAGGGGTTTTCCAGCAGTTCTTTTTCCGTTTCCGTCAAATCCTCCATTGTTTCCAACAGCTCGTTTTCCGTCGTAGCCTCCGGTGTCAGGGTTTCCTTAATCCACGAATCTACCATGATCAGATCCGATACTTGGTACCCTCTCTTTTCCATCGTTTTGGCTACTTCGAACATCAAATTCCCGCCGAAGCAGTACCCGAGGAAGACATAAGGCCCTTGATCCTGGATGCGGATGACCTCGTCCACATAACGATTCAGCATGTCCTCGTAGTTATCGGAATCGTCAATGAAATCAATCGCATACACCACGTACCGGTTCTCCAGTCTATCCGCCAATCCCCGATAGCCTATGCCGAATCCGCTTCCCGGAGGAAAGCAAAACAAATTCGTCGCCCCATGCTTATTCAGCTTCATAAAATGATTGCCGTCCTGCTCAAACCCGGATTCCCAATTCTCAAGCGCCATCGCTTCGATAGTTACATCCTGATATCCTTTATGCAGCGGGATTTCTCTTCCCGTTTCGTCATAGATTCGTTGAATTAACCGCATCAGGTTGATCGAGTTGCCGCCGAGCTCGAAGAAATCATCCTTTATTCCTATTTTGTCTAAGCCGAGCACTTCCTGCCAGATTTGGACCAGCTTCATTTCAAGCAGCGTGCGCGGCGCAACGTATTCCGTTTCGTAATGGCTTGCTTCCGGAGCGGGCAGCGCCTTGCGGTCGATTTTGCCATTCGGCGTTAACGGCATCCGCTCCAGCTGCACAAAATGCGACGGAATCATGTATCCCGGCAGCTCTTTCGCCATAACTTCCTTCAGCTCAGTCGCCTTCAGCTTCGCTTGCGCCACGAAGTAGGCGCACAGCTGACTTTGTCCGCTTGCATCTTCACGCGCGATAACGATCGCTTCTTGAACGGACGCGATCTTCATGAGCTGCTCTTCGACCTCGCCAATCTCGATCCGGTAGCCGCGGATTTTCACTTGATGGTCGATGCGGCCCATATATTCGATGTTGCCGTCCGGCTGCCATCTGGCCAAGTCGCCGGTCCGGTACATCCGCTCGCCCGGCGCGAACGGATTGTCCACGAACTTCTCTGCGGTCAGCTCCGGACGATTCAAATAGCCGCGGGCCAATCCTACCCCCGCAACGCAAAGCTCCCCCGCCACACCGACCGGCAGCAATTGCAGCTGCGAATCTACAATATGAATTCGGTGATTCTGAATCGGACGGCCGATCGGAATCGACTTCCGGTCGACAGCACCCGTTGAAGCCGTCCAAACCGAAGTCACGATCGAAGCTTCCGTCGGACCGTAGGCGTTAAAATATTGCACTTTGTCTTTCCACTGCTGAACGAATTCGACCGAAACGGCAGAACCTCCGGTAATCAGTTTTTTGAGGCTCGGCATCCGATCGGGGTTCAAATAGGCCGCATACGTCGGCGGCAAGATCGTTGCCGTAATCCCGTTCTCGTTCATGAAGTTCTCGAATAATCGATAGTCCAGAATCGTTTCGGCCGTTGGAATATATAAAGCCGCGCCAAAAAATAACGCTTTGAAAATTTCCCAGCACGACGCATCGAACGACAAGCTGGCGAATTGGACCACTCGGTCCCGCTCGCTCATTTGCAGCGTTTCCCCGAACATCATTTTCAAGCTGCTCAGCCCGCGATGCTCTACCAATACCCCTTTGGGCTTGCCCGTCGTTCCCGATGTGTAGATCACATACGCCAGATCGTTCGGTCCGGTGACCGCCTCCAGATTCGAGCCATCCTCGCCGTAGGCCGCCTCGTCGTCCAACGCGATCGCTTTCCCGGCAAACGATACCCGCTCCTGCAAACGCCGCTGCGTCAATAGCAGCCGTGCCCCTGAATCTTCCAGCAAATAGCGGATGCGCTCCTCCGGATACTCCGGATCGATCGGCACGTACGCGCCCCCGGCTTTCAAGATTCCCAGAATGCCGACGACCATCTCCAGCGAACGCCCGATCATCAAGCCTACCAGTTGATCCGGCTGCACGCCCTCGGCCCGCAGTGTCCGGGCCAGCCGGTTTGCCCGCTCATTCAGCTCGCGGTAGGTAAGCTGCTCCTTCTCAAAAACAACCGCCACCGCGTCCGGAACCCGATCCGCCTGCTCTTCGATCAGCTGATGAATCGTTTTATCCCGCGGATATTCCGTCTCGGTATCGTTGAACCCATGCAGCAGCTGATGCTTCTCGGACTCCGACAGCATGTCCACGGCGCCGAGCTGAAGCTCCGGCTGAAACAAGACGACGGACAGCAGCCGCACAAGATGATCGACCGCCGCGGCCATGAAATTTCGGTCGTATCGATTGCCGTCAAAGCTTACGCTTAACCGGATGGAGTCGCGGTCCGCATCAAACTCAAATACGGTATCGGCCGATACGGCTTTTGCAAAATCAGACCCATGTATTTTTTTAAAGGAAACCATCGTGTTAACGACAGGCACACCATCGGGGGTATATTCGAAATTCATGGAATGAATCATTTTTCTGAACGGAATATGCTGATGCTCCAAAGCTTCGCCGACCGACGCTTTGATTTGGCCCAGCAGCGATCTAAACGTGCTTTCGCGGCGGATGATATTTTTAATAATCAGAAAATCTTGAATCGGCGGATTCTCATCGTTCAGCGCCGATGCGGGGATACCTACCAGTATGTTCTCCCGCTTGGTGTAGGCATGGAGCAGGCCGTTGACCCCAGCCAATACGATCATAAAGAAGGCCATGTCCGATCCATTGGCGAGGCGTACGATTCGATCGGACAGCTCCTTCGGCAGCGTAAGCTGAACCACGCCGGATGCTGCCGCATGATCCGCACTGCTGATTTTGATGGAGGAGTTGCTGTAGGGCAGGAAGCTCATGCTGTCTTCGGCATCGAACTTTTCGTTCCAATACATTTCTTCCTTTGCAAACAAGGATTTCATTCGTATCCTCCCCTAAGATGTGATGACAACATGCCCGGAGTGCATGTCTCGAACGAATTCGGACATACACTCCTGTTTCAGGCATGAACAAGCTGTTCCTTGCGGAGCTTGTCTAGAATGCAAATTCAATGCTGTCTATCGAGCTCTTGTTCTTATGGCTTGCCGCTTGTTTATTTAATTGGACCCCGCTCAATTGGATCTGGGGATCTTCGCAAATTTGAGCCAGCACCAGCAATAAATCTTGAGCCATGGTCTGGATCATCGCCGCTTTGAACAATTTGGCGCAATAATGGAAGCCTCCCTTGAGCACTCCGTTGTCTTCGGACATGAACAAGGTGAGGTCGAATTTCGCTTCTTCCGCTTCATCTGGATCGTACGGAGTCAGTCTCAACGCTTCGAAGCCGGCTTCGCGCTCCTCGATATTTTGCAAGTCGAACATCGTATCGAATATCGGATTGCGGCTTGGGTCCCGCTTGACATTCAATCGTTCCACAAGCTCTTCGAAGGGATAGTCCTGATGCTCGAACGCCCCCAAAGCCGACTCTTTGACTTCTTCCAGGTAAGCGAGGAACGTTTTGTCTCCTGCCGGATTGTTTCGGATCGCGAGCGTATTGACAAACATCCCGAGGATCGGCTCCAGATCGGCATGCGTTCTTCCCGCAACCGGCGTTCCGACAATGATGTCTTCTTGCCCGCTGTATTTGGAAAGCAGCACCGTATAAGCCGACAGCAGAACCATGTACAGCGTGCTATCATGCTTGGCCGCCAGCTCGTTCAACCGCTTCGCAAGAGCCGCGTCGACTTCGAACTCGATGTGCGCGCCGTCGAAGCTCCGGGTCGCCGGTCGCTCGTAGTCGGTAGGCAAGTCCACCTTAGGAAGGTCGCCTGCCAGCTTCTGCAGCCAATACGCCTCCTGCCGGCTTGTCCGCTCCCTGTACGCTTCGGATTGCTGCCATACGGCATAATCTTTGTACTGAATCCGCAGGGGCGGCAGCTCCTCGCCGGCATAGAGCCAAATAAACTCTTCCACCAAAATCGTCATCGAAACGCCGTCCGAAATAATGTGATGCATGTCGAACATCAGGACATGAGCGTCTTGCTCCAATTCGACCAATCCTACGCGAAGCAAAGGCGCTGTCTTCAAATCAAACGGGCGGACGAAACGGCGGACGATCTCCGCGACCTCTTCTTGGGCGGCCTTGCTGTGCTCAACAGCAAATTCGACTTCGTCATGCACCTGTTGGACAGGCTCGCCATGTATCATCGCAAAGCTGGTACGCAGCGTCTCATGACGCGCGATCAGCTTCCGGAATGCTTCTTGGAAGCGATCGAGATCCACCGGCCCTTCCAGCCGCATAATTTCCGGCATGTTGTACAGCTGATCCGCCCCTTCCAGCTGATGCTGGATGAAGAGCCGCTTCTGCGCGGAAGATAGCGGGTAGTGCTCCCTCTCCTCCGCCGCCGGTATAGCCGAAAACGCCCCCTCTTCCATTTGGGCAATTGCCTGGGCCATCTCTTCAACCGTAGCGTAGCGGAACACGTCGCGCAGCGGCAGATCCACATTCAGCTCCTTGTGAATCTTGCTGACAAGCGTCGTTGCGCGCAGGGAGTGTCCGCCGAGATCGAAGAAGTTGTCCTTCACGCCGACGGTTGTAACTGCCAGCACTTCCTGCCATATACGGACCAGCTTCGCTTCCAGCGGGGTGCGCGGCGCGGTATATTCCGATCCGCTCGCGCCTCCTTCCGGTGCTGGCAGCGCCTTGCGGTCGATCTTCCCGTTCGGCGTCAGCGGCAGCCGCTCCAGCTGCATGAAGTACGACGGAATCATATACCCCGGCAGCTCCTGCGACATCGCGCTTCGCAGACCGCTGGCTTGCAGCTCCTCGCCCGCCGTGTAGTACGCGCACAGCGCCTTCTGCCCGTTGCCGTCCTCCCGGATGACCACGACCGCTTCCCGTACCTTGTCCACTTTCAGCAGCTGCGTTTCGACCTCGCCGATTTCGATCCGGTACCCCCGGATTTTCGCCTGGTTGTCGATCCGGCCGATGAAGTCCACGTTGCCGTCTTCCATCCAGCGCGCCAGGTCGCCCGTGCGGTACAGCCGCTCGCCCGGGACGAACGGGCTGTCGACGAACTTCTCTTCGTTTAGCTCCGGACGGTTCAAATAACCCCGGGCCACGCCCACGCCGCCAATGCACAGCTCGCCCAATACCCCTACCGGTACCGGATTCAAATGAGCATCCACAATGTAGAACCGGGCGTTCAGCCACGCCTTGCCGATCGGCACATTCCCCGCCTCCGGCAGCTTGCTCAGCGGCTCGTCGTAGAAGCTCGAATCGATCGCTGCTTCCGTTACGCCATATGCGTTGATAATTCTAAACTGCGAGCCGTAGCGCTCCTGCAGCAGCCGATAGTCCGTCACGCTGCAGCTGTCCGAGCTTGTGATCAGCAGCTCCATCGAGCTCATATCCAAGCCTTGCTCCGCTACATATTCCATGAACGGCACGATCAGCGCAGGCGTCGATTCGAAGATCGTAATTTGCCGGTCGCGTATCCAGCCATACAGACGAGTCGGATCGATGCGGTCGTCCTTCGGACAAATGACCATCGTTCCGCCATTGTACAGCGTCCGCGCGATATCCCCGACGAACACGTCGAAGGAGAAGCTCGCCAGTTGCAGCAGCCGCACCGGGAACTGATCCAGCCGGTATTCCCGGCGGTAAGCCGCTGCCGTATTCACCAGGCTGCGGTGCTCGATCATGACGCCCTTCGGCCGTCCCGTCGTGCCCGACGTGTAGATCACGTACGCCAGATCGTGCGGCTCGCTCGTGTCAGGCCCGTTCGCTCCGTCACCGCTATAGGACTGCTCGTCGTCGAGGCAGAGGCAGCGCACCCTTTGCAGCGCCGCATCTTCTGCCAGCCACGCTTGGGCTTGGTCCTGCAGATGGGTTTGCGTCAGCAGCACCGTAGCCCCGCTGTCCTCCAGCATGAACCGGATGCGCTCCGACGGATACTCCGGATCAAGCGGCACATACGCGCCTCCCGCCTTCCAGACCGCCATGACGCCGACCAGCAGATCCACCGAACGGTCGGCAAGAATGCCGACGATCGATTCCCGGCCGATGCCGCCCTCGCGCAGCGTGTAAGCCAGCCGGTTCGCTTGCTCGTTCAGCTCCCCGTACGTCAACTGCTTGTCCTCGTACATGACCGCCGTCGCTTCCGGAGTACGAGCCGCCTGCTCTTCGAACAACCGGTGGAACGTCTTCTCCGGCGCAAGCTCAGGCATCAACGGGTTGAACGCATGCTGAATTTGTTCCTTCTCTTCCGCAGTCAACAGATCCAGCATCGCAATTTTTGCGCCCGGGTCGCTTACAATCGCTTCGAGCAGCTGTTCGAAATGCTTGGCCAGCCGTTCGACCGTCTCCCTCTTGTACAAGGCAGTGGCATATTCAAGGACGTACTCCAGACCGTCGTTGTCTTCTATCACATCCAAGCTCAGATCAAACTTCGCCATCCCGTATTCGCTCGGATACGAAGCCAACCGAAGCCCTTCAAGCTCAAAGTCTTTGCTTTCCGTGTTTTGCAGAGTAAACATCGTGTCAAAGAGCGGATTGCGGCTTAAATCGCGGGCAACCTGCACTTTGTCCACCAGCTCTTCGAACGGATAGTTCTGATGCTCGTAAGCTCCGAACATCGTTTCCTTGACCTCTTCCAAGTAGGCCAGGAACGTCTTCTCTCCGGCCGGATAGCTGCGGATCGCCAGCGTATTGATGAACATCCCGATCAGCGGCTGCACATCGCTATGGTTTCTTCCCGCAATCGGCGTCCCTACAACTACGTCTTGCTGACCCGTATATTTATGCAGCAAAATCGTATACGCGGCAAGCAGCACCATGTACAGCGTCGCTCCGCTTTCGGCCGCGAGCCGCTTCAGACCTTCGCTCTTCTGCGCATCCATGAAGAAGTGGAGCGTATGCCCTTCATAGCTCTGCACAGCCGGACGCGCATAATCCGTCGGCATTTCCAACACCGGCAGCTCGCCTTGGAACTGATCCAGCCAGTACGCTTCCTGCCGCTTCAATTGCTCCTGCTGCGCTTCGGACTGCTGCCACGCTGCGTAATCCTTGTACTGAATGCGTAAAGGTTCCAGTTCTTCTCCGCCGTACAAGCGGACAAACTCTTCGACCAGGACCTCCATCGACACGCCGTCCGAGATAATGTGATGCATATCGAACATCAGGATATAGCGTTCTTCCGCCAGTTCAACCAGACCTACCCGCAGCAGCGGCGGTTTCGCCAGATCGAACGTACGGACGAAGTTCTGTACCGCTTCGCCGGCGGCTTCCTCGCTCGCTTGCACATACTCCACGGCAAAATCCACTTGCGGGTAAATCCGCTGCACCGCTTCGCCATTCACCATTTCAAAACCGGTGCGCAGCGTCTCATGACGCGCGATCAACCCGCGGAACGCCTCTTCGAACCGTGTCCGGTCCAGCGCTCCTTCGAGCAGCATCGCCCCCGGCATATTGTAGCTTTGTTCCGCCCCTTCCAGCTGGTGCAGGATGAAGAGCCGCTTCTGCGCGGAAGATAGCGGGTAGTGTTCCCTCTCCTCCGCCACCGGTATGGCCGAAAACGCCCCCTCTTCCATCCGGGCAATCGCCTGGGCCATCTCTTCAACCGTAGCGTAGCGGAACACGTCGCGCAGCGGCAGATCCACGTTCAGCTCCTTGTGAATCTTGCTGACAAGCGTCGTTGCGCGCAGGGAGTGTCCTCCCAGATCGAAGAAGTTGTCCTTCACGCCGACGGTTGTAACTGCCAGCACTTCCTGCCAGATACGGACCAGCTTCGCTTCCATCGGGGTACGCGGCGCGGTATACTCCGATCCGCCAGCGCCTCCTTCCGGTGCCGGCAGCGCCTTGCGGTCGATCTTCCCGTTCGGCGTCAGCGGCAGCCGTTCCAGCTGCACGAAGTACGACGGAATCATATACCCCGGCAGCTCCTGCGACATCGCGCTTCGCAGACCGCCTGCTTGCAGCTCCTCGTCCGCCGTGTAGTACGCGCACAGCGCCTTCTGTCCGTTGCCGTCCTCCCGGATGACAACGACCGCTTCCCGTACTTTGTCCACCTTCAGCAGCTGCGTTTCGACCTCGCCGATCTCGATCCGGTACCCGCGGATTTTCGCCTGATTGTCGATCCGGCCGATGAAGTCCACGTTGCCGTCTTCCATCCAGCGCGCCAGGTCGCCCGTGCGGTACAGCCGCTCTCCCGGGACGAACGGGCTGTCGACGAACTTCTCTTCGTTTAGCTCCGGTCGGTTCAAATACCCCCGGGCCACGCCCACGCCGCCAATGCACAGCTCGCCCAATACCCCTACCGGTACCGGATTCAAGTGAGCATCCACAATGTAGAACCGGGCGTTCAGCCACGCCTTGCCGATCGGTACATTCCCCGCCTCCGGCAGCTTCTCCAGTGGCTCATCGTAGAAGCTCGAATCGATCGCCGCTTCCGTTACGCCATATGCGTTGATAATTCTAAACCGCGAGCCGTAGCGCTCCTGTAACAGCCGATAGTCCGTCACACTGCAGCTGTCCGAGCTTGTGATCAGCAGCTCCATCGAGCTCATATCCAAGCCTTGCTCCGCTACATATTCCATGAACGGCACGATCAGCGCAGGCGTCGATTCGAAGACCGTAATTTGCCGGTCGCGAATCCAGCCGTATAGACGAGTCGGATCGATGCGGTCGTCCTTCGGGCAAATGACCATCGTTCCGCCATTGTACAGCGTCCGCGCGATATCCCCGACGAACACGTCGAAGGAGAAGCTCGCCAGCTGCAGCAGCCGTACCGGGAACTGATCCAGCCGATATTCCCGGCGGTAAGCCGCTGCCGTATTGACCAGGCTGCGGTGTTCGATCATGACCCCTTTCGGCCGTCCCGTCGTGCCCGACGTGTAGATCACGTACGCCAGATCATGCGGCTCGCTCGTATCAGGCCCGTTCGCTCCGTCGCCGGTATACGACCGCTCGTCGTCGAGGCAGAGGCAGCGCACGCTTTGCAGCGCCGCATCTTCCGCCAGCCACGCTTGAGCTTGGTCCTGCAAATGGGTCTGCGTCAGCAGCATCGCCGCTCCGCTGTCCTCCAGCATGAACCGGATGCGTTCCGACGGATACTCCGGATCGAGCGGCACATACGCGCCTCCCGCTTTCCAGACCGCCATGACGCCGACCAGCAGGTCCACCGAGCGGTCGGCCAGAATGCCGACGATCGACTCCCGGCCGATGCCGCCCTCGCGCAGCGTGCAAGCCAGCCGGTTCGCTTGCTCGTTCAGCTCCCCGTACGTCAACTGCTTGTCCTCGTACACGACCGCCGTCGCTTCCGAAGTGCGCGCCGCCTGCTCTGCGAACAGCCGGTGGAACGTCTTCTCCGGCGCAAGCTCAGGCATCAACGGGTTGAACGCATGCTGAATTTGCTCCTTCTCTTCCGCAGCCAACAGATCCAGCATCGCAATTTTTGCGCTCGGGTCGCTTACAATCGCTTCGAGCAGCTGTTCGAAATGGTTGGCCAGCCGTTCGATTGTCCCCCTCTTATACAAGGCGGTTGCATATTCGAGGCTGCATTCCAGGCCGCCGTCTTCCTCCGACATATCCAGGCTCAAATCAAACTTCGCCATCCCGTAATCGCTCGGATACGGAGCCAGCCTGAGCCCTTCAAGCTCGAATTCCTTGCTTTCCGTATTTTGCAGAGAAAACATCGTGTCAAAGAGCGGATTGCGGCTTAAATCGCGGGCAACCTGCACTTTCTCCACCAGTTCTTCGAACGGATAGTTCTGGTGCTCGTACGCGCCCAAGGTCGTTTCCTTGACCTCTTCCAAGTAGGCCAGGAACGTTTTCTCTCCGGCCGGATAGCTGCGGATGGCCAGCGTATTGACGAACATGCCGATCAACGGCTGCACATCGCCATGATTTCTTCCCGCAATCGTCGTACCTACAACTACGTCTTGCTGACCCGTATATTTATGCAGCACAATCGTATATGCCGCAAGCAGCACCATGTACAGCGTCGCTCCGCTTTCGGCCGCAAGCCGTTTCAAGCTTTCGCTCTTCTGCGCATCTATGAAAAACTGAAGCGTATCCCCTTCGTAGCTCTGCACGGCCGGACGGGCATAATCCGTCGGCATTTCCAGCACCGGCAGCTCGCCTTGGAACTGATCCAGCCAGTACGCTTCCTGCCGCTTCAATTGCTCCTGCTGCGCTTCGGACTGCTGCCATGCTGCATAATCCTTATACTGAATGCGCAGCGGCTCCAGCTCTTTTCTGCCGTACAAGCGGACAAACTCCTCAACCAGAACATCCATCGACACGCCGTCCGAGATAATGTGATGCATGTCGAACATCAGGACATGGCGCTCTTCCGACAGCTCGACCAGACCTACCCGCAGCAGCGGCGGCTTCGCCAGATCGAACGTACGGACAAAGTTCTGTACCGCTTCTTCAACGGCTTCCCCGCTCGCTTGCACATACTCCACGGCAAAATCCACGGACGGGTAAATCCGCTGCACCGCTTCGCCGTTCACCATCTCAAAGCCGGTGCGCAGCGTCTCGTGACGCGCGATCAACCTGCGGAACGCCTCCTCGAACCGTTTCCGGTCCAGCGCCCCTTCCAGCAGCATCGCTCCCGGCATGTTGTAGCTTTGCTCCACCCCTTCCAGCTGTTGCAGGATGAAGAGCCGCTTCTGTGCAGACGATAGCGGGTAGTACTCTCTTTCCTCCGCCACCGGTATGGCCGAAAACGCCCCTTCTTCCATCCGGGCAATCGCTTGGGCCATCTCTTCAATCGTCGGGTAGCGGAACACGTCACGCAGCGGGAAATCGACATTCAGCTCCTTATGCACCTTGCTGACAAGCGTCGTTGCGCGCAGGGAATGACCCCCGAGATCGAAGAAGTTATCCGTCACGCCAACTTTCTCAAGTCCAAGAACGCTTTTCCATATATCGGATAATTCTGCTTCCAACGGCGTCCTTGGCGCGGTATGCTCCGCTCCTGTATGCAAGCTTTCCTCCGGCGCAGGCAGCGCTCTTCGGTCGACCTTTCCATTTGTCGTTAGCGGCATCTGCTCCAGTTGTACAAAGTACGACGGAATCATGTAGGCCGGCAGCTCTTGGGAAAGCGCGTTTCGCACTTCACGCGCTTGAAGCTCTCTGTCCGCCACAAAGTAGGCGCACAACTGCTTTTCGCCGCTGGCGGTTTCCCGGACAACGACCGTCGCTTTTTGGACAGCCTCCACCTTCAACAGATGCGATTCCACCTCGCCAAGCTCGATCCGGAAACCGCGGATTTTCACCTGATCGTCAATCCGCCCGACATATTCGATCGTTCCATCCGGCAGCCATCTTGCCAAATCCCCTGTCCGGTACATCCGTTCCCCCGGCACGAAGGGGTTGTCCACGAACTTCTCCGCCGTCAACTCCGGACGGTTCAAGTAGCCACGGACCAATCCCTCTCCGGCGACGCAAAGCTCTCCGGCTACTCCGATCGGCTGCAGCTTGTTTTTGCCGTCTACGATATAGGTCGCCGTGTTGCTGATCGGCCATCCGATCGGGACGTTGACGGCATCCTCCTCGACTTCGTTCACCATGTAATAGGTCGTATAGACCGTGCTCTCCGACGGGCCGTAAGCATGGATGATTTTTCCGGGTCCGATATGCTGAAGAGCTCTCCGGACATGGCTGACCGAAACGCGCTCTCCTCCGAATAAAACGGCCCGAATGTGACGCAAGCAATTTACATTGACGTCAACGAGAACGTTGAAGAAAGCCGTTGTAATCAACGCGACCGAGATTTGCTGCCGTTCGATCAATTCCGCCAGCTTCCCGATTTCCAGCATCGTCTCCCGCGGGATCAGGACAAGCCTCGCTCCGTTGGTTAACGCTCCGAAAATATCGAAGATCGCTCCGTCGAACGAATAGCTGGACATTTGTAATACCCGGTCCTGATCGGTAATGTCAATGTAATTGGTATTCCGCACGATCCGGACGATATTGCGGTGCGTCACTAAATTCCCTTTCGGCTTGCCGGTCGTTCCCGACGTGTAAATCACGCACGCCAAATCGGTCGCCCCGTTGTTCCGCGTCACATTCGATCCGTCGGCGTGATAAGACGCCTCGTCATCCAGAATGACCATAAGTCTTTGAACGGGGACCCGTTCCTGCAAATGGCGCTGTACCAGCAGCACTTGCGCTCCCGAATCCTCGATCATGTACCGGATACGCTCCTCCGGATACTCCGCATCAATCGGCACATAAGCTCCACCGGCTTTTAGAACAGCCAGGATGCCCACTATCATTTCCAAGGAGCGCTCCGCCATAATGCCTACCACGCGTTCCTTGTCCACTCCGCTTGCCCTCAGCGTCCGTGCCAGCCGGTTCACCTGTTCGTTCAGCTCGCGGTAAGTCCATTGCGTATGCTCAAACACAACCGCCACCGCATCCGGAATCCGTTCCGCCTGTTCTTCGAACAGCTGATGGAGCGTCTTCTCCCGCGGAAACTCGGTCGTCGTAGCATTGAACCGTTCGATGATCTCGGTTCTTTCTTCGGCCGTCGCCAGCTCCAGGTCTTCCACAGCAATTCGGGGATTCGCCACGATTTGTTCGAGCACATAAACCAGGTGCCCCTTCAACCGCTGTATGGTCGCCCGATCAAACACGTTGGCATTGTAGTCAAAACGAATCTCCATTGCTTCTCCGGGAACGACTGTCACGTTGAAGTCATAGTTCGTCTGCTCCGCCATGTCCACATCCGCGATCGCCAGACCGCCGCTGTCGGCGCCTCCCGCTTGCTCCATCTGCTCGTCCATCGGATAGTTCTCGAACGCGATAATGTGGTTGATCAGGTCCTGCTTCTGTGCGCTCCGGGCCTGAATCTCATACAGCGGATAATAGTCGTAACGGCCGGATTCCAGCGCCTGCACCTGCAATCTTTCCATGACGTCGGCAAAGCTCGTTGCCGCTTCGCAAGCGACGCGAACCGGTATCGTGTTAATAAACAACCCGATCATTTCTTCAATCCCGGAAATTTCCGCAGGTCTTCCCGATACGACGCTGCCGAATACCACATCTCCGGTTCCGTTATACTTCTGCAAAATAATGCCCCACGCCGCCTGCAGCAAGGTGTTCATCGTAACCTGATGCTGCTTCGCCACCCGGTCCATCCGCTCGGTCAAGCTCTTGCCCAATTCGCAAACGACATGGTCCGCAACATACTCTCCGTTCGGCAAATCCGTCTTCCTTAAGGGCAGGGCCGTCTGACCTTCATACCCGGACAAGTACTCGGACCAGTAGCGTCCTGCCGCATCGTCGTCCTGCTTCTCCAGCCACTCGATATATTGGCTGTATGCCGGTACCGTTGTCCGTTCAGGATGCTTGTTCCGGAGATAGGCAGTGTACGTCTCGAACAATTCTTGCGTAAGCTGCGGCAAGCACCAGCCGTCCATCAAAATATGCTGGAAACTCCAGAGCACGCGGTACTTTTCGTTTTCCGTACGCATCACCGTTACCCGAACCAGCGCATCGCGCTCCAAATCGAATCCCCGAAGCTTGTCTTCTTTCGCCTTCTTCTCCGTATACGCCGCCCGCTCGTCCAGCGGCAAATGACGCAAATCTTCATATTCGAATCCGACCGGCTTGTTCCGGTACACGATTTGCAGCGGTTCCCCCTTCCAGCCACTGTAGAAGTTTGTCCGCAAGACCATATGACGCGCAGCCAACTCCGCCCAGCTTTTGGAAAATAAATCGACATCGAGCGCCCCCAGCAGCGTAAACCGCGCTTGTTCGAAATACGCGCCCGCCTGCCGATCCATCGCGCTGTGGAACCACATCCCTTTCTGCATCGGCGTGAGCGTATAGATGTTCTCGATCTCCCCGATAAGCCGTGTCTGTTCCACAATTTGCTCCAGATCGGTCACGCTTAATCCCTTGTACTGAACGTCGCTCGGCGTCAATTCCGGATGCTCTATCGCCGCGCAATGGGCAATGAGTTCCTGCAGGCTTTCCTGCAGCCATAAGGCCAATTGCTCCATCGTCTCTCTGTGGTATTCCTTCCGGCTGTAGCTCAATTCAAGCGATAGCGAGCCGTCCAGCACCATGCCGTTCATGTCCAGCACGAAGCTGCGCGCTTGCCGGTCGCTCGCCTGCATGCCGCTGGAATAAGGCGATATTCCCATGTCGTTATTTTCCAAATCCTGATCAAACTGCCCCAAATAGTTAAAGTTGATTTCCGGTTCGGCGCCCCAGTCGGAATCGTCTGCATTCCCGGACATATATCGGCATACGCCGTATCCGATCCCTTTGTTCGGGATTTGGCGCAGGTGCTCTTTGACCTTCTTGATTTGGTACGATAATTCTTTGTCGCGCTCAGGCTCAAGTACCACAGGGTACTTGCTCGTAAACCACCCGACCGTGCGCGTGATGTCGATATCGGTCAGGATAGACTCCCGTCCGTGGCCTTCCAAATTTACCAGCACGCGGTCGTAGCCGCTCCATTTCTGCACAGCCATCCCCAGCGCCGTTAACAGGATGTCGTTCATCTCGGTATTATACGCCCGGTGAACCCGCTTCAATAACTGCTCCGTTTCCCTCTGGCTTAACTGTACGACCATCGTTTCGCTGTCGAGCTGCAGGGATTCGTCCGCTTGCATATCTTTCGGCAGCGGCAGCATCGGCGTTTGCGCGATACGCTGCCAATAGGCCCGCTCGTTCTCCATGACCGGACCTTGCGCATAGGCTGCCAGCTGTTCGGACCATGTGCGGTAAGCATCCGTCTTCGCCGGAAAACGAATTTCTTCTCCCTTCTCGGCTTGCTCGTAACCGAGCGCGATATCTTCCATCAAAATCCGCCACGATACGCCGTCCACAACGGCATGGTGAACCGCGATGAGCAAATGATCGCCGTCCGCACATTGGAACAAGCCTGCTTTCACAAGAGGCCCCTTCTCCAGATCGAAGCTGCTCTGGATCTCATTCGCTTTGGCTTCGACCGCTTGGCCGCACGCCGGCAAGTCCTTGAAGTCAATCACCTCAAGGCTATATAACTCGCCTTCCCCGATTCCCCGGTTCCATGCTACATAGCCGTTTTCCACCTTGCGGAACACCATCCGCAGCGCATCGTGATGCTCCGTAATCTTCTGCAGCACCTTGTGAATTGCCGCTTCGTCGAACCCTTGCTTCCGGTACAGCATGACGGATTGATTGAAGTGATGCGGGTCGGCGAATTGCTGTTCGAAGAACCAGCGTTGGATCGGAGTCAACACGACCTCACCGGTCACCTCGCCCTGATTCACCGTGCGGGCAATCGGTTGGACGTGCAGACTGAGCTGAGCAATGGTCGGATATTTAAACAAATCCTTGATCTCCAGCTTGTATCCGGCTTGATGCAGCCGGGACGACACCTGAATCGACTTGATGGAATCGCCGCCAAGCTCGAAGAAATGATCCGTCACCCCGACTCGCTCGGCACTGAGCACCGACTGCCATACGGCAGCAAGAGCTTTCTCCGTCTCGGAGCGGGGCGCTACATATTCCCGACCTCCAAGCGCATTGCCTTCCGGAGCAGGCAGCGCCTTGCGGTCGATCTTCCCATTCGGCGTAAGCGGCATCCGCGGAAGCTGCACGAAGTGCGCCGGGATCATATAGCCCGGCAGGTTCTGCGATAGGGCTCCTCTCAGCTCGCCGACCGCCAGCGGCGACTCCGCCACAAAATAAGCGCACAGCTGATACTGTCCGGCGGCATCCTCACGGGCCATAACGATCGCTTCCTGAACGGACGGGAGCTTCAAAAGCTGCTCTTCAATCTCGCCGACCTCGATCCGGTAACCGCGAATTTTCACTTGATGGTCGATGCGGCCCAAATATTCGATATTGCCGTCAGGCAGCCATCTTGCCAAGTCGCCTGTCTTGTACATACGCTCGCCCGGCGCGAACGGATTGTCCGTGAATTTCTCCGCTGTCAGCTCCGGACGGTTCAAGTACCCGCGGGCTAATCCCACGCCCCCGATGCACAATTCCCCGGCCACACCCACAGGCAGCAATTGATGATGCGAATCTACAATATAGATCTTATGATTATGAACAGGACGGCCGATGGAAACCAAAGCGATGTTCTCGTTCTTGGAAGCTGTCCAGATGGACGTGCAAATCGAATCCTCGGTCGGACCGTACGCGTTGAAATACTTCACACTGTCTTTCCACTGCTGAACAAGCTCCAAGGAGGCTGCGGAGCCGGCGGAGATCAACCTTCTCAAGCTCGGCATACGCTCCGGAGTCAAGTAGGCCGCATACGTCGGCGGCAAAGTAGCCGTCGTAATGCCATGGTCGTTCATAAAGCTTTCAAATAAATGTTGATCCAGAATCGTCTCGGCGGTCGGAATATATAAAGCGGCGCCGAAGAATAACGTTTGGAACATTTCCCAGCACGAGGCATCGAATGACAAGCTGGCGAACTGGATCACTCTGTCCTGCTCGGTCATTTGCAATGTTTCCTTAAACATCATCTTCAAGCTGCTCAGCCCGTGATGCTCCACCATAACCCCTTTGGGCTTGCCCGTCGTTCCGGACGTGTAGATCACATAGGCGAGATCGTCCGGTCCGGTGACCGGCTCCAGATTCGAGCCGTCCGCGCCGTAGGCTCCTTCGTCGTCCAGCGCAATCACTTTCCCGGCAAACGGCACTTTATCCTGCAAACGGCGCTGCGTCAACAACAGCTGCGCTCCCGAATCTTCCAGCAGATAGCTGATGCGCTCCTCCGGATACTCCGGATCGATCGGCACATACGCGCCCCCGGCTTTTAACGTGCCGAAAATGCCCACGACCATTTCAAGCGAACGCTCGGTCATGATGCCAACGAACTTGTCTTTTACTACGCCCTCGGCTCTAAGCGTCCGTGCCAAACGGTTCGCCCGCTCGTTTAACTCCCGGTACGTTAACCGCTCGTTTCCGAACACCACGGCCACATGATCCGGGGTGCGCTCCGCCTGCTCCTCGAATAACCGATGGATCGTCTTCTCCCGTTCATAGTCCGAGTCCGTATCGTTGAAAGCATGAAGCTGATGCTTCTCAGACTCCGTCAACATGTCCGCTTTCCGGAGCTCGAGCTCAGGCTGGGATAACAAAGTGGAGAACAAATGGTCCAAATGGTTGACGGCCCGGTCCATAAACTCGGCACTATACAGATGTTCGTTATATATCAATCGGTAATGAATCGAATCGTGTTCCAGTCCGAATTGAAACAAACAATCATATGCCACGTTGTGGCCGATATCCACGGTATGCAGCTCGTTCAATGAAACAAGCGTGTTCACGATAGGAACCCCGTCCGCATACTGCAGTTGGAGCTTTTCCGTCATTTTGAGGAACGGTATATTCTGATGCTGGATCGCCCCCGTGACAGACGATTTCAATTCGTTTAACAGAGATTTAAAGGTAGTCTCGGTATCCATCGTATTCTTAAGAATGACCACATGGTTAATAGGCCGCCGCGACTCGTTCGGTTTCTTGACGACCGGCATGCCCAGCAATATATTTTTTTCGTTGGTATATTTATACAGCAAGGACTGGACTCCTGCCAATAAAATCATGTATGCGGCCAAAGGGGAGCCCTTGCTCATCTTTAGGATTCGCTGCGCCACGTCAGCCGACAAAGAGCCGGAAACCGACTGGATGTCAGGCGTAGAATGGACCGGGGTTTTGCTATAAGGCAGCAGCGTTAGCGTGTAATCTTCCCCCCCGAATGTTTCGTTCCAAAATAGGGATTCCTTTTCAAAAGCCACCTGCTTCTCTCCTCTCTATTCGGTAAAAGCGAATCCGGCGGAGTGTATGCGATGGACTGCTAACATACACTCCGGCCGGTCCGTGTCAGAATACAAAATCGATTGCTTCTACCAAGTCCTCTCCTTGCTCCGAATGACCGCTTAATGAAATGTCTTTCAGCAGGATATCAGGCTGCTCGCAAATTTGGGAGATGATTTCCAGTAAATCCTGAGCGTAATTGTCAATCATATTTCGGGCAAACAGCTTGGTGCAATATTCAAAACGACCGTGTATGTCTTCGTCTTCCAACGTCAGCTCCAGGGTCAAATCGAATTTGGCCACCGTTTCCGTTTGAATAAAGGGTTCGATGCTCAGCTCACCGAAGCGATTAACCCGCTCTTCCTTGGTTTCCATCACAAACACTGCGTCAAATAACGGATGACGGCTTAAGTCTCGGGTCACTCTTACTTTTTCCACCAGCTCTTCGAACGGATAGTCTTGATTTTCGTAAGCTCCCAGCATCGTTTCCTTGATTTCCTCAAGGTAAGACGCGAACGCCTTCTCCCCAGCCGGATAATTGCGGATGGCCAGCGTGTTGACGAACATCCCGATCAGCGGTTCCATATCGGCGTGGGTTCTGCCTGAAATCGGCGTACCTACGATGATATCTTCCTGTCCCGAGTACTTATGCAGCAAGATCGAGTAAATCGCCAGCAGCACCATATAAATCGTCGATCCGGTATCCTCCGCAATTCGCTGCAGACCCACGCTTCTTTGCTTGTCAATAATGAATTCGAGCGCGTCTCCCTCATAGCTGCGAACGGCCGGTCTGGCAAAATCGGTCGGCAGCTCCAACGTAGGAAGCTCGCCATCCAACAGGTTCAACCAATAGGCTTCTTGCTGCTTCATCCGTGCGCGCTGCGCTTCGGACTGCTGCCATGCGGCGAAGTCCTTGTATTGAATGCGCAGAGGAGGCAGTTCCTCTCCGTTGTACAAACGGAGCAGCTCTTCAATTAAAATTCCCGTGGACACGCCGTCGGAAATGATGTGGTGGATATCAAACATCAAGATGTGGCGTTCCCTTGTCACTTCGATCAAACCGACCCGCAGCAGCGGAGGACGCTCCAGATCAAAGACGCGGACAAATCGTCCGGCCACCTCTTCCGCTTCCTCTTCGCTCGCTTGCATATACTCCAGCGCAAAATCCACTTCCGGGTAGACCCGCTGCATCGGTTCGCCGTTCACCATCTCAAAGCCGGTACGCAGCGTTTCATGGCGTGCAATCAGCCCGCGGAACGCCTCTTCGAACCGTTCCCTGTCCAACGCCCCCGAGAGCACCATCATGCCCGACATATTGTAGCTCAGCTCCGCCCCTTCCATTTGTTGCTGGATGAAGAGCCGTTTTTGGACGGAGGACAGCATGTAATAATCGCGTTCTTCAAGCATCGGAATGGATACGTGCTCCTGTTGCTCCATTCCGGCAATCGCCTGGGCCATCTCTTCAACCGTAGCGTAGCGGAACACGTCGCGCAGCGGCAGATCGACGTTCAATTCCTTGTGAATCTTGCTGACAAGCGTCGTTGCGCGCAGGGAGTGTCCTCCGAGATCGAAGAAGTTGTCCTTCACGCCGACGGTTGTAACTGCCAGCACTTCCTGCCATATACGGACCAGCTTCGCTTCCAGCGGGGTGCGCGGCGCGGTATACTCCGATCCGCCAGCGCCTCCTTCCGGCGCAGGGAGCGCCTTGCGGTCGATCTTCCCGTTCGGCGTCAGCGGCAACTGCTCCAACTGCACGAAGTACGACGGAATCATATACCCCGGCAGCTCCTGCGACATCGCGCTTCGCAGACCGCTGGCTTGCAGCTCCTCGTCCGCCGTGTAGTACGCGCACAGCGCCTTCTGTCCGTTGCCGTCCTCCCGGATGACCACGACCGCTTCCCGTACCTTGTCCACTTTCAGCAGCTGCGTTTCGACCTCGCCGATTTCGATCCGGTACCCCCGGATTTTCGCCTGGTTGTCGATCCGGCCGATGAAGTCCACGTTGCCGTCTTCCATCCAGCGCGCCAGGTCGCCCGTGCGGTACAGCCGCTCGCCCGGGACGAACGGGCTGTCGACGAACTTCTCTTCGTTCAGCTCCGGCCGGTTCAAATACCCCCGGGCCACGCCGACGCCGCCGATGCACAGCTCGCCCAATACCCCTACCGGCACCGGATTCAAGTGAGCATCCGCAATGTAGAACCGGGCGTTCAGCCACGCCTTGCCGATCGGCACGTTCCCCGCTTCCGGCAGCTTGCTCAACGGCTCGTCGTAGAAGCTCGAATCGATCGCCGCTTCGGTTACCCCGTACGCGTTGATGATTCTAAACTGCGAGCCGTAACGCTCCTGCAGCAGCCGATAATCCGTCACGCTGCAGCTGTCCGAGCTTGTAATCAGCAGCTCCATCGAGCTCATATCCAAGCCTTGCTCCGCTACATATTCCATGAACGGCACGATCAGCGCAGGCGTCGATTCGAAGACCGTAATCTGCCGGTCGCGAATCCAGCCATACAGACGGGTCGGATCAATGCGGTCGTCCTTCGGGCAAATGACCATCGTTCCGCCATTGTACAGCGTCCGGGCAATATCCCCGACGAACACGTCGAAGGAGAAGCTCGCCAACTGCAGCAGCCGCACCGGGAACTGATCCAATCGGTACTCCCGGCGGTAAGCCGCTGCCGTATTGACCAGACTGCGGTGTTCGATCATGACCCCTTTCGGCCGTCCCGTCGTGCCCGACGTGTAGATCACGTACGCCAGATCGTGCGGCTCGCTTGTGTCAGGCCCGTTCGCTCCGTCACCGCTGTACGACTTCTCGTCGTCGAGGCAGAGGCAGCGCACGCTTTGCAGCGCCGCATCTTCCGCCAGCCACGCGTGGGCTTGGTCCTGCAGATGGGTTTGCGTCAACAGCACTGTAGCTCCGCTGTCCTCCAGCATGAACCGGATGCGCTCCGACGGATACTCCGGATCGAGCGGCACATACGCGCCTCCCGCCTTCCAGACCGCCATGACGCCGACCAGCAGGTCCACCGAACGATCGACTAAAATGCCGACGATCGATTCTCGGCCGATGCCGCCCTCGCGCAGCGTGTAAGCCAGCCGGTTCGCTTGCTCGTTCAGCTCCCCGTACGTCAACTGCTTGTCCTCGTACACGACCGCCGTCGCTTCCGGGGTGCGTGCTGCCTGCTCCTCGAACAGCCGGTGGAACGTCTTCTCCGGCGGCAATTCAGGTATCGCCGGGTTGAACGCATGCTGAATTTGTTCTTTCTCTTCCGCAGTCAGCAGGCCAAGCGCCGCAATTTTCGCCCCCGGATCGTTCACGATCGCTTCGAGCAATTGTTCGAAGTGCTCCGCCAGCCGCTCTACCTTCTCCCTTTTATACAAGGCGGTCGCATACTCAAGGATGTATTCCAGACCGCCGCCGATTTCCGTCACGTCCAAGCTCAGATCAAATTTGGATACGATCTCCTCGCTCGGATATGGAGTCAGCTGAAGCCCCGGAAGCCGGATTTCCTTGTTTTCCGTGTTTTGCAGAGTAAACATCGTGTCAAAGAGCGGATTGCGGCTTAAATCGCGGGCAACCTGCACTTTGTCGACCAGCTCTTCAAACGGATAGTTCTGGTGCTCGTAGGCGCCCAAGGTCGTTTCCTTGACCTCTTTCAAGTAGTCCAGGAACGTCTTCTCCCCGGAAGGATAGCTGCGGATCACCAGCGTATTGACGAACATCCCGATCAGCGGCTGTACATCTCCATGGTTTCTTCCCGCAATCGGCGTCCCTACAATGAGGTCCTGCTGACCCGTATATTTGTGCAGCAGGATCGTATACGCCGCGAGCAGCACCATGTACAACGTCGCTCCGTTTTCGGCCGCTAGCCGCTTCAGGCCTTCGCTCTTCTGCTCATCTATGAAAAATTGAAGCGCATGCCCTTCGTAGCTCTGCATTGCCGGACGCGCATAATCCGTCGGCATTTCCAGCACCGGCAGTTCCCCTTGGAACTGGTCCAGCCAGTACGCTTCCTGACGCTTCAGCTGCTCCTGCTGCGCTTCGGACTGCTGCCATGCCGCATAATCCTTATACTGAATCCGCAGCGGCTCCAGCTCTTCACCACTGTACAAGCGGACAAACTCTTCGATAAGGACGTCCATCGAGACGCCGTCGGAAACGATGTGATGCATGTCGAACATCAGGATATGCCGTTCTTCCGCCAGCTCAACCAGCCCTACCCGCAGTAGCGGCGGCTTCGCCAGATCGAATGCGCGGACGAATTGCCGTACGACCTCTCCCGCTTCCTCTTCGCTCGCCTGCACATGCTCCACGGCAAAATCCGCTTGCGGGTAAACCCGCTGCACCGCTTCGCCGTTCGCCATTTCAAAACCGGTGCGCAGCGTCTCGTGACGCGCGATCAGCCCGCGGAACGCCTCTTCGAACCGCTGCCGATCCAACACCCCTTCGAGCAGCATCGCTCCCGGCATGTTATAGCTTAACTCCGCCCCTTCCAGCTGATTCAGGATGAAGAGCCGTTTCTGCGCGGACGACAACGGATAATAGTCTCTTTCCTCAATCACCGGTATGGACGAATACGATCCTTCTTCCATCCGGGCAATCGCTTGGGCCATGTCTTCAACCGTGGAGCAGGTAAACACATCCCGCAGCGGGAAATCGACATTCAGCTCCTTGTGAATCTTGCTGACGAGCGTCGTTGCCCGCAGGGAGTGTCCTCCGAGATCGAAGAAGTTGTCCTTCACGCCGACGGTTGCGGCTCCCAGCACTTCCTGCCAAATATGAACCAGCTTCGCTTCCAGCGGTGTGCGCGGCGCGGTATACTCCGATCCGCTCGCGCCTCCTTCCGGCGCAGGCAGCGCCTTGCGGTCGATCTTCCCGTTCGGTGTTAGCGGCAGCCGCTCCAGCTGCATGAAGTACGACGGAATCATGTACCCCGGCAGCTCCTGCGCCATCGCGCTTCGCAGACCGCTGGCTTGCAGCTCCTCGTCCGCCGTGTAGTACGCGCACAGCGCCTTCTGCCCGTTGCCGTCCTCCCGGATGACGACGACCGCTTCCCGTACTTTGTCTACCTTCAGCAGCTGCGTTTCGACCTCGCCGATCTCGATCCGGTACCCCCGGATTTTCGCCTGGTTGTCGATCCGGCCGATGAAGTCCACGTTGCCGTCTTCCATCCAGCGCGCCAGGTCGCCCGTGCGGTACAGCCGCTCGCCCGGGACGAAGGGGCTGTCGACAAACTTCTCCTCGTTCAGCTCCGGACGGTTCAAATACCCCCGGGCTACGCCCACGCCCCCGATGCACAGCTCGCCCAATACCCCTACCGGTACCGGGTTCAAGTGAGCATCCACAATGTAGAACCGGGCGTTCAGCCACGCCTTGCCGATCGGTACATTCCCCGCTTCCGGCAGCTTGCTCAACGGCTCGTCGTAGAAGCTCGAATCGATCGCCGCTTCCGTTACGCCATATGCGTTGATAATTCTAAACTGCGAGCCGTAGCGCTCCTGCAGCAGCCGATAGTCCGTCACGCTGCAGCTGTCCGAGCTTGTAATCAGCAGCTCCATCGAGCTCATATCCAAGCCTTGCTCCGCTACATATTCCATGAACGGCACGATCAGCGCAGGCGTCGATTCGAAGATCGTAATTTGCCGGTCGCGAATCCAGCCATACAGACGAGCCGGATCGATGCGGTCGTCCTTCGGGCAAATGACCATCGTTCCGCCGTTGTACAGCGTCCGCGCCATATCCCCGACGAACACGTCGAAGGAGAAGCTCGCCAGCTGCAGCAGCCGTACCGGGAACTGATCCAATCGGTATTCCCGGCGGTAAGCCGCTGCCGTATTGACCAGGCTGCGGTGCTCGATCATGACGCCCTTCGGCCGTCCCGTCGTGCCCGACGTGTAGATCACGTACGCCAGATCGTGCGGCTCGCTCGTGTCAGGCCCGTTCGCTCCGTCACCGCTATAGGACTGCTCGTCGTCGAGGCAGAGGCAGCGCACCCTTTGCAGCGCCGCATCTTCTGCCAGCCACGCTTGGGCTTGGTCCTGCAGATGGGTTTGCGTCAGCAGCACCGTAGCCCCGCTGTCCTCCAGCATGAACCGGATGCGCTCCGACGGATACTCCGGATCGAGCGGCACATACGCGCCTCCCGCTTTCCAGACCGCCATGACGCCGACCAGCAGGTCCACCGAACGGTCGGCTAAAATGCCGACGATCGATTCCCGGCCGATGCCGTCCTCGCGCAGCGTGTAAGCCAGCCGGTTCGCTTGCTCGTTCAGCTCCCCGTATGTCAACTGCTTGTCCTCGTACACGACCGCCGTCGCTTCCGGAGTACGCGCCGCCTGCTCTTCGAACAGCCGGTGGAACGTCTTCTCCGGCGCAGGCTCAGGCATCAACGGGTTGAAGCCTTCCATAATCTGCTCTCTCTCCGAATCGGTGAGCAGCCCCAGCTCGTTCACGCCGATGTTCGGATTGGATGCAACTTGCTCCATCATCCGGGCGAAATGACCGAAAATTCGCCGGACGCCCGCTTCGTTGAACGTCAACGCATTGTAGCTGAACCGAAGGAGGATACGTTCGTCCGGAATGACGGTCACGTCAAAGTCATAGTTCGTTTGCTCCGGCGCCTGGATGTTGGATATGGCCAGCGCTTTTTTGCCCCCGCCGACCATTTGTTCGATCCGCTGCTCGGCCGGATAATTTTCGAACACCATGATGTGGCTGATCAATTCCCGCTTCTGCTCGCTCAGCGCCTGAATCTCGTACAACGGATAAGTATCGTAGGCGCCCGAAGCCAGCGCTTGCTCCTGCGTTCTTCGCATCACATCCGCGAACGATTCCCCTGCCGTGCTTTGAATACGCACCGGAATCGTATTGATGAACAGACCGATCATGCTCTCCACGCCCGGGATGTCCGCCGGACGGCCCGACACGACGCAGCCGAACACGACATCCTTACTATTGTTGTACGTTTGCAGCATGAGGCCCCATACCGTTTGAACAAGCGTACTGACCGTTACCTGGTTTTGTCTGGCCACCCGTTCGATCCGCTCGCTCAACTCCTTGCTGAGCTCAAAGTCCATTTCGATCGGAACATAGCCTTCCTGCTTATGCCGGGATTTCTCTTGAGGCAGCAGCGTCTGCTGATCGTAGCCGGCCAAGTAATCGCTCCAATAGCTCGACGCCGCATTCGTGTCCTGCTTCTCCAGCCACTCGATATACTGGGCAAAAGGCGTCACCGGGGCCAGCTCGGGCTGCCTTTGCTCGTAGAACGCAAAGTAGCTGTCGAACACTTCCTTGATCATGGAGAACATGCACCAGCCGTCCATCAGAATATGATGATGGCTCCAGATGAAATGATGGGCTTGGTCTCCGGTACGCAGAATCGCCACGCGCATCAGCGAATCTTGCGCAAGATCAAATCCTTTGGCCTTGTCCAAGGCCGCGAAATCGGCGGCAAATTTCTCGCGTTCCGCCTCCGGCAGTCCGCTCACATCTTCGTAATGAAGCTCGCAGCCCCGATCGCGGAATACGATCTGTACCGGCTCGTCCTTCCAGCCGCTTATAAAATTGGTCCGCAGCGCTTCATGCCGTTGCACCAGCAAGTCCAGGCTTTTGGAGAAAGCACCGACATCGAAGCTTCCCTGCAGATCGAACGTCACCTGCTCGAAATAGGCTCCCGATTCGGAGTCCATCAGGTTGTGGAACAGCATCCCTTTCTGCATCGGGGTCAACGTATACACATTTTCCAGTTCGCCCATCGTCCCGGTGCGCTCCGCCAGCTGTTCGAGCTCTTCCACGGTCAGTCCTTTCAGCAGGACGTCGCTTGGCGTCAGCTCCGGCCGCTCTTTCCCCAAGCAGTGCGCAATCACTTCCCGCAAGCTTGACTGAAGCAATGCCCCGAGCCGCTCCACCGTTTCCCGGCGGTACTGGGTCGTGCCGTATCGGATGGTCAATTCCAAAGCGCCTTCCGTAACCATGCCGTTCATGTCCAGCGCAAAATCCATCGTCGCATTCCTGCTGACGTCCGAACCGGTGGAGTATGGAGAAGGCTTCATTCCATTGCTGTCATAGTCTTGGTCGAACTGACCCAAGTAGTTAAAGCTGATTTCCGGCTCCAGGACAAAGCGCTCGCCCTCCTGCGGGGCGGACAAATATCTCAGGATGCCATAGCCGATTCCCTTGTTCGGAATGCGGCGAAGCCCTTCCTTGACCTGCTTGATCTGCTGCGACACGGTATGGTCCTGACCTGTCTCCAGCGCGATCGGAAATTGGCTCGTGAACCAACCTACCGTGCGCGTAATGTCGACATCCTTCACGATGTCTTCCCGCCCGTGGCCTTCCAGATTCACAAGCACCCGGTCCAGCCCGGTCCACTTGCGCACGGCCATGCCCAGCGCGGCAAGCAGCAGATCGTTCATCTCCGTATTGTAGGCGCGGTGCGCCCGCTTCAAGAGCTGTTCCGTTTCCGGCGCCGTCCATCTTACAGTCACTACATCGCTGTCTTGGAGCAGCGACTTGCCCTGCTCGTAATCTTTAGGCAACGGGACATTCCCGGCTTGTTCAATCCCCTGCCAGTACGACCGTTCGGGCTGCATCGCCGGACTATTGGCATGGAGGGACAGTTGCTCGGCCCACGTCCGGAACGAATCCGTTTTGTGCGGAAACCGGATCGCTTGACCGCTTAAAGCCTGTTCATAGCCCGTAGCCAAATCCTCGAACAAAATGCGCCAGGACACGCCGTCCACGACCAGATG
>NZ_JAHNZO010000031.1 GCF_018998565.1 Paenibacillus oleatilyticus | reverse complement strand
ATGAACCCACCACGACATACCGGCGGCAGCGCCAGATGTGTAAAAGAGACGGCAAGCGGCGAGCCGCTCGCGCAGCCCGCGGGCGGCTTCGCACGCTTCCGCGAGCCGCTGCTCGGCCTGCGCCAGCGCCGCTTGCGAGGCGTCGCCGAGGCCCTGCTGCTCCGCCTGAAGCGCCCGGATCGCCACGTCCGTTTCCTTGAAACGGGCGGCGGTTTTCGCGCTCAGCTGGTCGCCGTACGGCTCCAGATGGAACAAGCGCTGCAGCATCGCGCGCCGGTCTTTGCCTGTCAGCGTCAGAAACTCCGCAAACTTTCCTTGCGGCAGCACGACCGCCCGGGTAAAATCGGCCATCGACAAGCCCAATATATCCTGAATCCGCTGATTGACCTCGCCCGCCTTGTCGGCCAGCACGACCGCTTCGTCGTCGCGGTATTGAATCAGCCGACATAGACTGCCGAGCACCGAGACGTCGCCGCCCCGCTTGAACTGGCGGTCGACGCGGTAGCGCTTGACACCGAGCGCATGCCCCAGCTCGAAGGTAAACGAGACGGATAGCGTCTGCTCCGCCTGGTTCATGATCGCCTGCGTGCCGCCTGGCGCCCGTTCCACCTTCCCGAACAAGGCCAGCGTCATCGCATCGAGCAGCGTCGACTTGCCGCTGCCTGTCGGCCCGAAGATGCCGAAAACGCCCGCACCGGTCAGCGCGCTGAAATCGATGTCCTGCGCTTCCCGGTAGCTTTGCAGCCCCGCGATTTGCAAATGAATCGGCCGCATGAGCGAGCCCCCTTTACATCTACCTTATGAATATCCGGCTACACCGCCGGATCGTCTTCCTCCGTATGTAACAGCTCCAGAAACAGCCGGGTCAGCTCCGGCTCGGGCTGAGCCCCGCCGGTCTGCCGTTCGTAGAAGCGGCGGAACAGCTCGTCCATCGGCAGCTTCGTCGCCGATACGGCTTCCTGCAGCGACGCCTCCAGATCCGGGTACACCGGCCGGATATGAATAAACCCGTCCCGGGCCAGCCGCAGCCGGTACAGCTGTTCCATCGACATCGTCTCCTGCAAGTGAACCTCTAAATCGATCCAGGCGTTGGCATCCTTGCCTTCGTCCAGCCAGCGATGTACCTCCGCCAGCCCGCCCTTGGCTTTCCATTCCACTAGCGGACGCCCGCTGGAGAGGAAGATCTCCTCCAATTGGGGAGCCGCGCCCGGCTTCAGATCGAGCACCGTAACCGATTTGGCCTGCCCGACCTCCGAGAAGCTGTAGGCGAGCGGCGAGCCGCTGTAACGAATCGTCGTCGTCTCCGACTTCAAAAATTGCGGCCGGTGCAAATGGCCCAAAGCAACGTACTGCGCCCCGGCTTCCAGCGCCGACGTGTCGACCGTATAAGCGCCTCCGACTTGAATCGGCCGCTCCGACTCCGTTTCCTGCCCGCCGAGCACATAGAGATGGCTCATGAGCAAATTGACCGTGTCGGCGCGGTAATGCTTTGCCTGCTCCGCGACGATATGCCGCACCCGCTCGGAATAGACGGCCCGAAGCAGCGTCTCGTCAGCACCCTCCGACAACAGCTCGCGCAGCCGCGACTCGGACGGATACGGCAGCGCGAACAGCACCGCCGTTTCGCCCGTGCGCCGGACGTCCACCGTATGCACTCGCGCTTCCGGCAGACCGACCAGTGTAACGCCAAGCTTGTGCGCCAGCGGGTCGGCGGCGGCCAGCCGGTCGGGGTGATCGTGGTTGCCCGCAATGACGTACACCGGCCGCTGTCCTTGATCCGACAGACGCGCCAGCGCATCGTAAAACAACTGCTCGGCGGCGGCCGGAGGATTCACCGAATCGTAAACGTCTCCCGCCAGCAGCACCAGATCGATCTGCTGCTCCTTCACGAGAAGGGCCAACTCGTCGACGAACGCTTCCTGCTCGGCGAGCCGGCTTCTTCCTTCCAGCGTCCGGCCGAAATGCCAATCCGCCGTATGCAATATCCGCATAGCTTTTCCTTCCTTCCCTAATCGCGTCGCCATGAGGCGGCACTTGGCTTAAGCCAAGCCGAGCTTGTTGAGAAAATGGTCAAACGGGAATATAGAGGTTACGATGGGGCGGGGATCCACTTCCGACCGCTGTTGTCATCGGGAAATTTTGATTGGAAACCGCTTGTTAGCGGATATTTCCCGAAGAGCTATCGCTTCTCCAGTGGATACCCCGCCTCTGTATGCTTCTCTAAATTTGCAAAAGCTCACTTTCTCAACCAGCTATATATCTTGCTCCGCTTCCATGATCAACGTACGCTCATACCGTGCGTCTTTTTCCATCCTTACTTCATTCACAGCTGCACCACATGAGCGCCATCGAATAAAAAGATATATTTTCCGGTGACCGGCCGCTTCCAGATCGTCTCGACGGCTCTGGCGTACAAATCAAGCTGCAGCCGGTATTTTTCCGCCGCTCGAAGCGGGGAAGCGCCTTTCAACCTGTCCGTCTTGAAATCCACCAGCACGAGGCCGTCGCCTTCGTCGATCAGACAGTCGATCACACCCTGCAGCATCACGATCTCGTCCGACAACCCGCCCCGTTCCGGGCCGTAGACGTCTCGCGCAGGCAGCCCGAAGCTGAACGGCGTTTCCCGGTGCACCCGCTTGGCGTGAAGCAAACGCCGTCCCAGCTCGCTTTCAAAGAACGTCACGATCACCGCAGGGTCAACCAGACCGCACTGCTCCTCCGTCAGCAGCTCTCGCTGCACCAGAGAGGCCAGCAGCTCGCGGACGTCGGATTCCGAAGGGAGCCGGTCCATCGGCATATGCTGCATCACGGTATGAAATACCGTACCGCGCTCTGTCGCATTCGGCCCGCTTCGCTCCATAAACCGCGGTCTTCGGACAATCACTTTGTGAAAAGCCGCGCCGTCCGCTCCCTGTCGGGACCTGTCCTCCGTAACAGGTTCTCCGGACTCCGTCCCGACCCCCGGCCACAATGCCGCAGACGGCTCGTCCGACAGCAGCTCAAGCAGCTTCCGGTGTTCCGAATGCCGCTTCAGCTCCGTAACGGACGTTTTGGACAGCACCAGCGTCGCATCCTCCCGGGGATAGCTCCAGGACAAGCGCCGCCACACTTCGTGCTCCCACCGCTCCGTTTCGTCGACCGGCTCCAGCCGGACCACCGATTGCCAGCGGGTATCGGCAAAGCTCACCGCCGCAGCAGCCTGGGCTATCCCGGCGAACAGCTCCGGCCTCAGCAGGCGCACCTGCCATTCGGAGGGCTCGCCGTCCATGAACGACCAGGGCCGATAGTCCAGACCGGCCGCTTCCCGAAGCGGTTCCGCGTCAGGGTGCCGGATCAGCGCCGGACCGATCCAATCCAAATAACAGCGCGCGCCCGCCAGCGCATCGTCCGGCAGCGTTAAACGGTCATGCAGGACAAACCGTCCCCACGCGTCCAGCTGCTTCTGCAAATTTTTGACCGACGCGATCAGGATAAGCTTCTCCCGCGCCCGGGTCAGCGCCACATACAGCACGCGCATTTCTTCGGCCAGCATTTCCATTTCGATTTTGCGCCGGATCGCCAGCCACGGCAAGGTCGGATAACTGACCCTCGTTTCCGTCTCCATCAGCTTCGGTCCGAACCCAAGCTCCTTGTGCAGCAAAAAGCTGTCCGTCAAATCCCGCCGGTTAAACGCCTTGGCCATCCCGGCGACGAAAACGACGGGAAATTCCAAACCCTTACTTTTATGGATCGTCATAATGCGGACGACGTCCTCCTGTTCGCCAAGCGCCCGGGCCGTTCCCAGGTCGCCGCCGCTGTCCTGCATCCGCTCGACAAAACGCAGAAACCGGAACAGCCCGCGAAACGACGTCTCCTCGTATTGCCGCGCCCGGTCGTAAAGCGCACGCAAATTGGCCTGCCTTTGAGGACCGCCGGGCATGGCCCCGACAAAATCGAAATAGCCGGTTTTCCGGTAAATGTCCCAAATTAAATCGGCCAGCGAGCTTTGCTGCGATTGCAATCGCCACTGTCCGAGCCAATCGAGAAACATCCGCAGCTTGCGCCGCGTTTCCGGGTTCCGCTGGAGTTCATCCCCCGTCCCATCGCTTTCACAGGCCTCGTCGGCTTCGTGTTCCACGAACGTTTCTGCAGCCCCGTCTCCGCGGTCCGGTTCGGAACCCGCAGCCTCTCTCGGTACGTAAGCCCTCACGGCGTCGAAATACGCCCCGTGCGGACGGCATATGCGGATATGCGCCAATTCCTCGGCGTCCAGCCCTACGATCGGAGAACGCAGCACGGCGGCCAACGGAATGTCCTGATAGGGGTTGTCGATAACTTTAAGCAGCGACAATACCATCTGCACTTCAACGGCTGTAAAATAACCGGTGCTCAGCTCCGCGTAGGCGGGAATGCCCTGCTGCCGCAGCTCCTCGATCATGACGGGCGCCCACTGCTGGGTCGCCCGCAGCAAAACGACGATGTCCCGGAACTGGGCGTCGCGCATGCCTTTGGCCGATTTGTCGTATACCTGCCGGCGCCTTCCGCCGTCCAGCCCCATCATCTCGCGGATTTGCCGCGCGATATACCGTGCTTCGAGCTGCACCGTCTCCAGCTCGCGCACCTCGGCTGCCGCCTCGTCCGCGGGCTCATCCGTTCCGGCGGCAAAGCCCTCCGGGGAATCACCGCCGTTCTCTCCCGGGGCCCCGGCATCCTGCGGCGTCCGGTCGATCAGCACAAGCTCGGCCGCAAATGCGCCGCTTGCGTTCGGCGGCTCGGGATAGCCGGCGCCGTAAACAAGCTCTGCCCGCTCGTCGTAGTCGATCTCGCCGACGTCTCCGTGCATCAGCTGGCGGAAAATAAAATTCGTGCCGTCCACCACTTGACGGCGGCTGCGGAAGTTGCGCGCCAGATCGATGCGCTGCCCCGGCCCGCCGCCATCGGTACGGTAGCTTTTGTACTTTTCCTGAAACAAGCCTGGCTCCGCCAAGCGAAACCGGTAGATGCTTTGTTTTACGTCCCCGACCATAAACCGGTTGCCCGGCGCGTCCTTGGCGATCAGTTGGACAATCGCTTCCTGCACGCGGTTCGTATCCTGATACTCGTCCAGCAGCACCTCGGCGAACTGCTCCCGGTATTCCAGCGCGGCGTCGGAAGGAACGGGTCGCTCGGGCAGTGATTCATCGGCACTGAGGATCTTCAGGCAAAAATGCTCCAAGTCCGCAAAATCGACGAGCCGCTTGCTCATTTTGGCCGTCCGGTACCGCTCGCCGAAATCAATTACCAGCCCGATGAGCGCCTCCATAAGCGGCCGCATCGTCCGCAGCTCCGCCTCGTACTGTTCCGGCGTCCGACCGAACAGTTCTTCCTTCAGCTCGCTCAGCCTGTCTTTAACCTCGCCCCGCATGTCCTTCACTTGCTCCTGAAGCGCTTTGTCGAAGCCGTCCCCCCGGCAAGCCTTCAGCTTGCCGAAAGCTGCGCCCTGAAACGCTTGATACAGCGGTTCCCACGAACCGGCTTCAGCCAGCTCCAGCAGCTCGCCGACGACCGCGACGTCATCTTGCAGATTGGTCAAATACGGCGCCGGTCCTCCGGGCTGCTCCCCGATCCGCACGGCTTCCCGAAGCCTGGAGACCATAGCCTGCAGCTCCAAGCGGACATACGCAAGCAAGCTCGCCAGCCACGGATTATCGCCAGAAGCGACGGGCTGCTCGAACATGCGGACGCACTCGTTCAGCCAATACTCCGGCCACGGATGGCTCCGCGAATCGTCATACAGCCGCTGCACCAGCGAGAATAGCGCGTCGTCGTTTTTATCCCCGCTGAACGAATCCGCCAGCCGCCAGAACAAATCGCCTTCCCCGGCTTCGCCGTACCGCTCCTCCAGCAGTTCCTCCAGCAAATCCTGCCGCATCAGCGCGCTTTCCGTTTCGTTGGCGATTCTAAAGTTCGGATCGAGCCCGATCCGCTGGTAATGCCGTTGAATGACCTCCATACAAAAGGAGTGCAGCGTCGTAATCGACGCCTGCGGCATCAGCGCAAGCTGCTTGCGCAGGTGATCTGAACCCGGATTGTCCGCCAGCGCCTTCTCCAGCGCCTCGCTGATCCGGTGGCGCATTTCCGCTGCCGCCGCCTTGGTGAACGTAGCGACCAGCAGCCGGTCCACGTCGAGCGGCTCGCGCTCGTCCGAAATGCGGCGAATAATCCGCTCGACCAGCACGGCCGTTTTCCCGGAGCCCGCAGCGGCAGCGACGAGCGTGGAACGGCCGCGGACGGCGATGGCCTGCCATTGTTCGTCCGTCCAGGTGCTGTTCTCCGGCTTCGGCATCGTTTCCGTCATTGTTCGTTCCCTCCATTCTCGTTATCCGGCTCTTCCAGGACGTTCTCTTCCTGCGGCTCCGCTGTCCAGCTCTCTTCCGCAGACTGCCGTTTCGCAGCGGCGCGCGGCCGATAAGCCGCTCCTGCGGAGCGGGGAGCGGAAGCAGCCTTTTGCTCCATCATTTCCCATACCCGGTCTTTGCCGATCGGCGTAAGCTGCTTGTACGCATTGCCGTCGAGCTGCGTGTCGAATTGGCATACGGAACGGTACGCGCACATCGTGCAGGCCGTCGCTTGGCCCATCCGGTAAGGAGCAATCTCGATGGTGCCGTCCGTCAGCGACGTCCCGATCTCGCGGATCGTCCGCTTGACGTACCGCCGAACGGTGTCCCACTGTTCTTCGGAGGCGACCGACGACGTTTTATAGAAGCTTCCGTCCGTCTTGAGCGCCACCGGCAGCAGGTCGGAATGCCCTCCGGCTTCCGCCAGCCCTCCGTCCATCAGCCGGACCGTATCCGCGTCGGCGCGAAGCAGCCCTCTCATTTTGAACCGCTTCTTCAACTCGCTGTCGATCTCTTGGGCGGAAAGCCCGTTTCTTGCGTTCAACACCGGATTATGTACATGAAAGTACAAAACGCCCGCAGGCTGTGCTTCGTGGCCAAGCCAGATCGGCGCATGCGTCAGAATGACGTCCAAATACGTGAGCATTTGCAGTGATAAACCGTAATACACTTCGGTCATATTCAGCGCCTTGGCGCTCGACTTGTAGTCGATCACCCGCAGCAGCGTTCCCTGCTCGGTATCCGCCCGGTCGATCCGGTCGATCCTTCCCCGCAGCTCCATGCGCACGCCGTTATCCAAATCGTAAAGCAGCGGCGGGATCGGCTGTCCGCTTCCGAAGCCGACCTCCAGCCCGATCGGCCGGAACTGCCCCCGCCGGGCATGCTCGCCCAGCATCAGCGCCGCCCGTCCAATCACCTGCTTGAGCTTGCGTGCAATATACGAATACCGTTTGGAGCTGAGCAAAATTTCGCCCTGCAGCTTCGGCGCAAGCGCATCGACGACTAGCGCCGCCCGCTGCTCGCATTCCGCAGCCGTTAAGCCGCCCCAGTCGAACCCTTCGCGCTCCGCCTGCTCCGCAAACTTGGTCAATGCTGCGTGAAACAGCTGCCCGATATCGGGCGCTTCCAAACGAAAAATACGGCGTTCCTTCAGCCGCAGCCCGTGCGAGACGAACTGGGAGAACGGACACGCGACGAAGCGCTCCATCCGCGATACGCTCGTCTGGATGCTTTCCCCGTACAGCTCGCGGCTCGTTTCGGCACTCAATTCCTTCGCCCGGTTCGAATAGAGCAGCGCCTGCACCATCCGCGACAGCTTCAGGGCGTGTTCGGGTTGGCGGGCGAACCAGTTGTACACCGACCACCAGACGGCGTTCATCGAAGCCCCGCCCATCCACTGCTTTAGCTGCACCATCAACAGGGATAAGGCCTTATCCGGGCGGGCGACGTACTCCATTTGTTCGCCGGCGTGGCTGTCCGGCGCCGGATCGTTCAACAGCAGCCGCTCCTGCAGCGACGGGAACATCCGCTTCACCTGCCGGATCACGTCCGAAGGCAGAAGCGACCTTCCTTCCTCGTCGGCCAGTGGATAGCTTAGCCATAATCCGTGCGAAGGCGCGCAAAACGCGCAGTAGATCAAGAACGATTCGTCAAGCAGCCGCCTTCGGCTCCCTTCGGCGGTTTGCAGCCCGTTTCCGGCCAACTGTTCGCGCTCCGCTTCCGACAAGACGCCGCTTTCGGGCATTTTGGCGGGCATAACCCCTTCGCTCACGCCAAGCACGAACATGTGCTTGACCTGACCGGAACGGGTCCGGTCCATGCTGCCAACCAGCACCTGGTCGAGGGTGGGCGGGACATGGCCGAGCTTGATGCTTTCGAGTCCCGTGTCCACCAGCTCCGCGAACGTCTCCGAAGTCATCGACTCGTCTCCCATCAGCTCCGCAAGCTGATCGAACATATCGACGACCCGCTCCCACACTTGGGCGTGCTCCCGAGCTTTCTCCGCTTGTCCCCGAGCGAGGGACGCCTGGCTCCAAGCCTCCAGCCGCTCCGGCACCCGAAGCTGCTCCAGCAGGCCGTACAGCGCCTCTACCCGCTGAAGCACCGTCGCTTTCCGGCGCATGCGCTCCTGCAGCGCCCCGAGCGGCTCCGCCACCAGCCTGCGGCAGGCATTGAGCTTGCGCAGAAACGCCTCGTCCGCCTCGCTCGCCTGCGTCTCGTCCTGTTCGAGCGTGGTCCGATACGAATACGTCCAGTCATTCATCCATTTGTATCCTTGAATGCCGAACGCCAGCACATAGTTTTCGAGCTGGTCCAACGCATGCCGGTCGATGATCAAACCGTCCTCCCGCTCTCTCGCCTCGCCGAAAGGCAGGAAAAATCCGGTTTTGACCGCGCGAAAAACCGCTTCGTATTTCCAATAATGGTTGATCGTTTCGAGCGCAGAGCGAATCAATTCGACGAGCGGGTGGTGCACAACCGGCCGCTTATGATCCAAAAAGTGCGGGATCCCGTAGTCGGCAAACGTACCCGAGATCAGCTCGCCGTACGATTCCATGTTGCGGACCGACACGGCGATGTCCCGCCATCTAAGCCCTTCGTCGCGGACGAGCTTGACGACGTCCCGGGCTAGCGCCTCCACCTCCGCCCTCCGGCTGGCCGCCGCCGATATGCGCACGGCCGGTGGCCGGCTGTCCCCCGGCTCGGGTCGGAACGGCTTTTTCACCCGCTCCTCCCATTGCGCCTCCAAAAAGCCGAGCGACGGCGCCTCCCGGAACCTTGCCGGAGGCGACGACGGCAGAACGATCGAGGCTTCGGTTTCCACCTCCAAGGCATCCAGCCGTTCCCGCAGCGTCTTCATCGTCCGGGCGGTCGGATGAAACAAGTCCAGCTCGTGCGGCTGCTCCCCGCCCGCATACGGACGGTTCAGGCAGAGCGTCATCGTAACCCGCCCGGCGTACAAGGCAAGCTGCTCCAGGACGGCAAGCTCCTGAGGTGTAAACCCGTGAAACCCGTCGACCCATATTTCTGCGCCCCGTAAATACGCCGATTCGCCGACCTGGCGTGCCAGCAGCGTCAAATAATCTTCCCCGTCCAGGTACAGCTTCGACAATTCGGTCTCGAATTCGCCGTACAGCAGCTGCAAATCGTGCAGCTTGTCCGGAAGCGTGCCGGAAGCTAAGCGCGACGAATAAAACTGCTCAAGCTGATCGGGGCTGATACAGTACCGTTTCAACTCCGAAAACAGTTCGTTCAATTTATCCAGAAAGCCCGTTTGTCCTGCCGACGCTTGAAAACGGCGCAGACGGTCTTTTTGTTTATGTAAAATGCGGTGAAGCAGCAGTTTTTTGCCTGTTTCATCGATCGGCAGGCGCGAGGTGCCGCCCACCTCCTGCATGACGCGCCAAGCAAGCCGCCGGAAGCTGAGCACTTGAGCGCGCAGCGTGCCTCCGAGCTCCGGGGAGGACACAAGCGCATATTCCGTCTGAAAGCTGGCCTGCTCCGGCACGAGCCAGATCAGCGGCGCACCTTCCGGCTGCTCCAGCAGCTTCTTTTTGATCGCGTTCAGGCAAAAAGTTGTTTTGCCGCTGCCCGCTCGGCCGAGCACAAATTGAAAAGCCATAGTCGCTCCTCCAAATTTCGCTTCGATTCACGTAACTCTACTATTCTACCAAAATGTCGGACATTGCGGAAAAGACAGGTTTTGGTATAGTATAGCACAATCGAATACACCGGAACACCAGTTCCGCCCCGGCTTATCCTTTGACGGAGGCATCGGCTTGACAAAATAGGAAAAAGCCGGGAAATGAACTACGCTGCAGGACAGCGCTCGGAGTGTTGAGAAAGTGGTCAATTGAGATAATAGAGGTGTACGAGGGGTGGGGTATCCACTTCCGACCGCTGTTGTCCTCGGGAAATCTGATTGAAGCCGCTTAGTAGCGGACATTTCCCGAAGACAAAGGCGGGCGCTATCGCTTCTCCAGTGGATACCCCACCTCCGTTTACATCTCTTTTTTGTAGAAGACCACTTTCTCAACAAGCTCTGCGCTGCAGGACAGCGCACATTTCCCAGCTTTTTCTGTGTGATCGAAGCTTGAAGCTTTCTAGAAACGTTCCCGCTTTTGTTGAAAACGGGCGATCGCCTCGTATTCCTCCTCCATGTTTCGCGCGATTTTAATGTAGATGGGCAGAAGCTCATGGTAGATTTCGGCATGCTCCGGTATCGGCTTATGCACATGCGTTGCGCCGACCATCCGGGAAACGATATGCAGCGAATCCGCCCTCCCCGTCGCGTATAAGCCAAGCACGACGGCTCCGAGACAAGAGCTTTCGAAGCTTTGGGGGACGACCACTTCCTGGTCGAAAATATCCGCCATGATCTGGCGCCAGAGAGAGGAGCGGGCAAAGCCGCCGGTAGCATGAATTTTTTTGGGCCGCCCGATCCGCTCCCCCATCGCCAGCAAGACGGTGTACAGATTAAAAATAACCCCTTCCAGCACGGCGCGGATCATATGCTCCTTGCGATGATGCATCGTCAAACCGAAAAAGGAGCCTCTCGCATTCGCATTCCATAAAGGAGCGCGTTCCCCGGTCATATAAGGATGAAAAATCAAGCCGTCGGAGCCCGGACTGACCTTCTCCACAATTTTCGTCAACAGGTCGTAAGCGTCGATTCCAAGACGTTTGGCCGTTTCAACTTCCGATGCGGCAAATTCGTCTCTCGCCCACCGGAACAGCATGCCGCCATTGTTGACCGCTCCGCCGATGACCCAATGCTTGTCCGTGAGGGCATAGCAGAAGATTCTCCCCTTCGGATCGGTTGAAGGCTGGTCAATCACGGTGCGGATCGCGCCGCTGGTGCCGATGGTCGCCGCCACAACTCCGGGCTCGATCGCATTCATACCAAGGTTGGAAAGCACGCCGTCGCTTGCGCCGACAATAAACGGGGTTGACCCGGCAAGGCCCGTCTCTTCCGCGAAAACGGCTTTCATTCCTTTCAGCGCATACGTCGTCGGGACAAGTCTGGATAATTGATTTCTCGATACCCCGGCAACGTCCAGCGCTTCCTCGTCCCAGTCCAGCTTCTGCAAATTCATTAGCCCGGTCGCCGAGGCGATGGAATAGTCGACCACGTATTCGTCGAACAGCTTGGCAAACACATATTCCTTGATCGAGATGAATTTGCCGGCGTTTTGAAACAGCACCTGATGATCGTGGCGAAGCCATAGCAGCTTGGAAAGCGGCGACATTGGATGGATGGGCGTCCCCGTTCGTAAATAGATCTCATGCCCGTTCATGTCCCGCTTCAAGCGTTCCGCCCAGGCGGCGCTTCGGTTATCCCCCCAAGTGATGCAGCGCGTTAGCGGCTTGCCTTCGGCATCAACCACGATGACGCTGTGCATGGCCGAGCTGAAGGAGACAAACAGGACTTGCTCCGGCCTCGCGGCGCTTTGCGCCATTACGCGCTTCAACGTTTGGATCACTGCGCGGAAGATGCGGTCCGGGTCCTGCTCGGCTATAGACGAAGTAGGCATATACAAAGGGTATTCCTCGTCCGCCTTGGTGACGACTTTCCCGTTTTCCTCGAACAAGACGGCTTTCGTACTGGTCGTTCCGATATCAACGCCAATCATATAGGCAGGCTGGCTCAATGAAATCACCCTCTTTCTTAAACCACGACGCTAAGGAGAAGAATGAAGATCAGTCCCACCACGGATAAAATCGTCTCCATCGCCGTCCATGATTTTAAAGTTTGCGATACGCTCATGTTAAAAAACTCTTTGACCATCCAAAAGCCCGCGTCATTCACGTGGGACAATACAAGCGATCCTGCGCCCGTAGCCAGCACGACAAGCTCCACATTCACGCCCGGATTCAGCGCAAGGACAGGAGCGACGATGCCCGCGGCCGTCGTCATGGCAACCGTGGCCGATCCTGTCGCAACTCGGATGAGAGCGGCGACAAACCATGCGAAAAAGATAATGTTCACATGCGCCTGAGTGGCCATCGCGGCAATAGCTCCGCCTACTCCGCTGTTAATCAATACTTGTTTAAAGGCTCCGCCGGCCCCGATAATCAGAATGATCGTCGCGGTCGGGGCCAAGCATTCGCTGGCAAAGCGGGAAATGTCCTCTTTCTTAAAGCCCCTCGCAAAGCCGAGCGAAAAGAAGGAAAAGACGACCGCGATGAGCAGGGCGATAATTTCATGGCCGATAAATATGCTGAACCGGGTGAGGCCGCTCGTCGCCTTCGGGTCGATGATGGTCGCGATCGATCCGATCAGCATAAGAAGAACGGGCAATAAAATCGTGAACAGCGTGATCCCGAACCCGGGAAGGCCGCGGTTATCCTTCGCCGCGAATTGCTCGGCCAGATCGGCCGGCGGCTCTACCGCCAAGCGTTTGCCGATAAATTTGCCGAACAGAGGGCCGGCAATAACGGCCGTCGGCAGTCCGACCAGAATGGAATACAGAATCGTCTTCCCGAGATCGGCATTATAAGCGGCGATGGCAATCATCGGCGCCGGATGAGGCGGAACAAGCCCGTGCACGGTGGAAAGTCCGGCCAGCAGCGGAATGCCGATTTGCAAGAGCGACATCTTCGTCTTGCGCGCCACGATGAATACGATAGGAATCAACAGGATGACCCCAACCTCGAAAAACACGGGAATCCCCACAATAAATCCGACAACCATCATCGCCCAGTGTACCCGTTTTTCGCCGAACCGGTCGATCAGCGTAGTTGCGATCCGCTCGGCGCCTCCGGACTCCGCCATCATTTTGCCCAGCATCGTTCCGAGCCCGATGACGATCGCAATCGTTCCGAGCGTACCGCCAAGCCCGCCTGTAACCGCTTTAATGATATCCTCAGGTTTCATGCCGGCCAAAAAGCCCAATAGCAACGAAGAAATCAAAAGCGTCACAAAAGGATTCCATTTGAATCTGGCGATCAGAACGACAAGAAAAACAATGGCAAGCAACGCCCAAATAATCAAGGTCAGGTTGTGATCAAGACCAAAAATACGATTCATAAGCAGCTCTCCTTCTTATTCATGCGAGCATGGTTCGGTATCCAGAGTATGCCCAATTTATAGCATGACAATGAATTTATACATGTATACTTGTCGACAAATACGGGCAATAAAAAGCCTGCATAGCAGCGCCCTTTTAAGGAAACCTGCTATGAAGCGTTTTATGCGAATCCGCAAAATATTGCTGAACGACGGATTGAATGACGGTGACGTCCTTCGATTCGAGTCCGGACACAATCGACCGGTGCTTATCGATGACGGACCTGAGTTTGTCCTGGCCTTTGGAGAACACCTCCGCCGTCGTAAGGTACATGACGGTCAGTACGATTTGACGGATGCTTTTCCACAAATGCAAGATCCTTGCATGCTTGGCCTCCACAACGATGGACTCGTGAAAGGAAAAGTCCAGATACGAAAATTCCTCGATATCACTGTGCTTCATCGCCAATTCCATCTTGTCGATGTTCCGTTTCAAACTGGCGAGCAGCGCCTCATGATTTCCTTCTGCCAACCGCTGCTGCGCGAAGCTCTCGATCAAAAACCGGACGTCATACAGCTCTTCAACATCCTGTGAGCTCAGACCGTTCACGACGGCACCCATTCTTTCCAGGCGAATGAGACCTTCGTTTGATAACGTTTTCAACGCTTCCCTGACCGGCGACCGGCTTGTTCCGAATTCCGCGGCCACCTTATTTTCCGATATGACTTCGCCCGGCTTAATGTTCCCGGCGATAATTTGCAATCTTAATTCGCAAGCCATACTTTCTCCCAAAGACAACCCTTGCAACCATGCAGCAGGATAACGCATGAACAACTCTCCCATACAGACCGTTTTTCGATAACTGTGATAAAACATCATAGACAAGTATTTCTAGATTTTATCACATCGATATGAAACGAATCCATCAGGAAAATCGGTCTTACGAATTTCTTACGACTTCATGACCGCCGAATTCATTGCGCAGAGCGGCCACCACCTTGCCGTGGAACGTATCGTCTTCCATGGACCGGTACCGCATCAACAGGGACAACGCGATGACAGGCGTGCTGATTTCCATGTCGAGCGCCGTCTGAACCGTCCATTTTCCTTCTCCGGAGCTTTTCATGATTCCACGAATCCCGTCCAGCTTGGGATCCTTGGAAAACGCGTTTTGGGTCAGCTCCATCAGCCATCCTCGAATCACCGAACCGTTCGCCCAGACCCGCGCAACCTCTTCGTAATTAAAATCAAATTGGCTTTTCGATAAAATCTCAAATCCTTCTGCAATCGATTGCATCATGCCATACTCGATGCCGTTGTGGACCATCTTGAGAAAATGCCCGCTGCCGTGACCGCCGGCATACAGATAGCCTTTGTCGACTGCGATGCCTTGAAACAGCGGTTCAATGGTTGCAAAGGCGTCTTGGTCGCCGCCGATCATGAAGCAGCCGCCATGGGCCGCGCCCTCCGTGCCCCCCGATGTTCCCACGTCGAAAAAATGGACGCCCCGCTCCTTCAGCTTATCCGCCCGGGCCACCGATTGCTTGTAGTGGGAGTTCCCGCCGTCAATCACGATATCTCCTTGCTCCAGCAGCGGGCCAAGCGTATCGATCACCTGATCCACAACCGGACCGGCCGGAACCATAATCCAGACGATGCGGGGAGCTTCCAGCTTCTCTACCAGCTCGTTGACGGAAGCGGAAAGCTCTGCGCCGCGTTCTTGCAATTTCTTTCCCGGTTCGGGGTTGACGTCGTACACCACCACTTCATGCTGATGCTGTAGTAAATTTTGCACGAGGTTGAACCCCATTTTCCCAAGTCCGATCATCCCCAGCTTCATCATTATCACCTCGACAAATATTGTGTACTTGTATACAAGTATTCATGTACTCAAAAATAATATACCTCTATCCCGCTTGTCTGTAAACTACGAATTGGTCTGCTCCTCTGCCGGGAGAGTGTCGGATTTCGGATCTGCTCCGTCTTGCGCCGGGACAAAGATCTTGCCCATAGAACGTATGTTTGGTAATATCGTGATAAGATGTGACAACGTAAACGTTTGAAACGGAGGAATTTGATATGATGCCGCTTGCCGAACAAGACTGGAAGCGCGATGCGGCGGATGCCGCCTCACGCGGCTCGGCTTCTGCCTTAACGGCTGCCCTGGGCCCGGTCCTCGGCACGTTACCCGATAAACAGGCACGCGCCGTCAAGCACCAAGCGCTGCAAGTGATCGAAGCCGCGCTGCCCGATCCGAAGCGGCTCATCCGCCTGGCTTCCGGACTTGCGCAATCCGGGGACGAAACGGCGCAGGAGCTTGCCGTCTTTCTATTGTCCGGCCATTACACAGCCGCTCCCGATGAGACCGCCGAACGGCTGCGCATGTTAGCCGGAAGCCCGCACGCTATCGTCCGGCGCTGGACGGGCGAAGCCTGCGGAACGCTGCTGGTCAAGCAGTTTCACGCGTTTTATCCGCAGCTGGCCGCATGGTCCGCCTCGCCTTTGCCGCACGAGATCGCAGCGGTCACCCATGCCGTCCGGATCGCGGCCAAAACCCGCAACCCGGCATGGAGCCGGCCGCTGCTGGATTTGACCGAGCAGCTGATGTTGGACGCCCCGATCTCCGCCGGAAAAGCAAAAAGCCCGCTCACGCTCGGTGAGGGGGTTCTCGCTTCGTATCCGGAGGAAACGGCTGCGCGGCTTGACGTTTGGATCGCCAGCGCGAACGAGGCGGTCCGCATCCACGCTGCGAATATGTATGCCTCAGCCGCAGCGGCTGAGCATTGGGACCTACTCGCGCCCGGCTTCGCCAAGCTGGAGCAGGATGTGTCGCCGGCGGTACGCAGAGCCGCCGCCCGGGCCCGCAAGCAGCTGTTGAAACGGCTGCCTCCGGAACAATCCGGCGAAGCCCTTTAATCCGCTACGTCCAGTCGACCGTCTGGAACGTGCCGGTGAGCGCCGACTCCCGCGCTTTCAGGCAAAGGAGCGCGCTAAGCAACCCGTCGTCCAGCGTGCTGATCGACTCCTCGGTGCCGCGGATCATATTGACGTAATTTTCCGCAAGCGCCGCGTCGCCGCCAAAATGGTCTTCCGCCGCGTCGATCTCGTACGTTTCCACCCGCGGCGTGTGATGCATGAATACCTTGACAATACCGGTCGTAAAGTCGAACTCGACCGTCCCCTTGTAGCCGAGGAAACGCGCGCCGCGGGAGCCCGCTTTTTGCCGGGCGAAAAAGTTTTGCGAGTACGACACATGCATCCCGGTCTCGTAACGGATCAATGCGCTGCCCGAATCCTCGTTGCCCGTATCTTCGGCAAAGGCGCAATAAGGCCATTCCTGCTCCATCGGCGTGCCGACCGTACTCTCGGCGCACGTTTTATTTTCCCCGCAATCGACGCACCGGAGCCCCGCAGACTTCGTGCCCTTGAAAATTTGCTTGGACGTCATCGCGCAGACGCTGACCGGACGAAGCCCGAGCACATGGTTAATATAGTCGAAATCGTGGGTCGCCTTTTGCAAAAACAGGCCCCCCGTTTCGTTCTCGTCCCGGTACCAATTGTGAAAATAGACGCCGCCGTACGGAACGTTGTTGACCGCTTGGACATGCTCGACCGTCCCGATTTTGCCGGAATCAATGATCTCCTTCACCAGCTTCACGATCGACGTGACGCGTAGCGGGAAAGAGACGATGACCGGCGACGGACAGGTCTCGAAGCCGCGCTTTAGGCGCAGCGCATCCTCCATCGTCGTAGCGACCGGCTTTTCGAGATAGAGCGGAATTCCGCTCGGCAGCACCTTCAGGGCCATTTCCGTATGCAAGGAGCAGCGGGTGCCGATCAGAACGCCGTCCGGCTTCTCCTGCTCAAGCATCTCCTCCGGCGTCTCGAACAGCCGGATATCGCCCGAGCCTTCCGTATCGTTCAGCGCCTTGTCCTTGCGGACGTCGACAACCGCCGTAACCTTGCATTCGGGGTTGGCCTGCTGCACATATTTCAACACCCCGCGTATTCTCGCTCCATAGCCAATGACAGCCAATCTCATGTCTGACTCCTCCTCCAGGCAATCGGTATGTAATGGGTTAGGTTCTCTCCCCCCATTATAGAAAGCCGGAGCGACCGTGGCTTTGTCTTCGAAGCCGCATTTTTTGCAAAATGAGCCCGTCCCGCATCAGCGGGTGACGCTTTTCAGAAGCCCGAAGCCAAGGTATGATGGAGGTAAGAATAAAGCGGGAGACGAAGGACCGGATGAGCTATCAACGAACGCGCTTAAAACAGACGATTGTCATCGACAACATCATCACGATGTACTATTTCGAATTTGCCAAAAACTACATCTTCCCCGGCGAACGGCACGATTTCTGGGAATTGGTTTATGTCGACAAGGGCGAAGTGGAGGTGACGGCGGGTACGACACGGCACCGGCTTCGTCAAGGGATGGTCGTATTTCATGAGCCCGACGAATTTCACAGCTTTTACGCCTGTGAAGGCACCGCTCCGAACATTATCGTCCTGACGTTCGACTGTCGGTCTGAAGCGATGAAGCGGTTTGCGCGGCAAATTGTCCACTTGGAGGATACGGAGCGGAATCTTCTGGCGGAGATCGTCAAGGAGGGAAAGCATGCGTTCGAATTCCCGTTTCGGTACCCGCTCAAGCGGCGGCAGGACGCGCCTGTCGGAAGCGAGCAGCTGATCCAGCTGTATTTGCAGACGTTCATGATCCGCCTTCTGCGCAGGCTAGGACATGCGGAGACGAGCAAGCCGCTTTCATTTACGGCAAGGGAGAAGGACAACGAAGCGTTGGCCCGTAGGGTTATCGGTTACTTGGAGGACCATGTGGAAGGAAACGTATCGCTCGGGGAAATCAGCGAGGCGCTGCATGTGGCCAAAACCCGGCTGAAAGAACAATTCAAGCGCCAGACCGGATTGTCCGTCATGTCTTATTACAATCAATTAAAGATCGGCCGGGCCAAATCGCTGATTCGGGAGAAGACGTATAACTTCTCCGAAATTGCCGCGATGCTGGGCTTCAGCGGGCCGCATTATTTTTCCAAAGCGTTCAAAAAATCGGCCGGCATGAGCCCTTCCGAATACGCCCGGTCCGTTCAAGCCCGAAGTCAGACGGATTCGGAATAGCCCCTTCGGCAGCATGGGAAGCAGATCACAGCTTGCTGTCGGCCTCGCCGGTCATCCATACCGTTTTGTCCGCGGCCGGACGGCGTTTGCCTTCGGATGGCGTCGTCTCCGGAATGCCGACGTACACCAGTCCTACGATCGCATCGGCTTCGCCGAGACCGAATGCCTGCTTCATCCGCGGATGATAAGCCGGCTCCCCGGTCCGCCAGATCGTCCCGAGTCCGAGCGCATGCGCCATCAGCAGCATATTTTGCACGGCGGCGTGCGCTGCGGCAAACTCCTCAATGCGGCTGACCCCTTTCGCTGTGGACGGGGATACGGCAATAGCGATCACCACCGGCGCACGGAACGCTTTGGCCGCCTGCTTCGCCCGCAGCTCCTCCAGCTCTTGTCCGGACACGCCTTCGGCCCCTTCTGCCGCAATATCTGCATACGCATCAGCCAACGCCTGTCGGCCTCCGCCGGTCATCACATAAAAGCGCCATGGCTCGGTCGCATGATGGCTGGGCGCCCAGTTGCCCGCTTCCAGCAGCTGCTCGATCACTTCCCGCGCGATCGGATCGCTCTTGACACGCCCTACGCTTCTCCGGCCGCGAATCGCCTCGGTTAACGACATGTTCGAATTCATCAAATCTGCACCTCCGAAATCATCTTATGAAGAAGCTACCGCAAGGATCATAATACAACGGCCTCCCCGCCGTCAAATCTATCCCCAAGGAATCAAAAAGCCTTAGTGCGGCTGTTAACCGAACTAAGGCTTGTTTCTTGCTGATTCTGTTATCGCTTGCTGCGAACCTCAAAAATAGCGAACTTCAAATAGTTGCCTTCGTCCACCCCGAGAATGCGGGGATGGTCCTTGCCGGCATTGCGGAATTCGATCAGACGCAGCGTTTTTCCCGCATCGTGGGCAGCCGCATGGATCGTTTCGAGGAACAGCTCCGGCTTCATATGGTAGGAGCAGCTCGCCGTCACCAAGTACCCGCCTTCGTTTACCAGCTTCATGCCGTGCAGGTTAATATCCTTGTAGCCGCGGCAAGCGCCTTCGACCGCGCTCCGCGATTTGGCGAAGGCCGGCGGGTCCAAAATGACCACGCCCCACGTTCTGCCTTTCGCGGCAAGAGGCACCGACGTATCGACCTTCTGCTCGCCCGCTTTTCCACGCTCCTGCCGCAGATCCAAGCCGCGGGCCTGCGCGCGCAGGTAATCGAACGCGTCGGCGACGACGAACTCGACCCGATCGCTGAAGCCATTCAGCTCCACGTTCCGCTTGGCCGTTTCGACGGCATGCTCGGAAATGTCGAGGCACGTTACTTTTTTGGCGCCGAATTGGCACGCATGAAGCGTAAAGCTGCCGGTATGCGAGAAGCATTCCAGCACCGTCGCGCCGTCCCAATAAGGAAACGTCACTTCGCTGCCGTTCCGGTTGACCGGCACACGCTTTACCGTCCCGTCGTCCAACACCCGCTCTTGCAGCTCAATGCCGCTCCGTTTGCCCCAGCCCTTCATGAGCGGTTCCAAAGCGGCCCGGTTTTCCCGCTGGTCAAAAAAATAACCAGTCTTCTGCCCCTGCGCAATATCCACTTCCAGAACGATCCCGTTCTCGCGGATCGTGACATGCTGCGGGCATTCGCCGTACAGTACACCGGTCCGCTGCTCCAGGCCTTCGAGCTGCCGCACGGAGACGTCGCTGCGCTCGTAAATGCCGGCTGGCCGCATCACCTCGACCAACGCAGAGAGGACCGACTCCCGCACCCGCTCCATGCCGAGCGTTAAAATCTGTACCACCAGCACGTCCTCAAACTTGTCCACGATCAGTCCCGGAAGGAAATCCGACTCGCCGTAAACGAGCCGATACGACCCGGCGTTCGGTAAAAATCGTTCCCGGTGCTCTTTGCACTCTTGCATCCGGCGGACAAAGTAGGCGTGCGTCATTTCTTCCATCGGTTCGTAGGAAACAATCCGCACGGTCAATTGCGAAGCCGGATTATAATACCCGGTCGCCAAATATTGACCGGCGTGCGTATGTACGGATACGAGCCCTCCCGGCGGCGCTTCGCCCTCCATGCGTTCGATTTCCGAGCGGTACACCCACGGATGGCCTTCTTCCAACCGTTTTTTTCTTTTTTTCTGCAATACGACAACAGCCATGGCCGAAGTCCTCCCAATGTTTAGTACGACGAGGTGCCGCTGAGCCCCCGTGTCAGGTCAAATCCGGTCATTGTCCGTTCACTTCATAGCCCAGCGCATTCAGCGCCTTTTGCAAAACCGAATCATTGTTCCCGTATCCGGAATGCGTTTGCTGATGCCATGCCTCCAGAGGATGAAGCCATTCGACGCCGCGGATTTCCTCGATCTGCGCTTGCAAGGTGCCACCGGTCGCTTCCACCAGAAAATAGTGGACCTCTTTGTCGATGACCCCGCCGTTCATGGCGAATTGGTACGTGATCGTCTCCAGCGGACGCACGATGGTTCCCGTAATTCCCGTTTCTTCGAGAATTTCACGCAGCGCCGTTTGCTCTATCGTTTCCCCGGCTTCCATCTTGCCTTTCGGCAGCGTAATTTTGCCGTACCGGTCCTGGATCATTTGCACCTGCACGTCGTTTCCGATTTTGCGAAACACCACGCCACCTGCCGAAATTTCCTTCATCGACATCACCCTTTCCTATTGGAAATCGAAAGGACTTCACCCGGCGGACGCAGGCGGTCTTACCGGCGGCTTGAATCACGGATGCCGCAGGAAGACGCGCCTGCCTATCGTCGAATGAAATCCTTCGTTTTTCAGCTTATACGATCGCTTTAGCCGCTTGTCCCGGAATCGTCTCGGCCGAAGCTCCCGTGCCCGTCGCTCTGGACGGCAGGTGCACGGCTCCCGCTTCGGGGGCGCGGACCAGCTGGCCGCGGCACTCGTTGACTCCGGCTTCGGTGACCTTCACCCGGCACACTTGGCCGATCCAGTCCTCGCTGCCTTCGAACACGAGCTGCAGGTAGTTGTCCGAATAGCCCATGAGCAGGCCGCTTCCCGGCTGACCTTTGTAGTCCCGCTCCGGAATGACCTCCAGCACTTGGCCGACAAACGTCTCCGCGTAGCTGAGCTGCATCCTTTCGGACAAATCGATCAGCTCGTGTACGCGGGCGTTTTTGATTTCCTCGTCAATCTGATCCTCCATCCGCGCAGCCGGCGTACCGGTCCGCTTGGAGTACGGAAAGACGTGCATTTCCGAAAATTTCATCTGTTCCATAAACTGGTATCCGCGGCGGAACATCTCGTCCGTTTCCCCCGGGAAACCGACGATCACGTCCGTCGTAATCGCGACGCCCGGCATAATCCGGTGGATGTGCTCGATCTTGCGGGCAAATTGCTCCGTCGTATATTTCCGGCGCATCCGCTTAAGCACTTCGTCGTCTCCGGCTTGCAGCGGAATGTGCAGATGACGGCACATTTTGTCCGAGGCTTGCAGCACCTCAAGCACCTCGTCGGTAATTTGGCTCGCCTCGATCGAACTGATGCGAATCCGCTTCAGGCCGTCGACCTTGTCCAGATCCCACAGTAGCTTGGCGAGGCTGTAATCCTCCATATCCTCCCCGTAGCCACCGGTATGAATCCCCGTCAGCACGATCTCCTGATAACCGGCGTCGACGAGCATGCGGGCTTGATTCAGCACGCTTTGCGGCTCGCGGCTGCGCATGAGGCCGCGCGACCACGGTATAATACAGAAGGTACAGAAGTTGTTACAGCCCTCCTGAATTTTCAGGAAAGCGCGCGTACGATCCGAAAAGTCCGGCACGTCCAGCTCTTCGAACGCGCGTGTTTTCATAATATTGCGCACCGCGTTGATCGGCTGACGCTCCTGCTCCAGCTGTTTCACGTAAGGCATGATTTTGTCTCGGTCCTGCGTTCCGATGACCAGATCGACGCCCGGAATCGCCATGATTTCGGCCGGCGACGTTTGCGCGTAGCAGCCGGTCACCGCGACGATCGCCTCCGGGTTTCTGCGAATGGCGCGCCGAATCATCTGGCGGCTTTTTTTGTCCCCCGTGTTGGTCACCGTACAGGTATTGACGACATAGACATCGGCTGTCGACTCGAAATCAACCTGCTCGTAGCCCTCCTGTTTAAACAGCTGCCAGATCGCTTCCGTATCGTAGAAGTTGACTTTGCATCCGAGCGTATGAAAAGCGACGGTTGCCATTTATTGTTCTCCCCCCATCTCTCCGGATTCGTATAAAATGCATGTGAGTCCGACCATGGCGGCCGTCTCCGTCCGTAAAATTCGTTTGCCCAAGCCGACCGCCACGCAGCCAGCCGCCTCCGCCTCCGAAACTTCCCGCTCGCTGAACCCGCCCTCGGGTCCTACGATAAGCATCAGCTTGACGCGGCTTCCGTCGGTCCGGTCGCTTCTCTTGGTTACCGCTTCCCGTATCGCCCGGCGAAGCTGCTGCGCGTCCTGCTTCTCATAGCAGATCCAGGCGGCGTCCGCCTCCGAAGCCGTTCGCAGCAGCTCCTTCCAGGAGAGCACGGATTCGACCGCCGGAACGCGGTTGCGGTGCGCCTGCTCGGCCGCTTCTTTGGCAATTTTCTGCCAGCGTTCGAGCCGCTTGCCTTCCTTTTTGCCGTCCAATTGAACGACCGTACGCTCCGAAACGAACGGCAAAAAGCGGACCGCACCGATTTCCGTCCCTTTCTGGATGACAAGCTCCATCTTGTCCCCTTTGGGCAGGCTTTGAGCGATCCATACGTCAACCGCCGCTTCGTTCTCCATCGGCAGACGGTCCACAATATCCGCCGTCACCTGCCGGTCCTCCAAAGAACGAATGCGTACAAGCGCCTCCCGGCTTACGCCGTCGCTCACAATGCACGTATCTCCCGGCTTCGCCCGCATCACGCGAATCAAATGATGCGCATCGTCCCCGGTTATCGTAACCACAGCATCCGTAAATTCGTCCGGATGAATGAAATATCGCTGCATTCCGTTTCCTTCGCTTCCACAAAAATAGGTAGACCGCTTATACGAGACGTAGAAACGGTCATCCTTCATCATACACTTTTTTCGTTCCAAACGCCAGTTTCCGAAGAAAATTAACCAATATTACCGGAAACGATCACACCCGGACGCCTACTCCGAATATCAGCTTCGCCACGGAATCGAACGCTTCAAATATAGGACCCTGCAGCGCAAAGATCGGCCCCAGCGTAACCTTCCGGATCGGCGGGATGAAGAACATCAGCAAAATCGCGTAAAACAGCCACTGCTCGTAAGGTTTGATCTTCATCATGATGCGGCGCGGCAGCAAATCCTCTACAATGCGGTAGCCGTCCAGCGGAGGGAATGGAATCAAGTTAAGGATGAACAAGAAAATATTCATCAGGACCATCCGGGTGAAAAACAGCTGAATCGCCAAGCTTACCCCTTGCGACGTTCCGGTTAACGCGCCCATACGGATCAGCGCATAGAACAGGATTAAGCTTACGAAAGCAAGCACCAAGTTGCTGAGCGGCCCGGCTAACGAGACGATAATGCCCATCAGCCGGGGCTTTTTGAAATGGCTGCGGTTGACCAGAACCGGCTTCGCCCATCCGATGCCGACGACCAGAAAAAAGATCATTCCCAGCAGATCGAGGTGCACGCGCGGATTCAGCGTGAGCCGCCCCATCGACCGCGGTGTCGGATCGCCGAACCGGTCGGCAAAATAGGCGTGCGCGAATTCATGCACGGTAAAGCCGATCAACAGCACAAGGAAAACAAATGGCATTTCCTCCAACGGGTAGGCGAAAAAGTTCCAATCCATGTCGGCTCACCTACGGCTTTCTAGCGACGAGCACAACCCAATCCTGCTCCTCGGTTTGCTCGATCAATTCGAAGCCCGCCGCGGTCAACGCTTCTTCCACCGCCTGCTGCTTGCTCTTAATAACGCCGGATACGATATAGCGTCCGCCCGACTCCAGAACCTCGTACACGTCCTGTACGAACAGCAGTATAATTTCGGCCAAAATGTTCGCCACAACGACCTGCACGGGCAGCTTGACACCAAGCGCGCCGCTTCCGGCCGCTTCCGCTTTATGCTCATTCAGCACCTGCAGCAGGTCGCTCAGCTTAACGGTGATCTGCTGATCCAGCCCGTTCAGATGCACGTTCTCCGTCGCGCTGGATACGGCGACCGGATCGAGGTCAAGCGCCAGCACATGCTTCGCGCCCAACTTGGCGGCCGCAATGGCCAATATGCCCGAGCCCGTGCCGACGTCAATCACGTCTTCGCCGCCTTGGACAACCCTCTCCAGGGTGCGCAAGCAAAGGGACGTCGTCGCATGCGTGCCCGTGCCGAAGGCCATTCCGGGGTCCAGCTCCAGAATCAGCTCGTCCGCTTCCGGCGTATAGTCTTCCCAGGTCGGTTTAATCGTGAGCCGGTCCGTTACGCGCAGCGGCTTGAAGTACTGCTTCCACGCGTTCGCCCAATCTTCGTCGTCCACGTCCTTCAATTCGTAGACGGGATTGCCGGTATCGATATCGTATTCCGCAAGCTGATCGACGGAACGCTTAAGTTCTTCCAGAATCGAATCCATGTCGGTTCCTTCGGCGAAGTAGCCTTTAATGACGGCCCGACCTTCCGGAATATCGTTCAGCGGGAGCTCATACCATTGTCCGAGCGATGTATCTCTCTTCTTGTTGAGCGTCCCGGACTCCTCGATCGATACGCCACCTGCTCCAAACTCGTGTATAAAATTCGAAATCATCTCGATTGCTTCTTCTGTCGTATGTACCGTTAATTCATGCCAACGCACCGGGTATTCCCTCCCATATTTTGCTTATGCAAGCACACGTAAGTCCTAGTATACAACAATTACGGGCGCGGGTAAAACGGCACGTCCGCATGCAAAAAACGGTTCCCCGCATGTCGGACATGCAAAGAACCGTTATCACCGGCTGCGAATACCCGCTGTGCCGGGCTTCAGATGTTGCCGCCCGCCTCGCGGATAACCCGCAGCGCTTGGTCGTAGGTCGCTTCATCCAGGACGACCGTCAGCAGAATGTCCCGGCGCGTCATGTCCTCCGGGTCCGGTGCCAGCAGCTCTCTGCTGCCGTCGGCCATGCCGCTGGCATCCACATCGACGGCGGTCAATATCCGCGCATCCTGACTCATACCGGACCCGCCGAGCGTTAAATAGGCCAATCCCGGAAAATCGCTGTTGCTTAAAGGATTGAACGTTTCCTCCACGCCATGCCCCGGATACTCCCCGAATTGATCGATTTGAATATCGGCGGCACGCAAGGCTTTCAGCTTCGGCACGCAGCTCTCCGCTTGCTGCCGGGATTGGAAATAAGCCAAGATGCTTTTTTCAGCCATGTGAATTACCCCGCTTCCCTACGCTTGCCCTTGTTGTCTCTCATCGGCATCCGCCGCACGCTCCCGCGCCGCAACGTCCGCTTGGTCCGCCAATTCGGAAGTAAATTCGACGTCTTCGTTTGTAGCGATGGGCAGCTGCCGATTCGCTTGATTGGCCTGACGTTCATTTTCGCTCATGTCAGTTTTCCTCCTTCACGTAGTCTATACGGTTTAAATAACCACCTCCTGTATTGTCCGCCAATGGGATGGAAAATATGCAAAAAAGCACCGCAGCGAAAAATCGCCGCCGTGCTTTCGTATGCTTCTGATCCGCTTAATCGCCTAAAAATGCCTTTTTCATCCGCTCGAAAATCGATTGATTTTGCTCGTGCGTATGCTCGCCGCTGAGCCGCGCGAATTCGCGCAGCAGCTCCCGCTGCTCGTCGTTCATGTTGGTCGGCGTAACGACAACCACCTTCACGTGCTGGTCGCCTTGACCGTACCCGCGAAGCCGCGGAACGCCTTTTCCTTTCAGGCGGAAATACGTATCCGTCTGCGTGCCGGCCGGAATTTTCAGCTTCACCTTCTCCGTCAGCGTCGGAATTTCGATTTCGTCCCCAAGGGCCGCTTGCGCGAACGTCAGAGGCACTTCGCAGTAAATGTCGTCGCCTTCGCGCTCGAAAAATTCGTGCGATTTGACGCGAATCACGACGTACAGGTCTCCCGGAGGACCCCCCCGCGTCCCGGCTTCGCCTTCTCCCGTCACGCGAAGCTGCGCCCCATCATCCACGCCTGCCGGAATGTTCAGGCTGATCGTGCGCTGCTTCTTGACTTTCCCCGAGCCATGGCACGTTCCGCATTTGTCTTTGATAATTCTTCCCTGTCCTTGACAAGCGGAGCACACCCGGCGGTTGACGATTCGACCGAAGGCCGTATTTTGCACGACCTCCTGCTGCCCGGACCCGTGACAGACGCCGCACGTTTCAGGCTTCGTTCCCGGCTTCGCGCCGCTGCCTTGACACGTATCGCACGTTTCCGTGCGTGGAATGTGGATGTCGGTCTTTTTGCCGAATACCGCTTCCTTGAATTCAATGGTCAGCGTATATTGCAGGTCGCCGCCCCGCTGCGGTGCGTTCGGATTGCGGCGCTGGCCGCCGCCGAAGAACATATCGAAAATATCGCCAAAGCCGCCGAAGTCGGCACCGTTAAAGCCGCCGCCCATCCCTTGATTCGGGTCGACATGACCGAAGCGGTCGTACTGCGCTTTCTTCTGATCGTCGCTCAGGACGTCGTACGCTTCCTTCGCTTCTTTGAACTTGGACTCGGCATCGTCCGCCTTGTTCACGTCCGGGTGGTATTGGCGGGCGAGCTTGCGGTAAGCTTTCTTGATATCCTCTTGGGAAGCGTCCTTGCCTACTCCAAGCACTTCATAGTAATCGCGTTTACTCATCGTTCCACTCCCACTCCCCGGGCGACAAACGGAAAGTCAAAGCCGAATGCCGGCTTTGACTTCCTGCTAACCGCAAGGGTTATTACTTCTTGTTCTCGTCGACCACTTCGTAATCCGCGTCTACCACGTTGTCTTTGCCTTTGGCTGCGCCTTGCGCGCCTTCGGTATCTGCGCCGCCGGCCGCTTGAGCCTGCTGCGCCGCTTGCTCATACAGCTTCGTGGAAAGCTGCTGAACGACTTGCGTCAGCTCCTCGGTCGCTGCTTTGATCTCGTCAAGGTTGTTGCCTTCAAGCGCTTTTTTCACTTTGTCTTTCGCCGCATTCGCTTTGTCGATTTCAGCCTGGTCGACTTTATCGCCCAGATCTTTAATCGTCTTGTCAACGGAATAGACGAGCTGATCCGCTTGGTTGCGGGCTTCAACAAGATCCTTGCGCTTGCGGTCTTCGTCGGCATGCGATTCCGCGTCTTTCATCATGCGGTCGATTTCCTCTTCGGACAAACCGCTGGAAGACGTGATCGTAATTTTTTGGCTTTTGCCGGTGCCTTTATCCAATGCGCTGACATTAACGATACCGTTGGCATCGATGTCGAACGTAACTTCGATTTGCGGCACGCCGCGGGGCGCGAGCGGAATATCGCCCAAGATGAAGCGGCCCAGCGTTTTGTTGTCGGCCGCCATCGCGCGCTCCCCTTGCAGAACGTGGATTTCCACGCTCGGCTGGTTGTCCGCATAAGTGGAGAACACCTGCGATTTCGTCGTCGGAATCGTCGTGTTGCGGTCGATCATTTTCGTAAATACGCCGCCTGCGGTTTCGATCCCCAAGGACAGCGGAGTCACGTCGAGCAATACGACGTCTTTAACGTCGCCTGTGAGTACGCCCGCTTGCACGGCAGCGCCGAGCGCGACGACTTCGTCCGGGTTAACGCCTTTATGCGGCTCTTTGCCCGTCAGCCGTTTAACGGCTTCTTGAACGGCCGGAATCCGCGTGGAACCGCCGACCAATACGATTTTGTCGATTTGGTTCGCGCTAAGGCCCGCATCGCTCAGAGCTTGACGGGTCGGCCCCATCGTTCTTTCCACCAGCTCGGCGGAAAGCTCTTCGAATTTGGCGCGGGTCAGGTTCATCTCCAAGTGCTGTGGCACGCCGTCCACAACCGTAATAAACGGCAGGGAGATCGTCGTCGTCAGAACGCCGGACAGCTCTTTTTTCGCTTTTTCGGCTGCATCTTTCAGACGTTGAACCGCCGCTTTGTCTTTGCTCAAATCGATGCCTTGCTCTTTTTTGAACTCGGCCACGAGGTGATCGATGATGACTTGGTCGAAATCGTCGCCGCCCAAACGGTTGTCCCCGCTGGTCGCTTTAACTTCGAAGAAGCCGTCGCCAAGCTCCAGAATGGACACGTCGAACGTACCGCCGCCAAGGTCGTATACGAGAATCGTTTGGTCTTCGCTTTTCTCCAGCCCGTATGCCAGAGCCGCTGCCGTCGGCTCGTTAACGATCCGCAGCACTTCGAGTCCCGCAATTTTGCCTGCGTCCTTCGTCGCTTGACGTTGGCTGTCGTTGAAGTAGGCCGGAACGGTAATAACGGCTTGCGTGACCGATTGGCCAAGATAAGCTTCCGCATCGGCTTTCAGCTTCTGCAAAATGATCGCCGAAATTTCTTGCGGCGTGTACTCTTTGCCGTCAATTACTTCTTTGTGGTTCGTCCCCATATGACGCTTGATGGAGATGATCGTACGGTCAGGGTTCGTAATGGCTTGGCGTTTCGCCGTTTCGCCGACGACGCGCTCGCCGTCTTTCTTGAAGCCTACGACGGAAGGCGTCGTACGGTTGCCTTCCGGGTTCGGGATAACGACGGCCTCGCCGCCCTCCATGACGGCTACGCAGGAGTTCGTTGTCCCAAGGTCGATACCGATTACTTTACTCATGAGGGTTAGCCTCCTTAATTTCGCTGTGCATTGTATGGGTATACGCTAATCGCGTTCATAATTTATGCTTTATGAGCTCACTTTGACCATGGCTGGTCGGATGACTTTATCTTTCAGCAGGTAGCCCGCTTGCACTTCTTCCACGACGATGCCTTCCTCGTACTCATCGGATTCCACCTGCATGATGGCTTGATGGTGCTCGGGATTGAAAGGTTGACCGACCGCTTCCATCTTTTGCAAGCCTTCACTCGTCAGTACTTGCTCCAGCTGGCGGAAAATCATATCGATCCCTTTCGCCAAGGCTTCGTAATCGCTGCTGCCCTTGCTGGCGGCAAGCGCCCGGTCGAAGTTGTCGACCACCGGAAGCAGCTGCTCAATCAGCTTGAACGAAGCGTATTTAGCAAATTCTTCTTTTTCCTTTTGCGTGCGGCGTCTGAAGTTGTCAAAATCGGCCTGCGCCCTCAAAAAACGCTGGTGATTTTCCTCCGCTTGTTTTTTGAGTTCTTCCACTTCCGGATTGACTGCCTCCCGAGCCTCCGATTGGCCGGTTGCCTGTTCCGTGTCGGCAGCGCCTTCGGCCGATGCTCCGGCGTCATATGTAGCTCCGGCTTCTTGCTCGTTGGTTTCGACGTCCGTCTCCGGGCGTCCGTTTGCTTGCTCTTTTTGTTCCGCGTTCAATTGTGTCACCTCCTTAACCGAATCGGCCCTGCGGCCTCTCTATCTCTACTTATTGTAACCATCCCTTGCGGCCGGGAAACGCCCGGCATGCTTGAGCCCTACTCTTCCGTGCGTGGGCGCATCTTAATGACCGTGTGGATGCGAAGCACCGCGCACGCTACCTCGCCGGCAGCCTGCAGCGCATGCAGCTTCACCTCCGCCGGGTCGACGACGCCGGCGGCCATCATATCCGCGACGCTTCCGGTATCGCAGTCGATGCCGAGCGCATCGTTGCCGGAAGCGATCTGCGCCGCCTTCACCTCTTCGACCTTCTCGAGAGGGTTATAGCCCGCGTTCACGACGATTTGGGCCAGCGGCTTGCGCAGCGCCTGAGCGACGGCAGCAACGCCGAAGCCTTCCATGCCCTGCACCGTCTCGCGGTGCCGGTCGAGCTCGTGGGCGACGGCCATCTCGGCCGCCCCGCCTCCGGGCAGGCAGCCGCCGCGCAGCGCGGCCTGCACGCTTGAAGCCGCGTCGCGGGCGATGCGCAGCCGCTCGCCGACGACCTCGCTCGTGCTGGCGCCCACGACGATGGATACTTGCGTGCGGCCTTTGCCTTCGGCCATCCGCACGCTTTCCAGCCGCTCGTCGTAAGCGACGTGCCCGGCGAACCCGAGATAGCCCGCCAGCTCCGAGGCGGGCTTGCGCAGTCCGCTGCGGCGGATCGGCCGCGCGCCGGTGTATTCGGCGATGCGGCGCAGCTCCGCACGCGGCAGGCGCTGCAGCACCATGATCCCATGGTCGGTGCAGAACTGCTCCGCCTCGGGATCGACGCCCCGCTCGGAGGCCACGAAGCCGACGCGCAGCTCGACGAGCTTCTCCAAGAGGGCGCGGAACTGCTCCCGCAGCTGCGTCTGCTTGTGGAAGCCCGCATCGGTCATGAGCGCTTCCTCATCGACCGTCTCCGGCTCGAACGCATCCTGGAACAGCAGCACCTGCGCCGTATCCGGCGGAAAATCAAGCTGCGCATTGGCCGGCTTTTTGTTAATCAACAGGCCCGGCCACACTTCATTCGCCGCTTTTCCGTGCGACATCACGACGTCGGAAAAGCGGAAATGCGGCTCCCGCAGCTTCGCCGGCCCCAGACGCTTCGCCCCTTCGACGATCAGCTTGGCGAGGTCGGCATGCTCCCGCCCCGCAATGTACGCGATCCGGTACAGCAGCGGATCGCTCATTCCTTCCAGCGGGCGCGCCCGGCGGGCCAGCGACTCCAGCGCCGCGGCCACGCCGTCCTGCACCCCGCGGACGACCTTCGCCACCGGTACGCCCCGCGTGACCTGGGCCACGCCTTCGGCGACCAATGCGCCCGCCAGCACGGTGGCCGTCGTCGTACCGTCCCCGACCTGATGCTGCTGGGAACGGGCGACTTGAATGAGCAGTCTTGCGGCGGGATGGGTGACGTCCATCTTCTCCAAAATGGTCACGCCGTCATTCGTAATGACGACTTCCCCCTGCGTCCCGACCAGCATCGTATCGAGCCCTTTCGGTCCGAGAGTCCCTTCCACCGCCGAGCAAATGGCGCGGATCGCATTCGCGTTGTTCCGCAGCGTTGCAAACGCCTCTTCGCCTTCCTGGCCTGTCGGCTTGATTTGGCTCATTTGTACCAACGCCCCATCAGCTGATTCAAATCTTTCGTCAAATGATCAAGCAGCTTGATGACTTTACCGTAATCCATCCGTGTCGGTCCGAGGATGCCGATCGTCCCGAGCAGCTGCCCGTCCAGCGAATACGAAGCGGTGATCAGACTGCAATCGTTCACGGCTTCCAGCTTGTTCTCGCTGCCGATCCGCACCTGTATCCCGTCCGTTTCGCCGGTTCCGTCAAACAGCTGCACCAGCTTCGGTCCTTCGGCGAGTAGGTCCAGGATGCTTTTCACCTTATCGACATCCTTGAACTCGGGCTGCGTCAGCATGTTCGTCGTGCCGCCAAGGAATATCCGTTCTTCCTCTCCGCGGTCCATCACATGATCCAGCATGAGCAGCAGCTCTTCGTAACCGGAGACGTAGCTGCTCAGCTCCGAGGCGATCTCCGTGTACAGCTTCGACTTGAAATGAAGCAGCGGCACGTTTTTGAGCCGGGCATTGAGCACGTTGACGAACTTCTCGATCTCCGACATCGGAACGCCTTCGGGAATCGTGACAGTCTTGTTCTCCACCTGTCCGGTGTTGGTCACGATGATCGCGACAGCCGTCCGCTCGTTAAGCGGAACGATCTGCAAGTGCTTCATCGTCGTGCCCAGCATCTCCGGTCCCATGACGATGGACGTATAATTCGTCAGCTGGGACAAAATTTGCGCCACATGCTGGATGGTACGTTCCATCTCCTGCATTTTTTCGGCAAAAAACTGCTTGAGCATGTCGACATCCTGAACAGGAAGCTGGTTATAATGCATCAGATGATCGACATAATATCGGTAGCCCTTGTGGGAAGGAATCCGGCCGGCCGACGTGTGCGGCTGCTCCAGAAAGCCCATCTCCTCCAGGTCGGACATTTCGTTGCGGATGGTGGCGGGGCTGAATCCCACGTTGCCGCGCTTGGATATGCTGCGGGAGCCGACCGGCTCTGCAGAACGGATGTAATCATCGACTATGGCGCTTAAAATATGACGTTGACGTTCGGTTAGCACACCATGTCCCCCTTACTTTTTTTCGCCTGAATGGAGGGTTGACTGCGTGAAAGAACTGCAGCCTCCGGCCTCTGTTGAACTCGGGTTCCAATTGAACTTACCTGTCGGTAAGAACCTGAATTCAAAGGCGGCACGTAAACCGAGCGTTTTCCTTTAGGAAAACGACTTCGGAAGCATAAGCCCCGACTGCAGTTCTTTCCTCCGTCAAAAACATATCAGCCGAAAAACAACTATATTAAAAATCGAAACCAAGGCATGCCTTGCTCGCCTTGTTTTTCAAACATCTAAACCGCGCTTTCGTTAGCACTCCGCGTTAGTGAGTGCTAAGCTAATACAAAAATAACAGACCCATAGGGTCTGTGTCAAGTCAGTCGAGCCGTTTCAGGACGGCGATTTCGTCGCAGCAATGCTGCTTTTTGCAGTGGATGCAGTCGCGCCATACCTTCTCGGGGAAGATCTCCTTCTCGACAACGGTAAAGCCGTTTCTTTCGAAGAAAGCCACCTCGTAGGTCAGCGCCATGACTTTCGGGATGCCCTGCTGCTTCGCTTCGTGCAGCAGCGAGCCAACGAGCGCCTTGCCGATGCCTTGACCTTTGTATCCGTCCGAAACGCCGAGCGACCGGATCTCGACCAGATCCTGCCCGAGCCTTGTGAGCGAACCACAGCCTACAAGCTGGCCGTCGATCTCCGCTACGACGAACGTATCGAGCTGCACAGACAGCGTCTCCTTGGTACGCGGAAGCATAATTCCTTTTTCAGCATAGCCTTGAATAATGTCGTATAATGTGTCAATGTCCTGCGCAGTCGCTTGTCTGCAGGTCAACGTCGTCGTCATAGCGGTTCCCACCCATCGCCTAGTAGTATCTCATGTAGAAAATGATATGAATAAATATACAACAAGACGTATAAAGGATCAACCTATTTTTGACGTATTTTTTACGGCTCCCAAAAATTCGCCGAACACTTCGTTTCCGAGCAGCACGCCCCGCTCCGTCAGCTTGTACCCCCCGGCGCTCGCCTCCAACAGTCCGAGGCTGCATTGCCGCCGGAGCACATGTCCGAACACGTCGTCCAGCTCCATGCCGAACTGCCCGTTAAAATCCGCCTTACGCACGCCGCCGAGCATCCGCAGCCCGACCATCATGAAATCTTCCATCGCTTCATGAACTTCCACCGCGCTCTTGTCCAGCAGCGGCAGCCCGCTTCGCGTCGCGTCGATATAAGGCTGGACGCCTTTAATATTCACATGCCGCTGACCGTGAACGTAGCCATGAGCCCCGGCGCCAAGGCCGTAATAGCTCTGATTGCGCCAGTACATCGCGTTATGCCGACTCTCGTACCCGGGTTTGGCGAAGTTGCTTATTTCATACTGGCCGTAGCCGGCCGAACGCAACCGCTCCATAATCAGCAGAAACATGCCGATTTCCTCATCCTCTTCGGGCAGCGGCAGCTGTCCGCGCTCATAAAGCGCGTGGAACAGCGTATTCTCTTCCACCTTCAAGCTGTAGATCGAGTAATGAGGCAAGTCCAGCGCGAGCGCTTCCTTCAGCGTCGCTTCCATTACCGCCTTGGTCTGCTTCGGCAGGCCGAACATCAGGTCGATGGACAGGTTCGTAAACCCGGCCTTCCGCGCGTTCTCCAAGCTCCGGTATACGTCGTCGGTATTGTGGATGCGCCCGATACCTTCAAGCAGCCCGTTGTCGAACGATTGCACCCCGAAGCTGATCCGGTTGACGCCTCCTTCTTTCATCGCTTGCAGCTTCTCCGGGTCGGTTGTGCCCGGATTCGCCTCCATCGTAAATTCCAACTGCGGCGACCAGGCCGGGAAATAAGCGCGGACGCGGCGTAAAAATACTTCCATCTGCTCCGGCGTCAACACCGTCGGCGTGCCGCCCCCGACGAAGATCGTCTCGATCTCCCCCGGCGGGACCGCCTGTACCGTCCGCTCCATCTCGCGCTCGAGCGCGTCCAAGTAATCCAAGACGGGCTGGCCTTTCAGCACGTAGGAGTTGAAATCGCAGTAGTGGCATTTGTTCGTGCAAAAAGGGATATGAATATACACCGCTTGGGGTGTCTGGGTTCGCTGCAGCATTTAGGTTCCCCCTAATGGCAAAAGCAGGCGTCCGGAACTCCGAAGCACCTGCCTGCTTTTTTCTTAGTTATCGTCGATCTTCAATACGGCCATAAACGCTTCCTGCGGCACTTCCACGCTGCCGACCTGCTTCATGCGCTTTTTGCCTTCCTTCTGCTTCTCGAGCAGCTTCCTCTTCCGCGAAATGTCGCCGCCGTAGCACTTGGCAAGGACGTTCTTGCGCATCGCCTTCACCGTCTCGCGCGCGATGACCTTCTGGCCGATCGCCGCCTGTACCGGCACCTCGAACATTTGGCGCGGAATGAGCTCCTTGAGCTTCTCGCAAATGATGCGGCCGCGGTGGAATGCCCGGTCGCGGTGTACGATGAACGAGAGCGCGTCCACCTGCTCCCCGTTTAGCAGAATGTCCATTTTCACCAGATTGGAACGCTTGTAGCCCGACAGTTCGTAATCGAACGAAGCGTAGCCTTTGGTGCTCGATTTCAATTGATCGAAGAAGTCGTAGACGATCTCCGACAGCGGAATATCGTAAGTGAGCGTTACACGAGTCGTGTCGAGATATTCCATATTGATATATTCGCCGCGCTTCGATTGGCACAGCTCCATGATGGCGCCGACATAATCGTTCGGGACGATGACGGACGCCTTGACGTAAGGCTCTTCGACGAAGTCGATTTTGCCCGGCTCCGGGAACAGCGACGGGTTCTCGATATTCAGCACGGTACCGTTCGTCTGCGTCACGCGGAACACCACGCTCGGTGCGGTCGTAATGAGCGGAATGTTAAATTCGCGCTCGATCCGCTCCTGGATGATCTCCATGTGAAGCAATCCCAAAAATCCGCAGCGGAAGCCGAAGCCGAGCGCCGTGGACGTCTCCGGCTCGAAGCTGAGCGACGCGTCGTTCAACTGCAGCTTCTCCAGCGCTTCGCGCAGATCGTTGTAATCGCTCGTTTCGATCGGATACAGTCCGCAGAATACCATCGGGTTGATTTTGCGGTAGCCCGGCAGCGGCTCGAGCGTCGGATTTTTGGCGTCCGTTACCGTATCCCCGACCCGGGTGTCGCCGACGTTCTTGATCCCGGCGACGATGAAGCCGACATCGCCGACCTCCAGCGAAGGAACCGAGCCCATGCGCGGCTTGAACGCACCGACCTCGATGACCTCGAACGTTTTGTCCGTCGCCATGAATTTGATTTTCGAGCCCGCTTTGATTGAGCCGTCGATGACGCGGACGTACACGATAACGCCCTTATACGGATCGTAGTGCGAGTCGAAAATGAGCGCCTTGAGTGGGTTGTCCGGATTCCCTGTCGGTGCAGGGACCTTCTGTACGACCTGCTCGAGAATCTCCTTGATTCCGATGCCGGCCTTGGCGGAAGCCAGCACCGCATCGCTGGCGTCAAGCCCGATCACGTCCTCGACTTCCTGCTTCACCCGTTCCGGCTCGGCGCTGGGGAGGTCGATTTTGTTGATGACCGGCAAAATTTCCAGATTGTTGTCCAACGCCAAGTAAACGTTGGCAAGCGTCTGCGCTTCAATCCCCTGCGCCGCGTCCACGACGAGCAGCGCGCCTTCACAGGCGGCGAGACTGCGGGAAACCTCGTACGTAAAGTCGACGTGTCCCGGGGTATCGATCAAATTCAATATATAATCTTCACCGTCGTCGGCCCGGTAGCTAAGGCGAACCGCCTGCAGCTTAATCGTGATGCCCCGCTCGCGCTCCAGATCCATCTGGTCAAGCACCTGCTCCTGCATTTCACGCGACGAAAGTGCGCCGGTGTATTCGAGGATGCGGTCTGCAAGCGTCGATTTCCCGTGGTCGATATGAGCGATGATACAAAAATTTCTTATTTTCTTTTGTCTGGCTTGGATATCCATCGGCAGCTTTACCCTCACTAACCTGCAAATTTACAATACTTCTAATTATAGCAGTTGTGACGGCGGGCAGCAATGGACACCCCTAAAACTTCCATCTCCGCCCCGTTCCCGAAGACGGCGCTTATGGACTGATCGCTTCAAATATGGAAACGACGAAACGGATGCCGTGATACGCCGCAATTTGCAGCAGCTCCCCCGTCTTGTTCCCGACACGGTTGATGCCCGTGTTCGCGGCCGGATCTTCCGGCATCGCCGGCTTCGCTTTAGCCTCCGCAGGCCGCTGCGCATGCGGCTTGGGCACCGGCCCCGCTGCATTCGCTCCGGCCGGAGACGCGGCGCCCGACTTCCCTGCAGGGGCAGCGGTATACGCGTGCTGCTTCGCCTCTCCGGCTCCGGCCTGCGGCTTGGTCAGCGGGCCGTGAATCCGCTCGGTTCCCTGCGTGGCAAGCGCGACTCCGAAAAAGATGCAGAAGGCCATCGCCAACCCTACGGCGCCGACTTTAACGAACGCATTTCCTCTCACCGCGCTCTCCTCTCTTTCTTGCCAGGCTCCGGTACCGGCCGTTACTGTTTCCCGTTTTTCCCGTCTGTAACCGGCGCATCGACCTTCTGCGCATTCAGGATGACTTCGGAAACCGCCTTGGCCAGCGCGTCCACGGTGCGATAGCACTCCTCCAGGCTATTATCCACCCCGCCAACCTCGATCAGCACGCTGTTCGGGGAGAAGGTCTGATTGTAGACGCCGTTGCCTTCGCCGTTTTTGGCATGAATCCCTTTGGAGAGGCCGGGATATTTCGCTTCAAGCACGCGGTCGATTTGTTCGGCGAACTGGTAGTTTTGCTTCCAATTCGGATTTTTGCCGCCGATGATAAAGTAGATTTGCGCGTAAGCTTTGCCGTTGATCGTCGCCGTCGTCTTGTCGCGGCGCTGCGAGTCGCGGTGAATATCGAAATAAAATTTCAGGTCCGGATGCCCGGATACGGCCTCTTCCAGCGTTTTGAACGAATATTTGTAGGAATAATAGTAGTTGAAGCTTTTTTCGATAGCCGGATAGTTTTTATCCGAGTGCACAGCGCCGATGCCTTCCTTCTCCAGCATTTGCGCGAGCCGCAGCCCGACCAGCGTCACGTTCCGTTTCGGGTCGTACGCCTTGTCCGGGTCTCGGACGCCCGGCAGCTCCGGCAAATACGATTCCTGATTGTGCGATTGATAGATGAAAGCGACGTTTTTGCCGGCCATTCTCGGTCCTTCGGCCGCAGGCAGCGGGATGGCAGGACCCTGCACTTTTCCGTCGTCGACCGATTTCGCTCGGGGATTGGCCGTGATCGAGCCCGCTTCCCCCAGGTCCCCGCGCTGGAACACGTCAGATTTGGGGCCATAGTCCTCAGGAGAATCGACGACGAAGCCGTCGGCGCCGCTCAGCAGCACGGAGCGCTCCTGCGACAGCCCGGGCACTTCGCGGGAGACGAGCGTCTTCGGATCTTTTGGGTTCAGATCGGTAAACAGCGAGAACAGGAAACCCGACACGTTCGATTGCGAAAATGTAAACGACTTGCGGTCCTGCTGCAGGCCCGGCACCTCCATCCCCATCATATCCATGAAGAAACGGCTGGATACGGATGCCGCCAGTCCCTTCATCGACGTGGAAGGGGAAGGGTTCGAGACGGTCGAATGCACATACCCCAGCAATCCGATCGCTATAAAAAACAACAGACATCCTGTCATCAGGATGGTCAACGTCTTTGAGTACACGCCGATGGCTTGTCCCATTTTCCGGTATCTGCTTAAATTGACAGTTACGGCCGGCCACTTCATGATCCATTCCTCCTTGTTCGGCTTCTGGTGCATCTTCGGCTGAGCAGGCACCCCCGGCACTTTTTTTTGCCGCCAGGAGGTATGTCCGCTTCTCTATTACCAACTCTATGAAGCCGCGCTAGAAGATAGAACCTGAAAATCATAGACCATGAGAAATTTACCGGCGTATCAAAAACGCCCGGGGCGGAGGATCGTCATCCTGCCGTTCCCGGACGTTCGTTCGGCTTAATGCGTATATGCAGACACGTTGCTCGTATCGACCGCCTCATGCAGCGCGGCATTCAGCCCGCTGGCAATAATGTTGGCGATGTCTTCGATGAACTGGTCAATCTCCTTGGGCGTCACGAGCAGATCGTGGCCGAGCGGGTCGAGCACTTCCTTCACCAACTGCAGCCGCTCCTGCTCCTGCATATTGTCGAGAAGACCGAGAATATGTCCGGTGTTCGTCGTCTGTTTGCGGAAATGGTTATGCATCATATCGAACGCATTGTTCACGATCGTGGACGCATAGACGACGGTCGGCACGCCGATGGCGATAACGGGCACCCCAAGCGTATCCAGCGTCAAGCCTCTGCGCTTGTTGCCGATGCCCGACCCGGGATGAATCCCCGTGTCCGCAATCTGAATCGTCGTGTTGACGCGTTCGAGCGAACGGGATGCCAGCGCATCGATGGCGATGACCAGATCGGGCTTCGCCTGTTCCACGATTCCCTGCACGATCTGGCTCGTCTCGATCCCGGTCGTCCCAAGCACGCCCGGCGCCACAGAGCTCACCGGACGATAGCCCGGGCTGACCTGATCCGGCATCAGCTCGAAATAATGGCGGGTCACCATGACATTTTCCACGACCATCGGTCCCAGCGCATCGGGGGTCACGTTCCAGTTGCCGAGTCCGATAATCAGCACGCTCGCCTTCGGCCCGATATTCAGCTTGTGCAAAAATTTCTCGAACTCCTGCGCCAATATCGTGGCTACCCGGTCCTGCAGATCGCTGTCTTTTTGACGCAGGGCCGGCACGTCCAAGGTTATGTAATGACCCGGAAGCTTCCCGACCGCCTGGGAGCCCTCCTGGGAAGTAATATCAATCACGCTGACCCGGACGCCTTCCTGTTCGTACTGCGTCCGCTCGATGCCCGGTATCGTCATGCCGCCGGCCGATGCCAAATCGTGCGCCTCAAGGGCCAGATCCGTCCGCACGGAGTAAGCGCTCAAATCCAATCCCATGCTCTCGTCTCCTTTCATTCTGGCTCGCCAAGTTATTGTGTGAAAAAGCCAAATCCGTTATGCAAAAGTTTTACAGGCTCGGTCCGGCGCTTCTATTGCATTTTCATATGGCCCATGTTAGAATATTAAGAGTTGTCAACAAAACATGACCTATGTTTTTTTGCAAGTTGTGGTAGGAGGTGAACGTCATGCCAAACATTAAATCCGCGATTAAACGCGTGAAAGTAAGCGAGAAGCGCCGTCTTCGCAACGCTTCGCACAAATCCGCGCTCCGCACGGCTGTAAAAACAGCTGAAACTGCAATCGCAGGCACCAACGTGGAAACGGCTAAAGCCGCTCTGATCGCTGCCAGCAAAAAGTTGGACAAAGCAGTGACCAAAGGATTAATCCATAAAAATGCCGCTGCCCGCAAAAAGTCCCGTCTCGCGAAAAGACTTAATGCTCTTTCCGCTCAATCGTAAGGTACTTAAGCGGCGTTGCAGCAGGTACGAGGCGTTGTCTCCGTACCCGTTGTCAACAACATACATGCGATAAAGAAAGACCTTCAGGCCATTTGTCCTGTCGGTCTTTTTTATTTACATGAAGGAGCTGCTCGTATGAAGAAGGTTTTCATCAAACAACAAGAGCATGACCCCTCCTTCCCGGAACGATCATGCTCTTCTCTTGTATCGTCAGGACGCCAGCCGCAGCAGAAACATTTCCAAGCCCAGCACCTTGTCGATTTTCCCGCTCTTCATCCGGTAATCGAGATCCGCAAGCTGCTGCAAAATGTCCGCAAGCTGCTTCAATTCGAACTTGTTCGCCTGACCGGCCGCAACCTTCACCCCGTACGGATGCAGCCCGAGCTGGCCGGCGATTTGTTGCTGCGAATAGCCCTGCTGCATTAAATCCTTGACTTGAAACATAATGCGGAACTGCCGGGCGATCAGCATCACGATTTTGATCGGCTCCTCCTTGCGGCGGATAAGCTCGCTCAGCATCGTAAACGCCTGATCCAGCTTGACCTGAACGATATGCTCAATCAGCAGGAAAATGTTCTGCTCGATGCTTCTCGTGACGAGCTGCTCCAAATCGTCGGCTTGAAGCGTCCCCCCTTGACCGACGTAGAGGGCGCATTTCTCCACTTCCTTGACGAGCGCCTGAAGGCTGGTGCCCGTGTACAGAATGAGCTGCTCCGCGACCCCGGGACCGAACGAAAAACCGGCTTTTCCCGCTTCCTGATTGACCCACCCCGTCAGTTCGTCCGCCGACAGCATGGCGCACGAGACCAGCGCATCGGCTTCCTTCAGCGCCTTGACGATCTTTTTGCGCTCGTCCAGCTTGTCCGCCTCGACCGTAAAAACGATGATCGAGAAATCCACTGGGGATTTCAAATAGTCCGCAAGCCGTTCGAGCGAATGCTCCACCTTACCGCTTTCCTTCGCGCCGGTCAGAAACAGCGCATTCGTCGCCACGACCAGCTTGCTCGGCACCATAAAAGGCAGCGTCTCCGCCTCCTCGATAACGGCATCGACCGGCGTTTCCGTCAGATCGTACCGCGATACGGCAAACGCTTTATGCTCCGGCTCGATCAGCTTGTCCGTCAAGCGGGCGATCAGCTCCTGAATCAGATAGCTTTCCGCCCCGTAGGCTATGTATACGGGCTTAAACTGCCCCTTGCTGATGTGCTTCATCGCCGTTTTGTAATCCATCGTGCCGCCCACCGTTCCTTCCCGCTCTGCTTACGTCCTTCATGATACCAACAACAAAGGGATTACGTCAAAGCCCTGAGGCTCGACCTAATCCCTTTGCCCGAAACCCATCTATATAAACATCTGCCGGGCAAGCTCTAGAAACCGGCCCGCAGATGGTCATACGACGTGAATCGTCTTCCGACTTAATCTATTGTATATATACGTGAAAGTACGCCGCGGGGTGCAACAGTTCTCTTTACCAATATGTTAAACTTTCATGAACTTGTTGAAACCCGCTTTCCGTTACGGATTGCTCGATTTGACTTCCGTTTCGTTCTTGGCTTTGAGGTCGATGACGAACGTCTTGGACTGGTCGGACATGTTGACCCGGTACGTCAATTTCCCGTCGCCGGACCATTCCACAAGCTCGATGCGATCCGCGCCTTTCCAATTGTAGCCGGACGCATACAGTTCTTTGCCGTCTTTATCAAAAATAACAATTTTCTCTTCCCGGACCGCTGCCTTATACTTCCCGTCCGAGGATGTAAGCTCGTGAGCTGCAGGCTTTGAGTCCGGCTTCGCGGCAATGCCCATATGCGTGCTGCCTTGAGCGGAGCCTTCCAACGGCGGCTGATCCATCGCTTCGGCACCGCCCGTATCGTCCGATTCGGAGGTAACCGCTTCTTCCGAAGGCTGGGTTGGCTCCGAGGCGATAAAGCCCTTCGCTTGCTCCCCACCGCCGTTCTTCGGCACTAACGTCTGTTGACCGCCCCGGTCCCCGGAAGAATTCCCTTTTTCCTGTTCCGGGGGAGAAGCAGGCTGTTGGGAAGGCGCCGCCGCATTATCGCGTCTCTCTGTCGGAGCCTTCGGCAGCTTCTCCTGAACGGGCTGCTCCGGTTCCGCCGTCTTGTCCCCCCCTCCAGACGGCTGCTGACGGGGCACGGCAGTCTGACTTGCCTTCCAGTCCGCATCCGCTGCCTCGGAGCTTCTCGGTTGGACAGGACCATCTTTGTTGGCGTCGCCGCTTCCTGCGGACAAATTTTGTGGCTTGTGCTCCTCGGACGCCGCTTTGTTATCGGAGCCGCCTGCGGGAAGAGACTTATCTGCCTTGCCCCCCGCCTGCGCCGCTGGCTGGCTTTTCGCCGTATCGGTCGCTTGACTGGCCGCAGCATTTTCCACTTTCTTATCCGTCATCGAGAGCAGCAATCTTCCCGCGTCCCCATCAGGTTTGGACTGGTGCTGGAACAGGAAAAATCCGAACACGAGCCCGGCCGCCACGACGCCGCCGAACACAGGGAAAGAAATCCATTCCCGCACATTTTTGCGCCAGCTTCCCCAGGTCGGACGTTCGTCCGCCGGATCGGGCGCAGTCTTCGCCCGCAGCGCTTCCGTCTCGCGCTCTATTTTGTCGGAAGCAGCGAAAGCGGTATCCGGCATGGCTCCCGCCGCCTCAAGCTGCTCCAGCTTCGGCAATATGGCATCGACCAAGCTGAATGGCGGCGTTACCTTGGGCAAGCTCTCCAGCTCGTTCGATAAATTAACAAGACGTTCGAACAATTCCGTGCAATCCGGACACTGCTCCAGATGCTGAAGCATCCGGCCGTACTCCGTTTCATCGAGATCCCGGTCCAGGTATCTCTGCATCAGTTCGATCACCTCTTGACACATCATCCCCGTACACTACCTTTCCGTAACGATTCGTATATCCTCTTCATGCTGCGCCGCTTACCCTCGAACCGCGTCGCCGCTTGGCTTTTTGTACTCCCTCAGGATGGTTTGGAGCTGCTGTCTCGCCCGGAACAAATAAGATTTCACCGTGTTGATCGGCAAGTCGAGCGATTCCGCTATTTCATTGTAGGAAAAATCCTGCAAGTATCGAAGCACCACGACGGACCGATGGTGCTCGGGGAGCTTGTCGATTGCATCTCGGATGTCCTGAGCGATATACGTAGACATCACTTCGTCTTCCACCGTTTTATGGTCGGTAAAGCTCAAATCGTGCTGCTCGATCGAAACCGTAGGCTTGGCCCGGCGGAATTTATCGATGCACAAGTTGGTCACGATGCGCTGCACCCACGTTTTAAACTGAGCCTTTTCTTCGTAGGAGTTGATCTTCGTATAAATTCGGATTAACGCTTCCTGAGCGGCGTCCATGGCATCCTGCTCATTGTTTAAAATGTAATAAGCGGTACGGTAGACGTGATTTTCAATTTCGCGCAATAGGGTAATTAGAGCGTCGCGATCGCCCGACTGGGCAGCCTTGATAACTTCAGGCGCTACCACTGGGATCCCCCTCTCTTGCAACCTTATAAACGAGTGCGTCAGGCAAAATGTTGCACCCGGAACACAACTCTATCAGCATATCAAATTTTGACTTCAAGGTATATAGATTTTGTCAGGCTTGAACAGCCGACTCATGTCGTTCAATTATACGTATACGGGGCTTTTTTGTTTCGTGGCAAAAAAGATCGGATTCCCCGCGGTTCCCGGCTGACAATACCCGTTAAGGGTCTCGTACCCGGAGATTCGCTGAGAATCCGATGATGAGTTCAAATATAAAACAGAATTGTTCCCGGTCTATGTCACCGTTTGGCTGCCGATGCTTGGGCCGTCTTGGTGTAAACGCCCTTCCGTCTCGCGGGAAAAATCGTGGCGAGCGCTCCGGCGCATACGATCGAGGCTGCGCCGATTAACGCCCCTTGGTAGTGCCCGCTGCCCGACACCATCCAGCCTGCGGCGATCGGACCGGCCACCTGCCCGGTGCCGTAAACGGCGGTGAGGACGCCGACAAATGTTCCGGAATCAGCCGGCATCCGCCGCCGCGTCCACGAAATAGCCAGCGTCGTCACGCCCATGAACGTAAAACCAAACAGCACGGCCCCCGTCATCACGCCCGGCCAAGCCGGATAAATGACGGGAAGCGCGATCCCGACCGCTTGGAGCACCATGGCCGCGAATAAAGCCGCCCTGCTGCCGATCCGGCCTGCGAGGAGGGACCACAACCAGCAGGAAGGAACGGCCGTTGCGCCGGCCAAAATCCAGCTCCACGCTGAAAAAGACTGCATCGCCGGAAGCTGCTGCACGTAAGCGACCAGAAACGTACCGGTCACGATGTAACCGAGCCCTTCCAGCCCGTAGACGATCAGCAGCCGTATTTTGAAGCTTGTCAGCGACCTGCGATCCTCGGGCACGGCCAAGCCTTCGCGGGCCACCGCAGCCGCTGAATCCGCCGGTTCCCGAAGCTTCGTCCACGCCAGTGCCAGCAAAACGGCGCATATTAGCGCCATGCCAAGCCACGTGCCGCGCCAGCCGTACTGCTCATGCAGCCAAGTGACCGCAAAGCCGGTCGCCGTAATGCCGAGGCCGACGCCGCTGTAAAAGAGCCCCACCGCATGATGAGGCTTCGACAGCCCCGCCAAGCCGTCCATGACCAATCCTGACACGTAGACGAAGATTACGGCACTTGCGAAGCCGGAGACGAAGCGCAGCACGAACCATAGCGCATAGCTGTCCGCGATCCCCATCCATGCCGTCGTTGCCACGCTGACGATAAGCGCCAGCTTCAGCCGGCTCACTCTGCTCTCCTTCCGAGCCTTCAAAGCAGTCATAATCGCACCGGCCAAATAACCCGCATAATTCGACGAAGCCAGCGCGCCGGCGCCCGCCTCGGAAAACAGCTGCTGCTTCAGCATCAGCGGAAGAATCGGCGTATATGCGAACCGCCCGACCCCCATTGCGATAAAAAGAGAAGCGATTCCCCCGCCGACTAATAATAGCGAACGCTTTTTTTGCTCGTTCATCCCGATCCCTCCGCTGTCTCGTTCAACAAAACGTTATTGTCTTGTCTATCATAGATGCAACCTGATATCATGTAAATAAAATGATTTTGATATTATGTATCACTTTTTCATATATCAAAGGAGGCACCGATTATGCCGCTGGATACCGCAGCTCTTCAAGTGTTTCAAGCCGCCGCGCGGAGCGGCAGCGTCTCCAAAGCCGCCCAACTGCTAAATTACGCGCAATCCAACGTCACCACGAAAATCAAGCAGCTTGAAAAAGAGCTTGGCGCCCCGCTCTTTTACCGGCATAACCGGGGCATTACGCTAACTTCTGCCGGCAAAACGCTGCTTGAGTACGCCGACAAAGCACTGCGTTTATTGGAAGAGGCGCGCAAAGCGGTTCAAGATGCGTCAACGCCGACCGGGCCGTTGTCGATCGGGTCGATGGAAACGACCGCCGCCGTCCGGCTCCCCCACTTACTGGCGGACTATCACCGGATGTGCCCGGAGGTCGATTTGTCTTTCGTGACGGGACCGACACAGCAATTGATTCAGGCGGTGCTCGATTACAGCCTGGACGGAGCGTTTGTCATGGGCCCCGTAGAACATCCGGAGCTGCTGCAGGATTCCGTCTTCGAGGAAGAGCTTGTCCTTGTCACGGACGCATTGCGTCCGCGTCTTGATTTTCCTAAGGAATTGACGGACCGTACCGTTCTCGTTTTTCGTTCCGGCTGCTCCTACCGGGCCAAGCTGCTTGGCTGGCTTCAAGAGGAAGGCGTCATGCCCGTCAAAATTATGGAATTCGGCACCTTGGAAACGATTATCGGCTGCGTTGCCGCCGGACTTGGCGTCTCGCTGCTTCCCGAATCGATCGTGCGCAGCAAAACCAAGGAAAGCCTCGTCCGATCCTATCCTATCCCGGAACGGTACGGACGGGTTCAAACGGTATTTATCCGCCGGAAAGACGCCTATTTGACGCAAGCCTACAAGGTGTTCCTCCATGAGATCAAGAACCGCTTCCTTGTGCCGCGCGGCCCCGCCCAGCCATCTTAATCTAAGATGGCGGGTATCTGCTATTGCGATTTTACTTGATGAAACGGATTGCTTATGATGAGAACATAGCTGGTTTGGATATGCCGCCAAAGTATTGGAAGGAGTGCTGTACCATGTTTTCTTCCCCGATGACAGACCTCGTCGGATGTACCTATCCCATCATACAAGCCGGCATGGCCGGGGGGCCGACGACGCCGGAGCTCGTAGCCGCCGTGTCGGAAGCCGGCGGTCTGGGGACGATTGGGGCCGGATATCTCCCGCCCGAGCAAATCAAACGCGCCATCGAGGATGTCCGCCGTCTGACGGACCGCCCTTTTGCCGTCAATTTGTTTACCCCTGAATCGTTCGGTCCGCCCGATGAGACCGCAGCGCGAATGAACGAATGGTTAAACCGCTACCGGGAACGGTTTAAGCTTGCGCCGGGGGCTATGCCTGCCAAGTTTCAAGAAACCTTCGAAGAGCAGCTTCAAGTCGTTCTGGACGAACGGGTGCCTGTGTTCAGCTTCACCTTCGGCATTCCTTCGCCGGAGCACATCGGCAAGCTGAAAAGCGAAGGCATTAAGCTCATCGGGACCGCGACCACGGTTCGCGAAGCGCTGGCACTTGAGGCGGCGGGGATCGACCTTATCGTCGCCCAAGGCAGCGAAGCCGGCGGACATCGCGGCACGTTTCTGGGCCGTTACGAGGACGGACTGGTCGGAACGATGGCGCTGGTCCCTCAGATTGTCGCCCAAGTCCGCACTCCCGTCATCGCCTCGGGAGGCATTATGGATGGCCGCGGCATCGTGGCCAGCCTGGCGCTGGGCGCTTGCGGCGTGCAGATGGGCACCGCTTTTCTGACCTGTGACGAAAGCGGAGCCCACGAGCAGCATAAGCGGACCATCCTTCAAAGCAGCGAAGAGGATACGACGGTGACCGTCGCTTTTTCGGGAAAAGCGGCCCGGGGGATTAAAAATGAATTTATTTCGGATATGAAGCAATACCCAGGCCCCATTCCCGAGTACCCTATTCAAAATAAATTAACGCAAGACATCCGAAAGGCCGCGGCAAACGAAAATAACCCGCAGTATATGTCGCTCTGGGCCGGGCAAGCGCTGCGCTTGAATAGGACCGAATCCGCAAGCAAGCTCATCGGCGAATTGATGAGCGAAGCAGCCGGTACGCTGCAGCGGCTAAGTCAATACCGGAAAGAATAAAAATCGTACCCCGGCATACAAAAAAGAGGCTTCTCCCAAGCAGATTCACGTCTACTCGGAAGAATGCCTCTTTTTGATTTACATCAAACCGTTGCTGCCGGTCACTTATCGCGGCATGTCCGCTTGGGGCTCCGCAAGGTTCCGTTCGCTTTGGCTCGCGCGTTTGCTTTTCCATTCGGATACGACGATGCCGGCAAAAATAAGTGCGATGCCGAGCCACTGGAGCAAGCCGGTCCGCTCATGAAGCAGCAGGCTGGAGCACACAATGACGACGGGCAGCTCGATCGCCCCGATGATGGAGGCTACGCCGGTACTGAGGTGCGGGGCACCCTTGGTATACAAGTACGGCGGAAGGATCATGCCGAACAGGCTGAGAATGACCGCCCATCCCCACAGGCCGTTCGTCAGCGCGCCGCTCCACAGAAACGTCGGCGGATAAATAAGCGACACGACGATGACCGCTCCCGTCAGCATCCACGAGCTGCGCAAAATCGCAGGCACATCTGTCGCAACCCTGCCGCTGAAATAGACAGTCAGGGTATAGCTTGCGGCCGCAAGCAGCCCGAGCCCGATACCGGCCCAGCTGAGTTGAGGCACGCTGCCTTCGAGAAAACCGGAGGCGAACAGCGTGCCGGCCAGCACGATGACAACGCCGATGAGCTGAAACGGGTTGGGCGCTTTTTTTTGCAACAGCCAATCCGCAAGCAGCCCCATCCAGGTGAACTGGAACAGCAGCAGCACCGCGAACGACGCGCTCAACGTTTGCAGCGCGTAGTAGTAAAACACGCCGGTAATCCCCGTAAACACCCCGCTGCCGAGCAGCTTCAGAAAGACCATCTTCGGCATCTTCTTCATGTAGCCCCAGCAACGGATGCTCAGAAGCCACAAAGCCACAAAGCCGAACATGACTTGGCTGCCCGTCACTTCGGCGGGCGAAAAGCCGTCCTTATACGCCAGCTTGACGCAAGTGGACAGTATCCCGTACGATGCAGCGCCGGTCAGTACCAACAGGCTAGCTTTAAATCGCTGCGAAAATATCATAACCGATCCTCGGTTCTAGTTAACCCTCACCCACCCGCGGTGGCTCCGACCATTAAAACCGGAAGCCCCACAAACAAAAAATATAGCAAACTATGGGCGGAGTTTCAAGACTTGTTTTTTATAAAGAACTGACGACAGTAAGGTTTCTGTTTGAAAACAGCTGAAATTGTGATAATATTACTGATATATTTGCCTGACCGTAGTAAGGTAAACGAAGTCATAGAGCCAAGGTGAGTACGATGAGTCGAAGAGAAGAGATCAAGAAAGCCGCCATAGGGCATCTGCTGCAATACGGTTACGAGGGCACGAAGCTGGCGGATATTGCCCAAGAGGTAGGGATTAAAAAGCAGTCGATGTACGCTCATTTTGAGAGCAAGAAAGATTTGGTCGTGGAAATCCACGAGGACGCAACGAAGCAGGAAATCGCCTACTTGACCACGTTTTTTCACGAGCATAAGGGAGAGCCGCTGCAGGCGCTGCTGCGCACCTTCGTTGAAGAGATGAAAGACCGCTACGCGGCCAACCGGAATGTGAAGCTGATGTTTCTGATGGCGTTCATGCCTCCGGAGCCGCTGCAGGAACTGTGCATCACGATGTACGAATTGTATTCGCATCATTTGCTTCATCTGCTGGAGCTTGCTTTTCAGCTCGATTCGACCACGCAGGTCCATCCGAAGGAAGGCGCGCTCGCCGTGCATACGGTTTACGAAGGCTTGACCGCCAAACTAATTTTCGGCAGCCCGGATTATTTTATACAAGCGGCCGAAACAACCTTTTCCTTATTATGGAAAGGAATACTTAAAGAAGATCACTAGAGGTGTATGATGCAACTTGAAAACAACAAGCTGACAGCGCTGGAATCCGATTCCGTAAGCAAAGTATTCGTCCGCTATTTGGTTCCGTCGATTGTCGGCATGTTTATGATGTCCATTAACGTCGTGATTGACGGCATTTTCGTCGGGCAGCGGCTCGGCGAGGTCGCGCTCGCAGGGGTCAATGTCGCTTTTCCGGTATTTTCGATTTATTTTGCCATATCGCTGTGGGTCGGCATCGGCGGTGCGGCATTATATTCCAGATCGTTAGGCGCCAAAAACGTAGAGCAGGCACGCTCGATCTTTACTCACTCGCTTACGCTTATTTTCAGCTTGACGCTCTTGCTGGCGGGAATTGCTTATTTGTTCCGCGAAAAGCTGGCGGTGTTTCTCGGAGCCAATAACGAAACGATGCCATATACGATGGAATTTATGACCGTGCTGCTGAGCTTCGGCTTTGTTGTCACCGTGCAAAATGCATTCAGCATCTTTGTCCGCAACGACGCCAATCCGAATCTGGCGATGATTTCGCTGCTCGTGACAGCCGTTTGCAATATCGGGCTAAATTACGTGCTATTGTTTGTCCTCGACTTCGGCGTAGCCGGGTCCGCATGGGCGCTGATCGGCGCATCGGCCATCGGGGCGTGCGTGCTGTTCACACATTTTCTGCGCAAGGACAGCACGCTCCGCTTCGTCAAGCTGCGTTTGTCGTGGAAGCTGGCCAAGAGCACGTTCACGATCGGCTTTCCGAGCTTCGTCGCGGAGTTGGGCATCGCCGTCTTTACGGCAGGCTACAATATGGCTATGGTCCGGTGGGCAGGCACGTTAGGCGTATCGGCCTTCTCCATTTTAAATTACGTGCACAGCGTAGTGCTGATGTTGTTCATCGGCATGGGATCGGGCATTCAGCCGCTGATCAGCTACTATCGGGGCGCGAAGCAGCATGCCCGGGAGCGGGAAACGATCCGCATCGCCGTAAAAACGTCGATCGGCATCGGGCTGGGCGTGTTTCTGATCGGTTTGGTTACGGCCGACGGCATCGTCTCCTTGTTTGGTTCATTTACCCGGGAGGTTCAGGAGCTGGCCGCTTCCGGCATACGTTTGTTTTTCATCGGTTATCTGTTCATGGGCGTCAACTTTGTCATGATGACGTACTTTCAATCGACCGATCAAGTCAAAATGGCGACTTGGATTACCATAGCGCGCGAAATGCTGATCATGGTCGCTCTGCTGTTCACCCTGCCCCATGTCATGGGAACGACCGGAATTTGGCTCGCTATCCCGCTTTCGGAACTGATCGTCGTCTTGACCGTGTATGCTTATATCCGCAGGCGCTCCCGCACCGTTGCTTCGGTGAATGCCGCCTCTTAACGCAGGCTGCGCCTTCACCTGCGTTTCCGCTTCACCAAAGCTGCTTGGTCCATCATCGCATGGACCGGGCGGCTTTCGCTGCATTATGGGGTGCAGTAGGCGCTCCTGTTCCTGTTACCGCCATACCTTCAGGGCCGGAGCTTCGTTCGCGTATAAATCATTCCGCCCCGCACGGTCATCTGTACCTCCCCGTCCCTGTCCGTCCGCTGCACGCTTATGCCGTGCGACGTCAGCCGCTCCAGCACCTGCCGGTTCGGATGCCCGTAAATGTTGTTCGCCCCGGCGGAGATGACCGCGTGCTTCGGCTGCCAAGCGTTTAGCCACTCTTCGGCTGTAGACGATTTGCTGCCGTGATGGGCGACCTTCAGCACATCGACGGGCTTGTATATTACCGGTACCTGTGCGGCCGCCCCAGTTGACGACGCAGGTTCATAAACGGCAGGAGCCAGCGCCTCTCCTTGAGCAAGTCCTGGCGTTACCGCCGACCAACGGTCGAGCAGCTTTCGCTCCTCGGCCTGTCCGATGTCGCCTGTGAACAGCCAGCGGGTACCCGCCATCTCCATTAAAAACACGACGGAGCTCGGGTTTTGATCCTGCTCCACACGCACGCCCTCCCGCTCTCCCTCCGGCAGCGGGTATAAGAAATGAAGAACCGTGCCGGAGTCGACTTGCAGCGTATCTCCCGCCTCCACCTCGACCAGCTCCGTTCCTTTCCCCAGTGCGGTTTGAAACAGCTTTTCCACGGCCGGCAGCGGCTTCAAAGTCCCGTTGAACAAAAACCGCCGCACGGGAATGTGCTCAAGCACCGCCTGCAAGCCCCCGAAATGATCGGCATCCTGATGCGTTAAAATAAGCTCGTCAATTTGCTGCACGCCGCGTTTTTTGAGCAGCGGAACGAGCAGCTTCCGGCCCACTTCATACGGGTCTCTCCGCTCCTTCCACACATCCCCCGGTTTGCGGAAGGAAACCGTTCCGCCTCCGTCCACCAAGATCGTATGGCCTCCCGGGAGCGTCTGGATCAAGATGCTGTCCCCCTGCCCTACATCCAGGAACTGCACGCGTCCCTCCGCTGTTCCGCGTTCGGGATCGTAGCCGTACCAGAGAAGTCCCGCAAAGCCGAGCAAACTGGCGGGCAGCAGGACGTAACGATTCATCTTTTGCCGGTTTAGGAACGGCAGTTTATTCGTTTTCACCCCGTAAAGCATCGGCTCGGGGGCACCCCCTTCGTCCTTGGCCGCGAACGGCTGCAGCAGCACAAGCACCGCGCACAACAGCCCGTAATAAGCCAATATCCATACCGGCGAAGGGGTCGGCCAAATCGTTTGAACCGCATCCGGCTTGCTGGCTTGTTCCACCACGTAAAACAAAAGCTCATTCGTCTTGGCAATTAGCCACCCAAGCCAGCCCGCTCCGGTCCCCCAGACGAATCCAAGCAGCATGGCTGCCGTTCCGCCCGGCATCACCCATGCGCTAAATGCAGGAACCAGCGCAAAATTGGCAGCGAACGAAAGCAGGGAAAATTGGTTGAAATAATAAATCGACAGCGGGAACGAGATCAGCTGCGCGACTACGGTAATCGAAAGCGCGTCTCTCAGCTTCGCATGCTTTACCGGCAGCAGCTTGTTCATTTGCGGAACGCCGAGAATGAGGCCGAGTGTCACCAGAAACGACAGCTGGAAGCTGACGTCCAGCAAGTAATACGGATTCCAGACGAGCATGCCGACTCCCGCGATCAGTGCGATGTGGAGCCCGTCCTTGAGCCGGTTCCGGTAAGCGGCATACAAGCCGATCATCGCCATCAGGCCGGCGCGGACGATCGAAGGCGAAGCCCCGGTGACGGCGATATACAGCGGCATCAGCGCAAGCGCGGTAAGCAGAACCGTTTCCCGTGTCAGTCCAAAGCGGCGCAGCAGCCAGATCAAGCACGCCAGAAAAATAGCGACATTCAGGCCGGAGATCGCGATAATATGAGTCAGGCCCAGCCGGGAAAACCGCTCGAATTGCTGCGGTTCGATCTCATCCGTCAGGCCGATCAGCATGCCTTTCATAAAGCCGCTTTGATCCGGAGGGAACAACCGGTCTACCTGCGCAGCCAGCCGGTCTCGAAAGCGGTCGATGCCGCGCATGGCAAGCCAGCCGCCCCATTCCCCGGATTCCGGTTGCGTTACGGCGAGTCCTGCTATCCCTTTTGCCGTCATCTGCCAGTGAATATGCTGCAGCCGCAAATAGTTCCGGTAGTCGAAGCCGCCAAAGTTACGCGCTTCCGCCGGACGGCGCAGCGTTCCGTCCAGCTCGATCCGGTCGCCCCGCTCCCAACGTCTGGCCGTCTCCTGCTCCTCCCGGGCAAGTAAACGGATCGAAAATTGCATCCGCTCGCCTTTGCCGCCATTCTCCGGTACACCATACTCAGGAATCGCTATGGACTCGGCTTCCGCTTGAAAGGAAACGCGGTCCCCATCTACCGAAACCGGCGTCACGATCCTCCCTAGAAAATGCACGCTGCTTATTTCTTCGGTCTGTAATTCGACCAAGCTCCGGTTTCGGGCATCATGGTCGCCGTATATACCCGCCGCGGCCGCGACGATCAGCAGACTGCGGAGCCAAACGGTCCCTTTGGGCCTCATGATCATCGCAGCGCAATACAGTATACCTGCAGCCATAGCCAGCCATAGATTAATCCATGGCAGCGGCGCGATCACCGCAACGGCATAGCCTATACCCCAACAAACCGCGAACGCTACGATCGGTCTTTGAGCCATCCGCTCCTCCTTCCAGCAACAAAAAAAGAACCTCTTCCGGGCGCATGCCTGATGCACGCCCAAAAGAGGTTCTTCCTCCTAAGCTTTGGATCGTTCTAATTTTTCACTTCGCTGACCGTTCCGGCCGGAGGCTCGTAGTTTTCAAGCTGCCGGAACGTCATTCCGCGCTGCTCCATCAGCGCTCGCACCTTGTCGTTGTCTTTCGGATACGACCGGTGGAACACGATTTCCGACACGCCGCTGTTCGCGAGCATATTCGCGCACGTCCAGCACGGCTGGTCGGTCACATAAACGACGGACCCTTCGCGGTCCTCGCGGTCCGTAAACAACAGCAGGTTTTGCTCCGCATGGATCGTCCGGATGCAGCGCTGCTTCTTGACCACCTGCTCCTTGCCGTCCGATGCGACCAATTCGTACTCTTCCACGAGCATGCAGCCCGCTTCCGAGCAATCCGGCACGCCCATCGGAGCACCGTTGTACGCCGTGCCAAGCAGCTTCTTCCCCTGCACCAGGACGGCTCCAACATGCCTTCGGCTGCATTGGGAGCGGGTGGAAGCCATATAGGCGATATCCATGAAATACGTATCCCAATCTTTACGTGCCATCATGCTGATTCAAGCTCCTTTGTTTTTTCCGGCTCTATTTCTGGCTTGCTTGGATCGCTTGATCCAAGTCGTAAATAATGTCGTCGATCGCTTCGGTCCCGATGGACAGGCGAATCATCCCCGGCGTTACGCCCGCCGCCGCCTGCTCCTGCTCGCTAAGCTGCTGATGCGTGGTGCTGGCCGGATGGATGATGAGCGACTTGGAATCGCCGACGTTCGCCAAATGGGAGAACAGCTTTACCGCATTGATCACTTTGCGCCCTGCTTCCACACCGCCTTTGATGCCGAACGTCATGATCGCGCCCTGGCCTTTAGGCAAATACTTTTTCGCCAGCTCGTGTGACGAATGGCTCGGAAGACCGGCGTAGCTCACCCAATCCACGGCCTCGTGCTTCTCCAGGAATTCGGCAACCTTCTGCGCATTGAAGCTGTGGCGCTCCATGCGAAGATGAAGCGTTTCGAGCCCTTGCAGCAGGAGGAACGCGTTGAACGGCGAGATCGAAGCGCCCATGTCGCGCAGAAGCTGCACGCGCGCCTTGATAATGTAAGCGATCGGCCCGACGGCATCGGTATAGACGACTCCGTGGTAGCTCGGGTCCGGATCGGTCAGACCGGCAAATTTGCCGCTGGCTTTCCAGTCGAAACGGCCGCCGTCGACGATAATGCCCCCGATCGAGGTGCCATGTCCGCCGATAAATTTGGTCGCCGAATGGACGACAATGTCCGCTCCGTGTTCGATCGGACGGCAAAGATACGGGCTCGGGAACGTATTGTCGATAATCAACGGAATGCTGTTCTCATGCGCAATAGCCGCTACGGCAGCAATGTCGAGCACGTCGCCCTTAGGATTGCCGATCGCCTCCGCAAACACGGCTTTCGTCTTCGGCGTAATGGCTTTCCGGAAATTTTCCGGATCGCTCGCATCGACGAAATGCACTTTAATGCCGAGTTTCGCCAGTGTATTTGCAAACAGATTGTAAGTACCGCCGTACAAGGTGGACGATGAGACGATCTCGTCGCCCGCTCCGGCAATATTAAGGATCGAGTATGTGATGGCCGCTTGGCCGGATGCCGTCGCCAGAGCCGCAGCTCCGCCTTCGAGCGCAGCAACGCGTTTTTCGAACACGTCAGTCGTCGGATTCATAATGCGCGTGTAGATGTTGCCGAACTCTTTGAGAGCAAATAAATCGGCGGCGTGATCCGTATCACGAAATCCATAGGACGTCGTCTGGTACAAAGGAACTGCTCGGGACATCGTCGTTGGGTCAATCTCCTGTCCTGCGTGAACGGCCAACGTTTCCAAAGAAAGCTTGCGCTCTTCTGACATACTGCATCCTCCTTATAATCAACAGAAATGATGGATAATCGTACCTATTTTCGCACATTCCGCAGCAAAACGAAAGCTTTCTCCGCAAAACATTCCAGACATAATTGCACGGCCTGGCCGATTCATGGCTCCAAAGTGACGAGAGGCTTTATTTTTTTCAGCATTTTTTCGCCGATTCCCTTCACTTCCAGTAACTGGTCCACGGATTTGAACGAACCGCCCAGCTTCGTGCGAAGCTCGACGATCGCTTCCGCCCGGCTAGCCCCGATTCCCGGGAGCTCGTCGAGCTGTTTGGCGGTAGCCGTGTTCAAATTGATTTTGCCCGAAGCGCTCTCCGCCGGCTTCCCGGCAGCAGTCTTCCCCGGATCGGAAGCCGCCCCGGCGGCGGAAGGTTCTTCCGGCGGACTGCCCGCCGCGATAGGCTTGGGCGCTGACTCTGCGGAAGCCTTTTCCGCGACCGGGTTCCCTTTCGGCTCCGCCGCAGGGTTCTTGTCACCCTTCCCTGCCTTCTGCTCGCCCGGAAGCCCATTCGCCTGTCTTGCTTCGTTCTGCTCCTGAAGCAATTTTCTCATTTCTTCGTCCGCCGCCTTAAAGCCCGCCGGTATCCCCTCAGAGGTCCAAGGGCGCCATAGCAGCAGTACAATGACAACTCCGGCGACGAGCACCAGGCTGGCAAGACGAACCAAAGCTTTTTCCGAAAAATGGGGCATTGCTCCACCTCGTTTCGTATCGAATCTTGATCGAAAAATCGAATGCATGGTTTTACGATCTGTCTCATATACATGAAAAAGGCTGCAATCCAATCAGGGGGGATGGTCATGCAAATCGGATTTATCGGAACAGGCAGCATGGGCAGTATTCTCATCGAAGCGTTCATTCAATCCGGCGCAGTCAGCCCGGAGCATCTTGTTGTGACCAATCGCACCGCCCGCAAAGCGGAACAGTTAGCGGAAAGCTACCCGGGCCTGCAAACAGCCCGTTCTAATAAGGAAGCTGCATCAGGGGCCCAGCTTCTTTTTCTGTGCGTCAAGCCTATGGAATTCAAAGCGGTCATCGATGATATCCGGGATGTTGTCGCTCCCGAAACGGTCGTCGTCTCCATTACAAGCCCGGTACAGATTCGTCATTTGGAAACACTGCTTCCCTGCAAAATTGCCAAGGTCATTCCAAGCATCACCAACTATGTGCTCAGCGGCGCGACGCTGTGCATTTACGGTGACCGAATGACCGACGAGGATCAATCGCGGCTGGAGCTGCTGCTCTCCCACATTAGTGCCCCCATCCGAATCCGCGAGGAGCATACGCGCGTCTCTTCGGACATTACAAGCTGCGGCCCGGCGTTTCTGGCCTTTTTCGTGCAAAAATTCGTCGAGGCCGCCGTTGCCGCCACCGGCATCTCCGAGACGGAAGCTACGCAGCTTGCAGCCGAGATGACGCTCGGCACCGGCAGGCTGCTGACCACCGGAGGCTTCACGCCCGCCTCCCTGCAGCAGCGGGTGTCCGTTCCCGGCGGCATTACCGCGGAAGGTCTCCGCATAATGCAAAAAGAGTTGCACGGGGTCTTTGACGACCTGATCCGCACAACTCACGCTAAATACGATGAAGATGTGGAAAAGGTGAAAGCCCGTTTCTTCGGCCCGTAGGCCGAGCAGAACGCGATGCTTTCACGTCCTTTTCCGATATGAACCGCCGTGCTCCGATTCCGGAGTGCGTTTTTTTTATTTTCCCGACGCTGCTTCTTACCCTACGACGATATTGACAAGCTTGCCTTTGACGGCAATCACCTTGCGGACGGTTTTACCCGCCATCGCTTCCTTGACTTTGGCCAAGCCAAGCGCCAGCTCCTGCATTGTCGCTTCGTCGGCATCCGCCGCGATCGTGGCGCGGTCGGCGATTTTGCCGTTCACTTGGATGACGATTTCCACTTCGTTGTCGACCGTCCACGCTTCGTCGTATACAGGCCATGCCTCGTAAGCAACGGTACCGGAATGACCGAGCTTCTCCCACAGCTCTTCCGCCAAGTGCGGCGCGATCGGAGACAGCATTTGCACGAAGTTTTCCATCGCCGCTTTCGGCAGACGGTCCGTCTTATACGCTTCGTTGACGAAGATCATCAGTTGGCTGATTGCCGTATTGAAGCGCAGCGCATCGTAGTCTTCGGTGACTTTCTTAATCGTGCGGTGCCAGGTCCGTTTGAACGCTTCGCTGCCCGCATCGCCGTCTTCCGTAATTTTCGCGCTCAGCCCGCCGTCTTCACCGACGAACAAGCGCCATACGCGGCTCAGGAAGCGGAATGTGCCCTCTACGCCGTTCGTATTCCAAGGCTTGGTCGCTTCCAGCGGCCCCATGAACATCTCGTACATGCGCAGCGTATCCGCGCCGTATTCGCCGACGATTTCGTCCGGGTTGATGACGTTGCCGCGCGATTTGCTCATTTTCTCCATGTTCTCGCCGAGAATCATGCCTTGGTTGACCAGCTTGTAGAAAGGTTCCTTCGTTTCTACGACGCCGAGATCGTACAATACTTTGTGCCAGAAACGGGCATACAGCAAGTGAAGCACGGCATGCTCCGCGCCTCCGATGTACAGGTCGACCGGCAGCCATTTGCGCTGCAGCTCCTTGGAGCAGATCTCGTCCTTGTTCTTCGGGTCGATAAAGCGCAGGTAGTACCAGCAGCTTCCCGCCCATTGCGGCATCGTGTTCGTCTCGCGGCGCGCTTTGAGGCCGGTCTCCGGATCTACCGTGTTCACCCAATCCGTCACATTGGCCAGCGGCGATTCGCCCGTGCCGGAAGGCTTGATTTCGTCCACTTCCGGCAGCAGCAGCGGCAGCTGATCTTCCGGTACGGTTTTCATCGTGCCGTCCTCCAGATGAAGGATCGGAATCGGCTCGCCCCAGTACCGTTGACGGCTGAACAGCCAGTCGCGGAGACGATAGGTGACTTTGCCTTGGCCTGTGCCATTGGCTTCGAGGTGCTCGATCATCCGCGCGATGGCCTGCTCGTTATTCAAGCCGTTCAGGAAATCGGAATTGACGTGCGGGCCGTCGCCGGCGTACGCTTCCTTGTTTACTTCGCCGCCCTGTACCACTTCCACAATCGGAAGGTCGAATTGCTTCGCGAATTCCCAGTCGCGCGGGTCGTGACCCGGCACCGCCATGATCGCGCCGGTTCCGTATCCGGCCAGCACATAGTCGGCGATCCAGATCGGTACCTTGCTGCCATTGACCGGATTGACCGCATACGCGCCGGTAAAGACGCCCGTTTTTTCCTTCGCAAGATCGGTGCGCTCCAAGTCGCTTTTACGGGCCGCGCGTTCCTGATAGTCTTTCACCGCTTGGGCTTGCTCCGGCGTCGTAATGCGGGCTACAAGCTCATGCTCAGGCGCTAATACGCAATAGGTGGCCCCAAACAGCGTATCCGGACGGGTCGTGAATACCTTCAGGCTATCGTTTCCGTGTCCGTCGATAGCAAAAGTTACTTCGGCGCCCGTAGACTTGCCGATCCAGTTGCGCTGCATATCCTTGATGCTTTCGGACCAATCAAGCTCCTCAAGATCCTCCAGCAGGCGCTCCGCATACTCGGTGATTTTGAGCACCCATTGGCGCATCGGCTTGCGGATGACCGGATGGCCGCCGCGCTCGCTCAAGCCGTCGATGACTTCTTCGTTGGCCAGCACCGTTCCGAGCGCCGGGCACCAGTTGACCGGCACTTCGTCCACATAGGCGAGACCTTTTTTATACAGCTGAACGAAAATCCATTGCGTCCATTTATAATATTCGGGATCGGTCGTGCTGAATTCGCGGTCCCAATCGTAAGAGAAGCCTAGCGACTTGATCTGTCTGCGGAAATTATCGATATTGCGGAACGTGATGTCCCGCGGATGCTGCCCCGTATCGAGCGCATGCTGCTCCGCCGGCAAGCCGAAGGCGTCCCATCCCATCGGATGCAGCACGTTATAGCCGCGCAGCCGTTTATAGCGGGATACGATGTCCGTCGCCGTATAGCCTTCCGGATGCCCGACGTGAAGCCCCGCGCCTGAAGGATACGGAAACATGTCGAGCGCATAAAACTTCGGCTTGCTCTCGTCGTCCAGCACCTTGAACGTTTTATTTTTTTCCCAATATTGCTGCCATTTCGGTTCAATCGCCAAGGGGTTGTACCCTTGCTGTTCTCTAGCTTCCTGTGCCATATTGTGTAGACCTCCTTCGATTCAAACAAAAAAGCCCTCATCGCTAGCGCAACGCTAGGGACGAGAGGCTTATTTCCCGTGGTACCACCCTAGTTGACTCAGGCATGCTTTGCCCGGGTCCACTCTCCCCTTAACGCGGGGGACGTTTGCGGCTGTGACCGGCGAAGCTTGCGCTCGGTTGCGGTCTTTTGGCCTAACGGCTCGAAGATGAGTTCGCTGCCTGCTTCTACCGGTTCCCACCCGCCACCGGCTCTCTGAAAGAAAGCGCTGCAGTTACTAGTTCTTGTCACGGCCTTTTACATATATGCTCCAATTAGGTTTCATTATATGAAAAACGATTCCTTCATGTCAAGCCGGGCCCCCGATTTTCCCGAAGCTGCGGGATAAATGCCGTCGGACCAATCGCAACGAGCCTGTCCCGGTTACATCCTCCACAACTTGGCCATACTTTGTAATAATTGTTTTCTATTCAAAGCTTACGGAGGATGAGCCGAATGAAAGGTTTCATCAACGGGGTCATGCTGTCGCTCCCGCTATGGGGGATGATCCTGTGCCTGCTGCAACTAATTATTCATTTAACGCGTTAACGAGATGCATCCCGCCCGTTTTCCCTTTACCTCAAGCTCAATCCCGCGGCTTTACCCCCACGAAAAACGCCCGCTGCGTATCGTCCTTCGGCGCTTCGAACGAAAAATCGGCATAGCAGGCCGTCTCGGAAAATCCGGCCGCCCGCAGCCGCTCCTGCACCCAATCGAGCGGATAGGCCCGCTGCACATGCAGCTCCTCGATCCGGTGATACCGCTCGGTAATGGCGTCGTCAGACCCTTCCGCCCATGTGTCCCCTTCCCGCACGAACAAGGTCAGCTCATGCTCGATTTCGCAGCGGCCCGGATCGAAATCGCAGGTCCAGATGTAAGCGACATCGTCGTCGTTCAGGAAAAACGGCTGCGATTCCGCATAGCTCTGAAGCTGGCTCTGCGTATGCATGTCGAACACGAACACGCCGCCTGGAGCAAGCCCGTCGTATACTTGCTTGAAGGTCCGCTCGATATCTTCTTCCTCCAGCAAATAGTTCAAGCAATCGCAAAACGAGACGACCGCGTCGACCGGGCGGCCAAGCTCCCATTCGCGCATGTCCTGCTGGAGCCACATCATGCTTCCGCCTGCAGGGAAAGGCTTGTGCCGCTGGGTGCTTTCCGCTTTTTGACTGGCCATGGAAAGCATGTCTTCCGACAGGTCGATGCCGACGACTTCATAGCCGAGCTGCGCCAGAGGGACCGCGATGCTTCCGGTGCCGCAGCCCAGATCGACCACGCTTCGGGGCGTTCCGAACTTATCCCAGCATTCCCGCGCAAAGCGGAGCCAATCGTCATACGGCATATCCTCCATCAGCCGGTCATACAGATAGGAAAATTGTTCGTAAGCCACAGCTTGCTCCTCCTTCAGCGGACAGACAAAGGCCGGCTCCGAACGGCCTTTATTCGGATGCCGGCTGCGATGCCGCTTCTTTTTTCAAATAGGTCCAGCTGCCTTCCTGATAAACCAGGCCTTCCTTCATCAGCTTGCCGATCGCGCGCTTAAAGGCGGACTTGCTCATGCCAAACCGCTGGCTGATCAAATCGGCCGGGGTTTCGTCCGAATACGGCATCGCCTGATTCGGGCGCTCTTTCAGGAAGGCCAGCAGCTTCTCCGAATCGGTGTCGCGTCCGACTTCCTTACGCTCGCGCATCGAGCAGTTGACGTTGCCGTCCTCGCGCACAAACGTGACGCGCACTTTCACCTGTTCGCCGAGGCGCAATAGCCGGGTTCTCTCGGACGCATGTATGAAGCCGATGACACCGAAGCCGACCACGCCGCCGTCGCAGACGACGAACGAGCCCATTTGCAGCGGCTTGTAGACGCGGGCGTCGACCCAGGTGTTGCGCCAAGTTACCGGAGCGTCGAAGCACAGCCGCTTGAGCCGGTCTTCTCCGGCAACTTTGGCGACAAGCCGTCCTTGCCGGTCGTGAGCGAGGACGACGAACACGCGGTCTCCGACTTCGGGACGCAGCTCCTTAAGCTCGGGGAGCTCTTTAAAAGGAAGCAGCAGATGACGCCCGAGCCCCATTTCGAGAAAGCAGCCGAAGCGCGGATGGATGTCGACCACTTCGAGAAGCGCGACTTCTCCAAGCGTCACGAGCGGCTTGCGCATCGTCGCCGCCAGCCTGTCCTCGGTGTCATGGAACAGGAATACCTCAACCTGCTCCCCCGGCTTCACTTCCCCGGCGGCTTCGCTGTAATGGAGCAGCACGTCCTGATTGCCGTCCGTCAAAAAATAGCCGTGCGGCGATACTTCCCTCGCCACGTCCAAACGTCGGATCGTTCCGGCTTCCAGCCTCATACCCGTTCGACCACTTTCGCGTCGGACCACAGCCGCTCGATGTTGTAATATTCGCGGTCGTCGCGGTGAAACACGTGAACGACGACGTCGCCCAAGTCGACAAGCACCCAACGGGCCGTGTCCATCCCTTCGAGGCCGCGGATTCGTGCGCCGCGCTCTTCCGAACGTTTTTTAATCTCGGTCGCGATCGCTTGCACCTGCGTTTCGGAATTGCCGTGGCAAATCACAAAATAATCCGCGATCAAAGAAATCCCGCGCAGATTCAATGCCGTTACGTCCATCGCTTTCTTGTCTTCGGCCGCATCGACCACGAGCTGCATAAGCTCATCCGGTTGAATGGTCATATCGTTTCCTCCTGTAAGTGAATCATACCGTTTCTCCCCGCTCCTCCAGCTCCCGGATCAGTCCGTTGCGAGCTTCGAAGGTCAGCGGGTAAATCCGCTTGCCTTTATCCAATAAAAAACGGATCGTTCCGTCAAATCCGGTTATAAGTGCCTTCTCTAAACTATGTTCGGCGTTTTGGCGAATATTATGCACGCCCGGAAAATCCCGGCCCGGCTCCATGTAATCCGCCAGACAAACGACCTTGTCCAACAGCGTCATTCGCGCCCGCCCCGAGGTGTGATAACGGATCGCATCCAGCACTTCCTCGTCGATTACGCCGTACTGCTCCCGGGCGATCCAAGCGCCCGCATGGGCATGCCACAGCTCTTTGTCGTAATCGAGCAAATCCTGAGGCAGTCCGTTCTCGCGGATGATGCGCGCTTGCTCGTCCACGCGCCAATATTTGCAGACATCGTGGAGGATGGACGCCAGCTCGGCTTTGGCCGGGTCCGCCCCATATTGCTCCGCCAGCCGCACCGCCGTTTCCATGACGCCAAGCGTATGGTTCCAGCGCTTCTCCGGCATCTGGGAACGCACCGATTCGATCATTTCCTCACGCTTCATACAGACGGTTCACCTCGATATAATGATTTACCCGGTCCGGGACCATGTAACGCACCGACTGCCCCGAAGCCCGCCGCTGCCGGATCAACGTGGACGACAGCTCGATTTGCGGCATCGGCACAAGCTTTACCGCCTGCCGAATGGCATCGGGAAGCCCCTCATACCCCGTATCATAGCCCGGCCGCTGCAATCCGGCGAAAGTAACCAAGCGGACCAGTTCGTCGATCTTGTACCACTTCGGCAAATATCGAACCATATCGGCCCCGATAATATAAGTAAACCGATCACCGGGATGCTGTGCCCGAAGCATCGTTACCGTCTCGATGCTGTACGACACGCCGCCTTTGCGCAGCTCCATATCCGAAGCCCGGAAGTGCGGGTGCCCTTCGACGGCAAGCTCGACCATCTCCAGCCGCTGCCGCGGGGAAGCCCCCGGCGCCTGTTCTTTATGCGGAGGCACGTTCGTCGGCATAAACCATACCTCGTCGAGTTCCAGCCTCTCGCAAACGTTTTGGGCGGCAATCAAATGCCCGATATGAACGGGATCGAAGGTGCCGCCCATCAAACCGACCTTCATCCGGCATCCCCCTCTTTTTAGCTGAAATGCCACTTCTACCGCCGGAAGCTTAAACCGGAAGCTCGATCGTCTTATGCTCGCGGGATTCCTTGTAGAGCACGATGATTTTGCCGATCACTTGAACCAGCTCCGCGCCAGCGCCTTGCGCCAACTGCTCGGCCACTTCGCTCCGGTCCTCCATACAGTTGTTGAGCACCGTGACTTTGATCAGCTCGCGGACTTCCAGCGCTTCGCTGATGTGCCGGATCAGATGATCGTTGACGCCTCCTTTGCCGACCTGAAAAATCGGGTTCAGATGATGCGCCATCGAGCGCAAATACCGTTTTTGTTTGCCTGTTAACATGGTTGTGTGTTCCTCCTTAAGTAGCACCCTCCTAAATCCTCCCTGGTAGGGAGGACCCCAAAGGGCTGCGCCCTCTGGACACCCGAAAGGGGCGTGCCTGCTGCGGGGCCGGCGTTGAAGGGACGTTGGCGTAGGAACGCTTTCGTCCCTTCGGGACATGCTCACATGGCGGCGTTCTCTCCCTACGTTATGCCCAGGGTGCGCTGTGTTGCGTCGTGCGTTTTTTCATTTATTGCGGGGAGGAGCCGCCTCATGACGCTATCATGAAGCTCTTGTTCGGCGCAAGGCGCAAACCGGGGCGTCAGGGGCTCATGACCTTGTCGTGAAGCACCCTGGACTGCAGCATTTCCAAAAACCCCAACAAACCCAAAACCCCACAAAATAAACTTTTGCCAAATCCGTGCCTAACCCCTACTAAAGTGCTCTTCTAAGTGCTATAAAATTCTAATGCTCCGACTCCGAAAAAGATTGTTCCACCACTTCGCGCATGGCGGTGATCGGAGCGGGCTGGCCGGTCCAATATTCGAAGGCGTACGCGCCTTGGTATATGAACATGCCGAGGCCACTGTGGATGACGGCGCCGCGCTGGTCGCGGGCTTCGCGCAGGAAACGGGTGATCAGCGGGTTATACACCAGATCGCTGACGACCGTCTCGGGGCGAATCAGCGAAATGTCCATCGGCACCTCGTCTACGTTCGGATGCATGCCGAGCAGCGTGTTGTTGACGATCAGCGCGGCCTCTCCGGCCAGCTTCGGAATCTCGTCCAGGCCGTGCCCGGATACGCTGCCGAACTCGCTCATCGACGAAGCGAGGTCCAGCGCCTTCTCCTTCGTGCGGTTCGCGATGTAGATATGCTCCGCGCCTTCGCGGGCCAGCGCGTAGCCGACGCCGCGCGCCGCTCCCCCTGCGCCGATCATCAGCACCTTTCGCCCCTTCAGCGAAATGCCCGTCTCTTCGCGGAGCGAACGCATATAGCCGATGCCGTCGGTATTGTAGCCGATCAGCCGGCCGCCTTCATTGACGATGGTGTTCACCGCTCCGATGGCGCGAGCCCCTTCGTCGATCTCGTCCAAGTAGGACATGACCTCGACCTTGTGCGGAATCGTCACGTTGACTCCGCGGAATTGCAGCGCCCGGATGCCGGCCACCGCGTCCTTCAGCGTGCCGGGCAGGATGTGAAACGCTCCGTACGCCGCATTGATCCCCGCCGCTTCGAATGCCCGGTTCAGCATGATCGGCGATTTGGAATGCCGGATCGGATCGCCGAACACCCCGTACAAAATCGTGTGGCTGTCCAGTTTATGCTTGCTCATTGAATCCCGTTCCTCCCGCTCCCTGCTAAATGACCGATTCGCGAACCGCGACTTTCACGCCTTTCGGCACATGGATGGCCAGATCAGCCCCGGCGGTGCCGTTTACTTTGATCCAGCCGAGGCCCGAGACCGAAACGTCCAGATTCGCGTTCTTCGGAATGCGGATCGGATGCTTGGTCAGCTTGGGCAGCTCCTCCAGCTCTTCCCGGTTTGGCGGCGACAAAAGCACGCCACGGTGCTCCTCGTACAGCTCGTCCGCCCGCTCCAGCTTCGTCCGGTGGGCCTGGAGCGCGTTGGAGACGTAGAACGTGAACGACTGCCGTTCGCCCTGCACGAAATCGAAACGCGCCAGGCTGCCGAAAAAGATCGTCTGTTGGTCGTTCAACTGGAACACCAGCGGCTTGATCGGCCTGTCCGGCATCACCTTCATCAAATCCTTCTTGCTGACGAGCTCCGTCAGACGATGCTTGTACACGATGCCCGGCGTATCGATGATCGAGGCGCCGTCGTCCAGCGGAATGCGCACGAGGTCAAGCGTCGTGCCCGGATATTGCGAAACCGTCAGCTCGGCGTCCAAATCGCTGTAATCGCGAATAAGCCGGTTGATGAGCGTCGATTTGCCGACGTTCGTCGCCCCGACGACATAGATGTCGCGCCCTTTGCGGTGCAGCTCCAACGCTTCGATGACCCGCTCGAAGCCCATATTTTTTTTCGCCGAGCACAGAACGACTTCCACGACCCGAAGTCCCGCTTCCTTCGCCTGTCTCTGCACCCAGTTCACGATCCGGTTGTAGTTCGTCACTTTGGGGAGCAGATCGATTTTGTTCACTACCAGAATGACCGGGTTGGTGCCAACAAACCGCGCCAGACCGGAAATCATACTGCCCTCGAAATCGAAAATATCCACAATGTTGACGACCAGCGAGTCCGTCCCCCCTACATGGGTGAGCAGCCGCAAAAAATCGTCCTGATTGAGCGTGATGCCTGAAGCTTCATTGTAATTCTTAATGCGGAAACACCGCTGGCAAATGATCGGCGTGCGCGCAAGCGCTTGAGCCGGGACATAGCCGAGCTGGTCCGGCTGCTCCGTTTGGAGCGCTACGCCGCAGCCCGCACAGTGGTTGGTTTCGGAGTGTTGATTGTGGGCCGTCATACGTTCCCTACCTTTTCATTATAGTCAATGCGGCCTTTTCGATCCTTCGGTTTACCTTCGTAAAAAAGCCCTCGTCCGCAAGAGAAATCGGCTTGACGAGGATGGTATAAAGCCCCATCCGGTTGCCTCCCAGCACGTCGGTCAGCATCTGATCCCCGATGACGACCGTCTGCTGCGCCCGCAGATTCATGATGTTCATGGCTCGCCGGAACGCTGCGCTTGTCGGCTTGCGGGCGCGATAAATGAAAGGCAGGGACAGCGGCTCGGCGAACTTGGTAACCCGGTTGCGCTGGTTGTTCGATACAATGACGACCTGAAAGCCGATTTGCCCTACGACTTTCAGCCAATCCAGCAGCTCCGGCGTGGCAAGAGGCGCTTTGGCTCCTACCAGCGTATTGTCCAAGTCCGTTATGATGCCGCGGTATCCCTGCTCCCATAACGCTTGAAGATCTATGTCAAATATCGTGTTGACTTGTTGACGCGGAATTAGCTTTTTCAGCAAAGAATTCACCTCGAAAGACATTAGGCTGTATACGTCAAACTATACCATAACTGTCCATTTTGTTGCAAAATAGCGAACAAAAAAAGCAAACCGCCCTCCGCAAAGGCGCGGTCTGCCGATCGTTTACCATTTACATCTGCGAACGCAGCCGTTCGACGATTTGGTTCGTTTTCTTCCAGTCTTCCTCGGTGATCTCCGCTTTTCCGTACTTCGCCTTCTCGAATACGTGAAGCACAGCCTCCAGCTCTTCGCTCATCCACCGGCTCTGGCGGGACCAGCGGCGCACCGCTTCGCGCAGCGTCTCGTGCTCCTCGCGTACATACCCGTTGCGCCGGAAAATGCGCAGCAGGCGTTCGCATTCCACGATAACCTTCTGCTTCAGCAGCGAAGCCCGGCGGCGGCGCGCGCGTTCCTTCAGCAGATCGATCACCTGCAGCTTCCAGGCGAGGAATGCGGCAACGGCGATCACGGCGGCGGCAATGCTCCAAGCTGCCATATGATGCGTTTCAACGGCAGGCTCTGCCGGCTTCGTCTCCGGCTTCGGAGCAGGTTGCAGCTCCACTGGCGAGGCAGACGTTTCTTCCAGCAGCACGGCCCGCGGCATGGCGAAGCCGGCCGTCGGCTCGAACGGAATCCATCCGTACCCGTCGAAATAAACCTCGACCCAGGAGTGGGCGTCGGAGTTGCGTACCGTGTACACCCCGCCGCCATCCGGGTCCATCAGCAGTTCATTGGGGGCGAAGCCTTGCAGCTCCGAAGGCTGAAAATCCGGCGTCCCCGACGCATAGCCTTTGACCCAGCGCGCCGGCAGCCCGATTGAGCGGGACAGAACCACCATCGCGGTAGAGTAGTAATCGCAGTAGCCTTCCTTAATCTCAAACAGGAACCGGTCGACAAAATCACGGCTTTGCCCCTTGCTGAGTTCGGGTTTGTTTGTATACGGGAAGCTCGTTTGCAAGTATTGCTCAAGCTTCTTCGCTTTGTCGTACGGACTGGCCGCATCCTTCGTCAGCTCTGCGGCCAGCTTGCGGACCCGCTCCGGCACGCTGGCCGGCAGCTGGACGAATTCCGCCATATCCTGCCTCAGCGGAGCAAGTGGCAGCTTCCGCAGCGCTTCTTCGTTTACAACCGGCATTTGCGACACGATCGTATACGTTTGCGGGTACGGCTGGCGCTCGCTGTAGCGGATTTCGGATTGCGGGGCCGACCATTGCAGCGGGTCGAAGCCGTTTTTGGCGCCGTTCAGCCCCATCACTTTCTGGATGGAGTAAGCTCCGAACAATACGGGATACTGCTGCTCCGACATCAGCGTGACGGTTTGCTTCACCTCCACCGTCTTCGCCTTGGAGCCGGTTAACCGGGCGTCCGCCGGAAGCGGAGCCTCGGACCTGACCGCGTTCCACGGACCGCGCCGCTCGCTGTCGCTTTCCTCCCAGCCTTTGCCGGTATAGTGCGAACGCGTCTCCCCCCGCCAATAAGCGCGATGATCCGTTTCTACCCTCATAACCGGCGTATAGTCGAACCGGAAGCCCCCTCCCAGATTCGCATCGCTCCGGCTGTAGCCCGACGAGGTATCCATTGCCTCGCTGGGGGGCACGGTGACGCCTTTGCCCGTGGTGAAGGCCATCGGCTCTCCCCGGGACGCGCGCCAAGCGGTATACGGGTCGGTCAGCATCGGTCCGACCTCGGGCATGAGCGAGCCCGCAAGCACCGTCACCCCGATTAACGAGGCGACCGTCATGGCGATGGAAGCCGGATATTCCGCCAAATGCCGCCAGGCGGCCGGATCTTTGCGCCGCAGCTGCGCGAAATGATTGAGAATGAGAAGCAGCAGCCCGCAGCCGACGATCGCGGCCACTTGCGGCCACAGATAGATGGACGAGAACGAGTCGCGGATGCAAAGCGCAAGCACGCTGACCACCAGCAAAATATAGACCCGCCACTTGACTTCCACCCACCAAATGACCGTTACGTAAACGACCCAGGCGCCCATGCCGAACCACAAATACGGCGTAAGCTCGTACAGGTTCAAGAACAGCTTCGAGCTCACAAAGCTGGACGCCTTCATCGGCGCAATCACTTCAAATTGCTCCAACACGAGTACGTTGATGACCACAACGGAGACAAGCTGCAAAATGCCGCGAACGATCCAATGCAGCTGCGTCAAATGCTCGAACGCAAAGACCGCCAGAAGCGTCAGCTTCACGATGACGACCGTCTCCGGAAGCCAGAAGCCGTCTTCTTTGGCGAACCAGTACACGAACTGGAGCAAAATCAAACCGGACAACAGCACCGACAAGCGGTGCGGCCATTCGTCCCATAGCAGACGTTTAAGCCACATGAGCTGCTGCTTCATCCCTTCCGACCTCCCAACAGCCCGGGCAGCTCCGACAGCTGCCTTACCGCATAGCATGGCACGCCCCGCGCATGTAGGTCTTTGACCCAGACTTCTTGACCGCGGGTGCCTCCGATCCAGAGGTGGCAAGGATTCATCTGCTGCTGCTTCAGCCAGGCCAGCACCTGCAGCATCGGTTCGCCTGAGATCGGGCTGATCAGCGTAACGAAGCTGCCTGGGACCAGTTGATGCACTCTGGTTTTGAGCACATGGCGGATGTCATGGGCGCCGTCGGCCTCCACATCGATGAAATGCTGCTGCGCCGCCTGATACAGCGCTTGCCCGGTCTTGGGCTCGAAATAAACTTCGTCTGCGCCTATAGAGACAAGCCCGAGCGCAAGCCCCCGTTCCGCGCCGTAATGAAACAAGGACGCGGCTACGGATACGGCCAATTCGAACTGATCGGGGTCCCCGTAGGCTTGCCTCGCCCGGTCGAGAATCAAGTACGACTTGGGCAGCGATTCACGCTCGAATTCCTTCGATTTCCAAGTGCCGGTCTTGGCGGTCGCATTCCAGTGAATGCGGGAGAGTCGGTCACCGTAAATATATTCCCGAACGCCGTTGATCTGCGTCGTCTCCTGGACGGCCCGGGTCGTGGACGAGTGATGACTCGTTCCTTTCATCATTTGGTTATACTGCTGCCATTCCCGGATCGGGACGGTCTGCGGCAGCACGGCAATGCTCTGAGGAAGCTCCAGACCGCCCTTGTGCTCGAACAAGCCGAAGACGTCTTCCGTCACGCATTCCGTCTGTCCGAACGTATAGCGCCCCCGGCGCATCGCAGGGGTCCGGTATTCCCATTCCGCGCGCCGCCGCCAGTCGGGAACGACCGTCGCTTCGAACGTCAATTCGCGCCCGCTTTTGTGGTACAAACGGTCCTTAATAAACAAATAGGGGATCGGCCATATTCCCGGAATTTGCAGTTGAATCGTTACCCCGAGCGAGCTGCCCGCCGGCAGCAGAGAGCCGTAATCGCCGCCGGACAGCGTGCGTACTCCTTGGGTCCGCTTAATGCCGCTCCACTGCCCCAGCAGCAAATAAACGCTCAAAATCGTCATCATCACGAACAGCATTAAAGCAAGTTTGCCGCCCTGAAACAGCAAGAAGCCGAGACTTCCCGCAAAAGCCGTCGCCACCGCCCAAAATTTGCGGCTGAACCGCAGCCGGGACGGAAGCCTGTGAGCGAAGATAGGTTTCATCATGCTCACTTCTCCCAACGTACCGGCACTTTCACCTGCTGTACGACCGATTGCAGGACGGATTGTACCGTAGCCCCCTCCATCCGGGCTTCGGCCGTCAGCAAAATGCGGTGGCCGAGCACGTACGGCACCAAAAATTTAATATCGTCCGGGATGACATAGTCCCGCTCCTGAATTAAAGCAAGCGCTTTGGAGGCCTGCACGAGCGCAAGCGTCGCCCGCGGGCTGGCGCCGAGATAGATCGAGCCATGCTCGCGCGTCAGACGGGTGACGCCGACCAGATAAGCGGCAACCGCTTCGTCGAGATGCACCTGCTTGACCTGCTTCTGGATCGCCAAAATTTGCTCGCTGTCCGCGACCGGCTCCAGCTCTTCGAGCGGATGGACGACGCTTTGCGCCAAAATCATCTTCGTTTCCGTATCCGCATCCGGGTAGCCGAGGCTGAATTTCATCATAAACCGGTCCAACTGGGCTTCCGGCAAAATGTACGTGCCCTCGAAGTCGATCGGATTTTGCGTTGCCAGGAGCAGAAAAGGCTTCGGCAGCTCATACGTTTCCCCGTCGACCGTCACATGGCGCTCCTCCATCGCTTCGAGCAGCGCCGATTGCGTCTTGGTCGTCGCCCGGTTAATTTCGTCCGCCAGCAAAATATGCGTCATAATCGGTCCGGGACGGAAAATAAATACCTCGTCCTTCGGATGATAGATCGAAACTCCCGTAATATCGGTGGGTAGAAGGTCGGGATTGCACTGAATACGGCGAAACTGGCCGCGGATCGATTTGGCAAGCGCTTTGATCAGCACCGTCTTGCCGGTGCCGGGCACATCCTCAAGCAGCACATGGCCTCCTGCCAGCATGGCGGTCATCAGCAGCACAATCTCGTCCGTTTTGCCGAGGATGCAGGATGCCAAATTCGCTTGTATGCGCTTCAAGGCTTGAATATCTTCTCGTATCATCGTTTCCATCGTCCGGGCCTCCTCGAAAAGTTATCGTACAAAGTATATACGTATGAACGGGAAATAAAGTTGTCAAAAATGGTTCCATATGGGGAAAATAACGCCAAATTGCAACAAAATGTAACAAAACCAAAACGTGTTGAGAAAGTGGTAAAACGGGATTATAGAGGTTACGAAAGGGTGGGGTATCCACTTCCGACCGCTGCTCCACCCCGCAAAGTGAAGTTAAATCAGGGGAGCTTAGTCCGAGTACTTTGCGGGGACCCCGGATCCTCGGGAAATTTGATTAGAAGCCGCTTAGTAGCGGACATTTCCCGAAGACAAAGGCGGACGCTATCGCTTCTCCAGTGGATACCCCACCACCGTATGCTTCTCTTTTTGTAAAAGCTCACTTTCTCAACACTCTGAAAGAAAACGCTATTCCTTTATTGTACAGGATTCAAAAAACGGCGTATACGTGTAAAACCGATGAAATTGTTCGGCGAAATGCAAAAAACCCCGGAAAGTCGCCGGGGCACGCGCGGACGGATCGGTTTGGCGAGAATGTTGAAATCCCGCTCAGCCTTGCGGTCTGAACACGAGCGCCGCAAGAAACGAAAAAATGATGGCCGCCGAGATGCCCGCGCTTGTCACCTCGAAAATGCCGGTAATAATGCCAACGACGCCGTGCAGCTTAAGCTCGGCTAACGCGCCGTGGACGAGCGAATTGCCGAAGCTTGTGATCGGTACGGTCGCCCCCGCCCCGGCAAACTCGATAAACCGGTCGTACAGGCTCTTATTGCCGATCGGAATGCCGTCGACAATCGCTCCTGCGACGACCAGCGTACTCATCGTGTGCGCGGGTGACAGCCGCATGACGTCAATCAGCAGCTGCCCGATCACGCAGATAGCCCCGCCGACGAGAAACGCCCAAACAAACTGCATCCAATCCATAGTCTAACGCACCTCGCTTTCGATCGCTACCGCATGGGCGATGCAGGGAATGCTTTCTCCTTGCTGGAAGGAAAGCGGAGACAGCAGCGCTCCCGTCGCCACCACGAGCACCCGCTTCAGCTCCCCCTTTTTCACGCGCTTCAAAATATGGCCGTAGGTGACGACGGCGGAGCAGGCGCACCCGCTGCCGCCGGCCTGCACGCTCTGCTTCTCCCGGTCGAAAACCATCAGGCCGCAGTCTTTGTAGGACGTTTGATGTATCGGCACCTTGTGCTTCTCCAGCAGCTCGCACGCGATTTCGTAGCCCACTTTCGCCAAATCGCCGGTAACGATCAGATCGTAGTAGCCCGGCTCCCGCTGAAAATCGCGAAAATGCGCCTGCAGCGTATCGACCGCCGCCGGGGCCATCGCAGCCCCCATATTGAACGGGTCCTTGATGCCCATGTCGATGACGCGGCCGATCGTCGCCCCGGTCACGACCGGTCCCGGGCCGTGGTTCCCCACAACGGCGCACGCCGCGCCCGTTACCGTATACTGTGCGGTCGGCGGCTTCTGCGAGCCGTATTCCGTAGGATAGCGGAACTGCTTCTCCGCCGTGGAGTTGTGGCTGCAAGTGCCGGCCATCACATGATGGCCGAAGCCGGAATCCACGATCAGTGACGCGACGGCGAGCCCCTCCATCGAAGTCGAGCAAGCGCCGAAGATGCCGAGGTACGGGATTTGCATCGTCCGGACCGCAAAGCTGTTGCTGATAATCTGGTTCAGCAGGTCGCCCCCGACATAGAACTGGATGTGCTCTTTGGTCAAGCACGCATTTTCGATCGCCAGCTTCGCCGCTTCCTCCAGCATTTTTTTCTCGGCCTTCTCCCAGCTGTCCTGTCCGATCGTCGAATCCGCGTGCACGATATCGAATTCGTTGCCGAGCGGTCCGCTGCCCTCGTCCGGTCCGACGATCGTAGCCGTCCCCCGGATGACCGGCCGCTTCTTGAATTCCCAGCTTTGGGCTCCCTTCAGCATCTCATTTGCCCCCCAATCCGAACAGCCAGTGGATGAGGCCGATCACAAATGCGGATACCGTTCCGTAGACGATAACAGGACCTGCCAGCTTGAACATATTGCCTCCGACGCCCAGTACATAGCCTTCGCTTTTATGCTCCAGCGCCGCGGAGCACATCGAGTTGGCGAATCCGGTGACGGGGACCGCCGAGCCTGCCCCCGCCCATTGGGCGATTTTGTCGTATACGCCAAGGCAGGTCAGAACGACCGACAGGAAAATCATGACCGCCACCGTCGGATTCCCCGCTGTTTTTTCGGTAAACCCGAACCAGTAAATAAAAAATTGGGTCACGAATTGTCCGATCAGACAGATGAGCCCGCCCACAATAAATGCGCGAAAGCAATTTTGGAGCACCGGACGCGCCGGCTCTCGCTTTTTCGCAAATTCCTGATATTCCTGCTGGGTCCAGGTCAACTTTTTCATTTTGGACTTTGTGGTCATGCTCGCTGTTCCTCCCGCATGGTTTTTATCGCTTCAACAGAGGCTCGGCCTGCTCCAGGATACAGTTCATTTGCTCCGCGCAGCTCTCGTACACGCGCTTCGCGCCCTCGTTCTCAACCGCGAGAGCGTACATCGACAAATCCGCTTCGCATTTCTTGAGCGTTGCAAACAACAGCGGCTTTGACACATCGTCAGGCACCAGAAGCATGTCGTCGTACAAATCGACGTGCAGCCCCCCGTATGCGTCCACTTGCCCGATGAACACGTTCTCCAGGGTCACGCCGACTTTTTCCAGCTCCGTGAAGAGCCATTCCCGGCTTAGTCCTGCAGTGGCCAGCGGCTCGTCCATAATGTTGCCGTCGATAATGACCGCTTGCGACTCGCGTTCGGGCGCCGTTTTGATTCCGAGATGCTTCGCCGTGAGCGGTTGATTTTCTTTTTTCAGCAGCACGCTGATATCCCCGCTTGATTCCAGTATGGCAAATTCCACGTCGGCCACGTTAAACACGCTTTTGGTCCGCAACTGCTCGAGCAGCTCGTCAGCGGTATAGCGTTCTTTTTTCAAATTGTCCTCGAGAATTTTGCCTTCCTTGATGAACACCGTTCCTTTTCCCTCGAACCATTCCCGCAGCCGCTTGCTTTTCAGCGTCAGCATCTCCAGCAGCAGCGGAACCGCGAACCAGAGCAGCAAGGCGATAAAGCCGTGCATATAGTTCGCTTCGACGTCGGTGGACATAAAGCCCGCAACCTCGCCAAGGGTAATTCCCGTTATGTATTCGAAGAAGGTCAATTGAGATATTTGTTTTTTTCCCAAGATACGGGTCATCAAAAACAAAATCGCGATCGTCAAAAGCGCCCGAAAAAAAATGTGCATCCAATCCTGCAACGAATCCCTCTCCTTTTCCGTGCGAGCTTAGCTTTCTTGGTGCAACGAGATCAATTAAATTATTTGCCGAATCGGAAGAGTTATGGCAGGTAGTTATTGACATTCATTAGCCGCCTCTTAATCGCGCACATTATCGTTTGTGGAGGTGATAACGATGACCGTGGCAAGCCAAGTAAAAACGACGCTGGCTTCGCTGAAAAGCGCACAAGCCAGCTTGGAAACGTTCGCGCTGAGCACGCAAAATCAGGAAGCCAAGACGCTGTTCCAAAATTGCGCGCAGCAAACGCAGCAAATCGTTGACCAAGTCAACGCGCGCGTGCAGCAGCTTGAGAACGAGGAGCCCCAATATAAAGGTTTTTAAGGCATGACGAAAACAGCCCGGTCCGTTCCTCCCAAACGGCTCCCGGGCTGTTTTTACTGCGCTTTGTATTCCCGCGCCAGTGTTCGTGTGCAGCGGTTTGCATCAAGCCAACACCATCAAAACGATCAGCAGCAAAATAAATAAGATCAGAATGAGCAGCAGGGAAGTGAAAAATCCCATCGGCATACGCCCCTATCCGGATGGTTTGCAATCGTCCCTTCATGCTATGCCCGGTTAAAATAAATGGCACGGGCAAAAGCCCATCTCTATCCTAAAGTGAAAATAAGTGCTATAATATTAGCATTGTTCACGTGAACATTAATCGATTTTCGGGAGGACTACCGATATCATGACGATTGCAACCAAGGAGCAGTTGACCGCTTTTGTGACCGAAACGGTGCGCACCACCCCGGTCACCGATATTCATACCCATCTGTTTGCCGAATCGTTCGGAGACCTGCTGCTGTGGGGAGTAGACGAGCTGCTGACGTACCATTATCTGATCGCCGAAACGTTCCGTTTCCGCCCGGATTTGTCTTACGACGCTTTCTGGCAGCTATCCAAACAGGAGCAGGCCGACTTGATCTGGCAGACGCTGTTCATCGACCATTCGCCCTACAGCGAAGCGTGCCGAGGAGTCGTCACGGTATTGAACCGGCTCGGCTTCGATCTGTCGAAGCGCGAACTGGAGGAATACCGCGCGTATTTCCGCAGCGTCAGCGCCGGCGACTACATCGACCGCATTTTGAAGCTGGCGAACGTGAAGACGGTCGTGATGACCAACGATCCGTTCGATGCTTACGAGCGCGGGAAATGGGAGTCCGGCGCAAGTCAGGACCCCCGCTTCCTGGCCGCACTGCGGATCGATCCGCTGCTTAATCTGTGGGACAGCTCCTGGAGCAAGCTCAAGGAGCAGGGCTACGAAGTCAGCGCCGACTTGTCCGGCGGTACGCCCGCCGAAATCCGCCGCTTCCTGAAGGATTGGATTGCCCGGATGAACCCGCTGTATATGGCCGTTTCGCTGCCGAACGATTTTGCTTATCCGGAGGATTCCGCGCGCGTCCGCATCATCGACGAATGTATCGTACCGGTTGCACGGGAAGCCGGCATTCCGTTTGCGATGATGATCGGGGTAAAACGCAAGGTCAATCCGTCCCTGAAGGATGCGGGCGACAGCGTCGGCAAAAGCGACATCGGCGCGGTCGAGCGAATCGTCAGCAAGTATCAGGACGTGAAATTTCTGGTTACGATGCTGTCCCGGGAAAACCAGCACGAGCTCGCCGTCACCGCACGCAAAAACCGCAACCTGCTCGTATTCGGCTGCTGGTGGTTTCTGAACAACCCGAGTCTGATCGAGGAGATTACGCGGATGCGTCTTGAGCTGCTTGGCGGCAGCGTCATTCCGCAGCACTCGGATTGCCGTATTTTGGATCAGCTCTTGTACAAATGGGATCATTCGCGCGCAATTATCGGCAAAGTGCTCTGCGATAAATACGGCGACCTGTTCGACGCCGGCTGGCGGCTGGAGGAAGAGGAGATCCGCCGCGATATCGAGGATCTGCTCGGCGGCGTATTCTGGAAGTTTCTCGGCAAGCCGGACCCTGCGGCCTAATTTCTGTTCTTCGATCATTCTAAGAGACGGCCCTTCTGCGCAGCGCGGAGGCCGTCTTTTGCGTACGTCAGACAATGTTGGAATCTTTGTTTTTCCCTTTCAGCAGATCGCCGGTCCAGCCTTTCCAATGCATCCAAAAATAAACGGACAAGGTCAACAGAACAATGGCGGAGATGGCCAGCGCATAACCGAACCGCAGCTCAAGCTCGGGCATGTTCTTGAAGTTCATCCCCCAGATGGAGCCGAATACGGTAGCCGGGGTGCAGATGACGGAAAATACGGTGAGCGTCTTCATAATTTCGTTGCCCCGGTACGTCGCGATATTGTTGTCGATATTCAGCAGAATGTCCAGTTCGGTGCGATAGCGGTTCAGCCGGGAATGCAGCCTTTGGAGCAGCAGCTCGTTGTTGTCGTACTCGTGGCAGGGGCTGTCTTCCGCCCATCCTTTGGCAGCGGCGTGAAACTCTTCGAGCGGCTGAAGAATGCGGTGCCAGTCCAGCACTTCATACTGAAGATCCATAATCTCATCCAGCACCTTCGAATCGTTGCTGCGCTTCATCCGGCCCTCCAGCTCCTCCAGCTTCCATTCCAGCTCTTCCATCTGCGATAAAAACGTCAGCGCCACTTCTCCGATCAGCATGCAGAACCCTTGCAGCGCCGTGCCGCATCGGTCCATGCACGAAAGCATATGCTTCTCCTGTTCGTCATCAAACGGGTATAGCCCATCCTGCAAGGTCAGCAGTTCCGATTCATCGACCCGGTAAAACATTTTTTGCTGACCGTTCTCGGGATGCAGTGAATAAACGATAAAGCCCTGTAGCAGCCTCGCAGTCCCCCCGGAGCGAACCCGGGGCATCCCGGTGTCCTCGCGGGCCGTCATCAATGTCCACGACCATCTGGCGTTAGGAAACCGAACGGTACGCTGGTCCATAAAGCTTCCTCCATTCCGGCAAACGTTCTTGTTTCCTCCTTAACCTCTTCCCCTGCGGCCTGAAACCGGCGCTGATTCAGGCGGAAACGAGCCGGGTAAAGAAAGCGTGAAACGAGAAACGGACTTACGGTCCGCTGAACAAAGGAGGCGAACATCCATGTTATACTGGTCGTTAGTTTTTCTCCTCGTCGCCGTGATCGCCGGTATTTTCGGATTTTTCGGGATCGCCAGCGCTGCGGCGGGAGTCGCCAAGGTATTGTTCATCATCTTTCTGATCTTGTTCGTAGTCACGCTGCTGATCGGCCGGCGGACGAAGGTATAGCGCAAAGTCCTTCAGCCGGATTCCGGGCAAGACGGGATGACAAAAAAGCTTCCTGCGCCGTAAGGGCGGGAAGCTTTTTGACGTCTCAGGGGGACGGTATGACTGCGCAGCTTGGCGGTTAGCCGTCAGGACCGGTAATAGGAAAAGGACCCCTTGCGGAGTCCTTCCAACGGTGAACGATTTTGGTATTTTGCCTTGAACCTCGTTTAAAGCTCGGGTCTACCTTATTCACGATCGCAGTACGTGTACTACTCTAACGTGTCTTTGGCACATCCCTCCGCTTCTATCTCGATTCGGAAGCAACTTCCCCGGTATTTCTCGTTGAACTGTTCAACGGAACCACACCTCTCTTTTCACCGTTGATTGTAGCATGTACCGGACGCAACGTTTTTATACAATCCTTTTTAAAAAAATCGGGCAAGCCCGTTCAATCCTGTATGATAACCGCCGTACCGAGCGGGATGTGACGGTACAGCCACTCAACGTCTCTATTATGCATGCGGACGCAGCCCGACGAGGCGCTGCTTCCGATCGAATACGGCCGGTTCGTTCCGTGAATGCCGTATCGATACCCTCCCGAGCCCGGAACGTTAATTCCCATCCAACGCGTCCCCAGCGGATTCCGCGGGTCCCCTCCGGGAATTTGCTTTCGAACGTACCACGGCTTCACGATTTTGGTCACGATATGGAACGTCCCTGTCGGCGTCAAGTCCTTCGTCCGTCCTGTCGCAACGGGAAAGCCGTATGCCGCCCTCCCGTTCACGATGACGGTCAGCCGGTTCTCCGATTTATCGATCAACAAATATACGCCTTCTTCCTCTAAACCGGCCGGGGGCGACGTCCCCGCGGAAGGTTCCAGGGCCGCTCCGAATGCGCTTCCTGCCGGCCAGACGCCAACCAAAAGCACAAGGAGAAAAAGGAATAATCTCAACATCCATCATCCTTACTCGTTCGTGATGAAGTCACAGGCCGTTTTAGTGTGCTCCAACGCGCAAGCCGCCTATTCGCCCATTCAGATCGTTCCCGGCGTCCGTCAGATCCGGCACACGCTAAGCGGACAATCGGCGCAGCCGACCATCATCTGGAAGAAGGACAGATTTGTGACCACGAATCTTCCGTTTTCCAATTCGATGGCCCCGGCCGCCTTATATTCGCTAAGCATCCGGTTTACTCCCTCCCGGGTCGAACCGATCATGTTCGCCAGATCCGTATGCGTCAATTTGATCGTGATGCGGATTCCCCGTTCATCCATTTCGCCATAAGAGTTAGTCAAACGGATCAAGGTCGAGGCGAGCGCGCCGTTTTTGCCGAACAGCAGCAAATCCCGGAATTTGGACTGCATGAATTGCTGCATCTGACTCATCCATTTAAATAGCTGCAGCGCCATATCGCCGTGTCTCCAGATAAGGACTTCCAAGTCTTTGATCAGAATGACGCCAAGCGACACATCTTCCATCACGATGCCGTCATACCCGTAAGACTGCGGTTCGCAGCTTCCGAACTCGCCGAACAGATCGCCAGGCTGCGCCACTTGCAGAATGAACGCTTTGCCGTCCTCCGTCGATTTGCTCAACTTTACCGTACCCTCGTGAACATAGTACAGCCTATCCGCCGTATCCCCTTCCCAAAACAAATAGTCTCCCTCTACCGCTTGTTTCGGATACATGATTTGCGTAAGCCGTTCCATGTTTTCATCCGACAAAAACTGCGGAATATGATGAGCGGCTTCCGGCGTCGTTCGGTTTGCGTTTCCCATATACACCATCCTTATCCAGGAAATCTCCCGACTCCTTATGATAATAATGGTACCAGATCATTATTAGATAAATGTTAGAATTCATTTAGGCATTTGTTTTTATTTGCGGAACATCGTAGTGAGCGTCAATGCAGGCTGCCTTTGCGCAAGCCGGAGGGCGGACAGCCGAACCTTTTCTTGAAGGACCGTTCGAAATGCGTCAGCGTGTTAAAGCCGGAAGCGTGGCACACTTCCGTCACCGGCAGGTCGCTTGCGGCCAGCAGCGACTTGGCAAACGTCAACCGTAGCTCCTGCAGGTAGCTCTGAAACGGAATGCCGCTCAGCTTGCGGAACGTATGGCTGAAATAATTGGGCGTCAGCTTCGCCTGCCGGGCGGCTTCCTCCAGCGTCAGCGCTTCCCGGAAATGATGGTGAACGTACATAAGCGCTTTCTGCATGCCCGGGTGCGCCGATCGTAAAGCCTCTCGAATGCCCGAATCCGACGACCCGTGATCCTGCCGACACTGCCTCGCAAGCCCGACCAGCATACGCGCCAGCGTCGCTTTAATCATCAAGCTTCCGCCCGGCCGCGGATCGTTGAATTCCGTAAGGACCCGGTCAAATTCCGCCTGCATGCCGCTTGCCTCCGCAGCGTCGAGTCTTGTCTGAAGTTTCAGGAAACCGGGAAACAGCAGCTCGCGCAGTTCGTCCGTCAACACTTCCTCCAGAAAAACGAGGTTGAGAATTTCCATCGTTTCTCCCGGAGTAAGCTCGATTTCATGAAAGTCTGCAGGCGTCAGCAGAAACATACTGCCGGGTTCCAGACCGTGCGGCTCTCCGTTCACGATGTTGGTTCCGCGGCCGGACCGGACGAAGCACAGCTCGTAAAATTCGTGCCAATGCAGGTCGACGCGTCCGGCAACCGAATGGCGGTAAACATGAAAAGGAGCGTTCGGCGCCACATAGTGCACGCTCCGCAACCGCTCCGGTTGTTTGGGTCCCATGACGGCCCTCCCGCTTTTCATTTAAGGGTTCATTTCATAGTCCCATTATACAGGAACGAACGGGTTGCCTGCGATGTCTTTGCCGCGTGCCAGCCATATTTTGAAATTCGGATTTTTCTCGGGCAGCACCTTTAATTCCGTGGAAAAATAACGCATCGTGTATCCGCAGCGGCGGTGCGGGCTCGTATTCGGGGCGGCGCCGTGAATAATCCGCGAATCGTGCAGCGAGCATTCGCCCCGTTCCAGCTCGAAGTATACTGCATTTCGGTTGTCAATTTGTTTAATTTGCGTCGAAAACAAGTTCTGTCCGCCGTCCACCGGCTCGTACTCGGAAAATCCGTTCCGGTGCGTGCCGGGAATGACCCGCATGCAGCCATTATCGCGGTTGCTGCGGTCGATGGCGAGCCAAACGGTCACGATTTTGTCGTAGCCGCTGAGCCGCCCGTTCCAATACGCCGAATCTTCATGCCACGGGGTCGCCCGGCCGGTATACGCATCCTTGCATATAAAATGGCTGGACCATAGCCCGATATTCGGACCGATCAGCGGCTCCACCAGGTCCAGCACCTCGTCCGCAAGCAAAAACTTCAGCAGCCGCTCCTCGCGAAAATGCGGCGTATCCAGCTCGTCGGACAGCTTGCTCCCCTTTTGCGCCAATTGCTCCTCGAATATGGATGTCAGCTCCTCCAGCTTTTCTTTGGAAAACAACGGCTTGTGATAAAGCAGATAGCCGTTCTCGGCATAAAACGAAACCTCTTCTTGGGTTAACAAACTCATGCGTAACCGCCTCCTGTCAGCGTTCCGGGTATATCCTGACTATAGGCCCCCGGGGGCAGAATTGGCTCATCGTTTGTTACGGAGAAGTACGCTTATCTTCCGATGGCATGATGGAAATTTTACGAAAATGAACATAAAACTTGAAACCTTTTGGAGTCTTTCTCCGTCTTAATAGAAGTGAGTTGGCAGTTCATGGTCTTTTTTCCATGAGCAAAAGGCAAAATTCGAGGAGGTTTTCCAAGAAGATGAAGAAACGAACCGTAGTCTCGGCGGCATTGGCTATGCAGCTTTTCTTATGCACCGGGGCCTTCGCTTACGAGAGCGAATTTACGAATTCCAAAGCGGCGAACGCGGATTTGCCGGCTAAAGCAAAACTGGAAGCTTATAAAGTCGGGAAAGACTTCATGACGACAAAGGTTCGCGCCGAGTGGACCAAAGAACAGCTCCAAGCGTTTCAAAGACAGGGCATTTTACGCAACATTCCTGCTCTGACCTTTCAAACGGATGCCTCCGATGCTTTGAAGCCCAAGGTCATTATGACCAATCTGCCCGGAGTCAAGGTCGATCTGAATACCGGAGGAGAAGATGCGGGAGACGAAGTCATCGTATCGATTCTGGGCGGAGACCGGCTGAATCCGGACAAATCGTACACCTTGTACACAGGGTGGAGCTCCCGAGATGGCAACGATAAACCGAGCCTGACCCTGCACTCGCTGCAAAGATTCGGCCAGCCCCGAGGCACGATCAACGATTTGTCCGATACCAGAGATCAGCTTGCCCGCATAGAGTGGAAGCAGGTCAGTGAGACGAACCCGAATTTTAAAGCGGCTCCGGCCGATTTCAAAGTTTCTTTCCCATCACATGCAGATGAAAAAAACATCAAAAAAGTAAAGGGCGAATACACGAACATTTACTCCAAGGAAACGTTGGAGCAATATCGGAAGGGCGCTGCCCAGCAGGTGCAAAGCTTGTCGGAGCAAAGCATGTGGTCATTTGCCGCTACCTTTAAGAAATCCACCGTCACCGATTTGAAAATGCTGGCTGAGCGGTATAAGCTAAAGATTTCCCAAGCTTATGCAATCGGAACAACAGCGGACGGTGAGGAATATACGGTGACCTGGTTTGGCGACGACATCAAAGATTTGTCGCTGCTCGAAGAGAGCCCCAAGTTCGTGAAGTTCCACATCGCCGAAATCGAGGGCCGGGCCAGCGGCGATTCGCTGCAAAGCTTAAGCCTCAGCCCGAGCGTCAGTCTGGTCGATGTGGAGGATAAAGAGCGGCAGCCGACGGGGATTTACTGGCTGGACCAGCTTGGTTCCGCCTCGAAGTAACGGGCTGTCATCCTTGAGTTAATTGTCCATGCAAAAAGGAGCCACAAAGTGACTCCCGCGAATAGTAGAGCTGCGGGCAGGCCGACAGATGTCGGTTCTGCCTTTTTTATAGTTGCGCTACCCGATCCGCTCGACGACGACTTCGCCGAGCAGCCGCTTGACGTCCTCGGGCTCGACGTAGCCCGCCCGGGCCGTTAGCGCATTAGCCGTCCCGGAAGCGGTGGCCAATCTAAGGCACTCCTCGACGGGAAGCCCTTGAGCTGTGCCGATGGCCATCCCTGCCACGTAAGCATCTCCGCTGCCGACCGCATTCACCGCATTGACCTTCGGGGCGTGCACCCGGTAGTAAACGCCGTGAAAAGCGGCCAGCGAGCCTTGCGCTCCCATCGATACGTTGATGCAAGAAATGCCGGACTCGTTCAGCCGCAGCAAGCCTTGCTTTAGCGCGTTTTCATCCTCGATCGAATGGCCGAGCCATTGGGCGACTTCATCCTCGTTCGGCTTGATGAAGTAAGGCTTCGCTTCCGCCCCCCGCATCAATGCTTCCCCGCTCGTATCCAAAAATACGACGGCGCCCTGCCTTTGAGCAATCCCGATCAATTCCGCATAAAAGGACTTTGGCACGCCGGCCGGAAGCGAGCCGCTGAAAGCGACGACCTTCGCCCGCGCGGCAAGCTGCGCAAGCTTTTGCCGCATCGCCTCCATCTCTTGCCCGGCGATCGTCGGTCCCGGCTCCAGCAGCTCCGTCGAGACGCCGTCTTGATCCATGATGTTCAGACAGATGCGGGATTCGCCTTCGATCTTCACGAAGTCGTGCGCAATGCCCTGCCGCGTCAATCCGCGTTCGATAAAGTCCCCGTTGCTGCCGCCGGCAAATCCGGTCGCCAGCACGGGAACGCCTTGCAGCGCGATCACGCGAGCGACGTTAATGCCTTTGCCTCCCGGCTCCGCGTACACGCGGTCTACCCGTGAGACTTGACCTGCGGCCAACGCAGGCAAATGATATGTCTTGTCGATGGCCGCATTCAAGGTGACGGTAACGATCATCGGAAATCTCCGGCTTTGCCGATGCAGCCGACCATCCGCATTTTTTCAATCGCCGCTTCTTTCACGGCTTTCTTGGCCGGAATCATATATTTGCGCGGGTCGTTCTCCTGCGGGTTGTCCGCGAATACGGCCTTGATCGCGTCGGAGAAAACGATGCGGATCTCGGTGGCAATGTTCATTTTGGCCATGCCGAGCGAGACGCAGCGCTTCACTTGCTCCTCCGGAATGCCGGAGCCGCCGTGCAGGACGAGCGGCACCGAGACGATCTCGGCGATACGCCGGATGCGGTCGAAATCGATCTTCGGCTCGCCCTTGTAAATGCCGTGAGCCGTGCCGATCGCAGGCGCCAGCGTATGAACGCCGGTCCGCTCGACGAATTCGGCGCACTCCTGCGGGTCAGCCATCAAAGCTTCGTGCTCGGCCACGACGATATCGTCCTCCACGCCGCCCACTTTGCCGAGCTCGGCTTCGACATTGACGCCGGCGGCACGCGCTACTTCGACGACTTGCTTCGTCAAACGCACATTTTCTTCGAAAGGCAGCATCGAGGCGTCGATCATCACCGACGTGTATCCGGCCCGGATGCACTGCACGATCGTTGCAAAGTCCGTACAATGGTCCAAATGAAGCGCGATCGGCACCCGGGAACGGTTGGCCGCAACTGTGGCCGCCGCTGCGATATAATCGGGACCGAGATGCTTGACCGTCCCTACCGTCGATTGAAGAATTAAAGGCGATCCGGTTTCTTCCGCGGCGTCGACGACCGCTTGCAGCATCTCCAGCGTATGCACGTTGAATGCGCCGATTCCGTAGCCGCCCGCGCGGGCCGCTTCCAGCAATGAGGTGGATGATACTAATGGCATATCGATGTCATCTCGCTTCCGGCTAAATTTTGACCACTTGTGTCAGGTTGCGGGGCATATCCGGGTCCACGTCGCGTTTCATGGCCGTATAGAAGCCCAAATATTGCAGCGCCGGCAAATAAAGCACCGTGCGGGCATCGTCGCTCATCTCCGCTCCGCCGACTTCGAATACCGCATCCGCGAACGCGGTATCTTCCCCGGCCTTGGCCGTGACGAGCAGCACGAATGCGCCGTACTCCTGCATTTCCTTGGCGACCTTCAGCTCGTAATCGCGCGCTTTCTCGGACAACAGCAGGCAAACTAGCGTGCCCGGCTCCACAATCGACTTGGGACCGTGGCGGAACTCCAGCGTTCCGTAGGCTTCCGTCCAGATGTAGGACATTTCTTTGATTTTCAAGCTCGCTTCCAGCGCGATGCCGTAGTACGTGCCCATGCCGAGGTAAATAACCTTATGAAAATCGTTCGTGTCGACCAAAGGCTTAATGAAAGCGTCGGCGGCTTTGACGACTTGATCGTCCGTTTGCGCGACCGAAGCAAGCTGCTCGAACTGATCCTGCTTGCCCGCCGCCTTGGCGATCGCCGCGTGCATCAAAAACGTCATGCTGCTGAACGATTTCGTCATTACGGTGCTCGTTTCTTTCCCGAGCGGGGATACCAGGCAATCCGCCAGCTTAGCCATGCTGCTCTCTTCGTAGCAGGTGATGCCAGCGACTTTCACGTTAGAGAGAGGCTTCACGGCTTCCAGCGCCAGCAGCACCTCTGTCGATTCGCCCGATCTCGATACGCCGATAACCAAATAATTGCGATTCGGAGGAAGCGTCTGCTCGCGGAACAGGAACACCTCCGAGGAAGGATAAGCCGTTGCGCTTTTGCCCAGCCACGCCCGGTAGACGGACGCCATCGCCAGTGCTTGATAATAGGATGAGCCGCTGCCGATGAACACCGTCTCGTCCGTTTCCGAATCGAGAAGATGCTTTTGAACCCAGTCTCCCTGCTGCTGAAGCTGTGCAAGCGCCGCATTCAGCGCCTCCGCCTGTGCCGAAATTTCAGGATACGTATATTGACCGAATGGCTTCACATTATTACCCCTTTCGTCTTATTAATGATAATATAAATCATAATTTTGATTTTTTCAATCATTTTATTCGAGCATTGCGAGCTTATCGGGGAACAAAAAAAAGCCGGAGACATGAGCTGTCCTCCGGACTGCGCAGGAGCTTTGTTTCCTGCCCTCGTTTTATGAGCCGTCATCCATTTTAGATTTCTTGTAAGCTAAGGGTGTAACCTTCATAGACTTGCGGAATTGATCGATAAAGTAGCTTGTACTATTAAACCCTACTTGGTAGGCGACTTCCGTCACATTCGATTCCGCTTGCTGCAGAAGGACCAAGCTTTTTTGAATTCGATATTCCGTTACGTAGCTTAACGGCGTCGTCTTCAGGATTCGTTTGAAATAGCGGCAGCATTCGGACCGGCTCAGTTGGCCGGCTCTGGCGATGTCCTCCAGCTTGATTTTCTCGGCATAATGGGCATGAATCCATTGCAGCATGTGCTTGATCCGCTGGCTCTTTTGCATTTCCGTCCGGTCATATTCCGGCTGAAAGCCATTCCTAATGAGGTTTTGCCAAATTAACGTCAGCTGCATGGTGATACTGATTTCATAGAACGGCGGTTTTTGTTGAAGCAATCGATGAATGCTCAGGATGGCATCCAAACTATTTTTTCCCCAAGGCTCACCGGGATGCAAATGTAAGTATGGAAGATTTGTCGCTTGAATATATGGATATACAAAGGTCGTGTAAAGCTCTTGCGATAATACGAAATGAGGAGAAACGTTCAAGCAAATATAGACGCAGCCCGATTGATCCTTATCTTCCGCCATGTGCAGACAGCCGCTATTGATAAACAGCCCCTCGCCATCCCGAACCGTGATGCGGTCCTCGTTGATTTGAAAGACCGCTTCTCCTTTTACAATCAGGATAAGCTGAATTTCCTCATGCCAATGAAGCGGGATATAGCCGTGTATATTTTGATTAATTGTCGTTTCGTAGCATGCCATCGGCAGCACGACCGTCCGGTGCTCGGTCAGCTCCTTTAAGCTTCGGTCAATCTTGAAATTTTTGATTTGCATGATAAATCCGACCTCAACATCCTTATATTTATTTATCCGATTCTAATATCTTTAAAGCCTGCTTTCCTCTATTATAACACTATTATTATATTTTAAGGTGGAGACTCGTTCATGGACAGACCTGCTAGAAGAAGAGGATTGTTTCTCGTGATCACCGGAGCGGTATTATGGGGAATCAGCGGCACCGTGGCCAAAAAGCTCTTTCAAGATTACGCCATCGAGGTCGATTGGCTGGTGACGACACGACTGCTCGTAGCCGGTATTTTACTCTTAGCCGTGCAATTTTGTACAAAAGACCGCTCTCAAATAATCCGTGTCTGGAAAAACCGAAGTGTGGCCCTTAAACTGGTTATTTTCGCGATATTCGGGACGCTTGCCGTTCAATATACGTATATGGCTTCGATCCAGCACGGCAATGCCGCCGTCGCTACACTGCTGCAATATTTGGCGCCAGTTATGATTATCGCCTACTTGATCCTGCGAAAACAGACCGTTCTCACCCGACAAGATCTGGTAACCGTTTCCCTTGCGTTAGTCGGCTGCTTTTTGTTGTTGACGAACGGCTCCATCTCCCAGCTCTCGGTACCGATGCCTGCGATCGTCTGGGGAATTTTATCGGGGGTAACGCTGGCGTTCTATACGGTATATGCGGTTCCTTTATTGAAACAATACGATTCGCTTGTCATCGTCGGCTGGGCGATGATCATCGGAGGCGCCGCCTTGAGCTTAATCCATCCGCCCTGGCAGGCGGATTTTGCCGGTATGCCGCTTGTAGCCTGTTTATACCTGGTATTCGTGATCGTATTCGGCACCATGCTCGCCTTTTGGTTCTATATCGAAAGCTTGCAAAGTCTTTCGCCCAAAGAATCGAGCCTCGTCGGCAGTCTGGAGCCGCTGGCCGCTGTGTTAACCACGGTGCTTTGGCTAAAAGAGCCGTTTGGATATTTTCAGTGGATCGGCACGTCCTGCATCATCGGAATGATTTTATTGCTGGCTTTGAAAAAAGCCCCTTCAAAACAAAAAACAAGCGCCGCCGTCTAATTGAGACAGCGGCGCTTGTCGCCGTACCGGCCAGACGAAAGCGTCCGGCCTTTTATTTCTTCTCTTCGTCCCGATGCGTTTCGAGCAGCGATGCGCCCGCGATGCCCGGATTCGTCATTTCGTACGGGTCGAGAATCAAGTTCAGCTCGTCTTCGCGCAGCACATCGTACAACAGGCAGAGCTCGCGGACCGAGCGGCCGGTTTCAATCGCCTCGCGGGCGATTCTCGCCACCGGCTCATAGCCCAGATGCGGGTTCAGCGCGGTAATGACACCGACGCTCCGCTCCACGTACTCCTTGCAGCGTTCGATGTTCGCTTGGATGCCGTCGAGGCAGTATTTTTTGAACACCTTGAACACCTGGCTCATCATGCTGAGCGATTGCAGCAGGTTGAACACCAGCACCGGCTCCATGACGTTCAGCTCAAGCTGTCCCGCTTCGGAAGCCAAGCAAATGGTATGATCATTGCCGATTACCTGGAACGCTACCTGATTGACAACCTCGCACATGACCGGGTTTACTTTGCCCGGCATGATCGAGGAGCCCGGCTGACGCGCCGGCAGGTTGATCTCGGCCAAGCCGGTACGCGGCCCCGAAGCCATCAGCCGCAGGTCGTTCGCCACCTTCGACATGTTGATCATGCATACCTTCAATGCGGCAGACACTTCCGTATAGGCGTCAGTGTTCTGCGTCGCATCGACAAGGTGCTCCGCGCTGACCAGCGGGAAGCCGGTCAATTCGGCCAGCAGCTCCGCCACGCGCTTAATGTAGCGCGGATCGGCGTTCAAGCCGGTGCCGACAGCCGTCGCGCCCATATTGATCTCGTACAAATGCTGCCGCGTCTGGGTAATCCGCTTGATATCTCTCGCTAGCACCCGGCGGTAAGCTTCAAACTCTTGACCAAGGCGGATCGGCACGCCGTCCTGCAGGTGCGTCCGCCCCATTTTGATAACGCTATCGAATTCCTTCGCTTTGGCTTCGAAGCCTTCGTGCAGCTCGTTCATCACCTCAAGCAGTTGATCGAGCAGCGTCAGCACGGAAATATGAATCGCCGTCGGGAAGGCGTCGTTCGTGGACTGCGCCATGTTCACATGCGTATTGGGACTAAGCGTAAAGTAATTGCCCTTCTCGCCCCCGAGCAGCTCGATGCCCCGGTTGGCAATAACTTCGTTCGTGTTCATGTTGATCGACGTGCCCGCCCCGCCTTGAATCGGGTCTACAATAAATTGATCGTGCCATTGTCCGGCGATGATTTCCTCGGCCGCCTGAACGATGACCTTCCCAAGGTTCGGATTCAGCTGTCCGATCTCCATATTGGCGATAGCCGCCGCTTTTTTGACGGTCGCCATGGCGACAATCAGCTCTTTATGAATCCGGTATCCGGTAATCGGAAAGTTTTCTACGGCCCGCATGGTTTGAACTCCATAATAAGCATGGACCGGTACTTCCTTTGTGCCCAAAAAGTCTTTTTCCACCCGATATTGCGCGCTGGTCATGACCTGTCTCCCCTCTATGGCTGCGATAACTTATTAACGGGATGATCTTACAAGCAATGTCATCTCCATACGTTATTGTATCTCAATTTACCATCGGTTAAAAGGGCTTGACATCGGAAAATAAAACGTTTCCATGCTTGTCCCGTCAACTTCCGCGAATCAGCCGGTCCAGCTCCTCCCGGGACGGCAGAGCGGGAATCGCTCCCTTGCGGGTCGTCGTAAGCGCGCCGGCCGCATTGCCCGAGCGGCAAACCTCGCCAAGCTCCTCTTCAGTCAGCTCGTCGGGGCGCTTGCCGTATTCCATCAAGCGGAACAGCGCGCCGGAGAAGAATGCATCGCCCGCGCCGGTCGTATCGACGGCTTTCACCGCGAAGCCCGGCACCCGGCCCGTCCGCTCGCCCTGACGGTAAAAGCTGCCGTCCGGCCCAAGCGTCACGAACATCAGCGGAGTGCCGTACTGCTCCTGGAGCTGCCGGGTACCCGCCTCCAAGTCCCGCTCGCCGGTCAGAAAATGCAGCTCCTCCTCGGAAAGCTTCAGGACATCGCTGTAAGTCATGCCTTCCAGAATGAGCGACTTTGCACGGTCCAAATCCGGCCACAGCAGCGGACGCAGATTCGGATCGAAGGAGACGAGCTTGCCTTCCCGGCGGGCATAGGCAGCCGCGCGCAGCGTCGCCGTAGCCGCAGGCTCGTGAGTCATCGAGACGGAGCCGAAATGAAACAAGGCGGCTTCCCCGATCCGCTTCCAGTCGATTTCCGACTCCTGCAGGAGCATGTCCGCCCCAGGGTTGCGGTAGAAGCTGAAAGAACGGTCTCCGCTGGCGTCAAGGCTAACAAAGGCCAGCGTCGTACCGGCTTCTCCGGTAAATACCATGCCGCCCGTATCTACCCCGTGCTTCTCCAGCTCTCCCGTCAAAAAACGGCCGAAAGCATCCTCGCCGACTTTGCCGATAAATGCCGTCCGCTTGCCCAGCTTGGTCAGCCCCGCCATCACATTGGCCGGCGCGCCGCCGGGGTTTTGTTCGTAACGCGGCAGCCCTTGCTCAGACACCCCCGCAGGCGTAAAATCGATCAGCAGCTCGCCGATGGCGACGGCATCTAATCTATTCATGTCCATCCTCCGTCCATTTTATCAAATTCCGATCGGTTCGCGGAACCGGCTTCCGGCTCCGCAGACGTTTAATGAAAACGTTCCATTTCCTATTGTAGTCGGAGGGAAATCAAACCGTCAACGAACAATCCGCGCGCCTTAAAAAAGCGAAAATATGCTTCTTGCCTGATCCGGCGACGGAAGCTCTGCGCCGAGCAGCTTCCCCATGATGCCGACGATCGCGCCGGCTTTGGTGCGGATCTCCTCCTCGGTCCGGTCAAAAAAGCCCGGATCGAACATGAACAAAATCGCCGTAAGCATAAACTCGGCCGTTTCCGCCGGATGCTCGACCTGAAATATACCTTCCTTTACACCTTGTTCGAGGATTTGCGCGATTGGCGGCACCATCTCGGAAATTTTCCGGGACACGAAGCGTTGATGAATCATAGCGTTGCTCTCGTGGTGCAGCACCTGCAAAAAATCCCGGTAATTCGGCAAAACGGCCGGACGTTCGAGCAGCGCCCCCACCAGCTTCAGGTCCGCGGCCACCCCGGGCTGCCCGGCAACCGAATTCACATATTCCATTTGCTCTGACAGCGAACGCTCGATCAGGGCAAAGATGACGTCGTCCTTCGTTTTGAAATAGTAATAAAACGTCCCCTGAGCGACCCCCACCTGCTTGACGATGTCGCTAACGGACGTCCGCTCGACGCCCTTATCGCCGAACAATTGCACGGCCGCGTCCAACAGTTCGTTCCTGCGCACTTCAGGGTCCTTCGTTATTCTGGCCATGAGTCGCACTCCTTTGCTAATTGAGAGAAATGCACGCTTCTCGTTTTAGGGTAATCTCCATAACTTTATTTTACTTATTGACTGACGATCGGTCAATAAACTATAATGCGTAAAGTACTAAATTGACTGATAGTCAGTCACAAGCAAAAAAGGAGTGATCTCATGAAATCCCGCATCATCTTGTATTTGATCGGCTTCAGCGCCTTTGTGGCGTCTTTGGCGCAAAATTTATACTCTCCACTGCTGGTGGAGGTTCAGGAAAAGCTGCACACGACGCAGTCAATGGTCAACCTGACGGTGACCGTATTTACCGTAGCGCTCGCGGTCATGCAGCTTGTCTTCGGTCCGCTGTCGGACCGGAAGGGCCGCAAAATCGTCCTGCTCCCGGCCGTCGCCGTCTACACGCTGGCCTCGCTCGGCTGCGCCTACGCCGGCTCGGTTAATGCGCTGCTCGCCTTCCGTCTGCTTCAGGGCATCGGTGCGGCGGCCGTTCCGGTTGTAGCGGCAGCCATAATCGGCGATGTGTTCGAAGGAAAGGAGCGGGCCCAAGGGATGGCGACATACCAGCTAATGCTCGGACTGTCTCCAGCTGTCGGCCCGTGGGTCGGCGGAATGATCGGCGGCCGCTACGGCTACGGAAGCGCGTTTTTGCTGCTGGGCGCCGTTTCGCTGATCCTGCTGGCAGCCAACGCCTTCCTGCTCCCCGAAACCCGACCGAAAACAACGGCCGTGCGCAAGGGCCTCGATTGGAGCTCGTTTGTCCGTCTGGCCCGCGATCCCCGGGCGGCCGCCTTGCTGACTGTCGGGTTCGTGCAGTTCTTGGTCTACTTCGTCTTTCTCGTGTACATTCCGATCATCGCCCATCACCGCTACAGCTACGAGCCGGCACAGACCGGAACGCTGATGCTGCTCATGGCGCTTTGCTCCATGGTTGGCGTCAAGGCCGGAGGCTGGGTCCAAAGCCGGTTCTCCGGAGAGAGCGGCTATTTATGGGGTTGCGCGGCGAATGCCGCGACGGTGCTGTTGTTCGCTTTCACGGCCGGACTGTCGCTGCCCGTACTGACTGCCGTGTTCTGCCTGTTTGGCCTGACGATGGGGCTTACCATGTCGATGCCGGCCACGCTCCTTACGGAAATGTTCCCCGACGACCGCGCGACCGCCGTCGGCGTCTATAACTTTGTCCGCTATCTCGGCATGGCGGCAGGCCCGATGCTCGGATCGCTCCTTTTTATGGGAGAAAGCATTCCGCTGCTGTTCGGCGTAAGCGCCGCCTTATACCTTGGCGGAATCGCCATAGGCGGCCGTCTCGCCGTCCGCAAAACGGGCGCAGCTTCTTCCTAGGCTTGTTGAGAAAGTAGTCAACTTGGAGTAATAGAGGTGTACGAGTAGGTGTGGTATCTACTTCCGGTCGCCGTTGTCTGCAGGAAATTTTATTGGAAGCCGCTTAGTAGCGGGTATTTCCCGCAGACAAAGGCGAACGCTATAGCTCCTCCAGTAGATACCACACCTCCGTATGTATCTCTATATCAGTCAAAAAGCTCTTTCTCAACAATAGAGCGTCCGACAATGCGCCGGACGCTCTTTTTTTGCCGCTATAAGGTTTTCATAAATTGATAAATCTTGTCCTGCATTCCCGGGAGCCCTTCATGCCCGAAGTCCGGGTAAATTTCCAGCTGCACCGGCGACGTGACTTTGTTGATCGCGGCAAACTGGGTGGAAGGCGGACAAATCGGGTCCATCAGCCCGACGCCGATCAGCAGCTCCGCCCGGATGCGGTGCGCCAAATGCTGGATATCGATGTAGCCCAGCTTGGTGAAAATCTCGTCTTCCCGTTTATGCTGCGGATCAAAATGGCGGAAATACGTGCGCAGCTCGGCATAGGCGTCCTTGGCCAAATCCATCTCCCATACCCGTTTGTAGTCGCTCAGGAACGGATATACCGGCGCAGCCTTGCGAATCCGCGGCTCCAGCGCCGCGCAGGCCATCGTCAAAGCGCCTCCCTGCGACCAGCCTGACGCCCCTACCCGATTCTCATCCACCTCCGGAAAGCTCATGACAATGGAAGCCAGCTGCGCCGCATCCAGGAAAATATGGCGGAACAGCAAATTGTCCGGCTCCCCGTCCAAACCGCGGATAAAATGACCGTGATGCGTCGTTCCCTTCACCCCGCCCGTATCCTCCGACAAACCGCCTTGACCGCGTACGTCCATGGCCGCCACGGAAAAGCCCAGCGCCGCATACTGCAGCTTATCCTGCCAATCGCCGGAATTTCCCGTATAGCCGTGGAATTGGAGCACGGCCGGATGCGGACCGCCGGTTCGGGTCGGGCGCACATATTTGGCGTGAATCCGCGCGCCCCGAACGCCGGTAAAATACAAGTCGAAGCATTCCGCGAACGGCGTTGTGAACTCCGACGGCACCAGTTCGACCTGAGGATCGGTCGCCCGCATTTCCTGCAGCGCGGCTTCCCAATAATCGTCCAGGTCGGCGGGACGCGGATTGCGTCCTTGGTACGTTTTCAGTTGATCCAGCGGCATATCCAACAGCGGCATCGTCTCATCATCCTTTTTTTCACAAAGTATGGAATCCACTTCTTATTCTCAATGTAATTCAGGACGGCCGGAATCTCAAGTCTCACCTCGGATTCGATCTTGTCTTTTTTCGAGCCCTTCGGCCCGATACCGATCGATTATAATCGTTTTTTCCCGTTGACAGTACGAGCCGCCCAATGGTACAGTGACATTTGTAGATTATTTCCAAGAAAGGATGGCTGCCAAATGATGCTGCTCGCTGGAGACCGAAAATTTCGCGCACATCTTCAATACAACCGGATTGTTCGGTGCAGCCACTCCGCGCTGGAATCGTAACGGCTCGTTCGCCGTTCCGCGAATTTATTCCGTACACGCGGCGCATGGTTACGCACCCTCGTAATCGTGCGCCTTTTTTATCGGTCCGCAGCAGTTAGAACACGCGTATGGCGTTTGTTGCGAACGGATAAGCATCCTTGTCCCTGGATACGGATGCGCTAAGGCATATCGCTTACGAGCGGTATGCCTTTTTTGGCGTCGTTTTCCAAGCGCTGCCGCATAACCATTTTTTAGAGAACCGGAAAGGAGTACGCTCACATGTTTATCGTATTGAAAAAGCTGCGCTGGTTTTTCGCCATGCACTGGAAGCGATACAGTTCCGCGATCCTGCTGCTGCTGATCGCCGGAATTCTGGAGGTCATTCCCCCGAAGCTGATCGGCTATTCCATCGACGGCATTCATCAAGGGACGCTGACCGACGCGCGGTTTTATCAGGTGCTTGGCTTTTGGGCCGCAGCGGCTCTATTGTGTTACGCAATCACTTACGTCTGGATGTATCAGCTGTTCGGTGGCGCCTTTGTGCTGGAGCGTCTGCTCCGCTCGCGTCTGATGTGCCATTTCGCCAAAATGACGCCGACGTTCTACGAACGCAACCGGACGGGCGATTTGATGGCCCGGGCGACGAACGATCTGCATGCCGTCTCGGCGACCGCAGGCTTCGGGATTTTGACCCTGATCGATTCCAGCCTGTACATGCTGACGATCTTGACGATGATGGCGGCGTTTATCAGCTGGAAGCTGACGCTCGCTTCCCTGCTGCCGCTGCCGGTGATGGCGCTGCTGATGGGCAGGTTCGGCAAGCGAATCCACGAGCGCTTCACGAGCGCGCAGGACGCGTTCGGCCAATTGAACGACCAAGTGCTGGAGACGATCGGCGGCGTGCGGGTCATCCGCGCGTTCGTGCAGGAGAAGGCCAGCGAGGAACGGTTCCACCGCACTTCGGACGACGTGTTCCGCAAAAACATCGCTGTCGCCCGCGTCGATGCGCTGTTCGATCCGACGGTGAAAATTTTGGTCGGCATCAGCTATTTGATCGGATTATGCTACGGCGCTTATCTGGTGTTCCACAACGAAATTACGCTCGGCGAGCTGGTTTCGTTCAACGTGTTCCTCGGCATGCTGATTTGGCCGATGTTCGCGATCGGCGAGCTCATTAACCTCATGCAGCGGGGCAACGCTTCGCTGGACCGGGTCAACGAAACGCTCGCCTACGAGCCGGATGTGGAAAGCCCGGCGAATCCGGTCCCGGTCGACGTACCGAAAAACATCGTGTTCGACCGCGTGACGTTCCGCTATCCTTCCTCGCCGATCGATAATCTCGTCGATATCTCGTTCAAGCTGGAGCGCGGTCAGACGCTCGGAATCGTAGGCCGGACGGGAAGCGGCAAAACGACGCTGCTCAAGCAGCTTCTGCGCGAATACCCTTCCGGTCAGGGGGCGGTCCGGCTGTCCGGCGTGCCAGCGGACTGGATCGATCCCGACACGCTCCAAGGCTGGATCGGCTATGTGCCGCAGCAGCCGATCTTGTTCTCGCGGTCGATCCGCGAAAATGTTACGTTCGGCCGCAGCCAGGCGGACGAAACGGAAGTGCAGCGGGCGCTCGAGCTGGCCTCGTTCGCCAAGGACGTGCACTTCCTGCCCGAAGGACTGGAGACGCTGGTCGGCGAGAAGGGTGTCGCCTTATCCGGCGGTCAGAAGCAGCGCGTGTCCATCGCCCGCGCCTTGATCGTCGATCCCGAAATTCTCATGCTCGACGACGCGCTGTCGGCGGTCGACGCCAAGACGGAGGCCGAAATCATCGCGGGCATTCGCCGGGAACGCGCCGGCAAGACGACGCTGATCGTCACCCACCGGCTGTCCGCCGTCCAGCATGCCGATTGGATCGTCGTACTGGACGAAGGCCGGATCGCGGAAGAAGGCACCCACGAACAGCTGCTTCAAGCCGGAGGCTGGTATAAAGAGCAGTACGACCGCCAGCAGCTCGAAGCGAACATCGGGGCGTAGATTCCCCGTTCAAAATAAGCCTGGCGGACGGAAACGCATAGGAACGGCGATCCGTCCGCACAGCAGAAACGAAGGTGATTCCACATGAAACATACCGGTATCCGGTTATACCGCTATGCGGCGTTATTCAAGCGGCCGATCCTCATTGCGCTCGTCCTGCTGACCGCAGCCGTCTGCGCGGAGCTGGCCGGACCGCTTGTCGCCAGACAAATGATCGACCGCCATATTCTCGGCGTGGAGTATCCATGGTACGAAGCCGCCGCAGGGGGAAAAGACACCGTCGTCTACGACGGCAAAACGTACAAACGGCAAGACCGCTGGGCGGAAGGCGAAACGAAGGGTCGCGAGGTCCGCGTGCTGCAGGTCGGACGCAGCTACTATTTCGTCGACGGCCCGCTCCGCTTCGACGGTCAGCGCAGCGTGCAAGGGAATGAGCTGAAGGTGACCGGCGACGGCGGGCAGGCCGTCTATCCAGTGCGGGAGCTGACGACGCCGCAGCTCTACGCCTTTTACGAACCGGAATTCGGACGGCTCGTCATACTGGCGCTCTGTTATTTCGGCCTGATTGTGCTGAGCGCCCTGTTCGCTTACGGGGAGAAATACCTGCTGCAGACGTCTGCCAACCGGATCATCCAGACGATCCGCAAAGACGTGTTTGCCCAGGTCGGACGGCTACCTGTCCAATATTTCGACAACCTGCCCGCGGGCAAAGTCGTCTCGCGCATTACAAACGATACGGAATCGATCCGCGAGCTGTACGTCAACGTGCTGGCGAACTTTTTCTCCGGCATCGTCTACATGGCGGCCATTCTCGGTGCGCTGTTCTTTCTCGACGCGAGGCTGGCGCTGATCGCGCTGCCTCTGGTGCCGATCCTCTATGTATGGATCGTCGTGTACCGTCGATTCGCTTCCAAATACAATCATGCGATCCGGTCCAGACTCAGCGACATCAACGGGATGATCAACGAATCGATTCAAGGCATGCCGATCATCCGGGCGTTCCGCCGGCAAAAGGAGACGCTTGCAGAGTTCGAGCAGCTCAACGAGCAGCATTTTACGTTCCAAAACAAGCTGCTCAGCTTAAATGCGATTACCTCGCACAACCTGGTGGGCGTCGTCCGGAACGTTATTTTTCTGACCGTCATCTGGATGTTCGGCGGCGGCTGGCTCGGTACGCTCGTCACTGTCGGGGTGCTGTACGCCTTCGTGGATTACATGAACCGGATGTTCCAGCCGATCGTCGGCATCGTGAACCAGCTCAGCAACCTGGAAACAGCTCTCGTGTCGGCGGAGCGCGTATTCGAGCTGCTGGACGAGAAAGGCACCGAGGTGGCCGAAGGCAAGCTGGAGCGTTACAAAGGAAATGTCGTCTTCGAGAATGTCTCGTTCGCCTACAAGCCCGGCGAGGACGTGCTCAAAAACATTACGTTCCACGCCCGCTCGGGCGAGACTATCGCGCTTGTCGGCCATACCGGCTCCGGCAAAAGCTCGATCCTGAACCTGCTGTTCCGGTTCTATGAGGTCCGGGAAGGACGGATTCTGATCGACGGCCGGGATATCCGGGACATTCCGCAGCAGCTGCTCCGCCAGCATATGGGGATCGTGCTGCAGGACCCGTTCCTGTTCACCGGTACGATCGCCTCGAATGTCAGTCTGGACGATCCTTCCATTACACGGGAGCAGGTGGAGCAGGCGCTTCGCGATGTCGGAGCGTACGAGATGTTTGCCTCCCTGCCCGGAGGCATCGACGAGCCCGTCATCGAGAAAGGCAGCACGCTTTCCGCCGGGCAGCGGCAGCTTGTTTCGTTCGCTAGGGCACTGGCGTTCAACCCGGCGATTCTCATTCTGGATGAGGCGACCGCCAGCATCGACACCGAAACGGAAGCTGTCATCCAAGCAGCGCTGGAAGTGCTGAAGAAAGGCCGGACCACCTTCATCATCGCGCACCGGCTGTCGACCATCAAAGCCGCCGATCAGATCCTGGTTCTCGACCGGGGCGAAATTAAGGAAAGCGGGACGCACGACGAGCTGATGCGGCTGGGTGGGAGGTATTACCAAATGTACCGGCTGCAAGCGGGAGAGCTATCGGCAGAGGAAGCTTCCGAAATCAGGACCTCCGAAGGAGAAGTTCAGGGGCCGGCTATGGTATAATATGGTCATCACGCTTCGAGGAGGTACGATATGACCTTTGTCTTTATCCTAGTCCTTGTTGTTATCGTAGTATTGATCGTTGCCTCTTCTTCCAAATCGGGAAAAACGAACCGGCGCCGGCCCGGGCCGGTCCGTGGGACGAAGCCGCCTGCGCGTAAGCCGGCGAAGCCGGATTACCGGAGCGAGCCGCTGCCGGCCGGACTCGGACTTCAGCCCGGGGTTCCGCTGAAATCTGCCGCAGACCGGCTGGAGCAAGCGCTGCAAGCGGAATACGGCGACCGGCTGCGGAAGCGGGTGCTCGGCAAGTATCCTTCCATGAGCGAGGCCGAATACGAATGGAAGCTGCTGGAGCTGAAACGATACTTTTTGATGACCGCCGTGCTGAAAGAAGTGCCGATGTTCAGCGAAGCGGTCGACGACATCTGGCACGAGATGCTGATGTTTACCCGAGAGTACCAGCGCTTCGGGGAAACGCTCCTCGGCGCGACGATTCACCATGCGCCACATACGAGCGGTACGCCGGACCCGGGCGGGCGCGCCTGGTTCGATTGGGTATACGCCCACTTGTTTACGGCCACGCCGTTTACAGGGCAAATTTGGGGCAGCTTTTTCCGCTATCCGCTTGATCGGCAGCGGATCGACCGGCTGAGCTCGGAGAGCGAGGAGGAGCTTGAGCAGCTTTGGTTCAACCGGAAAGCGGCGGCCCAATTCCCTGAAATCAGGCAAACGGTCCGGTGGTTAATCGAGCAAGCGAAAGATCAGCTGCGGCAGGCTGCGGTTAATCCGACCTACGCGGAGAGGCCTTCCGAGTCGCACGGCCCTTCCTTGATGCCGTATCTGGCTGGCGCCATGCTGTTCTACTCGGTAACGGAATTTACCGGCTTCAACGAACAGATGCAGGAGCTGCTGACCGAGGAGGAAGCCAAACGCGAGGCGGGACAGCAATCGGGAGCTTCGTCCTCCTGCGCCTCCAGCGGCTGCGGCAGCGGCATCTGGTCCGACAACGACAGCGGCAACGACGACAGCGGCTCATCCGGCAACTGCTCGTCTTCGAGCTGTTCGTCCTCGAACTGCTCCTCTTCGTCCAGCTGTTCTTCCGGCTGCGGCGGCGGTGGGGGCGACTGAGCCATAGTCAGAAAAAAGCCAAGGGCCCTTTAGGGCCCTTTCAGGCTGTCGACAAAGCTCTGTTTTTAAAGGGCCCGCTTGAATAATTAATTTAATTCCTGAAATATCGAGCATATAAAAAGCAGAAGATCGCCCTATCCGGCTAGTTTGGC
>NZ_JAHNZO010000030.1 GCF_018998565.1 Paenibacillus oleatilyticus | reverse complement strand
GCCTCTGGCTGCTGAACGCCGCTTGGCTCCCCGGCCCGGCCGGGGAGCCAAGCGCCGCCGCAGCCGCGAACGCGCCCGCCGCTGCTGTGCCGCCCGCAGCCGGCTCCGCCCTGGCCGCCCCAAGCAGCCATATCGGCCGTGCCTTCGATGACCTGCGCCACGGGCGCTACGACGTGATCGGCGCGATCATCGCCCGCAAGCTGGCGATGAACGTTCACCTGCTCCGCGTCTCCGCTTGGAGCAAAGTGCTGCTCACGGCCTTGGCCGTGATGGCCGTGCTGGTACTCCGGCCCTCGGGGCGGCTGCGCCTGTGGGAGCAGCGCTACCCGTACCTGATGCACGGGTGCTATGCCAACGTCATCGGCGCGCTGGCCGCGTTCGCCTTGAACGATTCCGGCATTGTCGCCGCCGCGGCGATGATCGTCTACAGCAGCGTACCGCTGCTGCTTTTAAAATTAGAGGGCGCCTGATCTTAACGACAGGCGCCCTCCAAAATCATCCTATTCCGCAAGCTGCTCCCACTGCTCATAGCATTCCGCAAGCTGTTCGCGCTTCGCTTCCAACGCTGCGTTCTTCTCCTGCACGAGCATGTAGTTGTTATACACGTCCGGGTCGGTCAGCTCGGCTTCCAAGCCGCCGATGGCCTCCTCCAGCTGCGCAATCTGCTGCTCCAATTGCTCCAGCTTGCGCTGGCGGGTGCGCTCTTCGCGCTTCGCTTGCTTCCCGGCCTCATAATCGCTGCCGGCTCCCGGTTCAGCCGTTTTCGCTGTGCTGCTTTCCGCATGTCCGCGGCCTTTGGCGGCTTCTGCGCCTCCGCGGCTTGCCGCTTCCGCCAGCCGCTGCTGTTCCATCTCGGCCAGCTCCTGCTTCTTTTCTACATAATCGTCGTAATTGCCCAGGTAGACGGTGACTCCGTCCTTGTCCATTTCCAGCATGTTCTCGGCCATTTTGTTCAAGAAATAACGGTCGTGGGAAATGAAAAGCAGGGTACCTTCGTACTCTATCAGGGCCGATTCGAGCACTTCCTTGCTGTACAAATCCAAATGGTTCGTAGGCTCGTCAAGAATGAGCACGTTCGCCTTTTGCAGCATCAGCTTCGCAAGCGCGACCCTGGCCTTCTCGCCGCCGCTGAGCGAGCCGACTTTCTTGAACACATCCTCGCCGCTGAACAAAAAGTTGCCGAGCACCGTGCGGATGCGCGCTTCCTCCAGATGAGGGAAGGCGTTCCATACTTCTTCCAGTACGGTTTGGTTCGGATTCAGACCCGTTTGCTCCTGATCGTAGTAGCCGATTTTGACATTCGTTCCCCAATCGAAAGCCCCGCGGTCCTGCGTATGCTGCCCGATCAGTGTTTTCAGCAGGGTCGATTTGCCGATTCCGTTCGGACCGATCAAGGCGGCCGTGTCGCCGCGGCGCAATTGGAACGTAATGCCTTGCGCCAGCGGTTGCTGCCGATCGTAGGATACGGTCAGCCCCCGCACGTCGAGCACTTCCCGGCCCGTAGGCGCCTCGACCTCGAACGAGAAGCTGGCCCGCTTCAGCTCGCCGAGCGGCTTGTCGAGCCGTTCCATTTTATCCAATGCTTTGCGGCGGCTTTGTGCCCGTTTGGTCGTGGAAGCGCGGACCAAGTTGCGTTGGATGAAGTCTTCCATTTTCGAAATTTCTTCCTGCTGTTTTTCGTACTGCTTGAGCTGCACTTCGTAATCCGCTGCTTTCAGCTCAATGTACCGCGAATAATTTCCGGTGTACCGGCGCGACGAAGTTCGTTCGATCTCATAGATGGCGCCAACGAGCGAATCGAGAAAATAACGGTCGTGCGAGACGACCAGGATGGCTCCGGGATAGGAGCGCAAGTACTGCTCCAGCCACGTCAGCGTCGGAATGTCCAAATGGTTCGTCGGCTCGTCCAACAGCAGTAGGTCCGGCGCTTCGAGCAGCATTTTGGCCAGCGCGAGCCGCGTTTTCTGTCCTCCGCTCAACGTTTGCACCGGGGTAGCCGGGTCCATGTGCCCGAAGCCCATCCCGCTCAAGATTCCGCGAATTCTCGCCTCGATCTCGTAGCCGCCGCGCTCGCGGAACGCATCCGACAGCTCGGCATAGCGGCGCATCGTTTCCTCCGTTTTTTTCTCGTCGGCCAGCACGTCCGGATCGGACATGCGCGCTTCCAGCCGCCGCAGCTCCTCTTCCATTTCCAGCAAACGGTCGAATACGCTCATCAGCTCATTCCAGATGGAGCGGTCCGACGCTAATCCGCTGTTTTGTTTTAAATAGCCGATTTTCGTCTCTTTTGCCTTAAAAATGCTCCCCGAATCGTAGGACAGCTCGCCCGCGATGATTTGAAGCAGCGTCGATTTGCCTGCGCCGTTCACACCGACGAGTCCGATGCGCTCCCGCGCTTCGATTTGAAGCGATATATTGGAAAGTACGGTGCTGACGCCGTAGCTTTTGATGATGTTCGAAACTTGAAGCAGCATAATGAATAAAGCCTCCTGAAATCAAAGTCCTGAAAAAAGGCGACAATCTCCCTCAGTTTAGCATATTTGCCCGCCAATTTCGATTTGATTTCCATCCGTTCCCTGGTATACAAAAGCACCCCGCTAGTCTTATGCTTTTATACGCATGCTTCCGAATTGTAGTTCAAAGAGAGTGAGAGGAGGCGATCATTGTGCTTCCGGTGTCTATACAAAAAGACGCTCGCCCGCGACGTGGCGCAGTGTCTCGCCTCATCTGGCTTTTCGTATGGAGCGCCCTTCTGCTGATGGCGTTCTTCGTTTCGAATACCGGCTTCTTGGAGCCGATGCCTTCCGGTGCAAAGCCCCGCCCGGTACCGGTCGTCTCGTCTACGGGACCCGATTCGGGCAAAGAGCGGCCGCTTCAAGTGATGACATACAATATTCGCCACGCCGAAGGAATGGACGGCCGCGTCAGCCCGCAAGCGGTACTGCGGGATCTAAAAGCCGCCAATGCGGACGTCATTGCGCTGCAGGAAGTGGACCGGCTGCAGTGGCGCAGCGGTATGCAGGATCAAGCCCGCTATTTTGCCCAAGCCATGGGCATGCATTGGATTTATGCTCCGGCGATCCGCCGTGGCGTATCGCAGTACGGCGTCGCTCTGCTGAGCCGCTATCCGCTTGAAGCGCCGCAGATTCACCGGCTTACCGGTGGACGTGAGCCGCGGCTGCTGCTGACGGCCGAGCTGCGCTTGCCGGACCGCACCGTGACGGTTGCGACCACGCATCTCAGCGTCGAAGCCGAAGGGCGCACGCGCGAATGGCCGCAGCTGCTTGCTGCGCTGCAGAACGGGCAGACGCCTCTGATTTTACTCGGTGACTTTAACAGCCCGTCTTCCAGCCCCGAGCTTCAGGAGACCGTCCGCGGACTTGGACTCAACGAAATCAGGCCGAAGCCTTCCTCCTTGCCGACGGTGGCCCATGGAGGCAGGATCGACCACATTTTTTCCAATTTGCCGGCGGATCGGCCCGCGCTTGTTAGAAACAGCCGCGCTTCCGATCACAGGCCCGTATCCGCCTCATTAAACGAAAACGAAATCCCCCTCCTCACACATTAAGCTGCCAGCTTCACGTGCGACGAAGGGGGATTTTGGATAAGTCAGCCACGCAAGGCGGCAAGGCCGGCAAGAAGAAGGAGGCCTGAGACGATGGCGATTCCATCGGCGCGGGCCAGGCGAAGAGACTCGGTTTGGCCCAAGAGTTCGGTTCGGCGGCCGATTTTTTTCATTTCCAAGGCGGAGGTCATTTCCTCCGCCCGGTGGAACAGCGCCAGCAGGAGCGGGACGACCAGCGCCGGCATATCGCGTCCCCGTACGGCTCCCGGCCGGATGGCCGCTTTGCCTCTTGCCCGGACGATATCCGAGAACCGCTGCCATTCGCGCACGATCATCGGGATAAATTTGAACATGAGCGATACCGCCAAAGCAAACGAATCCGTTCGAAACCTCAACCGCTTCGCATATCCAAGCCCCCAGGCAAGGCCCTGCACCATACGTCCGTAAGGCGTTGCGGCCGCAAACCAGTAGCTTGCGAGCGTGATCAGAAACAGGCGGAATACATTCAAGCCAGTAGCAAGCGCATGCTCCAGGGAAAACCCGACGAAGGGAAAGCTGCTGCTTGCCGTCCACTCCAACCCGGCCAAGCCGACGGAGATCAGCATGAACCATACTAACGGTTTTAGGAGTTTGGCCGCGCCGAGCAGTGCGGAACGGGACAGTCCGATATAGGCGGCGGCAATCGGCAATGCGGCGCAGGCAAGTCCGAGCCAGTTGCTTTGCAGCATCGTGCCCATGACAATGAAAAGATACAGCAGCCATTTGGTGCGCGGATCGAGCCGATACCAGAGCGATTTAACGGCGGCAGGCGGATGTTCGCTTTCCTGGGACAGGCCGGCCGCTTGGCTCTGCGGCGGAAGCGAAGTGAGCAGTGTAAATTCATCCGGTTGGGATTTAATCTGCGGCTTGCCGTCCGGATGTTCTTCGGGCGGTGCAGATTTTACCGCAACTTTGCGTCGTTCCTTCAGCCGCTCTGCTATCGCATCGGCCAACTCCTCGGGCGAGAGCTTGCCTTCGTCCATCACGGCAATGCCGTTCCTTGCCAGCGCGTGCGAAAGCAGAACGCAGCTGGGGAGCCCGACTCCCGCTTGCACGAACGGTTCGGGATTGGCGCATAGAGCGGCCGGTGTCCCATCGGCTGCAATCGTACCGCGATCGAGCACGATCACGCGGTCCGCCAGCGGAAGGAATAAGTCCAGATCATGGGTGGCGATAATCATGCCGCCTTTGGCCGTTCTACGGGCTTGTACGTACCGGAGCAGCTCTTTGGCTGCCGCCGATTCAAGACCCGCGGTAGGTTCATCCATCAGAAGCCAATCCGGCGAGGTAGCGAATGTCGTAGCTAAAGCAAGCCTGCGCCGCTGGCCCCCACTTAGCGCGAACGGAGAACGATCCGGATCGAACGCGGCGTCGAGGCCAAGGTCTTCGCAAGCGGATTGAATGCGTCGTTCTTTTTCCAGCGCCGTCAGCCCATACGGACGCAGCGAATAGCCGAACTCCTGCCGAAGGCTTCGCGCGAACAATTGCTGCTCCGGAAACTGGAACGTCAAGCCGAGCCGAAGAAGAAGCGGCTGGGTGACCCGCTTGCGACGCCATAACGGCTCGTCGTCCAAACGAATGTCGCCAGACGAAGGCGGCCGCATGCCTGCCAGCAGATGAAGCAGCGTGGACTTGCCGGAGCCGGTATGTCCGACGAGCAGCGTGACGGCTCCGTCTTCGAATGTAAGATTGACATCGCTTAACAAGCGGCGGTTCGGATCGTCCGGAGCTGCTGCGCTTACGTTGTGCAGCGTCAGAGGCATAAGCGGCTCACCGCCTTCGCCAAATCATCGAAGCTTAAGGGAGGGGCCGTCAGGCCAAGTCCCTTTTTCTTTAAATACAGCGCCGTCTGTACGACGAAGGGAGGGGCAAGTCCAATTCGCTCGCATGGCGTCTCCGAATCGGAAGCCGCAGCAGGGTCTCCATAAAAGAACGTCTCCGGCGCTCCGTCAAACGCAATCTCGCCCTTCTGAAAAGCGACAATGCGGCTTGCGTGGACAGCTTCTTCCAGCCGGTGCGTAATCCATACGATGGTCGTTCCTTGAAGATGAGCTTGCCGGACAATCCGCAGCATTAATTCTCTTGCAGCCGGATCGAGCATGGCGGTCGGCTCGTCCAGCACCAGCACATCGGGAGCGGTTGCGAGTGCCGTGGCGATGTTGACGAGCTGCTTTTGCCCTCCGGACAAGGAGTTCAGCGGCGTGTCGGGTGACAATTCGAGCCCCACCCGAAGCAGCGCTTGCTTTTGAAACAGCTTTAGCTCCTCCTTGCTTAAATGGCGGTCGTTCAACGCGAAAGCGAGCTCTTCGGCCGGCGTATCGCCGATATGCTGGGCCTCCGGATGCTGCAGCACGCCGCGGATGTCCATGCGCTCTTTTCGGACCATCCGCCCCGACGTAAGCCGGCACGTACCAAGCAGTACGCCGGCCAGCGTGCTTTTGCCGCTTCCGTTCGGACCTGCAACGGTTATCCACTCCCCGGGCTCGATGAGCAGTGTGACGTTGGACAAAGCTTTATGTGCGCCCGAGCCGGTAGGGTACTTCACAGATGCTTCCTGCAAGGCTATGAAGAAGGAAAAAGACATAGGTAAAAAATCCTTTCGTTTTTAAAAGCCGTGTGCTATAATCCTCAATTGTTAACCTATAAGTTCGTTTATTGGTTGACGATTTTATCATCATAACCATACCAAAAAAGGAGGCATCCATCAATATGAAGCTTACGCTTCGAGGTACTGTTTTTAGTGCGCTATTCGCTGCGCTTGTCGTGCTTTTTGGATTTATCAGCATTCCACTCGGCTTTACGCCCGTACCTATCACGCTGCAGACGCTGGCCGTTATGCTGGCAGGCGGGCTGCTCGGCTCGCGGTACGGCTTTTTTAGCATGGCGCTTATCGTGGTGCTGACGGCCATCGGTTTTCCGCTGTTGCACGGCACGGGAGGATTGGGCGTTTTGCTCGGGCCGACCGGAGGCTATGTATTTATGTGGCCAATCTCCGCGCTCCTGATCGGCTGGCTGCTGCCGCGGATACGTATTCGCGGGGTATGGGGATACGCTGCCTCGTTTCTTGTGCTCGTGCTGTTCGGCTCGCTGCTGCTGTATGTAAGCGGAGTGCCATGGCTCGCTTATGTGACGGGCATGTCATTGTCTAAAGCAATGGTTGCCGGGTGTTACCCGTATCTGATCGGCGATGCGATCAAGGCTGCCGCAGCCACCCTGATTATCGCCTCCGTGCGTCAAGTGTTCCCGCCGGAACGGTTAACAGGCCAAGGAATTCCCCAAGAGTAGGAATGATGCGTCGGAAAATCTTTCGTTTTCACGCGCACTCTTTACATATACGTCTGCCTTCGGGCAGGCTTTTTTATTTTGCAGCGAGTTTTTGGGTAAAATCGTAGAAATTCGTTATTTTGCTTCGATTTATGTTAAACTAGGAGAAAATGCCCCAAAAGGGGTTTGCCATCGAGCATGGTACCCATTAGAATGTTGTTAACCCAGAATCGACCCGATGAAATGAGGCCGTTTCATGAATATTAAAGAGAAAAAAATCGAACTTCGCCGCCAGGCCGAAGCGGTTCGTTCAGCCATCCCCGAGAACGAGCGGAAGCGCAAGTCCGAGATCATCAGCGGCAAGCTGATCGAACGGCTGGAAGCGCTGCTTCGTCCCGAGCCGTCGATGAGAAGACGTCCGACGCTGCTTACCTATATGCCGGTCAAAACCGAAGTGGACGTGACCCCGGTTATGGAAGCCTGCTGGGACCGTCCTTGGCGCGTCGTCGTCCCGAAGGTCGTGCCCGCCTATAAGCAGATGAAGCTGTTCGAGGTCCGTTCGTACGCCGACTTGGAGCGCGGAACGTGGGGAATCCGCGAACCGATAGCCAAAGCGCAGCAGCTGTTCGATATCCGGCAGGTGGATGTCGCGCTGGTTCCGGGATTGGCGTTCGATGCCAATATGGGCCGGCTTGGCTACGGCGGCGGTTTTTACGACCGTTTTATGCAGCAGTATGTCCGTACCGGCCTGCCGAAGCCTTATATTTTGGCGGCCGCGTACGAGGAGCAGTTGATCCCGGAAGTCCCGATGGGACTGTTCGATTTCCGGATCGATGAACTGGTGACGGAAACCCGCATTTTGACGGAGAAGGGAGTGGATGTCCATGACTGAGGAGCGGCAGCCGCTTACCCATCTGAACGAGCAAGGCCGCGCGCGCATGGTGGACATATCGGACAAGCAGGAAACCGTCCGTACGGCGACGGCCCGCACGACCGTTACAATGCTTCCGGCTACGCTGGAGCTGATTCGGCAGGGAGGCATCGGCAAAGGGGACGTGCTGGCTGTCGCGCAGGTTGCCGCGGTCATGGCTGCCAAAAAAACGTCGGATTGGATTCCGATGTGCCATCCGATTGCGTTGACCGGCGTCGATGTCCGGTTTAGCGATAACGGAGAAGGGCAATTATACATCGAAGCGACCGTCCGCACGAAGGGACAGACCGGTGTGGAGATGGAGGCGCTCACGGCCGTATCGGCCGCGGCGCTGACGGTCTACGATATGTGCAAGGCTGCGGAGAAAACGATGCAGATCGGACCGACGCTGCTGCTGAGCAAGACCGGCGGCAAGAGCGGAGATTTTCACGCAGTCCCATAGAGACTTAATGAGATCCGGGAGAGGAGCAGATGTATGCGCTGGAAAGTGGCTATCTTGACCGCTAGCGACCGTGGTTCGCGCGGAGAGCGGGAAGACACGAGTGCACAGGTCATTCGGGAATTGATTGAAGAAGAAATGAACGGCGAAATTATCGAATACCGTGTCGTGCCTGACGAGAAAGACGAAATTATGGCGGCGTTGATCGAAATGACGGATTATTTCCGGGCCGATCTCATTTTGACAACCGGAGGCACGGGTCTCGCGGTGCGGGATGTCACGCCGGAAGCGACTTTGAGCGTCATCGATCGTCACGCTCCGGGCTTTGCCGAAGCGATGCGCATGTATTCGCTGCAAAAGACGCCGCGCGCGATGCTCTCCCGGGCCGTGTCCGGGATTCGCGGCAAGACGCTGATCCTGAACTTGCCCGGCAGCCCCAAGGGGGTTTCGGAAAATTTATCCGCCGTTATTGACCAATTGCCTCACGCGCTTGCCATTCTGACCGGACGCGAGGGAGACCACGGCGATGAAGCATGATTCGATGCTCGAAGAGGTTCCTGTGGAACAAGCCGTCGGCATGGTGCTTGCGCACGACTTGACCCAGATTATTCCCGGAAAGTTCAAGGGGCGCCTGTTTAAAAAAGGACACGTGATTCGCGAGGAGGATATCCCGGCGCTGCTCAGCATCGGCAAGGAGCATATTTATACGCTTCGTCTGCAGCAAGGCTATCTGCACGAAGACGAAGCGGCTCTGCGAATGGCGAAGGCCGCGCAGGGAGCGGGCGTCACGTTGACCGAGCCGCACGAAGGCAAAGTCACGCTCAAATCCGCGATCCATGGTTTGGTCAAGATCGACAAAGCCCTAATCGATCAGGTCAATTCGCTGGACCAAGTTGTCATGTCGACCGTGAAAACGAATACGGTGGCGGAACCCGGCCGTTCCTTGATGGGGACCCGCGTCATTCCGCTTGTTATAGAAGAAGACCACATTGCAGCAGTTGAGCGCATCGCCGCTTCCGCGGGACAGCCCCTGGTGGAGGTCAAGCCGTTCCGCCCGCTGCGGGCAGGACTGATCACAACAGGCAGCGAAGTGTTCAAGGGCCGGATTGAGGATAAATTCGGTCCCGTCGTACGCAGCAAGCTTGCGGCGCTCGGCTCGGAAGTGATCGAGCAGCGGTTTGCGCCGGACGACAGCGAAACGATCGTACAGGAAATCCGCCGCTTCCTGGAGGAAGACCGTGCGGATCTTATTCTCGTTACCGGCGGCATGTCCGTAGACCCGGACGATCGGACGCCCGGCGCCATCAAGCGCGCCGGAGCGTCCGTTGTCAGCTACGGTACCCCGATGCTTCCCGGGTCCATGCTTTTGATGGGCTATCTGGACGGCATTCCGATTATGGGGCTGCCCGGCTGCGTCATGCACGACCCGTACACGTCGTTTGACGTTCTGCTGCCGCGCATTTGCGCAGGAGAAACGATTACCCGGGCCGATATTACCGAACTCGGTTACGGCGGGCTTTACGGCTGCTAGATGATGAACAGGCAACATCTCCAGTGAAGGAGGATACTTGATATGCTCGGAAATATAGGATTCAGCGAAATTTTGCTCATCGGACTCATTGCTCTACTATTGTTCGGCCCGAACAAGCTGCCGGAGCTCGGCCGGGCACTAGGCAAGACGCTGCGCGAGTTCAAGCAGGGCGCCCGCGATCTGATGGAGACGGATGCGCCTCAGCCGCCACGTCAAGACGTTACGCCACCGGCGCCTGCGCAGCAGCCACAGCCGCATGCCGTACAGCCAGAAGCGAGACAAGACTCGCGTCGTTTGCCGGATTAGGGAGGCATCTGTACTCCCGATTTTGACCGTGTGGAAGGTGAACCGTTATGGAACATGATGAAGGCATGACGCTGGTGGAGCATCTGGCGGAGCTGCGCAAACGAATTATTTGGGTGCTGCTTGTCCTGATCGTCGGCATGGTGGTCGGGCTGCTTGTAGCTAAGCCGTTAATTAATTATTTGAAAAGCGTTTCTCCGATCGCGAACATGAACTGGTATGTGTTTTCCCCGTGGGACCCGATTAAGATGTATATGAGCTTTTCTCTGGTTACTGGTCTTCTGGTCACGCTTCCGTTTGCTTTATACCAAATCTGGGCTTTCCTGAAGCCGGGGCTCCGTGAAGTCGAACAAAAAGCTTCTTTAATCTTTATCCCTTTTGCGTTTCTTATGTTTTTGCTCGGTTTGGCATTTGGCTACTTTATCGTTTTTAAAATGGCGTTCTTATTTACGACGGCAATCAGCCAAAGCTTGGAACTGAACGAAAACTTCGGTATCGCGCAATATTTTACGTTCATGTTCAATATATTGATCCCAATTGCGCTCGTCTTCGAGCTGCCGATTGTCGTGATGTTTTTGACCAAAATCCGCCTGCTCAATCCGCTGCTTCTCCGCAAATTGCGCCGCTACGCGTATTTGGCGCTCGTCGTGATCGCCACGATGATTACGCCGCCGGATGCCGTGTCCGCCATTATCGTCGCTGTGCCGATGATTATTTTATACGAGTTCAGCGTCTACCTGTCGGCGCTCGTCTACCGGAAGCAACTGCTGCAAGATCAAGCCTGGGAGGCGGAAAGCTCCGCAAAGTCTGTCGAATGACAGGCTTTTTTGTTTGTCCGCTTGTCGTATATTTTGGAAACTTATGGAAACAATGATTGAGGTGTGAAAATGTTGTAAAACCACTTGCAAAATTGATGGGAAATAGTTATCATAAGAATTGTTGTTAGCACTAAAGACGTTTGAGTGCTAATAAGATAAACCATCGTTACCCTAATATCAAAAGGAGGCTATTTTCTCATGATCAAACCGTTGGGTGATCGCGTAGTCATTGAAGCCATCGCTAAGGAGGAAACGACCGCAAGCGGTATCGTACTGCCTGATACGGCGAAAGAGAAGCCGCAAGAAGGCAAAGTCGTAGCTGTAGGCAGCGGTACACTCAAAGACGGCGAGCGCGTTGCGCTTGAGCTGAAAGAAGGCGACCGCGTGATTTTCTCCAAGTACGCCGGTACGGAAGTAAAATTCGAAGGCCGCGAGCTGCTGATTATGCGTGAGAGCGACGTTCTGGCCGTTCTGGCTTAAGAACCAACGCCTCGATTCGATACTTAAGTTTTGGTAATTTACTTACGAAAATATTCGAACCGTTAAAAATATACGATTAATTCTCGGGAGGGTTCATTCATGGCAAAAGAAATTAAGTTCAGTGAAGACGCTCGCCGCGCGATGCTTCGCGGGGTTGACGCGCTTGCGAATGCCGTAAAAGTTACCTTGGGACCGAAAGGCCGCAACGTCGTGCTGGAGAAAAAATTCGGCAGCCCGCTCATCACCAATGACGGTGTGACGATCGCGAAAGAAATCGAACTCGAAGATGCTTTCGAGAACATGGGCGCTCAACTTGTAAAAGAAGTAGCAACCAAAACAAACGACGTTGCCGGTGACGGTACGACGACGGCAACGGTTCTGGCTCAAGCGATCATCCGCGAAGGTCTGAAAAACGTAACGGCTGGCGCTAACCCGATGGTTATCCGCAAAGGCATTGACAAAGCCGTTCGTGCAGCGGTAGAAGAGCTCGCGAAAATCTCCAAAACGATCGAAGGCAAACAATCCATCGCTCAAGTAGCGGCAATCTCCGCTGCTGACGACGAAGTAGGCCAACTGATCGCAGAAGCGATGGAAAAAGTGGGCAAAGACGGCGTAATCACCGTAGAAGAGTCCAAAGGCTTTGCAACGGAGCTGGAAGTGGTTGAAGGCATGCAGTTCGACCGCGGTTACATCTCCCCGTACATGATCACGGACACGGACAAAATGGAAGCTGTTCTGGATAACCCGTACATCCTGATCACGGACAAAAAGATCACCAACATTCAAGAAATCCTGCCTGTCCTGGAGAAAGTCGTTCAATCCGGCAAGCAGCTTCTGATCATCGCAGAAGACGTAGAAGGCGAAGCTCTGGCGACTCTCGTCGTGAACAGACTGCGCGGTACGTTCACTTGCGTAGCGGTTAAAGCTCCTGGCTTCGGCGACCGCCGCAAAGCTATGCTCGGCGACATCGCTGCCCTGACTGGTGGCCAAGTGATCACCGAAGAGCTCGGTCTTGAGCTGAAATCCACAACTCCGGACCAACTCGGTTCCGCTCGTCAAATTCGTGTTACGAAAGAAAACACGATCATCGTTGACGGCGCAGGCGACAAAAAAGACATCGGCACGCGCGTATCGCAAATCCGTGCTCAACTGGAAGAAACCACTTCCGATTTCGATAAAGAAAAACTGCAAGAGCGTCTTGCGAAATTGGCTGGTGGCGTAGCTGTCGTAAAAGTCGGTGCAGCTACCGAAACCGAGCTGAAAGAGCGCAAACTGCGCATCGAAGACGCTCTGAACGCTACGCGTGCAGCAGTAGAAGAAGGTATCGTTGCAGGCGGCGGTACGGCCCTCGTGAACGTCTACGCAGCTGTAGAAGCTGTGCAGGCTGAAGGCGACGAGAAAACAGGCGTAAATATCATTCTGCGCGCTCTGGAAGAGCCTGTTCGCACGATCGCAGCAAACGCAGGTCAAGAAGGCTCCGTGATCGTTGAGCGCCTGAAAAAAGAATCCGTTGGCATCGGCTACAACGCCGCTACTAGCGAATGGGTGAACATGATCGAAGCCGGTATCGTTGACCCTGCAAAAGTAACTCGCTCCGCTCTGCAAAACGCAGCTTCCGTTGCAGCTATGTTCCTGACAACCGAAGCCGTTATCGCAGACAAACCGGAAAAAGACAAACCTGCTATGCCTGACATGGGCGGCATGGGTGGAATGGGCGGTATGGGCGGATTCTAATCCGACCCTAGCCCGGATAGAAACGGCAGCATCCTTTGGGATGGCTGCCGTTTTTGTTATGTTGGGGTATGTCGATGCTATAAAAGGAGTAGATTCTTTGAGGTGTGCGAGATGCTGTTTTAAAGGCTAATTAATACAATAGGCCCCTTAGGATTAATTAAGCATTTTACGGTCTTAATAGGGCGGTACTCGTGTCTCAGGGCATACCTTGCTCGCTTATCGTTGATGACCGTAAAGCATTGAATTAAGGTTAAAAAAATAAAAGACCCGGCACCAAAGGTACCAGGTCTCCTAAAGCATTAAAGATTAATCAATGAAGTCAGCCAGTTTGAGGTAACGTTTCAGCATCGTAGCTGCTTGGGAACGAGTTGCTTTCTCAGCAGAACCGATGGTGTCGTCAGTCAAACCATTGATGATGCCAGCATTTACGGCAGCAGCAATTTCTTTCTTAGCCCAAACGATTTTGGAAGAGTCTTTGAATTTTGCAAGCTGTTGAGCTTGGTTCGACTCGGAAACTTCAGAAGCTACGCCTGCATAAGACAGGGAACGGATGATCATAGCAGCCAGTTCTTCACGAGTGATTTGTGCATCCGGACGGAACGTATTGTCTTCATAGCCATTGATGATACCTGCTTTGGATGCCGATGCTACTACACCAGCGTACCAAGCGGAAGAGTTAATGTCAGTGAAATACGTATTAGCCGTTACAGAGTTCAGACCCAGGGAACGAACAACCAATGCTGCGAATTCAGCGCGAGTAATGTTGCGGTCTGGCTGGAATTGTTTGTCGGCTGCGCCTTCAACCACCAATTTGTTAGCAAGCAGCTCAACGTCTGCTTTGGACCAGTGGGAAGCGAGATCTTCAAACGATTTGCTTGCTTCGATTACCGTGTAGATGCTGTTGCCGTTACGTTTCAACGTTGCAACGGTTTGACCGTCTTTCGATTCGAACGTAGAAGGTACAAAGCTCAGCTTCTTCGTTGTTTCGTTGTAAAGAGCGCCGGTTGCTTTTTTAGCATCCAGGTTTTTGTTAACGTTCAACGTACGGGAAACATAAGTGCTGCCGAAATCAACATTAACAGACTTGCTGTTGCCGGAAGCTGTTACGTTGAAGTCAACAGCTGTGGCAATCGGGTTGCCGCCAGCAGCATAAACTGCTTTTGTTACATCTTCAGCTGCAGTACCCGTTACTTTTGCAATCGTTACATTGATTTTCGTTTCTTTCAGTTCAGCGCCCAATTCTTTCGCGAGTGCTTCCAGTTTCAAAGCAGCCAACGGAAGAGTGATAGTGCCGTTGTCATTGATGATCGTTACAGAAATAGCACCTTTTTTCAGCGCTTCTGCCAATACATCAGCCGGGATAGCAAGTTTGTCGCCTTTGATTTTGATTTTAACTTCTTTGGAGTTTTCAAAAGCTCTTTGCAAGGTGTAGGCGTCTACAGAATCACCGTAAACTTCGATGACCCCGTCGCTAGACAGGCCACCTGTAAAACCGCCGTAATAGCCGCTACCAGAGCTAGGAAGCGATCCTTGAGTGCCGCTGTTTAGTGCATTATACACTGCTTCAGCAAAACCATCGGAAGTTTTTACATATACACTGTCATACACGGCACTGGTTACCGAGGATAAATCAATTTTGAAGTTGTAGTATGTAACTCCATTGACAGTGTTGAAGCCAAAAGCTTTGAATTCAGACGGAATTACATTTTTTGTCGCATTATCAGAGTATACACTGAAGTAAACTTTGTCACTTACAGTATAAGTATCGCTGTACACCGAACCGCTAACTGTTTTGTTGTACTTATCGTATGTTACGGTTTGGAAATTTACAGCGGCAAATGCAAGCACAGGCAGCAACATCGAAACAATCATCAGCGCAGCCAGTGCTTGGGATGTTTTTTTCAATACAGTTGATTTCACTTGGGTCTTGCTCCTTTCACGATTGTAAACATTTTTTTTCTCTATTTGACTCATTTCGCATTTCACCTCCCTCCCTGAGTAGAATCGACTAATCAATACCTTTTTCGATTTAAAATCGTCTTTAAGGCCTAGAATCTATTTTAACATTATAGGCAAAAAAATGGTAGCAAATTGTAGTGTAAATTTAGCTACCATTTTTTTATAAAGTTATTTTAAAATTTTGCGTTTACAAGGTTTTGAATTTCTTGACGTTCGTTCGGGTCTTTTGCTACTAGTTTATCGAAGAGGGCCTGGTCTGCCTTTCCTTGTTTTTGAAGTGAAGCCAGGTACCAGCGAATAATTAGTCGAGTGGTTTGATTATCGATCGAGCCATTAATGCCAATGTGCAACATTGCTTCAGCTGCATCATAATGACCTCTTATATATTGTATCTGACCCAAAGCCATACCCATTATAGGAGTGACACTAAATTCTCGGCCTTGCAGCTGTCCTTTGGGCAGTAGAGAGAGAGCTTTGATTCTTTCCTCCACTTTAGAGTAAATGGACAAAGCTTGATCATGGTACAGGTTCATTTCTTTGGCATCATTTTTGTCTTGTGCTGCGTTACCCAGGTCAGTACTTAAAACAATGCTTTTTTCATACAAACTAATATCCCAAGGAAAATTGTTGATTTCTTGATTGGTTAGCTCCAAGGCTTCTTTGTTCTTGCCTTTTAATGTTAATGTGTTAAGCTCCCTATCGATGAGAGTTCTATTATGTGGCTCTTTCTTAAGCATTTCCGTTAAAATACGGTTTGCCTCATTAAAATAGTTTTCATCTTTAGTCTGATTATAAACCTGCAACAAGATATCAATTTTAAATAATGCATAGTCCGGATGATTGGAATTTTGGCTCATGGCTTTATCTAACGGTCCGGTGATATCGTTAAAATTTTTGCTGGTTGAGGCCTGCATCCTGGCATTCTCGAAGTTGCTATTAGCACTTAACAGTTGAACCCCGTTGAAGAAAAAAATGATCGAAAGAACAACGAGTAATGCAGGGTAAACCCATTTAGCTTTTTGAATACTTTTCTTCCACGATCCTTTTATTTCAAAATCATTATTAGCGATCATTGCTCCAAGGCAGAGGAATAAAAGAATTCCTAAGTAAACGAAACTGAGATCAAAATCAAGCGCACTGTGGATAAGTAACGATATAGCTATAATATAATAAACATATCGAGAACTTGAGTTTTCACCACTATCATTATGAAACTTGCGATGAAAGAGCCACAGAATCGATAACAATATAACAATAAAAATGACAAAGCCAATAATTCCAACCTCAACTAAATATTGAAGGAAAAAGTTATGCGCTTGTCGGCTTACATAAGGATTGTTTTGGTACTTCTCATAGAGCGCCGACCAAGCTCCTCCTCCGGCTCCGATCACAGGATAATCCGAATAGAGTTTTAAAGCGTCTTTATAAAATGTTCCTCTTTCCAATACACTGTTTTGTTCGAAGTTAATATTTTCGATACGCTGCTTGATGTTCTCCGGAAACAGATTCAGGAACCCTGTATTGCCAAGCAATAGGAAAGCGACTATTGCACCAAGTACGACAGTTCCTGCCGGAATAATAAAGTATGAGACTTTTTTATTGCTTATGGCGTTGAGTTTTTCTTCAACGCGAGGCACAACGAATCTTTGTAATACAGCGGCGATCCCTGTAAAAAGCAATACCGCGATAATTAATGTGGTCCAGCCTTTCATGGCCAGGGCACCATTGTATTGTTTCACCTGCTCCACACCAACATTTGTAACTGGACTAAGAATAGCCATAGTGATGATGGAAGCAACAATGGTGTAAAGAATGAAGGTGAGCTGCTTCTTCATCTTTAAAAAGATGATTACGACTAAAAAGATAACGGGCAGGATCACTAACGCACCGCGGGACAAAGTTAGAAAGAAAGAAATTAAAATCGGGATGACCATAAACCCATGAAATACAGTTGAAGTCCATTTTTTGGATGTTGAAATTAAATATAAAGAACCGAGCAGCATAGCGATCAGGAAGGCGGCGTAAGCATTTCCATATTGAAATACGGATGTCAGTCTGACGCCGTTATCGTCGGCCATAATAGCATGTTGGTAGATGTTATATTGTGCCATATCGGAAGCAAACCACTTCACGATTGCATAGGCTGTTTCTTTATGCCCAAACCAGTTCATTATGCCGAACCAGACGACCAAGTATCCGGAGCCCATAATTCCGTTGATAAGAAGAGAACTACCGCTGTCTTGTTTGGCAAGAAAAAAACCAACTAAATAAAAGCTAGCATACACAAACGTGATGAAGACCATATTCGTTGCACTATATTTGGATGCCGGCGAAATGGAAGAAATAAAATAAGTAAGTGGAATCAACCAGATCATGATGCTTAGGAAGTCAGACCATCGGTTCAAATTCCATTTATAAAAAGCTAAAATAGAAATAAGAAGCAACATAATAGCCGACCATACGAAGGTGGAAAAAATAGATCTCTCGAAATCGAAATTGTTGCCATTAAACAATGCTCTCTGAAATGGAGCCCATATTAAAATCAATAGGGTAATGCCGGCTAAAAGCCAGAACAAAATAGAATGTTTATCATCACTTGCCAGAGCACTGTTGTCCACTGCATGATCAGGGACATAATACTTCTTCTTGCCGCTCATGGTTTCTCTCCTTTTATCTAAATTACGACATTTATCTTATCATAAAGTAATGAAATTAGCATTAAATCAATGATACGTATTGGAGTAAGAAAAAGGTGGCTAGAATGCATAAGTTTTTCAGTGGCTAGAATTTGTAATATTAATCTGATAAAATGGAAACGGACTAATTTCGACATTTTATTTGAGGAGAATAATGATGTTTTTATTACTTAAGCACAGAGATTTATTTATGCAGCTACTTAAAAGAGACGTTCTTATGCGCTACAAAGGATCTTTCTTGGGGATTGCATGGTCAATTATAAATCCTTTAATTATGTTGACCATTTATACTTTTGTATTCAGTGTTGTGTTTCAAGCTAGATGGGGGACAGCAGCCGTAGGTACAAATAAAACCGAATATGCTCTTTTGCTATTTATCGGCCTTATTTTTCACACTATTTTTAGTGAAGTAGTTACACGTGCACCTGGATTAGTTTTGGGTAATCCTAATTATGTAACCAAGGTTGTGTTTCCTTTAGAATTACTTAGTATAGTCTCTTTATTTAATGCATTGATTCATTCGATTATTAGCATAATTATTTTATTATTGGCTATGTTTTTTATAGCAGGACAAATTCATCTGACTGTTGTTTTATTACCTTTAATATATATTCCTCTATGTTTTTTTGTCTTAGGAATTAGTTGGTTTATTTCTTCAATCGGAGTTTTTTTTAGAGATACTTCGTACTTTATTAATATCGTTGTACAAATTTTGTTTTTTGTTACACCTATTTTTTATCCCGTAACAGCACTTCCCGAATCATTCCAACCGTTAATGATGTTAAACCCAATGACTGGTGTTATTGAGAATGCAAGGGCAATATTATTTTACGGAAACTTGCCAGATTGGGTATGGTTTATTAAAACTCTTGGTATATCTCTTGTGATTATGGTATTAGGGTATATATGGTTTAAAAAGACTAAAAAAGCGTTTGCTGATGTAATGTAGTTATAGGATTGGAGTGGAAACCGTGTCTAAATATAAAATAGCTTTCTTGCTTGGATATCCTGAAATATCAGGTGGAACAAATGTTATAATGGAGCATGCTGTTGGATTAAGTAAACTAGGCCATGAAGTTTATATTGTTACAGAAATTCCTTTTGATAAGCAGAGATTATCTTGGCATCCCGAAGCAATGCAATTGGAATGTCTCTCTCATGAACAATGCAGAGGTATTCTTTTTGATATTTCTATCGCAACCTGGTGGCGTAGCGTGTATGATCTTCCTTTCGTTCGCGCTAGAAGGTATGCATACTTTTGTCAATCCATTGAATCCAGATTTTTCTCTGAGAAAGATCCCGATATGAAAGCTCTTGCGGAATTTACTTATCGCTTGCCTTATCCTGTGGTTACAGAGGCCACATGGATTATGGAGTATTTAAGAAACCATTATGGTTCTGATGTGACCTTGGTTAGAAATGGCATTAAAAAAGATATTTTCACTACGGACGGGCCAATTATAGATGATTCTAGGCCTCTGGGGCTTCGAGTTTTAGTTGAAGGCCCATTAGGGGTCCCCTTTAAAAAAGTAGAAGAAACTGTAGCTTTGTGCCAACAAGCAGGAGTGAAAGATATTTGGTTACTAACTTCTACACCTACTAACGAATATAAAGGTGTAAACAGGCTATTTTCCAAAATACCTATGAAAGAAGTTCCAGCAATATATCGTTCTTGTGATGTCTTAGTTAAATTAAGTGTAGTCGAAGGAATGTTTGGTCCTCCGCTAGAAATCATGCATTGTGGCGGAACTGCGATTACATCTAATGTTACTGGTCACGACGAATATATGAGGCATTATGATAATGGGATTGTTGTTCCTATGGGGGATGACCAACAAGTAATTAAAGAATTAAGAAATTTACTACACGATGATAGTCTGCTTACTCAACTAAAGACCAATGCAGCAAAAACAGCAAACGAATGGCCTTCTTGGGAAGTAGCAGTTAAAGAGATGGAAAAGTTTATAGTAAAGGAAATTGAAAAAGATATTAATGAAACTAATTTAGAACATGTTACTATGAATGTACTTATTGCAAGTTTAAAATTAGCTGGCCCTCTCCATGCTGCAATTAATAGAAGCTATAATAAAAAGGAATTAGCACTTTTATTTCAAGAAGGTTTAAAGAGGTTTGTAAAACGGGAATTTCCAGGTGTTTTTCAGAAAATTAAAAAAATCAAGAATACAAAAGAAATTGTTATCGAACAAGAGTTGCCGCAGTTTCCGCAAAATTTTAGTGCTCATGCAAAAGTTGACAGTCCTCTGGTTTGTTTTGTGGGGGATAAAAGAAGACATTTCAGTACAGTCCCGTCTTCTTCCAGCAACTTGACGGTGTCTTTTATTCATGTTGAAAACCAAATTGATGATTCAATTATTAATAAAATTAAAGAAAAAAATCCTGATTATTGTGTAATATATGATTTGAATCCAATTAATACAGAACTTCTCGATCGGATTCCTAACGTTAAGTTTCTTGTTATGACTAAGGAAATGACAGTTTCTGAGATTGATCGTTTGCGAAAGTTAAAAGACGATGTGTTCGTTGTACATGTAAATAGCAAAATCGCAACTTTATTGCATTCCAAAAACGTCAGATTATTAAGTTCTATCTTTTTGCCTATTAATTCAGAATTGTTTTTAAGTCATTCAAGCCTTAATGACTGGTTGGAGAGAAAAATCCCTTTATTAATAATTGGGTCTGAACATACGGAACAAAATAAAGACTGGTTTCAAATTATTGAAAACTTTGAGTATCTCCATGTTAATCAGGTTTCAGACGAAAAACTTTTAGCACCACTATTGAAAAATTCAAAAGTAGTTCTTTATTTACCAAGTATAAAAGAAGATTATTTAATGCCTACTTATGCTTTACGTGATATGACAAGTGGATGCTTAGTTATTGCACCTAAATTTGAATCTAACTATACTTTCATGCCAGGGGAACATTATTTATCCTACGATAATGTTACTGAATTAGAGAGGATTCTCAATATATTCAATACTTTTCCGGATAGTTATGATATTGTAAGAAGAGTCGGTATGGAAAAAAGCAAGGAATTTTTGTCTGATGATGTGTATTTGAATATGATTAATAGTATTTATGGAGATGCTAATGATTAAAAATGAAAAAATTTTCCCTTTGATTTATCGTCTTTTGACAAGGAAGATTTATAAAAAGAAAAAGAATGATGTATCAGCACCATCGTTAGTTGAAGTTATTGCATTCATTATATTTGAAAGGGCTCCATTAAGCTATTTTAATAAATTTGGTCATGAAGGCTTAATAAAAATAGCTTTTTCTTTACAAAGACTAGTTTTGTTGTTCTATAGTTTTTTAAAGTTTTTCTATAGAATTGCAAAGCTTACTTTAACAATGTTGAAAAAAATAAAAAGAGTTTTTAGGAAAGACCGCCATTCGACAACATTTACGGACGGGTTACCTTATTCAAGTAATACAATTATAATGGGCGATATAATAGCCTTTCATGGTTTTAGGGTGGAAAGTAAAAAGGTTTTTCTTTATTTTTCTAGATTTGAAGAAATAAAAAGCGATCTGCTGTTTTTTGTCCATGCTTACCCTGAAAATGTTAGTCAATTGTCACAAGAAAGGTTGTCCCAAGGATATTTTTCGTTAGACAATTGGCCGGCTATTCCAATACGTCATTGGCCTGGAAAGAAAACTTATACAAATATTATTGATTTTTCGTCGTTTGCGTCTGGATACTATAAAATCAAAGTTGGTATTTATAATCCTGTAACTTTTGAAAGATTGTCTATACAAAGCACCGCGGACAATAGTATAGATTTAGGGTGGATACTGATAAAATAAGGAGAAATATTATGTCATTGGGTACGGTTCGGGTTTCAGATTTTAATCAATTGGAAAAAAATATTGTTTATTCAATGAAGGAAAAAGACGTAATTGGATTCGATATTTTCGACACAATTATTAGAAGAAGACTTGAACCTGAAGTTATAAAAGATTTAGTGGCAAAATATGCGGTTGATTTGATTTATAAAGAAACAAAAGAAAAACTCGATTGGCAACTAATTAGAAAAAAAAGGTTCGATCTTGAGGTAACGTTAGGTACTAGAAATGAAGCTTTAGGATTTGATCATGAATTTTTATATGAGAATTTTTTAAGCGAGTGGATTGATAGTTTTAATGTATCATTAGACAAAAAAGTATTGTTTGACATGTTATACGAGAAGGAAATTCAGTTAGAGATGTCTTCTCAATCTCTTACACCGAATATAAAAAAAGTTTTAAAAAGGCTCCTTGATGAAAACAAAAAAATTATCTTCATATCAGACATGTATTTCTCGATTGATATCATATGGAGATTCTTGGACAAATTGGGAGTTTCGCGATATTTTCATAAGGGATTTTGCTCGTCTCAAACTTTAACGAAAAAAATGACTGGTAAATTGTTTGAGTTTGTAATGAAAACAGAATCTATTCAGCCGAATAAAATGCTTTTTGTTGGAGATAACATTTATAGTGATGCAAAAATGGCAAGTAGTAAAGGAATAGATGTAATTCATATTTCTGATAAACTAGAAAAGAAAAGAAGGACAGGTTTGAATTTGCATCATTGGGCCTCGAATCGAAATGATTTTTGGAAAGGAAAATACCTAGAATATGTTGTGAAAAATATTTCTGAACATATTAAGGAAAACCAAAATCCTAATTATAAATTAGGTTTGCTTGTTTCTCCGATTCTAATCTTGTTTGTGTTATATATCATGGAGCAGAGCCAAAAAAATAGGCTAAATAGAATTGTGTTTTTAGCTAGAGAAGGTAAAGTTTTCTATGATATTTATAATAAGATTATAACTACTTTTAATTTAGAAAATGAGTACCCGCCTGCTAGTTATCTTTATGTTAGTAGAAAATCTACTTTTCTTCCTTCTATGAAGGAGTTTTCCTGGAAAGAGATAGAGCGTTTTATGGTTCAATACAATAAACAATCTATTAATAGTTTATTATCAAATTTAAGTTTACCGAACGAGATATATCATAAATACGCTTTAGAGGTTGGGTTGGAAGATTTTGATGAAATTATAGAAAATCCAAGTGAAAATGAAAAATTTCTTAATTTTATAAATCATGATGAAGTTAGAGCATTATTTATAAAGCATCGAGACGAAGCAAAAAATAATTTTAAAAAGTATATTAAGCAAGAAGGTATATGGGGACTGGACAAAGTTGCTTTTGTCGATATTGGTTGGAAAGGTACAATTCAAGACAATATAACACGAACATTTGAAGACGATGACGAATTTCCTTATGTTTATGGGTATTATGTTGGTTTGATTAATGGTCATAATGATTGGGGAAAGAAATCCGATAAATTTGGTTTTTTTGCGGATTCGAGAGAAAATAATCACATAAATAATGTTATCTTCAAAAATGGTTCGATTTTTGAAATGTGTACAACTCCAAATCATGGAACTACAATTGGGTACTATAACGAGAATGGTAAAATTCACCCTAAATTAAAATCTTTCGAAATAGAAAAAGAAAATTTTAATAAGTATTTTGCTGATGTTTTTGAGGCAATTGATGATTATTTGCAGGATTTTTTAATAGTATATCCCTTGTTGCAAGACGAGACCGAACAACTTAAAATTTATTTTATAGACCAGATTAGAAGATATATACTGTATCCTTCAAAACAGGAAGTTAAATCTTTTTTTGAATATTCACATGTTGAGAGTTTTGGTGTTTTTGAAGTAACTACTTTTAATTTTAAAGGAAATTTATTAAAAGAGTTTTTCAGAAAACCTTTAAACAAAGCACCTTATAGAATTAAGGAAATTATAAGAAAACAAATGTGGCCGGAAGCTGTTTTAAGAAACTTGAAGATACCCTTTTTGAATTTTTTAGCTGATTTTAATTCAACACGTAAACAATAAATTAAAATTTGTGGTGATAACGTGGATACAAATGAGCAAGTTATTTCAGTGGATAATATAAGTAAGTGCTATCATGTTTATGCAAGACCTCAAGATAGATTAAAACAAATGATGTTTTCTTTATTTCCAAAAGAACAAATAAAGACATACTCAGAGCAATTCTGGGCGTTAAAAGACATAAATTTTAGTGTTAATAGAGGCGAAACAGTCGGTATTATAGGTAGAAATGGTTCTGGCAAAAGCACTCTATTACAATTAATAGCAGGAACATTGCAACCTACTTCTGGAAATATTAGTGTTAATGGCAGAGTTGTTGCATTGTTAGAATTAGGGAGTGGTTTCAATCCAGAATTTTCTGGAGAAGAAAACATATACTTGAGTGGGAGTATTCTTGGAATTACTAGGCAAGAGATGGATGAGCGCATGCAAGCAATTATTGAATTTGCAGACATAGGTGAATTTATAAAACGGCCTGTTAAAACTTACTCTAGCGGAATGCATGCGCGGCTTGCTTTTTCTGTTGCTATAAATACAGATCCAGAAATTTTAATAGTAGACGAGATTTTGGCCGTTGGCGATGCAGCGTTCCAGGCAAAGTGTAACAAAGCTTTCCATAATATTCGAGAAAAAGGCTGTACGGTTCTTCTTGTAGCTCAGGATCCTTATATGGTTAGAACATTTTGTACATCTGCTCTTTATTTGCGTAAAGGACAGATTGTCGCCTATGGTAACCCTACCGAGGTTACAGAAAAATATTTAATGGAAATCGAAAAAGCTCAGTTGGATGACGAGAAAAAGGTAGAAGAAAAGTTATTGCTTACAGAGAAGGAATCAGCAAGTTCTGAAGCAAAAGATATATCTATACAACAAGGTCCTCTTTATAGAATCGAAGAAGTTAAAATGTTAGATTCTAATGACCAAGTAATAACCACTGTGAAGTCAGGCCAAGATATTAGATTAAGATTTAATTACAAAAAGCTAACTAATAACGATGATAAAGTGGTGTTCGTATTTTCACTTTATCGGCATGATGGACTATATATATGTGGAAATACGACATTAATGGATAAACTAACTCCATTCCCTACAAATTGCACAGGAGAAGTTGAAATTTACTTTCCTAAAATAAGGTTGTTGTCTGGGAATTATAAATGGAGAGTAGCCATTGATGATGACCGTGGATTGGGTATATATGTCGAAGCTTATACCGAAATCTTCAATGTCATTGACGACTTGGAAGCAGTGGGGTTGGTGAATTTGGAAAGGGAATGGGTTATTAAAACGAACGGAGGTGTATAAAATGGAAAGAATTGATCCTCAGAACGAAACGAAGATAGTACTGAGGGAACACTATCACAGATATGATTGGGCTAATAAATGGACTTTTGGAAATGTCTGTGATATTGCATGTGGTAATGGATATGGAAGTTTCATTGTAAAGGCTAATAACCAAATTCATTCTTATATTGGTTATGATATTTCTGAAGAAGCTATTGCTTATGCTAGAAACAATTATTCATCCGATAATATACGGTTTGAGTTAGGTAATTGTTATAGCTTAGATTTAGAAGATCATTCTATTGATACGATTATATCTTTAGAAACATTGGAGCATCTTGATAACCCCTCAAAAGCGTTAGATGAATTTCAACGAATTTTAAAGCCAGAGGGCCTTATGATAGGATCAGTCCCAACATCAGCTTATGAAGAAACATGTACTGAGGTATATGGACCTAATCCTTATCATCTTCAACAATTTTCGGAGTCTGCTTTAAAAAGCATGCTTGAGAACAAATTTAAATATGTAATGATATACAATGCATATCTCAGTATTGTTAGTACGATTTCTAAATTAGATATTTCGAAGTGTAACATTATTAACGATGACCTAAATAGTAAGATGGGATCCTTTTTATTTTTGGCAACAAATTCTCATAAATTGTTTGATGAAATTACAAGCTCTGGTGATATCAATGATGTTGAATACATCATGCCGTTAGTGGAATATGATAGAATTATATTGGTGCCAAGAAACAAAACGATTAGTGACCAGACAAAATTAATAGATGAAAGAGATAGCTTAATTAAAAAGCAAGACCAATTAATTATCGATAAGGATAACGCTCTTAGTAATCAAACCAAACTTATTGATGAGCGAGATTCTTTAATTAAGAAGCAAGACGAAATGATAATTGAAAAAAACGAAATTTTGTTAAAGCAAGAAATAATGATCAGAGATAGAGACGAAGCAATAACCACTCAAACATTGTTGATTGATGAAAGAGATCGCTTAGTTAAGTATTATGAAGAGAAAATTATGAAATTGAACGAGGAAGTAAACGAAAAGAATCTCTTAATAAACAACTATGAAGAGACTTTTTGTAAGCTTAACGAAGAATTAGATAAGCATAATGGTGAAAACAACAATCTAAAGCTTGAGCTTGAAAATGAAAAACAAACTAATAAGGAATTGGAACAATCGATTAAGAAAAAAGATCTAATATTAAAAAGTGTTCGTGCCAGTTTAAAGAATGCTATTTATCTAGTATTGAACAGGAAGAATAAAGAATGAAACGACTCTTATTATTTACCGAAGCAACTGGCGCGGGTGTGCTCTCGGCTATAGAAAATACTTGTAAATATCTTGATAACGATTTTGAAATTACTTTTTTGTATTACTCAAGAGAAGAAACTCCAAGCCACGATGAATTACGAAAAAGATTGGGTAATAGGGTTAATATACGTCAAATTCCGAGTGGAACATTTAAGCTGTTCAAATTATTTAAAGAATTCAAAAAATATGTAGAAATGTATAAACCGGATATTATACATTTACATTCATCATATGCAGGTTTCATAGGGAGAATAGCACTTTTATCTTCTGCAACGGATACGAAGGTGTTCTATTCTCCTCATTGTTTTGCATTTGAGCGAAATGATGTAAATTTGATAATCAAAAAAATATATCTTTTAATTGAGACTTTTTTGACAAAACGCTGTGGCCAGATTATTGCCGTTTCGAAACACGAACAACAACTTGCATATAAAATTGGGGCCAATGAAAGTTATTTGGTTTATAATACATTATCTCATAATGCTCAAAAGTCACTTAATGCCTCAAATAAAAATGTTCAAACACACAAAACTGTTATCGCTACAATAGGTAGATTATCTACCCAAAAGAACCCTCAACTATTCATAAACTTGGCAAAGAAATTTAGCAATAATCAAGATATTAAGTTTATTTGGATTGGTGGAGGAAATAAGAAGTGGCAAACAAAAATTAATAAGTTAATACTCGGACAAAATAATATAGAAATCACTGGTTGGAAAAGCCGAACTGAAGTTTTAAATCTTCTTTCCAACATTGATATATACTTACACACTGCATCATGGGAAGCTTTGCCTATTTCAATATTAGAAGCAATGTTTCATCAAAAACCAATTATTATTAAAAATTATCCCGGTGTTAGGGAGTTAGTTACTCAAGATTATAATGGTTTTATAGGTCAAAATGAAGAAGAGCTTTTTTTATATTTAAAAAAGCTAATTGATGACAAATCACTAAGATACCAATTTGGAGAAAATTCACTTAGATTATATTATGAAAATTACGATCCACAAAAAACGATGAGTATACTAAAAGATATTTACTTGAATCGAGGAGTTAATTCATGAAGGTTTCTGTAGTAATTCCTTGTTATAATCATGGAAAATATGTTGAGGAAGCTATAAAAAGCGTCTTAGCTTCTACGTATGAGAATATTGAAATTATAGTTGTAAATGATGGTTCAACTTGTGAAGATACAGTAAATATACTTAACGATCTAGAAAAAAAGTATGAGGATATTGTTTTTATTCATCAATCTAATAAAGGATTACCTGGAGCTAGAAATTCTGGAATTCGTGTTTCAACTGGGGAATATATTTTGCCTCTGGATGCCGATGATCTTATTGCCCCAACTTTTATTGAAAAAGCAGTCTGGGTTTTGATTAGAAAACCTGAGATATCACTAGTATATTCGAATGTTCAACTTTTTGGTAAAGAAGATTATGTTTGGTATACGAAAGATTTCAGTTTCAATGAATTGTTAGAGGAAAACTATATCCCCGCAACTGCATTATTTAAGAAAAAAACATGGGAAGAAGTAGGGGGATATGATGAGACTTTTATAAAAGGTTATGAAGATTGGGAATTTTGGCTAAGATTGGCTAGTAAATCATTTTTAGGTTATAAAATAGATGAAGTTCTTTTTTTCTATCGAAAACATGAGCACTCCATGCTCACTGAATCAAATAAAAATAGAAGCGAATTAGTGAATATATTAAAGAAAAAATACTCTATGTATTCCACTAATAGTTCTATTGAAATTAAGTTGATTATTAAAAACATTTATCGCTACATTAAATACATGGGAAAAAGATTAGTATCAAAATTTCCACATAAATTTAGAGTTTCATTAAAAAAAATCTACTATTCTACAAGAAAATCAAATGAATTAACAAATAACGGAAATTTTCAAAAAAAATTCGATGAGTATAAATTTGAACCAGTCTCATTTGGAAATACTACTAAAATAAATAATATAGTAATCATATTGCCTTGGTTGAATATTGGAGGAGTAGAAAGGGTTTATTTGGAATTAATTAGTAAAATTAATATTTGGTTTAATGTTATTCTAATTACAACTAAAAATTCAAAACATCCTTGGAAAAAAGAGTTTGAAAAATATACTAAATTCATTTATCATTTAGATCTTATAAGCAAAAATCAAGAAGATCAATTATTGTTTTTAATGGATTTGTTAAATTTTTACAATGTTAGATTAATACAAATATCAAATTCTTTAATTGGAAATCAATCCATTCCATTAATTAAAAAGTATTATCCGGATATTTATATTTGTAATCATCTCCATATGGAAGAGCCTTACGAAGCATGGGATTATTTTAAAGTGAGTAGCGAATTTAAGAAAGATATTGACTGTTTCGTAGTTCTAACAGACCGGCAAAAAGAAATTTTGGAAAAAAAATATTTAGTTTCCTCAAATAAAATATATGTAATACCCAATGGAATAGGAACAGAATGGATAAACGGAAATAAAAGTAAAAGAAACGATCAGAAGTTAAATTTGGCCTTTATTGGTAGGGTTGACGAACAAAAAAATCCTCTTTTTTTTATAGAAGTTATTAGAAGACTTTCGAAGAAAAGTAATTATCATAAAATTGACAAAGTATTCTTGGCAGGAGAGGGTCCGTTATTCCGAAAGTGCAAGAAGAAAATATTTTCAACGAAAATAAAATTATTGAAGGGGTTAAACTCGAATGAAGTAAGGCGAATGTTACATGAAGAAATTGATATTTTAATATTACCTTCTATTAGAGAAGGTTTACCTATTATAGGTTTAGAGGCTATGGCTTCCAAAGTATTATTAGTAGTTAGTAACGTAGATGGCTGGAATGATTTATTAGTAAATTCCAAAACGGGAATATTAATTGATGATTTTGACGTTGAGTTGTATGCTCAGAAAATAAATGAAATTTTGGAACAATATCAAGTTCGGGAAAAAATTATTGATAGTGCTCAGCAACAATTTATGAAAGATTACACTGTCGATAAAATGGTGGATAACTATATTTCGCTTTATTGTGAAGTTTTGCAAAATAATTAAATTAAGACTTTGGGTAGGCAAAATTTTTTTAAGTTGTATTAAAATCTTGAATTTAGTAGTATTTAATATGTTCTCTATAGCCCTCTGTGCCTATACAATAGTTCGATTTTCTGCAAGAAGTTTGCGAAATGGAAGCAATGCCTAAGGAAAAGAAATTCCTGCACCACTTGCTGTTGACCGAGGAGATGGTAATCCAGGAGTGCGACTGTCGCATTGGCCTGACAGTCGCGCTAAGAAGTTACTGCTATAACAGGTAGGTGGAAGCTTACCGTCGCCCTTTGTAATGGTCTTAATTACAAGAACGTTATAATCTGGTACTCTACTCCCCAACAAAAATGCAAAGATCGTTGTTTTCATATGTATCAATATTTCCGTCCCTTTTAATAGGGCATATTTAAGAATGTTACTCCATTAAAATATTTATTATAAAATTATAATTTTTTAGTGATTAAATAACAATATTCGGAGGCTAGAAAAATGCATTATTTGGATTTGGCTGATAAGAAAGCGAATAGTTCCGGTTATTCCAATACATATTTTTTGCTTTTTAAACAATTGAGACCAAAGCAGTGGACAAAAAATTTATTGGTTTTTGCAGCACTGTTATTTTCTTATGAAATGATAAATTACTATTCACTATTCAATACTGTAGTATGCTTTTTTCTATTCTCATTTATTTCTGGTTGTGTATATATTGTTAATGATTACCTTGATATAGAAGCAGACAGACAACATCCGATAAAAAAAAATAGACCTATGGCTTCAGGTGCACTAAGTCCAAAACTTGCATTAGTTTTTGGCGCTAGTGTTTTAATCATTTCTCTAACTGTTGCGTTCTTTTTAAGTCACTTACTAATGTTTTTATTAATATTATATTTTGTTCTTAATGTATTCTACTCTATCAAATTAAAACATGTTGTAATCATTGATGTTATGATCATCGCATCTGGATTTGTTTTGAGGGCTATTGGAGGAGGACTTGTTATAAATGTTCCTTTTACACCATGGTTCTTGCTATGTACCATGCTACTTTCGTTATTTCTTGCTATTGGAAAAAGAAGACATGAGCTAATTTTATTAACAGATAACAAGACCTCACACAGGAAAGTACTAGAAAAGTATTCGATTCAATTACTTGATCAAATGAACAATATAGTAGCTACTTCAACGATCATTTGTTATTCATTGTTTACATTTACTTCAGGAAAAACTGTTCATCTTATGTGGACAATACCTCTTGTGATCTATGGTGTTTTTAGGTATTTATACTTGATTCACATTGAAGAGGCAGGGGGAGCCCCAGATAAGGTTTTGTATGAAGATAAACATATTTTAATTACAGTCATATTATTTGGTGCATCTGTAGCTTTCATTTTAGCTTTCCTAAAATAATAAAGGGGCTTGAAAAATGAATCTGTTTTATATTATCATTTCAGTTTCTATTGGTGCAGTCGGGCAAATATTATTAAAATTCGGGGCGACAAGATCAAATTTTGATTCTCAGAACTTTATGGCTTTTTTAAATGTATATAACGTTTTAGGACTATTATTTTATGGTTTAAGTGCATTGCTTTGGATGATTATATTACGGAAGGTTGAACTTAGCTACGCTTATCCCTTGGTTAGTTTAGGATATATTTTAGTATTTTTTGCTTCGTACTTTTTATTCCATGAATCAATTAGTTTTATGCGAATAGTTGGATTGGTAGTTGTTTTGGTTGGAATTGTTATTGTTGCAAAATCATAATGTTAGGAGAAAATATAATGTTTTTTTACGTTTCTTTACCGTTTATTTGCTGGTTTTTGGCTGGATCGCTGAAATTTATAATTAATTACCTTTTTCACAGAAACGGTGCATTTTCACTTATTGGAAATGGTGGTTTCCCGAGTACTCATACTACTGTTGTTTCTGGTATGGTCTTTTATATAGGGTTAAAAGAAGGAGTCGATACTCCTTTTTTTGGATTGGGTGTAACCTTTTTAATTATTACAATAATTGATGCTTTAGGTATTAGAAGATCGTTGGGTAAACACGCCAAAATTATAAATATTCATACGGAAACAATGAATTCTGGAGAAGAAAAATTGAGAGAAAGGCAGGGGCATAACATTTATGAGATTCTAGGTGGTTTATTATTAGGATTTTTTATTGCTATCGGAATTAAGATAATAAATTAATTAACAACTGCCTTTGTCAGATAAAATTTTATCCAATTCATATAGAAAGAAAGAGTTTCCTTGGATTGATTAATTAAATGAGGTGTTTTTAGAAAAATGTCCAGATCTTTACTGAAAAAAATATTAACATATATTATACTGTTTTCTTTTTCTTGTTTTGTAGTTTCTACTATTATTAAATCTATAATGCCTGATTATGAGTTCCTCGTAAATTCAAAGTTGATTCATGATAAAAAAGTTGAAGTGTCTACATACCAAAAAAATGGTTTAGTAAAAAACATGGATTTTATTTCGGATAATCTTTATCACGTTTCTTTTTCAAAAGAAATATTAAAAGATGAGCTTGAATTAACAATAAATTTTGATGATTTGGGTAAAATTATAAAAGTTACAGCAGAAAAAAATAAGATGTTAGTAAAAGAAACTATATTCTATGATATCCAAGAAAAAACAATACCTAATTCGGGTTATGAAGGTTTTTCAGTTATTAAGATCGGTTCTTTCTTAAATGGTTATAAATTTGCGATTACTGTATTTTTTTCATTATTATTTTGTTTTTTCCTTGCTCTAATATTTAGAAAAGAAAGAATTCATATTTTAATTTATTCTCCCTCAATCCTCAAATACTTCAACAAATATGATGTCGTATTATTGATATTATCTTTGCTTGTCACGTTCTTTCTTGTAGTTGGTGTAGATGCTATCGGTATTTATAATGCTCTTAAAATAAATTCTTTAGGATTAGATATTTATCAATTTCAAATTAATAAACGTGCATATACACATTTTGAATACACGGAGTTTGCTTACAATCCAAGTATGTTATTAGGTTGGACTCCTATCGTTTATGTTTGGGACTTAATTTTTGGTAATTTTAATTCGTTAAGAGGTTATCCTTATTTTCAAATAGGGATATTTAAAATTATGAATTTATTATTCGGCCTATTGACAGCGTTGTCCATACTTTCATTTTTAATCGACAAAAAAGTTATTTCTGACTGGAAAAAAATTAAGGTATCTTTATATTTAAGTCTATTTAATCCGGTTTTTTACTACATTGCTATTTTGTTTGTGCAAGTCGACACTTTACCAATGTATCTAATAATTATTGGTTTACTTTTGATGCATAAAACTCATTCTCCTTATCTATCGGTATTTGTTATATCATTAGGTTTATTGACAAAACTTCAACTATTCCTTTTTTATCCAGTCATTCTTATAACATTGCTCTTCATTATTTTTTCCGAACAGATGTCATTTAGACTTAAAATAAAACGCTTTTGTCTAAGTTTTCTTCTTCATTTGAGTGTATTGGCTTTATTTTTCGTAGTGCCTAGTCAAAATGGGAGCCCTATGTATGTATTTCTTAATAGTTTCAAACAAACAGAACGTATTTGGTGGACAGTAGTTCAATACTCTCCTCAACTATTTTTATTCTTATCAATAGTTCTACCCTTGACAGTTCTACTTATAAATTATTATTTTTTGCATAGTAAAATATCTACAGAAAAAATTATAATTAATGGGATATTACTTATTGGTTCACTTGATTATATGTTTAATTTTACAATTATGCACAGTCCTTCAATTCTTCTTCATACAACCGGTGCTTTTGTAATTTTATATGCAACCTCTAAAGACTTTGTTTCAAAAATTTACATTTTTTCTGTTTCTCTATTATCGGTTTTTTCTTATTTTTTTATGGACTTTGGAGATATAAGCCGAATTTGGAGAGGCTGGAATGCAGCACCGTTATTTTGGACAAAAATACAAAGTTTAGGTGAAGGGGATACGGTCAAAATGATTTCCGCTGTATTTACTATTTCCAATACAGCCATGCTGGCATTAGGGATTATTTTCCTACTAAAAGGGGTGCATTTTTTAAAGAGTATTAAAAAACATGAGGAATATAGCTCTGAATTAATGTAATAAAAATGATCCATAATTAAGAAGCTCTGTACAAAAAGTGTAATGATTGGGGATCTATTAATTTTAAGTAAAAGAACGCTTATGACTGACCACTCCTTAGAAATATAATGGCCCCCCTAGGTTATTTGTGAAAATCTAGGGGGTGTATTTTTATGCCGGTTAAAAGGACGAAAGTAACAACTATTCAGAGAATCTAAAGGCAAAAGCCATTCAGTACACGTAGAGGAAAAGTGGGCGTATCGAAAACAACGATTACTTTGGATAAAAAACGTACGAATAAATGATGAGGTAATCCGGGAGACTAGATCAGCGAGGAAGATGGTAGCAATAGGGATAAACCAATTTACAGTCCTGTTCGTATGGTGCTCGGAGCCTGATCATCCAGGAACGGCTTTAACAATCGGATCGCGAAACGGTCGAAACGATCGTAGAAAACCTGTACCCCAATACTTCCAGGTTTGGCGGGCTAAGGTGATCCGCTGCTTTATTCATCCCTCATGACCAACTTTCGCAAGCGGCTAAGCGGGCAGGCAACTGCTGAAGTAAATGAGAAGATCGCCGTGGAGGTTACCTAGGCGAAAGAAGGGTGAAACTATAACGACGAACACGGCCTCACGTAGAAAAGTTCCTCACCGGGTCCGAATCAGGGGATACTGTGTTCAATGCGACTTGCGAACTGGCCGCCATCGAGACATTGCGTTGTTAAAACGAAGTTAATGAGAAGCTCGAATCACCCCTAAATTCGAAGTATGCAGGCAAAAGAAAGAAGCCGCGAACATCTTGTGAAGTGGACAGACGGGCGTGATGGATTTGGAAACCCGCCTTCCACTTCTTTTCGTCTTTGCTTTCAATATACTGGAAGTCATAACATTCACGCACGCTTTGCGCTGTAATGCTTTTTTCTTCAGGCTTTACTTGATCTTATTTATTTTTCCAAACATGTATTTTCCTATTTTCCATTTATTTGCCACCCATAAAACAAAAATCGAGCCACTTATCGTAAACACAAAAGTAGATAGTATATAGAATTCTACTAAAAACGTATTTCTTAGAGTACTAAAATAATACTTTGTTGTAACATTAGATATAAAAATAAAAAAAGGCTGTAAAAAATAAATTCCAATCGAATAACTACTTATCCAGATTAGAACTTTTTTCAATCTTTGATTTATTACATCTGCTAAATAAAATAAAACAATGATTACAGTTATTGTATAAAAAAGTATATCGATTCTTTTTGAACTTAGGATACTAATAGTATTATTCCAATGAAAAAACAACATAGTTAGGGCCGTTAAAACAGGACAAAAAATAATAAGATTTATATTTTTATTTATAAAATATTTGACCTCTTTGTAATATATACCGCCATAATAACCGAGAACAAAGTAAAAAATCCACGCAAGTAATAATAAATCATAATGTTTCCAGATAAATGATGCATTTGGTTCGGGTGGATTAATTAAATTAAAATTTAAAAGATACAAGAAATTAATTGAAAATGTTGAAATAATTATTGATTTTGTTGAATAGCGCTTAATAATATATTTAACGAAAAAAATATGAAAGATATAGAATTGGAAAATAACTAATATAAAAAAACTAATAAATTCGAAATTTCCTAAGTACGTTATAAATCTACCGATGAAGCTTTCGCTAAATAATGAAATAATCACTCCGTATAAAATGCTAGTCACTATATACGGTGTAAAAATAAATAAAAATCTCTTTTTCAGAAAATGCTTAGGAATGTTATTTTTGTACGTATAAGATGTTATAAATTCAGACATAAATGTAAAAGCAGGAGTGCCAAACATTAATATTATTTGTAATGTTTGAAGGGTCATTTCTTTAAAAGGACTAATGTCGGCTCCGATTGTATAAACGCTTGATAATATATGGATAATAACAATGGATAAACAAGATACAGCCCTTAAAATATAGATCTCTTGTACTCCCTGCTTCGGTTGGTTTGGTAAATTAGCTTGTTCAAAATAACGTAGTCCTTTATTTTTTAAGAGTTTATAAGTGTGTTGGAAAACAACATATAAATATAATAAAATTATACAGGCAAATAAGCAAAAACCACTTATAGCTATTTTCGATTTGAAAGAATAGTATTTGCTTGGTTCAATTCTTGTAAATTGAAGGTGTTCATTATTAGAGTAGAGATCAATTTTTTTTTGAATTACTCCATTAACAGCAATTTCAACATTACCTGAGTATGGATGAGAAGTAAAACCTATCGATGCGAAGTTTTTAATATAACCATCCCATCTATAAATTGAAGGTTGCATTTTATACGAAACAGGTGTTTCACGAATTAACTCCCAATTTGGTGGCAGTTCAAAGTTTTTAAGAGCAATTTCTTTATTATCAATTTCAAAGTATTTAATCCATACTTCTGTTCCCTTCGATAAAGCATTTTGGGTACCAGTTGCAATTATTTCAATTGATGTTTTTTTTGGAAAATTTAGTGATATTTTATTAATTCCAATTGCAACTAAAAGGCTTAAAATTAAAATAAAAATGTAAAGATGTTTTTTTGTTAAACAGTTCTTTATCTGAAGAAACATCTTGAAAATAAAAGGAGTGAAAATAGTTGCAAAAAATGAAAGTGACAACAATGCTTTAATGTTATATGTTTCCAAATATTGAGGAAAAGTAATATATAAATAAGAATATCCAATCAAGAGTGCTAAAAAAAATGTTATTATCCATAAAAATTTGGCCATTGTAAATTTCCTTATCATAGTTAGTTTATAAGTTTGTTTGTTATCGAAAATTTAGTTTGACCCGAGCTATTTATTTCACGAAGCTCTTTGTCATACATATCTTTGCATTATACCATGTAAATCAATCGTAGAATATCGTACAAAAATAACATTTTTCAGAGAAGCAACGTAGGATAGTAAGTAGAATTGAACTATACGTTTAGATAGAGTTGCAAACTAAAAATAACCTTAAAATATAAAGAATCGTAATATATTGTTTATATTAACGAGAATAATATTTTTATTAAAAAAAAGTTTTTTAACCTCATCGAAGGTGCGAATCAATAATGAAAAATCTGGCTTTCAGGATTTACTTCTTGTTTTCGGGCAAGAATGAATCTTATTGATTTTATGGGAAGTTTAAATTGCTCATAACTTTGATTTCAATAAATTTGTAAAATTCATTAAGTTAAGAGGTAGTTTATTCCCGAAAAGGTTTGAGGGGGAGAATTAGAGAGTCTTAGGGGGATAGCTTGTCTCATGGTTGTTTTAGGACATTATTTGTTTGCTTTCTACCCTGCATCTGTGCTTGGTGATATTAATCTTGTGCACTCTAGGTTTGATATTTTGTTGGCAAAAATGTCCCTAAAATGGTTTGTTATGGAATCTTTGCAGTCTGTATTTTTTCATACCTTAGTGGTTATGTTTTAAGTATTAAGTATTCAAAATAAAGATTCCAATGGATTATCGTCATCAGCAATTAGACGATACCCAAGACTATTGATCCAAGTTCTAATCTCAGTATGAGTCTCATATGCTTACTTAAATTCAATCTTTATATAGTACAAGCAAGATCACTTTTTCAGATTTGATTTTCTAAAATAAATAAATACATAGTTTGAGTTTTTTTCACACAAGTATTCAAACGTAGTTGTAATATGTTATATTGTATTAGAGCTACTATCATTGGAGTACTTTGTTTTTGTTTTGTGAGGTGAGTAAATGGTACGTCAGAGCCAAGGTTTTTTATCGCAAATTTATTCTTTAACTGACTTTATTTGCGTGCAGCTTATTTTCTTGTTTTCATGGTGGCTTAAATTTAAAAGTGGATTGATTCCATTTGACGATGATCGGCTCCCATTTCAAAATTATGTAGTATGGGGCTTAATTTACGGGGGAATTGCAATATTTCTAAGTTACGCCTTTAATTTCTATACCCCGAAAAGAAGAAAAAAATTTTCTTATGAATTATTCACTATTGTTCAAGTTTACACAATAAGCTTACTTATTTTGTTAAGTTTTTTGTTCATATTTAAGGCAATTGATATTTCGCGTTCGTTCCTTTTCTTATTTTTAGTAAATAGCATACTCGCCATCAGCTTTTACCGCTATATCCTTAAGATATCTTTGAAACGTTTGAGGCAGAAGGGATACAATAAACAATTCGTACTAATTCTTGGTGCCGGTTCGATCGGGAAAAGGTTTTACCGGAATTTACTACAGTACCCCGAATTAGGTTACGAAGTAGTGGGTTTCCTGGATGATTTTCATGATTGTCATGAAGTCGGTTTTGAAAACTACAAGCCTATTCTTGGACGGGTCGATGAGCTTGAGGCCATTCTGGAGACGACATTAATTGATGAAGTGATCATTGCTTTACCATTGGACGCTCATCATAAGTTCGGAAAAATTATTAATATTTGTGAAAAGGCCGGAGTCAAAACGTTAATTATTCCCGATTATTTTGATTACCTTCCGTCCAAGCCGTATTTTGATAATTTCGCAGGCATTCCTTTAATTAATGTCAGGGATATTCCGCTGGATGAATTCAGAAATCGTTTTTTCAAACGTGCCTTTGATATTGCATTTTCATTAGCTGCCATTCTTATTACACTGCCATTATTAATCCTTATTACTATCGGTGTGAAGATCACTTCTCCGGGTCCGGTTATTTTTAAGCAGGAACGTGTCGGTTTAAACAGACGGAATTTTATGATGTATAAATTCCGTTCGATGCGAGTACAAACGGAGCAATCTTCCGATACCCAATGGACGACAGAAAATGATCCGCGCAAAACAAAGTTCGGTACGTTCTTGAGAAAAACGAGCTTGGATGAACTGCCGCAGTTTTTCAATGTATTGTTCGGACATATGAGTGTTGTCGGGCCCCGGCCGGAACGACCGTATTTCGTTGAACAATTTAAAGAAGAAATTCCGAAGTATATGGTGAAGCATCACATTCGCCCCGGGATTACCGGCTGGGCTCAGTCCAACGGGCTGCGTGGCGATACATCTATAGAGGACCGGATCAAGTACGATATTTTCTACATTGAGAATTGGAGCTTTTTGTTCGACATCAAGATTATTTGGAAGACCATCATTAATGGCTTTGTTAATAAAAATGCATATTAAGCCCTACTCCTATAACCAACCGGTTATAGGAGTTTTTATTTCCCCGCCAACCTTGTCTGCATAATTGGCCAAGTCCCCACATAGACATGGTATCAATCTGGATTGATTATGTGGTGGAGGGGATGAGACGATGCGGCGGTTCACGTGGGTGGTGGCCCTTGTGATGGTTTGTTTAAGCCTGGTAGTGTCCGGGTGCGGCAAAAAGGATGCAGGATCGGTAGTAAAGGAATTGGACGGTGTGATGAGCAAGCTGCAGAGCTATCACGGAAAAGGGCAGATGACGCTGCGCACGGGGCAGGATCCTCAAGAATACGATGTGGAGGTTAGCTTCCAGGCCCCTTCGTTTTACCGGATTTCGCTGACGAATGCGAAGAAGGATATTACGCAAATTGTGCTGCGCAACGATGACGGAGTATTCGTGCTGACGCCGCATTTGAACAAAAGCTTCCGATTCCAAAGCGATTGGCCGGAGAATCAAGGCCAAGTTTACTTATACCAGTCGCTCGTCCAAAGCATTCTGATGGATAATGAACGGCATTTTACGTCGGACGAGAAGGCGTATGTATTCGATGTAGTGGCGAATTACCAGAACGGCTCCCTGGCGCGGCAGAAGGTGTGGCTGGACAAGAGAAACTATGCTCCGCAGCATGTGGAAGTGTCGGATGCCAACTCCAATGTGATGGTCATTGTGAAATTCGACCAATTTGAGTTCGGTACGAAGTTTGAGAAGGATCAGTTTGATATGCAGCGCAATATGACGGGCTGGAACCTGAAGACGCTGCCCACGATGATGCAAGAGGATTCGAAAGCCGCTGAGAAATCGGGAGCTACCGATTCCAAGGCCGGCACAGGGGCAGCGAGCGGCAAAGGAACGGTGACCGGTAACGGTACAGGGAAAGGAACAAACGGAACCGCTACGGGACAAGGGTCGGGATCTGATGCAAAAAGCGACGCAGCGGGCACGAGCAAAGGCAATACAGCAGGCACAGCTGCAGGTGACAGCAAAGGTGCTGCCGCACCCGGAACCAGCAGTGATAGCACGAAGACGAGCAGCGCCAACGGCAGCCAAGGCACGGCGGCAGACGCCGGAAGCGAGAAGGCTACTGCAGCCAACGGGACGCAGGCGGCAGCCACAGGCGCCAAAAAAGACACCTCCAAGCAGCAATCGTTCGGCATCATTGAACCGCGTTACATGCCGAGCGGCGTGAAGAAACAAGACGTGACGGAGCTTAAGCTGGGTGAAGATCAAGCGGTGATGCTCCGCTACTCCGGCAAATACAACTATACGCTGATGGAGTCGCGTCCGCAGGTACAGACGGTGTCGGTCCTGCCGGGGGATATTTTGGATCTGGGCTTTACGCTCGGTGTTGTGACCGGGGATGCGAAGAAAACATTGACCTGGACCTACGACGGTATCGAATTCCGCTTATCTACAGGGGACTTGCCCGAGACGGAGATGATTAAGGTGGCGCAAGCGGTGCAAGGGGAAATCGGTAAATAATAACCAAAAACTGACGGGCGCGATGTTACTATTTTGTTCGTTGACAGGGCCCTGCGGTACGCATTACCATGATCATATGAATTTTTAAGCGGGAAGCTTCTTTACAGGCGCAAGCTATGGCCTCGTAAGCGGCTTCCCTTGATTTTATGAGACCGAAGAAGGTGGATCAGGTGGATTCGTTTTACCGGCCGACCCGGGTGGAAATTTCATTGGATGCGCTGCGCCATAATTTGGGCGAGTTTCGACGGGTGCTTCCGGAGCATGTACGTATGATGGCAGTCGTCAAGGCGGATGCCTATGGACACGGAGCGGTGGAGGTATGCCGGGAGGCGCTGCAGTGCGGCGTGGAATATATTGCGGTCGCTTTTTTGGATGAGGGTTTGGAGCTTCGGCAAGCAGGTATTACAGCCCCGATCCTCGTATTGGGCTATACGCCCCCGGAAGGGCTGGAAACCGCATGGGCCCATGGGATTACGCTCAATATATATACCCATGAGCTGCTGGACGCGTGGGAACGACTAGGGGCAAAGGAGCGCCCGTTAAACATTCATATTAAGATCGACTCCGGAATGAACCGGCTCGGGTTAACGGATGCGGAAGAAGCGATCGTGCTGATCGAACGGGCGATGCGGACACCGGGGATTCGGGTGGAAGGGTTGTTTACCCATTTTGCTTGCGCGGATGAAACGGACAAGAGCTACACGCTTGAGCAGTACGGCCGATTCGAGCAGGTCGTTGATCATTTTACGCAAAAAGGAATTCAATTTCCGTACGTTCACGCCGGGAACAGCGCTGCGGGGATCGATACGCCGAATTTATCCTTCAACATGGTACGGCTCGGGATCGCGATGTATGGATTGTATCCGTCCGAAGAGGTGAATAAGCAGCAGGTTGATTTGCAGCCGGTAATGAGCATCAAATCCAGCGTCGTCATGGTGAAGCAAGTGCCTGAGGGTTCAGGTATCAGCTATGGCATCGTGTACCGGACGCAGGGTGAAGAGACGATTGCGACGCTGCCGATCGGGTACGCGGACGGCTTTTCCCGAATGCTGACCGGCAAGGCGCAAGTATTGATTCGAGGGCGGCGGGTCCCCGTAGTAGGAAGAATTTGTATGGATCAATGCATGCTGAATGTATCCGAAATGCCTGATATCCAAATGGGCGAAGAAGTGGTAATTCTGGGCGGTCAGAGTGAAGACCGGATTACGGCGGAAGAGCACGCCGCTTGGCTCGGAACGATCAATTACGAGGTCGTCTGCATGATTTCGCATCGGGTGCCCCGAGTGTATATAAAGGCAGGCTGCGCTGCACGGTCAGTGAATCCGCTGCTGCGGCACGTATGGGAGCCGGAGGCATAATAAAGGCTCCGCCGCCTCTACAAACTCTTCGCGGAAGACCATACTTTTTGTCCAAAAAAAGAACTGGCTGCATTTTCCATTGAATTTTTCCTCCTAACATGAGAGGATTTTCTTGGTTTGCCGCGAATAAGTATAGAGGCAAAATGCTGCGGAGCGCGTCAAGGTATAACATATATGCTATACCTTCGGCATATATTGATTTTGTATATTTTATCTGGAAGTTTGCCATAATGGAAATAGGTTCTTGTATGTTTTTGGGGGTGCATGTATAGGTGGCGGGTGCGCATAACACGAAGCGAATCATGATCAGCTTGCCGGATTATTTGCTGCAGGAAGTCGATCATCTGGTGGAGAAGGAAAATTCCAACCGCAGCGAGTTTATCCGTCAGGCGATGAAGCTTTACTTGTTGGAGCGTAAGAAACGGCATTTGCGCGAATCGATGCAACGCGGCTATATGGAAATGGCTAAGATCAACCTGAACATGGCCTCGGAAGCGTTTCAGGCGGAGGAAGAAGCGGACAATACGCTGGACCGCCTGGTAAGCGGGGTGTGACGCTTGATTGTCAAACGTGGCGATGTTTTTTTCGCGGATCTTTCACCGGTCGTCGGTTCGGAGCAGGGCGGCATTCGGCCCGTACTGATCATTCAGAATGATATCGGCAATCGCTTCAGTCCTACGGTGATCGTAGCGGCGATTACGGCGCAGATTCAAAAAGCCAAGCTGCCGACGCATGTGGAGATTGACGCGGAAGCGCACGGTTTTGACAGGGATTCGGTCATCCTGCTGGAGCAGATTCGGACCATCGATAAGCAGCGCCTGACGGACAAAATCACGCACTTGGATGAGGAAACCATGCGCAAGGTCGATGAAGCTTTGCAAATAAGCGTAGGTCTGATTGAGTTTTAACATGCTGACGAGGCGGGGGTGCGGGTACCCTCGCTTTTTTATGTCTGGGAGGAGAAAAGTCGGATGGCAAAAGAGAAAACGGGTCAGACGGAAGAAGTTCGGGCGGTTGTGGAACTGACGGAAGAGATGAAAGCGGCGATTCAGGAACGCATTCTGAAGCAGATCGCGTCCGAGCTGCAAATCGCCGCAGGCCGGGTGAAGACGACGGTCGGTCTGCTGGATGAGGGGAATACGATTCCTTTTATCGCCCGGTACCGGAAAGAAATGACCGGAGAGCTCGACGAAAATCAGCTGCGGGACATTGAAGAGCGGCTGACGTATTTGCGCAATCTGGAGGACCGGAAGCTGGAGGTCATCCGTCTGATCGACGAGCAGGGCAAGCTGACGGCCGAGCTGCGTACGGCGATCGAGCAGTCGGTCAAGTTGCAGGAAGTCGAGGACTTGTACCGCCCGTATCGGCAGAAGCGCAAGACGCGCGCCAGCGTGGCGAAGGAGAAGGGGCTCGAGCCTCTGGCGCTCTGGATTCAGACGCAGCCCAAGCAGGGCGATCTGCTTGCCGAAGCGGGCAAGTATGTCAGCGAGGAGAAAGGCGTTCAGACGGCCGAGGAAGCCGTACAAGGCGCGATGGATATCATTGCGGAGCAAATCGCCGACGATGCGAAAATCCGCGCTTGGGTGCGCCGTCACACGTTTGAGCAGGGCATCCTGCGGACCGAAGCCAAGGACGCCGAGCAAGAATCCGTCTACGAGATGTATTACAGCTACCAGGAGCCGGTCCGCAAGCTACCGCCGCACCGGATTCTCGCGATCAATCGCGGAGAACGGGAAGAAGTGCTGAAGGTGGCGCTGGACGTTCCGGTCGAGCGGATTCACGAGTATATCGCGAAGCAAGTGCTCAAGGGGCCTTCCATCGTTCGCGACACATTGACGGCTGTCATTGAAGATGCGTACAAACGGCTGATCGCCTCGTCCATCGAGCGCGAAGTGCGCAATGAAATGACGGAGAAGGCCGAGGAAAAAGCGATCGAGGTATTCGCCGAAAATTTGCGCAATCTGCTGCTTCAGCCGCCGGTCAAGGGCAAGGTGGTGCTTGGCGTCGATCCCGCGTACCGGACAGGCTGCAAGCTGGCTGTCGTCGACGATACGGGCAAAATGTTGGAGATCGCCGTCACATACCCGACGCCTCCGAACAATAAAGTAGCGGAAGCGAAAGCGACGTTCAAGCGTCTGATCGACGCTTACCGCGTCGAATTGATCGTCATTGGCAACGGGACGGCGTCCCGCGAGACGGAACAATTCGTGGCCGAGCTGATCAGCGAGATAAAGCAGCGGAAGCTGCAGTATTTGATCGTCAACGAAGCCGGGGCGAGCGTCTATTCGGCTTCCAAGCTGGCGCAGACGGAGTTCCCGGACTTGGACGTAGCGGAACGGAGCGCGATCTCCATCGCGCGGCGGCTGCAGGACCCGCTGGCGGAGCTGGTCAAAATCGAGCCGAAAGCGATCGGTGTTGGCCAATACCAGCATGACGTCACGCAAAAAAGGCTCGAAGAGAGCCTGAAGTTCGTCGTTGAGTCGGCGGTAAACCATGTGGGCGTGGACGTGAACACGGCGTCGCCGTCGCTGTTGTCCTATGTGTCGGGCGTGAACAGTACGCTGGCCAAAAATATCGTAAAATACCGCGACGACAACGGGAAATTTACGAGCCGGGCGCAGCTGCAAAAGGTTCCTCGGCTCGGAGCGAAGGCGTTCGAGCAGTGCGTCGGCTTTTTGCGGATCGCTGAAGGCAGCAATCCGCTGGATAATACGCCGATCCACCCGGAGTCATACGAGGTGGTCGACAAGCTGTTCCGCGAGCTGAAGCTGGAACTGTCGCAGCTTGGCAGTGCCGAACTGAAAGCCATGCTGCAAAGCCTGGAGCCGGAGGAGCTCGCTCCGAAGCTTGGCGTCGGGGTGCCGACGCTGCGCGACATTCTCGATTCGCTGCAGCGGCCGGGACGCGATCCGCGGGAGGAGCTGCCGGCGCCGATTTTCCGCACGGACGTGCTGCAGATCGAAGATTTGAAGCCGGGCATGGAGCTGCAGGGAACCGTGCGCAACGTGATCGATTTCGGCGCTTTCGTCGATATTGGCATCAAAAACGACGGGCTCGTTCATATTTCGCAGTTAAGCAATTCCTACGTGAAGCATCCGATGGACGTCGTGTCCGTAGGGGATGTCGTGACGGTATGGGTGCTCAACGTCGACCTGAAAAAGGGCCGCGTCGGGCTAACGATGAAAAAGCCTTCTTAAGCATAAAATAGAGCATAAGCCGGAGAAAAAGGATGTAGCGGAAGCTGCGTCCTTCGCTCTGGCGTATGCTCTATTTGTTTTTGAGCGTGAGCTCATCTTTTATTGAAGCTGGGATGTCGTGGGGTCCGTCTCGCTTTTGCGGGTGCGGTAAAAAAACCAGCAATCGTTCAACAAACGGATTTGCCGGCGGTTTTTGTTGTAAAATGCCCGCATCAGCTGGTTGCAAAGCCATTGTGGCAACACCATCAGTCCCTTCCCGTCTAGCTGCCGTACACAATACAGCATATGGGCGGGAGCCGTTTCGGGTGCAGGTCCTTTTTAAGCGAAGTCTTGTTCCTCTTCGTACCACTGCTCAAGCTGTGCCTGAAGCGCGCGAATCTCGGTCAAGAGGGAGATGAGCGGATATTCTTTTTCCTGCTCTTGGATTGCGCTGAACGTCTGTTCCAAACGGTTGATGTAGTCCAGACCGTGCTGGAGCGTATAGTCCGGATGAACAAGCTCAAGTCCGTCGAATTCCGCGATGAACACCGGCAGTTTGGGAGCATTGGGGGTCGTCAGCTTGTCCAGCTCCTTATGCAGCCGCTGATTAAGCGCGGCCAGTTGGTACATATGGGTAGCGGGCATTTCCACGAATTCGATCCGGTCCTCCAGCTTAAGCAGAGCGCATTTCTTTTTGAACATCGGGTTAAACTCCTCTCTATGGGTCAAAGGGACGATTTGTCCGAAGCAATTCCAGATTCCTACTTGACAGTTTAGCCTAACCTGCGGTTACAATTCAAGAGAGAAACGAAGAGAAACCAGAGAGTAAGGGTGGGAAAACGATGGATGACCGACAGCTGCAGCTGTGGGTAGAGCAAATATCGCTGTCGTCGTTTGGGTGTCCTTTTTTGCATCGGGCGAGGTTCAACCGGAGATTAAGGTCAACGGGAGGGCGCTATTTCACCCGGACGCACGATATCGAGATCAGCTGGCTGCAGTATGAACAGTTCGGAGCCGCGGACGTGGAGAAGATTATTAAGCATGAATTGTGCCATTACCATCTGCATTTGTTGGGCGGAGGGTACCAGCACCGGGATGACGATTTCAAGCGGCTGCTGGCCAAGGTCGGGGGGACGCGCTATTGCCGGTCGCTCCCGCAGGAGCTGAAGCGTACCGAGCCTTACCGGTACAAGCTCGTTTGTACAAGCTGCAGCGCGGAGTATATGCGTAAACGCAAGACCGATCCGAAGAAATACGTCTGCGGTTTCTGCAAAGGCAAGTTAAAATTGCTTGCCCTTGACTTACAGCCGCATTCATGATAAATTAAAAATTGTCTTTCCCCGATAGCTCAGTTGGTAGAGCACTCGACTGTTAATCGAGTTGTCACAGGTTCGAGTCCTGTTCGGGGAGCCATTCTTTCTTTGGAGAGATACCCAAGTGGCTCAAGGGGACCCTCTGCTAAGGGGTTAGACTGCGTAAGTGGTGCGAGGGTTCGAATCCCTCTCTCTCCGTAGATCATAAACGAAACCGCCGAAAGGCGGTTTTTTATTGTCTACGGAGAGACGAAGAGGGATTCGAACCCGAGGCGGCCATGCGCCGCGAAGTCTCGCAAGCGGAGCGCGAGTATCCCTCTCTCTCTCCGCCATACATAAAAAGACCGGCTACCTGAAAAGGATAAACTTAGGCTGTTGAAAAGTGAGCTTTTACAAAAATAGAGAAGAAACGTAGGTGGGGTATCCACTGGAGAAGCGATAACGGCCGCCTTTGTCATCGGGAAATGTCCGCTACTTAGCGGCTTCCAATCAAATTTCCCGATGACAACAGCGGTCGGAAGTGGATACCCCACCCCTTCGTAACCTCTATAATCCCATTTGAACACTTTCTCAATACTCTGCGGCTACCTGAAAAGGGTGGCCTTTTTATGTATGGCGTGGAGAGAGATGAGAACCGGAGGTTCGTCGGAGCGGCAGCTATGTGCCGCGAAGTCACCGGGCTAAATCCATTTTTTCCACTTAAAAATGGCCCACAAGGAGATCGTAACAACGATCATGACGATCCAAACGTATGCGTACCCGAAGCTCCAGTTGAGCTCGGGGATATTCTTGAAATTCATACCGTACAAACCAACGATACAGGTCAGCGGGAGAAAAATCGAGCTGATAATGGTCAGCGTCTTCATGATCTCGTTCATACGGTCCGATTTAATGCTCATTTGCAGCTCAAGCAGGCCGGTGAGCGATTCCCGAAATACGTCCAAGGAATCGACAACGCGGGAAATATGATCGTAGATGTCGATAAAATAGACATCCGCTTCCTGGCGAATATACGGGAAGCTCTGATGCGTTATCGTACCCAGCATCGTTTTCTCTTCGGCGATAATGCGACGGAGACGATGCATTTTTCGTTTCGATTTAAATATTTCTCGGGATACGTGGACGTAAGGATTACGGTAAATCATTTGCTCCAAGCGGTCGACGCGGTCCTCGATCTGATTGATGATGTCGGTATAGTCGTCGACACAGCGGTCTAATAGTAAATATAAGATGCGTCCGCAATGCTCCATGCTGCCTTCGACCTGCAAGAAATGCTTTTGGAGCTCGTCGAAAAAAGGAAGAGGCTCTCTACAAATGGTAATGACAAAATTTTTACCGACCACGATAGCGATTTCGGCCGTAGTAAGCTGCTTGTCGACCACGGCAAAAAACGTGATGAAGACATGGTCTTTGTACCGGTCCATTTTGGGACGCTGATTCAGCTTGATGCAATCCTCAACCACAAGCGGGTGGCAATGAAACTGATGTTTAAGTACGTGTTCCACCTGCTTTGCTTCGGGAGCTGTCATATGGAGCCAGACGTTCTCGTTGTCGCCCGGAACTCGGGCTGCCTGTTCCGTAACCTGACCGGTAGCATGGTTGAATACCAGCATCGAATACACCTCTGTAGGGGAATGGGGTCCTTTTGCAGTTGATTGTAACATATGGGGGGATTACCTCCAAAAAGGCGAAAAATTTTTTTCGCAAAAGGGGCTTGTCAAGCTCATCCCATTCCGCTATAATAACACTTGTCGCTCAAAAAGGCGGCGATCATAAACAGCATGGCCCGTTGGTCAAGGGGTTAAGACACCTCCCTTTCACGGAGGTAACAGGGGTTCGAATCCCCTACGGGTCATAGATAGTAGGGGTGAGAACCCTCGGGTTCGTCGGAGCATAAGCTTCGGCAGGAACCGCTTCGCAGTCTCGGAGTGAAACGGAGAGTATCCCCTACGGGTCATAGATAGTAGGGATGAGAACCCTCGGGTTCGTCGGAGCATAAGCTTCGGCAGGAACCGCTTCGCAGTCTCGAAGTGAAACGGAGAGTATCCCCTACGGGTCATAGATAGTAGGGGCGAGAACCCGCCGGGCTTCCCCCTACAGTAACCTGCGGTTGTGGTGGAATGGCAGACACGCTATCTTGAGGGGGTAGTGGGCGTACGCTCGTGGAGGTTCGAGTCCTCTCAACCGCATCACAAAGAGAAAGAGCTTGCATCCAAACGGATGTGGGCTCTTTCTCTTTTTTAGCATAAAACTATCAGCGGTGCAAACTTTTCATGCAGTTCATCATGCGGAAAGCTAAAACCGGTCGCGCCAGCCGCTTTCCCAGCGGTCGTATTCCTCCTGCGCGGCTTCTTTGGTATGCCCGTACTTCTCCTGAAGCTTCCCGAGGAGCTTTTCCTTTTCCCCGTTAATAACGTCGAGGTCGTCATCGGTAAATTTGCCCCATTGCTTTTGCGCTTCGCCCTTCAACTGCCTCCATTTTCCTTTTAAAACGTTGGTATCCATTCGAATCAGCTCCTTTGGAAGAAATGTACTATGCATTTAACCCGGCTGTCCGCTCATTGAAACAAGTTCTTTAGGGAAACGAAGCATTGTTTGGCCTTATCGCCGTTCGGGTAATCAAGGAAGGAAGTCAGACTTCCATAACCGAAAGGAGATGTTCCCATGTTGAAGACGGAGCAACTGGAAGAGCAGATCATGAAGGTGCTGGATGCGAATGACGTCTGCGCGTTCGGTACGGTCGACGGCACTCGGCCGAAGATTCGGTACATGGTGTTGTTTCACGAAGGACTCACGGTGTATTTGGCGACCAACAGCCGAACGGACAAAGTGGATGAGCTGCGGGAAAATGCAAACGTATTTGTCCTGACAGGGTATGACGGAACGCCTACGTCCGAAATCGTACAGATGGAAGCGACAGCGAAGTTATGTACGGATAACCGCATGCGGGAGAAGTTGTGGAACGACGAGCTCAGCCGCTGGTTTGACGGGCCGCACGACCCGGAATATGTCGTTCTTGAAGTGGAACCGACAAGAATCGAATATATCAAAGGCGAAGCTGAACCGCAGGTGTGGCAAAAATAACTTGGTCCGTCGGGACAAGCAGGGAGGGATGGGAGTGTTCAAACGTATTCATAAGCTTGCGATCGAGCTTCCGAAGCCGAAACACGCCGACCCGAATGCGGCGGCAGCCGTTCAGGAGCTGCTGGGTGGGAGATTCGGGGAAATGTCGACGCTGAATAATTATATGTTTCAGTCGTTTAATTTTCGCAGGAAAACAAAGCTGAAGCCCTTCTACGATCTGGTGTGCAGTATTACGGCCGAGGAATTCGGCCACGTCGAGCTGGTTACGAATGCTATCAACCTGTGCTTGACCGGGTCTACGCAGCCGACCGATCCGAATGCGGCGCCGATGATGGACGCGCTTGATAAGCGGAACTCGCACCATTTTATCGCCTCGGCGCAAACGGCTTTGCCGTTGGACTCCATGGGCAAAGGTTGGTCAGGGGATTACGTGTTCAACAGCGGCAATCTGGTGCTGGACCTGCTGCACAATTTCTTCTTGGAATGCGGGGCGAGGACGCATAAAATGCGCGTGTATGAAATGACGGACCATCCTGTGGCGCGTGAAATGGTCGGTTATCTGCTCGTTCGCGGCGGCGTGCATGTCGTTGCCTATGCCAAGGCGCTGGAAATCGCGACTGGAGTCGATATGACGAAGCTTGTTCCGGTGCCCAACCTGAGCAACCGGGCGTTCGAAACAACCCGAAAATACGAGGAACAGGGTCTTCATCGCAAGCTGTACCGTTTCAGCGACGACGCTTATGAGGGGATACGGCAAATCTGGAAAGGTTCTCACCCGGAGGACGGCCAACCGTTGGAAGTGGTTGACGGTACGCCGGAAGGCGGACCCGTTCCGGAGCTGGACGAGGTACAGGAAGAATTTGCTCCGGGCATCGGCCCCGACGAGTTTATGGAGATTGCGAGAAGGCTTCAGCGGTCTGCGGGAATGTAAAGGCGAGAGTCTAAACTTGTGGGCTGCTTCCGTTTCCCTCGGAACAGATTCGCTTCTTGTGTCTGTTACCGGCGTTTCCGGGGGAAATACTCTGCTAAAGGATGCCACTTTACTTTTTCCTGCGAAACCTATACAATGAATAGTACATCCGCGGTTGTGGTGGAATGGCAGACACGCTATCTTGAGGGGGTAGTGGGCGTACGCCCGTGGAGGTTCGAGTCCTCTCAACCGCATATTCAAGTAGCCTACTGATCGTGCAAAGCCCTGAATCTTCAGGGCTTTTTGCTTTTTCCGGACAAATAAAAAATATTTTTTTTCGTTTAGCGTCAAACCGTTTTCGCTTTGGCGGCGTTTCCTCTATTTGAACGACCTAATAACCCTTCAAAATTCGAGGAGGAATCTGATGATGAACAAACGCTGGAAATATGCAGCCCTGCTGCTGGGAACCGCCCTGACGCTTTCAACAGCTGTAACTGCTGCAGCTGCTGCGGACAATTCCAAGGCTGCTGCGGTCGCCGTCAAAACGGATGCGCAAATCGCTGCGGAGCTGGGAGTATTGCAGGGAGATGGCAGCGGTGTAACGGCAAGCTACTTGTCCCAATCGACGACCCGTTTGCAGGCGGCGATTTTGTTCCTGCGGCTGCAGGGCTTGGAGAGCGAGGCTTTGGGCTTCAAAGGGAGCGCGAAGTTCGACGATGCCGGTACGGTCAATGAAAGTAACCAGGCGGTATTGGGCTACTTGAAGGCGAATCCGCAGCTTGGGTGGACGGGGACCGGCTCGGGACGGTTCGAACCGATGGGTTCGATCACGGCGCAGCAGTATTACAAAGTGATTTTGGAATCGCTCGGCTATAAGCAGGATACCGATTTTGCTTTTGCAGAAACGATTCGCTTCGCGGAAGGCAAGGGGTTGAAACAAATCGCCGAAGCGGGCAATCTGAATAACGGGCATATCGCTACGGCAACGGTGGAGGCGCTCGGGGCGAAGCTAAAGGCCGGGGACAAGACGCTGCTGGATGCTCTCGTCGGTCAAAAGGTGGTTACCGCCGAAGCTGCGGCGGCTGCAGCCGCGTCGTCGGTTCGTCTCGCGACGAACGATAAGGTCGGCACTTATTTGACGGACGGTTCCGGCAAAACGCTTTACACGTTTACGAAGGACACGCCGTTCCAGAGCGCTTGCAAGGATCAATGCGCCGTCAACTGGCCGGTATTCAAAGCGGAATCGCTGCAGCTCCCGGCGTCCTTGAAAATAGAAGATTTTGGCGTTATTACGCGGGAGGACGGCACGAAGCAAACGACATACAAGGGAAGCCCGCTTTACTATTTCCTGAAAGACACGAAGGCTGGGGAAGTAAACGGACAAGGCGTCAACAACGTTTGGTTCGCAGCAAAACCGGAAGGCGCTGCTTTGAAGCAGGAAGACAAGCAGCCGGCTGCTTCCAAGGAATATCAGGTGCAGATGGCCGGATTCGCTTTCTCCGTCAAAGAATTGACGGTCGAAGCGGGCTCGAAAGTAACGTTTACGAATAAAGATAAAGTCAAGCATAATGCCGTATCGGACACGCTCGGCGACGACGGCAAGCCGGTATTCGAAACGAAGCTGCTGGGAGAAGGCGAATCCGAAACGATCACGCTGACCAAGCCGGGCACGTATACGTATTACTGCGCTCCGCATAAAGCAGAGATGAAAGCGACGATTATCGTCAAGTAAATGTTACTGAACGTTAACCCGGGGTACCCGCCGCAAGGAGGGCCTCGGGTTGTTTGATGTGGAGCGGCTAAAAATTGCATGTTGCCAAACGAAAAGAAATGTCGGAATATGGAGTCAATTCGCTTCCTGTTACTCGTTTACAACCGGAACAAGGAGCGCGCGTCAGAGACGGGGGTGTTCCGATACGTGCAGCATTATTCGGACGAGCAATTGATGGAACTAATCAAAGCCAAACAAAGCGAAGCGCTTCATGCGCTGTACGACCGGTATGCCAAGCTGGTCTATTCGTTCGCTATGAAAGCGAAGAAGGACCCCGAATTTGCCCGGGACGTCGTGCAGTTAGTGTATACCCGCATTTGGACGACGGAGAGCGGATACGATCCGGCGAAGGGGCTATTCGTCAATTGGCTGCTAACCGTTACCCGTAATTTGACGATTGACCAGCTGCGGAAATTAAGAAAGCAATCCGCCTTGGTGCCGCTAGAGCATGGGATCGAAGCGGAATTAGGCGCGACGGAGGTCCATCCTTTTGCAGATCCTGTCTCCCGGAAGCTGTTCAAGCAGCAGCTGGAGGAGGCATACCGATATATGTCAGAGCAACAGATCAAGCTAATCCGGCTGTTTTATTGGGAGGGCTACACCTTAAGCGAAATTGCCGAGATGTTGGAAGAGCCGCTCGGAACAGTGAAAAGCCGGCTCCACCAAAGCTTGAAATTGCTACGCAAGCACATGACGTCTTGGAGGGAGGAGTGAACGACATGGTTCGAGAAGAATCGGGCTGCGAGCTATGCTTTTCTTATTTTCTAGATGAGCTTTCGGAGGAACGGAAGCAGGCGTTCGAATGTCATTTGTCCGTGTGCCGGACTTGTACTCAAGAGCTTGCGGAGCTTCGGCAAACGTGGCAAGCACTGCCGGCTGAAGCTGAGCTGGTGGAATTGCCTGAAGACTTAAAAGAGCAGGTGCTAGGAAAGGTGCTTGGACAGCCTGAGCCTGCGAGAGGGGAAACGCTCCTCGAAGAGCGTCCGGCAGATAAGCGGCCGACTGTGGAGTGGCGTCTTAACGATGGGGCGGCACGGCGCCGCAAGCGGTGGACGAAAGGGCTCGGGTATACGGCGGCTGCGCTGTTCTTCTTCGTATGCGGGGCGGGAACCGCCATCTTCGGGGACTTTAGCTTCCCGTTCAAATCCTCTGTCGAGCGGCCGGAAGCCCGGCTGGCCATTCCTGTGGAAATGATCGGACAATACAGGCTGAAAGCTTTTGACCAAGCGCTTCCGTCGGCAGCCGGGCAAGGATGGTTGACGCGCCAAGGCAATAAAGCGCAGCTGGTCCTGCAATTTCACGGTTTGCGGCCAACGGACGGAGTTCAGGCGTATCAAGTGTGGCTGCTGCGCGACGGCAAGCGTTCCAACTGCGGAACGTTCCAGGTCGACTCTCAAGGAGCAGGAGTGCTGACCTGGGACATGGGGCTTGAGGACACTTCCTTCGACGGCATCGGAATTACGCTGGAGCCCGATTCCCGTGGGTCGGAGCCGCGAGGGAAAAAAGTGCTGGGCACTTGAATCGCCATAAGGAATGGGCAGTCACAAGCGCATGAAGTCTTGACGCTCCGCTTTCGGCCGGCAGGCCCGGCACACGCCGACGACTTTGCCGGCTGTGGCGTAAAAGGCCAACTCCTTCGAAGGAACTTTTCGTCGGCACAAGGAGCAGCTTTGTTTGGCTTGATTTTTACCGGTAGATTGGGACTTGGAGCCGGGCCGTCCGAATCGGTTTCGTCTGAAAAACTTCGGAAGAACGACCGCCACACAGATCAAAAGCAGGATACCGGCGATTACGATGACGTAAGGCTGGATAGCCAGGGGGAACCACCTCGCGTTACTACAGGATTATGTTGATACGAATAGGGTTCGGCAGAAAACGACAATTTCCTTTATTTGTATTGATGGGCTTATCTATTTGGATTATACTGGCCTTAGCGAACGGGCTTAATGACGTTTGCTCCACCTTCCGAAGAAATGAGGCGAGCTTGTGCAAATTAACGCAGCATTGAGCGCCGTTAGCGGCGGAAACGCATTGAAGCAGGCGGTCGGTATTGCTCTGCTAAGTCAGATGAAGGATTCTCAGACTGCCCAAGCGGCTACGCTGCTTCAAGATTTTGCGGCGGCACAGCATCCCAACCTGGGTAAAAACTTGGATATTCGCATCTGATCTCCCCCTAGCCTTATCTATTCAAAAAAATGAAGTATGCATGAACCTGCCTGCGCTTTCGGTAAATCCGAAGCCTGGGCAGGTTTTTTTGCGTTTCCGATTAGGATAGGTTTAGCGGATCGAAGAATACTAAAAGCACAGCATAAGGAAATCGTATGCAAGCGGGAGAAACTATGGACAAAAAGCGGGTGGATCGATCGATGAACGGTTTTCAAATGGCATGGCACGATATCCGGCAAATGTGGAGCTCCAACATGGCGCGCCGCTCGGTGCTCGGCTTGATGGTCCTGCCGCTTATGTATAGTTTCATTTATTTATGGGCGTTTTGGAATCCGACCGACTTTCTGCCCCATTTGCCGCTGGCGGTTGTTAACCTGGATCGCGGCATGTCGCAGAGCGGTAACCCGGTTAATCTGGGCCGGGAGCTTACGGACAAGCTGCTTGCCGACAAGCAGACTTCCTGGACGGAAGTCAGCCCGGAGCAAGGAGCGGAAGGGATCGAGAAGCTGCGTTATTTTATGGTGCTGACGATCCCGTCGGACTTCACCGAAACGGCCTATAGCCCGGGCACGCCGCAGCCCAGAGCGAGTCAGCTTTCGTACGCCGTCAACGAAGGGGCCAACATGCTCGGCGTTAAAGTGGTGCGCAGCGTGATGGATAAGGTTGCACACGAGCTGGAACAGCAGATGACGGAGAAATATGTGCGCACCATCTTCGACCAAATTCTCAACGGCGGCGAAGGGCTGAAGAAGGCAGCCGACGGGGCGGCCAAGCTGGCGGAAGGAACGAAGAAGGCGCAGGATGGCGCGACTTCCTTGCAGGATGGCCTGAAGCAAGCCCAGGACGGCATGAAGCCGCTGTCGGACGGGCTGACGAAGCTGCTGGACGGCGCGAACCAGTTGGAGAACGGCATCATTCGGCTGGATACGGCCGTCGGATTAGGCGCAGGAGGCATCGACAAGCTGAATGCGCAGCTATCGAAAATACTGGAGCCGATCAATCAGCTGACGGCTGAAGCGGATCGGCTCAGCAAGGTGATTGACGCTTCCGGTCAGTCGCTGAAGTTCGGGCTTAACGCACTGGATGTGGTCGGCGCTTCGCTGCAGGACACGAATCGGCGAATCGACGAGCTTCAGCGCGTTTGGGACGCAGGTATAGGCGGCCGATTGCAGAAGCAAAAGGATCAGCTTGATGGCGCGATCACAGATCTGCTGGCGCTTGGCGAGCAGTTCGGCGAAATTACCGGCAGCGAGCGGTTCAAGGGGGCGGTCGACAAACTGAAGACGGCAAATGCGCAGCGGCTTGAATTAGAGCAGGCCTTGCGCGATACGAAGGCGTCGCTTGATCAGATGCGCAGTTCTGCCTCCAAGTCGATCGAACAGATCAATGTTGCCCGCGACCAGCTCTCCGCGCATAGGAACGAGCTGCAGGCCGGGCTGCAGGCGATGCAGACCACCGTGCGCAACACCTTGGATCAACTGAACAGAAATAAGCAGCTGGTAGACGATTTGTCCGGGCGGCTCGGCCAACTCGCCAATGGCGTCCATCAGCTGCAGCAGGGCAGCACGGCGCTGGTCGAAGGCCTCAATGCCTTCGGCAGCGGATTCCATCAGCTGCAGGACGGTGTGACGAGGCTGTACGACGGCAGTACGCAGCTCTCCGCCGGCCTGAAGGACATTAACGCCGGCCAGCAGGAGCTTGCCGCGAAGCTTGGCGAGGCGGCGGGCATGGCGGCGATGGACGGGCAGGCGGAGCAGCGGATCAATACGATCGTCTCCCCGGTAAAGGTGACGGAGAACAACCTGCATCCGGTGCCGAACAACGGCACGGGATTTGCGCCTTATTTTATTGCACTGTCCTTGTGGGTAGGGTCGCTGGTGCTCTTTTTCGTTATCGATCTGAACAAGGTCGTCTCGATGCCGAAGCGGCCGATCTCGTATCTCATCAACAAATATCTTGCGCTGGCTTCCGTCAGCGTGTTTCAGTCGGTGCTCTCGGTCTTCATTCTCCATACGGGACTTGGGATTCCGACGGTGCTGCCGGCCATTAACTTATACGGGTTCGCGCTGCTGCTCGGATTGACGTTCGCGGCGATTCTGTTCATGCTGATCTCGATCCTCGGCAGCGATGTGGGACGTTTCGTCGCCATCGTCATTCTCATGCTCCAGCTGACGTCCAGCAGCGGCTCGTATCCGGTCGAGATGGAAGCGAGATTCTTTAATTTCATCCATCCGGCGCTGCCGATGACTTATGCGGTAGAAGGCTTCAGGAACCTGATTTCGATCGGCGACGCCGCAACGATTGCGAACGATGCGCTGATTTTGGCGGCATACGGCGTCGGTGCGCTTGTCCTGCTCTACCTCGTCAAGCGGAAGACGATCATGCATCAGCTTCAGGAGGAATCTGTGCAATCCTAACGGACGCGGATCTTTGTATCGATTTTTACAGTTTCTTTACATCGGATTTGCCCAGCAGGGCTTGCCTCCCCGTTTCTTCCGTTGGATAATAGACCCAAGCGGTTGAACTAGGGGAGGAAACGGATATGACCAAACAACAACCTATTGTCATCGGCCACCGCGGCGCTGCAGGCGAGGCGCCGGAAAATACGCTGGCCTCGTTCGAGCTTGCCCTACGGCATGGTGCGGACGCGATTGAGCTGGACGTGCACCTGTCGGCCGACGGGGAAGTGATCGTCTGCCATGACCACACGGTCGGGCGTACGACGGACGGTACCGGCGCCATCGCGGAGATGACGGTGGCGGAGCTGAAGGGGCTGGACGCCGGGCGCTGGTTCGACGAGCGATTCGCCGGAGAGCGGCTGCCCTTGCTGGAAGAAGTATTCCAGCTCGTTCCTTTGGAAATCATGATCAACGTCGAGGTCAAATGCTCCTACACTCCACGGCTGGCGGAACGACTGGCGGAGCTGCTTGCACAATACAATCGGCTGGACAGCGTAGTTGTCTCGTCGTTTAACCATAAGGTGTTGAAGCAGCTGCAAGAGGCGATCCCCAATCTGCGGGCGGGGCTGCTCTATGTGGCCAATTTCGTATCGCACCGTCAGATGGCTGCGGCAGCCGAGGGGCTGGACGTCTATTCGATTCATCCGCAGCATCATACGATCGATGCCGGAGATGTGGGCGAAGCGACAGGCTATGGCCTGAGGGTCTATCCTTGGACGGTCAACGAACCGCAAGACCTTCGCCGGGTCGTCGATGCGGGCGTTTCGGGGATCATTACGGATTTTCCGGGGCGTCTCAGAAATCTGTTAAACGAAGGCAAGGCATAAAGAAGATTTGAATAAGAAGCGCATAGGCACACGACGGACGGTAAGAGTTCGGTAGCGGCTTGTGCGCTTTTTTTGTGGGCAATTTTGCCAAAAGGTAACATTCTGCGCCCGTTCGTCCGATAATAAGAAAAGAGATAGGAGGTTTCGCAATGAACAAGACGTATTCTTCATGGTACCGCAAGCTTGCAGTTCTGCTGTCGTTGTCCGTGCTGTTGTCGTTGTGGCCCAGACCCGCAGCGGCGGAAGTTAATGTGTTTCCGGATGTCGATGCGAAGCAGTATGCTTGGGCTGTCGAGTCGATCCGACTCATGGCGAGCAAGCAGGTGCTGACGGGGTATCCCGACGGCAACTTCCGTCCGAACAAGACGATCAGCAAGGCGGAATGGACGGCTATGGTGTATCGGTTGTTCGATAAGTACCGTCCGAACACACTGGCCACCGGGATGAAAAAAATTACTTATTTTACCGACGTACCTGAACTGCATTGGGCGCATAAGCCCATATCGGAGATTTACGACGCCTCGTTCAAAATCGGAGGGTACGGGCTGAGCCGGGAAGGAAATTTAGCTTTTCGCCCCGATATGCAGCTGACGCGCCTGCAGCTTGCCCAGCTGTTGTATGCGTATTTCGACAATCGTTTGATGGAAAAGCGTTTTAGCGACAATGACGTATGCTCGGTCGTTTCGGAATTGAAAGACGTTCCGGTCAAAATGTTCAAGACGGAAGCGGAGTACCAGGTCGCCCAAGCGGACGGACGGTATGTCGAGGACGGCTTGATGGACGTGGAAAGCAACGATGTGTTCGTCACGCTCATTCTCGGCAACAACACCGGGGATTGCAAGCTGGGCGGCGACGAGCTGTCCAACGTGCAGGCCAAAGCGCTGGCCAGCCTCAAAGCAAGCGGCATTATGACGCCGAACGATCTGGGCTATTTCCGTCCGAAAGACTACGTGACCCGCGCCGAAGCGGTGACGATTCTGGACCGCGCGTACACGTATCTGAAAAAGAACGGCTGGCTCTGGGATTACACGACGGTTGATTTAGCGCTTCCTTTCAATCCAGCCGGAACCGGGACGGATTCGGGCAGCACCGGCGGTTCGAACGGATCTTCTGGCAGCAGCAGCTTCAATAACAACCCGAACAGCAATACGATCACGCCTCCGAACGGCGGCTATTCGCAGGACGGCTCGATCAATTGGTCGGATAAATCAATCGTCAGAGTCAGCGATTATTTTGACGACAAGGGCGTTATTGTGAAAAATCTGCAGCAGAAGGGCGAAATCGAAGCCGCGGTGCAGCCAAAAGGCGCCAGGTATTTGACCATTACGTTGAAGTCCGACGAGAAGGTCGATATGTACGTGATCGTTGACGGACGCGTCGGCTTCGTCAAGCAGGAGGAGTTTCCGCTAACGCTTAATGTAAGCGGCGTGACGACGGTCGGCCTCCGCACGCAGCTGCGCAATCCGGACAAGAACAAGCGGACCGACGATCTGACGACGCTGTCGGTACAGTTATCGGACGTGGAGCCGAGCAAGAAGAAGGAGAAGACCAAATCGACTACGACGAAGCCTTAGGTTAAGCGGGATGCTTCCTCAGCTGGGATAAAGGATCGCCGCAGGGATCATACTAAACGGTGTCTTCCCGACAAAACGGACAAAACCGGAGGGTTCCCATGGCATCCAGCAGAGGACATCAAGGGGCGCACGGCATAGGACAAGCGGAGGAGCAGCTCGCCAACCAGGCGGATGCGGCGGCCGCCATCCAAGGGCAGAGCGAGACGGATCTAGACGTGCTCGAAGCTGCGCGCCAATATCAGAACGAGGAGGAGAAGGTTCTCGACGAACCCTGATCCTGATGTACGACAACGAAGCCCGGACGAAGGTCCGGGCTTTGTTATGTTTGCTCGAAAAAGCAATTTATTGAAGCAGATGCTTGAACGGGCTGTAGTCGATCTGCTTTTTGTCCAAATACGAGGTTAGACTGCGGTAATCGCGCTTGGGCGTTGCCAGGATATACCCCTCGATGCAATGCTCCCGCGTGACCGCGTCGGCGTTCGCCTCCAGCGCCACTTGACCGATCCGGGCGGCGATGGAATGCTTCGCGATGTCGCGGAACGGAGTAGGCACGGGCTCGACAAGCATGTCGAGGAACGCTTTGGACTCTTCCGTCCACAGGTGGCGGGACGATTCGACGTAATGATTTTGCCAGTCCAGCTTCGATTTGCCGTCCTCCCGGGGGAGCACCTTGAAAAACTTGCGGAACATAAAGTAGCCGCCCACCGACATCATGAACAGCAGCACGAATACCCAAAAAATGATAAACCACATAAACCCCTCGGCCGGGGCATCGTTCATCGCATACCACATGAAACGTTCACCTCCCTTCCATTATACCTCACTTTCCGCTGGAGGAAAACGGAACCAACAAGAGAATATTTCCTATTCTAGATTTCTTGCCCCGATCCTAGTAAAATAGATGAAAGTGAGATGAACAAAGGAGTGATTCCCGGTCATGGTCAGAATCGGATCGCACGTTTCGTTTTCGGATAAAGGGCTGCTGAATGCGGCCAATGAAGCCGTCTCTTACGGCTCCGGAACGTTTATGATTTATACGGGGGCGCCGCAGAATACGCGCCGCAAACCGATCGAAAATCAATATATCGAAGAAGGCAAAGCCGTGATGGAGCAGCATGGCATCGGAGAGATTATCGTCCATGCTCCGTATATTATCAATCTGGGCTCTTACAAGGATGACACGTACGAGCTGGCGGTGCGCTTCCTGCAGGACGAAATCCGCCGTACGGATTATCTTGGCGTGAAGCAGATCGTGCTTCATCCCGGGGCTTATACGGACAAGGATGCCGAATATGGGCTCGCACGCATTGCACAGGGATTGAACGAAGTGCTGAGCGGCGTGAAGGATACGAACGTCAACATCGCGCTGGAGACGATGGCAGGCAAAGGCACGGAGATGGGCCGCAGCTTCGAGGAGCTGGCCACCATCATCGAGAAGGTGGAAGACAACGGCAAGCTGACCGTCTGCTTCGATACGTGCCACGTTAGCGATGCGGGCTACGATATCGTAAACGATCTGGACGGCGTGCTGGAGCAGTTCGACCGCACGGTCGGGTTGGACCGCATTGCCGTCGTGCATCTGAACGACAGCAAAAACCCGAAGGGCGCGTCCAAAGACCGCCACGCCCCCGTTGGTGCCGGTTGGATCGGCTTCCAAGCGATGCATAACGTCGTTCACCATGAGAAGCTGAAGCATCTGCCGTTCATTCTGGAGACGCCGTGGATCGGCAAGGAAGACAGCTCGCAGCGGCCGATGTACGAAGCGGAAATCGCGCTGCTCGGCGGCACGGTCAAAACGCGTTTCGGCGACGGCTTCCTGTCGGATGTCGAGCGACTGGCTCATTTCTTCACGAAGCAGGATATCGATCCGAGAGCGTACGTGCTGCAAACCTGGGAAGTGCTCAAGACGGACGCCAAGGCGAAAAAGGCGGACGGCCGCGAGCCGATGGAGCGCTTGTACGACCTGATCGTCGCAGACAACCTGTTCCCTGAGCTGAGCGAGGAACAAATTAACCACCGCCTGACCGCGTGGTTTGCGGGCGAGCATTTGTTCGCCACGGTATAAGAAAAGACATTCTATGTTTTGACAACGAAGGAGATCAACAACGCATGGTTTCGAATGTTACTTCCAAATCGAAAAGCACGAATTTGACGAATCGCGCGCGGATGCTCGTATCCTGCCCGGACCGGCCCGGTATCGTGGCTGCGGTATCGCGCTTTCTGTACGAGCACGGCGCCAACATCGTACAGTCCGATCAATATACGATGGACCCGGAGGGCGGGTTATTCTTCATTCGAATCGAGTTCGATTTGGACAACCTGGATACGCGCCGCGAGCAGTTGAAGGCCGATTTTGCCGTAGTTGCCGCGGAATTCAACATGAAGTGGAGCATTACCCGGGCAAGCCGCAAGAAGAGACTCGCGATCTTCGTCTCGAAGGAGGACCACTGTCTGCTGGAGCTGCTGTGGCACTGGCAGTCGGGCGACCTGGATGCCGATATCGCGATGGTCATCAGCAACCACGACGATATGCGCGGGCTGGTGGAGCCGCTCGGCATTCCATACCATCATATTCCGGTCACGCCCGATACGAAGGCGGAGGCGGAGAAACGGCAGCTTGAACTGGTTAGCGGTCAAGTGGACGTCGTTATTTTGGCCCGCTATATGCAGATTATTTCGCCGAAATTTATCGAGCACTTCCCGAACAAAATCATCAATATCCATCACTCGTTCCTTCCGGCCTTTGTGGGCGGCAAGCCGTATGCGCAGGCGTACAACCGCGGCGTGAAAATTATCGGCGCTACCGCGCATTACGTCACGGAGGAGTTGGACGGCGGACCGATTATCGAGCAGGACGTCCAGCGGGTAAGCCACCGCGACAATGTGGAGGATTTGAAGCGGATCGGCCGCCATATCGAGCGTACCGTACTGGCGCGCGCCGTCAACTGGCACGTCGAGGACCGGGTCATCGTGCATCAGAACAAAACGGTTGTGTTTAGTTAATCGCATATCCGTAAGCGAAGCGAAGAGCCGCGCCTTCCGAAATAGGGAGGGCGGAGGTCTTCGCTTTTTTACATGGATCGATTTCCACGTCGAAAAGGAGTAGGATGAGAACGGGAGCATAATACCGTGCAGAGGAGCGATGGGGATGAACGTCGAACGGTTGGATCACTTGGTATTGACAGTAGCGGACGTGGAAGCGACATGCGCTTTTTATTCCCGCGTGCTGGGGATGGAGGTCGTAACTTTCGGCGAAGGCCGGAGGGCACTGAGGTTCGGCCGTCAGAAGATCAATCTTCACCCCCACGGCCGGGAGTGGGAGCCGAAGGCGGACAAGCCGACGCCGGGCTCTGCGGATCTTTGTTTTCTGACGAAGGTGCCGATGGCCGAGGTGCTGAGCCATCTGCAAGCATGCGGTGTCGAGGTTACGGAGGGACCGGTCGCTCGAACCGGCGCCGAAGGGCCGATCCTGTCGGTCTATTTTCGGGACCCCGACGGCAATTTGATCGAAGTCTCTAATGAAACTGGCCTTATTGCGCATTGAGGCGGCAAGATAATTGTGCGGACTGCGGAAGAGCGAAAAAACCGGAATGCCGATAGGGCATTTCCGGTCAGATGGTTGAGAAGAGGGCTTTTACGAAAATAGAGATGCAAACAGAGGTGGGGTATCCACTGGAGAAGCAATAGCGACCGGAAGTAGATACCTAACCCTCTCGTACACCTCTATTACCTCAATTCACCACTCTCTCGACAGATCACCGGAATGCATAGCGCATTTCCGGTTTTTGAACGTAGATCCGCCCGCGACGGGTTTAGCCGAGTTATTTGAACCGGCGCACGTTAAAGAGCACCGATTCCGTCTCGTCACACGACCACGGGGTCGGCGACTGCTGACTGCACGACCGTTTTGTTCTTTCCCGTCCGTTTGGCGGCATAGAGGGAAGCGTCTGCGCCTTTGAACAGCCCTTCCTTGCCGTGGCCTTTCGTATAGGTCTGCAGTCCGATGCTGATGGTTGCCGCCTGCGAATCCAATTCGGGGTGCAGGGTGACCGACAGCTTGTGGCGGATCTGCTCGGCCAAAGCGTAGGCTTCCTCCGGCGTTTTGTCAGTAAAGATGACGGCAAATTCTTCGCCGCCGTAGCGGGCTACAAAATCGTTGGGAGATACCGTTTCTTTAATAGCACTTGCCACACGCATCAATATAATATCGCCGACCCAGTGGCCGAACGTATCGTTGATTGTTTTGAAATTGTCGATATCGACGATCGCCAGCTGCAGCGGCAGCTCGTTGCGCTCGTGCTGATCGATCAGCTTTTCGAGATATTCGTGGAACGTCTTATGGTTATACAGGCTCGTAAGCGCATCCAGCTTTGACAGCTTGTCCATAATAATGTTTTTGACCAGCAGCTCTTGCTTGGCTTCGGTTGCATGCTTCAGGTTGTTGAGCAGCTCGATTCCGCTGCTGGTGATGGAGAGCGCGATAACGGTCGTCCCGGTGTACAGGAACAGGATGCCGATCGTATGCACGGGCTGCATGGTGAGCCGAAGCTCGGGGCTGATGAGGTACAGGGCGGCGAAGGACAGCAGCACGAGGGCGAAGGCGGCGACAATGCGGTTTTTGTTAAAGGACAGAACGGACGTTAGGATCGGAAAAATGTAAATAGCGGGTACGATGCCGATTGACGGGTTCATCAGAATAATGGAGGTTGCGTAGAAAATCCCGGTTAAGATGAGCAGCCAATCGCTCTGTAATTTGCGGTAGCGGTAGAGGATTTCTACGGCTCCGGTAACGGCGGTTAAACAGATCACTTGAAACAGCAAGGCTTGAAAGAAGGCGGAGGTCGAAGTATCCGCTTCCAAAAGGAATATGGCGTATTCGAGAATGGCTGTCAGCACGATGGTGATCCAGTACAGATTGAGCATTTTTCTGTACGTTTGTCGGGTATTGGCCAGTTCCAGCAAAAGATGGTTCATACATCTGCTCCCGTGTCACATAATACATCCACGTATACCTTGATTCATCCAACAAGAGTGAAACGCACCAAAAAATGTGTGATACCATACTGTTTCGACGTAACTTTTGTAAATCCTTCGGCAGAACTAATTTTTTTGTGCGAAATGCGATTTCAAAGCATGTTCACCGGTTGGATATGGCAAACTGAAACGGAGAGTGGTACAATAAGGCAAGCACTCCAAGCGAACAGGTAGTAATGCACACGTGAACAAGTCTCTTGTTTACTGGGTTCACGTGAAGCCCGGCGCTTTCGCGCGAAGGCGGACCAGTGCTTTACCATACTGCTGATCAAAAGAAGATCGATAATAGGAGGATCACAATGACGGTATCTAACAAAACGATCGAACAACTTTCCGTGGACACGATCCGCACGCTTTCCATCGATGCGATTGAAAAAGCCAAGTCCGGACACCCCGGGATGCCGATGGGAGCCGCGCCAATGGGCTATGAGCTCTTCGCGAAGCTGATGAAGCATAACCCGGATCAGCCGACGTGGATTAACCGCGACCGTTTCGTGCTGTCTGCGGGACACGGTTCGATGCTGCTGTACAGCCTGCTTCACCTCTCCGGCTACGACCTGCCGATGGAAGAGCTGAAGCAGTTCCGCCAATGGGGCAGCATGACGCCGGGCCATCCGGAAGTAGGCCACACGCCGGGCGTTGACGCGACGACGGGCCCGCTCGGTCAAGGTCTTGGCATGGCGGTGGGGATGGCGATGGCGGAAGCGCATCTTGCGGCTGTTTACAATCGTGAACAATACCGAGTCATCGATCACTATACATATGCCATTTGCGGCGACGGAGACCTGATGGAAGGCATCTCGTCGGAGTCCGCTTCGCTGGCGGGCCATTTGAAGCTCGGCAAACTGATTGTACTGTACGATTCGAACGATATTTCGCTGGACGGCGAGCTGAATCTGTCATTCTCCGAGAATGTCGCCCAGCGCTTTGAAGGCTACGGCTGGCAGGTGCTGCGCGTCGAGGACGGCAACGATCTGGGGGCGATCCACAAAGCAGTGCTGGAGGCGCAGGCGGATTACCGTCCGACGCTGATCGAAGTGAAGACGGTCATCGGCTACGGCAGCCCGAACAAAGCGGGCAAAGGCGGCCATGCAGGTCCGCACGGTTCCCCGCTCGGCGTGGACGAAGTCGCGCTCACCAAGAAAGTGTACGGCTGGGACGAAGCGCAGCACTTCCACGTGCCGGACGAAGTGCGCCAGCATTTCGCCGACGTGAAAAGCAAGGGAATTCAATCGTACGAGGCTTGGAAGCAACTGGTTGCCGACTATGCCAAGGCGCATCCGGAGCTGGCGAAGCAGTTCGAGGCGGCCTCAAGCGATGATCTGCCGGAAGGCTGGGACAAGGACATTCCGTCCGACGTTTCGGCGGACAAGGGTACCCGTACGGCTTCCGGCACGGTGCTGAATGCAATTGCCAAAAACGTGCCGTGGCTCGTCGGCGGCTCCGCCGACCTGGAGTCTTCGACCATGACGCACATGAAGGATCTCGACGTGCTGACATCTAAAGACTACAGCGGTCGCAATATCTACTTCGGCGTTCGCGAGTTCGGCATGGGCGCGGCTACGAACGGCATGCTGCTGCACGGCGGCGTGAGAGTGTTCTGCGGAACGTTCTTCGTCTTCTCCGACTACTTGCGTCCGGCGATCCGTCTGGCGTCGATCATGAACGTGCCGGCGATCTACGTGTTCACGCACGACAGCATCGGCGTCGGCGAAGACGGCCCGACCCACGAGCCGATCGAGCAGCTTGCCGCGCTGCGCGTCATTCCGGGCGTGACGGTTCTTCGTCCGGCGGACGGTCCGGAAACGGCAGCCGCTTGGCGCTATGCTGTTGAGAACAAAAAAGGCCCTGTCGCCTTGATCTTCTCCCGTCAAGCGGCTCCGACGCTGGAAGGTACGGCGAACGGCGCTGTCGACCGCGGTGCGTACGTCTTGTCCGATGCAGCTAATGGCAAGCCGCAGGCGCAAATTATCGCAACGGGGACGGAAGTGCAGCTTGCGATGGGCGCGCAAAAGCAGCTTGCCGAAGAAGGCATCGCGGTTCGCGTGATCAGCATGCCGAGCTGGGAGCTGTTCGACAAGCAGCCGCAGGAGTACAAGGATTCCGTCATTTTGCCGGAGGTGAAAGCGCGTCTGGCGGTCGAAATGGGTCATCCGTTCGGCTGGGAGCGCTACGTCGGCGAGCAGGGCGACGTGCTCGGCATCAACAAGTTCGGCGCATCTGCTCCGGGTCCGGTTGTGATCCGCGAGTACGGCTTCACGGTGGACAATGTGGTAGCCCGCGTGAAAGCTTTGTTGAAATAAGAATTGGGCGTCGAACAATAGACGACGAACGGCAGCGGGCGGTGGCGGATGAACGCACCGTCCGCGGCTGGTTCAGACGAGAAAGAGGGAAATCGGTCCATGTCGCAATTTGAGAACGTAACCGCAGTGAAGAAAGCGAACATCTATTTCGACGGCAAAGTGACCAGCCGCACGGTGATTTTTGCGGACGGAACGAAAAAAACGCTCGGCATCATGCTGCCCGGCGAGTATGAGTTCGGTACGGATACGAAGGAAATTATGGAGATTCAAGCGGGGGAGCTGAAGGTGCTGCTGCCCGGCGCCAGCGAGTGGCTGGAAATTAACGGAACAGGCGAATTTACGGTGCCCGCAGGCGCCAAGTTCAAGCTGGACGTCCGCACGGTGACGGACTACTGCTGCTCTTACATTAGCGAATAACGAAAAGCAAACCCCGCACACCCGATCCGGTATAACGAACCAGATAGGCCGATGCGGGGTTTTTGCAAAATGAATCAGGCTTTGGAAGCTTTCTCTTGCTCTTCCGATTGGACGCGGATGTATTCCTCGAGCTTGAGCCGCACGTACGGCGGCAGTCCCGACAGCATGCAGCCGTAGCGGAACAGCCCGTTGTCCGGATCGATGCGGATGATGCGCGCCGTGATCGGCGGCAAGTCCGCTGCCTTCGGAAAATGAAGCACGATGAACATATCGCGGGCGAGCGGGAACGACGAGACGATGCGGATGCCGCTCTCCGACAGGTCGACCAGCGAGCCTTCGATCAGTTGCCCGGAGAAGGAGCCTTCCTGTTCCCATTGGTAGACGGATAAATGCAGCTTGATGTCGAGCTGAATGCGCGCGTTGCGGCGGCGTTCGGTCGTGACTTCGGCAGACTTGTCCCGGCTGCTGACCTGCATGTGCATCCAATCCTCATAGCATTGGATGACCGAGCACAGATCGTCTTCCCCGAGGCCTTTGGCAAGGCCCATCTGGAACAGACCCGTAGCGGTGCGAAGCATCGGCGAAGGCATCTGGAACCCGTCGGCCACGTCGCCGGCGAGCAGCAAATCTTTCAGCATCAGCTTGGTCGAGAACTGGTTGCTGAAGTCGCGGCTTACGATCTTGGAGCCTTTCAGCTCGGCTTGTCTGCTGTTCGCGCCGCCGGCAAGGACGATGCTCAAGAAGCTTTCCGGGTCGAGACCGGCTTTGGTTACCATGGACAAGCCCTCCATCAGCCCGAGCGCATTGATGCCGACCATCGTATTATGCGCAAGCTTCGCATAGGAGCCGGAGCCGCTTGGCCCCATGTAGACGATTTTGCTGCCCATCGCTTCGAAGACGTCGCGCTGTGCGTCCAGCGTCTCTTCCTGCCCGCCGACCATGAAGACGAGCGTGCCGTTTTCGGCCGCAGGCTTGCTGCCGGTGACCGGCGCGTCCAGAAAATCGACCAGATGCAAGGCCAGCTCGTCGTAAATTTTGCGGCTCGTCGCAGGGGAGACCGTGCTGCAATCGATCACGGTTTGTCCGGGACGCAGGCTGTGAGCCAGTCCGCTCTCGCCGAACAAGCTGTCCAGAACGACCTGGTCGTTGCTCAGCATCGTGACGATGACGTCCGCTTCTTTCGCGACTTCAGCGGGGCTCGCTGCCTGTGCGGCGCCGAGGGCGACAAGCTCCTGGGCTTTGTCCGCCGTGCGGTTGTAAACGTTCACGCGAAAACCTTTTTGGATCAAATTGGCAGCCATAGGTTTGCCCATAGTGCCCAGACCGATAAATCCGACAGTTTTCATGATCATCCATCACCTCTTGCCTGTATTTTAACATTTTGCCAGTGAGCTGTGAATTGTTCTCTTGCGTTTCGGCTAGAAAGTAAAGTATTCTATACACTATAGGGATTTAATGTGTTACCGTACGACCAAGGTTTCGATTCGAAGCAAGGACAAGTCTTGCCCGCATGTCACAGAGAAAAAAACGATTCGGACGGGAGGATGTATTTGGAATGGGAGCTAAACTTCGTTTTGATTACAGCAAGGCTCTTGGTTTCATTCAACAGCACGAGGTGGATTATTTGGCGGGTGCCGTAGCCGCCGCGCACAATCAATTGCACGACAAAACCGGCGCCGGGAACGATTATCTCGGTTGGATCGATCTCCCGGTCAATTACGATAAAGAAGAATTCGCCCGCATCCAGCAGGCGGCCAAGCGCATTCAATCAAATTCCGACGCGCTTGTCGTCATCGGCATCGGGGGCTCCTACCTGGGGGCCAGAGCGGCGATCGAGATGCTGTCCCACAGCTTCTACAATCTGCTGCCGAAGGATAAGCGCAAGACGCCGGAAATTTATTTCGTCGGTCAGAACATCAGCTCCACCTACGTGACGCACCTGCTGCAGCTGCTCGAAGGCAAGGACATTTCCGTCAACGTCATCTCCAAATCCGGCACGACGACGGAGCCTGCCATCGCTTTCCGGATTTTCCGCGAGCTGCTTGAGCGCAAGTACGGCAAAGAAGGGGCGCGCGAACGCATCTATGCGACGACGGACCAAGCGAAGGGCGCGCTGAAAAAGCTCGCGACCGAGGAACGCTACGAAACGTTCGTCATCCCGGACGATGTGGGCGGCCGCTATTCCGTGCTGACAGCCGTCGGCCTTCTGCCGATTGCTACCGCGGGCGTGGACATCGAAGCGATGATGCAGGGCGCGGCGGACGCGCGCGAGGTGTACTCCAATCCGAACCTGACGGAGAACGAAGCGTACCAATACGCTGCGGTTCGCAATGCGCTGTACCGCAAGGGCAAAACGACGGAAATTCTCGTGAACTACGAGCCGTCGCTGCATTACGTCTCCGAATGGTGGAAGCAGCTGTATGGCGAGAGCGAAGGCAAGGACAACAAAGGCATTTACCCGTCTTCGGTCGATTTTTCCACGGATTTACATTCCATGGGTCAATTCATTCAGGAAGGCTCGCGCAACTTGTTCGAGACCGTCATCCAAGTCGAGCAGGTGTCGGAGCAAATCACGATCGGCACCGATCCGCAAGATCTGGATGGCTTGAACTTCCTGAGCGGACAAACGATGGATTTCGTCAATAAAAAGGCGTTCGAGGGTACGATGCTTGCTCATACGGACGGCGGAGTGCCGAACCTGATCGTCACGCTGCCCGATCTGTCGCCTTATACATTCGGTTACATGGTTTATTTCTTTGAAAAAGCCTGCGGCATCAGCGGTTACCTGCTGGGCGTCAACCCGTTCGACCAACCGGGCGTGGAGGCATATAAGAAAAACATGTTCGCACTGCTCGGCAAACCGGGCTACGAGAAAGAAAAGGCTGCGCTCGAGGCCAGATTGTCGAAGTAACTCGCAGCGCGCGGAAAAAGCGGTTCATCCCCCGGGATGGCTGCTTTTTTTGCAGGCATCCCGGCGCCGGATGTTCCGGAGGCTACGGCCTGAGAAGGAGGCGCCAGGAAACGTTCATGTTAACGCGGTACAGAACGGTTAAGCGATTCGGCTCGGCGGAGATCGTCATTAAGAAGTCCCGGTTTATCGGGTTTGCGAAGCCGGTCGAGACCGAGGAAGAAGCCGTTGCTTTCATCGAAAGCATCAAGAAGGAGCATTGGTCCGCTACGCATAACTGCTCGGCTTACATGATCGGGGAACGCGACGAGATTCAGAAAGCGTCCGACGACGGGGAGCCGAGCGGGACGGCGGGGAAGCCGATCCTCGAAGTGATCAAAAATCAAGGTCTGAAAAACGTCGTCGTCGTCGTAACCCGTTACTTCGGCGGCATTATGCTAGGGGCGGGCGGCTTGATTCGCGCCTATACCGACGGGGCGGTCGCCGGACTTGCTGCGGCGGAGCAGGTGTATAAGGTGCTCCACCGGGAAGTGCTGGTGGAGGTCGATTATACGTGGCTCGGCAAGCTGGAGAACGAGCTGCGGAACCGCGGCATGATGATGGGCGAGACCGTTTTCACCGATAAGGTGACGTTGAGCTGCTTGCCTTTAGTTGAGGAAGCGGATACATTTGCCGCATGGATGACGGATTTGACCCAGGGTCAAGGAACGATCATCCACGGAGAAGAACGTTACGTAGAGCATGCCGAGCTTCCGTGAAGCGGAAGCCGGCGGCTTTTAGTATAAATCACGCATAGAAATGAGGGAGGCACTTGGCAAGAAAAGCAGTTGCACAAGAACTAAGCCGGACGCGCATTTTGGAAGAAGCGCGGCAGCTTTTTATCGAACACGGTTATCACGCTTTAACCATGCGAAGCATCGCAAAGTCGATGGGTTACAGCCACGGAGCATTGTATTACCACTTCAGCGAAAAAGCGGAGCTGTTCTATGCGCTGGTCAATGAAGATTTCAAAATGCTGCTGGAGCGCCAAAAAGACATGCTGAACCGGTCCCGTCTCGGGGATATCGGACAGTTGGAGAAGCTGATGCTGGAGTTCATCCGCTTCGGGCTGGACAATCCGCATCATTACGAGATTATGTTCATGATCAAAGATCCGGAGCTGCTGCGGTATTCCCGGGAAGAGCAATCGCAATGCCTCGATCTGTTCGCCGCGGTCGTACGGGCGGTCGTCTCCCGTCAACCGGGGAACGAGAAGAAAATGTACAGCTTGCCCTGGAGCTTGTTTATGTCCATACACGGCTTCATCTCGTATAACATTCATTACAACCAAGCGTATCAGGATGTTCGAAAGCTGGCAGAGCAGCACGTCAAATATTTATGCGAAGGGCTGCAAGGATAAGCCATTACCGGATCGGTAAATTTTTTTCACCCTTATGCTTCATTGCACTAATGCGTTGTCGCTTCCTCGCTTTATTCTTTATCCCCGAATGAATTTTACAAAGCAAGAGCGCTCGCGGGGCCCGTCAAATTCGCAGAAATAAATGCCCTGCCAGCGGCCCAGTACCAATCGCGAGCCGGATACAAGCACGGTTTGGGAGGAGCCTGTCGTTATCGCCTTCAGATGCGAGGCGGTGTTTCCCTCGGCATGACGGTACTTCGGATGCGTCCAAGGGTATACTTCATCGAGCCGCATCAGCACGTCGTGGCGGACATCGGGATCCGCATTTTCTTGAATGGTGATGCCGGCCGTCGTATGGGGACAATAAATGACGGCGAGTCCCTCTTCCAGTTGTTCCTGCTTCAGCAGATCGTGAATCAGACGGGTAATTTCGATCATTTCGTCGCGCTGTTTCGTATGTAGGTGGAGCGTGTGAATCATGACAAAACCTCCTTCGGTTTTTGTTCGGGGATGCAGGTTCGTCACCATTATATTACACCGGGCATGCCCCTACAAAACATGGTACAATGGAAGGGAGAACGAAAGGCGCACGAAAGGGTGACCCTGGTGAATTTAACGACGAACACGTTTGAAAACACGGAATTTATGATTGAAGAAATTAAGAAAAAGCTGCGGATGGCTTCCGGCGCTGCGCTGAAGGCTTCCCAGCTCAATGACGAGCAATACGAAGAACTGCGCGACATTTATGAGATGGTTGCCGGGAAGAATCAATTCAGCATCAGCGAAATCGAAGCGATTACAACGGAGCTTGGCCGTTTGCGCCGCGGCTAAACGGAGCGGCGGCACCTGCAAATGCAGGACAGGACGATGGCACATCTTGCTTGGCCGGCGGGGCATTTATACAAGCAGCCCCGGTGTCCATCCCGTACTATATAGCGTTATCCCCAATCTATTAGGGCCACGGCCCGACGCTACTATTCGGAGGTGTACGCATATGCCAAAAGCAGTCCGCAAGCAGGATGTCGCCAAACTGGTAGGCAAACAGATTTATGCGGTCAAGAAAGACGGAACGGTCGTAGAAGGCAAGTTGGTGCGTATTAACGGTAACCAATTGATGATTTCCACTAGCAATGGCAAGCAGGTGAAAACGTCGGCGATTCTTCCGCTCGTTCTGTTCGATTTGCTCGCCATCGGAACTGCCCCATACGCCTACGGCGGTTGGGGTGGGGGCTTCGGCGGTTGGGGTGGCTTTGGCCCGTTTGGCGGAGGCTTTTTCTGGTAAGACGCCCGCAGAAGATGCTCGGTCCATGTGAAAAATCCCGTTCTGTGCGGTTGTCCGCTGCAGGACGGGATTTTTGACTTGGTCCGGGGCTATTTAAACCCTTTGTCTTGCGCTTTGCCGCTCCAGATGAACATGAACGCAAGCGAGGCCGCCACAATAAGAGGCGGGAGATACATGATCATGAAATGCTCCATGAAATCTTCATCCTTTCTTCTGGCCTTGAACGTAGCCGGCATCGAACAGGAACAGCCGCAGCAGCAGCCACATCGACGGGATCAGCACGAGCAAGCCGGCGATAAAAGCGACGACGAGCGTAAGAGCCATCGTTTCGTTCGTGAAACCGCCGTAGATATTAATGTACGGGTATAACACATAAGGTAGATGCGCCGCTCCGTACCCGTAGAAAGCAAAAGCAAATTGCAGCATAACCAGAGCGAACGCCCATCCGTAATTTCGGCGCTTCCAGATGAAATAGACGGCGATCAGGAAGCACAGGAAGGAAGCGGCAAACATCCAGTACAGGTCGAGCATGTTTTCAAAATGCCGCGGATTCTGAGTTCGGATGCCCAGAAACACCAGAAAGCTCGAGAGGATGGTCGGGCCGCTCCAGAGCAGGGCGTAACCGCGGACGACCTCCAGCGCATTCCCGTCCCTGGCTTTGGCTGCGTAGTACGTCAGGAACATCGCGGAGATGTATAGCACGCTTACGATGGCCAGCAGCACGACGCTCCACGAATAGGGACTTGCAAGCAGCTTGGGCCACAGAAACAGCACTTCGCCGCCGCGCTCTTCGATGAAGCCGCCTTCCGAGATGGTCAGCACCGTCGAGAGCGAAGCGGGGATCAACAGTCCTGTCGCTCCGTACAGCAGCATGTATCCGCGGTTTTCTTTACTGCCGTAGGTGCTGAACGCATAGTATGAGCCGCGCAGGGCGAGCAGAATGACCGCCACGCTGCCCGGGATCAGCAGTGCTGTCCCGTAGTAATAGGCGGTGTGCGGGAAGAAGCCGACAATTCCGACGACGAAGAAGATCAGGAAAACGTTCGTGACTTCCCACACCGGGGACAGGTAGCGTTGGATGATCTTATGAATTTTATTTTGTTGCCCGGTGATGACGCTGTAGTAGCTGAAAAATCCGGCGCCGAAATCGATGGAGGCGACGATGAGATAGCCGTACAGAAACGTCCACAGGACGGTAATGCCGAGCAGCTCGTAGCTCATGGACGGCGGCCTCCTTTCTCGATGCCGAGCGTGATCATTTCCTCGAAGACGTCATGCTTGCGGAACAGCTTGCCGAGCACGCGTACGACCGTGAAGCCGAGCAGCAGGTACAGGAAACAGAATAAGACGAGCATCATATCGACATGGTCCGATGTGGTGGCCGCATCGGATACTTTCATGAAGCCGCGCAGGATCCAGGGCTGCCGGCCGAGCTCTGCGAAAAACCAGCCGACTTCGATCGTCAGCATCGCAAGCGGGCCTGCGACGACAATCATGCGCAGCAGCCAGCGCGGTGCTTCCAATGTTCGGCTAAGTCGGCGCCGGAATAAGTAAAGAAGGCCGACGAGCACCAGAAACATGCCGCTGGCGATTTTGAAATTGAACAGGTAGTGAATCACGAGCGGCGGCCATTCGTCCTTCGGAAAATCGTTTAAGCCGATGACTTCGCCTGCCGGATCGTTATGCGCGAGCACGCTGAGCATATACGGAATGGAGATGCCGTATATGACTTCGTTGTTTTCGTCCAAGGCTCCGCCAAGAATGAGCGGCGCGTGCGTCTCGGTCTCGAAATGCCACTCGGCCGCCGCAAGCTTCTCCGGCTGATACTTGGCCAGAAACTTGCCGGACAAGTCGCCGATGGCTGCGGTACTGATCGCAAACACGAACGCGGCGGTCATCGTCAGCTTCAGCGCTTTTTTATGATAGACGTGATCTTTGCCGCGCAGCAGCTGCCAGGCGGCGATAGCAGCCAGAATCAAGGCGCATGTCGTGTAAGACGAAGCGAGCACGTGAGATACTTTCGTCGGCGTCGCCGGGTTGAACATCGCCACCAGCGGCTGCAGGTTCTTGATGACGCCATTCTCCAGGGTAAATCCGCGCGGCGTATTCATAAACGCGTTTAGCGTCGTGATGAAGAAGGCGGAAGCGGACGACCCGATCACGATCGGGATCATCAGCAGCAGGTGGGTCGTCTTCTTCTTGAACCGGTCCCACGTATACAGGTAAATGCCGAGGAATATCGCCTCGATAAAAAAGGCGAACGTCTCCAGAAACAGCGGCAGCGCAATTGCCTGCCCGGCGATCTTCATAAAGCTCGGCCACAGCAGACTGAGCTGGAGACCGATGGCGGTCCCCGTGACGACACCTACGGCGACCGTGATGACGAAGCCGCGCGTCCAGCGGCGGGCCAGCAGCAAGTAGTGCGGATCATTCGTCCGGATGCCGCGCCATTCGGCGAGCGCGATCATAACCGGAACGCCGACGCCGATCGTAGCGAAGATGATGTGGAACGACAGCGTCAGTTCGGTTAGCATTCGGCTGAAAAATACCGGATCGTATTGCATAAGAGGTTCATCTCCTTCAGGCGAGCAGGATGTATTTAAGCGAACAATCTCCTGAAAAAAGCAAGCAGCATGACGAACCCGACGATGAACATAAGGATCATCAGACGCTTTTCATACTTTTTGTAAGGCTCCAACGGATCATCACCTCTCCCAAGAAACAATTAAACAAAGTGGTTCTTGGTTCAATCTTACCCCAATACATGTGATATTTTTCACACAATTATGGTGAACTGTTGAAGAAAGTATGGCGACTTGATGAAGGGATGGGAGGAATGGCGGTGAGGCAAATGGGAGGGAAGAGGGGGAGCTCACACCTAGGTTGACGGCTTGGATTCTTTTGGGTTTAGACCGGAAGACGAAGAGGATTATGACGAATAATGTCGAATTATGGGGAAAGTCACTTGGAAATCGAGGAGGCGAATGCCATTTCCGGGTTGTGCGGGATTGATGTTACGAAAAAGAAGAAGATCAGTCTTGCTACGCTTTTAACAGGGCTGGTTTCCCTTTCCGTCGCGCTTACTTTGACGATTCTGCTTCTGGCGTCCTATCATTCCAATAAGCAATCGTTATTCGAAACGAGATTCGCCTTGAACCATTCGGCCGCGGCCAAAATGAGCCAGTCCATCGATTCCTTATTCAAATCGATGCGGGCCGGGTTGAAATACACCGGTACCTATATTTCGGTAAACCATCTATCGAATGAGCAGGAGCTGCAAAAGCAGCTTGAAATGCTGCGCCTCAGCGGCAGTTTTTTCAACTCCATCGCCGTCGTGGATGAAACGGGTCTCGTCCGCAGTATAGCTCCGTCTTCCGTCGGCGCGGTGGGACAGCATATCTCGGCGGAAGCCTCCAAAGAAGCGCTGGCATCAAGAAAGCCCTATATATCCAAGCCTTACACCTCGTCAACCGGACGTCGCATCGTTTTTATGAGCGAGCCGCTGTACGATAAAGACGGAGTATATCGCGGCTTTATCGGAGGCAGTCTTTATTTGCAGGAAAATAATATATTGAATACGATGTTTGGCAAGCATAACATCGATGGCGACGGATCGTATTTTTACATCGTGAGCTCAAGCGGTCATTTATTGTACCATCCGGACAAATCCCGGATCGGCGAAGATAACAGCGCAAATCTGGTCGTTCAGAAGGTGCTTCGGGGCGAAAGCGGGTATGACCAGGTGACCAACTCCCAAGGCATCACCTTTCTTGCCGGGTATTCCCCCGTTCCGGAAAACGGTTGGGGCGTCATCGTACAATCTCCCATCAGCGTCGTATACGAGGCATTGGACAATTATATCCGAACGATCCTCGTCTATACTCTGGCTCCATTTGTCGTATTGATGATCACCGCCATATGGCTTGCCCGGCGCTTGGCCCGTCCGTTCGTATCTTTGGCTAACCTGGCAGGTAAATTGGGGAGAGGCGAAAAAATCGTTCTTCCGGACATCAAGCATCACTGGAACCGGGAAGCCGACTTATTGACTCAGACGATTACGCTTGCGTTAAGCGATTTGCAGAAACAGACCGATCAATTGACACATGCCGCCATGACCGATTCTTTAACGGGGCTAACGAACCGAAGAACGTTCGAATCCATCATGTCGCAATGGACGGAAAAGCAGCAGCCTTTCGCCCTTATCGTGATGGATATCGACCGGTTCAAGTCGATCAACGATACCTACGGTCATCAGGCGGGCGACGAAGTATTGAAGCACTTGGCTCGCATCCTCACTTCGTCCGTGCGCTCCAATGACGTATGCTGCCGCTACGGCGGAGAAGAATTCGTCGTGCTTCTTCCGTTCACCACCGCGCCGGATGCCTGGATCACGGCGGAACGGGTTCGTATAGCCTTTGAAACACGGGAGAACCCCCTTGGAATCCCGCTGACGGTCTCATTGGGTATCGCTGACTATCCATCCCACGCCGAATCCCCCGAACTATTGTTTCAACGGGCCGACCATGCTTTGTATCAAGCCAAGGAAGCGGGGAAGAACAGGACGATCATAGCCGATTAGAAAACGGAGCGCTTCCATGGTTCGAATCGTGGAGGCGCTCCGTTTTCTCAAATGAATTCATCAGCTGTCGTTCGGGCTCTGTGCGTTCCATTCGTCCGCAAGCAGGCTGTATACGGCCAAATCGATGTAGCGGTCATATAGCTTCTGAGCGCCGCGGGCGACGCCTTCCTGCGTAAAGCCGAGCCGCTCGGGAATGGCGCGGCTTTTGGTATTCTCGGTGCCCGCCATAATCTCGACCCGGTGCAGCTTCAGCTCACCGAACGCGTAATCGATCATCGCACGGCAGGCACGGGTCATGATCCCCCGGCCCTGAGCGGAGGCGGCCAGCCAATAGCCGATGGCCGTCTTGCGGTTCATCCAGTTGAGCGAATGATGGTCGATCACTCCGCACAGCTTTCCCTCTGCAAGAATGCCTGCGGTTATTCCTTCGCCCTTGGCCCACTTGTGCCGGGCGGATTCGATGAATCCGCGGCTGTCCTCCTCCGTCTGCGTCATGTCGATCCAAGGCATCCATTCCCGCAGATAGGCGCGGTTGTCGTCCGTCAGCCGGAATAGCTCTCCGGCATCCCCCGGTTCGAGCAGCTTCAGTTCCAATTGCGAATCAATGCGGTATTTAAACACGGTTGCAGCTCCTCTCCGCGGCTTTCGGCGGGGCTATTTTTCCTGCTCGAACAAAGACAGGAACGCTCCGTAGCCTTCTTTCTCCAGATCGGCCTTCGGAATAAAGCGGAGCGCCGCGGAGTTGATGCAGTAGCGCAATCCGCCTTGATCTTTGGGGCCGTCGGGAAAAACATGGCCCAGGTGCGAGTCGGCTTTGCGGCTGCGGACCTCCGTCCGGATCATGCCATGGCTGTAGTCGGGTTTTTCCTGCACAAGGGGCGGTACGACGGGCTTCGTGAAGCTCGGCCAGCCGCAGCCGGAGTCGAATTTGTCCAGTGAGCTGAACAGCGGCTCGCCCGAGACGATATCGACGTAGAGCCCTTCTTCCTTATGATCCCAGAATTCGTTGCGGAACGGAGGCTCGGTGCCGTTCATTTGCGTCACTTCCCACTGCATCGGCGTCAGCTTGTCTTTCAGCTTCGCTTTGTCGGCGGGCGTATTCCAATGCCGCTTGATGAAATCGTCGCGTCCCGACGCCTTGCGGTACGAGTTGTAGCGCAGCGGATTGGTTTTATAGAAATCCTGATGGTAATCCTCCGCAGGGTAGAAGACGGAGGCGGGAAGAATCGGCGTTACAATCGGACGGTCGAAGCGGCCGCTGGCGTCGAGCTCCCGTTTGGACGCTTCCGCTTTCTGCTTCTGCTCCTCCGTATGGTAGAAGATGGCCGTCTGGTAAGACTCCCCCCGGTCGTGGAACTGTCCGCCCGCGTCGGTCGGGTCAATCTGCTGCCAGAACAGCTGAAGCAAATCTTCGTAAGGGAAGACGGCCGGCTCGAACGTAATTTGCACGGCTTCCAGATGTCCGGTCGTTTCGGAGCATACTTCCTGATACGTCGGGTTTTCCTTATGACCGCCCGTATACCCGGATACGATCTTAACGATGCCCGGCAGCTCGTCGAACGGCTTGACCATGCACCAGAAGCAGCCGCCGGCAAACGTGGCCAGCTCGGTCGGTTGTTGACTCATCGGATTCACCTCTTCGATAAAGTTGGGGGAGTGATGTCATGTTCATTCGTATATACTATTATACTGCACGCAGGCAAGTGGTCCAAATCGGAGGGAGAGGCGGACGGCTGCGGAACGGACTGAGGCTTGAGGAAATAACGGGAGAGGGAGCTGCGGGACCGGTTTCCGCGGACATAAAAAAGCGGTCCGTTTGGACCGCCCAGATCAACAAGCTCGCTTGAGTCACCAAGCTTTTTATGAGTTTGCATTGGTGAGCACGGATCATATTTCTGGTTGCCCGATTTCCGGGGCCTATTTTTGCAAATAGAGGAAGCACGATGCGTTAAGTGGAACATTCGAAGCGGCTGCGGGGTATAGCGGAACTGCAATCACTTAACCGTGTCGAAAAATGTTCATATTCCCCAAAATGAGGGCGTTAGCGCACCACAGGTTATCTATTTCGGGCAGATGGGCAAATCCGCATCCAATAGCGCACCTGCGGTTCTCTAATGCAGTGACCGGCAAGCTGAAGCCGATTTTGTCGGGCCTCGGTCCGGTCGGACTGCCCATCTTCGGATTATTTCGCGGCTACCGACGATGCAGCCAGCGCGGTAACGACCCGGTCGCCAACCTCCGAGGTGGAGGCGGTGCCTCCCATATCCGGCGTCAGCGCCACACGCTCGACCATCACCTGCTCCACGGCTTGCAGCACGGCTTTGCCCCAGCGTTCCTGGCCGAGAAAATCGAGCAGCTGGCTGGCCGACCAGACGGCCGCAAGCGGATTCGCGATCCCGCGTCCGGCGATGTCGGGCGCCGACCCGTGGATCGGCTCGAACATCGACGGATACGTGCGCTCGGGGTTCACATTCGCGCCTGCGGCGAGACCGAGCCCGCCGGCGATGGCCGCGCCGAGGTCGGTCAGAATATCGCCGAACAGGTTCGACGTGACGACGACCTCGAACCGCTGCGGCTGCTTGATCATGAACATCGCCGCGGCGTCGACCAGATACGAGTACGTTTGGACATCGGGGTAGTCCCGGCCGACCTCTTCGAATACCTGGTCCCAGAACACCATCGAATAGTTCAAGGCGTTGCCTTTGCTGATGCTGGTCAGCGATTTGTTCAACCGGCGGGCGGTTTCGTAGGCGTACCGGATAATGCGCTCCGTCCCTTTGCGCGAGAACACACCGGTTTGCAGCACGACTTCCTCCGGCTTGCCTTTGAACAGCCAGTCTCCGGCGCCCGCATATTCGCCCTCGCTGTTTTCGCGGATGACGAGCATATCGATGTCCGCTTTGGAGGCGTCTTTGAGCGGACAGGGGGCTCCGTCCAGCAGCTGAATCGGACGGATGTTGACATATTGATCGAATTCCTTGCGGATGCGCAGCAGCAGGCCCCACAGCGAGATATGATCCGGAACGCCGGGATAGCCGACCGCACCCAAATAAATGGCGTCGAACGAACGAAGCTTCTCCATGCCGTCGTCGTCCATCATTTTGCCGTGCTTCGCGTAATATTCGCAGCCCCAAGGAAAGGTGACGAACTCGAAGCGAAAGGAGGCGTCGAGCTCCGCCGCCCGGTTCAGCACCTTGACGCCTTCGGCGATCACTTCGGGACCGATCCCGTCGCCGGGTATGACCGCAATGCGATATGTTTTCATGTGGTTATCCCATCCCTTCCTTGTCCGCACGCGGCTATTCGTCCAGATTAACGACGACGGTTACGGTTTCGAGCATTTCCTCGATAGCGTAGGCAGGACCTTCCCGTCCGATGCCGCTTTCCTTGACGCCGCCGTACGGCATTTGGTCCGCGCGGAAGCAGCAGGTATCGTTGATAATGACGCCGCCCACTTCGAGCAGATGCGGAATTTGATAAGACAAGGAGAGGTTGCTTGTGTAAATGCCTGCTTGCAGCCCGTACTTGGAATCGTTGACCAGACGGATCGCTTCCTCGATCGTATCGAATGTCGTCACCGTGACGACGGGAGCGAACACTTCTTCGTCGACGACCTTCATGCCCTTGGAGGCGTTCGTGATGACCGTCGGCTGGAACAAACTGCCTTGGCGCGTTCCCCCGGTTAAGACGTTGGCGCCTTCCCGTACCGCTTCGTTGACCCACGCCTCGATGCGCTGCGCTTCCTTCTCGCTGATCATCGGCCCGACGTCCGTAGCGGGATCAAGCGGGTCGCCGACCTTGAGCTTCTCCACATGGCCGAGAAACGCCTTCATGAACGGCTGGGCCACGTCCTTATGGACAAAAATGCGCTGCACGGAGATGCAGATTTGCCCGGCATGGGCGAACGCCATCTTGGCCAGCCGCTCGGCGGCCTTCGCTACATTGCCGTCCTCGTGGACGATGGTTGCCGAGTTGGAGCCAAGCTCCAGCGTCGCTTTTCGCAGGCCGATCGTCTGCTTGATATGTTTGCCGACGCCGGGGGAGCCGGTGAACGTGTAGTACGTAATCCGCTGATCGTGCAGCAGCTGCTCGCCGACCGTTGAGCCGTCGCCGACGACGCACTGGACGTACCCGGCAGGTATGCCCGCCTGCTCCAGCAGCTCACATAACTTGAGCGCAACCGCTGCGGTATCGGAAGCGGGCTTGATCACGATCGGATTACCCGCGGCCAGCGCCGGGGCGACCTTGTGCGACACCAGATTGAGCGGGAAGTTGAACGGCGTAATCGCGCAGACGACGCCGACCGGCTTCTTGATCGTATAGATGAAGCGGTTGCCGACACCGGGCGTCGCCTGCGTCGGGACAATGTCGCCCTTCAGATGCTTCGCTTCCTCTGCGGCGAGCAGGAACGTGTTGGCCGAGCGGATGACCTCCACCTTGGCGTCGGTAATTGGCTTGCCGCCTTCCTGCGCGATGATCCGGGCAATCTCGTCCGCTTGCTCCCGCAGCAGAGCGGATACTTTGGAGAGCACGGTATAGCGGTATTCCGGCGTAAACGGCACCTTGCGAAAGGCGCGCTCCGCCGACTCGACGGCCAAGGATACCTCGCGCTCACCGGCTTTGCAGACCTGCAAGAACAGCTCGCCCGTATATTTATTGTAGATGGGATGAACGTTTTCCGTTTCCACCCATTGTCCTCCGATGTACAGCTTTTGTTTTGCGGTTGCCGTTTGCATAGCGAAACCCCCGTTCGTTAGTGTGATTTGGCTTTGTGCAGGTTGCAGCCCGTTTTTTTCTCAATCCACCGCAGCAGGAAATCGATGCTGACAGCCAGCAGCGCCGCGGGGATGGAACCGGCCAGTACTTTGACGTCGTCGGTCGTCGCGATGCCGCGGTAGATCATCTCGCCGAGACCGCCCGCGCCGACGAAGGTGGCGATCGTTGCCACCCCGATAGAGATCACGGTGGCGACCCGGAATCCGGCCATCATGACCGGCATCGCCAGCGGGAACTTCACTTTGACGAGCAGCTGCAGGTCGGTCATGCCCATTCCTTTGCCGGCCTCGATCAGGTGCGGGTCCACGTTGCGCAGTCCTTCGTACGTATTCTGAATAATCGGCAGAAACGAATAGCAGATCAGCGCGATGATGGCGGTCGTATAGCCCAGACCGAAAAAGATCATGACGATAAGCAGCAGCGCGATCGACGGTATGGTTTGCACCATGTTGACGAATACTTGAATCGTTTGGGCGATTGTGCGGTTGCGCGTCATGAAGACGGCAAGCGGGACGCCGATGGCGGCAGCCAGCAGCACGCCGCTCAGGCTCATATACAGATGCTCCAGTGTCAGCTTCAGGAGCTTATCCCAGTCTCTTGCCATCATCTCGAACACGCCGGTGAACGTTTGCATGAGGCTTCACGCTCCTTACGATTTCAGTAATCCTTTTTGCTTCAGGAAATCCTTGGCGACTTGCTCCGGCTCCACCTTTTTTACATCGGCCTGATAGTTGAGCTCGGTCATCGTTTTCGTATCGATCTGTCCCGCGAGCTTGTCCATGATTTCCTTGATTTCAGGATGCTTCTTCAACGTATCGTTGCGGACGACGGGGGATGCCTGGTACGGCGGGAAAAACTTTTTGTCGTCCTCCAGCGTTTTCAGATTGTATTCCTTAAGCCGCGCATCGGTCGAGTACGCGAGCACGATGTCCACGTCTTTGTTGCTGACGGCTTTGTAGACGAGTCCGATCTCCATCGGGGACGTTTTGCCGAATTCGAGGCCGTACGCCTTCTTGAAGGCCGGGTAACCGTCAAGCGTCCGCTCCAGCCAGGCGTTGTCGGTGCCCAAACGCATTTCTTTGGCATGGGAAGCGACATCGGATACTTTATTCAGCTTCCATTGATCGGCCAAATCCTGCCTCACGGTAAGTACGTACGTGTTCTCAAAACCGTAGGAGGGGAACCACGTTTGATCGAATTTCTCCTGAATGCCTTTCTGCACCATAGCGAGGGCTGCGGCGCTATCCGCAGGCATTTCCTTCACGCCGAGCGTGCCCGTCAGGTCCGTGCCGACGTAGCGGACGGCCGAAATCTGGATTTCGTTGCTTTTCATCGCATTGACGATCACCGGCGTGGAGCCGAGCCCCGTCACGATTTCCGCCTGCAGCTTCCGGTCCTCCATCATCAGCTTGATCATATTCGCAATGATCATCTGCTCGGAGGTCGATTGCGAGCCGATTTTGATCGTTTCTTTGGAAGAACAGCCTGCAAACAGCCCGGCCGTTAACGTCAGCGCCAACAAAAGCCCCATCGTCTTTTTCATGATGAATCCCCCCATATGAGTTTTAAGGCTTGCGCAACCCTTTGGGCGTACACAGGTGTTGGAAACGCTTGGTGATAAAATCCGCAAGCACGGCGAGAATGGCGGCCGACACAGCGCCGGCAACGAGCATGTCCTGATTGGAGTTCGTAAGCCCGGTGAACACCAGATACCCGATCCCGCCTCCGCCGATCAGTGAAGCAAGCGTCGCCCAGCTGATCGTGTAAATCGCAGCTGTCCGAAATCCTCCCATAATGACGGAGATGGCGAGCGGAAGCTCGACTTGGAACAAAATTTGCAGGTCGGTCATGCCCATGCCTCTTGCGGCTTCTTTGGTAGCCGGATTGACTTCCCGGATACCCGTATACGTGTTCTGGAGCATCGGCAGGATCGAATACAGGAACAGCGCCATAATGGCGGGAAACGTGCCGATGCCGATGAGCGGAATCATGAAGCCGAGCAGCGCAAGGCTCGGAATGGTCTGAATGACGTTCACGACGCCGATGACGTAATGGCTTGCTTTCTCCTTGCGGGTTAGCAGGATACCGAGCGGTACGGCCACGAGAAAGCCGGCGCCTACCGCTATTGCGGAGATATACAGGTGCTGCCAGATGACCGCCAAAATATCGGCGTATCGCTCGGCGACAAAGGCGAGAAACTCGTTCATGCTTGCCGTCCCCCTTTTTTTGTCAGGAAATGCCCGGCTGAAACTGGATGACGTCGTGGCTTGTATGCGGTGGAAGACTGGTGCTTTGAATCGGCGTTTTTAACCGCTTCGGACCGATGAAATCGGTTACAAAATCGCTGGCAGGACGGTGCAAAATGTCCGCAGGCTCCCCGAGCTGCACGACGACGCCGCCCTGCATCAGACAGATGCGGTCCGCGATCTTCAGCGCCTCGTCCATATCGTGAGTGACGAAGACGATCGTCTTGTGGATCGCTTTCTGCAGCCGGACGAATTCGTCCTGCAGCTGCTCGCGGCTGATCGGATCGAGCGCGCTGAATGGCTCGTCCATCAGGATGATCGGCGGATCGGCCGCCAAGGCCCGGATGACGCCGACCCGCTGCTGCTGCCCGCCGCTGAGCTGAGCGGGGTAGCGGTTCTTGTACACCTTCGGGTCGAGCCCGACCATGTCGAGCAGCTCGTCGACCTTCTTCTCGTAGGCGGCGGGGTCCATCTTTTTCAGCTTCGGGACGAGCGCCACGTTTTGTCCGATCGTCATGTGCGGGAACAGGCCGATCTGCTGGATGACGTAGCCGATGCCGCGCCGGAGCTCGACCGGGTCCTGCTTGGAGATGTCCTGGCCGTTAATTTCGATCGTACCGGAGGACGGCTCGATGAGCCGGTTAATCATCTTCATGGTCGTCGTCTTGCCGCAGCCGCTTGGACCGATCATGACGAACAATTCGCCGCCGTGTATTTTAAGGTCCAGCTGCTTGATGATCTGGTGGCCGTTGTACGTTTTGGACACGTTTTTGAAAGCAATCATTCGATGTCTCTCCCTCCTCAAAGTTTTGCGGATCGAAGATTCGCAAAACTGCGTCGTAAGCATAAGCTTCGTTTTGCGAAGCAAAACTACTTCGTAAGCATAGGCTTCTTTTGGCGAACGCTCCTCTTACAGGTCCAAGGCTTCCCGCACCAGCTGCGCAAAATGATGCACGCCATGCTCCGTCGGGGAGCAGATGCCTTGACTGAACGCGCGGGACTTGAAGCCGATCTGCTCCAGCTCGACAATCTCCACGTCTTCCTTGCGCACTTGATCGGTGAAGGCGAGCAGCTCCTTTTGCTTCTCCGTCGGCTCGTCGCCTTCAAGAAATACGGTGTAGACGCCGAGCGTCGTCTCGTGGTCGACCGGGAACATCTGGATCGCAGACAGGTTGCCCGGCCCCGGATAGACCGTATACATCACGTTCGGCCATATCCAGTAGAAGCGGCCTTCCTTCACTTCGGCGTCGTCGTAATCGCTGCGGCTTTGCTTGACAGACGAGCCTTGAATGTTGCAGTACGGACCGTTGATGATGTTGTATTTGCTCATGTCCAGCGTCGCCACGAAGCCGGGATGGGCAATCGGACAGTGGTCGCACTCCAGAAAATTATCGATGAACGCCTTCCAGTTGCATTTGATGATCCGCTGCTTTACCTCGTGCTTCTTCAGCTTGCCGAGAAATCCGAACTGCCCGATGTCTTCGAAAAAGTCGGCGTAGGTTTCGGCCAGCGGCGCTGCGTTCTCGTCCAGATTGACGAAGATGAGCGAAGCATGCGTCTCCACCCGCACGGACTTCAAGCAGTGGGCCCCGCTGCAGAAATTGTCCGACTCTTTGAAATTCGGGGCCTTATGAAGCTGACCGTTCAATTGGAACGTCCAGCCGTGGTACGAGCACTGCAAAATCTTTTTATGACCGGCCGCTTCCTTCTCCAGCTTCGTGGCCCGGTGCGGACAGACGTTATAGAAGGCGCGCAGCGTGCCGTCCTGGTCGCGGACGACGATAATCGGCTCGCCCGCGGCCTCACAGGTGAAGTAATCTCCGGGCTTTGCCACCTGACTCGTATGTCCGACGTAATTCCATGCCTTCGAAAATATTTTTTCTTTCTCCAACTCCAAAATGCGAGGGTCCGTATATAAGTAGTAAGGCAGCGTAGGCAAAGCGCCTGTGTGGGAAACCGTCGATTTCTGCAGTGTCATGTCAGATACCCCTTTCGAATGTCCGTGATTTTGTGCCATGGCATCCGGCCTTGGCGGAACTTGCATACGCTTACAAGATAGCGCTTTCAAAACGGCGGTGATATAATATACCCGTACCCGCCTCCAGCGATCGCCGGGCTTCCGTCCAAGCCTCTGCCGGCGTTTCGCTTTCGTTTATAGTTATAGCAAGTTCCGTGCCAACCGCAAAAAGCCCGGGAAACAGAGGGATTCATGCTGTCCCATGTGTTAAGCTGCTGCAATATTGAGTCGTTTTTGACTCAACTGAGTTGTTTCTGACTCAATACTATCGAATGGAGGAGAACGCCGAATGTCAAACCCGACGCAGCCCATCGAACCGATTCAGATCAGCCATGACACGCTGCAAAAAATATTGGACAACTCTTCGGATGAAATCTTCGTCGTCGACGGCAGTCAGCGCATCGTCTATGTCAATCATGCCTGCGAGCGGCATTACGGACTCAAGCCGGCCGAGGTGATCGGCCGCAATACGATGGAGCTGTTCGAGGAAGGGTATTGGACGCCTTCCATTATTCCTCCCGTATTCGAGCGGAAGAAGACGGTCACGATGAAGCAAACGACGTACCTCGGCGGCGAACTGATCACGACGGCAGTGCCGATTCTGAACCAGGCGGGCGACATCGAGCTGGTCGTCATCAATTCCAAGGAGCTGCAAAATTACAAGAGCCTGGAGATCAAGGACGCTCAGACGGGACAGCCCGCCGATCCGGACGCGCCCGAAGCGAACTTAATAACGAACAGCGAGAAGATGGAGAGCGTCATCAAATTTTGCAAAAAGATCGCAAGCGTCGATTCGACCGTGCTGATTCAAGGTGAATCCGGTACGGGCAAGAGCGTCCTTGCAAAATATATTCATAAAATGAGCCGCCGCAAAAAAGGTCCGCTGCTCACGATCAACTGCGCGGCGATTCCGGAGGAGCTGCTCGAATCGGAGCTGTTCGGCTATGCGCAGGGCGCGTTCACCGGCGCGAGTAAAACAGGCAAGGTCGGCCTGATCGAATCAGCGGACAACGGCACGCTGTTTCTTGACGAGGTCGGGGAAATCTCGCCGAAAATCCAAGCGAAGCTGCTGCAGGTGATCCAGGACCATGAGTTCATTCCGGTCGGCGGCCGTGAGACGAAAAAGGTGGACATCCGCATCATTGCGGCCACCAACCGCAACCTGTACGATATGGTGCAAAACCGGCAGTTCCGGGAAGATCTGTACTATCGGCTCAACGTGATCGATATCAAAATTCCGCCGCTGCGCGAACGCACGAAGGACATTATTCCGCTGACGTATTATTTTCTGCATAAATTCAACAAGCAGTACGGCGTCAACCAACTGATTTCGCAAGCGACGCTGGACATTTTCTCCGCATACTCCTGGCCGGGCAACCTAAGGCAGCTGGAAAATTTGATCGAGAAGCTGGTCGTCACGACCGATTCCGTCATTGAAGCGTCGGACCTGCCGGAGCACATGCTCCAGCATACGAAGGCCAGAACGCCGTCCGCTTCGCTGCCAGCGGCGCTGGACGATGCGCTGGCGGAGGTCGAAAAGCAGCTCGTCACGGCCGCGTACCAGAAGCTGGGCAGCACGCGCAGAGTGGCCGAGCATTTGCAGATCAGCCAAACGAAGGCTGCCCGCCTGATCCGCAAGTACGGCGGCTCCTCAGGCGAGCCGCCGTACTAATTGCGATCCGGTCACGCCTGCGTCCGCAGCCGGGAGGACAAGAGGTGCATCTCCTCCCGGTATTTCATCACCGTCCGCCGCGAAATCCGAATCCCTTCCTGCACGAGCAGATCAGTAATCTTCTGGTCGGACAAGGGGCTCCGTTTATCCTCCTGCTCGATCAGCAGCTTGATCTTCGCCTTAACGCTTGCGGCCGATGCCGCGTCGCCTTCCTCCGTCTGCAGCCCCGCTGAGAAAAAATAGCTCAGCTCGAAAAATCCCTGAGGCGTCTGCACGACCTTGTGCTGCACGGCGCGGCTCACCGTTGATTCGTGAAGCTCCAGCTTTTCCGCTACCGCCTTCAGATTCATCGGCTTCAGCCGATCGATACCTTCCGTGAAGAACGCCGCCTGCTCCGAGACGATGCACTCAATGACGCGGCAGAGCGTCCGTTTCCGCTGCTCCACGCTGCGGATCAGCCACTGCGCGGCCTGTTCGTGCTGGCGCAAGTAGCTTTTTGTATCTTTACATATGCTGTCGGCAAGCATCTGCCGATAGGACATGTTCAGCGAGAGACGCGGCAAATGGGCCTCGCTCATCCGGATCACAAGCTGCCCCCGCACGCATTCGATGTAAGCGTCCGGTTCGACATAGGCGGCGTGCGTGCTGCCGTACAGCAGGCCCGGACGGGGATGCAGGCTGCGGATATAAGCGAGCGCTTGCATGACGTCGTCCAGCGGAATGCCGAGCTTATCCGCAATGGTCTTGTGCCGTCCGGCGCCGAGATCGGCCAGATGACGGCTGACGAGCGGCTCCGCCCAAGGATGCGCGCCGGGGTCTCTGCGAATTTGCAGCAGCAGACACTCCTGCAAATTTCGCGCGCCGATGCCTGCCGGGGCGGCCTCTTGCAGCCTGTAAAGCGCTTCCAAAACCTCGTCGGCGGAGACGCCGAATACTTCGCCCGCTTCTTCCGGCGAGATCGTGACATAACCGTTTTCGTTCAAATTGCCTGCCAAATAACATGCGATCCGGTGTGTCGGCTCGGGCAGCCCGATCAGGCGAAGCTCGCCGAGCAGCATTTGCTCCAGTGTCGGAGCCTGCCCGCCGATGTTGTTCAGCGCATGGTCCTGCCGCGCCGCATCGGACCCGGAGGACCGGTTTCGCGACGGGGGGAGCCACTCGATGTCGAGGACCGGATTTTCCACCGCTTGCTCCTGCAAATATTCCGATAATTCCGTGGCAGACAGCTGCAACAGTTGAATGGATTGTCTAAGCTGCGGTGTCAAATGAACCTTCAACGTCTGCACTTGGGTTAGAGAGGGACGCAATGACATTCGGATCACCCGCTTCGTAAATAATTCGTATGTGTGATCTATTATACAGCACCTGCGGGTGAAAGTTTTAGCGTAATTTTTTCCCTATCCGCTTTATTCGAGTTTTTTGGCCCAATACCCGCCTGAAAATTGCATCGGCTCATAGGAAAACAGGAACGCCTTCGGATCAAGCTCAAGGATCGTCCGCCGCAGCGCGCCGTATTCTTTACGCTTGGCGACGATCAGATACAGGCTGCGCATGCCCTGCGCGCCTTCGCCCGCCCAGACGGTGACGCCGTAGCCCTTGGCCCGCAGCGGCGGCGCCAAATCGCGGCCATATTCCGACACGACCTGCAGCGCGATGTAGCCGAGCGCGATTTTTTGCTCGATATACATCCCGAGCAGAATGCCCGCGCCGAAGCTGACGCTGTACACGATCAGCCCGAGCGAAGACTCCGTGTAATTCAGCACCAGCGACAACCCGGAAATATAGATGAAAATTTCGAGCGTGCTGATGGCGGAAGCCAGATATTTTTTTCCTTTAATCATCAGGACGACGCGGAAAGAGTTGAGTGCGACATAAGCAATCTGAACGACGGCCATCAGCACATAAATCATGAGAATCCCTTCTTTCGCATAGTTGTTCAACCGGATTCAAGCAAGAACGGTGCCAATGAACCCGGAGCGGGATGTCAGGCCGAGCTGGAAGATGGAGGGCGGACGGAGCAAGCCTTTTTTTTAGTTTGTCCAGAGGATGCTTGTAACATGGGTTAACGTGGAAGAGACGCCTGCGGTGTGGCCAGAAAGTAAAAAGATGGGCTTGCCCCAATGCGGAGGGGGAACCCATCTTTTCTCATGTTCAGATCTGGGAAGATACGGTCGGCTGCTGTATGCGCGGCTTCGGCTTCCCGGCGAAGGAGAAATACGTCCACATGCGCAGCAGCCGCTCCATCGGTCCGAAGGAAAACCGTTTCACGTACCAGGCGCTGGCGAAGAGCTGCATCAAATAAATGGCGACCGCCAGTCCGCAGCCGACTGCGACGCCGAGCTTGCCGAACAGGCCGAGACCGTATCCGTAAAAAATCGACGTGCAGATCGCCGACTGCATCAAATAGTTCGTCATCGAGAGCTTGCCGACCGCTTCGAACCGCCGCAGCCAAGGCGACTTCTTCGCAGCCGAGCAGAGCAGGGCAAAGCCGAAAATGTAGCCAAGCGCCAAGATGCTGCCGCCAAGCATCTCGCCAATTCCCGCCCAGCCGAACTGAGGAAACAGGGGCTTCAGCGATTTCAGCAGCAGTCCCGCCGGCAGGAAGATCAGCATCCCCCTCAAATAAGCGCTCCGCTCGCCGGCCGGGTCTGCGAACCACCGCTTCTTCGCGGCGTACATCCCGAACAGAAACATCGGCCCGGTCAACAACGGGGCGAGCAACAGCATGAAAAAGATCATGAAGCCGTTCATCCCGAACGGGTCCGACGTCTGCCGGTGATGCTTGATTTGCTCATACGTGCCGGTTCCGTAGATATGGTTCGTGTCCTTCACGTACTGCTCCATGCGCGCCTTGTCCTGCTTCGCGGCCGGGTCGTCGGGAGCCTCGGGCGCAAGCCCAAGAAGACCGAACAGGGACAGCAGAATCGTTCCCCAGATCAGCAGCGTCTTCGCTTTCCGGTTCATAAAGATCAGCAGAAAAAAGCCCATCATTCCATAAAAAGCCAAAATGTCGCCTTCCCACAAAAAGGTGGAATGCAGGATGCCGAAGCCGAGCAGCATCAGAAACCGGCGGACCAGATGCCTTCCGGCTTTCAGTTCCTTCGCTTCCATGCTCTCCTTCATCTTGATCATGCCGAACCCGAACAGAAACGTAAAGATCGGCATGAAGCTGCCCTCGACGAAAATTTTGACGAGCTTATGCACGACGGTATCCGCCGGGGACAACGCGAAAAACTGCAGTTCGTCCTTCCCCCAGATGCCGTATTGGAAGATAAGCATATTGGCCAGTAAAATACCAAGCAAGCTGAACCCCCGCAGCCCGTCAATGACGTGCAGTCTGTTATTCCCTTCTAGCAACGATATCACCTCGAATCGAGTATAGCACCGCCGGTTAAAGTCCGGCGAAAGCTATCCTTAACGTTTGCTTAACGCCTGCGCGGAAGTTTAGCCGGAATTAAGGTGCCTCTGGTACAATAAGGATGGAGGGATACGATGCTGAATCCAAAGATTTTAATTATAGACGACGAAACATCCATCATTCATTTGATCCGGATGGTGTTGCAAAAAGAAGGCTTCCGCCATATTTACACGGCGGGAACGGCGCAGGAAGGGCTGCGGCTGCTGGAGCGGCACGGAGCGGACATTATTGTGCTGGACGTCATGTTGCCCGATCAGACCGGGTTCGAGTTATGTCCGAAAATCCGGCAGATGTCCGATGCGCATATTATTTTTTTGACCGCCCGGACGTCGGATCTGGACGTATTGACCGGCTTCGCGACCGGCGGAGACGATTATGTGACCAAGCCGTTTAATCCGCTCGAAATTGCGGCCCGGATAAAAGCCAGGCTGCGCCGGAACAACGCTGCGTCTTCGCTGCGGGGGACGGAAGACTCCCGGAGCCGCTACGACTTCGGGCGGTTCGTGCTTGACGAGCAGGCAGGGGAGCTGACGGTGAACGGAGAGACGGTTTCCTGTCCTGCGCAGGCCTATCAGCTGCTACTGTATCTGTGCAAGCATCCGAATATCGTGTTCTCCAAAGCGCAGCTGTACGAAGCGGTGTGGGGCATCGACGGCATGGGCGACGACAATACGGTGATAGTCCACATTCGTAAAATCCGCGAGCGCATCGAGTCCGACCCGGGCGACCCCAAGCATCTGGTTACCGTTCGCGGGCTCGGCTACAAGCTGCTCAAGGAGCAGGACCGATGAGCAAGGTGAGGGGAAGGCTCGCCGCGCACTTTACCGTGCAGTTTTTTTTCCTGTGGATGTTCGTGCTGGTCACCCTGATTGTCGTTCTGCTGCTGGTCATCCGATTCTTAACCAACCAGGATTTGAAAAAGACGTTTCCCGTCGGGGCTCTGGACACCATCATTACGGAAACGGTCGAGAACGAGGAAAGCGTGACGATTCCTTCACACTGGACCGATCAGCTTACGGAGCGGGGCTACTGGCTGCAGGTCGTAGACGCGGAAGGAAAGGTCATCGGCTCCATCAATGCCCCGAATCGGCTCCCGGCGTTGTACGAGACCGCCGAGCTGCTGCAAATCGAAGAGAACGGGCGCTTCGATTCGTTCCGTGTCGGAACGAAGTTTAGCGGCGCGGGAAGCAAGCCGCTTCTATATGCTCGGGACGGAGGACCTAGGGCCCGCGAAGCTGGAAGCGTGGATTCGCGCCTATGGAGAAGCGGGACGGGTCCGGCAGGATGCGCTCCAGGAGCTGACGCGGCAGCTGGCGTCCGAAAACGCTTATGTGCAGATTATCGACGCTTCCGGCGCCATCGTGCAATCGGTCGGCGATTCAGCGCGCAAGGAGCCTTACCGGCCGCTTGAACTGATCGCGATGCGGGCGGAACCGGGCCTTTACCCGTCCGAGATGTCGTTTTATTATGACTCTTCCTCCGGGTATACGTGGATTTTGCATAAGGCCAAGGCAGGGCCGCCTTTTGCCAGTCAGCCGATTCTGCATGAAGTCATTCTGACGCTCGTCATCACGGGAGGCGTAGTGCTGCTGCTGACCTTCGTTTTCTCGGTGTGGCACGGCTACCGGTACGGCCAGCCGCTGCTGCTGTTCGTCGATTGGTTCGAGCGGATGGGACAGGGGCGCTATCAGGAAGCGCTTACGGAGAAAGACCGGAAGAAGGTGTTCCGCAAGAACGGCCGTATCCGTCTGCGCTACCGGCTGTACAAAGAAGTGATTGCAGGCTTCTACGAGATGGCGTCGCGACTGGAAGCTTCGGAGCGGGAACGCAGCCGCCTGGAGAAGACGCGGGAAGAATGGATGACCGGCATTTCTCACGATCTGCGGACGCCGCTCTCTACGATTCAAGGGTACGGACATCTGCTGGAAAGCGGGACGTTTGAGTGGAGCGAGCCGGAGCTTCGCGAGATGGGCAAGACGATTCGGGAAAAGGGCGATTACATGGTCGGCCTGCTCCAGGATTTTTCCCTGACCTTTCAGTTGAAAAACAAAGCGGTCCCTTTTCTGCTTGAGGATGTCGAGCTGAACGAGTTCGTGCGCCGCATCGTTCTCCGGTATGTGAACGACGTGACGATCGGGGACGTATCCTTCTCCTTCGAATGCGAGGAGGAACAGGCATTCACGGTGCGTGCGAACCCGAAGTGGTTTCAGCGTATGCTGGATAACCTGATCTCCAACGCGGTGAAGCATAACCCGCCCGGGACGCTCATTACCGTTCGTACCGGAAGCGAAGGAGCCGACGCTTGGATCGAAGTGGAAGATAACGGCGCAGGCATGGACGAAGAGACGATGCGCAATCTGTTCGACAGATACTACCGCGGGACGAATACGGAGGAGAAGACGGACGGCGCAGGGCTCGGGATGAGCATCGCCAAGGCGATTGCGACGGCCCATCAAGGCCGGATTGAAGTAACATCCCGGGTGGGCGAGGGGACGGTCGTCCAGGTACGGCTTCCGCTTGCGGAACACCCGAAGGCTTGATACGAAGAGGAGGAGAAAGCCATGAAAACCACAGGCTTGCGGCTTGCTTACATGTGCGCCGTGCTGAATGCCGTGATTATCGGATTTTCGTTTCTGTTCACGAAGCAGGCGCTGGAATCGGCCGATCCGCTGGATACGCTCATGTTCCGCTTTCTGCTGTCGGCGGTCGTCATGTCCGTTCCGGCGGCCATCGGTTGGATCAAGCTCGACTACAGCAACAAACGGATCAAGGACGTTTTGCTGCTGGCGGTATTTTACCCTGTCGCGTTCTTCGCCTTTCAAGCGTTCGGGCTGGTGCACGCCGGTTCCGCCGAAGGCGGTATTCTATACGCCTTCACGCCGGTCATCACGATGCTGCTGGCCTCTTGTTTTTTGAAGGAGCGGACCAATGCGAAGCAGAAGCTGTCGATTTTTCTGTCCGTATTCGGGGTAGTCTTCGTCTTCGTCATGAACGGCAGAGCGATCGATGTGAGCAACATGAACGGCTTGCTTCTGCTGTTCCTGTCCTGCGTCGCCTTCGCCGGATACAGCGTTATGGCCCGTTCGCTCTCGAAGCGGTTCAGCCCCTGGGAGCTGAGCTTCGTTACGACATGGCTCGGCTTCGGCGCGTTCTTGCTGATTTCGCTCGGCAAGCACGGGATGGACGGAACGCTCGGCAAGCTGTTCGAGCCGCTCGGCAGCGGCCGTTTTCTCGTCGCAATTGTATATTTGGGCGTGCTGTCCTCGCTGGTGACCTCGCTCTTGTCCAATTACGTGTTGTCCAAGATGGAAGCGTCCAAAATGAGCGTTTTCTCCAATCTCGGGACGGTCGTCTCGATTGCGGCGGGAGCGCTGGTGCTCGGCGAAACCGTAACGGTCTATCATCTCGTCGGCTCGGTGATGATCATTGCTGGGGTGATCGGGGCGAACCGTTTCGGCACGAAGCGACAAGCTCCGGGCCAGCCTGCGGCTTCCGGCAAGGGAGAGGAGGACCCGTACCGCGCATGACGGACGAATGAACATAGGACGGCCCTCGTCTCTATAAGAGAAACGAGGGCCGCCTTTGTTCTACAGCTTAAATTCTTTCACAATACTTTGCAGATCCTCGGCCATTTTGGCCAGGGATTCCGAAGAGGAAGTTACTTCTTCAATGGAAGCCAATTGCTCCTGCGTGGAAGCCGAAATATTCTGGGTTCCGTCCGCAGACTGTCGAGCCACCTCCGAAATTTCGCTAACCAATTCAACAGCTTCTCCGGTGCTGGACTGCATTTGCCGTGCATATTCCGTAACGTTTTGAATCTGGATGGTCACTTGGTTGATGGACTCCCGGATCAGATCGAACGATTTCCCGGCTTCGTTGACGACTTCGATGCCGAGGCTCACTTCCTTGGTTCCCTGCTCCATGGAAGCGACGGCGTTCTGCGTCTCGTTCTGGATCGTAGAGATAAGCTCCCCGATCTGTGCTGCGGATTGGGACGACTGCTCGGCCAGCTGCCGGATTTCATTCGCCACTACGGCGAAGCCTCGTCCATGCTCTCCGGCGCGCGCCGCCTCAATAGCGGCGTTCAACGACAGCAGATTGGTCTGCGTAGCGATGCCGGAGATGACCTTGGCGATATTTTCGATTTCGGTCGATCTCGCGCCCAAGCTTGAAATATTGGCGGCAATTGCGTTGACCGTCGTATTGATCGATTGCATCTGCCTGGTGACGGTTTGAATGGCCTGATTTCCTTCCGTGGCTGCCTGCAGCGTGTGCTGGGAAGAATCCGTCACCTGCTGGGCATTGGCCGCCACCTGCTGAACGCCGTTCGCCACTTCCGTGATGGCATTGACGCTGGCCTCGACGCCTTGCATCTGCCGGTCCGTTCCGTCGGCCATCTGCTCGATGGTCAGAGCAATAAGCTGCGTCGCCTTGCTTGTTTCCCCGGCATTCACCGACAATTGCTCCGCCGAAGCGGCAACCTCCTCTGCGGTCAGCGTAACCTGGGAAACGAAGGTGTGCAGACTCTCCACCATGGTATTGACCGACTGGGCCAATTGTCCCACTTCATCCTGCGTGCGGATTGGCAAAGGCTCGACCTTTAAGTTCCCGTCGGCAACCCGCTTGGTAACGGCGGCCATCTCCGCAATCGGTCTCGAAATTTGTCTGCCCAGCAAATAAGCCACCACAACAACCAGAGCAACCACGATCAGCAGGATGATCAGGACGTTCTGCTCGATCTTCGAGGCTTCCGCCGTGATCGTTTTTACCGGCAAATGAAGATACAGGCCGTACCCCGTCTGCGCAATTGGGGAATAGGCGACCATGTAGGTTTTGCCGCCGTCGGTGTAGGTGGTCGAGCCCGCTTGCTTGTTTCCGACTTTCAGAATATCCGCCAGCAGCGGCGAGACGCCGGAATCGGCCACGCTTTTGCCGACGAGCTCCTTCACGGGATGCAGCTGAATAATTCCGTTGGAATCCACGACAATCGGATAACCTTCTCCGTCATTGATCATTAGCGGCTTCACGTATTTATCCATAAAGCCCTCGAAATTGACAAGTCCGGTAAGCACGCCAATCACCGCGTCGTTAGCGTCTTTAACGGGTGTGGCTACAATAATGGAGCGTTTGCCGGTCGTTTTGGCCAGCAATACCTCGGTGTACGTCGATTTTCCTTGCAAACCGTTTTTGAAAAACGGTCTTTCCCCCAAATTAACCCCGATGCTGGCTTCGATGGTGTCGGCCGTTACGATGCCGTTAGGAGAAATAAAGGTGTTGCCGTCGAACACTTTGGTGCTTTCCGTAAAGTTTTTGATAAACTTGGTCTTCGCCGCCGCATCGTTCGACCGGATATCGGTCGTGGAAGCCAATATTTTCACTTCGGACATACGTTCGGATATGTATTGATCGATCAGCGTCGCGGTGCTGACCACCAGCTTTTCGTACGATTCGGACTGCTTCTTGATCAATTCCGCCGAGCTCGTCTTGGAAATATAATAGGAAATCGACAGGACCGGCACAAGCGATACGATCAAAAACCAGGCGATCATTTTATTTTTCAGCTTTTTGCTGAACCACCCGGTCAGCTTGCCGAATTGTCCGGCTTGCGTCTGCGGCTTACCATGTTCCTCCATCATCTCATCCTCGCTTACTTCGGTAATTTTGCGCAGGCTTGCTGCAAAGAAAAAACGGACTGCTGAGCATAGAGTCGGCAGTCCGTAAGACGGTTAGTATCCGAGTGCCGCCCCTTCACCGCGCGGGTCGGCTCCGCCAAATTTCACGTTCGTTTCCGGATCAATCAGAATGACTCCCGATTGCCCGACCGCATCAGTATAATCGTCTATCATTTTGACAGGATGACCGCGACGGATCAGCTCATCCTGAACGCTTTTCGAAATGCGCCCTTCCAGCTTCAAATCGTTGGAAGAAGATCCCCAGTTGCGTCCGTGCAGCCAACGAGGCGCTTCGATCGCATCTTGAACGGGCATGCCGAAATCGACGATGCGGGTAACAAGTGCAGCTTGCGTCTGCGGCTGTCCTTCGCCGCCTTGGGTACCGTAAATCATGTACGGCTTGTCGTTTTTGAACAGCATCGCCGGGTTGATCGTATGGAACGAGCGTTTTTTCGGCTCCAGGTGGTTGACTTCCTTAGGATCCAAGGAGAAGTAGCTGCCCCGGTTCTGAAGCAGAACGCCGGTGTCCTTCGCCACGATCCCCGAACCGTAATCGAAGTAATGGCTTTGAATCAACGATACGGCATTGCCTTCTTTGTCGATGAAGCCCATCCAGGTCGTATCGCCCTTCGGATCCATCGGCACGACGTCGGCTGCGGCCTTGTTCATATCGATACGTTTCGCCATTTCTTTGCCGTGCTCAGAGGAGAGCAGGTAATCCACCGGAATGTCGGCAAATTTCGGATCGGTCAGCCACTTGTTGCGGTCCGCGAACGCTTGCTTCGTCGCTTCTACGATCAGGTGGTAGTACTCCGGCGTCCCTTCGCCCAAGCTTTTCACATCGAAGTTGTTCAAAATATTCAGGATCGAAAGGGAAGCAATGCCTTGCGAGTTCGGCGGAACGTTGTATGCCTTATACCCGCGGTAGTCCGTCGAAATCGGCTTTTGCCACTCGGCTTTGTAGTTCGCAAAGTCGTTCAAGGTCAGCAGCCCGCCGTTCGCTTGCACGTCCTTGACGATTTTCTCGGCGACATCGCCTTTATAGAAGCCGTCCGCGCCTTTTTTGGCAATGACCTTTAACGTTTTGGCCAAATCCGGCTGCTTCATCAGCTCGCCTGCTTTGTACGCCTGTCCGTCAGGCTTCAAGTAGGTTTTGGCCCAGCCTTCGAAACGCTGCAAATGCTTCAGTTCGTCATCCTTCGTATCCAGATTGACGTTGGTCCAATATACCTGATTCGGCGTAACGGGGAACCCGTCTTCCGCATATTTGATCGCCGGTTTGAGCAAAGAACGCCAAGGCTTGCTGTTGCCGATCTCTTCGTCGGCGTAATTGTACGCTTCCCACCAGCCGGAAACCGTGCCCGGTACCGTGTTAGCCGACAAGTAGCCTCTGGAAGGGATTTTGCTGTAGCCCTGGCTTTTATAGTAATCGATGGTCGCTTTCTCGCTCGAAGGACCGCTGGCATTCAACGCTTTTAACTCTTTCTTTTTGGCGTTGTAGATCAGCCAGAAGCTGTCTCCGCCGATGCTCGTGTAATGCGGATAAATAACGGCCAGCGTAGCCGCTGCGGTGATGGCTGCATCTACGGCGTTGCCGCCGTCCTCCAGCACCTTCAAGGCCGCTGCCGAGGCCAGATAATGTTGAGTCGTGACCATTCCGCTAGGCGCCATGGTCGTCGGACGGTTTGCAGCTCCGGCGCTCGAAACCGTAGAGAGGCATAATGCCGCGACGGTTCCCAAAATAGCCATTTTCTTCTTGCTTGCTCGCATTCGTTTTCCTCCTCTTCGTTGTCTAGCAGATTTTGTTCGCCTGTCAAAAGAGAGCGGAAAAGCAAAAAAGGAGACAGAGCTATGTCGTCACCTTTGTTCTTATCCTTGATGACAGGTAGCTGGCTGGCATAGCCGCTATAGGATAGCAACCTTAGCCCCTCTAGTTTTGCGTCCTATTCTTTCGAATAGTTTGCCTTTTTCATGTTAAAAGGATCGTATGGAAAATTCAGCCTATGGCCTTGTAGGAAATATACACCATTTTTCCTAGTCCGGCAATTGTTTTTTTTGTAAAATTCCTCACAATCAGACATATAGTTTGAAAAATCGACAAAATTGTCGAAATTCGTCGTATGAAAACCATTTCAGAAAACGGCAACAAGCGAAGCCCGCGGTGATCCAATCATCCGCAAGAGCTTCGCTCGATCGCTAAGGGCTGCACCCGCAGGCGCAGTACGTTTCCATGACTACGGACTTACAAAAACTTTTGGGCCGCGCTGCGCTCCTGATTTACCCGGATTTCATCGAGGTAGTTGTAGAGCGTAAACTTGGAAATGTCTAGGAATTGACATACCTTGTCGCCGGCTTTTTTCACGAGAAACGCGCCCCGGGCGTCCAAAAACTGCACCGCCTTGATCTTATCCTCTTTGGCCATATGGGACACGGGCTTGCCGATCGACTTCTGGCATTCCTGCAGCAAATAATCGACAAGATCGTTCACGTCGTTCACGAACACTTCCTTGACCTCCTGATCGAGGCTGTGCATGGTGAGCGACCGGATCGTATTTTCCGCCACGAGCAAATCCGAAATATCGAAGTTGATGCACAAAGCTCCGATCGTCTCGCCCTTGCCGCTCTTGATATACGTAGTCGACGAGCGCAAAATTTTGCCGTCCTTCGTCTGCGTGATATAGTTGTACCGGTCTCCGTCGGTAACCGTGCCGCGCAGCACTTCGAGTCCGAGGTTGCTGCCGCAGTCGCCGACCTTCCTTCCGGTAATGTGGCCGTTTTCGATGGCGACGATCGTGCTTTCATACCCCTGTGTCAAATCGTGCAGCACGACCTCGCATTTATCCCCGAACTGCGCAGCAATGCAGCGAAGCAGGGGAAGGAGGAAGCTGATCTCCTCTTTAACCGATTCCAATCCGTCTCACTTCTTTCCTTCAGTGTGCAAACCCGGTGAGTTTCAAAAAAATAGTTTGAGCACCAAAAAAGTTTTCTGTATCTTTAGTATCTTCGCAATCGGAAATCTTGTCAACCGAATTCGATAGCGGACAAACGGGCGGTCGGCGAATGTCTGGAAATAATTGTAGGCAGTGGCGTCGGGAAGGTATAATGAGAGGGAACGATCCTTTCACAGCTACGAAGGAGGCTGTCCTATGAATCACCGATGGTTGGAATGGGCCAAGCAGATTCAAGCAATCGCGCAGACCGGATTGGCGTACACGAAGGATGTCTACGATCGGGAGCGGTTCGAGGACTTACGGCAAATGAGCGTCGACATTCTGGCTCATTATACGGAGACGGACCCCGGAAAAATCAAGCTGACGTTCGCCAGCGATACCGGCTATGCCACGCCGAAGGTGGACATTCGCGGCGTCGTGTTCCGGGACGGGAAGCTTCTGCTGGTTCGCGAAAAGCACGACGGCGTCTGGGCGCTCCCGGGGGGATGGGCGGATATCGGCTTGTCGCCGTCGGAGGTTGCGGTCAAGGAAATCAAGGAGGAATCGGGCTTCGACGCAAAGCCTGTGCGGCTGCTTGCCGTGCTGGACAAGAAATTTCACGGGCATCCGCCGGAGCCGTATCATATTTATAAGCTGTTTATCCGATGCGACATTACCGGAGGGAGCGCCACGACCGGGGTGGAAACGTCGGCCGTCGGTTTTTTCGGCGAAGACGAGCTGCCCGTCTTATCGGTAGAGCGCAACACCGAGGCGCAGCTGCGGACGATGTTCGAGTTTCTGCGGGATCCGGACAAACCGGTCATTTTGGATTGAAGAGGGGCGGGAGCCCTGAGTTTGTCGAGAAACCCGCTTCGCGTAGAAATTCTCTGCATACGTCGGTGGGGTATATCCCTCCAGCCGCTCTTGAAACCCGTGAACTTGATTAGAATTAGCGGTATTTTCACGGGTTTCAA
>NZ_JAHNZO010000002.1 GCF_018998565.1 Paenibacillus oleatilyticus | reverse complement strand
ATTCAGAAGTCATCTCCTAGCTGCTTAAGGCTTCAATACCGTTTTTCAACACTGTCCATAAATGAGGTTACAGTTCACACTAAAGGAACATTGGTGATTTTTTTCATCATAAAATGAGATTTTACAGGTGAGATCCGCCGCTTACATCGAGCAATTGACCGGTTACCCAGCGGCTGTCCGTCGAAGCGAGAAAGGCGGCAACATCCGCCACATCCTCAGGTTCTCCCCATCGGTTGAAGGTTGAAAGTCCCGCGGCATATCGCTGCCCATCGGGATTTTGCAGCGTCCCGGCATTCATCTCTGTATTAATAATTCCGGGCTGAATGGCGTTAACCGTAATATTACGGCCTCCAAGCTGTTTAGCCAGAAGGCGGGTAAAGGTGTCGATAGCTCCTTTTGACATGCTGTAGGCGAACACGCTTGGGGAGGCTACGCGCGTCACAAAGGATGAAATATTAATAATGCTTCCTCCGTTTTTCAGACGCGGTAGTGCTTGCTGGGTGACGAAAAGCGGCGCTTTGACGTTGATTTTCATCACCTCGTCAAAAGATTGCTCCGTTGCCTCATCCAGACTGACAATTTGGCCGATTCCGGCATTGTTGACAAGAATATCGAATTCGCTGCCGCCCGTGTGCTTCTTAAGGGCATCATCCAGTGCCGCGAATAATTCATGAACGCCGTCAAGCGTGTTCAGGTCAGCGCCAATCGCGCAAGCGCGCCCTCCGCTTTGTTCGATCTGCCGAACGACGGCCTCCGCTTCATTTCGTCTTTTTCCATAATGCACGGCGACAAAAGCTCCCTCCTGTGCCAGACGCCATGCGATGCTGCGGCCAATTCCCCTGCTCGCCCCGGTGACTAAAGCGACTTTGCCCTCCAACTTCTTCATGTCTTCATCTCCTTGTCCGAATTCAAGTATAGTTATATCACAACACATCATTTGAAATGTTGCTCTCCTATTCGGTTCCAAGGGGAAGGCTATTTTTAGTCCATTACAGCCGGGACAATCCATTCCTTAATCAGCGTCCACCTGTCACGGGGATGAATGAGGAATTCCGATGCGATGGCTACGACCAGGTCTTTTTCCGGAATGCAGCAGATGACATGACCGCCATCGCCTAGCGCTGAGTATGCAGAAATGCCGTCCTCTTCGCGTAACCACCATAAATAACCGTAGTTATGGGGGGTCATCGCCGTTGATTCGTCAATCCACGCGTCGGAAACAATCGGATGATGGTCCCAATGGCCACGGTTCAGGCATAGAAAACCGAAACGTGCCATATCGCGGGGAGTTAGCGTAAGTCCCCATCCGCCTGTGGAGTTGCCGTTCGGGTCGTTGACCCACCCTCTCACTTGTTTCCCGAATAAATCCTCAAATCCGAATGATTTCATTTCGTAATCCGGGATTTCTTCCATGCCGATCGGTTTAAACAAACGCTCGTTGGCAAACGCGCGGGCACTTGTTCCCGTGCTGCGGGTGAGGATGGCCGAAAGTAGATGCGCCCCTGCGGTGGAATACTTAAAAGCCCCAATACTTCCTTGCTGGCCCAGCATATCCAGCGTATATTTTACCCAGTCGGCCTGCATGCACATCTTGTCCAGCGGTTCGTTCCAGTCCTCGAATGGATAAGGAGCCGTCATCGTGAGAAGATGGCGTATGGTAATTTCGCGTTTCTGCCGATCGGCAGCATCGGGAACATATTCAGGAAAAAAATCCAGCACCTTCTGGTCTACACTCTTAATATATCCTGTATCGATGGCAATACCGATGAGGGCGGATAGTATGCTTTTCGTTACAGACGCTACATGGTGCGGATCGTCCGGGCCATAGCCGTTATAATAGCTTTCATAAGCGATGTATCCATTCCTCACCACAACCATACCGTTGATGTTGCTGTACTCGGATTTTATCGTTGGTTCAAGCGCTGAAAGCTTATTTGAGTCCATACCCAAGGCTGCCGGCTCTAAGGCTTTCCATTGTGTCGTTGGCCAGTAGTTTCTTTGCATGATAGGCACCTCTCTATTTTTTCTTTACGGGAAAATATACCTCGGTCACCATTTCCTCAGGACCGGAGGCTTGATTGGGGTCGGTTACATACACTTCATAGGGGGATTTCACCAGGGCATACCCTTCGTTTTCCACCCATTCCCTCAGCTTGGCATACAGCGATGTCAATTCCGGGTAGGAACCCTTTAACACAGCTTTCGCACAAAGGCCTCCGGGCAAATCCCTTGTTCCTTTTACAGGCTCCTTGATCGGGATGGCAAACTCGGTATCATTGCCGGCAGGATTGTATTCAGGGCTGTGATAAATTGTCATTGGCGTACCGAGCAAGGTGAGTTTTTCCGCAGCAATCTTTTCATAGAGTCTGCCAAAATAATTCCCATATCCTGCCGCATAGTCGTCGCGACTCAACATCTCGCGCATATAAAGGATATTCATGGACCGGGTTTCCACAAGCTGTACTTCGATCTTGTCCAGGTATGACATCATGGGGATGCCCTTCTCCAGGTTTAAAAGGTCATTGCTCATTTGGGTCAGGGTATACTCCAAAGTGTGCAGCCTCTCCTGAAGCTCCCTTCTCTTGCGATGAAGGGCAGAATAAAGCTTCTCTTCGGATTGATCCTCTTCCAATTCCAGAACGGCTCTGATTTCTTCCAGAGAAAAATGATAAGATTTCAGGCGGTTAATAAAGAGCATCTTTTGCAGCTGCCCGATGGAATAATACCGATAGCCGTTTTCAGGATTGATTTCATCGGGACGAATTAATCCGATTTCCTCATAATACCGAAGCGTTTTGGTAGATACTTCGCATATTTTCGAGAATTCTCCAATCGATAGCAAGAGGTCACCTCCATTCTTTCCGTTTTGATACGAACTTCGTTCCATTTCACTGTACAGCTTACCCTAAGGGCAAAGTCAACGGCAAAAAATAAAACGACCGTTTCCCGGTGGAATACCGATAAACGGTCGTGATATACATGAGTTCAGCCCATCGCTTCCAGACTTTCCGGAAGTATCTGCCCGCCATCGACGACGATCGTTTGGCCTGTAATAAAGCCGGCCTCCTTCGAAGCTAAAAAGACAGCGGCGTAAGCGATATCTTCGACGCTTCCGAGCCGCTTGAGCGGAATGGAAGCCGTCATCGCCTGCAAATAATTATCTCCAAGGCCTTCCAGCCCTTCCGTTATAATGTTGCCGGGCATCACGGCGTTAATCGTAATGTTGTAACGCGCAAGCTCGAGCGCCGCACTGCGCATGAATCCAAGCTGCGCAGCTTTGCTCGCGCCGTAGTGCGACCATCCGGCATAGCCGGTAACCGGCCCTGTAATCGAAGAGGTAACGATGATGCGGCCATATTCCGCTTGCTTCAGGAAAGGCAGGCAAGCCTGAAGGGAAAACAGCGTCCCGCGCGCATTCGTGTTCATCACCTCATCCCACTGCTCGCCGGTCATTTCCTCAATCGGCGCATTCGGAAAAATACCCGCATTGGCGCACAGCACGTCGATCCCTCCGAACATACCGGCCGTCTCGTTCGCAACGCGCTTCATCGATTCCAAATCGGCGACATTGCCTTCGAAGGCATGAGCAACGCCTCCGTTCTCCCGGATTTCCACCACGGTTTCCTCCGCTTTCGTCAGGCTGCGTGCGACGACGGCGACCTTCGCCCCCTTCTCTGCGAAGGTTTTGGCAATTCCTTTGCCGATTCCTTTGCTGGCTCCGGTCACGACGACCGTCTTATTCTTCAGTGGCGTCAGCATGCAATAACACTCCTGTTCTCTTGAAGTATGAGCTGCTATTTTTTCCATTACTTGGTTCCCTATGATCGTACTACAATTCCAAATGCGGTGGCAATAGATGGAATCGCTCTAACTGGACGAGCAACTTTTTCCATAACACAAAAAGACCGCAAATTACGCGGTCTTTCATGAAATCCAGTTCTTACACTGAAAGGAAAATGCATACAAAGCTTATTCCTCAGGCAGATCCACATTGTGATAAACTTGTTGAACATCCTCCAGATCTTCGAGAGCATCGACCAATTTCTCGAACTGCACCAGAGCGTCTCCCGAAAGAGTCACATAATTTTGCGCCAGCATCGTCTGTTCGGCAACGATAAATTCCGTAATGCCCGCCTGCTTGAACGCGGATTGGACGGCATGAAACTGATCCGGCTCGGCATAGACGATAACCGACTCCTCTTCCTCTGCAATATCCCGAACGTCTACATCTGCCTCCATCAATAGCTCCAAAACTTCGTCGGATGTCTTCCCCTCGACCCCAAAGACGGCCGTTGGACTGAACATATAAGTTACGGAACCGCTGACTCCCATGCTTCCGCCGCTTTTATTGAAAGCCGAACGTACGTCCGCGGCAGTACGGTTTACGTTATTGGTGAGCGTGTCGACGATGACCATAGCGCCGCTCGGACCGAATCCCTCATAGCGAAGCTCCGTATAGCTCTCTTCCGAGTTTCCTTTCGCCTTCTCAATCGCACGGTCGATGATCGCTTTCGGTACGTTATATGTTTTGGCTCGTTCGAGCACGAATTTTAAAGCTTGATTGGATTCCGGATCAGGTTCGCCCTTCTTCGCCGCTACATAAATCTCAACTCCGAACTTCGCATAGACCCGACTCGTGCTGGCGTCCTTCGATGCTTTTTTCTCTTTAATATTATTCCACTTACGTCCCATACTGGTACCCGCTTTCTCTTTCTTATTTTTTTGTCCTTCCCCTATTATATTGAATAAAACGGTATTTGGACAAGTTTCGCGCATCTTGGAATTAAAAAAAAGCCGCAATATGCGACTTTTATCATAAGATTTAGATCCCCGCCCAGACATCTTTGGCATAGCTGCCGTTCGACTGAAGACGTTCCAGCCATTTTTCCGCTTCTTGCTGCTCAACTCCATGGACGGCCTGATAAGCTTTCTGCAGCTCGTTTTCGACATCGGGCGCCATTTTGCTGCCGTCACCACATACGTAAAGCCGCCCGCCGGCATCAAGAATGCGGATTAACTCCGCTGCATTGTTCGCCATCAAATGCTGTACGTACGTTTTGGGTACGCCTTCCTTGCGGGAAAAAGCCGTATGAAGCGTAACCACGCCGTCTCTTTCGTATTGATCAAGCTCTTCCCGGTAAATATAATCCGCTTCGTCCCTGCAGCCGAAATACAGATGGGCTTCGCCCAGCGACTTTCCTTCCCGCTTCAGTTGCGCTCGTGCCTGCAGGAATCCGCGGAATGGCGCTATCCCTGTCCCCGGCCCTACCATAATCACGGGAGTCTGCGGATCGTCAGGGAGCTGGAAGCCGGATTCCGGCGTACGAACAAACATAACAACGTCCTCTCCTGGCTGACGCTCCGCCAAGTAATTCGAGGCGACTCCGACATATTCCCCTTGTCCGCTCCAAGCCGGACTGCGGACGACGCCTACCGTAATGCTGGCCCGGCCCGCGTTCATCCGAGGGGAACTGGATATCGAATAATATCTGGGTTTGAGCGGAGGCAGCAGTTCCAAAAACTTCGCAAACGGAATTTCGCAGGCTTCGTATTTTTCAACCAGGTCAAGCATTGTGATCCGTTTCTTCAATATCTGCTCTTCGTAGGTCCCCTCTTCCAACAAAGCTTCCAGTTCGCGCTTATGCGGAGGACAAACCGTAAAAGCGGCGACCTCACGGATCTGGGCTCTGGTTGCCGCCTCCTGCAGCTCCACATTATGGCTAAGCAGGTCCGAGAGCAATACGGGCCGGTCTAAAGGCAGATGGGATGCGCTGACTCCGCTTGCCGTCAAAATCACTTGATCCTTCTCACTCAAACCGAACCGCCGCAGGATACGGCCGACATTCTCTTTTCTGTTGCTTGGAAAGACGCCAAGGTGATCGCCCTCTTGATACGTAACCTCCTCCGGCATTTCGATCTCGATATGCCGCGTGCTGCGTCCGCTGCCAGGCTGCTGAAGCTCGCGGTTTTCCGCGACTGTCGCGTGAACCGCATCGTACGATTGAGCGAGAGGCGTCTCGGCAAAGCCGCTGACAAACTGAATGTTCAGGGTGTTCCGTTCTTTTTCCGCATTTTCGTTCAGTTTGAGATCGAACGTCTTCATCGCATCGGTCCACATTTGACTTTTCCACGCTTCAAACTGCTTTTCGAAGTCGCCGCTCGCATCAGCCTCCCCACGAAGGGAGAACCTTGTCGCACCTTTGGCAGCGAGCTGTTCGTCAATGAATCTCGGCACCTCCTGATACGTCGAGGCCCAGTTGTGGTCACCGCAGCCAAATACGGAATAATGCACGCCGCTAAGCTCGCCCGCTTCGACCTGCTCCAGCCATTGAACGAACTGTCGTGCATTGCCCGGCGGTTTCCCGTTATATGAAGAGGTGACGATGATTAAAGCGCCTTCCTTCGGTAAATGGCCCAACCGATCGTTCAATGCCGCCGCTTCGCTTCGGATACCGTGCAAACGGGCGAGGTCCGCCAGTTCTTTGGCGAGGCGTTCCGCCGTTCCCATATTGGAGCCGTAAAGCACGAGCAGCGGTCGGTTGTTCACTCCGAGGACGGAAGCTTGCTGCGCTTGTTTTTCAGGGTTGGGAGCTTGGGTAAGGTCTTCTCCCGTTTTGCTTGGATACGCAGCGGCTATTTTCCTGTCTCGCAATTGAACACGGATCTTGAAATCGTCCGGCTTCAGCGTCAGCGTCTGTTTGACTTTCAACTGGTAGTTCAAAGGATCGAGCAATTGAAATTGCTGGAGGATCATCCCGAGCACCAAAGTCGCTTCGTGAAGCGCAAACTGCATGCCGATACAGGCTCGTTGCCCGTTCCCGAACGGTTTATAAGCATGGTTCGGTATTTTGGCAGGGTCTTCAAACCGTTCCGGCCGGAATTGTTCCGCATCGTCCCCCCATACCCCTTTATCCCGGTGAAGCTTGGGCAAAACAATGGAGACGGCCTCGCCTTTCTTAATCGGATACTTTCCTCCGATGACGGTGTCTTCCTTGGCGAACAGGCTAAATTGGGGAGCCGTCGGCCATAGACGCAAAGACTCGTTTAAAATCATTCGGATATATTTCAGCTTCAGAACTTGCTCGTACTTTGGCGTTGCGTCTGTTAGCACTTCATCCACTTCGGCGTAAGCCTTTTTTAATACTTCCGGATGCTTTAATAAAAAGTAAATCGTAAATGACAACAGTCCGCTCGTGGTTTCATGTCCGGCGATCAGGAACGTGATAATTTGGTAACGAATATTTTGATCGTCCAGCTGTTGACCGGTCTCGGGATCTTTGGCGGTCAGCATTCGGGCGAGCAAATCGGTTTCTCCCTGATCCCCTTTTGCCTTGCGCTCGGCGATGATTTTATCGACCAAGGAGAACATCGATTGAATATCTTGCTCGTACTGGCGTTTGGTTTTCACCATCAGCATGTTCTGAATCGGCAGCCTGTTGCCGTAATGCATCGCTTCGTCCAGAGACCGAACCATACTGACAATAAAAGGATTTGGCGTTTCCCGGTAGTAGCTGTTGAAACGATAGTTAAAGCCGCATAAGCCAATAGTATCCAGGGTAAGCCGTGTCATATCGTCCGGCACGTCGATGCTTTCGTCCGGATTGAGGCGCGCCCATTTCTGGACAAGCTGCACAGCGATATCCACCATCATGTCATGGTAGCCCTTCATGGCTTGAAGGCTAAAGGAAGGCATCAGAATCGCATGCGCCTTTTTCCAATTCGGCTCTTCCGTCAGACTGGTGAACAGTCCGTCTCCGGCAAAATCGCGTACTTTCAGCAGATGCCCTATCGCTTTGTCAAAACGCGATTCATCGCATACATCGGCCACCAAGTCGGGTCCGGAGATGATATAAACGGATCTTCCCAATGCCTCGAATCGGAAAATAGGACCGTACTCGTCAGCAAGCTTACAGAAAGATAACGTAGGCGAATCCTTATCGATTAACGGAATATTTCCTAGAACGCCATAGGTTTTGGGCTGGGGGATCGGCATCAGATTTTCCATAAAGAAACCTCCCTCTTTTTGTAGTTAATATTCCCCAACATGGATAACAAAAATTACCCTAAAGGAGCATTCGGAAGAAAAGTTATTTTTTTGTCCCTTCGAAAACTTATTCGAAAGTATGGGTTTATTTTAACCGCGACGATCCATAATATCCAATATATAATTGGACATCAATTCATTACATTGAAACAATGAATGGAGTAAGGCAATGGAACTGCAGCAGCTTCGTTATTTTCAAACCGTAGCCCGATTGGAGCACATGACACAGGCGGCCGAGGAATTGAACATTACCCAGCCGGCGCTCAGCAGAACGATCTCCCGATTGGAAGAAGATATCGGCGTTCCCTTATTTGAAAGAAAGGGACGTCATATTCGGCTGAATCGATATGGCGAAATTTTTCTTGCCCATCTGGAGCAGTCGTTTCTGGAGCTGGATCAAGCCAAGAAGAAAATCAATGACATGGCCCGGATCGAAAATCTCTCGGTCTCCATTGCCACCACAAACGTCAGCTTATTTCCGAGTCTGGTGTCGGCCTTTCTGCGTCAATACCCGGATATCCGGATACGTCAGTATTTGCGAAGCGACATCAATATGTATCAATTGCTGGAAAAAGGCGAGGTCGACATGTGCATTTCTTCCGAGCCATTAGAAGGCCCTGATGTCCAATGGGACCCTTTATTTTCGGAAGAGTTATTGTTGCTAGTGCCAAGAGAGGAACGCTTTGTGCATCGTCAAGAAATACGGCTGATGGAAGTCGCGGGCGAACGATTTATTAGCAGCAACACGAGCTACGATTCGTCGAATTGGCTGGAAAAGCTTTGTCGGCAAACCGGCTTTGCCCCCAAAATCTCGTTTGAGGGAAACGATTCCGTCGTCATCGGAGAAATGGTGAGTCTCGGTCTTGGCATCTCGTTTATCCCGAAGCCCCTTTGGGAAAAATTCTCTGAGCTATTAAAGGATCGGCTTCATGTTCTAAACCTGACCGAGCCCCACTGCACCATGACGACCGGCATATCGAGAATCATGGGCCGTTATCTGCCGACAGCCGCGCATACCTTCTACAGCTTCGCGATTCAGCGAACTTGGGATGAAAAAAATGGACACCCCGTCTTTTGAAAACGGATGTCCATGTAGGATGCGAGATATTCGCTTATCTGCGTCCCCGAAAGGTACGGCGCAAGTCGTCAACCCACTGGTCCGGAATTTCCCAGGGGATAAAGTGGCCGCCGCGGTCGTGAACGGCGATATTGACATGGTTGTACCAGGACGCGCGGTCGCTGTCCAGAAAGTGCCGAACCCGATTTTCGGTCGTAATGCCCGGCGGATTCTCATAGCCTACGAACGTAATGCCGGTAGGCGATTCTACAACCGGCCACCGGTCGTGAGACGGTCCCCACGGGTAACGGTTGGCGTTCGCGTAGAAGCGAATGGAAGTTTCGATGGCGTTATTCACCCAGAAGATCGTCGCGTGAGTAAGCAAATCGTCCTTCGAAAAGACACGCTCGACGTTTCCGCCATTGTCGCTCCATTTGGCCCATCGCTCCAGAATCCATGCAAGCATGCCTACCGGGGAATCGCTCAGCCCGTAAGCGAGCGTACTCGGATCGAGCACGTGTACGGCGAGATGCGACGCGAAACGACGATCGAACTTCAAGATCTCACTCCGTATGCTTTCAGGGATATCGTCAGGAATAGGCTGCCCTCCGGAGAAATCCCAGGCGCGATCGCCGTTGAAAAAACTCAGCTTTAGTGCGGACCCGATGTGGATTGCGTAGAGCTCGCTGCTATATTTATGTCCGAGCTGGCCCGTTACAAGGGCGCCTATATCGCATCCCCCGGCGGCGTACTTATCATAACCGAGAACCTTCGTCATGAGCACGTGCCATAGATCCGCGACCTTCCAGAAGTTCATATCCGGATTGTTCGGCAGCGGCGTTGAGAACCCGAAGCCGGGAAGCGATGGCACGATCACGTCGAAGGCCTCTGCAGGATCCCCCCCGAATGCGCCGGGGTCGGCAAGCGGATCGATCACCTTGGACCAATGCCAGAACGTCCACGGCCAGCCGTGGGTCAAAATCAGCGGAATCGGGTTCGGTCCTACGCCGGGCTTGCGCATAAAATGCACAGGAACGCCGTTAACATTTACTTTGTAATGTTCGTAGACGTTGATCGCGGCCTCGGATTTGCGCCAGTCGAATTCGTTGATCCAGTAGTCGACCAGTTCCTCAAGGTAGCGCCGGCTGACGCCGTAATACCAGTCGTCATTTCCGGCATCGAGGGGCCATCTGGTCAATTTCAGCCGGGCTCTCAAATCTGCCAGCAGATCGTCCGGCACGTAGATAGGAGTCGGTTCAAGCGGGAAAAGAGATTCTGTCACGAGTACTCCTCCTTGGACCATTGTAGATAGTTAGGCTATTCGTTTCCAAGCTCGGCAAGGCGTGTCAATGCAGGCAGTGCGGATGCGATGGCACCTCTTTCCTCTGGAGAGAGCCCTTCAATAAGCTTGGCGATCCGCATTATGCGTTCGGACCGGCGTGAATCGATGACGCTTACCCCTTGCGGTGTGATGTGGACGAGCACCGCACGACCGTCGCTCGGATCGGGACGGCGCTCCACCAGCCCATCGCGCTCGAGCCGAATTACCAGCTGTGTAATTGCGGATTGCGTTACTTGTTCCGTCGCAATCAACTCGCTCAGCCTCATCGGGCTTCTAAGAGATAGGGTGTGTAACACGGATAGCGTGGTGAAGCTTAGCTTTTCAATGGACGGCATTCGAATGAATAGCCTCGTCAATTCTTCGAACGCCATAGCGAAGTCGCTCACGTTCAGATCAGTTAAGTTCGTTTTAGGTTCCATGGGCAAAATTATATCAGTTACTTATATAAATGTCTAATGTAAATCCATTTTTTTGTTTTTTCACAGATGAATCTTGCACTTCATGATAATCATCCATGCGGCTCATGAAGTGCAAACGTACAATAGGATAAGGTTCTATCCGTTACACTTATAAATTTGGAGCCGTCCTCCAACAAGTTCTCAGATCGGAGAGTGATCTGGATGAAAATCGATATTGGCTGCGGCCTGAACAAGCATCCGGGCTTTTGGGGAATCGATAATAGAATTCTTCCCGGAGTCGACATGGTGTGCGATTTGAATGCCCCCCTTCCCCTCCCCGATAATTCTGTCGAATTCGTCATGGCCAGCCGCTCCCTCCCCTATGTTCATAACTTCGAAGCTCTCATGACAGAGTTATACCGATTGTGCATTCATAAAGCCGTTGTCTGTATTTTGGCTCCTTACGCTCACAGCTTCGCTCATGTATCCAATCCGTCGCTCAAGCACAAATTTGATGAGTATACGCCGCGCTATCTTACCGCTTCCTTCTTTCAGCCTTCCCAGGGAGCGATTTGCCCTGAGTTGTACGCCTATGGGCCGGAAGCGCCTCCGCCCTACGATTTTCGTTTGCTGCGCATGGAGCTGTTTTACCAGATTCCTTTTGTCCCGCCGCTCTATGAGCTCGAGGAGCTGGAAGTCTTGAAAACGCTGCAAGCCAATGTTGTGCAGGAGATCATGTACCATTTCGTTGTCATTAAAGAGCCTGTATCGGACGATGAGTTGGAGCAGATGAGCCGTGGAGTCCTTCCCGAGCCGAATCATGCGGCGGATCTGCGTCGAGAGTACCATAATTTTTGAAATTTTTTTGTAGACAAACAATAATTGAAATAGGAACCATAGATCTTTAAAGATGGTTTAAATGGATGATCAACCAGCTTGCCGGAATCACTCCACGTAATCTTCTTGTAAGGAGGTGACATCCATTCCTCTTATCGTTCGCGCTACATTCAATGCAACCGGGGCTATAACGTTTACCGGTAACACGCTCGGGCTAAGCAGGTCCGATGTCGCTGGAGTGCCGGGAACTCAGGACAGTATCGGGGCATTTGTTACGACGAACACGGCCGTCGCCTACGGAACTTACCCTAACGGCACGACAAGCGCTTATCAGAGCAACAGCTCGGCAGCTATACTGAACCTTCCTGCCGGCAGTACCGTGCTGTATGCAGAACTGATTTGGGGCGGCACATATATCAACGGCAACGTAAATCTGACTTCCGCCATCAACAATCCGGTCACATTGATTACACCCGCCGGGAGTTTCAGCGTTACTCCGGATTCCGCAACAAGCAACCAAGTCGATCTGGGGAACGGAGCGTCTGCTTATGTCCGCTCCTCTAATGTCACCACGCTCGTTCAGCAAGGTGGAGCAGGCACGTATACGACCGGCGGCGTCGTCGGAACCATCGTAATTCCCGGAGATTCGACAGCGAACCACGCCGGTTGGACATTGGGTGTTATTTACCAGAATCCGTCGCTTCCGTTCCGCAATATGTCCATTCGCGCCGGAGCCGTTCTGGTGCAAGCTTCTTCCGGCCCCGTCCTAACGACGTTAACCGGATTTGCTACGCCGATATCCGGAGCGCTCGGAGGCCGCGCTTTATTCAGCGCGCAAGAAGGCGACGCTAACCGCAGCGGCGATCAGGCCTTATTCGGGCCCGCTTCGTCCTCTCTATCCGCCCTGTCCGGTCCTAACAACTTTGCCAACAACTTTTTCGCTTCGCAAATCAATAATGATTCCGGCCAGTTGGATACGACAGGGACGTTCGGTACCCGGAATCAGACGAACGGAGCTCCGGGAAGCAATATTGTCGGAGGGCGCCAAGGCTGGGATATTACGAATGTCGATATTTCCGCCAGACTTGTAAACAACCAGTCTTCAGCCGTCTTAAGCCTGACGACTTCAGGAGACGCCTACGTCGTCAACGGCAATGCCATTCAAGTCGATATCAACGCGCCGAAAATCAATGTCGTCAAAAGCGCCAACGTCTCCGGAGCTATCGTAGGAGATACGATTACGTATACGGCTGTCATCAGCAATACCGGTACTGCCAACGCGGCGAGCGTCGTCTTGTCCGATGCGCTTCCTACGGGACTGACTTTCGTTACTGGGAGCGTTACGGTGGGTGGAGCGACTCAGTCCACGTATGACATTACGGCAGGCGCCCCGCTCGGTTCGTTGAACTTCGGCAGCTCGATTACCGTGACGTACCGGGCCCGAGTCACTTCGCTGCCCGGCACCCAGCAGCTCGTCAACACGGCCAATGCAGCTTTTACATTCCAAAGCGTAGCCGGCGGGTCGACCATCAGCGGTGTTATTCCGTCCAACTCGGTAACCATCACCGTCTACTCTCCTATCCTGACGATTACCAAAACAGGAAGCACAGCCAACGCGACGGTCGGAAATCCGGTTACCTATACTTTGCAGATCGCCAATACCGGGAACATCGGAGCCGCAACGACCATTACCGATAATATTCCTGCCGGCAGCTCGTTCGTTGCAGGAAGCTTCCGGGTGAATGGCGTCGTCGTGCCGGGGGCGAATCCGGCTACGGGAGTCGCTATCGGCACCATTGCCGCGGGCGGAACGTCGACCGTTACTTTTCAGGTCCTGGTGAACTCGCTGCCATCTCCTCCACAGCTTGTTGATCAGGCGACGGCCGCGTATACCTACAGCCCGCCGGACGGGCGCACGGTAAGCGGATCGGCGTCATCCAATACACTCACGATTCCTGTCCGGCTGCCAAGCGCAACCGTCGTGAAAAGTGTCGGCAATACGGATGCTTCGGTTGGCGATACGCTGACCTACACCTCCGTTATTACTAATAACGGGCTCGAATCAATATCGAATGTCGTGCTGACCGATGCCATACCTTCGGGAACTGCGTTTGTGGCAGGAAGCGTAACGGTTGGCGGAGCCGGCAAGTCTTCGGCCAATCCCGCCAGCGGTATTGCGGTAGGAACGATACCGGCAGGAAGCTCCTCGGCCGTAACCTTTCAAGTGACGGTCAGCTCGCTTCCCAATCCTGCCCAACTGCTGAACCAATCGTCCGTATCGTATAGTTCGGGTACTTTTACCGGATTGTCTTTATCCAATATCACAACCACTCCCGTTTATGTGCCGATCCTGGGGATCAGCAAAAGCGCCAACTTGAACCATGCGACGGTTGGCGATACGATTACCTACACGGCGGTAGTGAGTAACACGGGCAATATTGGCGCTTCCGTCACTTTAACCGATCCGGTTCCGGCCGGAACATCGTTCGTTCCCAACAGTGTGACCGTGAACGGCACGGCACAGCCCGGCGCTTCTCCTGTCAGCGGCATCGCTTTGGGGACGGTTGCCGCAGGCGCCACGGTGACGGTAACGTTTCAGTTTCTCTTAAATTCGCTCCCCTCCCCCGCTTTTGTCACGAATACAGCGTCGGGAAGCTATACATATCGGATGCCGAGCGGACGGAGCTTATCCGGCGCCAGCAGCTCCAATACAATAAGCATTCCGGCCTCGGCACCCAATGTAGCCGTCACTAAGACAGTCAACGTTACGGCCGCGGCCGTCAATGATCTGCTGACCTATACGGTTGTCGTGGCCAACAACGGTTTTGAAGCCGTCAATAATGTAGTCGTATCGGACCCCATCCCGTCCGGAGCCGTCTTTGTAGCAGGCAGCGTAACGATTAACGGGACCCCTGCAACGGCAGCCAATCCCGCTTCAGGCATCTCGATCGGTACAATGAACGCGGGTAGTGCAGTAACCATCACCTTCCAAGTCGCGGTCGTTTCGCTTCCTGATCCGGCCCAGCTTAGCAATCGAGCCAGCGTCGGGTTTACATCCGGCGCTTTGTCGGGCAATTCGCTGTCGAACACAGTCGTCACCCCGGTGTATCAGCCGATCTTCACGGTCGTGAAAAGCGCAAGCACCTCCAATGCCACGGTCGGAGATACGTTTAATTATTCGATTCAGATCAGCAATTCAGGCAATATTGCCGCCAATGTCAATTTGACCGACAACATTCCGGACGGCGCAGCCTTTGCCGCAAACAGTGTGCTCATCGACAATACGCCGCTGCCAGGAGTCAGTCCGGTGACGGGTATTCCTGTCGGATCGGTTGCTCCCGGAGCTACGGTAACCGTGAGCTTCGTCGTTACGATCACATCGCTGCCCGCTTCGCGGCAGTTGGTGAATCAGGCGTCGGCGGCTTATTCGTTCACTTTGCCGGATACGAGACAACTTAATGGCACAAAAACTTCCAATAGCGTAACCATCCCCGTATCCTCGCCTAACGTCAGTGTAACCAAGAGCGCAAGCGCCGCTAATGTGGTTACCGGCGATACGCTGACCTTTACTTCCATTGTAACGAACAACGGGATTACCAACGTCAATAACGTCATTTTCAGCGATTCCCTTCCCGGGAATACGAGCTTTATCACCGGAAGCGTATTTGTGAATGGCTCCTCCAGGCCAAACGCAGATCCGTCCGCCGGCATCCCAATCGGTACCCTGGCTCCTGGCGCGGCGGTTACCATAACATTCGAGGTGAAGATTACCATGCCGATTCCTTCGCAGATCAGCAACCAATCGAAGGTAAGTTTTACGTCCGGTACGTTTTCAGGCTCTTCTTCATCCAACGTAACGGTGACACCGGTCACTCAACCGCAGATTACTCTTGCGAAAAGCGCAAGCACCAGCAACGCAACGATTGGCGATACGATTACGTATACCGTGAATGTCAGCAACTCCGGCAACTTGCCCGCTGTCGTCACTTTAACCGACACGGTGCCTGACGGAACGACCTTCAGCCCGAACAGCGTCATTGTCGGCGGTGTTCCACAGCCGGGAAGCTCGCCAGCTACGGGCATTAATGTAGGCACGGTGGCGCCCGGCGCCAGCGTCATCGTCACATTCGTTTTTGTCGTTACTTCCTTGCCTGCACCTCAGCAAATCAGCAATCAGGCGTCCGCCACGTATACTTACACGCCTCCTGACGGACGTACCCTAACCGGCTCGGCCGTATCCAACATCGTTACGTTTCCAGTGTCGGCCACAAATGTATCTGTTGCCAAAAGCACGCCGACAACAGCCGCCGCCGTTGGCGATACGATCACGTACACTGTAACGGTAAGCAACGGCGGGATTGAGGCGGTCAGCAATGTGCTGCTGAGCGATAAGGTTCCTTCCGGCGCGGCGTTCGTCCCGGGGAGCGTAACGATTAACGGGGTTCCTTCATCCTTGGATCCCAATGCAGGTATTGCTCTGGGCTCCATCGCACCTTCCGCCTCCGTCACGGTCACCTTCAATATTACGGTCACGGCCATCCCGGAAACAGGTCAACTGAGCAATCAGGCGGCAGTCAGCTTCACATCCGGCGCCTTCTCGGGGACTGCCTTCTCCAATACGACTTTAACGCCAGTATTTCAACCCATCATTGCGGTCGCCAAGAGCGCAAGTACAAGCAACGCCACCTTAGGCGATACGGTAACCTATACGTTGATTGTCAATAACACGGGAAATTATCCCGCCCAGATCACATTGACGGATACGATCCCTGCCGGTACGACTTTCGTTCCCAACAGCGTCATTATCAACGGCTCCTCTGCCGCCGGCGCCGATCCGTCCGTGGGCATCAATGCGGGCAGCATCGCAGGCGGAGCGACGACCACCGTGATGTTTTCCGTCGTTATCGACACCTTGCCGACACCTCAGCAATTGGTAAACCAGGGATCTGCTGCCTATACGTTCACACTGCCGAACGGGACGGTACATAACGGGTCGGCTCTTTCCAACACGGTCACAATTCCTTTATCCGCCCCGAATGTTACCGTCGTCAAGAGCACTCCGACAACGGCAACTTATGTGGGCGACGTTCTCGTCTATAGCACGGCGATCACGAACGCCGGCATTGAAACGGTAAATAATGTCGTCTTTACGGACCCCTTGCCTGCCGGTACGGCTTTAGTCCCCGGGTCGGTTACGGTGGACTCTGTGGCCCGTCCGGATGCCAATCCGGCCACAGGAATCACGATCGGCTCCATCGCGCCGGGAGTTACCGTTACCGTCGCATTTAGCGCAAATGTAACTTCACTGCCTACGCCTGCCGTTTTAAATAATCAATCTTCCGTCAGCTTTACATCAGGTGCTTTCTCTGCGGTCACCTTCTCCAACACCGTATCGACACCGGTTTATCAAGCGATCTTCAATGCAGCCAAAAGCGCCAATACGGTGAATGCCACGGTCGGAGATACCGTCGTTTATACGATCCAGCTAAACAATACGGGCAACATCGGAGCCTCCGTCACGCTGAGCGACACGATTCCGGTCGGTACGACATTAGTTCCTAACAGCGTGCTTCTAAATGGAAGTCCGGTGCCCGGAGCCGATCCTTCGGCAGGCATACCGCTGGGTATCATTACGGCCAGCGCGACGGTTACCTTCTCCGTCGTCATCGATTCCTTGCCGCCAAGCCAGCAGCTTTCGAATCAGGCTTCGGGCACCTATACCTTCACCATACCGGACGGACGTTCGTCCAGCGGAACATGGGCGATCGTGCCCAACAGCTTGCTGATTAACGGCGTTCCGCAGCCGGGAGTCGATCCCAGCACAGGCATTCCGCTTGGGAACGTACCAGCCGGCGCTACCGTCAACGTGACCGTGACGCTCGAGGTTACGGTAGATTCATTGCCGTCGCCTCAACAGCTTGTGAACCAGGCAACGGCTTCCTACACGTATTCGCCGCCGGATGGTCGTCTCTTGACGGGATCTGTCAATTCCAACGTGCTCGTCATCCCGGTCTCCGCTCCGGATGTATCGGTTGTCAAGAGCACGAATGCCGTCGATGCCGTCGTTGGAGATGTGATTACTTATACGATTGTCGTGACCAACAACGGCATAGAGCCGGTCAATAACGTCGTACTGATCGACCCTATTCCGGCAGGTACCGTCTTCGTCGACGGCAGCGTCGTCGTAGACGGCGTATCCCGGCCTGCAGCCCATCCTAATACGGGAATACCGATAGGAACAATAGCTAACGGCGCCTCCTCCACCGTCACCTTCAATGTACAGGTAACCACGATATGACACCCGACACGATAACGAACCGACTGCTGCAAAACCAATCGCTGGTTCGTTTTCATACTGCGGGAGCGGAGCAAGTGGCCTATTCCAACACGGTTGTCACTCCGCTAGTCGGCCCCATTTTGACGCTGAATAAATCTGCCTTGGCTGCGGAAGCTTCGCTCGGGCAAATCATTACCTACCGTATTACGCTAACCAATACCGGCAATAAATCCGCTCAGGTAACGCTAGTTGATGCTCTGCCCGCAGGAACCTCCTTTATTGCTAACAGTGTGCTGCTCGACGGTGTGCCGATGCCGGGGATTGACCCGGTATCGGGCATTCCTCTCGGTACCGTTCAGGTCCAAAGGCTTGCCGAGATTGTGTTTCAAGTCATCGTTATTTCGATTCCCGCGGGTTTGCAGCTAAGGAATCAAGCTGAAGCCCGCTATACCTTTTTGACGGAAGAAGGAAGAGTAGTTTCGGGCAGCGCGATGTCCAATTATGTAACCATTCCGGTCAAATCGTATCTGCTCTCCTCTTTTCTCCGAGCAAGTACGGAGTACACATTTATAGGGGATAACGTGACATACGGGATCACTTTAATTAACGAAGGCAATGAAACGATCCAGGACCTGCTGGTTCGAATGCCGCTGCCTCCGGGAGCCCAGTGGGTTCCCGGAAGCGTCGTGCTTGACGATATCCATGCTCCCTCATTGGATCCGACAGCGGGCATTCCGATCGGCGCCCTTGCGCCAGGGGCTTTCCTGCACATTTCGTTCCGCCTGCATGTCATAGAAATGCCATCCGATTCGCAGATTGTCAGTCAAGCCGATATTCAATATACCGTAGGCGAACAATCCCTAACCGCGCAAACAAATACCGTCAAGCTACAGGTATTCGATCCGGGCTTATCCGTCATCAGCTCAGTCAATGATGACCGTGCAACGCTCGGTGACACGTTAAAGTATGAAATCATCGTGAGCAATAACGGTACCTTAGCCGTGGAGGCCGTGCTGTCCTTAGTGATCCCCAAGGAAACTTTATTCGTCTGGGACAGCATTTACGTAAACGGGACACACCTCATGGGAGCAAAACCTTCAGACAGCATACGTCTCGGCGTGATTAAAGCCGGTTCGCAAGCGTTGGTAGCGTTCGAAGTAAGCATTCCCCACATCACGACAACGTTCATACCCATTATTCAATACGCGGCTAACGTCCATTTTACATTTCGGCTCCCGGACGGACGGTTAGTTCAGAAAACAGCCGTTTCCAATACGTCGGAAACCGAGCTTGTCTTCCCTTTAATTCAGCTGCAGGCCAGTGTAGATCCGAACGAACTCGAGATGGGGGATACGGCGGAATGTCGGGTGGAGGTCACCAATAAAGGGAATTGGCCCGCCGAGATTAAACTTACGGAGCTCATTCCGCAAGGAGCGCTCTATGTGGACTGAAGTCCGCGAAAGACTGTCGCAATCGCAACGGAAGTTTCTCCGGGAATGAACGCAGGCATTTCGCTTGGAACGCTTGCTCCCGGCAGTTCGATTGCTGCATTTTACAAAATTAGAGTAATTGAGGATAATCGTTACCATCGTCTTCAGCATGTTATCGTGGCCCAATACCGGTATGAATTGAACGGCCGGTTATATACTGGCGAGGCGCGCTCCAATGGGGTGACGATCGTTGTTTACCCGATGGATGAATAATGCTTTTCCAAAACAACAAAACCTCCCGTCTCGCTTTCGCCAAGCGGGATGGGAGGTTTTGAAATAACGATTTAATTTGTCTCATGGAGCTGCCCGGAATGAATGGCCGTTTGTTCAATGATGTCCTGAATGATTTGCTGAATGACTTTGGCATTCTCCTCAATAAATCCTGGATCAAGCAGTTCATGGTGATCGCCGATCAGTCGAAGGGTTGGCGGACAATGGTTCTATTCCGGCTTAATCCAATACACACAGCGGCTGTCGCCTTTTAAGATATGCTCGCCTCTTGTGATCTCAATCCCCTCGCCAAGGATGCGTTGGAACATGTCCAATTCCTTCTTGCAAAGTCCGGAGCATGCTTTCGCCGCCTCGCAAATCGGGCAATGCTTCTCTACAAGGCAAAAGGAGCCGTCGGAGTTCTCGATCAGATCGGCCATATATCCTTCTGCCGTTCGCGATTCCGCAAGAGTCTTTAATTTTTCCTTGAGCGGCAGACTCTCCGGCACTTTGTTCCGGTAGTCCTCCAGTTGTTTACGGTTACGAATTTCCAGCAGTTTCTCCAGGCCTTCGTCTCCGAACGCTTCATTCATCGATTCGATCAAACTGACTGTAAGATCGGCGTACCCGTCAGGAAACAGCCGATTGGCCTCGGAAGTAAGCGTCCACATCTTCGCAGGCCGCCCCATCGTCCTCGATTCTTCCTTGAAGGTGACCAGCCTTTGCTCCTGCAGATCATATAAGTGCTGCCGTACCGCCATCGCGGTAACCCCAAGCTGGCTGGCCAAGCTTAAAGCGTCCATGGAGCCGTTGTGTTTGAGCAATTTCACAATGGCTCTTCGTGTTCTTTCGGCACCTGCTTTTGCGTGGGAATTCGCTTTTTCCATTCCATTCACCTTTAATCTGCTCTCTAAAGCAGAACGTGATCTGCCAAAAAAGAGCAGTCCCCTATACCGTCATTTTGATTCTAGGTATCCATCGAAATATGATCCCATTCTTCATTGCGGTGACCTATGATCCAGAACAATCCCCGGCGTCTTTCCAAGACGACGCTTTCGTTCATACCGGCCGGAGCTTCCTCCCCTTGGATTCGGCTGTTGACGCACGCCCAGTGAAGCCGATAAATTTTGTCAGCCTCATCCATAACCTCTTCCTCGCTGCGCATTGCGGTTTTGAGAACGAATTGTTCGAACGTTTCGCAGCTGGAGACGACCTCAATCGCATAGTCACAGTCGCACACTTGATCGGGGAAATCAAGCGTCTCCACAAGTCCTAGCGCCCAAATAAGCACCCAGTACGCTTCGTATTGCCAGGAAATATTAATCGCCTCTTCCCTTGCCGGCTCATCATCCTGCAATAGCTTTCTTTCGTTCTCCGTGAGGTACTCTTCCACGCCGAATTTTTGCAGCATGCCGGTGAAAAAGTCTCTCGATCCGTGAATATCTTCGCCTTGCGCCACGTCACAAGCGAATTGGATGACGATCAATAAGGAGACCGCTCTTCTTGCGATGTCTTCCTTTGTTTTAAACCGGCATTGTCCCAAGGGCGGAAGCTGCGGAAGTCCGTGAATAAACGGAATCTCTCTTTCGCTTAAGTAGGCGATGGTCTTGTTTTTTCGTTGTTCGCCTTCCTCGGATGTGATTTCAGGGCCAAGTACCTTTCTGGTGCAGGCGTGAGGCCTGAAGTTAGACGGGCCCGACGTACCGTCGGGATACACAATCACCTCTCCCGCTTGATCAAGCAAAATTCCGTTCGGCAAAAAGCCGATGCCTCCAATTCGCGACAGCAGCCCCGTGAATAATTGCTGCTGCCCGTCGGTCATGTCCTTCTCCGTTTCGATCGCAAGCATCGTATTTAAGACGGATATTTGCGTCATGACCAGTCCTTTGAGGTTTTCGTCTTCAAACGGAATGCGATCGTAGAACCCCATCATCCCGGGAATATTGTTCGCGAAATAATCGGGATTCGTATCCTCGGACGCGACTCTTACTGTTATTTTATGTTTGCTGAAAAGCGTTTTGGACTTGAGAAAATAATCATTTTCGTCTCTCTTGATTTCGTAACCTTTTGCAAATACGTCCGATATCGTAGTTTCGATATCATCAATGTCGTTCCTGGATGCGAATATCGTGAAGTGTTTCAAGGTGTGTTCCTCCCCAAATCCATCTTTTGCCTATGTTTGAATTTACTCTATAAGAGCGTCGAGTTCAATAGATATTAACGATTATTTTAGTTTAAACACTTGACCTTAGGTCTGACCTAAGGTGTATCGTTAAGCTATTCCAAGCCTCATCTTAGGAGTGAACTTGATGAAAAGTGAAATTACGATTAGTGAATTGGCCAAGCTTATGAACGTGTCTGTTCATCAAATTCGTTATTTTGAAGAGAAAGGCGTCCTTCAACCTGCTTATACGGATCATAATCAGTACAGAATGTACGGCATGGATCAAATTTATCAGCTAGCGCATATTCTGTTGCTCCGCAAGCTGCAAGTACCTGTTCAGTCCATCAAAGATTGCATGACTTCCTATTCCGCGGATCAATATCGCCAGCTTCTTCATCATTCTCTGCGGGAAGTCGATGCGGAGCTGCTGCGGCTCCAAGAGCTTCAACAGTTTATCAAAAAAATTTTGCACGAACAACAGAGCTTCAGCTCGCAGCCCAATCCGTACCAAATCAAGCGGCGTGATACTACTTATCTGGCACGTTGGATTGAAATGGATTCGCACACGAAGCTTCATGCCGCACGGTTGGCTGAACAGACGAAGCGTGTTCCGAACTTGTTCGAATCGGACATTCATTATGTATACGACGGTTCGAGCACCGTTACCTTATACCTGGAAGCGCAGGCGCCTGGCGATTTGTCGTTACCTGAGGGCGATTATCTTTCCATACAGAGCCTTGTGAATGAAGAAGAAGATCTTGAACCGTTGATCGAACAGTTTTACGGCTATGCCGCTGCGCAATCTCATGTCATCACAGGTCCTCTGATCCTTGTTGAAAAATCTTATTTATCCCTATTTAGCCAAAGCAAGCTGCACTACGAGCTGCAAGCCTTGATCGAACCGGCTGCAAAATCCGAAAGGAGGCATGGAACATGACGGCAGCACCTACAACGCTTGAACTGAAGCTTTAAACGGATCAGCGTAAAGTGTCAAAGGGAGATGATGCGGTATGAGTCAATCTATAAGTCAAGCGAAAGAACGGATAACCGCCCTTGATTTTGCAAGAGCATTGGCGATCTTCGGAATGATTATCGTGAACTATAAGCTTGCGATGCAGACGGAGAATGGCGGACCGGCATGGCTGCAATCTATAGCGGGTTTGTTTGAAGGAAGAGCATCCGCACTGTTTGTCGTACTGGCCGGCATCGGGGTGTCATTAATGACCTCAAAAGCGCGAAATTCAATGAGCGAGGAGCTCATTCGTCAAACCCGGAACAGCTTGTACCGGCGAGCCGTTTTCCTGTTTGTAGCCGGCGTGATTTTATTGTTAATGGGCTGGAGCGCCGACATTTTGCATTATTATGCCGTGTTCATGCTAGTCGCTGCTGTCTTGATCACCGTATCCGACAATAAAATACTCGGGCTGTTCTTGATGATTCTGTTAACATCGCAGTTATTTTTAGTCGTATTCGATTACACCCAAGGGTGGGACTCGAGTTTTAAGCAATATATGGGCTTTTGGACGATAGAAGGATTCACCCGCAATCTGTTATTTAACGGATTCCATCCTGTCTTTCCCTGGCTGAGCTTCTTCCTCATCGGCTTGTGGATTGGCAGAAAGCGTTGGCTGAATAAACAAAACCGATCGAAGGTACTGCTCTATTCGCTGTCGGGAACGATTGTTTTTGAAACGATTTCTTTTGTTTTGGTCCAATGGAAAACGCCTGCATTCGGTAAGGCGGCCTATTATCTTTTTGGGACTAAACCGATGCCGCCCAACATGCTGTATGTATTATCCGGCATATGTTCAGCTTTGGCCGTTATTGCGATCTGTGTTTATATCGTGGAAATATTTGAGAATTCCCTTCTGACACAGGCGGTGATCCATACCGGCCAATTATCGTTAACCCATTATATCGGGCACATTGTGATCGGATTAGGTCTGCTTGAGACCATAGGTTATTTGGAAAATGGCAAACTTTCTATCGCCATGACATATGGGATCGTTTATTTCATGCTCTCCATCGTTTTTTCGACGGTGTGGAGAAGATGGATGAATCGAGGTCCTATTGAGCTGATCATGAGAAAATTTTGCTGAGGCGGTCGCAAGGAATCATGGATTGGAACTGTTTGGATCGAATTTCGATTTTAACAACGTTACGATACTAAAAATCCTCCTTACCCCATTATGGGATAGGAGGATTTTTTATTCATTATTAGGGGACAGTACAAAAGTTGGAGAACGATGTCAATTCAAAATCGTATCAATATGCGGAACCAAGGTTGTCAGAACCCATCTGCTTCTTCGGGGATCATTTTGTATGAAGCCGCCGAATTCTACCTTTTCTTCCGACACGGCCGCCATCGTGCCGTTCGGCGCGTTTTCATACATTTCTCGGCCGATGCGCTGAGATGAGGCTCCCTTCGGATCAAAGTGTCCGGCCTTTTTCCATCGATGGAAAGTATCCTCTCCCTGCTGCAAATACGCAATAAGATTGTTCGCGACCGTTTTCTTAACCTGGCACTTCTCCCATTTTAGCTTATTTGCCAAGTCCGTCAAATCTGACGGATCGGGAGCGTTCTTGGACTTATCGATCCATCTATATTGCTCGTAAGCCTTAAGAGTCAGATCCGAATTGATTTGTTTTTCCTTATAAAGCTCAAAATGATACGTCGGATTTCTTTGCTCAAATTCCTTCAAGGCGCTTTCCAGATGCCCGCCGCTTACTCCGCTGTTAACGAAGCTTTCGGATCGGGCGCTTGGACGGAAATCAAGTGCTGAATGAGCTCTGCCGTAATGTCCGTATCTGTTACGCCGCTGTGCTTTTGCTGTATTTTGGGGAAGCCCTTCGGATCGGAAGTATACTTATACAGAAGTGCAGCCGATTCAAGCTCGTCCCGCAGGCGGAGAAGCATAGATGCCTGCTGCGGCGGCAGGCCCGTTACCTTCTGGTCCACATACGATTTCATCTCGGTAATGTAGCTTTCTACATTTGTCGGATCTACGGTCAGCTTCTGAAGCACCCTGCGCAAATCGTATACCGCGCCGGCGTACTCGTTGCTTTTTTCGACCTGCTGTTTGTTTAGATTCGTCAGCTTTTTCCCTTGGGTGCCAGCCTCTTTCTGGTATTTGCTTACCAGCGCAGGCAGATTTACCGGCTTATCATTGCTGATCTGCAGCTCGGAACCGAACAACTGCTTCGCCTCGCCGAGCAAGACCTTCCAATTGGCGGCGTTGCCGGAAACCGCTTGGTCCAGCGCATTCAAAAATTGCTCTTTTTGCTGGGCCTGATCCCTCTTCTTTGTCGTGTCGTTCCAATTTTTATAAGCGCCCTCCTTCAGGTTTTGCAGTCCTCTGACACGGTCAGCCATGACCGCCATATGCTCGAATAATGCCGGGGAAAAATCGCTGGTCTTCAACAAGCTTAACTGGCGGCAGCCGGCCTCCAATTCAATGCAAAAACGACTCACGAAGTCTTCCTTATTGAATATTTGCGCAGCATCAAAGGTAATGCTGATTGATGTATTTGGCGTGATCTGGATATGATCGGCGGAGGCAATCTCGCAAGTAACCAAATATTTGTTCGTGGTTGCTGTATTTTTATTTACGATTTCGAACTCCGCTTTTTTCTTGTTCGTTGTCTTCGCCGCTTTCAGCTCCCATGGCGTACCCTCAAGCACTTTATCATTTACTTCTTGCTCGCTTGCATATAAAGCTTCAATGGTTTTTGGGGGGCTGGATGGCACTCTTCCGTTTCTTCCGCCTGGTGCGACCGCCGGCGCGTTGTTCAACCGGTGAGCCATGTGCCCGGCTATACTTTCCGCCGCTTCATCCAAAGGAGGCAAATGGGTATCCTCCTTGGGGATATACGTGGAAATAAACGCCTCCCCCGCTTGATCTACGCGGACAATGGTCGCGTGCGAATCAAACGTGAAATGGACGGAATAGCCGCTATTGAACTGATTCCGTTCGATTTTGTCGGCATAGCCTTTCTCAATGGTCAGCCGGGCCCATTTCAAATACGTATCGATATCCGGATTGGTGAAAGGGTGCTTCTCGGCATGGGACAGCGCGGCTGGATCGCTTTCGAATTTTAGCGCACTTGCCGCCGCCTTGAGCTTTTTTTCCGTTTCCCCCTTGTTCTCCGGGTCCAGTCCAGGCACGCTCTGTTTGGACTGCGTATCCTTTAAAGCGCCTGCGCGCGCTGCATAGTTCTGTTCTACGACATGGTCAGCCAGCGTCCCATCCGGATTGTTCGCGATGTAGAAGCTGTAATGGTTGGCGAGCAGCCGGGCATCGGTAACGTCCGGACGGGCGGCTGCATAATCGAGCGCTTTTATTTTTAAGGTCATCTTTTCTTTGTCGTTAACGATATCGAACAGGCGCATCCGGTCCTCCAGCGGAGTAGACGAGCCGGACAGCATGGTGCTGACTTTGGTTCCATTGCTCATTAACGCAAGCAGTTCGTCGACCTCCGTCATCAGATGATGTTGAAAGCGCAGCCGTTCGCCGCCGGATTTGACCAGTTCGTGCTGATGGCCGATTTTTGCCGGATCGCCTTCCGCCTCCTTGCTGGAGTCGACAAGCTTTTGCAGCAGATCTAGAGTGAGATCTTTATTTCCTAACTCCTCCAGCTTCAAATAATGCATGGTCAAGGAGTTGTTCATGACGATCAATTCGTTCTGTACGGTAAACTGATGATTTCCCGACGCAAACTTGGCGTCCAAGTACGATTTCCATTCCGCAGCATTATCCGCGCTCATGTTCAGGACAGGATCGGTAAATTTTCGCTGTGCGACAGCAACGGCAGCCGACTTGAACTGACGGACCAGCCGGGTCACGGCCCGGTTCCCCACTTGCTTCTGCATCTGCAACAGAGCGCCCGCCGAGACGGGAGCTGACGGCTGCGAGTGCGTATTCCGCACCTCCGAACGGACTGCTCCGGCTGCGCTTGATCCCGCTTGTTTATGTATAAGCCGCCACATGGACTTCTCCTCCAGAACGTAGTTATGCTCATAATTCGCCATATTTCGACGAATCCCTTTATTTTCCTGTCGGAGAAGGTTCATCCACTATCAGATGGAGAGTTATTTCGAAATTCAAAAAAAAATAGACTGCCGAAACAGTCTACCAATGGATATCATTCATTTAAGCGAGTCACACGCCTGCCTCGATCTGCCGATGGAAGGCTTCCAGCGCTTGTCTTACCTCGGCGGCCGTATCCAGCGACAATACGCGCTCTGCCAAGGCGGCACACTCGCTTCGATTCACATGGACGATCACCTTTTTCACCTTGGAAAGCGAAGATGCGGACATGCTCCATTCGTGAAGACCCAAACCGACCAATAGAGGGGCGGCAAGCGGGTCGCCGGCCATCGTTCCGCACATCCCTGTCCATTTGCCGTGACGGACCGACGCATCGATAACCTGTTTCACCAATCTTAGGACGGCCGGATGGAAGTAGTCGTACAAATGGGAGACCTTTTCGTTCATGCGATCGACGGCAACCGTATACTGCACCAAATCGTTCGTTCCGATGCTGAAAAAATCAACTTCCTTAGCAAAGCTGTCGGCCATCAGAGCCGCGGACGGAATTTCGATCATGATCCCAAGCTCTACCGAATCGGCGAACGGCTTGCCTTCCTGACGAAGCTGTTCGCATGCCTGCTCGTAAATCGCTTTCGCCTCGCGCCATTCCTCCAGCCCCGAAATCATCGGAAACATAATCTTGACGGTTCCATGAACGCCGGCTCTGGCGATCGCTTTAAGCTGGGTAAGAAGCAGCTCTCTTCTATCCAAGCCGATCCGGATCGCCCGATAGCCGAGAAAAGGGTTCATCTCCTTCGGCAGCTCCAGGTAAGGAAGCTCCTTATCTCCTCCGATATCCAGCGTACGAATGACGACGGGACGGCCCCGCATCGCTTCGGCCACGGCCGAATACGCTTGATATTGGGTTTCTTCATCGGGCAGTTGAGATTGTCCCATGAACAAAAATTCCGTCCGGTACAGCCCCACCGCTTCGGCTCCGTGCTCCAACAAGGACAACGATTCCTCTACCGTTCCGATATTCGCAGCCAGCTCCACTCGAAAGCCATCCTTCGTGACAGCCGCACGATTCGCGTAGGCCTTTAGATCGGCCCATTCCGATTCCTCCCGCTGCTGCTGCTCCCGAAACGTTTCGATCGTTGCCGCAGACGGGCTCACGATGCAATCCCCCACGGAGCCGTCGATAATAAGCTCGTCGCCGTGATCGATGGCTTCCATCCCGTCTCCGATCCCCAAGACGGCCGAGATGCCTAGCGAGTTGGCCAAAATCGCCGTATGCGACGTCTTGCCCCCTATTCGTGTAACAAACCCGAGCACCAGGTTTTTATCCAATTGGACCGTATCCGAAGGGGTCAGATCGTCCGCGACCAGAATGACCTGCTCCCGAATGTCCGAGAGCCGGGTGCCTTGATGATCCGACAATTGGGCGAACAGCCGGTTGCCCACATCGCGAACGTCGGCCGCTCTTTCCCGCATGTACTCGTTTGCCATACTCTCGAATAAGCCCGCGACCTGAGTCACGACTTTGTGAACCGCCGTCTCGGCCGTCCATTGCTCCCGCGCGATCAGATCTTCCATCGGCGGATAAAAGACCGGGTCCGACAAGAAGCTAAGCTGCCCCTTCAAGATCATCGCCTTATCTTCTCCTAGCGTGCTTTGCGCGCGATCAATCAGCGCTTGAAGCTGCTCCGAGCATTTCGCTTTGGCTTGTTGAAGCCGCTGCAATTCCAAGCCGCTATCATCGGTTTTCCTGCTCTCGATATCCGTCAGCCTGACAGGCGAGTAGACGAAAGCTTTCCCGATTCTCACCCCGGCCGATACGCCAAGTCCCTTCAGCTTTTTTTCCGCCATCGATTGTCTCTCCATTCCCTGGCTCTTTGTTCTGCGATGTTAACCTTCCCCAAAGCCACTCTCTACCAATTCGACTAGCGAATCAAGCGCCTCCCGCTCATCCGGTCCATCCGCCGCAAGGGTAACGACCGAGCCTTTCTCCAATCCCAAGGTCATCAGACCCAGGATGCTTTTCCCATCCGCTTCCGCCGTACCGGATTCCTTGTGGAAGTTCACGGTAATTTTCGATTGAAATATCGTCGCTTTCTCCGTAAAGAGCTGGGCAGGCCGAATATGAAATCCGGATGCGTTCCGGATCGTAACCTCTTTCGTTATCATACGCTTGTCTCCTCCTAGATGGTTTGCAATAGGTCGATCAATTGCTGTGGCTCTGTCACGTTCAACAAGCTTTGACGGAACTGTTCGTCAATTAGCTTCCGGGAAAGCGCGATCAAGATCTGCAAATGCTCATTGCCCGCCGCTTCCTCCGGAACGGCGATCATAAACACGATCGATACCGGATTTCCGTCCAGAGACTGCCAATCGAGCGGCTGCGTCAGCTTGGCAAAAGCCAGTCCGGCTTTGCTTACGCCGCCAGACTTTCCGTGCGGAATGGCGACGCCAAAACCGATTCCTGTCGATCCCGTCTCTTCCCGCTTCATCACAGCGTCCAAATAAGCGGACTTGTCGCGGAGGCATCCCGCGGCTTCGAGTCCGTCAATCATCGCCCGGATACAGCTTTCCTTGTCGGATGCTTCCAGCGGAATCATAATGCTTTGTTCCTGCAAAAGTGCTTGAATATTCATACGTTCATCCTCCTATTTCAAAACAGGTTTTTTTAATACATTCAATACGATCGCCGTAACGATGGTTCCTGCGACGATCGCTGCGGCATACAAGGCCAGGTGGCTCACCGCGTTCGGAATCGGCAAGACGAAGATGCCGCCGTGAGGCGCACGAAGCGTCGCGCCGAAAAGCATTGATAGAGCGCCCGTTAAAGCGGAGCCGACCATAATCGAAGGAATGACGCGGAACGGATCACTTGCCGCAAACGGAATGGCACCTTCGGTAATGAACGAAATTCCCAGTACGGAGGCTGCCTTGCCGGCATCCCGCTCTTCCTTGGTATATTTCTTCGGAGCGAGCAGCGTCGCCAACCATAATCCGAGCGGAGGCGTCATCCCGGCGGCCATGACGGCGGCCATTGGCCCGTATACATCGCTGGCCAATAAACCTACGGAAAACGTATACGCCGCTTTATTCACCGGTCCGCCCATATCGAAGGCCATCATGAGTCCAAGCAAACCGCCAAGTAAGACGGCGTTGGTCGATCCGAGCGATTTCAGCCATTCCGTCAAGCCGTCCATGATCGTCTTCACAGGCTCCCCGATGACATAGATCATCAGAAGTCCGGTTATGCCGGTCGCCAGAAGCGGAATAAGCAAAATCGGCTTTAAGCCTTCCAAATTTCTGGGCAGCTTGATATAGTCCTTTAACCACTTCGCTACATAACCGGCCAAAAATCCGGCAATGATGCCGCCAAGGAACCCTGCCCCGATTTTGGAGGCCAGCATGCCGCCTACGAGACCAGGAGCAAGACCCGGCTTTTCCGCAATCGAGAAGGCAATGAATCCGGCCAATATCGGAACCATGAGCGCGAACGCCGCTCCGCCCCCGATATCCATTAACGCGGCGGCCAGTGTGCCTTTCTCTTTAAACGCCTCGATGCCGAACACAAAGGAAAGGGCAATCAGCAGTCCGCCTGCCACAACCAAAGGAAGCATATTGGATACGCCGGTCATCAAATGCTTATACGCCCCGGTCCGGGAAGCGCTGCGCTGCGCCTTCGATTGCTCCACCTGCTCCCGGTAATCTGCGGCGGGTGCGGCTTGTTTGTTCAACGCTTCGTCAATAAGCCCGGCCGGATCTTTAATAGCCTGGGCTACCGGCACTTTGACAACAGGTTTGCCCGCAAAACGGGATTCCAATACGTCCGTGTCAGCCGCTACAATGATCGCATGCGCCTCGGCAATCTCCTCCGGGGAGAGCTCGTTCTCGACGCCGACGGCTCCTCTCGTCTCTACCTTCATCGGAACCTGCTTCTCTCTTGCCGCTTTGGCTAAGGATTCGGCAGCCATGTACGTATGCGCTACCCCCGTCGGACAAGCGGTCACAGCCAAAATCTTTTTCATGTGGAGCGCCTCCTCAACTCATGATCGCAAATGAAATTATAAGGGCCATATCGTCACCTTGCTTACCTTCTCTTCCACTTCGGCAAGCGTACAAACTTCCGTTCCCGGCTTGGAAGCGGTCACCGTTCCCGCCGCCGATGTCCACCGGGCCATCTCCTCCAGCGACTTCCCTTCCAGCAGGCAGTACACCAAAGCGGCCACCATGGAATCGCCGGCGCCGACCGTGCTCAGAGGCACAATCGGAAACGGCTTGGCGCGCACCGCTTCCGTTTCGCTGACCAGAATCGACCCTTCGGCTCCTAAAGAAACAGCTACATAAGCGATACCTTTGCCTGTGAGCCTTCTTGCAGCGGAAACAATCTCCGTGTCGCTTCGGAAGGTTTCTTTAAAAAGCGCTTCCAACTCGTGAATGTTAGGTTTGATCGCATACGGAACGGCTTCAATCCCGTGCACGAACGGCTCTCCGTCGGCATCCAGCACTGTCCGGGCTCCGGCGCAATTCGCAATCTCGATTAACGTCTTGTACGTATCGTCCGGCGCTCCGGGCGGCAAGCTGCCCCCCAACACGACAATCGAAACGTTGCGGACCGCTTCGGTATACCTCTCGATAAACTCGTGCAGTGCTTTCCGGCCAACCGTAAAGCCCGCTTCGTTAAGCTCGGTCGTTTCTTGGGTGCATTCGACGTATACTTTCAGATTGGTTCTGGTCTCGCCTTCCGTCTCGATAAAATAGCTGGGGATGCCCAGACCGGTAAGCTGTTCGGTAACGATCTTTCCCTGGTGGCCGGCCGTCAGCCCCCATGATGCCACGTCGACGGAAAAATGCTTGAGCGCTTTGGCGACGTTGATTCCTTTGCCGCCGGCGTCCGTTCTCCACGCTTTAATCCGATTTAATCCGCCGCTCACGAACTCTTCAATCGTTACGGTTTTGTCCAAAGCCGGATTGAGGGTGACGGTAAGAACTTTAGAGCTCATGCCCTCTCGCCCCCCACATGGACAATCGTCACCGACAGGCCAGCCGCCTCCAGCTCCTCCCGCGCATTGTCCGGCAATCCGTCGTCGGTGATCCAGTGGTCAATCTCCGGAAGTCCGGCCACTTTGGCAAACGATACTTTCCCGAATTTGCTGTGATCCGCAAGCAAAATCACCTGTTTGGCCGAGCGAAGAATACTTTGCTTCGCCGAAGCTTCCAATATATTCGGCGTCGTCAGCCCGATCACCGGGTCCAGCCCGTTTGTTGCCAGAAAGGCTTTGTCCACATAGACCGCTTTCAAAGCTTTCTCCGTCAACGGCCCGACCATCGCGAGCGTTTCATGACGAAGCGACCCGCCGGTTAGCACGAGATCCACACCCGGATGCGTGAGCAGCTCTTGCGCGGCCATGACCGAATTGGTCACCACGGTTAATTGCTTGAAAGCTTTTAGTTCCTTGGCCAAATAATAAGTTGTCGTGCCGGAATCCAGAACAATCGTATCCCCTTCCTGGATCATGGCCGCGGCGGCTTTGGCGATCGCCTCCTTCTGTGCCCGGTAGCTGTCTTCCTTCTCGATGAACGGTGGCTCCGAATTATCGTTTACCAGCGCTACTGCTCCCCCATGCGTGCGGCGAAGCTGGCTGCTCTCCTCCAGAATCTTCAGATCCCTGCGGACGGTCGATTCGGATACTTGAAACTGCTGTGCCAGTTCCTGAACCGAAGCCCGTTCCCGCGTTTGAACATAATCGGCGATTTTCTGCTGACGCTCTTCCTCAAACAGCATTCGTGTCCCTCCCCCTACGCTGCCTTCACATGCTCATATTTGACTGATAATTCATCGATGTTTCTCATTTATGATTGTATATGATTATTTATGATTTGTACAGCGCTTACTTTTGTCTAAATTATTAATTATCAGTCGCAAATGAGCATCAATGTGCAAAGGCAGCAAAAATGCCGTTCCCTTCATCCCCCCTTGCTTCCTCTGGTTCCAAATTCGACGATTCGGGCATTCACTTTAACCTCGATCGAAGCTTCGCTAAACGTAGAATCCCAGTTCTCTTTCACTTTGTTCCATACCTGAGGATATTCGACTTGCAGCCGTTTCCCGAACCCGGCGGCATCCAGCCTCAGTTTCTTTTGCATTTTGACCAGCACTTTTTTAAGCGAAGACTTGATCGACGCTTCTGCCGCCCGCTCCGCCCTGGCGATAAATTCTTCGTTAAAAGCATCGTCCGAATCGACCCAATCTTCCCGCAGCCTTCCTTCCGTCTTAATCTCCACCTGAAAGGAGATTCGCCCGTCCTTGTGCCTGGGCTTGATGCTTCTTGTGAACTTGCGGACCTCATAGACGATCTTTTCCCCGCTGATCGGGTCCGTTCCTTCGATAATTCCCGTTCTCTTCCTCTCCCCCTTCAGCCAGTTCAAGCCGACCGTCTCTTCCTCATCCAACCAACCGGCCATTCTGGCATCCTTTCCCCGGATCACGGCGGCCCCGGACAGCGTCGTTTCTTCTCGCGCTGCAGTTACCCATTGAATGACGAAATTTTCTTTTTTCGTTAAATTTTCGGACAGATCTCCAAGCTTCATGATCGGAGGGATACGCAGCGTCTTGCGGAAGCCTTCTACAAGTCCCCTTATATTCAAAGCCGGGTTCGCCACGATGCCTTTCTTTTCTAACACGGTTCTTGTTTTTCCCTCGCATACCAATACACGAATCGACCGTCTCGCCTCCGGGTTTCGCAGCAAGAAGTTGATGATATCTCTCAAATCAAAGCTGCGTGCCACCTCTTCGCTAATGAGAATAACTCTCAGATGCTCATAACTGGGAGTGCGGGACAAGCGCGTTGATAAACCGTTAATGTTGTCAAATACGACCCTTCCTTCGCTAAAGATGTTTATATAATCCTTTTGTGCTGAAACCCCCTCTTTTGCGGAAAATTGCTTTGGCACGGCAAAATGATGCGTCATGGCGATTCGCTCAACCTTGCCTTGTTTACCTTTGGGCATCCCATTCTCTTGATTCGTTGCTTCATGAGCGGGCATGTCAAAGCCGATACCAAGCACGATCCCTACGTCCTCGATCTCTACCCGGTCCCAGCAGCCTGTCATGGACAACAGAAACAGACTAGCCGAAAGCACGCGTAAGCTTCTAGCCGTTCGCATGGCCTTTCCTCCTCAGCTTGACGAAAATCCAGAAGTAGATCGGCATGATCGCAATAATGAACAAGGCAAAATTATTAAGAAAACCGCCGAAGCTCAGTACGTCGTTTAATTTTTTCGGGAATATGGCAATGATATAAATCACCGGGAACAGGAGGTAAATAAAGATCCGGAAATTCCTCCTGAACAAATGCCCGAGCCCGAGGCTTGCCACATAATAGTACGGAACAAAAGTCGCATACATCGAGATGACCCAAAGCACGGAGAACAACGACTCGAACCGCTCGAAAAATCCTCCCGGCAATTCGATGTCCTTGGCTACCGACATGGTTGGCCAGGTCAGCGTCTTAACTTCGTCTACCGTGAGCGTTCCGATTGAAATTAAAACGGTTAACGTATACAGAGGAATCACGATGCCGATGCCTGTCAGCATGGATTTTACGGCGTCCCGGGGCTTCTTCATAAACGCGCTTAAAACCAGCATAATCTCGAAGCCGCTGTAAGCGAAAGTCGAAGAGGCTATTCCTTTCCATACCGGCATAAATCCTTCCCCCAGCACCGGCCTGATATTGTCCAGTTCGAACTCCTTAAAGCTGAACGCGATCAGCGTAACGAGGATGATTAAGATCACGGGAAAAAATAGCTCGATCAAGCGCGCAATCGGGTTAATTCCTCCTATGGCGAGATAAACCCCAACCATCATAAAGACAATGATGATAAACGAAATCGGGGTTTTATCCAGCAAATACATGCGGATCACCTCGCCCATGACACGAGCCAAATACCCGGCAGATATCGTAAAATAAGCGCTCAGCAGGACAATATGAACCGCGCCTATCACCTTGCCGAACACCGTTTGGCTGAATTCGAAAAACGTTTGTTTGGGAAAACGCTGGTTTAGTTTGATGATGACATACCCGGCCAGTAAAGCGAGGAAACCGCCAATCAGAACGGAAATCCATCCGTCCGGCGTCCCCACCTCCTTCGCCATAATCTGCGGCAAAAACAGAATCCCTGTCCCAATCATGCTTTTCGATACGATAAATGAAGCTTGCAACGATGTAATTTCATCTTTACGACTCATGATGGTGACGACTCACCTTACCTTTTTTATTGGCGCGTGCGGTCTTGCGCTCTGCTTAGTCCGGGACGCCGCTTCATCATTTGGAGAGGCACTCTTACGATCAGGTCTTTCCAATCTTTTGCCTGCATGGGCGCAAAAGGAGCCATATAATCGATCCCGAAGCTCTTGAGCTTCACAAGATGGGCCATGATGAAGATGAAAAGCAGAATTACACCGTAAAGCCCGAGTATGGCCGCCGCCATCATCATCGCAAACCGGAGCATGCGAATGGCAATCGCCGAAGAATACTGAGGAAAGGCAAAGGAAGAAATGGCGGTCAGCGCAACGACGATCACCATGATAGGACTCACGATGGCCGCTTGGACGGCGGCTTGTCCGATCACCAATCCGCCGACAATGCCGACCGCTTGTCCGATCGGTTTCGGCAGGCGCAGCCCCGCTTCCCGAAGAAGTTCGAGCGTCACTTCCATAATGAGCGCTTCGATGATCGATGGAAAAGGAACCCCTTCCCGTCCCGCTGCAATGGAGATGACGAGTTTCGTCGGAATTAATCCATGGTTGTAAGAAATCAAAGCAATATAAAGTGCAGGAAGAAACAGAGCGATGAATGCCGCCCCATATCGCAGGATGCGGATCAAGGAAGCGGGCATCCACCGTTCGAAATAGTCTTCGGAAGAAGTCATCAGCATGGAAAAAGTGACCGGTATAATCAATGCGAAAGGAGTCCCGTCTACCAACAAGGCGATACGACCCTGCAACAAAGCGCCTGCTACCCGGTCAGGCCGCTCCGTGTTTTGCATCTGCGGAAACGGAGAGTAAGTCTGATCCTCGATGAGCTGCTCAATATAGCCGGAGTCGGATATCTCATCAATATCGATCCGCTCGATTCGGCTCTTCGCTTCTTCCACGAGCTCTTGGTTCGTTAATCCCTGGATATAAATCAGGTACACGTCCGTTTGAGACCGGCGTCCAAGCTTGTAAGGGATCATGGTGAAGCCCGGGTCTTTAATTCGGCGCCGAAGCATGGCCGTATTGGTATGAAGCTTCTCGACAAAGCCTTCTCTCGGTCCCCGTACAACCGCTTCCGATAACGGTTCTTCAATGGAACGGCTCTCTCCTCCGACGGTGCTTAGAACGATAACATCGGTCAAGCCGTCCAGTAATAGCGCGGTATTCCCGTCAAGGACTTTACGAACGCAATCCTTCAAGCAGCGCATCTCATGAACCTCCGCTGTCGAAACGACGGAATCGGAAATGGTGCTTTTGAGCTGCTCTTTATTCATGGCGGAATCACTGGACAGACCTCGTTCCCGCATTAAAGGCTTGATCACTTGCTCGTTCAGAACGGTTTTATCCACCAGACCGTCGATATAAACGACAGCCGCTTGCCAGGAGGAATGTCCAACTCGAAACTCTCGGAAAATAACGTCAGGGCTATGCCCAATCGCATCCTTCATCATCCGAAGGTTTGCGGACAGATTGTCTGTGAACGGAACATCCGGCATGTCATGCACCTTCTCCAGCCATGGGTTATTTATAAATTTTCACCCTGTATTATCTCCAAACAATTACATTTTATGATATCTTTGTTTCGTTCACTAAAAAAACCTGCACCGGCAAGCTGCTTACGCCAGTAACAGGGTTTCGGTATCGGGTATGCTTTGGGAGTCAGTTCAATGTCGCCATCATTTGCTTCGCTTCCAAATACAGGACTTGCACGAATTTTTTTGTATTGATTTTATGGTTTACGCTGGATCTTTGATCTTCTTCCAATTCGTTCATTCTTCTCCGGACTTCCATAAAATCGAAAAATTTCGCTGCGTAATTTTCAAACTTGGGATGGGTATAATCCGTTATGCCTAGCGACGCGAGATGATTTAGCGCATGAGATATAGCTCTCCGGACACGCTGCTCAGCCGCCTTGAATTCTTTTTGAATGAGCTCGGAGTCAACGCATTCCCCAAGTTTTTTCGACGAGATTTGCCAAAATATGTCTTTTAATGCCGGAAATTCATCCTTTAACGCTCGCTCCGATTCATCTTGGAATAAGTACTCCAACATCTCCAGCAAGTCCTGGGTCCCGCTTTCTCCCGCCATACCCAGCTCCGACAACAAATAATTTCCGCAAGTTAGGATGGACGCATCTCCTGATCGCCGGGTCTTATTTTCGCTTATATCATACGGAGAAAGAAAATCGATCGATTGCTTGATGGTTTGAATCGACGTTTCAAGCAGCATGCTTTCCATCACTTTCTTAACGATCGCTATGAGCTCGATCCGGTTTAAAGGCTTAAGGATGTAATATTCGATACCTAGGGAGTAAGTACGGCTGACGATATCTTTCGAACCGACTTCGGAGAGCATAATGATCTTTCCCAAAAATACGGGCAATAGTGCACGAACGGTCTCGATTCCGTCACGGTTCGGCATGAGGACGTCAACGAAAAGAATATCCACCTGGTTCATGACGATCGATTGGGCATCGATCTTCGCTCCGTCTTCCGCTTCTCCCACGACTTGGCCCAGACCCTCATCTTCAATCATTTGCGCCAGCATGAGACGGACCGCAGGGTCATCGTCTACAATAAAAAATCTCATGACTTTGCCTCTCCAATGGCCGTGTTTCTCATGAATGCACTGCCTCCTATTGTCGGTTAACAGACGCTTAAATCCCACGCTTGGGCGATATGCTTCAAGAGCATATGTCCCGCCGTACTGTTGCCATACTTATCGATGGCAGGGCCGTATATGCCGATCCCGCATCCGTCCGGAAAAGGAAGCTCTCTGGATTTCGCGCGAGGCGGAACGGCAGCCATAATTCCTCCGGATACCCCGCTTTTGGCCGGTACGCCCACAAAAGCGGCGAATTTTCCCGAAGCGTTATACATTCCGCATGTCAGCATCAACGCTTTCGTGATGCGAGCGATATCTTTGGATACCACTTGCTTCTTCCGTACCGGGTCGTAGCCGTCGCACCCAAGAATCATCCCGATCGCGGCCAAATCTTCCACCGTGACTTCAAGCGAGCATTGCTTCAAATAAACTTCCAGCGCGACTTCCACGTCGGATTGCAGACAATTCATTTCTTTCAAGCAATACGCCAGCGCTCGATTGCGATGGGCCGTCTGCCACTCGGACTGAAACACCTCTCGATTATAGGTCGGGCTTTTTCCCGTTAAGGCTTCCAATAAAGCCGTGATAGCCTCAAGCTTGGATTCCGCGGTCGTTCCCGGCTGCATGGAAGCTATAGTGATGGCTCCTGCATTAATCATGGGATTAAAGGGCCTGCCCGGCTTGTGAAGTTCCAACCGAACGATTGAATTGAAAGCGTCTCCAGTAGGCTCCACATCTACATATTCCAGCACGGTGTCGATGCCGCAGCTTAAACAAGCGGCCATAAATCCGATAACTTTGGAAATACTTTGGATGGTAAAGGGCGACTCGGTCTCTCCGGCTTTTACGATCTTTCCGTCTGTTCCAATCATGCAAATGCCCAATTGAGACGGATCCGCCTTTCGTAACGCGGGAATGTAATCGGCACAGCTCCCAAGGGCGGAGTAAGACCGGTACCGGGCCACCCATTCGCCCAAGTCTATCGTTCTATCGCTTACGCTCGTCATGTCCATTGATAACCAACCCCGTCCCCTTCCGGCCACAACCATTCGTTTGCCTCGGCAACGCTTTCAGTCTCACGGCCGGAAATGGCGAATATCCATTATTTTCATAGATCAAGTACACTTTGAACATACCATCTCAACTACGAAAAAATATAAAAATCTACACGGCGGCTGAAGCACTTCTTATTTTGAAGGTCGGAAGACGCACGATAAATGTTGTGCCGCTGCCTTCTTCGGAAGAGCCGATGGCAATCTCCCCATCAAGCGAATGGACGATATCGCGCACATGCGACAGTCCGATCCCGGCTGCGGCTACCCCGCTTTCGTTATATTTCGTCGTAAATCCGGGTTGAAAAACAATGCCGCGGTGCGATTCCCGAATGCCGCAGCCCGTATCGGAAACAACGAAGACCGTCTCCGCCGTATCTTCGTAAACGCGTATACCGATGCTCCCATGCTCTTGAATGGCTTCCACCGCGTTCGAGACGAGGTTATTCACAATGGTAAGCAGGGGAATGAAATCGGCGGTCCGGTAATCCGCATCCAGATCGGTCGTGAACTTGATTTTCTTTTGGAACATGCGACTGTACTTTTGATTCGCTTTTACGACAAAGCCGAGCATTTCCGCCAAGCTCATATCGACAACGATTTCACTGTCGTATAATTTGGTCAGGCCGGCCAGAATGCGCTGGGAATCCTTCTTGACTTCGTGAATCTGCTGGGCGATGCTTAGGGCTTCTTGGCCGTAACGCTCCAGGTTCTCTTCTTTCAATTTGGAATAAAGAAGGTAGCTCTGCTCGGTAATCGCTTCGATCGTGCCCATCGATTTTTGCAAATAAAACGTTTCCCCGTACAGCCCCGTACCCACATGCAGCATCTGCTCCATCCGTTTTTCCTTCTCGGCATGAAGGACGCGCATTTGACCTATCACGATGCTGCTGTACAGCCCGATGACAAAATAACTGCGCACCACGGTAAGGACCAATAAAAGAAGCCAGTCGTCCCAATCCATCACATTCACGCCGAGCAGCAGCCACCGCAAGAAAAGCTCCGCCCCATTCGAGATCAGATCGATGCCCGAGACAAGCCCGCCTAGCCTGAGAGGGTTGTATTCGTGAATTGTTGTTCGAAGTCTGTCCATGCAGAGAGCAAACACGATATAATATACACCGGCGGCCACATTATTCTGCAGGCTTGCGGTGAAAGAAAGCGGGGTCGAGTGAGTCAGCCATTCGGTCCCCTGAAAGCATACGCTGAATATTCCCGTGATGATCCCGATCTTGAGATAAGGCAAGTGGCGCATAAACAGCAAGAAGAACAAAAACGTGCTGGCGCCAAGCCCCATACGAAAATAATCTCCATGAAACGGATATACTTTGATTTCCGCTCCAATAGCCGTCGTCAGGGCGATAAGCAGAATTTGCATCGTTTCATTTTTGAGAAACCTCCTCACATGTGTTCCCCCTATGGTGATATTTTTTAAAATGAGTATAAACGAAAGGAGATTCATCCGCCAACCTTCCAAATCCAGGTCTATACGTAGCTTGGGAGCTTTTTTAATAAAATCGGGTAGCGATAAAGGATTATGGCGGATCATGTCGAAAATGAAGGGGGAACTTAACTTGGAAAATAAGGAGGGGGATACCATGTCCGGACCGTTCGGGATTCGCTGTGCCGAAAAAAATAAAATCAGTCTTGCCACCCTGTTAACCGGGCTGGTTTCCCTTTCCGTCGCGCTTACTTTGACGATTCTGCTTCTCGCCTCGTATCATTCCAATAAGGAATCGCTATTCGAAACGACCTTTGCGTTGAACTATTCGGCAGCGACCAAAATGAGCCATTCCATCGATTCCTTATTCCAATCGATGCGGGCCGGTCTGGCCTATACCGGCGCCCGTCTTTCGGCCGGGGATCTATCGGATGCGCAAGAAATACAGAGGCAGCTTGAAGCGCTGCGCTTAGGCAGCCACTATTTCAACTCCATTGCCGTCGTGGACGAAACGGGTCTTGTCCGCGGTGTGGACCCGCCTTCCGTCGGCACGACCGGACTGCATATCGCAACGGAAGCGGCCAAAGAAGCGCTCGTAGTAAAAAAATCCTATATATCCAAGCCCTACTATTCGGCCACCGGACGGCTGATCGTTTTTATGAGCGAGCCGCTTTTTGACAAAGACGGAACCTATCGCGGTTTTATCGGAGGCAGTCTTTATTTGCAGGAAAACAATATATTGAATATGATGTTCGGGATGCATAATCATCTCAATAGCGACGGTTCGTACTTTTACGTCGTCAGCTCCAACGGTCATTTATTGTTTCATCCCGACAAATCCCGGATCGGCGACGATATCAATGCCAATCTAGTCGTTCAGAAGACGCTTCGGGGCGAAAGCGGATACGAACAGGTGACCAATTCCCAAGGAATCACCTTTCTTGCGGGCTATTCCCCCGTTCTGGAAAACGGCTGGGGAGTCGTCGTCCAGTCCCCCATCAATGTCGTTTACGACGAATTGAACCGCAATATTCGCACGATCCTGCTGTACGCTCTGGCACCGTTTGTCATATTGATGATCGCCGCCATCTGGCTTGCCCGGCGTTTGGCCCGTCCGTTCGTGTCTCTTGCCGATCTGGCCGGCCGATTGGGTAAAGGCGAAAGAATCGTTCTTCCGGACGTTAAGCATCACTGGAACCGGGAAGCCGACTTGTTGACACAGACGATTACGCTTGCGTTAAGCGATTTGCAGAAGCAGACCGAGCAGTTGGCTCATGCCGCCATGACCGATTCTTTAACAGGGTTAACGAACCGCAGGACGTTTGAATCCATCATGACGCAATGGACGGAAGAGCAGTACTCCTTCGCCCTGATTGTCATGGATATCGACCGGTTCAAATCCATCAACGATACCTACGGGCATCAGGCGGGCGACGAAGTATTGAAGCATCTGGCCCGCGTCGTCACTTCGTCCGTAGGTCCCCATGACATATGCTGCCGCTACGGCGGAGAGGAATTCGTCGTGCTTCTGCCGCTCGCGAGCGTTCCAGATGCTCTGACCACGGCGGAGCGAATTCGTACCGCTTTTGCAACGTGGGAAAATCCTCTCGGAGTCACGATAACGGTCTCGTCAGGCATCGCCCACTATCCGTCCCACGCCGAGTCGGCTGACATGCTGTTTCAACGGGCCGACCACGCTTTATATCGGGCAAAGGAATCGGGGAAAAACCGAACCATCGTGGCCGACTAGAAAACGGAGCGTTTCCACGTGATTCGCATAGTGGAGGCGCTCCGTTCGTTGTGCCGGTTTATGTTTCCTCATATCGTTTTAGCTCGATCCCGTTCGCGGCTTTGGCGATCATCTTCGAAATCGTTCGAAACGTGGCATTCATCAAGAACGGTACGCGAAGCATCCAGTTTTGCAGGAAGATTTTGAAGCTGGAGCTGGCGACCATCCCCTCTGCCGCTGACTGGCCGATTTTCTGGTTTTTCTCCACAAACGTTCTCATCTCTCGCTCGTACGCTGCAAAAGCCCGTGCATGATCCCCTTGCGCGAGTTTCAACTCGCCGGCCAGCACGTAAGCGCCGACAAGCGCCAGGCTGCTGCCCTGCCCGGAAAGCGGCGATGGGCCATAGGCTGCGTCGCCGACAAGCGCAATACGGCCTCTCGACCATGCAGGCATATGAATTTGGCATATCTCGTCAAAATAAAAATCTTCCGCCGCCTGCATGGCCTGAAGCAGCCGCTGGGTTTCCCAACCGTTTTCGCTGCCGAAAGTCTCGGCCACTAGCTGCTTCTGGGCTTCCGGATTGTGCCGATCATATGGCAAGGGTCCCGATTTAAAAACGAACAGGCCTTTAGCCTCGGTGTTGTCGCGGGCGCTGTACATCCCTACCGTCTTGCCGGGAACCGCATAGAATTGTTGGCAATGGTTGAGGCCAAGATAATTACGGGTCGTATATATCGAAATATAGCAGCCCAGCGAACGTTTAAACTGGTCCTCCTCGCCAAAAATCAGCCTGCGAACGTTGGAATGCAGACCGTCCGCTCCGATCACCAGATCGAAGGTTTGCGGCTTGCCGTTCGTAAATTGCACCTCCGTCCCCTCTTCCGTCTCGCGAATCGCGGTGATCGAATCATTCCATAGATAGTTCACCGTATCTTTGGTGAGATTGTACAACATGTCAGTCAGATCATCGCGCATAACCTCGATGTCCAAACCTGCCTCGTTGCCGATGCTCGCTTCGCCGATCCGCCCTTTGATCTTGCCGCTGCCGTTTACAAAATAAACGCCGGTCATTTGTGTATCGGCCGCGCGTACTTGATCGAGAATCCCCATCCGTTCCAGAACCAGGAGCGCCGCTCCGCGAATATCGACCGCGTAGCCGCCCGGTGTGGCGCTCAGCTGGGGGCTGGTCAAACCGACGCAGCGCGGGCCGAAACGCGAGATGAGTCTGAAGCAAATCGTGGATTCCGCCATTGCCATAGCCGATAAAGACGGACTGTCCGCTGTATCTATGAACAAGGTCGCCGCAGCCCTGGGATTTACGACCATGGCCCTCTACCGTTACGTTCCAAGCAAAGAAGATCTCGTGCTTCTTATGCAGGACGCCGTGTTCGATATCTCGATTCCGGAGGAAGATTCCGCTCAATGGCGCGAAAATATGTGCGCCTTTGCCCTGGCCATCATGCGGTGCTTTCAGGATCATCCATGGTTGTGCGATATCCCTGCCTCCGGCATCCCGATTACGCCAAATAATTTGCGTATTGTCGATTGGGCGTTGCGGATAATGTCCGACCTTCCGTTAGATCATCGCGAGAAGATCTCAATCGTGGTCATGCTGACCAGTCATGCGCGTGTACACCGCTTTTTTCAACGGGATATGGACCGTGCCGTTCAGACAGGCGTTCACTCGGGTCCTGTCCCTGGCGTGAGCTATAAGGCAGCGTTGGATCATCTCGTCACTTCGGAACGGTTTCCTTATCTGTCGCCGGTCGTGCTTGCGGGCGCTTATTCACCGGAGAACGATGACAAGGATGGGCATGCCTACGGTTTCGAATTTGATTTTGGACTCGCCCGAATATTGGATGGGATTGAGCATTATGTAAATTCAAAGCTATAGTTATGAAAAAAGCTCTTGTCATACTGAAATGACAGAGCTTTTTCTCTTGCCGGCAAGTGCTTTGGACTAATTTCTCCCCTTTCGATAAAAAGTTCTCCCTTCTTTCGAGGGCGGAACATCCCATATAATAGTAAGTAATCCTTATAGCGGAAAGGAGGATACTTAAGGGACCGAACGAGTGGAAGGAGGGCATGCCGAAGATCGTCTTTTGCGAAGAGGACTTTTTTGTGTAAGCGCTTAATATTTATACGATTTCAACTGCCAATCCATTAAAGGAGGCTCAACGATGAACTTCCATGGTTCTCCCTTATACGCACGCTTACGCACCCGTCTGCTGATAGGACTTATTGTCTCGCTCATCATCTCGCTTTTCTCCGCGATGGCATCCCCTCTCCCCTCTGCCGCGGCTCCCGCCGGAGGCTATAAAATCGTCGGCTATTGGCACAACTTCGATAACGGCTCCGGCTTTATCCGGCTGCGCGACGTCTCTCCGGATTTCGACGTGATTAACGTTTCGTTCGCGGAGCCGACAAGCGGCGGTGGCGGTGTGATCGGCTTCACCCCCTATAACTATACCGAAGCCGACTTCAAAGCCGACGTTGCGTATCTGCAGAGCAAAGGAAAAAAGGTCGTCATCTCCATCGGCGGCGCGAACGGGCAAGTGCAGCTGGCGACTACGGCCGCCCGCGACGCGTTCGTCAGCTCGGTGACGGGCATCATCGAGAAATATGGGTTCGACGGACTCGATGTCGATTTCGAAGGACACTCGCTCTATTTGAACGCCGGCGATTCCGACTTCCGCCATCCGACAACGCCCGTCATCGTTAACCTGATCGATGCGCTCAAGTCGTTGAACAGCCATTTCGGCACGGACAAATTCATTCTGACCATGGCCCCGGAGACGTTCTTCGTCCAGCTCGGGTATTCGTTCTACGGCGGAAGCTGCATCAGCTGCGATTCGCGCGCCGGCGCTTACCTGCCTGTTATCTACGCGACGCGCGACATTCTGGACTGGCTCCAGGTGCAAAATTATAACTCCGGCCCGATCATCGGCCTCGATGACCAGTACCATACGATGGGCAGCGCCGATTTTCACGTCGCCATGGCCGATATGCTGTTGACCGGGTTCCCCGTTAACAAGAACGCCAACCTGTTCTTCCCGCCGCTGCGTCAGGAGCAGGTGCTGCTTGGCTTGCCGGCGAACGCCAATGCGGGCGGCGGTTTTACACCGGTTGCCGAAGTGCATAAGGCGCTCGACGCGCTCGTGAAGGGCCAGCAGCTTAGCTCCTACAAAACGCGGGGCAGCGCAACCGGCTATCCGAACTTTGGCGGTCTGATGACGTGGTCGATCAACTGGGATAAGTTCAATCAATTCGAGTTTTCCACGAAGCACCGCGCCTATTTGAACGCCTTGAACCCGCCGGCGCCGGATACGCAGCCTCCGACCGCTCCGGCAAATCTGGTTGCGACGGGCAAAACCGCGACCAGCGTCTCCCTGTCCTGGAACGCTTCGACCGACAATGTCGGCGTGGCGGGCTACACGGTATCCTACGGCTCTACTCAGGCGAGCGTGACGGGCACGAGCGCAACCATCCAAGGCCTGAAGCCGAACACCAGCTATACGTTCTCGGTAACGGCCAAGGATGCCGCCGGCAACGTCTCGGCCGCCAGCAATCCGGTGACGGTTAAGACGGACGAATCGTCCGGCGACAACCAGGCTCCGACCGCGCCGACCCAACTGAGCGTTGCTTCCAAATCGGCTACGAGCGTAACGTTGAGCTGGGCGGCATCCACAGATAATGTCGGCGTGACCGGTTACACGGTCGCCTATGGCTCTTCGCAAGTGAATGTGACCGGAACGAGTGCAGCGATAGAAGGCCTGAAGCCGAATACCAGCTATACGTTCTCGGTAACGGCTAGAGATGCCGCCGGCAATGTCTCGCCTGCCGCAGTCATTACGGTGACGACGGATGCCCCGTCAGGCGCCCAGCCGTGGGCTCCCGGAACCGCCTATAAAATCGGCGATGAGGTTACATACGCAGGCAAAACCTATGTGTGCCGCCAAAACCACACTTCGCTGCAAGGCTGGGAGCCGCCCAATGTTGCGGCGCTGTGGCAGCTGAAGTAGTTCGAGCGCGCAGCTGCCGGTGAAGCCGATGATCATTCGTGTTTAGCGAAAATAAAGTTTTAGACTGAGCAGCTTGATTTAACGGGATTTATGAGGTCAAAAATCGTCAGCTTTCAAATATTAAGTATTAGACTGAGCAGCTTGATTTAACGGGATTTATGAGGTCAAAAATCGTCAGCTTTCAAATATTAAGTATTAGACTGACACAAGAAATCAAACAGCGGCGGACCAAGACTGAAAAATAAAGTCTTAGACCGCCGCTGTTGTCATTCAACTATCGTGCCCGTTAGAGTAATGTTGTATGTGACTAAGGCTGTTACCGATCAGGAAACATTCCAATACGTCTTAGCAACAAGATATCATTTGCGCACGCTATCGTATACCGAATCGAGATATGCTATCGCAGCTTGCTCAGCTTCTTCCTTGCGTATCAGTCCTTCGGTATCTTGACGCAATCTTCTATAGATCTCTATAGAGACCTTCAGCGCATGGTAACAGCTTGAGGCGTTGTGAAGCGGAAGCGTCTCTTTAAGCTCTTCCATTTCGTGAGCGGCATATTGCTCCAGCCTACGTACTCCAGACGGAATATGCCCGATATTCATAAGAATTAGGGGCCCAAGCACGACACTTCGTATATAAGAGAGCAAATCAATGAACTCGAATAATTCGCCTCTGCCTAACTTCGTTGCTCCATAATGCACCCATACCCAGAAACGATCCTCCATCCATTGAGGAGTAGGAGTAGGGTACGAAGGTGATGTCTCGTTGATGATTGAACGTAGCGAATTGTCGCGATCCCAAAGCACGAGCGGATTCTCGACTCGTACTGCCAGCTCCGATGAGGAGATGAACTTCAAGTCGACATGGAGCGGCTGAGGTCCATACAGACAGATTACCAGCCGAGGTTCACCGACATGCTCGCCGGTGAAGGCCGAAAGCAGGCTGCCAAACGAATTGGCGATTCGAATGCGTTGCTCCATTATCTCTTCCTTGAATGCAATATCATATACAACGATCAAATCTAGATCGCTGTATGCATCCACGGTCCCGCGAATGACGGAACCACCGACAAGTAGCCCCGTGAGGCGACTATCCTGACGGATCCTTTCCATAGCTTGATTAATGAATTGCTGGTGAATAGGTAACATATGGCTTATCACCTCTCGAAAATAGACCCATGCTAATGGGTATTACGCCAATATATCACCTTTTAAAATACGGTGTCAAAATTTTTTAATAAAATTACTCTTCAATGCAACTCCTCCCATGAGAAAGTAACATTTAAGACGCATTATTGAGACTAATAGTTGAGTTAAACTGCCCGTTAATGCCACCGTCAGTCTAAAACTTTATTTTCTTAGTCTACAACTTAATTTTTCAGTCTATTAATTGAAATTCCGTTTTTTGTCAAGGATATCTTGCCCAAAAAGGAGTCGAAGAAATGATGGATTTTGGGATCGCGTGAATGGAGCCGTAGAAGTAGTGAACCGCTTATTTCACGATAAATTTAACTCTCGTTCCGTCGGCGTATTTGGAAAGCTTATTTCCTACCCAGCTTCCCGCCCCCCGGTTGTCGGACGGATTAATGTATCGAATATCCGCGCCTCTTCCCCCTTCCAAGCACATCGCCATCGGCCATTCGTCCCGATCGTAACCTTTCTTCGGCGGATAGCCTTTCAAGGACTCTTCGCGCCGCTCACGGGTACCGTCACGCTCGATGGTACATACATCGGACTGGCCCGCTGCAATGGCGTCTTTAATATGCGCTCCGGTTTCAGGGTAGCGGTCTCTCGGAAAAATGAGAATGTAGTCGTACGATGATGCCGCAAAGGAAACGTTATTCGAGCCTGCAACCGGAAAAAAACTCGCCAGTAAAACCGAGATGAGGAATACAATCGAAAATAGCGCCTTACCCTGCTTCTTGACCATTCGATTACCTCCATATTTCATATTTGGAATATTATTCCTTATTCATTGTAGTTGATAATAGATTTCCACTCAATAGTTTTGTGCCAAGTTATTTCTATAGCTTTTGTAAAGACGATTTGGCCGAAAAAAAACCCAGGTCTTCTTCTTCGCAGAAGTTGACCTGGCTCTCTCACCGTCTGTACTTGGAAATGAATCACTTATTGCACACTTGCCGCGTGAATGCCGGGGCGTTTATGGTTCCATGGCCTGGCGGTTTCCAATTGTCCGGCAAGCTGCAGCAGCGTAGCTTCGTCGGCGAATCGTCCGGCAAACTGCATCCCGATCGGCAGGCCGTCCGCGCTCCAACCGAGCGGCAGCGAAATGGCGGGCTGGCCCGTTGTATTAAAGAGGCTCGTGAACGGGGCGTGGGTAAATACCTGCTCCGTCCAGCGTCTTACATCGATTTCCGGATCGTTGGCATTCAGCACGCCCAGCGGAAGCGGCGGTGATGCGATCGTCGGGGAAAGCAGCACATCGTACTGCTCAAAAAATCGTCCGACGGATCGGGAAGCTTTCGCGCTGATATCGACAGCAGTCAGCAGATCATGGGCGGACAAGGATGCGCCGTGCCGGTACGCTTTCAGGATCGTCGCTTCAAGGTTATGTTCCGACGGTGTACGATTCAGGGCTTTCGCAAGCCGCTCGATCCCATGGTAAGTATTGGCCACCCAGATGTGCATCGTCGCCACGAACAACGCCTCGTAATCCACCTCAGGCGAAGCCTCCACCAATTCGTGCCCCAGCTCCTCGCATAAGCTGACGGTTTCGTGCAATACCCGCAAGCATTCCTTGTCAACGGGCGTGCCCGATAACGGCTTGGCTGTCCAAGCAATGCGCAACCGCCCCGTCGCCGCAGCCGCTTCTACGGAAAACGGTCGGCCCGGCCTCTCCGCCCAAGCATACGCGCCCGGATCGGGACCCGCTACCGCATCCAGCAGCGCAGCCGCATCGCGAACCGTTTTGGTTACGGCAAACTGAATTCCAAGGCCGCTTAAGACTTCTCCGCTGTCCGGTCCGTTGGGCGTTCGCCCGCGTGTCGGCTTCAAGCCGACCAGGCCGTTGCAAGACGCCGGAATGCGGATGGAGCCTCCGCCGTCATTGGCATGGGCGAACGGCACGATGCCTGCCGCTACGGCTGCGGCCGAGCCGCCGCTTGAACCGCCGGGACTCCTCTCCGGATTCCAAGGGTTTCTCGTCGGCCCGTACAAGACCGCTTCCGTCGTCGCGTTGAATCCAAATTCCGGCGCCGTGGTGGACCCCAACGTCACCAGACCGGCCTGACGGAACCGCCTCATCAACTCGGAGTCGTACGGGTAAATCATCCCTTCTCCCAGTCGGCTGCCGCTGTTGAGAGGCACTCCGGCGGTATGCAGCGTCGAATCCTTGATCAAAAAGGGGACACCTGGAAACGAACCGTCCGGTAACACGGACTCGCTCTCCCTTTCCGCTTGCTCCTGCATCGAGACGGCCATCACATTCAATTGCGGATTCACCAGCCGGATAGCTTCGCAAGCCAACGCCGTCAGTTCCCGTGGCGTAACCTCGCCGCGTTTGACCAGCTCAGCCAGTCCTAGACCGTCATAACTCGCATACTCGGATAATTTCATCGTCACTCACCTCTTTCTTGGTAATGCACTTATCATAAGAGGTGGAGCGTCCTAGAGATCAAGCCCGCAAAAAACCACTTTTTCCAAAAAAATCTGGAGTACCCCCACATTTTTATTATAATATTCATATATTAAGGAAAAAATTGGGGGTTGCTTACATGAAAATTGGAGCATTCGCCAAACGGTTTGACGTGTCCGTCGATACGGTCCGCTACTACATGGAGCTAGGGCTGCTGCTTCCGGATAAAAAAGCAAGCGCCCATATGACTTTACTCCTTCGTGTGTTGACGATATGATGCTCATCAACAAGATGAAGCAGTATTATTTTTCACTCCAGGAGATCCGTCAGATGCTTTTGTTTAAGCGGATCACCGACTTTACCGTCGTCGAAGACGTCCGCTGCCATTTTCTGCGGTTGTTGAACGAAAAGAAGCGGCAGCTGAAGAGAGAGAAAGAGCAGCTGGAAAACGCGCTGCGGCAGATCGAAAACAAATTGCTCGCCTTGCAAGACGAACCGGGGCCGGGAACGCAGACCGGGGTGCCTTACTCCTTTTTGCCCCTGCTCTACTGCCCTTTCTGCCAGATTCCGCTGCAAATCCGCAACGCCCACCTTCAAGGAAAATATATGCTTATCGGGCAATTGTACTGCCGCTGCTCTTATCGGGCGGAAATCCGAGACGGCATCCTGCTCACCGCCGATAAAGAAAACGCTCGCTCCGCCTATACCTATGGCTATGATCACGAGCGCTTTCAATTGCTCTCCCCTGCTTTTATCCGCCTGACGGAAAAAGGGAGCCTGTGGATGGCCGACCGGCTTATGAGCGAGCCTCCTGCAAAGCATCGGCTGATTGTGGAAGCCAACGCTGACGTGTACACGATGCTGCCGAAATATATTTCGTCTCTCCCGCCGGAGGCGATGTACGTTTTTTGCGGTACATCGCGCGAGCTGCTCTCCAGGCTCAAGGAACGGCTTACGCAGAGCCACGCCGATTTGCAGGCGCTGTACCTCGAGAGCGGCGATTGGCGCCTTCCGCTTGCTCCTGCTACCGTCGACTTGATCGTCGACAGTTTTTCGTTCAACGACTTTTCGTTGGACAACCGGCTCTTCCCGCTTCTCCCGATGCTGCCTTATCTCAAGCCGGACGCCCGTGTAATCGGAAACTATTTGTTTTACCAGCCGCCCGCAGCTTCGCTTTCTCGGATTCGCCATCTGTTTCCGCAAGCACATGAGCGAACTTATTATCCGGATTATTTGGACGAGAACTTCTCCCGTATCGGCATGGAGCTATCCGAGCGCGAGCTGCTTGGTTACACGAGTGATCCTGGCAGCTATTTGCGCTATCACGTTCCGGATGAAAAGCTTCATCTGTTAGCCTATCTGGCAAAACATCGTGATGCCGGGACTTCCGACTAATTTTTATGACCGTCTATAAACTTTTTAAGTTGCTCCAGAGGAATGGCGCCAACGATTTTGTCGACCGGTTCACCGTTTTTAAACAGGATTGTCGTTGGAATGCTCATGACTCCAAACTGAGCGGCCGTATTGGCTTCTTCATCTACATTAACCTTAAGGATTCTCACTTCGTTGTTTTGTTCCCGATCAAACGCTTCAAGCACGGTACCGAAAAAGCGGCAAGGCGCGCACCAAGTCGCCCAAAAATTGACTAATGTCAAGCCTTCGCTCTTTAAATCGTTGGTAAAGGTCGTGTCCGTAGTATGGCAAATAGTCATTTTGTTCTTCCTCCCTTTATTCCAATCCTAAATTGAATTCAGTTGAATCGAACCGACGGAGACTCCATCACCTCCTCTACCCTGCTCCGCGGTTCCGGTAGCTAACTAGGCGTTTATTCCCCGAAATCTTCCTCCGTCAAGTCCAAATTAACGCCCATCGCCGTTCGGCTGCCGTCGGCTGCGGCATAAACCACTTGGGAAGGCATGAAGTACGAAGCGTCTCCCGCGGCATATAAACCGGGTATCGAGGTTCTTCCCCATTCGTCCGTCTTAAGCCCGCCATTCTCCGTCCTTTCGCAGCCCAGACGTTCTCCAAACGATACGGCCGGCACAAATCTGGGCGTTACGAAGCCGCCGGCTCTCGGCAGCTCAGTTCCATCCGCGAAACGAACATGCTCAAGCCGCCCGTTGCGGCCAACGAAAGCCGTGACAGGCTGCTCCATCACCACGATTCCCTTGGATTGAAGATGTGTCTTCTGCTCGTTCGACAAGGACGAGTTGCCGTGCGTGCAGACAACCACATCTTTGCTCCAATTGAGGAGAATCTTGGCTGTATGATAAACAGTCGGGGACTCGGAGACGACGACAAGCGGTTGATCCTGCAGCTCCCAGCCGTCACAATAGGGACAATTAAACAAGCTTTTCCCGTACAGCGGATAAAAGCCGTCGATTTCGGGAAATATTTCTTTTACCCCCGTCGCCAAAATCAGCTTTCGCGCTTGAACCCTGCGCCCTGATGCATCCAGCACCTCGAAAAATCCGGATTCGATTTTGTGAACCTCGACAGCTTCGGTTTGCAGATGCTCGACGGACGGGTAACGCAGAACCTCCTCATAAGCAATGCGGCGGAACTCGGCCGGCGTCACGCCGTCTCTCGTAATAAAGCCGTGAGACGCATGCGTAACGGCATTTCGCGGCTTGTTGTTATCGATTAAAGCCACGTTTCGTCTTGCCCTGCCGAGCACGAGGGCTGCATTCAATCCGGCGGGGCCGCCGCCAATAATCGCGCAATCGTAAATCATGATGCTCATCTCCTCAAGTTAGATATTAAAGACTCATTATGTCTATGATTAATTTAAAAAAAACTTGTTCATGCACTGCACCGTGCATTTCCTTTTAACGGAAGGGCTCGACTTAATCTTGTGTTTGCTTTCGGGCCAGATCCGCCAATTTCGCTTCTTTGAGATGCGACTCCATCTTCTGTTCCGCTTCCTTCATTACCGCTTGAATCAGACATTCGTCGCCGTGGACAAAATCGCATTCGAATAAGGAGGCGTTGCCTTCAATGGCATGGATAATATCCAAAAACGAAATGTCGTCTTTTTTGCGGGATAGTCGGTAGCCGCCGTTCGCTCCAGACACCGATTCGATCATTCCTGCTTTCACGAGCCTCGTTAAAATTTTGGAAAGATAGGTCGGTGAAACGCCTTGGGGCTCCGCCAGCTGCTGCACGCCTACCGGTTTAACCGGAGAAGCCTCAATCAGCGCGAGCATCGTGTGCAGAGCATAATTTGTCGCTTTGGAAAATCTCATGGTCAACACCTCAATCAAAGACTTATTGTGTCTATAATATCCTTGAATCACTTGCCTGTCAAGTCGCATCATATCATTTTGAGTTTCTTGATACAACCAGAGTGGTCAAACGGGGATTTATAGCGATTACGAAGGGGCGGGGCATCCACTTCCGAACGCCGCCCCCCGCCCCACAAAGTGAAGTTGAATCAGGGAAGCTTAGTCCGAGTATTTGCCCCATCTTCGTATGTATCTGCAACTCTCTGACTGGCTCCTGCTGTTATCTCATGCTCTTCGGTTCGTCAATCGAGGCTCCTACTCGTTTCGTCAGAAGCTCCAAGAGATAGAGGCTCGCCTCGTCCTTATCGGACGTTAGCTCTTTAAACTTTTGCAGGGCAGTGCTAAGCTTCGAAAACCGGGTATCGAAGTCTTTCTCTGCCTCTTTCACCCCTTGAGCATCGGTTAGTTCCTCTAACCCTTTAACCCTTTGCTCCTTTAACTTAGCCAAGTTCGAATCCAGCTTTTCGGCGAGCGCGTCATATTTTTTAGAAGCAGGCTTGGGATGGTTTAATTTCATGTTGGCATAAACATTCAGGCGATATCCGTACATTCCAATGGTCCTGTTGCCACCATGAATCCACATGGTACCGCCGCCGTCACGGATATAATCGATACCGGACAGCTCCGAAATCGCTTCATTTACCGTTTGATGAATAGCATCCGTCTGAGTTTTCAGCTTGCTGTCGTTTGCAAGCAATTTGTCCGTTTCCTGTTGAAAGCACTCGCCGATATAGCGGTACATTTCATCCTGGCCGTGTTCAGAGCGATCCAGCTCGTGCTTGGCATATTCGTTCTCATACGTTTGAACGATTTCATCCTCGGATATGTTGGAGACAGTCACCCTTGAGCACAGGTTCCGGTTTACTTTCGCCAAGGTGGCGTTATTGTCGGAATCCGGTGCAGTCTGGGCACCTTCTGGTTTCGCCTTCGCTTTAAAGAACGCCACAACATCGCTCACTGTCGTGATTTTTCCGGAGGCATTCAGGCGTTTATCGGTATCATAATCCGATACAAAGCTTTTGTCCTTTTGAACAAATATGGACGGAACGGTCATTGCTATGCTGCCGCCCGAGCCTTTTCCGGTAACGTAATCCGCGAGCACGATCACATCCTTCTTGCCGTCTCCATCGACGTCTTTAAAGGATACCGCTTTGACGGATTCGAAATTCCAGGACTCGACGAGCTTCGGCTGCGGGAACGTATACAAGGTATGATCTTCGGCATCCTTTAAGCTGAGCACAAGCTCTTTGCGCCCGTCTGCATTCGTGCGTTTCGCGGACACAAAACGAACCTTACCCCACGACTCCAGCTCAACCTGAAACGATTGGTCCGCAATTTCCTCGACCGATGCGCCGCCGCTTGCAGGAGCGGCTTGCGACGGGATCGCCGGAGAAACAGGCCCCGCCGATCCGGCCGGAGGCGAATTCGCATCGGAAGCTTTCGCAGGCTCATCGAGCCTGCTTTGCTGTCCGGACGGATCGCAACCGGCAAGTATCGCGAATAAAAGACATAATGCCAATAACCTCATTGCCCATTCTCTCCTACCCTATTCTAAAATTCAGAAATAAACCATATTTTAGCACATTCCGGCCAATGCTTCTTCATATTCGCGCTCTATGGGCCGATTCCTGCAAGGTTATGTCTCCAAGCGGAATATGATGCTGCGAATTTACAAAAGTAAAAAAGTGCGCTACCCGATGACATCATCGAATAGCGCACGGCTTCGCTTCTTCTATACGCGTTCTTCAAAGTAGATATGATACCGCAGGTTGCCTTTCGGATCATGCGAAATAAAACAATCTCTTTCTTGCCTTCGCTCCAGCTTGGTCAACGAATCGTCAAGTAAAGGTACGGAAAGAAACTGAGCGGCATTGAAATAAAACTTCAAATAGGCCCGGTCTTCCGTGAGCGCTGTCTTGAACAGGGTGAACGGCTTGGGCTGCGTTTGTTCTTCGCCCGAGAGATCTTCAATCCATACGGTGATCCGGCTTCCTTCATACTTGGATAACATCATGTCCCATTCCATCATAAGCCCCCGGCTTTGACGTTATTTTTGCCGCAATGGCTGCACTCCGCATGTTCCTTGACTTCGACCTCTAACCGGTAGCCCTGCAGCCAGTCCCAGAAAGAATGAGCGGCCCGCTCTTCGAGATAGGCGAGCATGTCCTCCTCCTTCTCCCAAGCTCCTGTCCCCGTAACCTCGGCGACGACGTATTCCAGCCCTTCTGCCTGTTTCTGCTCCAAGCTCCATTTCGCATGCTTCGGAAACAAGCTTTTCAGCTGATCGTCAATGGTTTGCTCAAAAGGTTCCCCGGACGCATCCGCCGCACGTTCCCGAATGAAACATAAATCCATGAAAAATTCCGATTTCTTCATCTATTTTTCACTTCCTTCTTGTAAATGACCAAGGCAATTGGAAACAGAATGACGTTTAGCGCAGCAAACAGAAGAACAAACTTATAGTTTTCAAAATAATAATGGTTGATCGTATACTGCGTAAAAATGATATTGAGCAGCAGCACTATACTCAGCAAGATGACGCCCCGATAACTACGCTTCATACCGCTTCACTCCCGTTGCATAAATAGTCGGCCCTTCGACGGCTACGATAATTTCCGGCAGCGGCCTTCTTGGCGGTCCTGCAGTCGGAGCGCCCGATTTGGGGTCAAAAAAGCCGTGATGGCAAGGACAAACCATTTTTTTCTCCTCGCCATTCCAAAATACGGGGCATTTCAAATGGGTGCATGCGTTTTGATACGCTTTGTATTCGTTCTCACCCAAGCGGATCAACAGCGCCGAATCGTGCTCCCCCGGATATGCAAATTCGACCGCTTCCCCGACTTTCAACGCTTGCACATCGGTGATTTTCATTTTGGGATGGTTTTTTTGGCCGAGCCCCGCAAGCTCTTTGGCCGCCAGTCCGCCCCAGGGCAAAGTGGAAATGGCAAACACTCCCGCCGCCCCCACCATCGTCTTCATAAAGCCGCGCCGGTCCAGGGTTCGCTCATGATTTTTACGAATGTTATGCGTGTAATTGTCTTCGTTATACGGAACCTTGTTGTTCTTCTCTTTATCCATGCGGTCCACCCGCTTTCTAATCATAGTCGCTTTCCTTTGTCAGACGGTTCAGAACAGCTTCTGTTTTCCTTGGATAATACCGGGAAGGCTGATCTGTACACGGGTCTCCCCTTCCAGCGGCTCGAACGGCTGCCGGCTGGCGAGCCATTTGCCCAATCGGTGCTGCTCCCGCTTCTCGGCCAGCTCGTTCTCGTCAATCCACTGCAGCGTATTAGTCGGGCAAACGGACGCGCACATCGGCGGGATGCCGTCCTTCGTACGGTCGTAACAAAGATCGCATTTATACATCAGGTTCTGCTCTTCATCAAATTTCGGAATCCCGTAAGGGCAGGCAATCGTACAGTTCTGGCAGCCGATGCATTTCTCGACGAGCGCAGACAGTACCGCGCCTTCTTCCGTGATCTGGATGGCTTGTGCCGGACAGCTTCTGGCGCATGCCGGGTTGACACAGTGCAGGCACATCAGCGGAATCGTCTGCCGGTCCACCAACGGGTTGACATCATAAACGTAATTGCGGTTCCGCTCGTCGTGACCGCCGCATTGCGTACAAGCGGCCAGACAGCTTCGGCAGCCGATGCAGTTGTCCATTTCGATATACAATAGTTTTTTCACAGCAGTGCCCCCTTCGTCCCATCCGCCAGCTTCTCAATCTGGGCTGCGCAAGCTTTAAATTCCGGCATTCGCGACATCGGGTCCAGCGCGGCAATGGTCAGCAGATTGATCGACTGCTCATGTCCGAAATGATAAGGGACAAACACGGTATCTTTACGAATGGCTTCGATGATCTTCACTTTAAAGTACGCTTCGCCGCGCCGGGTATACAAACGGACGGTTTCTTCGTGCTCGATGCCGTACAGCTTGGCGGTTTCCGGGTGAACTTCGACGAACGGCTCCGGGCACATATCCCGCAAAAAGGGAATTCTTCGCGTCTGGTTTCCGGATAAATAATGATAGACGACCCTGCCGGTTGTCAGCCTGAGCGGATACTGTTCACACGGCTCCTCCGCAGGCGGCCGGTAAGGAAGCGCGCATATTTTCGCTTTGCCGTCCGGATGATAAAACTTTTTATCCAAAAACATATAGGGAGTTCCTTGATCCTGCTCGTCTCGGCAGGGCCAGAATACACCGTTTTGCTTCTCGATTTTATCCCACGTCGCTCCGTAATAATCCGCATACCCGCCTTTGGAAGCAAGCCTGAATTCATCTGCAACTTTGCTTGCCGTCGTGAGATGACGGAAATATTGGCCCCGGCCGAGACGCTCGGCCAGCTCTACTTGAATCTGCCAATCCGGCTTCGACTCGCCAAGCGGCTCCTGGGCTTTATTGATCTTGATGATCCGGCCTTCCAGATTGGTCACGGTACCCTCATCCTCCGACCACGTCACAGAGGGAAGGACGACATCGGCAAATTCCGCAGATTCCGATAAGAACATATCGCAGCAAACCATGAAATCCAGACTTTTCAGCGCCGCGCGGACGAAGTTTTGATTCGGCGCGGAAACCGCAGGGTTGGAGCACAGCAGATATAATCCACGGATCGTTTTTTCGGTCATCAGTTCGAACATCTCATAGGCCGAAACGCCGGGCTGCGGCATCTCTTCCGGTGTGATTCCCCAGACGCTGCACACTTCCTGCACGTGCTTCGGATTTGTGATTTTGCGGTAGCCCGGAAGCGCATCCGCTTTCTGTCCGTGCTCCCGGCCGCCCTGGCCGTTTCCTTGGCCTGTAAACGTGGCGACTCCGGATTTGGGCCGGCCGATTTTACCGGTTATCAGGCACATGTTCGTGTACGCTGATACGTTGTCCGTTCCTTTATGCTGCTGCTCGATCCCGCGTGCGAACAGGACGACGGCGTTCGGCGCTTTGCCGTAGATTTCTGCGGCCCGGATCAATTTCTCCGGCGCCACTCCCGTAATTTCACTCGTATATTCCGGGGTAAACGCCTTCACGACTTCCATCGTTTCTTCGAAGCCGTTCGTATGCTCGCGAATAAATGCTTCATCCGCAAATCCTTGCTGGATAAGCAAATTGACCATGCAGTTCGCGAGCGCCAGATCGGTGCCGGGCTTGAGATCGAGATGGACGTCGGCCCGTCTCGCAATCGGGGTTTCCCTCGGGTCCGCAACGATCAGATACCCGCCGCGATTCTGCACCTCCCACACCCGGAACATCGAGGTCGGATGGCATTCGGCCGTATTGCTTCCGGCAATAAACAAGCAATCCGTCTGATGAATATCCGTCCACGGCAGCGTAGATCCGCGATCTACCCCAAGGCTGCGCATGAATCCGGCTGCCGCACTGGACATGCAGAATCTGCCGTTGTAATCGATGTAGCGCGTCTGCAGGCCGACGCGGGCAAATTTGCCGGTTAGGTAACATTTCTCATTCGTCATGGATACGCCGCTGAACACGGACAACGAATCTTTGCCGTAATTGTTCTGCAGTTCCTTGAATTTACGCGCAATCAAGTCATAGGCTTCGTCCCACGACGCTTCGCGGAAGCCTTCCTTCGTTCCTTTCTTCGAGGAATCTTCCCGGATCAACGGCCGGAGCAGCCGGTCGTCATGGTTCGTTTGCTGGTAAGCCGTCACGCCTTTCGGGCACATTTTACCGAGGTTCACCGGAAAATCGTACCGTGGCTCCACGCCGATAATCTTGTTGCTATCCGTATCCACCCTTAAATTCATGCCGCACTGCATGCCGCAGTAAGAACAGTGGGTCGGAACCAGCTTTTCCTTCGGATGATGCTTATTCTCAATCTCGCGATAAAACTTATCCTTTTGCATTCTGGTTCGCCTCCTTGAACTTGATTTCGTGGGTTGGGACACCCGCAAACCGCGACATGCGATACTTCCGCCGGCAAGGCAGGCATAACTCCGCCAGATGGAAGCCTTCGTCCATCTTGAATTCGACGCCGCTTTGCTTCAACACTTGAATGACATCGTTCGATTGCTCGACCGAAACAAATCCGGTGCCGCACACCTTGCAGGCTTTCATTTCCTTCTCCCCATAGTGCTCCCGGTAATTTCGGGCCAGCACGCTCATCGGCCGGAACGGAATATGCGCCAGTTTACCGAATGGAAGGTAAATTAACGTAAGTATGACGGACCATTGATGAATCAGCGTAATGACCGGATGGCCCCAGCCGTGCAGGAAAATATTCACCCCCGTGAGCATCAATCCCGTAATGCTGATAAACAGGAGCAGATACAAGGGGAGAAAATCGTATACGAACGTTTGCTCCGCTCTTGCCTGCATGTTTTTGATGCGCCGGTACAGTGCCATACAAACGCCGGCAATGACCATGAAGGCTGTAATATTCAGTGCGTTGTAAAACAAGAAGGCAATCCAGCCGTCCGCTTGGACCCGCATGATGTCGAGGCCGAAGCCGACAACCGTGTAGGTTCCGTTATCCCCCATCGTAAAGTACATCCAACCGAATACAAGCGGAAACGTAACCAGGCAAGAGAGGATACAGCCCCACCCCAGCAAAATGTGCTGTGTCCAGCGGTAGACCCCGCGGTTCCATATAAACTTGTAGGTGGCCAAATGCTCAACGGTTGTTTGCGGAGTGCTTCTGCGAAACAGCAGCCGAAGGCCTTTCTTCATGATGACCTTCGTCGGCGGCCGCTCGGCCCAGGCGATAAACCGGTAGAAAAAGCCGCCGATAAAAACGACCGTACCGACCATATACCCGTATAAAGCCAAGTCAATATGAGTAAAAAAACGGGAACCGATATACATCAGAATGATGAGACAAACAACCGTAAAGAAGTAATTCTTAGCAAATTTGGATGCAAACGCCCGGTCCATGTTTTGACCTCCATAATTCGTTTTTGGTCACTTTCATTAAAGCATTGCCCTCTCCCGATTGACTGTGATGATAATCACAAGTTCGATCCAGGAAGCGAATTTTGTTGAAAAAACATCTTTGACTCCGCTGCCAAGGCTTTCGGTACATAAGCGCAGTAGGGATCGCTTTCCAGATAATCGCCGGTAACGGCATAGGCTCTCGCCCTCGAGCCTCCGCACAATGCCTTAAATTCACAAACCCCGCACTTGCCCTTTAACAACGCTTTATCACGTAATGCGATCAGAACCGGAGAGCTGCGATAAATTTCCGTTAGCGGCCGCTCCCGGACATTGCCGCATACGACAGGCAAAAATCCGCTTGGATATACATCCCCGGTATGGCTGATAAACACAAACCCGTCTCCGTCATTTACCCCTTTAGGCGCGCGTCCGAGAAGATCCGGGCGTTTTGTTCCCATGGCCGCAGCCTGCTTGCCTAAACGCTGCTTCTCCTGCAGGAGAACCCGCCGGTAATGCGGCGCTTCCGTTGCTTTTACGCCATACGGCATCTTTTGCTGAATGTGACACAGCCACTTCATCACTTCTTCGTGCTGCTCCGGGGTGATGATATCTTTCACCATCCCGCGTCCGGTGGGGACAAGGAAGAATACGCTCCAAAGCACGGCTCCCATCTCCTTGACCTTGTCCGCGATCGCTTCCAGATCATGAAGATTATATTGGGATACGGTCGTATTCACCTGAACCGGGATTTGCCGTTCCTTTAAGTATTCGATCCCTCTCATAGTCAGATCGTATGATCCCTTTGTTCCTCGAAAATGGTCATGAATCTCCGCACAGGAGCCGTCGAGACTGAACGCCCACCGCGACAGCCCGACTTCCTTCGCCTTCCGGACGGCTTCGCGTGTCACCTTCGGCGTGGCGCTCGGCGTCATGGAGACGGGAAGACCCCGCTCTTCGATCGCATAGCGGGCAAGCTCGAACAGGTCGGGACGCATTAACGGATCTCCGCCGGTAAAGACGAATAACGGATTATCCATCTGAGCGATATCGTCAATGAGCTGCTTCCCCTCTTCGAAAGACAACTGCCTGGGATCCGCTCTATACTGTGCCTCCGCGCGGCAATGCAGACATTTCAAAGCGCAAGCCCGGGTAACTTCCCATATGACGATGAATGGATTTTCGTTGTAATCCCTTTCTTTTATAAGGGGCTTCAATAAAGTCCCTCCTTCCTATTTGCCATCTGGAGAGAAAGCATGAATATTTTTAATGATCCGAAGCATGCTATTGGTTGACATATTGTGCCTCAGGAGGTTTCTCATGGAAGCGACAAATAGCCTTTACGAAAAAGTCGGCGGAGAACAGGCCATTTCCAAAGTCGTCGATTATTTTTATAAGCTTGTATTGGCGGATGATACGGTGAACGAGTTTTTTAAGAACACCGATATGGAGAAACAACGGCGCCACCAGACCAAATTTATCAGCTTTGCGTTAGGGGGACCGAACCAATACTCGGGAAAATCCATGGCCAAAGCTCATGAAGGCATGAACCTGCAGCCGGCTCACTTTAATGCCATCGTTAAGCATCTGCATGATTCACTTGCGCATTTCGGCGTCAGCGAGCCGGAAATCGAGCAAGCCTTGTCACATGTAGCCGAGTTAAAAGACGATATCCTGTATAAATAGGGAATGATAAGAAAGCTGAGAAAGACCGCAGACTTGCACGGGTTCGAAGCTTTCTCAGTTTCTTTTTTTATTTATTTCTCAGCTCTGAAATGTCGCTGAACATCCCCGCGTAATGTTTTATTTCACCGGCGTCGTTTTTGATCGCGCTGATCGTCAGCCATTGAAGATACTCGTCGCCGTTTTTCCTCCGGTTCCATATTTCGCCCTGCCAGAAGCCCTTCTCTTTGATCGTTTTCCACATCGCGGCATAAAAATCCGACGGCTGTTTGCCCGATTTTAAAATGCGCGGATTTTCCCCGACGATTTCCTCCTGCGTATAGCCGGTCACTTGGGTGAACGCCGGATTCACCTGCCGGATCGTGCCCTTCAAATCTGTGATAATAATGGCTTCCGCCGTATTTTCAATAATTTCCGTTGCCAAACGAAGCCGGTCTTGATAATACATCCAGAACACAAGGACAAGGCTGACCAAAGCAAACTCGGACAAGGCCATGAATCCGATTGCATAGTGGCCCGTCAAGCTTAATAACGAAGCGAGAATCAGAGGCGGGAAAAATCCCCCAAGGCCGCCCATGGCGGAAACGATTCCGTTCACAAGCCCGGCCTGCTTCAGGAAATAGAGGGGCACCAGCTTGAAGATCGTGCCGTTTCCCGTCCCTGCGCAAACCGCGATCAGCAGACAACCAACAGTATAAAGCTGAATGTCCGGCGAGAAGGAAAGCAAGATGCCGGATAAGGTCAGTCCGCCGAATACGAACATCAGAATGATGAAAGAATTGAACTTGTCGCCCAGCCATCCGCCGATCGGCCGTGCCGCCGTCGCGATCGCGATAAACATAGCTGTTCGGAAGCCTGCGTCTGCCTTGGCCAATTGAAAGTGGCTGACGAGAAAATTCGGCAAATAGATGGTGAACGCGACGAAGCAGCCGAAGGTGATAAAATAAAACAGGCTGATCGCCCATAACCGCGGATTGCGGTATATTTCCTTCATCTGCTCCCGCACCGGGGTCACGACCTTCGGCTCCTTGCGGTCGCCGAGAAAAACATGAAGGAGGACAAACACGGCAAGCAAAATCAAATACAGCTGGACGGTAGCAGACCATCCGATCGAGCCTGCGACAACGGGAGCGCCGAACGCCGACACCGCCGTCCCAAGGTTGCCTATGCCGTAAAGCCCGTTCACGGAACCGTGCTTTTCCTTCGGATAATATTTCGGCAGCGAGGTAACGCCGACCGAAAATACGGCGCCGCCAATGCCGAGGAAGAAACCGCCGATCAGCAGATCGACGAACGTCGTTGCCTGGCTTACATAATAGACGGGAAACAGCAGCAGAACAAAGCTGATGGCGAACAGCTTTCTCGCGCCGTATTTATTCGTCCAGAAACCGATCGGAATACGCAGGACCGAACCCAGAATCACCGGCACGGCCGTTACCCAGGACAGCTGGCCCGGAGTCATCGGGATGTCCGACTTGATGAAAGGCATGAGCGAAGACAGAATCACCCAAACCGCAAAACCGAGAATAAGACTTACCGTTTGCAACGGCAATTGGAGCTTTCGAACATCCATCCTTTTCCCCTCCACTTCTTAGTCAATCGTCATCGTTCCAATTTCATAAAGTTCATTTCGGGCTTATGCCTGGGGCACAAGACGTGGCTGCGGCGCAAGTCGGCAACCGGCGCGCCGCCTCCCCTTCCCAAGTGTAACGATGCCTCCTTTACGGAATGTTTCTTTTCAACAGGAACATTTTGAAAATAACATTTCTCACGATTTCATCACTGTGATGCAAATCATCATAAACCGTAGTTATACAGCGTAAAATAACTCACTTTCACAAAATAGACATAAATTACTTGAATAACCGGCATCCCGCTATCCTGCGCCCAGATGATTGTTTTCTTCGCAGGAAAGCTGCCACGTGCGCAGTTCGTAGCTTTCTGTTCCAGTCGATACAAACGGATCCGATTCGGCGATGCTCCGCGCTTCTTCGTAGCAAGAAGCACGGATAATCATCATCCCTCCCTGTAATCGGAGAACGGTCCGCAAAGCTCCAGTTGGCCATTTTTCTCCAGCTTGCGCTGGAAAGCAATGTGTTTTCGGATCAGTTCTTCTGTCAATTTCTTACCAGGATTCAGCGACAACAAAATCACATACCTTGTGAACTTTGTCATGTCTACTCCCCTTTTCACCATCGTTGTTACAGCTCTTCAACCTTCACTCGCTTTCTCGTATTCCAGTCAAACCTTCTTGCTTTGCTCCAGAAGTTGAACTCCCCGTGATAACAACCTTCCTTATCCACCTTGATGCTTTTTCTGGAGATCATCTTTACATAACCGATCACACGGCTGAATGTGGCGATATCGTCACTGCCGCAAACCGGACAATTCCCGATATGCTTTCCGTCCTGCGCCACCAATTGCCGATTGCAGCTTAAGCAGCTTGTAAGGGTAGGCGTAAGCGTGATGTAGTTAATCGGCTTTTCGAATATTTTACTGAGATATTGCGCGAGTTGGCCCGGTGCAAGCTTGCTTTCCACAAAATGATGGAGAATGCTTCCCGATGTGGCATACCCCTGAAATTCCGCACTGTTTTCGATTTGCTTGAGGAAGTCTTCTTCACTAAACGGAAGCATGCACCCGGACGTCAGGTATACGTTATCGCCGCTGCCCTGAACATAGACATGCCGTCCATGCTGTTTCCCCCATTTCAAATCATGCCGGGCGAGCTTGATCGCTGCGTTCTCCCCGGGAGCATATTCAATCCCGCAGGCTACTTTATCCCGCACAATGAACTCATTGATGATGTCAGTCATAGCTTGCATGAGACGATGAGCCAGCCTCTTGCCGTCCTCATTCAACAATCCGCCTTCAAAGCCCATATTATGCAATCCCTCGTGCATCCCGGTCACGGCAAATACGTTAAAATAGTTTTTCAGATCGTTATTGAAGGCGAAAAACGTCGGGTACAGCTCTTTATTTCTTTCGATCCATGCCCTTTTGGCCTGATGGCCTTGCTGCATGAGTTCGAGAACCTCTCTGATTTTATCCAAGAGTAGCGATTCGTTATGTCCAAATTCCATCAGCATGCGATTCAAGTTAAGATTCAACACTTGCACGGCGCCGGTCGATCCGGTAGAGCTGCCAAAAATGCCGCTTCCGGCTCTTGAAAGCACGGACAAATCGATCTGCAGTCTGCAGCATAAGCTACGGCTCGCTTCCGGGTCGCGCGGTTTCAACAAAGGGTTGCGTTTTTTGTAATATTCATTTTCAAACGGCTCCGTCCGGAAGTTTTCAAAGTAGACGCCGCCCCAATAATACATTTGCTCCAGCAAGTACAGAAACAGCTCGTCCTGAAAATTAAAATGATCGTCAATTTGAACGGTAATTAAAGGAAACGTAAACGGAATCCCTGTTCCTGTCCCCTCTTTCATCACATCGATAATCGCCTTGTTGATCCGGTCAAAATAGATCGGCGGAATATCTTGATATTTGATATTTTGGGTAACGCCTCCGATCATGACGTATTCGTTTTTGATTTCCTCGGACGGTTTGCCGAATTCCATCGTGATGTTCGAAAATGCGGATTGCGACCCTCCGCGCAGCGGCATGTTCATTTCCCATATCAAGCCTTGAAACAACTGCTTCAGCTCGTGATCCGAATACGCTTTGCCGTTATCCAATTGTTCAAAGTACAGGTACGATGCAGCTATGGTGGTCAATTGGGACAACATCACCGCGCCGGACACCTGCTGCGACATCAGCACGATGACGTTGCTAACGTGTCTTAATAACACATCCAGCTTTTTCGTCGGTTTGGAGGACAACATATTTTTGGCCAAATTGGGGATTCCCATCATCGCGATATCTTTGCATCCGACGCTCATGCAGTACGGACTTAATTGCTTATCGTGTATGTATACGACGCCTTCTTTATAGAGCTCCGTCAGTTTGGACGGCAATATGTGCGACAGCAAAAATTCCTCTTCGGCAAAGTTTGTAAGATTGTGGCGCAGCAGGGGCAGAGAGTACACAAAATTGCTATTCTCGCGTTTTAAATAGTCCGATTTTTTGTCTTCGACCTCCGAGGTGAATTTTTCGATAATTTCGTTAAAATGATGAAACATTCTTCCTTTCCTCCCATTCCCGTTCAAGCCGGAAAATAAAATTCGTTTAATTTATACGTGACCTCGCTGTTGTAACGCTCCTTCAGCTCATCGACATAGCTGCGAATTTGTTCAAAGTACTCCTCGCTTAAAACAGGATATTTCACGGTACGCACCTGACTGAAAGGGCTATTGTGCCGAATGACCAATTGGATCGCCGACATCATGTTTTGAACCAGCACAGGGGTAGGAACGACGCCGAGAACGGCTTGATAGGCGGCCATATCGACGTTCTTATCGAAAGCATGGTACGGCAATTTCATATCGATATGAATCCCGTCGGCCAGCTCTCTCTCCAGCAAATGGCGTATTTTCTCAGGAAACGTGCCGTTCGTGTTAATGATGATTTTGCCCGGGAACCCTTTCTTCAGTTCCGCAAGAAATGAGGAAATTTCTGCAAGATTTCCCATCAAAAACTCCCCGCCGCTGAAGATGAGGGCATCGAATAAATATCCGTTCATCTTGATTTGTTGCAAAATATCACCAGCCAACAAATAATGCTCATGCTTGGATGCAACCAATTCATCATAGTTATGACATCCTAAGCAGTGCAAATTACAGCCGGCAAGAGAATGAATCACTAAAGAGGTATTCCCCGGCAGATCGTCAAAAGTCCGAATCATGATTGGATAAAATCGTAGCACTTTCCCGTTAACCCCCTCTCCTCAAAAAACTAAATATAGTGTTATCGAAAATATTATATCACCATATATAGTGTATTTCGGTGATTCGAGTCACTAAAGAGGTCGCCTTTTAGACGACCTCTTCTGGGAAATCCGCTTGTTAAGACTCGTCGGCAGGATGGCTCAGGCGCTGGAAAAGAATGTTGTTTTCCAGGTGGATATGCTGGAACAAATCCGATTCGAGCTCTTGCAGCTTGTGGAACGCCAGCGTGTAAGTCCGGCACGCGCCGGCCGGCAGCTCGTAATCGCTCGTGACGGCTCTCATCTCGTGCAGGAGATTGCCGACGCCGCTGTGATCCGCCTCAAGCTCGCTTATCGCATTCGCCGTTTTCTCCGCAAGGGATGGGGCCGGATTGAGCTCCAATTCTTTGATTAACGGAAAGACAGTCGCCTCCTCGGCGATCAAATGCTGCTCAAGCTCCATTTTCATCTGATGAAAAAGCATATGAAGCTTGGCGAGCTCACGGCGTTCCGGACCGTGTACCCGCAAAATTTTGGTGACGAATTGGCTTAACACGGGGAGCTCCCGTTCCAAATACGCGTGATGGGTGGTGACGATATGATCGATCAACCGACTCGACGAGAGCTTGTTCCAGTCCGTGTTGGGATCGATTTTTTGGTTCGCTTCCTCGTAGAACCGGTTTAGTTTTTCAATGAACGCTGCTTCCTCGATGTTTTTCTGTCTTAGCGCTGATGTCAGAGAACGGCCCCCGCCGCAGCAAAAGTCGATGCCGTGCTCCTGAAATAAGTTGCTGGACCCGGGAAAAGCGGTCACGATTTGTCCGATCGTTTCGGAACCGTTAAAAGCAATGCTCATTGGGTTGGCCTCCTTTTGACATGACCGTTTATCCAGCGATCATGTTCTTGTCTAAATTGTAATGCAACGAGCCTAAGCCTACTGTGTTTACAATCACGTTTTTTTCTGCTCTTCTTTAGCCCAAAAATTATAGCCCCAAAATGAAAAGTCCAAGGTTCGTTGCCGGTAAGCAACAAAACTTGGACTTTTTTAGAATGACGTTGAACCTGATTAAGCAAGATTTCCAGGCACCGACTTCAATATTTTACCGGTATTCTCCGCTTGCGCGGTTGTTATGGCCGGACGAATCCACTTCATGTTCTTCTCCACCTCCTTTGATTGGATCTGTGGTCTTCCCGATCAATTCCAGCACGTGCTTGAGTTTTCTTTTCTCATGCGGACAAGGGCGCTTCCCTGTTCTCATCCGATATAACGGGCAATGGTTGCCCTGACAGGCGGGGCGGAAATAACACGTGCGGCAAACGGGGTCCCGTTCTTCGCCGGAGCCGGTCCATCTCGCTATTTTGTCCGTATCCAGAACCATGCTTCCGTCTGCGTAAAGCTGCCCGACATGATTCACCGGGTCGTCCAGCGCAACCGAGCATTTGTACAGCCGTCCGTCCGCTCCAATCACGAACGCATTGGGCTTGGCGGCATAACAGACGGCTCCGGACGGCATAAGCGAATCGATGATCGTCTCGCTGAGCGGCAGCCCTTGCTCCACCCCAAGGCCCGTCAATTCCCACAGACGCGCATCCGATGCGGTCCGGTCGCACACGGGAATCCGGTCGTCGTTTCGCCCGCCCCACCGGCCGACCGGCCGAATCAGCAGCTGAAACCGCTTGTCACCCTCGAACCAAGCGAAAAGCTTCGTCAGTAAATCCGGCACTTCATCCGCGTTATCCTGATCAAAATTGACTCGAATATCGACAGCAAACGCCGCATCGACATCACGTAACGCCTTCAAATTGCCGATGATTGTTTCAAACGTTCCGCCGCCTCCACGAAGTCCCCTTCTCCTGTCGTGAACCGTTTCCGTTCCGTCCAACGTCACCATGAATCGGCGCACGTTCCGGTCAAGCAGCTCCATAAACCGCTCTTTCGTCAAAAAGTATCCGTTTGTCGACATGTCTGCGGAGTAGCTGATGCCGTTTTTCAAGCAGCTTTCCAGGAAAGAATCCGACAATTCAACGATCGTATCGGGAACAAGCAGCGGTTCGCCGCCGAACCAGCTGACGGTAAGATGCTCGATGCTTTCGGCTGCCTGCCGGACGTACGCTTTTAGGCCGTCGATCGTCTCCCGCGTCATGGCGCCACGGGGAAAGCTCTGGTAGCAATACGTGCAGCGAAAGTTGCAGGCTTCCGTAGGCATGATCACGAGATGCATCGATTTCGCTTCGTTCAGGGCACCGTGCAGCTTTTGCGCCTGCGCAAGCTCGTCCGTCCCGTCCGGCACCAAAAATCCGGCATCGCGCAGATCGGAAGCCATTCCGGACAACTCCTCATGGAGTGCCCCCTTCCCCAGTACTCGAAGGACTTCTGCCTCCTCGTCCGGTTCAAAGGCAGCCATGGCGCCGGAAAAAGAATTGTAAATCATCCCTCCTTTTCCGTTCCATCGCACGATGGTGGAATAGCGGGAAGGTATCCAACGGCTTATCACTTTTGCCAATCCTTATCACCCTTCATCGTTGAATGAACATAGCGGAAAGTATTACAAACTGCACCGCACCCACAATTTCAATCATTCCCGCCTTCGAAGGACGCATCGGCTTGCCTGCGAAAGCAAAAGCCCGCGCAGCGGAAAACGCATAAGCGAGGATCATCCACGGATGGCCTGCCACCCACAGCACGAGCGGGAGCAAAATATGGTACGTTCGCGTATAAGCGATCCAGCGCTTGTTCTCTCTTTCGCGAAAGATGGCCTTCACAAAAAAGACGCTGCTTGTAAAATACAAAAAGCTGAACAGAACGACCGACGCCATCATCCGGTCCCAGCCTCCACCGCCCACCAGATAAGCGGCGGCTCCACTAAGGCTGAACATGAGGATGGCGCAAAGATCGTTAAGCAGCGCCCTTTCCGATTTGTGTCTCGTATGCCATATGTTCACCGAAAGCAGCGCAAGAAGAAGCGGGCCGAAATAAAGCAATGCCGGATGGCTGAAAAGCGATGGCACCAAACAACAAGCCGCAAGCAAACCGTAAATCGTCCCCCATTTGATCCAATGCGGCCGGTTGGCTTTATTTTTCATGGACTGAAGAAAAGGATAAGACGATAGATAGAGAAACAGCCATCCCATAAATAACGGCAGATGCATCAACTGCGGCTTCCCGGCGAACAGGCCGAGCAGAAAAGGAACACTGACCATCGCCCAACCGCCGTGTTCATGAGGAATCACTATAGTTCGCTTCTTCATGGGACAGTCGCTCCTCTCGCACCTTATTGCATAACCATCATATAATTGTCTCCCCCGTCCGCTCTATGATATTATGCACATCCCTTGCAGATCGCGAGGATGTTTTAGATCCCTTCGGCTACACAGGCCATTCTATCGATTTCCTTTAAATACACGAGCTTCAAATTAATGTTATATATCTTTTTCAGCTTCTCTTCGTTTAAAATATGTGCGGCATGGCCGCATTCAAATTGGCCTGACTTGTCCATGATTCCGATTTTATCGTTCAGCAATATGGCATGATCCGGTGTATGCGTGGTCATGATGATGCCGTAGCCTTTGTGGGACAGTTTTTTTATGATTTCAATCGTTCGAATCTGATTGCCATAATCTAGCTGCGAGGTCGGTTCATCCATTAATATGATTTTGGATTGCTGGGCAATGGCTCTGGCAATGGTGACCAGCTGCCTCTCTCCGCCACTAAGCTCCGTATACGGCTTGGTTAACAAATGACCGATCCCGATCATCTCGATGGCCTCAAGTGCAATGTTGTAATCCTTGTCGGACGGCATTGAAAATGCCGAGATATACGGCGAGCGCCCCATGACAACGAATTCCTTGACCGTAAATGCATAGGCAGGCACATGGTTTTGAGGAACATAGCCGATATTTTTTGCAAACTCATTCATGGTATAGTCATAAATCGATTTTCCGTCCAGGAAAATATCCCCCTGCTCCCCTTTAAGCAGCCTCGCTATACAGTTCAACAGGGTAGACTTGCCCGACCCGTTGGGTCCCAAAATCGAAAGAATCTCCCCCTCGTTCAGGCTGAAGGATACATTGGAAAAAACTTGCTTTTGTTTGTATGAAAAACTGACATTGCGCACTTCAAGTTTCATGTCATGTTCATCCTTTGTTTATGCAAAATCCAAAAATAAAAAGGCGCTCCCACAAGCCCCGTTAAAATACTGATGGGCAATTCTGCCGGGGAAACGATTCTTGATAGCGTATCAATCATTAACAAAAATCCTCCTCCTAGGATGATAGAAAGAGGAAATAACCTTTTATTGTCCGGCCCAATCAGCATTCGTCCCAAATGAGGAACGATTAGCCCGATCCAACCGATGGTTCCGCTAACACATACGGCACAAGCGGTTAAAACTGTAGATAATACGATGACGAGACCGCGATAAAACTCCGTATGGACGCCCAGGTTTTTAGCCTCGCTTTCTCCTAAAGCAAGAATATTGACTCTCCATCGGATAGCGAGCAGCAGCAGCATTGAGATCACCATGGGAATGGAGATTATCCATATATCGCCCTTGGAGATTTTGGCTAAGCTGCCCAGAAGCCAATAGGTAAGCTCCGCAAGCTTATTCTCGGTATCCATCATATATTTGGCCAATCCTAATAAAGAAACCATCATTCCGTTCACGATAATTCCCCCTAAGACGAGAATGATGGTTGAACGATTTTTCATGAACTTCGGAATCGCGCTTGTTATCATAACGGCCAAGGAGGAGATTTGTAAACCGAATGTCCCCAATTGAAAAAGTATGGCTAAAGCAGCCCCCAGCCCCGCACCGGAAGAAACACCTAAAATGTCCGGGGAAACCAAAGGATTTCTAAAAATCCCTTGGTATGCGGCCCCGGCCAATGCCAGTGAACCCCCGATCACAATGGAAGCGATGATTCTGGGCAATCTTAAATTCAAAATAATATTTTCAATGGTTTGATTTACATTTGACGGCTTTCCAAGCAGTTTTGAGGATAAAACATCCAAAACATCCGAAATCGGAATACCATATCGCCCTAAGCAAAGCGCTGCGACCGAAAGGACGAACAGCAGGAGCCATAACGTTAACAAAAGCATGTAATCTCTAACCTTGCTGTATGAACCAGCCTTTTGCTTTAACGCTTCCATCTTCTGCTCACCCGTTTTTTTATTTAACAACTTCTCCTTTTAACAGCTGCTCCAGCTGCTGATCGGTCATGTCGAAATTCGAATATTCCTTATAAAACTTTCTGGTTTCCTCTTTCATATCCATCACGAACAAATCGGGATGGAACGTCGCCGCCGCCCACAAAATTTGCAATGCGCTTTCCGCCCCAAAGCGGTCCCAAGCAAAACAGCCGGATGGGATTACGAATATTTTATTGTTTTTTACCGCTTTAATTTCACTCCACTCCGGAGCTGTTTTGAAGCTCTGTACAACCTTCTTGCTCCCTTCTCCGCCACTGACGACGATGATGTCGGGATTTTTCTTTAAAATATCTTCCGGGGTCACGGTCACCCGCATGCCTTTCCCCAAATCGGAGGTTGCAAATTTCCCTCCGCCGTTGGTCACCCATTCTTCCATAATGGTCCCGGCGCCAGTTGTGGAGTACATATTATCAACCGCATAATAAACGACCGGTTTATCTTCTTCCTGTAAGTTTTTGAACTTGTCTTGAACCTTGTTTAGATTTCCGTCAATGTAGGCGACTAATCGATCTGTTTTACTTTTGTAATCACCGCCTAAAATATCGCCTAAAGCAGAAACGGATTGTTTCATGGTTTTATAATTGTTGAACATTAGATTTACACCCTTTAAACCGACTTGGGTGTAGCTTTTTATATTATCGTCGCTGGCAGTTATGATCACTTCCGGGTCCAGCTTCAGCAATTCCTCAGGATTCTCTTCAGCCGTTGGAATTTGCTCCAGCTTCGGATAAATAAGCTTATTAAAGGGCAAAGTTTTCACATATTTATGTACGCCGACTAATTTATCGCCGGCCCCTAAGAAAATCATCATGGTTGCAGACGACGGCCAGGTATTGACGACTCTTGTTATTTTGCCCGGCAGTTCGACTTCTTTCCCCGACATGCTGACGACTTTTTTGTTTGTGGTTGCATTCGCATCAGGTTTGGAGTCGGTAACCTTAACTTCAGCGTCCGCATGGTTCGTTGCCGTTGATTTTGCGCATCCCGCTACAACGATCGTCATGGCAAGAAAGCAAAGCATGATGTTCATCTTTCGTTGTCTCATCGTTAGACTCCTTCGTATGTAAAATCCACGTCTTCAGGCTTCCACCACATGACATAAGTGGAGGTTTCTCTTACAAACCGAACGGAACCGTCCTTACCTTCGATCAAATACTTGTCTACATTTTGCCTGAATACATCTTCTTGATCCTCGTCCACCGTTCCTAAAGTTCTTAAATCATCATAGGCTTCTTCTTTATTCCGAAAGTTTTTTTCAAACCCGTCTTTCACGATGACGACGCTTGGATCAATCCCCAAGTCGTACAGCATATTAAACCGAATGTTATACCCGAGCTGGCGGTTTTCCTTAAAGTCCAGCTGTACATTGCCTCTTACTCCGCGAAATAAATCCAATTGTATCGATCTTAAGGACGGCCCATTGGCAAAACTCAAAAGAAAGACATATTTTTTGGCAAGCTTATTTAGTCTCTTAATATCTTTCAGCGCAACGGTGCGTGATGCAAAAACGACATCATGCTGTTCTAATTGGTTGATTTCACTTTCGTTATTCCAATCCACCAGATGAAAATGAACATTATCCGCCTGCTCTTCTTCGGCGTATTTTCTTGCATAACTCAACATGTTCGGAGAAGCATCGATAGCGGTGATGCTGCCCACTTTTTTAGAAATCGGCACACACAATCTTCCTGTCCCGCAGCCTACATCCAGAACACGGTCATGGGGGTCCAGAATCATAGCGTCCACTTGATGTTTCGTATAGCTTTTTTCCATTCTGGACATCTTGTCATACATATAGCCGAACGGATCCCAAAACTTAGCCGGATCCACATCCCTGTCATCCGTTGTCTTGCCATAAGCGAGTTCAAGCATCTTTTCCCAATTGATGATCCCGGCCATTCCATCCACATCCCTTTCAACTCCATTGTTGGTACGAATCACATCATACTTATTAATACTAAATAGATTTATTCAATGTGATTATCCGCAACATTACATGGAATTCAATATAATTAATTATGTTTAGATATAATTGATTATATTTAATTTTATTTGTGGAAGTCAAAATATATGGTGAACGACCGGGAACATTTGTACGACTCTATCACGTATCGATGTCTACATCCGGTTCGGGGCAGGCAAGCCGAGGATGGACAGCCCGTCGTGCATCGTATCGCGATACCGTCCGACCAGCCACAGACGGAACCCTTGCGTACCTTCGTCCGTCTTAAGAATCTGGCATGCCGTATAGAAATGGTTGAAAAGCGACGCCAGCTCATACAGGTACGTACAAAGCACATTTGGCGCCAAGCCGGCAACGACTTCCTCCAAGGTCTCCGGCCAGTAAGCGAGCTGCTTGAGAACCGCATATTCCTGCGGCGCAAGCCCCTCTGCGACCGGATATGCCGCGATCGCGGCGATATCGTTGACCGCCGTGTCCGTCAGGAAACGGCCTTTATCCAAAATGCTGCATGCCCTGGCATAAGAGTACATTAAATACACCCCGGTATTGCCGGACACCTCCGTTGCTTGCTCTAAATCGAACACCACTTCCGTCTGCAGATGGAATTTAAGCAAATAGTACCTGATCGCTGCCGCTGCGATCGAGCGGCTGTCCAAGCCTTCGTGCTGCGAGCGCTGGGCTTCGATAACGGCTTCCATGTGCGCGACAAGCTCCGCCACTTTGATGCCGATCCCCTGTCTCCCGGACATCGGATACGATGACCTGCCGTCGGATGTGTCGACGCCAAGACTTTCGGCCGTCGCCCGGCTCAGTGATACCACCCCATAGCTGACGTGATGCAGCTGAGCAGCTTGCTTATCGTCCCCCAATGCCTGCAATGCCTGCTTCACCATCTGCTGCGGGTATTCTTGACGATGGTCGATCACGTTGACGACCCTATCCGCCCGCCCAATGTCCTGCTCCACGCCTTGCGAATGCGTAGACCATACCCCACTGCCGAAGGGCTGATAGCGGAATGTTTTATCGAGCAAACCGAACTTCCACAGGTGATAGGCAATATCTTTGGCCGTGTACGTCAGGATGCCGTTGGATCGTACCAGCACCTAGTCGCTGTGGAATTCCGTCTGTCCGGCTGGATCGGCCTCCTCCAACGTCTGCTTGAGCACCCAACAGCCGGCCAGCTTGCCTTCGCTTTCTTGCCGGAACAGATCGGTTTTTTGCAGCCTCTCAAACGTCTCCTGCCAGAAGCCCTCACGAACAATGCTGCTCTCCCACACCAGCACATCGTAGTCAATTCCAAACTGCCGCATGTCCTCCAGATGCTCCCTGACGATTTGCTCCGCTACCAACGTACCGAGCCAGGCAATATTGTTGTGACCTAGCTCCAGATGATGCAATACATTCGCCCGTTCCTGCTCCAGCTCGGGCTGTTCGCGGTACTTCCGGTTGATTTCCGCATAGACGTCCCAGCAAAAATCGCCAAACCGGGTATGCTGCTGCTGTACCGACGTCCGCAATACGCCGACAACCGTATCGGCCAGCTGGTTGCCCAAATCGTCGATGTAATTGTGAACCTCGACCTGATGGCCCACCCGCTTAAGCATCCTTGCCAAAGTATCGCCAATGCACGAATTACGCAAATGTCCGATATGCGCCGATTTATTCGGATTAATCGACGTATGCTCGATCAATACTTTTTTGAGCTCATTTTCCGGCTGGAAGGCATCCTGGCGGTGCGAGTTAGCAATCCAGTGCTCCCAATGAATAAACAAATTCACAAAACCCGGCGCCGCGACCTCAATACGTTCGAACCATCCCGCAACGCGCTGATGATCTGCCAGCCTCGCTTTGATCTCGTTAGCGATTGTTAAAGGATTCTTCTTGAGCACCCGCACCAGCTTCATGGCCAGATTCGTGCTGTACTCCCCGTGCCGGTCATTTGCCGGATGTTCAATCACGATCGACAGTTCCTCCGGTACGGTATGCCCCGCTTCCTGAAGAAGCTGCTCTGCAATGTCTTCTAGCGCTTGATGAAGCTGCTTATGAATCATTTTCCCGACCTCCGTATGGATAAATTTATGAAAATCAAAAAGGCCCCCGTCTCCAAAAAAGAGACGAGAGCCTATTGCTTCCCGCGGTACCACTCTATGTGCAAATCGCCAAAATTGGCGATTCACCGCTTAATCGTGTAACGGTCCTTGACCGGATCTGCCTACTGCGCGTCGTCCCGAAGGCCTGAAGCCTAGCTTGACGAGTCCGGTTCGGCAAATCATATCCCGGGTCCGCTTCATCCAAGACCAACGTACCGGCTTTCACCACCTCCGGCTCGCTGCGACTGTTCGTCCTGAACTACTGTCCCGTTCATTTATGTTGGCTTATTCAATTCGTGGCACGATATTTAAAAGTAGTTATACCCGAATTGGAACGTATTGTCAAGAACCTCACACGATCACGTGCCGCAAAAGGTGCGGTAAGGACGGTCGGATGCTGCGGGCAGCGTGCAGTATTCCGCCTGTTCGGGAGAGTGCGCATAAGGATTCGAAAGAGCCTGCACAAGCCGCTCCATTACGCTGTAATCTCCCTGCTTCACCGCGGCGTCCAGCGCTTCCTCTACCCGGTGGTTGCGCGGGATGATCGCGGGATTGCTGCTGCGCATCAATTGCTGCGAGGAGGCCTGCGGCTCTTGCTGTCTCCCCCGTCTCGCCTGCCACCGCTCCTGCCATTGCGCGAATTCCGTCGTTCCGTTGAATGCCAAATCCTCGTGCTTATCGAACGTCAAAGCCCGGAATGTATTGGTGTAGTCCGCCTGATGCTTCTGCATCATGACGAGAAGGTCCTTCATCAGAGCTTCGTCCTCCGGCTCTTCATTAAAGAGGCCAAGCTTCGCCCTCATTCCCGCGAGCCAATGACCGGCAAATTGTTCGACAAAACCGGAAATGGCATCCTCCGCCAGCCGGATCGCCTCATCCTCGTCATCATGCAGCAGCGGCAATAACGCTTCGGCCAATCTCGCGAGATTCCATGCGGCAATCGACGGCTGATTTCCATAGGCATAGCGGCCGTGAACGTCGATGGAGCTGAATACCGTTGCCGGATCGTAGGCATCCATGAAAGCGCAAGGACCGTAATCGATGGTCTCTCCGCTCAGGGCCATATTATCGGTATTCATCACCCCGTGAATAAAGCCGACGAGCTGCCATTTGGCAATCAGCGCAGCCTGACGCTTGATCACTTCCTGAAGCAAGGAAAGATAGCGGTTCTCCGTCGCGTCGGCGTGCGGATAATGCCTCTGAATGGTGTAATCCGCCAAAGTCCGCAGCTCCTCGACGCCGCCCCAATTGGCAGCGTATTGAAAGGTGCCGACGCGTATATGACTGGCAGCCACGCGGGTCAGAACCGCACCGGGCAGCTCGGTTTCGCGGATGATTCCCTCGCCGGTCGTCACCACCGCCAAACTGCGGGTGGTCGGAACGCCGAGCGCATGCATCGCTTCGCTGATGATATATTCGCGCAGCATCGGTCCAAGCGCCGCCCGACCGTCTCCGCCGCGGGAATATGGCGTCCTGCCCGATCCCTTGAGCTGAATATCTACCCGCGTATTGTCGGGGGTAATCTGTTCGCCAAGCAGCAAGGCCCGGCCGTCTCCCAGCATGGTGAAATGGCCAAATTGATGCCCTGCGTAAGCCTGGGCAAGAGGCGCGGCCCCTTCGGGAATACGATTTCCTGCAAACACCGCTACACCCTCGCTGCCTTGCAGCGCCTCGACGTTCAACCCCAGGGATGCCGCTAACCAGTCATTCAGAACGATCAGCTTCGGCGAACGGACAGGGGCCGGCTCAAGCCTGGAAAAAAACGTTTCCGGCAGACGGGCATAGCTGTTATCGAAATTCCATCCCGGATCTATGATTGCTTTGTTCTCAGTCATCGGATCTCCTTTTTATCGTTCAAAAATAAATACAAGTCGCCGTTTTAGTGTTTACTTCTACCAGTTTATTATACACTTTCCAGCGCGTTTGGGCATATTGTTGCCTGTTAAATTCCTTTCAAAAACATATCAAACCATTCATAAAATTCTTCTTTGTTACTTAAATGAACATTGTGGTCGGGATGTGACATTTCATGGGCAATACAATTCGGAATCAGGGATTGCATGCTAATAAAATCTTCGTCCGATATTGTTTGGTTGCCTTTTGCTCTGATTAACAATACCAGACACTGTATGCTCGGTAATAGATGAAACCAATTTTCATAATACGCCATGTTGGCAGCCATAGCCTGTGAACTGAACATCATCTGATACCCCTCTACAGTTTCCACCAAACTATTCATAAAATACTGATATTCCAAATTAGAATCCGCAGCCTTTCTAATAAAATTCATTGCTTCGTTCCGTGTGGCAAAGGGTAAGGGCCAATTTTTTGTCAATGGGTCACGGAGTTGGCTTTTATCTATCATTACCTTGTTTGGCTCTACAGGTCCTGATGCAGATTTGTCAAGGATAGCTACTGCTTTTACGTACTCAGGATATACCGCTGCTAAATATCCTGCTACTGCTCCACCCATGGAATGACCTACTAAAATGATGGAATCTATCTTTAAAAAATCTAATAGTTGAATGATGTCCTCGGCCATTTCTTCAGCCGTATATTTCGATATAGGTTTACTACTCAATCCATGTCCTCTCTGATCTGGTGCGATAATTCTGTATTGTTCTCCATAGTGTTGGATAAAATCAAACCAGGTTTCTGCTCTTCCCCTTCTTCCATGAAGACAAAGAATAGGTGGCCCTTCGGTTTTTGTATCAAAGTAAAACATATCGATACGCTTCAACTTAGCAATGCTTCTGTAGATTTTGATTTTTTTCATACAATTTTCCCTCCATAACCCATTATAGTTTGATGTCAAACTAAATAATAAAAAAAATTAAAAGTTACTATAAATCTTATTTAAAATTCTTACTAACTCTTCCTGTTCATTTTGTGAGATGTTTAAGTAAAAAACGTCTATAACTGTATTGGATATTTCCTCGAACACAGGTTTCAGTTCATTCCCTTTGTGAGTTAAGGTCACATAAACAACTCTTGCATCCGCTGTGTCTCTTTCCTTTGCCACATAACCGAGTCTGACCAATTTATCCACAAGTGCCGTTACGGTTGATTTATCCCTGCCAATCTTCTCGGCAATCTCTGCCATAGTAAGTCTTGGCTTCTTAAATAGAGCATGGAGGATATCACCATGTGAAGTTACAATACCCTCTACCCCGTGTTCCATCATCTCGGATACAATGAGTCGATTGACCTTCTCTCGTATTTTGGAAATTAATGATATACCATCTTTTATTCTCATGGCCTCATTATAGTTTTACATCAAACTATTGTCAATATGTAGATAGGGGGTGCCACTCCGACAACATTTCAAAAATGTGAGAAATCGAGATTCAAAATTGGATCAGGTGCAAGGTTTTTGCGAGATTTCTTTATACACCTTGCACCTGCAGTGATTCTATGAATACATCTTGGCGATCTCGGCGATATGTCTGCGAAAGTCGTCAACCAATTCGGAAGGGGCCAGCAAGGTTACGTTCGTGCCATAGCTCATCAGATGCCGAATCGCACTTTCTTTCGTATAATAGCAGGCATTGGCCAAGATCGTTCCGTCCGGACCGCTCTTAAGCTGATCCGGTAAAAATTCGTCCCTTACCCTCGTTTTGACCGCGGCTTGAAAACGAAGGCGTACACAGACGCACGGAGCCGCACCGCTCTGGACGCGGTCGGCATCGACATCCTCTATCGATAGCCCGCGACGGCTAAACGTTTCGGACATCATCCGCACCCGGTTCATACGGGAAAGCCGAAAGACCCGCAAAGCGCAACGAACCCGGCAATACCCCCACAGGTACCAGGCATTGCTTTTCAAATACAGTCCCATCGGCTCGACCATGCGCTGCGTTTCCACGCCGTGAATATCCATATAATCCAATTGGACCAATCGGAGTTCCTTAATCGCAAGATGGAGCGTGCGAAGATGCTCCTTGGGACCGGATGCCGAAGCAAAGTCAAGAAGCATCCCGCTCGTATCAAGATCATGCAGCTTATCCGAGATCAGGGCGCCGACCCGGTCCAGAAGCTCCGCCATCCCCGTATCGCCGGTTGCGGACTGCATCCCCCGCAAGGCACTGTAGATCGAATACAAATCCTCGAGCGACAAGTATTGTCTGTCCAGCCGGTAGCTCTGCATAATTTCGTACCCGCCGTCCGAACCGGAAAAAGAGACGACGGGAATGCCCGCCCGGTTGATCGTTTCCATGTCTCTGTAGATCGTTCGGAGCGATACTTCAAACCGGGCGGCCAAGTCCGTTGCGCTTATTCTTTTGTGGTTCAATAGCATCATCGTAATCGAAAACAGCCGGTCAAGCCTCAAACGAACCCCCTCCCTTCCCTAACGATTCGCGCAAATAAGAGCCGGTAACGGAATGGCTGGCGTCAAGCATTTGCCGCGGGGTCCCTGCAAACACCACTTCCCCTCCTTTATGTCCGCCTTCAGGTCCCATGTCGATAATCCAGTCCGCCTGCTTGATCATATCCAGATTATGTTCGATCACGATGACCGTACTTCCTCCCTCTACCAAACGTTCTAAAATAGCCAGCAAATGCCCGATGTCCGACATATGCAGCCCCGTCGTCGGTTCGTCCATCACATAGATGCGCCCCTTCTTGTGCAGCTCGCAAGCGAGCTTGAGACGCTGGCATTCCCCGCCCGACAACGTGCTTAACGGCTGGCCGAGCGTTAAATAATCGAGTCCTACATCGTAAAGAGCCTGCAGCGTGGGCCGTATGGTGGCGTGATCCTGAAAGAACTGGAGCGCCTGCCGGACACTCATGGCAAGCACATCCGAAATGGATTTTCCCTTAAATGCGTATTGCAGCACCTCGTCTTTAAAACGCTTCCCTTCGCATATTTCACACACGGTTACGACGCCTTCCATAAAGGCGAGGTCGGTATAGATGACGCCAAGCCCTTGACATTCCGGACATGCCCCTTTGGAATTGAAGCTGAACAGCGACGCGTTCACCTTGTTCGACCGTGCGAAGCATTTGCGTATCTCGTCCATCAGGCCCGTATACGTCGCAGGATTGGAACGAATAGACGTATTGACGGACGATTGATCGATGACAACCGCATCGGGATGTGCGGGCAGAAATACCCCGTTGATGAGCGTGCTCTTGCCTGAGCCTGCCACGCCGGTCACTACGGTCAGAACGCCGACGGGAATGTCGACCGTCACGTTTTTCAGATTGTGCAGCGCGGCATCTGCAATCCTCATATATCCGGTCGGTTTCCGATAATCAGCCTTCATCGGGACCCCCTGCCTCATCGCTTGTCCCGTAAGCGTATCCGATTGTAACAATCCTTGCAATCCGCCTTCGTACGTAATCTCTCCGCCTTCGGCACCAGCGCGCGGTCCGACATCGACGATGTGGTCTGCAATGTGAATGACATCCCGGTCGTGCTCCACAACAAGCACGGTATTGCCTTTATCCCGCAGCTTCCGCAGCAGTCCGTTCAACCGATGCACGTCGCGCGGATGCAGGCCGATGCTCGGCTCGTCGAAAATATAAATCATGTCGATCAAGCTGCTGCTTAGATGCCGGACCATCTTGATCCGCTGCGATTCACCTCCCGATAAAGTGGCCGTTTCACGATTCAGACTGAGATAGTCGAGCCCCATATCGACCATATGCTGCAGCCGCTCCGTCAGGCTGGATACGATCGGCGCCGCGACCGAATCGCGGATTTCGCGGAGAACCGGAATGAGCTCTCCGATCTCCATCGCGGCATGTTCAGCTATGTTGAGGCCGTTGATCCTGCAGCTCAAGGCCGCTTGGCTGAGCCGGGTACCATCACACCGCGGGCATGTCGACAGCCGGATGAACCGCTGCACTTGACTTTGCGTCTTTTCCGACAGCTCGCTGCTGTCCCTCTTGATGAACAAGCGGGTAAACTTGTTGACCACGCCTTCGAAGTCGGAGTGAACGGGACCGCCTTTGGAGGGGAGAGCAATTTTGGTGCCTTTCCCGTAAAGGAGCGTATGCCATTCTTCCTCCGTGTACGCTTCCAGCTTCTTATCGTTATCGAACAGCCCCGATAAGGTGTACGTTTTCCAATACCAGGTGCCTACCGCGAACACCGGAAACAGGATCGCTCCTTCGTTCAGCGACCGGGATTTGTCAAACAGCCCGTGCACATCAAGCGAGACACTCCGGCCCATGCCGTCGCATTCCGGGCACATCCCCGCAGGATCGTTAAAAGAAAACGCGTGGGAATACCCGATATACGGCTTGCCGATCCGCGAGAACAACAGCCGGAGCAGCGAATAAATGTCCGTGATCGTCCCTACGGTCGAGCAGGAATTGGCGCCGAGACGTCTCTGATCGATGACGATGGCCGTCGACAAGTTTTCGATCGCATCCGCGTCCGGCTGGCCGTACCGGGGCAGACGGTTACGGATGAATGCCGTAAACGTCTCGCTCAGCTGGCGCTGGGCTTCGGCACTGACGGTATCGAAGACGATCGACGACTTGCCCGAGCCCGATACGCCGGTAAAAATCGTTATTTTCCGCTTCGGAATCCGGAGTGATACATTTTTTAAATTATTTTCTCTTGCACCCTTTATGACGATATACTCTTGCATTTGCACTTCCCCCTCCATTCGTTCGGCTGCATCTCTATCTTAAACGCCCCTCCCTGACAACCTTATGTCAGGATGGTCTGCGTATCGGCAAAAAAAAGAAACCGCCGGCAGGACGTTTGTCCCGCTGACGGTGTGCGCTTCGCCGTTTCGATCATGCAGCCGCCAAGAGCAGGCAGCTTTATCCGATAACCTCTACGACGTTTCCTTCGTTATCCTTGATGTGTGTTTTTACAATCTGAATGGCGATTCCCGGTAAAGCAGAGAGCTCAATGACGCTTTCTTTGGGCAGCAATTTCCGGCTGAATTCCCCGGCCGTCGCCTCATCCAGCGTAAGTCGGACCTCGTCCTCTCCGGCTTCGCAACCCGGCTTCTCCCCCGCCTCAAACACGACCCGGATTTCCCGGCTGACCAGTGTCAGATCTTTCCCCTTCAGAATGCGCCCTTGAAGCAGTTTCCCAATGATTCCGGCCTGCTTGGCCCCCAGCTTAATTGTGGAAGACGTCTTGCTGAACCACCCTTTTTTACCCGGCTCCCAAGCCAATTGATCGACATATAAGAACCCGGTGTTCGAGCCTTCCTCCTGCATTCCTTTCTGCACAGCTTCCGATATGGAAGGAATATCCAGATATGAGGCCCGTGACAGATCCGTGATGTAATGAGGCATATGATCCAAACAAACGGAGAGCACGCCAAGCGTATTCCACGTTTGCATCGCTTCGAGCTCGTCGCGCGTGATGCCGACCATCTGCAAAAATTCCACCCGCCCGTTCGGCGTATCGATGGCCGGAAGCTCCGGGTCCTCCACGAAGGCCAAGGCGGTCAGCAGCGTATCGGCACCCAGGCAGATCGGGCCGTTGGCATCCAAGTAATCGCCCGATCTAAAAATATTGCCGCTATTAAAAACGTATCTTCCCATATTTTGCAGCAGGTTCAGCGCCCAAGCCGGAGGTTCTTCCTCTTCTTCCCCGTGCGTCAGCCGAAACGTCAATTCAAATCCATAGCCGCTCTCTTCGGCATTGTCCGATTCCTTATCGTACAGCTCCGTAAATCCATAAGTCACGAAATGCCAATGCGGCGCAGGCTTGTCCGCCTTATACACACTGATTCCGTCCAGCGGGTCTTGGCCCCCCAATGAATAGGGAAGGATCGTTCCGTAATGCTTCGGCTCCTGGTCCCCATAAAGCCTCGACATTTCCCGATCAATGGCATCCCAGCCCACTGCGTTTGCTTCTTCGCTCAATTCCCGTTCCCTCCCAAAAGTTCAGTCCATGCTGCCATAGCAGGCGTTCGGAGACATGTCCCATCAAGCTAGTCTTGAGTGTCAAGAAACACTTCTAACATGGTAACCCCAGTTGGAAATTATATCAATACTTCGATGTACCCGATTTGAAATAAAAAAAGCCGAGCGGACCAGGACATGACCTGAGCCCGCTCGGCGCCATTTTGTTATAGCAGCCTTCTAGACTTCCTTCTCTGCTTCGACTTTTTGCCGCTTTCCCATGCCAAAGACATAATAGCTCACAACGACGATCAGAATGAATACCGCTCCGACAATTAGCGATACGCGTGTATCGGGGTTAAAGCACATTCCGATTAGCACCAGGAACAAGAAAATGATCGTGATGTAGTTGCTGACCGGGAACAAAACAGACTTGAACGGATGATCCTTCAAGCTGTCCTTCCATTGGTTTCTGAACTTAAATTGACTGAAGGCAAGCGCAAGCCACGGCACCATCCCCGGAAGAACGCTGGCACTGTAAATATACAGGAACAATTTGGAGTCGGGAAGCAGGTAATTAAACAGAACTCCGATTAACAGCAAAGAAATCGTGGTAGCGATGCTGTTCCTCGGGACGCCGCTCCGGGATACTTTTCCGAAAAATTTAGGCGCCTGACCGTTGGAGGCCAACGTGTACAGCATTCTTCCCGCACTGTAAATCCCGCTGTTGCAGCCTGACATCGCAGCCGTGAGAACAACGAAGTTGATGATGCCCGCGGCGGCGACAATGCCTATCTTGGCAAAGGTCATGACGAAGGGGCTGCCGATCTCGCCGACCTGGTTCCATGGATAAAGCGTGACGATGACAAAGACGGCGCCCGCGTAAAAAATCAGAATGCGCCAGACAACATTTTTGATCGCTTTGCGCAGGGTGAACTTCGGATTTTCCGCTTCACCGGCGGTAATTCCAACCAATTCAACGCCTTGATAAGCGGCCGTAACAATGCAGAGGGCAAATAAAAACCCTTTCAATCCTCCGGCGAAAAAGCCGCCATGCGCATAAAGATTCGAAAGGCCGATAGGTTGTCCTCCATTGCCCAAACCGAAGAAGATCATCGCCGTTCCAACCACAATCATGGCGACAATCGCGAAGACTTTGATCATGGCGAACCAAAATTCAAATTCCCCATAAAATTTGACAGCCGCTAAATTGGCCGCTGCAATGATGGCTACGCCAGCCAAGGCCGGCAGCCATTGCGGAATGTCGGGAAACCAGTAGCCGACGTAAATTCCGATGGCGGTCACTTCCGCCATCCCCACCGTGAGCCACAAGAACCAGTAGCTCCAAGCCGTCAAATAACCGGCCAGAGGGCTGACATATTTATGAGCGAACGTAGCAAAAGATCCTGTGACCGGTTCGAGAAACAGCATCTCTCCCATGATGCGCATGACAAAAAACACAATGATCCCGGCTAACAAATAAGCCAGCAATACGGAAGGCCCGGCCCATTTTATCGTGCTTGCCGACCCCATGAACAGACCGACGCCAATCGTGCCTCCGAGCGCAATCAACTCAATATGCCGCGTCTTCAGTCCTCTGACTAATTGCTTGGATTCCAAAAAAAGCGCCCCCATTCTATGTATGTTCCTTCAATAGCGGATCAGCAAAAAGACCGCCTCTCCTGCTCAACCTTATTTTTCCGACCACCTCCAATACCACCAAATTGTATGACATCAAGCGCAGAAATACAACTGCCGTGAATCAGGCAGCCGTTGGAAAATGGTGGTTGAAGCTCGAATGTCCATTTAAAGGGATATTTTATATATTCAAGAAAAGACAGCGTTTTCCTCCTGTGCGGACAAAAAAACAGCCCTGTCCCCTGATCGGGCAGCAGCCGTGTTCACTGGTTGTTAGTTGAGGGTTTTGGTCATTATAAAATCAATTTGTTCTTCATCACCCATATAGAAAGAATGGGCTCCAGTTTGAACAAACCCCATTTTCTTATAAAAAGCAATAGCATTTTCATTTCTTTCCCATACGCCCAGCCAGATTTTCTTTTTATTACATTCCAGCGCAATTTCTATCGCTTGATTTAGCAGGTATTTACCCAGCCCATGTTTTTGAAAGTTGTTCTTTATATAAATCCTCTCGATTTCAAGTGATTCGTCACCCATTTCTTCAGACTGAGCATCATTGGTATTGACCTTTAAATATCCGGCAACTTCATGGTTGCAATAAACAAAAAAGAATTGCGAAGAACTATTGGATAATTCTTGTTCCAATTGTTTTAAGTTAAATGCCCTTTCCAAATAGGCATTCATATTTTCGGGTGAATTCTGATGCTTAAACGTCTCGTTAAAAGTTTCGCAACTAATTTCTTGTAGTTTAAGTAAATCATCAAGGGTACACTTTTTTATAGTTATAGTCATTTAAATACGTCGCTCCTTTATAATAATCAATATTTTCTCTTGTTTCCCTTTTTCACCAATTCCCAGTCTTTTTCTATATTTTTTCTTACTCTTTGAAGAAGATTGAACATGGTTTCTACTTCTTTTTCGGAAAATCCCTCTAAAGCAACGGTATTGGAATAATCATGTTCTCTTTTTATAAAAGGATAAACATTGTTCCCTTTCTCCGTTGGAAACAGTTTTTTTATTTTTTTGTTATGTTGATCCTCTTTCTTTTCAATAAAGCCATTCATTTCAAGTTTTTGTATCGCCCGAGCTGCTGTCGTACGATCGACTTTAACCATCTCGGCTAACTTTTCTTGAATGATTCCCGGGTTTTCACATATCCGCACAAGGTACAAATACTGCCCTTTGGTAAGGTCGTGTTCTTTAAATTCGATATTACTTATAGAATCTAAAGCCCTTGCGATCATTCCAATTTCACGAAGAATCTCCTTCATCATTAACTCCTTGGCAGTACATATTTTGTTGCAAATACAATAAAAATGAACTACATTAAATTTAACTCAACTTTATTGCATTTGCAACAAAAAAAATGATAAAGAGGCTTTCAGCGGGGCTTACGGTGGGAAGTTGGGAAATCATCATTGCTATAGCGCAGCAAAGTTGTTTGTTTTGGAATCGGTTTAGGTATTATAGGATTGGGGACTGCAACATACTTACACAAAAATTTTGCACCGATTCCAATTGACCGATTAACGTTAATCATCCAATTTTATTAACCGTTTGTTTAGGGGGGCTAATCCTTAATTACTTTATGCCGTTTCTCAGGCTGAGCTTGTTGAGAAAGTGGTGAATTGAGGTAATAGAGGTGTACGAGGGGGTGGGGTGTCTACTTCCGACCGCTCTTGTCATCAGGAAATTTGATTGGAAAGCCGCTTATTAGCGGACATTTCCCGATGACAAAGGCGGACGCTATCGCTTCTCCAGTAGATACCCCACCTCCGTATGTTTCTCTATTTCAGTCAAAATCCTCTTTTTCAACACTCCGAGCCTGATTTCTCAGGCTTTTCAGCTCCTTCGTACACGAATCATCCAGCGCTTTATATTTCCCGTGTGAAACGTTCGTCAGGAATGCTATTCAGGTTCACATACAATGTGGCAGGCTCTTGACCGGTATTGGCAAAAGCAAAAGACTCCTCGCCTCCGCATCGCACGCAGTCCCCCTGCCGGACTTCCGTCTCCACGCCGTCTACGATCATCGTGCCGCCGCCTTGAACGACCAACACGTAGACCTGGCTTCCCGGATGCCGGTGTACAGGAAGCTGCTGGCCCGGCATGAAATTCAACGTAAAAATGATGGTTCCGTCCGCTTGGAACAATACTTTTTTCGTAAACCGCTCCTCTTGAAACAGTTGGTGCGCCTCAAGCCTTTTGATTTCCATCTGATGTTCCTCCGTTTCATCACTTCTGCGTTCCCGCCGGGCCGCCTTCTCCACAGCTCTTACCAAGCGCTCAATTGACGCTTGGCTTCATCCGACATCCGGTCCGGTGTCCATTGCGGCTCCCATACGACCTCTACGCTGACACCGGCGACGCCGGGCTTTCCCTCCAGGGCACGGCGCACGCCGCCGATGATCGTATCGTGAAGCGGGCAGCCGGGCGTCGTTAACGTCATCCGGATCGCAATATGTCCGTCTTTGATGTCAATACCATAAATCAGGCCGAGGTCTACGACATTTACACCAAGCTCCGGGTCGAACACCAGCATCAGCTGCCGCCGGACCGTATCTTCGTTGACTTGTGTTGTCATGACATTCTCTCCTCTCTAATGGAAAAAAAGTACCATTTATCTTGTAAATACTATGGCAATCACGCCGATATAGAACAGCGCTCCGACGGATAGCGCCGCTATGCCTGTAGCGAGAACTCGCGGTTCCATGAATCCCATGCCCGCCACAGCTACCAACAGCCCCACGGTCATCACCCACATCCCCACATCGACGCTGCGCTCGCTGATGAGATCGGACATGACGGGCACTCCAGGCTTTCCTGCTTGATCGCCGTATTTGTGCGTCCACCATAGGAACGGCACGATTTTCGACATGTATCCAAGAACCGTTACCGCCACCCATCCCCACAGGTATACCCAACCGGCGATAACGATCCATGTCAAGCTCCTCAGCAGCGAAGGTGCCGCAAACCCAATGCCAAACGATAGGAGGCAAAAAACGAGCAATGCCCTGGTGCTCCATATGGTCCAGACGATCCCGCGCCCCGGCGAGGCTTTATGGCTGTGCTTGCGAATGTCTCGAATAAGCCGATCATAGGCGAACAGCGCCGCAGCAAGCAGCAAAATGACCCCAAGCGTCAGCCCGGACCAGCCTGGAACGAGAGAAGCCCCTACGCCCAGCAGGACAGCCGCATTCCACAGTCCGAGGATATAATATTGGGGCCGGTCAGAGGCGCCGTGAGACAAATAAAACATCGGCAGCATTTTGTAGCTGAATCCGGTAATCAACAGCCCGAACCAGCCGAGCGTCCCAAGCCAGATATGGGCGGCGAGCAAACGTTCATGCAGGTCAACCCAGAGTTGGAACGCAAAGTTTAAGCCCATCGCCAAGCCGAGCAGCCCGGTCAATGCCAAATACAACAGCGCGCAGGCGGTGCTCAGCGTGATCGGATTCCAGCGCTTCGCCTCCCACAGCGTCCGCCCGACGTTCCAGACAAAAAGCAGAATACCGATGACTGCCGCGACGGCTCCGACAGCGATCCATTCGACCCGGCTCTGTAAAAATCCGGCCAACAGGATGACCGTCCCTCCTGTGAAAAATACATAATGCACATAGCCAAGCATACGGCTGTAAATGCGGCGTTGAAGCACGACATCGATCAGCTGGTAGACCGCCCCCATCGCGACCATCGTCGCCCAATCCAGTACCAGCAAATGGATGTGAAACCAGCCGTCGGGACTGCGTGGATGGTCCAGCGCCCAGCCTCCGGCGGTGAAAAGCGATCCCGCATGAAACAAGACAAAGCTGGCAATTCCGGTGGCAATAAATAACAGCGGCAGACGAAACATGCTATACACCCCCATGCAGCAAGCTTTTTCTGAAAGCTATTTTTTCGTAATCGCGACTTTGGCGGTGCCATCCGGCTGCGGATCGACTTCGTACGAATATTGGAGCCGCCGCAGCTCCTCGATCAAAAACATGGGGACTCGGTCATTGTGAATAACGAGAATGTCCCTGCTCCCCATGTCCTCCAGCGCCTCCAGCGTACGCAGCATCGGCTGCGGAGGCTCCAGCCCCCGGTTATCCAATTCCGTGACATTACCGCTCATGACCCAGCCTCCTCATCTTTAGGGATGAAGGCTTGCAGGGACATGGCTTCCAGCTTCGCCCGAGCCCCGGCTCCTCTGGCGAAAGCAGTGATCCAATGATCGTCGCTGACGCTTTCGACCTTGTTGGCGTACCCTTTCGCCTTCAGGATGCCGAGCAGCGGCGTAGGTTTAAATATCGCATGCAGCACGAACACATCATCCGACTCCAGCGCATTCACCGCATCCATAATCTGCTTGAACGGCTCCAGCTTTTTCCGCAAAAATGGCCGTACATCCAACTCTACTATGTTTCCGTTTCGCTTCATATCTTTTCCCCCAATCCATTTGCCGGATGGATAATCCGGTCCAAATGAGAATTATTTTCACTGTATCTACAGTGTAGCGAATTCGACAGCGCCAGTTTGTGACTGCAATCACAAGATGAAAAAAATCCTGCCACCAGGCAGGATTGAGCTTGTTGAGAAAGTGGTGAATTGAGGTAATAGAGGTGTACGAGGGGGGTGGGATATCTACTTCCGATCACTACTCCACCCCGCAAAGTGAAGTTGAAGCAGGGAAGCTTAGTCCGAGTACTTTGCGGGGACCCCGGGTCAGCGGGAAATTTTGATTGAAGCCGCTGAATAGCGGGGATTTCCCGCAGACAAAGGCGAACGCTATCGCTTCTCCAGTAGATACCCCACCTCCGTATACATCTCTTTTTTCGTATAACCCCACTTTCTCAAAAGCCTGAATCCTGCACTAGGCAGGATTCGTGCAAAACTATACGTTTCGTATGATGGTCAATGCGCATTTATGTTCATATCGATGCCAGTATCATGCAGACTGCGCATGCTCCGGCGCTTTGCTGTTCATGATCCCCATCATGGCCAGTGCACCGATAAGGAGCAGCAGCCCCGCGCCGGTATAAATCGATACTAGCGAAAAAGCATCCTTTAACGCACCGGCGAAAGACATCGAAATGACCATCATCCCGATGAACATGGGATTCAGAACTCCGTTAACCCTTCCTACAATCGACGTGGGTGACCATTTCAGAATCATCGTGCTGATGCCAATATGAATGCAAGGAAACACAAGCCCACTCAAAAACTGCACTGCGAGCGTAACCGGTATGCTTGTCGAATACCCGATGATCACCGTACAAATGCCGCCGATGAGCATGCCGATAGCGAGCAAGAGCTGCGGTGCGACCCGCTTGGCAAAAACGGATACGAGCCCGCCGCCGATCAGCATAGCGGCACCGTACACCATCAGCATATATTGCAGAAATTTCTCATCGCTTCCAAGCCGCTCCGTGACGACGAACAGGCCGAGCGTTTGCGTAATGCCCATGGAGAGACCGGTCAGAATGAACGCAACTCCAAGCATCCGCAGCACTGGACTTTGCCAGACATAACGGAAGCCTTCAACGAATTGCTCGCGGAATTGCCCTTTTCCGGCTTCCGTCTGCGGTTCCTGCCGATCCTTAGGCAAGCGGGTCAGGATGAGCGCGGAAAGCAGAAATGCCACCCCCATAACCGCTACGGATGTTTCCAAACCAAACGTACTGTAGGCAAATGTACCAAGCATGGGGCCGAGCACCATGAAGATCGCCATCAACGTCTGGAACAGCGCCATCCCTTGCTGCAGCTGCTCTTCGGGCACATGAACCTTGAACAGCCGAACGGCCGAAGGCTGGGTAAACTGCGAAAGAATGGCCGAGATGAAGGTGACCATATAGACGGACTGCCAAGATCCGTAGTGAATCGTTACAAGCACGATGAACACCGATACCGCGGACAGCAGATCACACCAGATCATCGTTCGTTTCGGCCGCCAGCGGTCGGCGAATGTCCCTCCGATGAACGAAAATATGAAGATAGGCGCAAATTCCGCAACGCTGATCAGCGAAATGGCACTCGGATCGTTGTTCGTCCTATCTGCAACATAAAGTAGAATCGCGAAATTACGCACCCAAATGCCGATCTGCAGCAGCATGTTGGATAGCAGAATCGTCTGCATGAAACGATTGCGAAAAAGATTCGGGCTTTTAGCGTTTTCCCGTTGTTTGTCCAAATTGTCCAACCTCCTCGTGATTTCCGGCGGCCCCTTTCGAATTGGCCGGGCGCCTTAACTAAAACATTGTTACGTTATATCGTTTTTGCTTTATGCAGTCGGGGTTACGCATGGTGCAGAGACGCCTCTGCCGAATATGCAGGTTAATACACATTAGCAGTTTTACCGAGAGACCGATTGTTCTCCAGCTTCTGCAAATAAACCCTTCCCGGCTAGTATCGTTTTCTAAACCTCCCCTCCTATCTTCCTCCCACTGTCAGTACTCCCTCGCAAAACAATGTAACATAACATTGTTACGTTGTGAAGGGGTAATTTTTATTTCGCTTCAAAATAAAAAAAGACACGCGCCTTAAAAGGTCGTGTCTTGAGCAGGATTGGAGCATCTAGAATCCCTCGTTTTCTCTTATCTCGGAAACCTGCCTTTTGTGTAGGAATCCCACAGCTTATTGATAAATTCGATCTCGATCTTGTTCTCGAATGCCTTGGCAATCAGACCAAAGTCGTCCGATGCATACCCTGCCAGCTCCGGGCTCCGGGTGATCCGAAACGTTTGCTTGAACACCGTCTCCCTGACTTCGCGGACCACCGCATCTTCAGACGGATGCATTGCTTCCAGCTTGTCATAGCTGGAACTCCATGCTTCAGCGAATTCAGCTTCATCCCGGGCGTCCAATTCGGTGTCCCAATCCACATCTTTGTTGAAAACACGCTCGATGAACGTGCCATCACCTAGGATCGATAGTATCTCACTCGCAGCGATCAACGTAAGCCCCTCCTTCCCTCTTCATAGTAATGAAAATGGCCTTGTAATTCAATGACTGTAGCAGGCACAAGGCCATCCGCACATTTATCACCGCTGGATGCCCTTACAAATAAAAAATGAGACCGTCACTTGCTCACAGTCTCATTTCTCATCCTCAGAGGGACTTTACAGCCACGCCGGCTGTTCGTTTCCATGCTCGATTCGCACTTCATTGTCGCGATACACGGCAATAAGCTTGCCCGTCACGTCCGCAGCGAACAAGACCGAACGCTCCGCTTCGATCGTAAAACGGTACTTGGCGCCGTTGGCCGGGTCCTCAATCTCCACATCTGCAGGATGAGCGTACTCGGATACGAAGATGAAGAGCGCCCCCTTCGCAAACGTGAGCTTGCGTCCATAAATACCTGCAAGCTCCCCGCCCTGCCGCCATACCATGTCAGGCTGTACACCGGCGGCCCGGATGACGTGCTTGTACAGCTCGCGAATCGGTTCGGTGCGGTCGTTCAATTCGACTGGCAGCGGACACCAGAATAGGCGTCCCATCCCCAGGAAAACGTCGGTTAGCCGGGTGCCACCGGACACCTCATCCTCCTCCGGAATCCCTTTGCACAGCTCGGCGATTTTGCGTCGTCCGAACGAGACGGAATGGGCGTTCCCGTCGATCATCAGCCGCTCTTCCCGGCACACGTTCCCTTCCCGGTACGGACCGAACTGCTCGCCGAGACGCCCGGTCGGCCTCCAATATTCATCCAGCCCGAGCGGCCCCGTGAAGAGCAGCGTCCCGCCTCGGGTACGGATATGCTCGACGAGAGTCTCCATCGCCCGGTCGCTGAAATTGTGCGCGCTCGGAACGACGATCAGCTTCGGGCAGCGCTCGGACAATGGCTTGAGGTCGTATTCCCCGACGGCGAAAAACGGGCATTTCAGCTCATAAGCAAGCACCCGAGTCAGCCGTGCCGTCGCTTCGCAGGCGAGCCTACGGTTCGAAAAATCGTTCGAATACGGAAACACGACGGCGATTTCCTCCGGTTTCCTTCCGGTAAACAAGTCGCGGATTTCGTTCATGAAGCGGCCAAAATCGTACGAAACATCCGCCTCCGGCTTCTCCGTACCGTCGGCCCGCAGGGCGCCGATGTTCGACTCGTTAATGTTGTTCATGTAATAGTTCGTATTCCAGATCCATTGAACCGCGCCTGCAGCGCCGGTAGCAAACGCATACGCATATTTGCGTTCCAGCAAATATTTCAGCTCGGTCTCCGACCGCTTCGCCCGCCCATCCGGCGTCTCCAGATACATAATGCCGGTTTCCTGCACCAGATTCGGCTTCTCCACCACTTTGGTAAAAATGCCATCCCATACCAAATCGTCATTCAGCCACCAGGAATGAACCGACGTGTAATCGACCTCAGAGCCGTAAAATAGCGGAGACGGACGCTGGCCGCCAAGCGCTTCGTCCTGACCGACCGTAATAAGCGCCCCGGGATGCAGCGCTCGGATCGTGCCGCTCAGGCTGCGTATCCACTCGTTATGCATCTCCATCGTAAACAAGGTATAGTCGAGCCAAGGCGTCCCCCTTTTGCCTCTCGCCATATCATGCACGTCGAAGTTGATCTCTTCCGGCGCGGGCGGACTGGCCGCTTCGAAGGACGGCAGCTCGTCCGGCGTCATGCCCCAGCGCTCCTGCAGCAGCCGTATCGAACCGTGCCGACGCTGCAGCCAGGTGGAATAGGCGGCACGCTCCTCCCGGTCGCGCACCGGACGCGGACCGGCGAACACCCGCTTCGGATCGAACAGCGAAGGCTCGTTGATCAAGTCCCAATGCACGTTCGTCGTGTGCCGGTGCCGTGATACGATGCCAGCCAGAAACCGTTTCTGCGCTTCCACGCTCCGCGGGTCCAGATACGGATTCGCCCCTTCCCACGCCTCCGGCGCAAATGCGAAAAACGTAAAATTCACTTCCAGCCCGTGCCTTTTCGCCGTAAGAATAAACGCATCAATCGCGCGCAGCGCCTCCTCAGACAGATGGCCGTCTACGAACATCACCTGCCGGTGCGCCGTCCAGATTCCCGTCCGGATGAAGTTGATTCCGGCCCGCCGCATCTGCGCCATATCCCGGTTCCACACCGACACATTTGGCAAAAACAGAAATTTTCTCGCCACATCCGAGCTCATATAGGTCATGCCGACCACCGGCAGCGGACGGCCGTCCTTCCAGAAGTAATCCCGGTCGCAGCGCAAAGGACTGCCCTCGCGAAGAAGCTCTTCGTCCCTTCCCCAGAACCCTTGCCGCAGCACGCGGACCTCGCCGAGTTCGGACTCCGCTATGCAAACAATCTCATACAGTCCCGGTTCAACGGAAATTGGCAGCAGCAGCTCTGCGAAGCTCTGCTCGCGGGAGACGATGGCTTGGATTTCCCCCGTCCACACCGGCTCCGTCGGACCACTCGCCCCTTCCATTGTCCGACTCTCCTGACACACTTCGATGGTAAATCGCCAGGAGCGGCCAGCCGGAGCCGTCTCGCCCGTTCGCAGCAGGCCTTGCATTTGCAGCTTCAGCTTCGGACGCTCGCCCGGCTCATAAGTGGCGTAGTTCGTTTTCAGCGTCAGCTCGGTCACGCCGAGCGCGCAGTACGCCGCCCAATCCGCAAGAGCCGCAGCCCCGCCCTTTTCCCAGAAAGACGCTGTCGCAAGCTGGTGAACGAACAGCCAACGGCCTCCGGCGAACTCGCCTTTCGTATTTTCCAGCAGCACCACGGGAGCGGCGACCTCTCTGCCCTCGGAGGATATGCCTTTCAACAGCGGGTACAGGTGCGCATCCATCGGTCCGGCCGAGCCGCTTTCGTGCGGCTGATCGTCATGGCGCGTCACGTGGAGAATCAGGCTGCAGGTCGGCTGAATCTCAAAGAGTGCCTCCCGCCCCCGCAGCAGAGGCACCTCTGCGCTGGCCGCCAGCTTCGCGACCGGAGCGGAATCGACCGTCATTGCTTCGTGGATGCGAAGCTGCCGGTGATAGGCCGTTTGCTCGGCTTCGGCGTGCCATACTTCGTTCTCGCGATAGACCGGAATACGGAACGGGGCTCCGCCCATGCTGACAAGCCCGCCTCCCTTTTGCAGAAAATCCAGGATCGCGCCCCACGCTTCCTTCGGGAAATAAGGAGCATGGAGATTCACCAGACACCCGGCGTCCATGCCCGAGAGCGCCTGCGGCAGCTGCTCCGCCCGGACTACTCGGAAGACCTCGGATAACCCTTCGAGGCCTGCTTCGTCCATTCCCTCCCCAAGAAAAGGAAACTCCGGATCATACAATACGATAACGTTGTCCATGCTGACTCCTTTCTAACCTTTAACCGAACCGATCATCGCGCCTTTGACGAAATATTTTTGCACGAACGGGTATACGATCAAGATCGGCAGCGTGGCGGCCACGATATTCGCCATTTTGATCGTCGATTCGCTAATCTCCTGCTGATAGGCGATGCTGATGCCCTGGCTTTGCATTGCCGTCGACGTATTGGTCAGCAGGTCTCGCAATACCGCTTGCAGCGCCCATTTGTCCTTCGAAGAAATATACAAGATCGTGGAAAAAAAGTCGTTCCAATACATGACGGCCATAAACAGCGCGATTGTGGCCAGCACCGCTTTCGACAGCGGAAGCACGATCCGGAAAAAAATGACCAGATCGTTCGCCCCGTCGATGTAAGCCGACTCCTCCACCTCCGCCGGAATTCCGGCAAAAAAGCTGCGCATGATGAAAATGTTCCACGCCCCGATCGCCGACGGGAGAATAAGCGCCAAATACGAGTTCAGCAGGCCCAGTTCCTTGACCAGCAAATACCCTGGGATCATGCCGCCGTGGAACAGCATCGTAAACAAAATCATCAGCGTAAACAGCTTTCGGCCCCGCAAGCGCGATTTCGAGATCGCGTACGCCGTCGCCGCCGTAATGAACGTGGCGAGCAAGGTGCCCGTCAGCGTAACGATGAGCGAAACCTTGAAGCCGGACAGCACGGCCGCATTGCCGAGCACCGTTTCGTATGCGGCGAGCGAGAAGCCTTTGGGCAGGAGGAACAAGCCGCCGCTTCCCGCCAGCTTCGCATCGCTTAACGAATACATGATCACGTACCAGTACGGGTAAAGCATGACAACGACGAGCGCCAGCATGAACAGCGTGTTGGCCGCCTGAAACAGCCGGCTTCCGGCGGACGGCTTTCTTTTCAGCTTCCTCACCATAAGCCCTCCTCGCCGAACTTTTTCGCCAGTTGATTCGAAGCTGCGACCAGGATCAGCGCAATGACCGACTTAAACACGCCGGCCGCCGCCCCCAAGCTATAGCTTGCATCGACGATCCCTTTGCGATATACGTACGTGTCGATAATATCGGCCACGTCCATGACCAGCGGATTGTACAAGAGCAGCGTCTGTAGGAATCCGGCGTCCAAAATATTGCCGAGACTGAGAATGAACAGGATAACGATCACGTGGCGGATCGACGGAAGCGTAATGTTCCACATTTGCCTGAACCGGCCTGCCCCGTCCACAATGGCGGCTTCGTACAGCTGCGGGTTGATGCCCGAAATGGCGGCCAAATAAATGATCGTCCCCCAGCCGACCTCCTTGTAAATATCGGTAGCGACCAGAATGGAGCGGAAATACGATTTTTCGATCAGGAAGTCGATCGGCTCTCCACCAAACCACCCCATCACCTGATTGACCAGGCCGTCCACCGGATTCAAAAAGATGATGATGATCCCGGAAAAAATAACCCACGAAATAAAGTGAGGCAAATAAACGACGGTTTGCACGAACCGCTGAAACATGAGCTGCTTGACCTCGTTTAACAAAAGGGCCAGCACGATCGGTGCCGGGAAGCCCCAGACCAGCTTCAGTGTGCTGATGATCAGCGTGTTCTTGAACACGTTCGTGAAGTCAAGCATCGTGAACAGCTTTTCGAACTGGTACAACCCGACCCAGTCACTGCCTCCGACGCCCTGCAATATGTTGTATTCCTGAAAAGCGATGACCAGGCCATACATCGGGATATATTTGAACACGACGATGAACAGCATACCGGGCAGCAGCAGCAAATATAAGTACTTGTCCCTGACCAGATCTTTTAGCAAGAGGTTTTCCCCCTTATTTGTAAGGCTTGATTTCTTTGTCGTACCACGTTAAAAATTCCGCATATTCCTGCTTTTGCGCTTTGTACAGGGCGTTCGCCTCTTCCTCTACCTTTTTGCCGCCCATCGCATAATATTTGTCGACAAACTTGTCGAATTCGTCGATGCTTTTCTTGCCGGAAATGATGCCGTAGAATACTTCGTCCCGCACTTTCTCGATATCCTTGATGTATTCCTTGAAGGCCGGGCGATCGTTCGTTTTGAACCGGACCACCAGCTCCCGCAGCGGCTTGGATGTCGTCTCGCCCTTCTTGAACAGGTCGATCACCTGCGGAATGTTGGAAATGTTCGCTTCGTCCTTCCGGCTCAAGTACCAGGTGTAGTTGCCGATACCGAGCTTGTTCTGTTCGTCCGGCGTCAGGAGCGATTGGAACTGGCCGTTCTCCATCTTGTAATGCTCGCCTTCCTTGCCGAAGCTGACCAGCTTGAACGTTTCGGGAGATGCGATCCGGTTCAGCGCTTGAACCGCGCCAGCGGGATCTTTGGCCTTGCTGGTCACGCCGATGAAGCACCAGCCACCGACCGCTTCGGGATAATCCGAGCTGAAGCCGTCCGGGCCTTTGATCGGCGGAATCGCGAGCAGCTCGCCCGAAGGGTTGTTTGCCTTGAACGATTTGTACAGCGTGCTGGACGGGTTGAAATAAGCGATCCAGCGGTAGAAGGAGCCGACTTTGCCGCTTGCGGCGATTTCCTCGAATTTGTTGGCGTCCGTATTGCTGATCGTCCGCGGATCGATAAGCCCTTCCTTATACATGCTCTGCAAAACCTTCAAAGCCTCTTTCGTCTGCGGAAGCACCGCGCCGTATTTGACCGTTCCGTCAGGCTGCACCATGAATTCGTTCGGAATCGACTTGTAGGCGAAGAAAATCGGCGCGAACGTGCGGTATTCCGCCGAGCCTGCGATTCCCGGGCCGGACAAGCCGTACGTGTCGTCCTTGCCGTTGCCGTCGGGGTCTTTCTTGGTAAACGCTCTCAAAACTTCGATGTATTCGTCCACCGTCGTCGGCACCTTCAGCCCGAGCTTATCGAGCCAGTCCTTGCGGATGATCGTCGTCATGGAGGTCGCTTCCGCTACGTCTCCCGGCAGGCGGTACATCTTCCCTTTTTCATAGGAGTAGAACATCGTTTCCGGAGAATAGTAATTCAAAATCGTCTTGCCATTCTTCTGGAGGTAAGGAACGAGGTCAACGAGCGCGCCGGATTTTACCCAGTTCGTGTATTCCTTGTCCATGCCGTACCACCACTGAATGTCGGGCATGGTGCTTTTGTCGCTCATGTTCAAATTGATTTTCGTCTGCGCATCTTCCCATCCCGGCAGGAAAACGCTCTCAAGCGCAACCGGTTTACCGAGCGCCTTCGTCAGATCTTCTTCCAGCGCTTTTTCCGTCCAGGAATTCGGCGTTTTCGCCCCGCCCATCAAAGCCATCGAAAGATTAAGCGACGCGTCTGACGGCTTGGACTGTCCGGCGCCGTCGGCGGAGCCAGCCGCCCCGTTATTCCCGCCGTTCTGGCAGGCAACGAGGCTCGCGGTAAGGAATGCTACAGGAACAAAAGCTTTTAACTTTTTCAAACGGATGACCTCCTGTAAGAAGAGAATGTAAACCCTTACAATTCTACTAGGTTCATCATAAACAAAAAACGCAACATTGTAAACAATAATTTCACATTATCATTTACATCATTGCGTTTTGTAATGTTACAGTGTGCAAAATCACATGAATTTAGAGGGAAGCGCTCGGAGCTGCCGTGACCGGCAAGGATGCCGGTACCGTTGAGGTTGAATCGTTGTAAATCACTTTCGTGCCCAGACGGACCAATTCGTAAGGCCGCGCAGGGTTGTTCATGCGCCACAGCAGCTCTTCGGCCGCGCGGCGGCCCCAATCCTTCTCATCATAGTGCACGGTGGTCAGCGCAGGTGTGACGAAATCGGCATGCTCGGAATGATCGAACCCGGTCACGGCAATTTGCTCCGGCACCTGAAAGCCCTTGTTTCGCAAATATTGAATGACGCGGATGGCGATCGTATCGTTCGCGCAGACGAAAGCTGTCGGAAATGCTTCGAGACATTTGAATGCGTTTTCGATATCGTCGTAATGATGATACTGCGACGGATTGGGCCCGGTGGCGCAGTAGTCCGGTTCCAGAGTTAAACCCGCGTCAAGCAGCGCCCGTTTAAAGCCGAGCCACCGTTCCATAAACGACCGGCAGCTGGTGATATCGCCTACGAATCCCAGATGGCGGTGCCCCCGCCCGATCAGATGCGTCGTCATATCGTATACGCTGTCTTCGTTTTCCACCAGCAGGATATCGGCATACAGCGCGGAGAACGAAACGTCCGGACGGGCATCGAGAAATACTTTAGGCAAATCGACGGAGGCCAGCAGATCGGTATATTCCTTGCTGAGATAGCCGCTCACGATCAAGCCGTTGACCGACCGGTTCACAACGCACGAAGGAAGCGAAAGCTTAACAAGCTCGTCCGGTTTGATGAAATCGAACAACAGCTCGTAGCCGTTCTTGGCCGTGATCTCCTCGATCCCTTTGATGACGCCCATCCAGAAGCCGTTATTGGCAGGGGTAAATATGTTCGTGATGAAAGCGATGCCGCCTCTGGCCGTCGTGCTTGCCGCCTCCGTCTCCTCCGCTGCTGTCGCATCTGCGGATTTGTAGCCGAGACTGGCGGCCGCTTCGTGCACCTTCTGCTTTGTATGCTCGGAAACGCTTGCATGATTGTTGAGCGCCTTGGACACGGTATTGCGCGATATGCCGAGGAGCTTGGATATATCGTGGGTAGTCACTTTTTGTTTTTTCATCGGATCTCTCTTTCTTCCCTGTAGTACGAACCAATTTTTAGTTTATTATTTTAAAATTGTATGGTTTCCCTTCATTTTTGTCAACTTGTTTTGTCAACTTAATGCATCATTTTGTAAAGTTCCTGTATTAGATTTGGACCCTATGCCGTGTCATGATTTATAATAAGGATACAAATTTTTGCAGGAGGAGCTTATGGACAAGATCCCAAGCCTTTTGAAAGAACACTACGATCTGGATGCTGCTAACATTTTACCACAACGAGGCGGCTGGGCGGCACTTGCCTTTAAAGTATACTGCGGCAACCAGGCCTTCTTCTTGAAGGTTTACGAAAAAAGCCGGGCGTCGACTCCGAAATGGACGGCACTCATTGATCAATATGTACCCATCACAGTATGGCTTATGCAGCATAGTGGCTTGAAAGGCAAGCTTCCCGTACCTGTGCTGACCAACTTCGGCGCTTACAAATGTGAAGATGACGAAGGGATTTATTTGCTGTACGAATATATCGAGGGAGAAACGGTCGGTGAGAAAGCCTTAACCGCGGGGCAGATTGCCGAGCTCTCGAACATGATTGCGGAGCTTCATTTATACGGTGAAGAAATTCCGGTGGAAACGAAGGCGATTAAGGAAGACTTTACCGTACCGTTCCTGCCGCAGTTGAGGAACACGTTGGATCAAGAGGTTCATAAGCTTCCTTCTGACATAAGGGAATTGATCATCCCTCACCTGAAACAAATGAACGAACTGACGGATAGTGTTGAGAAGCTGTCAGCGGAGTTGAAGAACCGAAATTTAAGAATGGCCTTGTGCCATACCGATCTTCACCCTTGGAATCTGATGCAGACCGACCGGCAGCTGATGCTGATTGACTGGGAAGGGCTGAAATTGGCGCCTGTCGAAGCCGATCTCATGTTTCTAGTTGACGAGCCCTATTATGATGATTTTGTACATATCTATCGGCAGGTGCATAACGATTTTGCCATCAACCCCGATGTGCTGCAATTTTATCGGTACAGACGCAAATTGGAGGATATTTGGGAGTTTATGGAGCAGCTCTTATTTGATCAGCAAGAGGCACAGGAACGAGCGGCGACACTCAACCATTTGAGCAAAGAATTGAATGAAATAAGAGGATAAAAACCTGCAAGGGGGAGCGTGCTTGCTCGGCGCAAGCCTTCCCCTCCTCCCTTGCGTTCGTTATCCTCTTCAAAACCCGGCGCTAACCGCCTTATTCAAACATCAGATACCAGTAGATCGCGATTTCATCGCTTTGTTGATCGATGCCTTTGTAGACATAAGTGTCGAACCCGCCGATGACGAAACCGCAGCTTTCGTAGAACTTGCATGCGCGGACGTTGTTGCTTTGCGTCTCCAGCATGATGCCCGGCATGCCGCCGTCCTTCGCCCAACGCTTGGCCTGCTCGATTAGTTTGCGGCCGATGCCGCAGCCTCTGTAACGGGCGTCAACTTTGATGTCTTCGATATAGGCATATTTGTTCCAGTTTCGTTTCAAAATCATGTGCCCCGCGACTTCATTGTCCGCCAACGCCAAATAGACGATTTGATCCGGGTTGCCGATGTAGTCCGAATAATCCGCTTCCGTGTCTTCTTCCAACGGTTCGTCGGCGTAGCTTTTCTTATAAGCGGGTATCTCTTTCACTGTATATCCGATTCGCTGTCCCGTTAATGACAGGACAAGGATAGAATCCACGATAAAGCTTCCGTCGAGATCCATCCATCGCTCTCCGTCCCCAACCGTCAGTTCTCTGATCAAAATATCCATATTCGTCCTCCCAAGCTATAGTTTTATAAGATGGCGAATAGGATGGGGGGGGGGGACCTCGGACTTAACGGAATACATATTTCTCTGTCATTGAAATGTCCTCCCGGTAAGGTTTTAGCCTGTTGAGAAAATCGCTTCGCGTATAAAACTCTCTGCATACGCCGGTGGGGTATATCCCTCCAGCCGCTCTTGAAACCCGTGAATTTGATTAGAATGTGCGGTATTTTCACGGGTTTCAAAGGCGGACGTAAACTCTTACGGGATATACCCCACCTCTATTCCTGAGATTTTTCTAAAACTTTGCTTGTATTAAACATTATACAACCATTGATCTCGTGCAGACAATGTCCAGTCCTTCGGGACGCTTTAGGTTAGGTAGTCTTCCAAAATGCAGCGTTGGATCGGACAAAATCCTCGAACGATCTTGGCGGACGCCCGGTCAGGCGCTCTACAACATCGGTAACGAGATCCTCCGTTCCGTCCTCCTTAATCGCTTGATCCAAGCCCGCCAGGAAGAAGGCATACTCTTCAGGCATTCCGGCTTGGATGAATCCGGCGGCGAGTTGTTCAGTATCCGTATGCACATGCCGAATCGTCAAACCTGCGGCTGACCCGATCATCTCCCCCGCCTCCGCATAGGTTAGAGACTGCGGGCCGGTGATGATATGATCGGTATTATGCGGTCGCTCGTCAATCAATGCCCGCACCCCTACCTCCGCAATATCGTCGGCATCGACGAATCCGACCCGGCCGTTGCCCGTGGCAGTGACGATGATTCCGTCACGTTTGATGGTTACCCCGTGTTGGCCCTCCGTGAAATTTTGCATGAAGTACGACGGGCGAAGCACCGCCCACTCCGGCACCATCCGGCGCAGCTCCCGGTGCACCTTGCCGAACACAGGCCCGTCTTCCGGCACGGAAGCGCTGCTTAATAAGACGATCCGCCGCACGCCCGATTTTACCGCTTTATCCAAAAAAGGAAGCATGATGTTGAACGGTTCCATCACGGCGACAGGTCCGACCAAATAAATGTTGTCTACGCCCTGTAAAGCCGAATCAAAGGTGCTCTCGTCGAACCAGTCGAAGTACGCATGCTCGATGGCGCTGCCGAAAATGGATTTACCGCGGCCGGCTGTACGCACGCCATGCCCAAGCTCCGTTAGCCGCTTGGCGATTCGGCTTCCCGTTTTGCCGCTTCCGCCTGTAATGAGTATTTTTTTGCCGTCTGCCATACGACGATCAGCTCCTTATCGTTAGAAAAATTTATGTACCGGTAAGCTTGCATCTACTGTCCGCTCTCGTCGCCAAACGCTTTAAGAACAACCAGCGGATTCCAATAGTCCTTGTAATGCACGATTTTGCCGTCTTTTATTTCAATCACGGAGATGTAATTCTGGAGGTAAGGCTTGCCGGTCTTGACGGCCCGACCTGCCTTGATGCCAAATTCCGCAATGAACACATTCGGGTCCATAGTCTGATGAATGGCAGGCTCCGTAAAGAGATCAATTTCTATGATCCCGAACAGCTCCTTTACATGTTGGTAAAGCGCAGCCTTCCCTTCGAGACTCCGGGCATAACCGTCGGGGGCGTAAGGAAATTCAAACACGACGTTCTCGTCGAACAGCTCAATCCAGCGGTCCATGTCTTTTTCGACCAAAGATTTCATAAACGTCTCCATAATCGTTCTTGCCTCTGCAAGCTTCGTTTCATAGTCTGTCGTCCGATTTGTCATCGTAATCACCTCTAAAAGATTTTTTCAGACCAATCGGTCTGGATTAATCAAAAAAATATTTTCCCGATCGTCGAGAAATATGCCAGAAACATTTTTCAGACCATTCAGTCTTGAATGGGCAAGATTTACACCTCCTTCCCTCTCTGAAGAGAGCTTATCATTTCCAGACTGTTTGGTCAATAATTTTGTTCCATTTGTTTTAACTCGAGCAAGTATAGAAAGAGCAAACATAATATTTGTTATGTAAACTATCTAAGGGCGCATGCCTCCCTCGCTCATGGTAAGCTTATCGGGAGATCGGCCGCATGAAGAAAAAAAATCGGGAATATCCCGACCGGCCGAGCCGCCTTTTCCCCGTGAAGAGTGCATTCGAATCGGCCGCTTCGGGACATTCCCCGCCTTGCAATAAGCACTTATTTCTTCCCCAGTATGTACATGACCCATGGCGAAATGCGGGTTTCGTTAATCCAAGGGTAAGGCTCATCCTCCCGACCGAGCGGCTGATGCATTTCTACCACGTGAAGCCCCGTCTGCTCGAAAATGTCCCGGTAAGCGTCGTCCGACCACATGACGTCCTCTACCGGCCTTTGGTCGTGCGTATCCTTCATGATGATTTTGACTTTGTCCCCGCTTCGGGCATGCCGATTTTCCGGAAAAGCCTTCGTCGTGAAGGAGGCCCATTCGTGGACATATATTTCGGGAGAGGAAACGACTATCACGATTTTCCCGCCCTCCTTCAGCGCAGCGGCGAGCTGTCTGAAATTTTGCAGCTTCTTCTCCAAGGTCGGGATGTTATCGAAGGTGAACATCGACAGTACCAGATCGAAGGTCGCCCCGTCCAGCAGACGCAGATCCCCTTCCGGAATCAGCCGGTAATCGCCGGCCGCGTCCATTTCTCTCGCTTTGCCGAGCATGCCGGCCGAAATGTCGATGCCGATCACGTCAAAGCCGCGATCCCGCAAAAAACGGGTCGACCGCCCCGCTCCGCATCCGAAATCCAGTGCGCTCGTTCCGGTAATATGCTTCCCCAGCATCTCCGGCAAATCCCGGTAGGCCAAATAATACGTTCCCGGAAACTCCAAGGTGGCATAGGCTTCCGCCCGTTCAGCGTCCTCGTATACATTTGAAAACTCCATGTGCTCCTGCACCTCTCCCAAGAATAATATATAAATGGACGATGGACCGCCTGCGTTCAGATGACTGCAATCCGTTTCCATTTCCCGCCCAGAAAGCGGACGGACACCATAAGCAGCATCACCATGGAATAAACGACCAAGGCGATCCATATCCAAATTAACGAAAGCCCCCAGACGACGCTGAACAGGTACGGAATCACGATATAAAACAGGATGGGAACGACGATATAGATGACCATCATGAACATCGTGTCGCCTACCGCGCGCAGCACATTGCCGATGATAATCTGCATCGTATCGAACACGATCCACAGCGAAGTGAGCCGGACGAGCGGCACGGTAACCGCCATCAGCTTCAGGAACGTCTCCTGATCCTTCCCGCCGCCGAAGATCGAGATTAAAGCCTGCGGGAACAAATTGAAAATAAAGATGATCAGCACGTTGAACACAAGCCCGATCCCCAGCCCCAGTTTTGCGGCTCTTCGGACATTGTCGAGGCGTCCGGCCCCCTTCTCTTGACCGGCAATAATGGCGATAGCGGCGCCTAACCCCCAGATGGGGAAGATCGATACCCCTTCGATGGTGAACGCGATGTTGGAAGCGGACAAGGGAAACTCCCCGGTCTTGCCGATGATCAGCAGCAGCAGGCTGAAATACCCGGTGCCGAGAAACGCTTGAATGCCTGCGGGAAATCCGAAATGAAGCAGCTTGCGAAGCAAGGCGCCGTCCCATTTCATCTGCGCCGAAATCTCATACTTCGCTTGAACGCCCCGTCTGGCCAACAAGATCATGTACACGATTACGGCGAGCACGGAGCTGCCGATGATCGCCAGTCCCGAGCCCCAAATCCCCCCAAGCTCCGGGAAACCGAGCTTTCCGAAGATCAGCAGCCAATCAAACAGCACATTGAATATGTTGGACAGAATCCCGACCATCATGATGACCGTCGTGCTGGCCACGCCTCGGAATAGGCCGGAAAACGCGGTAATAAATAGCTGGACGCAGCTGGAAACCATGATCAGGTAAAAAAATTGCTTCTCGTAAGCCAACAGCTCTCCCGTATGCCCCATCCAATCGAAAATATTGACGGCAAGGGGAGACACCAGAAGCAGCACCACCGAAAAAAAGATGCTGAGATAGACGCTCTGCCACATCGATGAGGCGCATTTCGGGTATTTGCCGGCCCCGTAATATTGGGCGATTAGCGTGGAGCCGAAGCCGACGATGCCGATGAATATGCTGGAGAGCGCCGTCCCTACGTTACCGGCCGGCACGACGGCCGCGAATTGTCCCAGATCGTACATCGAGACAAAGGCCCGGTCGACAAATACCATCAAATTGAGCGAAAACATCGATAAAATGACGGGCAGCGTAATTTTCAATATCGTTTTGATCGATATGGACTGCTCCCGGCTTGCCGGCCCGATGACAACCGCATCGTGCGCTTTTTCCGTCTCCGGTGACATGGACACAAGCGACTCCCCTTTTCATGGTTTCCCGATTTACAACGCCCGCCGGTTACGCGCTCTGGCCGATATAAGCCGCCCCGATCGCCCCCGTGACTTGCGGGTAATCCGTCACTTCCACTTTCATGTTTAACAGATCCTGCAGCGCGCTAACGATGCCGATATTTTTGGCGACGCCGCCGCTCATGCCGAGCGGCTCCTTGATGCCTACCGCCTTGAGCAGCGCGATCGCCCGGGTCGCTATCGATTCGTGCACGCCCTTGATAATGCTGGGCGTCGGCGTACCGACCGCGACCAGAGACACGACTTCCGTTTCCGCAAACACCGTGCACATGCTGCTGATCCGGGCCGTCGAGGTGGCCGTTTGGTGAATCCCGCCCAGCTCTTCGAGCTTGACCCCGAGCGCCCTGGCGATAATATCGAGGAACCGGCCGCAGCCCGCCGCGCACTTGTCGTTCATCATAAAGTTGACGACGTTGCCCTTTTCCCCGATCTGAATCGCCTTGCTGTCCTGCCCGCCGATATCGAGAACCGTCCGGATGGAAGGGTTCAAGAAATGCATCCCTTTGGCGTGGCAGGTAATCTCCGATACGTGTTTATCCGCAAACGGCACGTTCTCCCGGCCGTAGCCGGTCGTAACGATGACGTCGATATCCTGTTTCGTGAGTCCGGCTTTCGCCAGCACGTTGTTGAACGTCGTTTCCGCGGATTGCCGATTATCGCCTCCGGTGTACACGACATCGTAGGCTACGACGCTGTTGTCGTTCAAAATCGCAGACTTGGTCGACAAAGAACCGATATCAATTCCTAAGGTTATCATAGGGTTACTCTCCTTTATCCCGAATTAGTGGATGATTCAGTCGCTCATAATTTCCAGAAAAGCGTCGATGCGGTTTTTCACGTGATTGAACGCGTAGTTGTTCTTGTCTACGTAATCCACGCTGATCGTCAAGTACTTCAAGCCTTGTTCACCGGACATCTCCCGAATCATCGAACTGATTCCCATCATGTTCCTGCAACCCCATATATTAGATATTACAACACCATCGATATGAAATGAAGTACAAACCTGAGAAATATTTTCTTTCAACCGTTTGGCGTTCCAGTGATACAGGATCGCCCGTTCCGCGATGCTTTTCAGCGGGTCCTCCGGGTCAAGCGACACCAGATTGGCTTCCCACAGCGGCGCCCAGTAGACGATCTCGACCTGCTGCTCGAAATAGCGGATTAATTCGTGATCGTTGTGCGGCGCTTGGCCGGCCCACAGAATCCGCTTCTTCTTTTTGTTCGGATCGGACTGCTTGCTCATTTCGAGCGCTTCTTCGTACAACGTTTTGCAGATTTGCACGTTTTCCTTCAAGCCGAAGCCGTTCATGCCGAAAATTTCGAGCAATTCTCTGGACACGCCGGGCAGCTCGTAGGTTTTGTTCAACTCGACCGTTTTGCAGTAATAGTCTCTCGCTTCATTCGAATATTGAATGACCTGCCGGAACAGCTTTTCGTCGAACGGGATATTCAGGGTGCTTTCGATATCGGCGATCAGCTTCTTCAATTGTTCCACGAGATAGGCCAGCGTGTCTTCGTTGATTTGGTTCGGCGTATTGATCGAGAGGAACGTGCAGTCGTACAGCTTGCTCGACATGTTCCCCACTTTGGCCAGGCAATCGCACGGCTGATCGTTCACCATCACCAGGTCGGGATTCGGGTAGCCGTTCGCCAGCATGACGCCCAGCGACCCGCGCAGAAACGAGCAGATGTCCCGGGAAAGACTTTTCTCCTGCGTCAAATTGATGAATGGGTCCACATTGACGGTTTGGGCCAGCAGGATCGCCATCGACTCCATATTCCAGGAAAGCATATTAAAGCCGAAGACGATTTCATTCGGAAACTGCTCGACGACATAAGCTACTTTCGTATCCTCTTTATAGGCTTGCGTCAGGCGGTAGCCGTTGAACAAAGACCTCATCCGCGCGGCTTTCAGCGCCGAGGACGGGTCGGACGGCTCGGCCCGGTACGTTTCGAGGACGGACATCATCGTTTTGTACTGCTCTTCGCGGCTTTTCGCTTCCACTTTAAATTGGCTCATCGCTCTTCTCCTTTACTAATACATCATCGTTTCGAGGAACGTGTGAATCCGGGTGCGGATGCTTTCGATATTCGTCATGCTGCACTCGCCTTCCACCAGCAGCACGGGCGTACCCTTCTCGCTGAGCTTGCTTTGGATATAAGGGTAGTCCATCGAATAAATGTCGCAAAACTTCAGCGAAAAATAGATGACCGAATCGATATCGTATTCGTCGATCAGCTTGATCAAATGGTTCAGCCGAATATCCGATTCGAACATCCGGGCGCAGGTCGCTTTGTCAAAATAGTAATCGGCGATCGCCTCGACCGGATCGCGGTGCTCGTCGACCTCCCCTTCGAAATATTTGACGCCGTTGGTAATATCCATGCATACGACCTTCGCTCCAGTCTGCTCGATGGCGTCGACAATGTTATCGTGATCGAAATAACTGCCGCAGATCAGCACTTTGTGCGGCTTCGTTTTTTTGGTTTCCCGCTGGGCTTCCATGGCGCTGAGCAGCAGGGACAGCTCTTGATTGTACTGCTGCCTCATGCCAGCCGTGCTTGATTTCATAATGTTCAGCAATTCGCTTCCCGTGAGCGACGTCACGTCCTGCTTACGCAAATCATGCATCCGCTGCAGCAATCGGCGCGTTTCGTTAAACAAGCGGATCGCTTCCCGCAATGACTCCTCCGTGATGCAGCAGCCGAAATGCTGCTCCAGCGATTCGATCATGCGACGGACCTGCATCCGGAAATAGTCCCTGGAGACCGGATTGAGAGCTTTCGGAAGCTCCAGGAAGAAGCTGTATTTCGGTTGAATCTGGTGGGTCCACGTCTCGTGCAGCCGTTTCCGCCAATCGCATTCGTCGACGAACACGATCCCGTCCGTAAATTCGTAGACGCCGTTCATGCCTTCTCCCAGGCAATTGAGCAGATAAGAACAGTAGTTGTTGCCCAGCAGCGCGCCCGCCTCCGACGTGTTGCTGGCAGTCGTCCCCATGATCCGAAAAGGAATGAAGCCCGCCGCATACAAAATTTCTTCCGGCGTATAGATCGACGTCCATCCGATCTTGGGCTTATCCACAGCTTTCAAGGCGTCCAGCCGGCTAACATTCAGTTCGACAATCCGTTCCACCATTTCTTTCATAAGCGCTCTCCTCTTAACCAGATTTCTTTGTGGCGGCGGCACCTTTCAGGATGCGGTTGAATTGCCGGGCAAAGGCCGGCGCATGCTCCGCGTCAAACAGCGTGTAATGGCTACCCTCCGCCGGAATATACACCGGATGCGCGCAATACCGTCCCCATCGCTCCATTCCCTCCAGCGGCGACTCGGTCGCCTGAAATACATGGACCGGCGAATCGATGCTCCCCCTCGGAACATAGGCTGCCCGCGCCCGGTGCAGCGTGCGGACGATATTCACCGCGCAAAATAGCTGATGCAGCGACAGTCCGCTTCCGTCCGGGAAAATGTCGGCCCATTCCTCGCGGACAAAGCGGAGAAAGGATCGCCGATCGAAGTCCGAGGGCTGAAGCGTATCCGCGACGGCGTTCCAGAACGCTTGAGCGCTCCGGCTCCGGCTCCAGCGCTTGAGCGGCTCCTCATTGCACAGAAACGGCCGGATGTAGTCCGTCTCGGAGGTGGCCGAGAACGGCTGCGCGTCTTGCGGCGGGTAATAGCCCGGAGGCGGCGCGTCCACCAAGACGCAGCAGCCGACCTCCTCCCCATCGGCTTCCAGGATGCGGGCCATCTCCGCCGCAATCGTTCCGCCGATCGACCAACCCGCGATGCAATAGGGCCCCTCGGGCTGGATATGCTTCATTTGTTCGATATAGCTAATGGCCAACTCTTCGATCGAAATATTTTGCGGTGCATACCCGACCCGTTCGTCCAGCGTAATTCCGTATACAGAGAACGTACGTTCGACAATCTCCGCCACCTTGAAGTACCCTTCGATCCGGCCCGTTCCGTCATGCACGAAAAACAAGGGGCTCGCGCCGGGCGGCTGCCCCCGCTTCAACAAAACGGCCGCTTTTTTGTAGTGGTATTGAATATTCACGGTCTTCCTCTCCTTTCCCGAAAGACTCCTCCTGCGCTCTCCCCGTATGGTAATGCCTCCTTCACACAGCCCCCAAACCGGCGGTCGGTTCAGAGCGCTGCTTGCTTCTGCAAGCTTTCCACCTTCCTGGCCCATTCGGAAATGACAGGCGCTTCCCTGATTTCCATGATCGAGGGGACGACGCCGAAAGCAGCCTCTATCTCTGCGACCAAGCGGATGAGCGCCAGCGAATTGCCGCCGCACAGGAAGAAATCGTCGCCCGGCCCGATATCCTTCGTATTCAATAGGTTCTCCACGATTCCGATCAGCTGCGCTTCTATCCGTGCAGTGGAGGCGCAGGCGGCCGAATGAGAGCATGGGTCGCGAGGCGACAGGAGACGTCCCTGATTACACGGCTCCCCTGATGAAGTCGCCGATCCCGGTTCGGAGCCGAGGATGAAGTCCGCCAGCTTCTTATCCGTTCCTTCCGCCGCCAATTGGTGCAGTATCGCCAAGTAATCTTGTACCAGCCGTTCCGCCATCTCCTTCCGGAACAAGTCCGTGTTGTATTCCAACTCCAGCCGCAAGCCCCCATCCCGTTCTATCGCGAACAACGTGAGATCGAACTTGGCGACCGGGTAATCGATCGGGTACTCGCGAACCTTGAGCTGCTTGAGCTCCGCTTCGAGCGGGTCGAAGTGCTGCAGCACAAACATCGTATCGAAGATCGGATTTCGGCCGGCATCGCGGACGTAACCGATGCGCTCCGGCAGGTCTTCGAACGGGTAATCCTGATTTTCATACGCCTCAAGCGCACGACGCTTCACTTGATCCGCAAATTCCCGGAACGTCATCTTCCCGGAAGGCTTGCTGCGCATCGCCAGCGTATTGACAAACATGCCGATGAGGCTCTGGGTATCCGCATGGTTTCTTCCGGCGATCGGCGTGCCTACCACAAGATCCTCCTGCCCGGTGCGCCGGAACAGCAGCACATTGTACGCCGCCAGCAAAATCATATACAAGGTCGCGCCCGTTTCGGCCTGGATCCGCTTCAGTCCCGCCAGCACCTCGGGAGACGCCTGGCAGGAGACATGGGTACCGGCGAACGTCTGAGTGGCCGGTCTCGGATAATCGGTCGCAAGCTGCAGCGCAGGAAGCTCGCCTGCCAGCACGTTCGCCCAATAGTCGCCCTGCTTGCGGACCTGCTCCGAAGCCAGGAAATCATGCTGCCACACGGCGTAATCTTTGTATTGAACGCGGAGCGGGTTTAGAAACTCGCCTTGGTACAGGGCGATGATCTCTCGGAACAAAATGTCGAGCGAGACACCGTCCGAAATAATGTGGTGCATATCCAGCAGCAGCAGGTGACGGTCTTCCTGCATCTGCAGCAGCAGCCCCCGGATCAAAGGCGCCCGGCTTAAGTCGAAGGGCCGGATAAAGTTCCGAATGATCCGATTCGCTTCCTCCTCCGTCTCTACAGTCAGGCATTCCAGGTCGAGCTTCCCCTCCTCGTCAATGCGCTGCACCAACTCCCCGTCGACAATATGGAAGGAGGTTCTGAACGATTCGTGCCTGCGGATCAGCTCGCGGAACACATATCCCAGCCGATCCCGGTCCAACCGCCCTTCCAGGCTAAGCACGAGCGGGATGTTGTACCCCGTTCCCCTGTGTGTCAGCATGCTGACGATATACATCCTTTTCTGGGCCGTGGAGACGGGATAGCTCTCCCGCTTCGCCGCCGGAGCGATGGAAGAGTACAGGCCGTCCGCTCTTGCGGATAATCGCTGTGCCAGCTCGCGGATCGTCGGACCGCCGAAAAATTCCGTAAGCGACAGGTCCGTATGGAATTGCTTGTTGAGCTGCGATACGATCATCGTCGCTTTCAAGGAATGCCCGCCCAGTTCAAAAAACGAATCGTCGATGCCCACTTCCGTTAGACCGAGCGTCTGCATCCACAGGGTGGCCAGCTCCCGCTCCAGTTCGGTTTCGGGCGGTCGCCGGAACTTGACTTCATACGCCGCTCCGTTCGGTTCGGGAAGCGCCTTCTTGTCGATTTTTCCCGTTTCCTTGAGCGGCATCTTGTCGATCCGGACAAAAGCGGTAGGGATCATGTACTCCGGCAGCGCCTTGGCGAGATAGGCCCGCCATTCGGAGGCCGGGATGTCCCGGTCAGCAACGAAATAGGCGCATAACGCCTTGTCCCCGGGGCGATCTTCCCTTACCGTCACGACGACTTCTTTCGTGTGCGGATGCTCTGCCAGCTTCGCCTCAATCTCCCCAAGCTCGATGCGGAAGCCCCGCAGCTTGATCTGGTTATCCATCCGGCCCATGAACTCGATATTGCCGTCGGGAAGCCAGCGGGCAAGGTCTCCCGTCCTGTACATTTTCGTTCCAGGCTCGAACGGATTATCCACGAATTTTTGCTCGGTCAGCTCGAGCTGGTTCAAGTATCCGCGGGCAACGCCGTCCCCACCGACGCACAATTCGCCGGGCACGCCGACAGGCAGCAGTTCCCCGTAGACGTCGACAATGTACGCTGTGGAATGCCGGATCGGCTTGCCGATCGGAACGTTCGTTTCATGCGGCCCGGTGATTGGAAAATAAGTGGAAAACGTCGTATTTTCCGTCGGTCCGTACATGTTCTGGATGCGAAGGCCCGGAACGGCCGCCAGCACCTTGTTGACATGCCGGACGGACAAGGCGTCGCCTCCGATCAGCAGCGCCTTCAGTGGAGCGAACAGCTCCGGCTTCATATCCGAAAGCTGGTTGAACAGCGGTGCCGTCAGCCAGAGATGGCTTATGCCATGCCTCGCAATAAAACGGCCGAGATGGTCAGCGTTGAGCAGCACATTATCGCTTGCCACATATAGCTTGATTCCGTTCAGAAGCGAGCCCCATATTTCGAACGTCGTCGCGTCAAACGCCGGGGCTCCCGTCTGCAAAATCGCGTCGCTGTCCTCTAACCGGACGTAATCGGTATTTTGGACTAGCCTCACGACGTTCCGATGCTCCACCATGACACCTTTCGGCCGTCCGGTCGAGCCGGACGTGTACATCACGTAGGCCAGGCTGCGCGCATGCGTATCGCTTTTCAAATGATCGGGGCTATGTAGGGACCGTTCTTCCTCCCCGATGTCAATGGCGATGATCTCCGCTTCCAGCTTGCTTGCATCCAGCTTCCCTTGTTGAACGAGCAGAACTTTGGCTCCGCTGTCTTGCAGCATATACTTGATCCGGTCCTCAGGATAACCGGGATCGATGGGCATATACGCGCCGCCCGCTTTCAATACCGCAAGCATCCCGATCACCATCTCAAGGGACCGTTCGGCCGCAATGCCGACGATCTGCTCCGCACCGCTTCCCTTGCTGCGGATCATGACGGCGAGCTTGTTCGCACGTTCGTTCAATTCCCGGTAGGTCAGCTCCTTGCCTTCATGCCATACGGCTATGCGTTCCGGCATCTTCCACGCCTGCGCCTCGAACAGCTCATGGATGCATGCCTCGCGCGGATACTCCGCCCCCGTGCGGTTCCAATCTGCAAGCAGCTTGTTCCGTTCTGCCGGGTCGAGCATCCGCAGCTCCTTCACCCGGGCCTCGGGGCGTTCAATCGCCGCTCGAAGCAGGTTCACATAGAAGCCGATCAGCCGCCGGACCGTCTCCTGACGGAACAAGTCCGTATTGTACTCCACCCGGATTTCCATCTCGTCATCCTCTTGATGGATATCGAACAGCAGATCGACTTGGGTCGCGTCCATATCCGGTTCGATCCAGGCTTCCTTTGCCCCGGCAAACGCCGCTTCTTCCTTGCCTGCAACGACCATGTTAAACATAACGCGGAACAACGGATTCCGGCTGCTGCTGCGCTCCGGATTCAGCCTTTGAATAAGCCGTTCAAACGGGTAATCCTGCATATCGTAGGCTTCGTCCACTTGCTCGTGCACCCGGCGGAGCAGCTCGTCGAAGGCGGTCTCCCCGTCTACTTCCATTCGGATCGCCACAGTGTTCACGAAAAAACCGACCGCTTGCTGCAGCTCCGGGCTGTAATGCCTCCCCGCAAATACCGTGCCCACGACTACATCGCGCTGGCGCGAGCATTTGTGCAGCAGCACATAGTAAGTGCATAGCAGCGCCGAAAACGGGATTACCCGCTTCTGCATGCAAAGCGTCCGTAGCCCCTGAACCACCTCACGGGGGATCGGCTGAATTTCAAGCGCCCCTGCGAAGCTGAGCCCGGGCCGGGCCGGAAAGTCCGTCGGCAGTTCAAGCGCAGGTAGCTCTCCCTGAAACTGCTTCAGCCAGTATGCTTCCTGCTCCCGGGTATGCGTCTCATCGAACGTTTCCCGCTGCCACAGCACATAGTCCGCATACCGGATGCCCGGCGCAGGCAGTTCCTCTCTATTCGATACGCCCGCATGCGCGTTATAGAACCATTTGAAGTCGTGCCAAATGCGCTGGAAGGTCGTGGCATCGGAAATGATATGATGCAGCTTCAGGATCAGCATCCCTTCCGCTTCGCCCATACGTATCCAAAGGATCTGAAACAGCGGTCCCCGGCGCAGGTCGATCGCCTTCAAGCTCGCTTCGGACAGCAGACGCCGGGCCTTCGCTTCCCGCTCCTCCTCCGGCTCCGTCGACAAGTCGACGCAGCGGTAAATGCGTTCCATCGTTTCGTCAAACGATTGAACGGGCGTACCGCCGGCATAGCTTACTTTCGTCCGCAGCGCGGGGTGCCGCTCGGTCAAATCGCCGGCCGCCCACAATAAGGCGTCCGAATCGACGGAACCTGTCAGCCGTTTGCAGGAAATCAAATTCCAGACGGCGCTATCCGGCAGCAGCTCGGACAAGTACAGCACCCGTTCCTGCTGGAACGAAAGCGGATAATGCGGTCTTGCCCGTTGGCGGGGGATGTCCGGATATTTTCGTAGGCGTTTGCCCATAGCAACCAACCTTTCGCGCTTCCCTGTCGCTAAGCTTGCGGTACGGCCTTGGGAAGCATAGGCTCGATGATTTTGGCAATGTCCTTAATCACCGGCAAATCGATAAAATCCATCAAGGTCAAGCTAATCTGGAACGCGCTCTCGATTTCGGTAACGAACCGGATCGTCAACAAGGAATTGCCGCCCAGCCGGAAGAAATTGTCGTTCACGCCGATGCCTTGCATGTTCAGGATGTTTTCCGTAATTTCGATCAGCTTTCTCTCGATTTCCGTCACAGGTGCTTCTTCCGCCGGTTGAGGCGATAAGGCGGCTTCCGGCGACGGCAGCGCTTTGCGGTCCACTTTACCGCTCGTGCTTAAAGGCAGTTTTTCCAGTCTCATGTAGCGGGCCGGAACCATATAGGCAGGCAGCCAACGACCGAGATGCCCGGTCCACTCCTCATCCGGCTTCTCCTCATCGGTCACGACATAAGCGACGAGACTTTCGAGGCCGGACGAATCTTCTTTCACCGCAACGGCAGCGCCCCGTACCGACGGATGCTGCAGCAGCGTCTTCTCGATTTCCTCCAGCTCGATCCGGAAGCCCCGCAGCTTGACCTGCTGGTCGATCCGCCCCCGGAAGACGATATTTCCATCCTCCTGCCAACGGGCCAAATCCCCTGTCCGGTACAGCTTCTCGCCCGGGCAGAACGGATGGTCTATGAATTTGTGCGCCGTCAGCTCCGGCTGGTTCAAATAGCCTCTCGCCAGCCCTTTCCCGGCTAGACAGAGCTCGCCGTCCACTCCGACCGGCTGCAAGTTCATATGCTCGTCGACAATGTACGCCCGCATGTTGCTTATCGGCTTCCCGATGGGCACCCGGTGCAGCTCTTCGCCGCCCGTGAAAGCGAAGCCCGTGGCATAGATCGTTGCTTCCGTCGGACCGTACAGATTGACTAACTGCACCTGCAGCCCCATGGAATAAAATTTCCGGACCGTATGAGTGCCTAATGCCTCTCCGGCGGCGAACACGTATTTCAAGCTTTGCAGAGCAGGAGCAGCATCCTTGCTCTCGGCCACACCCATAAACGATTGCAGCATGGACGGTGCAAAATTGATATGCGTCACTTGATGACGCCGGATCGTCTCGATGATTCTCGCCGGTTCCTTCTCGGCTCCCGGCTCCAGAATGACGAGCTTGCCGCCCGTAAAGAAGCAGCCGAACAATTCGCTCATGGACACGTCGAAGGTAAACGACGTTTTGAGCAGATACGCGTCTTCCTGCTCCAAAGGAAACGATCTCTGCAAATGGGCCAGCGTATTGACGAGCGAGCCGTGCTCCACCATAACCCCCTTGGGCTTTCCGGTCGAGCCCGACGTATACAGGATATACGCCAGATCGCTCGGGACGCTCACACGGCTGAGATTTGAGCTATCCCCTTCGGTCTTCTCATCGATCGCAAGCGTCGGAACAGGCTGGCCTTTCGCCGTTTCGGCCTCGCCGGACGGAACAAGCAGGACGCGGGCTCCGCTGTCCTCCAGCATGAACCGCTTGCGTTCCTCCGGGAACCCGGGATCGATGGGAAGATATGCTCCCCCGGCTTTGAGCACCGCGAGGATGCCGATCATCATGGCAAACGACCGTTCCGTCATCACCCCGACGACGCTTTCGGCGGTGACTCCGTGATCCCGCAGCGTGCGGGCTAGAAGGTTCGCCTGGGCGTTCAGCTCCCCGTAGGTCATCGTCCGCTCGCCGAAGGCCAGCGCGACGCGTTCCGGCGTTTTCTCCGCCTGCGCTTCGAACAGCTCGTGAACGCAAACATCGCGGGGATAGTCCGCCTCGGTCCGGGTCCACTCGCTCAGCAGCTTCTTGCGCTCCTGTGGGTCCAGCATATCCAGCTCTTTCACTTGCACCTCGGGATGCTCCACAAGCTTCCTCAGCAGGTTTACGTAAAGCTCCATCAAGTGCCGGACGGTTTCCCGGCGGAACAGGTCCGTATTATATTCCAACCGCATTTCCATCGCGTCATCCTGCTGATGGATGTTGAGCAGCAGGTCCACCTGGGTCGCATCCAGCACCGGCTCCTCCCAAGCCTCCTCCGCACCGGCGAACGTCGCTTTTTCCTTGGCAGAGCTGACGAGGTTGAACATGGCGCGATATAACGGATTGCGCACGCTGCGCCGCTCCGGGTTCAGCTTCTGGATCAGCCGTTCGAACGGATAATCCTGCATGTAGTACGCTTCGTCGACTTTGTCGTGCACGCGCTTCAGCAGCTCGTCAAAGGCCGCTTCCCCATCCACCTCCATCCGAATCGCCACGGTGTTGACGAAGAAGCCGGCGGCCTGGGCCAGGCTGGAGCTGTATTGCCTTCCCGAAAATACCGTCCCGACCACGACGTCCTGCTGGCGGGAGCACTTCTGCAACAGCACGTAATAAGCGCACAGCAACGCCGAGAAAGGAATCACCTTATGCCGCATGCAGAGCGACCGCAGCTTTTTCACCAGATCAGCCGGCAGCGCCCGGATTTCAAGCGCTCCCCGGAAGCTGAGCTGCGCAGGCTCCTGGAAATCCGTCGGCAGATCAAGCACCGGCAGCTCTCCTTGAAACTGCTTGAGCCAATAAGCCTCCTGCTCCTGCGTATGCGCCTCGTCGAAATTCGCCCGCTGCCAGTGCACGTAATCCGCGTAATCGACCGCGAGCGGCTTGAGCTCTTCTCCGTCGGTCACACCCATTCGCGCGTTGTAGAATGCTTTTAGATCGTGCCAAAGGAGCTGGAACGTCGTCTCGTCGGAAATAATATGGTGCAGCTTCAAAATGATGAGGCATTCGGCTGCTCCCGCGCCTCCCATCGGCACGACGATCACTTGGAACAGCGGGTCGCCACTCACATCCATCGGCTCCCGGCACACGTCCGCCAGCTTCCGCAACGCCGCTTCATCCTGCACCTCCGCCTCCTCCGACGAACCGTCGATCCGTTGGAAAATAACTTCCAGCGTTTGATCGAACGTTTGAACCGGAGCGCCGTTCTCATAGCTCACTCTCGTCCGCAGCGCCGTATGCCGCCCAATCAAGTCGCCCACCGCCTGGCGCAAGGCCTCCGGATCGATGTCCCCCGTCACGCGCTTGCAGGAAATTTTGTTCCACAGCGTGCTGCCCGGCAGCAGCTCGGAGAGGTACAGCACCCGCTCCTGCTGGAAGGAAAGCGGATAGCTCCGCTGCTCGCTTTGACGCGTGATCGCCGGGTACTTGCGTTTTGCCCGTTTCGTCATGAGATTCATCCTTTCGTCCTGGTTTCCTTAAGAGCTGCGGCTCCCTCGCTTAATGAGTTCGTCCGCAATGATCAACCGTTGAATTTCCGACGTTCCGTCTCCGATCTCCGTCAGCTTCGCATCCCGGAAAAATCGCTCGAGCGGCAGGTCTCTGGAGTAGCCGTACCCGCCGAACAGCTGGATCGCATCCTTCGTCACTTGGGTCGCGACCTCCGAGGCGAACAGCTTGGCCTCCGACGCCTCCTTCGCATATTTCTCGCCGTTGTCCTTCATCCGGGCCGCTTTTTGCAGCAGCAGATCGGCGGCATTGATGTTCATCTCCATATCGGCCAACATATTTTTCACCGACTGAAAATGGTAAAGATATTGATCAAACTGCTTTCTTTGCTTGACGTAGCTGATACAGTACTGCTTCGCTTCCTCCGCGATGCCGACGGCGATCGCCGCCATCCCCAGTCTGGCGCTGACGAGCGTCTGATGCAGGATGTCCAGACCGAAATTTTTTCGTCCGATCAGGCAGGTCTTCGGAACCTTGACGCCGTCCAGAATCAGCTCGCCCGTATCGGAGCTTCGCATCCCGAGCTTCCGCTCTTTTTTCCCGGAGGTGGACAGGCCCTGCATCCCTTTTTCCAGCAAAAATACGCTGATGCCGAGCAGCTTCTTCTCCGGCGCCGTCTTGGCGGGAACGATGAAGTAATCCGCGTAGTTGCCGTTCGTCACAAAAATTTTTGAACCGTCGAGCACATAATGATCTTCCGCCTCGACCGCCTTCGTCTGCATCGACGACATATCCGACCCGCTGCCGGGCTCCGTGAGCGCGAAGGCGCCGATTTTTTCCCCGGAGAGCATGGGCTGCAAATAGCGCGCTTTCTGCTCTTCCGTGCCGAAGGCGCTGACCGGGTTGCAGGTTAAGCTGGTGTGCGCGACGACGGTCATGGCGGTGGAGGCGCATGCCTTGGCCAGCTCCTTCACGAAGCCGGTATACGTCGCATAGTCCAGCTCCAAACCTCCGTATTCCTTCGGATACGGAATGCCCAGCAGACCGAGGCGTCCCATTTCCCGAATATTGTCCAGCGGAAATTGCTCGCGCTCATCCGTTTCGCTGGCGATGGGCCGGACCTTCCGCTTAATGAACGTTTCGGCCGTATCAAAAACCGCCTTCCGCACTTCCCCGTATTCCAGTTCCATATCCTCACACTCCAAACGTTTTGTGCCAGCATTCCAGCGCGATCAATGCGTGCGACGTTCTGAAAATCGCCAGATTGTCCATGTGCTCGTACCCGTTCTTTTTGTTGAAAAAATCGTTCGCCGCCCGTTTGTCGAAGTAAGCGGAAATTTTGGAATTGCCCGATTGAATCAGCTCGTTGGCGATGTTTTTTTGGACGACGACCGATTTCGGATCGACCGGGAACGGGAACGGCCGCTTTTTCCGCTCAACAATTTCCTTCGGCAGCAGTTCTCGGGCGATTTCTTTCAGGATGATTTTCTCTTTGCCGTCCTTGAGCTTGTAGGCCGAAGGAATATTCGCCACATAGTCGACGATCCGGTAGTCGAGAAAAGGAACCCTCGCCTCGATGCCCCAAGCCATGCTCGTTTTGTCCTGCCTTTCCAGCATTTCCAGCAAATAGAGCTTGATGAACAAGTACAGCACTTTGTTCAGCTCGTCGTCCGTCTCGAACCGGGAAGTCATGTCGCGCAAGGCCGAGGACACGTTCTCCCTGAACCGGGTTTGTCTGGCGACGTCGGGATTCAGCAGGCCGGACACCTCTTGGAGATACGGCGCCCAAGGGAACTCCGTAAGCTGGCTTGCCGGCTTGTGATTCAGGAAAAAGAAATATCCGCCGAACAGCTCATCCGACCCTTCGCCCGACAGGACGACCGTGACGTCACTTTTTAACCTCTGATACAGCAGGTACACGGAAGGGGTCGTCAGATCGACCGGCTTTTCCACGTGCCAGGTCGTCTTTTCCAGCATGTCGTGGTAGTCCTCCGGCCGGAAAATAAATTCCTTATGGTCGGTTTGCAAAGCGTCCGCCATCAGCCGGGCGTAGATCGTATCCGAGTTGGCCCCGGCCACCTCGCTGTTCTTGCCGTACTCCATCGAAAAGGTTTTCAGCCGGTGGGACGCATGCCCCGCAGCGAGGGCGGTAATTAAGCTGGAGTCCAGCCCTCCGCTGAGCAGGGAACCGAACGGCACGTCGCTCATCAGCCGCATGCGCACCGACTCTTGAAGGAGCGCGAGCGTATGCTCTTTGTAATCTCCGAACGTCTGAGGCTCTTCCGCCGACTGCCGCAAAGCGATATCCCAGTACGGAATAAGCCGCTTCGTCTTGTTGCGGAACAGCAGCGTATGGCCTGGCGGAACGGATTGAATGTGCTTGAACATCGTGTGCCCGTTCAAAAGCGCCGTGCAGAATAAATATTCGGGAATCGCCGCCGGTTCCGCCTCCGCCCGGATATCCGGATGCTGCAGGATCGCTTTGACCTCCGACGCGAACAGCAGCGCTTTATCGGACAAGCTGTAGTAGAGCGGCTTGACCCCCAGCCGGTCGCGGGCCAGAAGAAGCGTCTCCGTCTTCTCGTCCCAGACCGCAAAAGCAAACATGCCGTTGAACTTGCGCACGCAGTCCGGGCCATACTCCTCATAGCTGTGCACGATGACCTCGGTATCGCAATCCGTCGCGAAACGGTGGCCCTTGTTCTCCAAGTCACGCTTCAGTTCGCGGAAATTGTAAATCTCGCCGTTGTAGGTGACCCAGACGGTATGATCCTCGTTCGTCATCGGCTGCTTGCCGTTCTGAAGATCGATGACCGACAGCCGCCGGTGCCCGAGCCCGATAAACGTATCGACGAACACGCCCTCGCCGTCCGGACCGCGATGCGCCAGCGCCTCGTTCATCCGGTTCAGCACCGCTTCCGAGACGGGCGATTCCTTCCCATAGTGGTACGCTCCGCAAATGCCGCACATTGGGGTTCCCTCCTTTCGGTTCCGTGTGGCGGATCAGAAGTCAGAAATAATACCAGATCGTCTTGTAATCGTCCGGATTTTCCCCCAAGGCTTCCAATCGGCGCAGGAAATCGTATATCGGCGTATCCTTGTACACGTACGTATTGACCGGGGCCATATATTTTTCCCAAGGGTAAAATTCGTAAATCCGGCTCCCGTCGTTCAAAATCATAATGATCTCATGGTCCTGCCAAGCGTTCAGCTCGTTCTTCCCGAGCGTAGGCACGTTAAACACCGGTTTGTCGGTCCGCACCAGCCCCGGCATTAACCGCGCCTCCTCCTTCTGCTCCTGAAGCAGCCGGGCCACGGGCACCTTGAAGTCCGCCGTCTCCTCTTTTCCCTTCAGATTGAACAAATAGTAGGGCGAAATGCCGATCCCCTTCAGCGATTCCCGCAAAAAGCAGGTCTCGAACTTCCGGCAATTTTGCATGGTGAACACCTGCTGATTATACACGTCGATGCCGAGCGTCTTGATTTTTCGCATCGCGTCCGCCATTTCTTGCGAAATTTCATACGGATGCTGCACATGGGTGACCAGCGTAATCGTCTGCTCCGGAGGCCGGTGATACGTCCGCAAAATCGCCAGCAGCTCCTCGTCGAAGCGCATGGGCGCCGTGACAAGCGTCCGCGTGCCGATGCGGATGCGCTTGATGTGCTTCATTTCCGCGAAGGTCTGCAAAATGGACGCGATCTTGTCGTTGCTGACGGCCAGCGGGTCCCCGCCCGTAATGAGCACCTCGCTAATGCCCGGGTTCGCCCGGAACCACTCGTACGCTTCCGATAAATTATGAATCGCCGGATCGGCTTTGCCGCAGGAATCCTCCGCCAGCTCCCAGTTTCTTTGGCAGTAGATACAGATTTGCGGACACCATAGGTAAGGCTTGACAATCGCGATCTGCGAATATCTTCGGGTCACAAAGTCGGTGGGCGAGGTGTCCATCTCGTGCATAAAATCCAGCTCTTCCTTCGGGAGCAGCCTGGCTTCCAGCATTTTGTCCAGATAGATCCGGTTCGGAATGACCTGCGCCCGCAAACTCCGGTCGTGCCGATGCCGGTCCGCCTTGGGATCGGGGTCCATCAAAGACAGGTAGAACGGTGTAATCTCGCAAGGAATCCCCTGCGCCATCGCCGCATCGATACATGCCTTCTCTTCGGCGGTCAGCTCGATGATTTCGCCGATTTTGCCGGCATCGCGGAAGCGGTGCTTGAACTGCCAGCGGTAATTCGACCAGTCCTGCTCCGTCGCTCCCAGCGCCTGCAAAATTCGCTGCCGGTGCTCCTGTCTGCGCCGGACGACCTCGTCGTCCAGCCCGGTTTTATAACCGTTCTTGCGGATAAATCCCGCATACTGGTCCGCCTTCACGTTAAGCAGCTCGGACCGAACGACAGCCGCCTCGCGCCCTTCCAGATGCATGAAAGCCGGAACCTCGCGCTTGCAAATACCCGATTTCGAATATATTCCCGAAAGGCCGATCACCCCCTTGAACAAATGCTTCATTTCCACAAGAAACGCATCCGTCACCTCGGGCCACTCCTGCCGCCGCCAATGCTCGGCAGCCAGCTTCCATAAGGTGTCCAGGCAGCTGTGCTTCGTCTTGTGCTCGTTGCTTTCCGAAATAATGCTTTTGAAAACCGTGATGCAGTCCCGGGTATTTTTCTTCTCCAGCGGATGCAGCGGGCAGTCGGCTCGCCGCACCTTGTCCTCGCATTCGTTCAAGTAGCCGAACATCCGGCTGCGGGCGTCGGATAACGTCTCGCTGTCAACGAGCAATCGCAAAATATCCGGATTGGCGTCCAGCAGCTCGGAAATTTTCTCATGAGTAGCCATAAGCAGCCTCCGCCCCATAACGTGAATTGGCCACGCTTAGCTCAGCAATTGCTCCTCCACCTGCTCGGCGAGCAGCAGCGCTTTTTCCTCCGGGTCCTCGACGCGCTTCAGCGCCTCTTCCCGGGTAATGATACCCTGCCGCACCAGCAAGCTCATTTCAAAATCGTACGGATGAAAACGATGAACCTGCTTGTGCTTGACGATCCCTAGCGAATTCAACCGGCAATTCGTCGAATTCGGATCGACGTCCTCCGGCTTGGTCCACCCCAGCTCCCGGATCGTACGGTAAATTTCGTCCTCCTGGTATCCGATGATCGGGAATGCGTTGATCGTAAAAGGAAACGGGTTCGTTCTGTATTCATCCTTATCCAGCATGAGATACGTATACACGTCGTCCCCCACGCGCTCCGCGAGCGGCTTGAACAAATTTTTGCGCAGCTCGTACGGAATTTTGTTGTCCTGAAATATGATTTCGTTCTCGGATTGAATCAATTGCCCCGGGCTGTTACCCAGCATGACCATCGGAATTCCTTTTTCGATCGCAACCCGCAAACACATGTTCGTCACGATGCGGATGCACGAGATGCAGATGCCGCTGCCGAATTGCGTCAGATGGGTCGGGTAAACCTCGGGCGCCGAGCTCTGCAAAAAAATTTGCTTCATCAGGTCGTACCGGGGCCGGACAATCGTATGATCCACATTCAAGCGGTTCAGCACCTTGCGCATGTTCACAAACGAGTATTCCGACATGAAGCCGTTGTCGAGCGTCACAGCGAGCATGCGAAGCCCGTACTTTTCCTTGAGCGTATGAATCAGGAACGTGCTGTCCTTTCCTCCGCTGTAGGCAACCAGCGCATCGTACTTCCGGTTCTGCGCCTTGCATTCGCGGATGATTTCATCCAGCTTCGCCTGAAGCTTGGGGAGCGACGGAACGGGCTGTTTCCCGCTCTGCTTGCGGCAAAAGGAGCAGACGCCTTCGGAATCGAACGTGATTCCGGGGTAGGTTTCGGGCATCACGCATAAGGTGCACCGTTTCACGGTTGGGTTCCCCTTTCTGAATTAGCTTAATTCGGACCGGTTGATTTTGAGATTGGCGGTCTTGGGCAGCGGCTCGCGAAAATGGACGGTGTCGGGAATCATGTAATAGGGCAGAACGGATTTGCAGTAGCGGATGACCTCCTTTTCCGTCAGAGTAACCCCCTCTTCCGTGACGACCAGCGCCTTCAAGCTGCCGCCTTTGTCCGGATCGTGCCTGCTGATCACCGCAGCCTCGATCACGCCGGGCATCTGGCACAAGCGCTCCTCCACTTCCTCCGGACTGAACCGGAAGCCTTGCGATTTCAGCATCTTGTCCTTGCGTCCGACAAAATACAGGTAGCCTTCCTCGTCAAGCTTTCCGAGGTCGCCGGTATACAGCGCTCCGCCCCGGAACACTTCGTTCGTCTTCGCCGGATCGTTCCAGTAGCCCGGAGAGACGAACGCGCCCCGGTGCACGATTTCGCCGGTCTCGCCCGGACCGCACAAGCGGCCGTCCTCGTCTTCGACGGTAATGTCTACGCCGGGCAAAGGCTTGCCCACCGACGGGATTTTGCGTTCGAACTCTTCGGGAAGCAGGCACGTGGAACGAAATGCCTCCGTCATGCCGTACATCATATAAAATTTCGTCTGCTTCAGCAGAGCCTTTAATTTCATTAGCTCGTCATGGGGAAAAGGTTCGCCGATAATCGAGATGTATCTGAGGTGAGGGTATTGGTGCTTCGCCAATGGAGAGTGTTTTTGGAGGAGCATCCTCCAAAGCGACGGTACGCCATGGAAGCCGGTAATCTGCTCGCGAAGCATCGTTTCCACGATATCATGAGGGAAAAGGGATTCTTGCAAAACCAAGGTTCCGCCTACATACAGCATGGTGAACAATTGACTGAGCGCGCCGTCGAACGAAAACGGGGTCACGCTGATCAGCCGGTCGGCGGCCCGATTTTCCAAAACTTGCGCCGAGATGATTGTCGCCTCGCTAAAAATCCGATGCGTCACCACGATGCCCTTCGGCTTTCCGGTGGAGCCGGAGGTGTATAGGATCGCTGCCGGATCATCTGCATGCACTTCTGCCTGAAGGCCGCCCGCGAAATCCGCACATCGCAAAATGTCTTCCAGCGCATAATCATGTTCGTATTCCGACCGGTCTCTGCGCTGCGCCTGCGCCTGAGATAATCTTACGACCAGCTCGATGGTGCTTTCTTCCAGACCGGCTTGGTTCAGAACGCCGATTCTGCTGTCATGAACGAACAGCGCCCGCATCCCGCAATCCATGACAATATGACGCAGCTGCTCGCTTTTGACATGCGGATTGATATGGACGAAGATCGCCCCCATCTTCATTGCCGCCAGGATGACGATAATTTCTTCGAGACATTTGGCCGAAAAAATGCCCAGCCGGTCGCCTTTGCGAATGCCTTGAGAGAGCAGAAATCGCGCGAGCCGGGTCGAAGCCTCGTCGGCTTCCCGAAAGGTCAACCGCCTGTGCTTCTCGATAAACGCTTCCTTCTGCGGATCGTTTGCCGCAGCCATGGACAACATGTCGGGAATCAGCATATGGCTACCTTCATGCCCTTAACCGTTCGACCAGCGACACGACACCGTTCATCGTTCCGAGGCTCTCCATGTTCACGTCATCCTCGGAAATGGTCACCCGAAACGTTTCTTCCAGAAAAGAAATCAGATCCAGCACATCCAGCGAGGTCAGCAAGCCTGCTTCGAACAGATTCAGCGAAGGATCGGTTACAGGCTCGTGGGTCAGCTCGCGAATATAATCGGAAATTTGTTCTCGTACCGTCATCGGTCTGCGCCTCCCGTACTTTTCCATTTTCCATAAAGGTACAATCAGGTCTGCTTCGTTACATCATCGTTTGCTGCTTCTCCGCTTTCAACGTCTCCATAAATGCCGGGATCACTTCCAACAGATCGCCTACGATCCCGTAGGTGGCCAGATCGAAAATCGGCGCATTCGGATCGGAGTTGATCGCAACGATCGTTTCCGCCTCCTCCATCCCCACCGTATGCTGGAGCGCCCCGGAAATCCCGCAGGCAAAATAGACGCGGGGCTTCACGATGCTTCCGGTTTGGCCGATCTGATGGGACGGATGCATCCAGCCCAGATCTACGGCGGCCCGGGTAGCTCCTACGCTAGCCCCTATCGCTCCGGCGAATTCGTAGATCAGCGGCAGGTTCTCCGCCTTCTTGATCCCTCGCCCCACCGCAACAATCGTATCGGCCTGCAGCAGATTAGCGGGGTCCGCCCGCCCCTTCACAACTTCCAAAATTTCAAGCACCGTCTTGGACACGCGAATCTGCGAGCTCATATCCCTTACGATGCCGCTGGGCGCGCTTACTTTCGAGGCCGGCCGGAATACGTGCTCCTTGATCGTCGCCATTTGCGGTCTTTGGTGCGGAATGACGATTTTCGCGACGATACTGCCGCCGTAAGCGGGCCTCGTGACAACCAGGTTGCCTGTGTCCTGATCGAGCGACAGGCTGATACAGTCCGCGCACAATCCGGTATTCAAGCGTGCGGCGACTCTCGGGAAGATCGAGCGACCGCGCCGGGTACCGCTTCCGAGCACGATGGCCGGCTTCAGCTCGGCCAGCAGCTCGCTCATGCAGCGGGCTTCCGCATCCTCCGCATAGGGCTGCAGATTCGGGCTGTCGACCAGCCATACCTCATCGATGCCCAGCTCCAGCAGCTCGCCGGTTAAATGGCCGACCTCGCTGCCAAGGAGTACAGCCGATACGGGCAACCCCGTTCCTTCGGTCAACTGCCTCGCAGCCCCGATCACCTCCGCCACCGAAGGAACGAGCGCTCCTTCGGTATGCTCCGCATAGACGCAAATGCCGCTAAACGACGACGCTTCGTTACTTTTAACGATACGCTTAACGTCCGGTTCGTCCGGTATGGACCAGTCGACCATGGAATCTCCAGGCATAAAATCATCCGGCAAGGAATCGTCGACAATTGCATCCGCTGAGCATACCGGCACGCAGGAGCCGCATACGACGCACCGGTCGTGGTCGACATGTGCCTGACCTTCCGCCAAGCTCAACGCTTCAAATGGACAAAGCTGCACACAGGTTCCGCATCCGATGCAATTCGATGGAAGAATGCGAATTTGGCTCATGTGAAAACTCCTGTTCCTTTGTCGTCGCAGGCCCCGATTTTGGACAAAATGCGGGCTGCGCATTGCCGGTTGTCCGCATAGCGGACGATTTCCCCGTCGGCCTTCCGCTCCTTTCCGGCCGGGTGGTATACGCCGACGACCCGGGTAGGCGATCCGCTCAGACCGACCCGCTCCGGCTCTATCCCCAGATCGTCCGGGCCCCAAACCGTGATTTTTGCCGTCTTCGCCTTCATGAGGCCCACAACCGAAGGAATCCGCGGTTGGTTGATATGCTTGCGGATGCACAGCAGCGCGGGCAAAGGCAGCTTGATCATGATTTCACGATCCTCCAGCTCCCGTTTGACCACCATTTCCCGGTCGTCATGCGCGGAGCAGATTTCGCTTACGTTCGCCACATGCACGATGCCGAGCTGCTCTGCCAAGCTCGGGCCGACTTGGCCGGTCTCTCCGTCGAGCGACTGCTCGCCAGTCAACACGAGTTGGAAACCGCCCAATTTGCGAATCCCTGCCGCCAGCGTATACGAAGTGGCCAATGTATCCGCCCCGGCAAATTCCCGGCCCGACAGCAGGACGATCCGATCGACGCCCAAAGCGGCGATGTCGCGAAGCTGCTCTTGGCATTTTTCCGGTCCCATCGACAGGCACGTCACGGTCCCTCCGTACCGGTCCTTCCATTTCAGCGCTTCTTCCACGGCATAGTAATCGTTCGCGTTGTTGACCAACCGGCTCGCTTCCCGGCTTGCACCGTCCGTTTCTTTGCTTTCGTCCGCCATCTCCTGCAGCATCACTTGTTTGACGCAGACTGCAATGTTCACCGAAAGCCTCCTTCCCGAATGCTACAATGATCAGGGCCCGTAATTCATATTATTATCTACTTTGGGTAATTTTGGTAGTGATCGTTTTCACAATCTTTGTTAACATTCTGCAAACGAAACGAAATCGCCTGACTGTTCAAGGCGGCAAGTTTTAGACTGACCCTCGAGAAAAGGGAAAGCGGCATCTCGGAACACGAAAATAAAGTTCCAGACTACCGCTGCTTTTCTAACGTTACCCGTTAGCGTAATCTATTTCTCCATTGCATCATTTGTGTGCGATTCTACGGAATGATTCGGACCGTATAACTCATTTAAATGCTCGATATGAGCTACTCCCCAATCATTTAACGCCTGCAAAATGGGTTCCATCCCTTTACCGTATTCTGTGATGGAATATTCCACCTTGGGGGGAATTTGGCGATAGATCTCACGATGAACAATATCGTGATACTCCAACTCCCGTAATTGTTGGGTTAGCATTTTTTTGGTTATCTCCGGTATCGCTTTTTGAAGCTCGCTAAATCTCATGGTTCCGTTTGAAAAAAGGCGAAGCAGAATAACCGGCTTCCATTTCCCGACAAGGATCTCCAACGCCGTCTCGAATTTACAAAAGGTAGACATGATTTGATTATACCCTCCCCTTCTCTGCTGGCCTTAGGTTTCTTTTTGTATACTACGTTTATTTTAAGTAACTACTTCCTAAAGCGATTGCTATAGATTATTATGCACCTAGAGCTCAATAGACACAAGAGGAGGCGATTGAAGAAAAAACAGTATGGATTATCGTGAGTTAGGTTGGGATAGCAATAGATGAAATTGATAAGGAGTTGGCGTCATTCATGAATGTCGTGTTATGGATCGCACAAGGGATATTAGCATTAGGATTTGTCTATTCCGGTTGGTTGAAGGCGTTTCAGTATGAAGCAGCAAAAACGTCCTGGACATGGGTAAGCGATGTTCCCAAAGATCTTGTTTTCTTTATTGGACTAGTGGAATTGCTTGGAGCAATAGGTTTAATTTTGCCTCAAGCTACAAAAATCGTCCCTGTTTTGACGCCGATTGCCGCGGCCGGACTTGCTGCCATCGTGCTTTTCGGTGCCGTATTCCATATGATGCGCGGCGAGTATGGAGAAATAGTCGTGAACATCATTTTCTTAGCGTTTGCCCTATTTGTTGCGATTGGCCGTTTAAAGTGGATGCAGTAGTAATTCGATAAACCCGGATTAGAATGACTCGAAAATGGAAAGCAGCGGCAGCCTTGGACTGGAAAATTACGTCCTGGATTGCCGCTGCTGCTAGGGAGATCACACGATTTCAATACGTAAAAAAATGATGTTAATTCATAAATCAGAAATAGAGAAAAAAATAAAAGAGCTTTACTACAATTTAGATAAAATCAATTATAAATTGGCATTATACGATGTTCTTGAAGCTCAAATGGATCACAAAACGATTAAAATTTGACCTTTCGTATAAAAAGCGAAAAAAACAGACCTTCGCCTGCATACGTACGGCAAAGGTCTGTTTTCAGTTTACGGGTTGACCGTAACCTTAAAGGTGGAAGTCGTGTTCTTGATATTTGTTGTGCCGGGCCCCATATTGAGGAACTTCAGATTGTTGAATACGGCGGAGCCTACGGCTGGTCCTCCTTCAATTTCGTTGGCCCAGATACCGAAGCCCGACTTGGCGTCATACGCGTCCCCGCTCTTGCGGACGCCCGAAATCGTCACGTTGGAAAAAATCGTGTCCGTGACGGGATTTTCAGGAGAAGAACCGTTGTACTTCGTCTGGAACATGATCCCGTGATAAGTCGGATCGACGATATCCATATCCTTTATGCGGATACCGCGGAACTCTTTCGAGGCCGAGAACAGCCAGATCGCCGGGAACGTTTGATTTCCCCAGAAGTGCCCGCCCGTGCGGATCAGCGATATGTTTTCGAGGGTCGTTTGCGGCGAAGCGCCGAAGCCCCGGAACGGGTAGCCAAAATCCAGAGAGCTGAGCGTCACGCCGGAATAAACGAGCGTATCTGCGATATAAATGTTCCGGAACGTATTGCCGGTGCCTCCGTATACCGCGAGGCCTGCTGCGCGCCAGGTGAGTAGCGAGGTTAAATTTTCGAATACGTTGCCCGCATTGTCATCCGGCGCTCCCGCATCGATGGCGTTAAATAAAGCGAAGCTGTCGTCCCCTGTTCCGCGGGCCTCGACGTTGCTGACGAGATTGTTCGTGCTGCCGTTCGTAAAATTGATGCCATCCGCGAATACGTTGCGGATTCGGGAGTTTTTGATCACCGTGCGGTCGACATTTTGCCCCCAGAACATGCAAACCTGATGCTCTACCCACACGTTGTCGATCGTCATGTCGGCGACGTTCGTGAAGCCGAATACTTTCCCCGGTCCGTCGATCCGCGCAACATAGTTGCCGAAATACGCAAAGTTCGCGAAGGTGGAGCCGTTGGAGCCGGAGCCCGCATAAAAGCCGATATCGGTATTCGTCTGATTCGCCGGAGCCACGAACCTCGTATACCAGGGGCCAGCGCCGATAACCTTTATCGGTTTGCCGTAGACCTGGAATTTGGAGCCCGTTTCGTAGGTACCCGCAGGGAGATATACGCCGACGAGCTTGCCGGTTGGGTCCATACGCACCCGATCCAGCGCATCCTGGACGGCTTGATGCGACGTGTTGGCCGGCGTGACGTATTTGGCCGGGTCAGGATTGGCAAGAGGCGAAACCTGCTCCAAGCTGATAAAATCGATCGCGTACGTCGTCGTGTTGGCGGGGTCCTTTTGCAGCTTGATGGTGCTTCCTTTAGGAATCGTTTGATCGAACATGATATTCGCTTCGTCGTAGATATGCCTTGGAGCGCCTGCGCCGGGCGAATTGTCCGGCGAGGTTTCGCTGCCGTAAAGCCACATATACTTGGAAGTCAGATCGATCGATTTGGCATACGTGCCGTTGACATAAATATTGAGCGTGGAATGGATTCCGCCGCCGCCCGGAGCGTCGGGAATGGAAAAGCGCGTCACCAGCGTATTCGTGTCGGCTTTCGTCGTGAACTGCACGAAGCTGCCCGTCGTATTCAAGGTCACCGCTTTCCGTCCGGAAGCCTCGCCGGCCAAATCGCCGACATTGCGGTTCGGACCTACGATGGCCGCCCCGCCGCCGATCACGCCGTCCTCCGCTTCATAAATATCGTAAGGCATGTTTGCGCCTCTTGTCGGAATCGGAGTCGTCGGATTGAAAAACTTAACCCAATTCAGATTGAACAGGTTGGAGCCGCCCGTAAACTTGAGATACAGGTCGTGCTTCCCGCTGATGGTATGGATTCCGCATGATTTCGTGATCCATGTTTGCCATCCGCCTGTGCCCGGCAAGACGCACGTACCGGCGAGCGTGCCTGTAAGGCTATCCAGACGGACCTCGATCGTTCCTCCCCCAGTATTGCTCGCCGCTCTCGCCTCAAAAATCGATGCCCCGGTCCCGAAATCGATATTTTTATAGACGACATAATCCCCTTCATCGATATGACCGATACTCGATCCGCCTTCGCTGGCGTTTTCGGTCTCCACGCCGAATTGACTATCGTAGCTTTCAGCCTCGATGGTGGCAAAAGCGGACCTTGGCTCCGATCCGGTTCCTTCGGCGATCTGAAGCTGATCCAGGTTCACGTTACCCGAATCGCCGGGATCATACTTGTATGTTATCGTGTTGCTGCCGGCGTTTAACTTCACGCTCTCCGACCTGGTCGACCAGGTGTCCCAGTTCGCCAAGGAAGGCAAAGTCGTTTGTTTAATTTTCGTTCCATTGACGTACAGGCTGAGCGTGCGGTCTCCGCCCATGGCGTTCGCATATCTTAAAATGGCGTTGTAGCTGCCTGCGGAGCTTACGTTTATCGTAAACTGCGTCGCTGCTCCTTGATTCCCGTAGCCGTCGACAAATCCCGCCCCCGTATAGCCGGCGTGATCGGTGTTGACTTTGGCGCCGCCCGATAATTGGGCTGACTCTGCTTCATAGGTGCCCGGCGGTGGCGGTGGCGTTTGGCCGTATACTTCCAGCTCGGATAGTTGTGCCGCCGGCCAGCCGGTATTGGCGGTAAAATTCAGCTTCACGTATCTTGCGCCGGCATTCGCGAAGGAGATCGTTACGGCGTTTCCGCCGACGGGATCGAACGAGTAAGCGGAAGAAGCGGCCAGCGTGCTGTAGTTGACATCGTCCGTACTGCCCGTGACGGATAAGGTTTGGGAACGCTTCTCCCAGGCGGGCGGCAGACGAAGAACGACTTGGTTGATCGTGCTGACGGCGCCGAGATCGACACGCAGCCACTGCGGAAAAGCGTTGTTTGCGCTTTCCCAATAGCTCGACGGATTGCCGTCGTTCGCGTTCGCCGCATGATAGACATCGACGGAACTGCTCGCGGTAATCGGTTTGCCTACTGCCAAATTCGTTGCGGCTTGAGCCTTCTCGGGGACCCATCCGACCTGTGTAAGCACCAAACAAAAAACGAGTATCCACATCGGAACATTCGTTCTTCTTCCCTTTAAGCGAAACGGCATATTCATAAGCCTGCCTCCTTATTCAATATCCAGAACCAGCTTGCGCGTCCTCTGCTTCAATGCTCTTTATCGCCTCCCCTCAAGTGATTTCATGCTTAGCTTACCGTCTGTCCGTGCCTCCCCTCCCCTTGAATAGACAGCCTATAGCCGTACAAGATGCTGCAGAAGCGGCTGTGCTGATTACCATTCTAATATTTCGCGCCTTCGTTTCAAGGTTGCATGTTATGAAGATCAGGCGCAATATTACGGACCTCTCGCGCGTTGCACCCCGCTGGCCCCCGGCGTACGGCACCGCTGCGCAGGCAAAAAAGGCTGACCGGATATCAATCCCGACCAACCTCTCCCTACTCGCAACGACTTGTTATTCCACCTTGATCGAGTTGTAATATTTTTCCTGAATGAGCTTCGCCGCCGCATCCAGCACCGTTTTCGGGTCGGCGTCTTTGCGCGAAAAGACGTCCTGTACGACACTTGTCATGGTCGCGTAGTAATCCTGCGTATTGAACTGCGCTTCCAGCTTCCCGTCGAGGTATTTCATAATGTCAGGCGAGTATTGATAGACGTTATCGTATTTGTCGTAGACGGCCTTCACCTTTTTACCGTAAGCGGAATCGGAAGTGAAGTACTCGATCACCGGAGGTACGACATATTTGTTGTCCTTTTTCCGCTGCTGGATGCTCGCTTCGATAGAAGCCAGCCCTTTGTCCGAGAAGTAGTCGAACGTTGCGTAACGGAATGCCGCTTCTTGCTCCTCCTGCGTCGCTTTCGGATTGATGACGAGATAATCGCCGCCGAGTACGCCGGTATGCTTGCCGCCCTTAGCCGCAGACGGCATCGGGTAAAAGAGCACATCGGCAGGCTTCATGCCGCCCTGGTTGAGCGCCTGATCGATCGGACCGTCCGGTCCGGCGATCACCATGGCCGTCCGGCTCTGGGCAAAAGCTCCGACAGCGTCGCCCCAACCGAGCGCCCAGTCCTTCGGAATGGCTTTCGCCTCCCAAGCCAGGCTTCGGTAAAATTGCAGCGCTTTCACACCCGCCTCGGAATGAAAGAGCGCCGTGACTTTGCCGCCCTCTACCTTCTGAATGTCTCCCCCCGCTTCAAACAGGAAGTTGGTCCAGTTCCACCCGGCTTCGTTCCCTTTCCCCATGGGAGCAATGCCGGAGATCCCTTTCGCAGGATCGGCTGCCGCCTTGGCCGTGTTGAACATATCGTCCCACGTCCAGTCGAGCGGCGGTACCGCGATCTTTTTATCCTCCAGCATCTTCTTATTGACGATCGTGCCGGTCACATAGCCTTGCTGGGCGATCCCGTAAATTTTGCCGCCGATGACGAATTGCTGCTGCAAAATCGGGTTCATCTGATCTTTGAACTCATATGCGTTGAATAGGCCCGTAAGGTCGGCCGCCCATCCTTTTTCCGCCAAAAACTTTCCTTCCGTCGCATACGTGTTGAACAGGGTCGGCGCTTCGTTGGCGCCCATCTTGATGCCGATCTGGTTCGGATCGTAGTGCCAGTCGCTTTTTACGATTTCCACGTCCGGATACTTCTCCGTAAACCGGCGGATTTTATCGTCCTCCAGCGCCCGCTTTTCCACCAGATCGGGCGTCGGATAGTAGACGCTGATGGTAATTTTTTTCTTGCCGGACGAAGCTGAATTGTTCCCGCCGTCGGTGGCCGGGCTTGCGTCCGGGCTGCATGCGGTGAGCATGAAACCTAGCATAAAAAGTGACATCGATGATGCGAATAAAGCGTTGCGCTCGCGCATTGGAATTCCCCTTTCCAAATGATGAATGTGCAGCTAACCTCCATCTTAATCGGGCCCTTCCTCCGAAACGAGGCGTATTCCTATTCGGATTATGCGCAGGTTTACGATTCAGCCATCGCGCCCGCTAGCCCTTCACTCCTCCCAGCTGCACGCCGCGCAGAATAAACTTTTGAAAGAGAAGAAACACGACGACCGGCGGAAGCATCACCATGAACAAGATCGCGAACTTGAGGTTTAAATTCATTCTGCGGGCTTGCAGCACATACTTGTAGATGGCCGTCGCCAGAGGATACCCGTTGTCGCTGTGCATCACGATCGACGGCCAGAACCAGTCGTTCCATACCGCGGAAAAAATAAAGATCGATAACGTCGCAAAAATCGGCACGGACAAAGGAAAGGCAATCCGGAAAAAGCAGGTTCCGTCGGACGCGCCGTCCATTCTCGCCGCTTCGAAAATTTCCGGGTGCAGGCCGCCGAAGAAGTTTTTCAGCAGCAGCAAGTAAAAAGCGTTGGCGGCCGCAGGCAGCCAGAAGGCCGCAAATTGGTTCAGCAGCCCGAGCTCCTTCAAATTCATAAAATTCGGAATAATGTAGGTCGTCGGCGGGATAAAGAGCGTAATCCAGAAAAAGGCGCCGATCTGCCTCCGGTATGGCACGTTCAAGTGCGTCAAGCTAAATGCCGCCAACCCCAGCACCGCGACTGTCACGATTAAATTGCCCGCGAAAATGATAAACGTATTGCGAAGGAACAGCAGCAGATGGATATAATTCCAGCCTTGCCCGAAATTTTCGAAATGCCACGCCGAAGGGAAAAAGCGTGGCGGAAACGAGTTCATCTCCGTATTGGGCCGGACCCCGTTAAAAAACGTAATGAGAATCGGATAGATCATGGTGCAGACCATGACGAGGATTGCCGCGATCATGAACGCATAGCCGAACCGAACGGAGCGGTTCCGCAAATCGTAGCCCGAAAGAATGCCGCGTTCGTGCTTGCTCATGCTCAAGCCCCCTCCCTGCCGGTAAGCCTGGATTGAACCAGAGCCAATCCGCCGAGCACGAAAAACATCAGCACGCCCAAGGCGGACGCCGCGCCGTAATCCTGGCTTGTAAACGCATACTTCACGATAAGCAGAACATACGTGAGCGTCGCTTTGTTGGGGCCGCCGTCGAGCATGGCATACTGGGATTGATAGCCCTGCGAGGTCGAGATGATTTGCAGAATTAATAAAAGCAGAATCAGGCTTTTGATCGAAGGAAGCGTAATGTAGCGAATCCGCTGCCAGACGCCGGCCCCGTCGATTTCCGCCGCCTCGTACCAATCCCGGGGAATGCTCAGCAAGCCGGCCAAATAAATCAGCAGCGCGCCGCCGAACTGCTGCCAGGTTTCCATGAAGACCAGCGAGGCCATGGACCAGCTCGTGTCGGTCATAAACGAAACGGGCTCGAAGCCCAGCTTGCTCAGCACCGCATTGATCGGGCCGACCGGGTCGAAAATCCATCGCCACAGTCCGTACAAGACGACCACGGGAAGCACGTTCGGCAAGTAAGCGGCGATGCGGACGAACCCTTGGAACCTCCTCAGCTCGGAGATGGCAATCGCAAAGACGATCGGCACCCAGAAGCCGATGACAAGCCCTAGAAACATATAATACAGCGTATTCTTCACCGCGCGCCCGAGATCGGGATCGCGAAGCACTTTGACATAATTGTCGAAGCCGACAAAAGCGTTGCCTTTCATAAAATCAACGTGGTACAGGCTGTAAGCGAAGCCTTTGACAATCGGCGTCCATAAGAACAAACCGAAAATAACGGCAGCCGGCAAAATAAACAGATAACCCCATAGATGTCTTTTCACGACTTGATACACAGCCGATTTCCCTCATTTCTCCTAGGTCTTGACTTCATTGTAAAAATGCGCAGGGAAATTGAACATGTGCAATCCTATCGGGATCATTGGCGATTTTACTTTTTCAATTCGCTTGGGCTGACGCCGTAATATTTTTTAAATATTTTGCTGAAATGCTCCGGCGATTCATACCCTACTTTATCGGCGATTTCGTAGCGGCGCATATCCGTGCTTGTAATGAGCCTCCGGCTTTCCTCCATTCGCAATTTCACGACATAATCCCAAAGGTTGTAGCCCGTTTTTTTCTTGAACAAATAACTCAAGTAATTCGGACTCACGTGACTTTGCTGAGCGACCTCCTGAAGCGTGAGCCCTTTTTGCCCAAAATGCCGGTGGATGTATTGCTTGGCCGTATCCACAATTTGATGGTGATGTACGATCAGCTCCTCCTCGGTCGCCTCATGGGAAGCCGGATTCCAGCTAAAATCGCCGTAGTAAAACACGTAATGATCCTGATGCTCCCGGTGAAAGCGGATCGCTTTCCGCGCCTGCTCGTTCAAAGCGCCCAGAAACTCGATTCCTTTCATAATCTGACTTATGCCCACCACACATGACAGCGATAAATATTTCCGCACATTCGCATGCAGCGATCTTCCAATCATGTCCAGTTGGTTGATTTTGTTGATGCTCTTATCTCCATAGGCTTCGTCGTCCCATTGCAAAATGATCGAAATCTCATGATCGGGCGAATAAAAAGCGACATGGTTCCACTGCCCGTCAAGCAGCTCGCTCGCCACGTTCAATACGGCATACTGCCATAAGTCGAGATCCTTTTCAGGGAACCGGTTCCCTGCCGGGGAAGGTTGGACATCCAGCTTGATTTTAAGCACGGCAAAATAAGGCCCTTGCAAGGAAGCCATCGGCACAAGCCGGTCCGCCGAAGCGCAGGCTGAATCGGGATCGGCCAAAAGCTGGTTCAGCGCCTCCGTTTTCGCCCGGTCGGGCTCCTCCATCCGGAACCGGTCGCTCAGCTCGGTAATAAATTCATCGTGGGCTGCAGCAGCCGCTTTGTTCATTTTGAGCAGTACATTGCGTACGGTATCCAGAAAATGGCTGCTGTTCAGCGGCTTGATCAAGTAATCCTTCGCGCCCAACCTCATCGCCAATTGCGCATACTGAAACGTCTCGTAGGCGGAAACGACGATCGATTGCACCGACGGCCTGGCCATTTTCGCTTGATGCATCAATTCGATTCCGCTCATTTCGCCCATCCGGATGTCCGTGATCAGCAGGTCGACTTCTTCCATGCGAATATAGTCCATCGCTTCATAGCCGCTGTGCGCGATAAAGAGCTGATCGATATTCATTCCCGAAGTAGCCAAAAGCCGGCTCAAACCTTGACAAATCAGCGGTTCATCGTCCACTAGCAAAATATTGTACATTCCAAGCCTCCTCGCCCATTTATTGTTCAGCCGAAACGGCTTCGCGCTTGGGCAAAGTGATTGTGGCAACCGTTCCGTGCGGTTGATTTCTCGTATAGTCGAGCCCGTATGCAGCGCCGAAATGCAGCCGGACCCGCTGATGAATGTTGCGTATGCCGTATCCCAAGGACGGGTCCGGCTGCTCCTCGTGCAGCGCTCGGCGGATCGCGTTAAGATCCGCTTCCCTAAAGCCGTTATCTTCCACGCGGACTATCACCTTGTCGTCGTTCTGTCGTTCGGCGGATATGACGATTTCCCCGTCTTCCCCCATATTTTTCACGCCGTGAATAATAGCATTTTCAATTAACGGCTGGAGCGTAATCTTCGGGATCAGCAGCGCACGCACGTCCTCCATGATCTTCCATTCCACACGAAACGTATGCTCGTACCTCCGCTGCTGCAGGCTGATATAGGCGGCGGCATGCTCCATCTCTTCGCCGATCGTAATCAGCTCTCTGCCCCTGCTTAATCCGATCTTCATCAGCTTGGACAATTCTTTGATCATCTCCGCGGATTCGCCCTTGCCTTCCAGCGTGCTTTTCCAATAAATGCTTTCCAGCGTGTTATACAGCAAGTGAGGATTAATTTGCTGATACAAAATTTGCAGCTGCGCTTCCTTTTGCTTGATTTCGTGCTGATACTTGTCGTTCACGAGATGATTCAGCCGGTCGGCCATGTCATAGACGGAGGAAATCAGCACACCGAGCTCGTCGTTTCTCCTGCGCGCGGCCGTTTTCCGCACCGGTTTGCCCGGCACATAGCTCCTTATAACATGAACCAGCTTCTGCATCGGATTCATTAACGATCTCCAGAAATACATCATGACGACAAACGCCAGTACCGAATAAGCGACGGAAATGAATTGAATCACCCGTTTCAGCTCGCTTTGCTGCTGAAGCAAGGAGTGGATGGGAATGCGGTAAACCAGCTTTTGCTGGAGCAAATAGCTGTAGTTGACGACGTAAATATAATCCGAGTGCACGGTGTCCAGAATGCCTTCCATAGTAGTCATGTCCTTGGCGTCGGGCGGAAGCGGAAGCTTGCTTCCCGCGTCTTTCGTCGTTGACGCAAGAATCCGGTCGGACCCGTCGGTTAAATAAATTTCTCCATCCGGCAAATGAACGCTGCGAAAATCGTTCTCGATCATTCTTTCAAGCTTGGTCACCACCAAAACGCCGATCACGCCATTTCCATGCGAGATATTGTTCACGGCACGGACGTAACTCAGCGTTCCTTGGTCGGACGACGGATCGAAATGATCGATAATTTTGAGCTCGCCCTTGCCTTGCTTTTGAAGCGCTTCCCGAAACCAAACCGGCTGATTCCGATCCGAAACGAAAAAAACGCCTGCCTGCGAGGCCTGTCTGACTTTCGGTGCAAACGAATAATCGTCGTTAGGATCGTTGACGTATAAGGAAAATGCTACGGCTCCGCCGTCATCTCCCCCGATCGAGTAGCTTTTGAGCAGCTTGTCCAAGGCCTCGTATTTGCCGACCCGCGTCACAACCGTGTCCGTATCGTCCGGAAGCATCTGCTGCGTGAGCGGATTTTGGATAATCGTCATGGTGATGCGATTGATCGACTCCATGTCCCGATTGAGCAGATTCCAATTCTGCTTGTTTAATTCCAGGTAGGCATTCGTCACGTTCCGCTTCAAAATTTGCTCGGCCTTCATATTTCCGTACCATTGCAGTATAAAAACAGGACTGACCATGAGCAAAAACAGCAAAATCAGCTGGTAATTCACACTCATTCTGGTCAATGGATTTGCCGGAATGCTCCGCACGCGCCCGATCACCTCGCTCCATACATGACATCAATAAAAACAACGGCTACCCGGAACATGAAACAAAGTTCCAGACTCCCGTTGTCATTAACACCCCTCCTTATCATTCCGAATAAGGATAATTTTAACATACCATTCCCCTAATGCAACTACATCAAAAAAGACGCTTCCGATGGAAGCGTCTTTCACATTTCAGAACAAATGTTCGATTTTTGAAGCAGTTAAAATAAAGCTCGGCTTATTCAATTTTCATTATTATTAGTATAAACCATTCATAATTATAAGTCTATACTTTTTCTGGATAACGTTCTATAGTTTGTATACCCGGCCGGGAAACCTGACAAGTTTCGTTGTGGAAAGGATAAGGTTTTGAAGTGCAAATCCGTTTATGGAATCCCAATTTGAAAGTGCGGTTATTTGGCGAAGGGCTCTTTAACCTGCTGTTTTGGATGTACTATCCGTTTATCACGGTCTATTTTGGCGCGGCGTTAGGCAGCCATATCGCCGGCATTTTGATGGCCATCCCTCCGATATTCAGCATCATCGGAAGTCTGCTCGGGGGAGCTTTGGCCGACCGGTTAGGAAGGCGTCCCGTAATGCTGCTGGGCGCTTCGCTTCAGACGGTGATGTTTGCCTTATTCGCGATGTCGTCGTCCCATTGGATGGATTATATCGCGTTTATCGGCATTGGGCTGGGTGGAGCCATCTACAGGCCTGGAAGCTCCGCTATGGTGGCCGATCTGGTGCCCGCGCACGAACGTCGCCAGATCTTCGCAACGTTCGTGACGGCGAATAACATTGGCGCCGTGCTCGGACCTGCGCTTGGAGCGATCTTCTTCTTCCAGTACCGGCAAGAGCTGTTGTGGACCTGCTCCGTGGTCCTGCTGCTGTATTTCATCGCAATGTATTTCATTGTTCATGAAACGCTGCCGCAGTCGGCAAAAAGCAGTCCGGATAGCTCCGTTCCGATTACCCGCGTATTCAAGGAGCAATTGAAGGGATACGGTATCATTTTTCGCGATAAAGTGTTCCTTGTTTATATTTTGGCTGGCATCTTTGCTCTGATCCCCATTATGCAATTGGATCTATATTTGGCCGTATACGTCATCAACGAGGTCCCTGCCCAGGCTCTGTTCGCATGGAAGGATGATTCTCTAGTGCTGTCCAGTACGGAGATCTTTGGCTGGGTGCTGGGGCTAAACGGTCTGATGTTTGTCCTGTTTGTGCTTCCTGTGACAAAATGGTTCCGCCATTGGAAAGAGCGAAATGTGTTCATTTTATCGTCGCTGTTGTCCGGAGTAGGCACCTTCGCCCTCGGACTGGGCACCAATATATGGTTTTTGTTTTTCATAACGATCATCTTCACCTTTGGTGAAATTGTACGCTCTCCGGTCACCCAGAGCTTTATTAGCCACTATGCCCCCGATCATGCAAGAGGACAGTACATGGCAGCCGACAGCTTGCAGGCGACGATCGGGAGATTTCTGGCGCCGATGACGGTTTTCCTGTCCAGTTGGGTACCGCCTATGGGAATTTTCAGTATCATTTTGGCAGTTGCATGCATCAGTATCGGACTATATATTCAGTTATTTCGCATGCATACGGAGCAGCCGGAGGCAGCGGATTGATGTAATCCAAAAAATTAAACGAAATTTAAACTTGAACCTGACTTCAATTTAACCTTGCAACGTTATTCTGGAACAAGAGAGATTGAATTCCAATCAGGAGGGGGGGGAGTATGGAGGACCCTAAGAAACACGGGGTTATTTTGTTCGACGGCGTGTGTAATTTTTGCAACCGGTCGGTTCAGTTTATCATCAAGCGCGACCGCAGCGGATACTTTCGTTTTGCCTCACAACAGTCGAGCGCCGGCAGCGCGTTGCTTGCAGCCTTCCCTGAAGCCCTGGGAACAGATTCGATCGTACTGATCGAACGGGAGAGGACGTATACCGAATCAACCGCGGTGCTGCGTATCGCAAGGCGTCTGGACGGATTATGGAAGGCGGCTTACTTGGCTATCGTCATTCCTCGGCCACTCAGGGACCTGTTCTATCGCTGGTTTGCACGGCGGCGCTATCGCTGGTTCGGCAAGCAGAGCTCCTGCATGATGCCTACTCCTGATATGAGGGAGCGGTTTTTAAGTACGGATTAATTCATTGGAGGGTTGAACTTTGATCTATCGCGTGCTTCGACAATCGATTCCGGCCACGATACGGTATTTTCTGGCCAGCATGTTCCTTCTGTACGGACTCGTCAAGCTGGTCTTCGGACAATTCGGCGAACCGACGGCGGAGATCGCCGCGGCCAAGGGCGAAGGCTTCGCCCTAGCTTGGACGTTCTTCGGGTATTCCAAAGTATACGAAATGTTTATCGGCTTGGGCGAGGTTGGTGCGGCGATTCTGCTGTTGTTTCCAAGGACGGCCACCTTGGGAGCCCTCATCTATTTTCCGATTGCCGTGAATGTTATGCTGGTCAATTACTGCTTTGACATCGGCGTGCAGGATTTGAGTACGGTGCTTGCGGTCATGTGCTTTGTGCTGCTTTGGCTGGACCGGAAGAAATTGCTCCTTCTCGTTTCCCGAAAGGAGATGAAGGCATGACAAGTTTTGTTATCGCGCAATTGCTCTTTATCTTTGCCGTAACGACCGTATATTACTACATCAAAGAACGCATGAAGATGAAAAGAAACGAACGGGCGGGCTTTAAATAGGCCTGCCCTTGTCAGGAACGGCCCGAAGGCACCTTGGACGCCTCCCGCGGCGCCCCGCTTTTGCCGCCCAATTTAAACACAACGATCCCGCCGACGATGACCAGCACTCCGATCAGCTTGCTGAACGTAAAAGGAACCTTGTCCAGACCGAGCCATCCCATCGAGTCCCACAACAATGCAAACCCGAGCTGCGCCGCCATCACGATCGAGACGGCAAACGTAGGACCAAGCAGCCTTATCCCCTGCACCACACAGGTGACCACCCCTACGCCGATCAAACCGCTAAACCAATACCAGGTCTGCATCGGATGCGGGGCAAATAAATCCGTTCCCTCAACAATCAGACCGAGCGTCAGCGAAGCCAGAAAGCCCAGTCCCAACACCAATGTCGTCGTAGCCCAAGAGCTCGCGCGCTCGTTCACCTTGCTGTTAAAAATATTTTGCAGCCCGACCAGCGAGCCTGCGATAAGCGACAAAAATAGTCCTACCATCATAATCGCGTTCCCCCTTTTCCCCGATGGTGCTCGTAAATGTTATGACCTGCCAACGCGCTTAATCCATTCCTGTCTTTCACCACGATAACCCCTTTGTCGCGCTCAACGAGACCTTTGTTGCAAAACTGCCGGATGACCCGGTTCAAATGTCTGTAGCTTGTGCCGATGAAATTCGCCGCGTCCGACAGACTGACCTCGCTTTGCTGCCCTTCCAATCGGGAATCGGATTCGTCGGAGGTGACGGACAATAGATAGCTGGCCAAACGCACTTCCACCGGATGCATCAGATTAAAGCTGAGCGAATTGGATTTGATGTAAAACTTCTGCGTAATGATTTCCAGCAAAAACCGCAGCAGCGGCGCATGATCTTTTCCGTATTTGTGCAGCCAGCGGTACTGGATGCCGATCATATGGACGGACGATACGGCCTCGACCGTATTGAGAATGGGTGTCCCGCGCACGTATTCGACGTCCCCGATCACCTCAAGCGGCGTCTTGAAAGAAAGAACGAGCGTTTTGCCCTCCGACGAGGTGGTATAGATCTTGATCTTCCCGTTCACAAGCACGTACAGATACTCCGGTGCTTGGCCTTGGGTGCAGATGAGATCCCCCTGCTCGAAGCCGTACAGCGACAAATGCGGCAGCAACGGTTCGTGAAATACGGAGTCGAGCTGAAATGCCCGCAAATAATGATTCAATTGCTCACGATCTTGAATTTCCTTCATACTCCGGCCTCCAGCTTCAACTTGCAGCAATCAAAATTTCAGGATAACCACACCGGCGATCATCATCGCAATCCCGATGAACTGCGGCAGCCCCATCTTCTGCTTCGCCACGCCGAACCATCCGTTGCAGTCAATGATGAAAGTCAAACCCAGCTGAGCGATCAGCAAAACGGCAATCGTCAAGGTTACGCCGATCTGATGTATGGCCGTGACGTTGCTGAAAATAACGACCGCCCCGAAAGCGCCGCCGGTCAAGTATAGCGGCTTTACTTGCTTGAATCCCTGCAAACTCCCGTCGCGGACGAAGATCAGGATCAGCAGCGCCGCAATGAATCCGGTGAACTGGGTGAGCGTCGCCGCTTGCCATGTGCCGATGTCTTGACTAATCCGGGAGTTGGCTACTCCTTGCAGGGTAATAAAGCCCCCGCCCAAAAACGCAAATAAACTCCCTCGCATATCTTCCCTCTCCCCAACTATACATTTTTCCATTATTAAATGACAGATCGAAGGATTGGGAAAGGACATATGTCCTGAATTGGCAAGTTGTCGTAGAGCTTTCGTCCGGGCAACGCAAAAGAGACCTTCGAGGACTTGAAGGTCTCTGACGTTTATATTAAAAATATTGATTCCGGCGTCACATTCGGCCCTCTTCATTGCCCCAATTGATTATTCTGAGCAGAACCTGATCCCGATCATGAAACCCGTAACCTGCGAAAAACGGAGAGGCCATTTTCAGAACGGAAAAGTGATTCTCCCGGATCAGCCGGTCAATCACTCTCCAGAAAACAATGGACAGATTGCCTTCCAAATAATCCTGGTCTTCCGAATATCCCTTCGGATAAGCATCACTGTCTGCAAATTCCTGCCAGCCCTGAAAGTCGACCTGCGTGTAGCCTTGGTACTTAAAATCGCCAGTATTATTGGTAAACGGCAGCACATTGGTGCTGGTCATGTACGAATTGGCCATTTGCCAATTCATGCCTTTCTCTATGGATTGAGCAGTAAAGATAAGCGCCCTCTCGGCTGAGCGTTTCGCCTCCATAACAGAGTTCTCTGTTGTGTCAAAGCATAGGAGTACGTAACCGTAGTACGGCTCGGAATCAAAGGCGAAATAACAGATTTCTTCGTTTGCATGCTCAGCCTAAAACTGCTTTATGGTGGAAACACTCTCTTGGAATAGCCTTTCCTCTACTTCCTTCCAGTCCGGTTCGCTCATTCGGTACCCGACTCCTTTATGCTGTATTGGCAGGGTTTGTCGCGGCCTGCTGCGCTTGTCGCCTTAATTATAGAACGAACGTTCCTGATTTTTCAAATTTCAACTGCGCGGTCAACTTAACGTTACCTTCGTGGGCCCGGTCATTTATTTGGAATAGAAAAAGCCTCGTGAACCTAGCCTTCATCATACAATTTATCTTTACTTGAATCTTTTAATTCAAGGTTTGCTTAGATGAGACGCTTTTGATATAGTAGAAATCTACTTTCGCTTCGTTTGTGAAGGAGGCCTGGAGATGCGGTATTACAAGCCGATCGAGATTGCCAGAGAACTGCACATTAGCACGAGCGCTTTGCGGCATTATGAGTCTTGGGGTGTCGTTCCGGCACCCGACCGCGCTCCGAACGGGTACCGCCTGTATACCAAGGTGCATTTGGCCTACTTTCGATGCCTTCGCGCGATGTTTCCTGCCTTTGGCGTCGGGCTCACGTGCCAAGTGCTTCGCCTCATTCAAAACGGAGATGTGGACACCGCCTTCTGGCTCGTCAACAAAGAGCAAGCGAACCTGCATCACGAAAAGACCGCTGCTGACCAGACACTGGAGCTGCTGCAAAATCCGGAGCTCCCTCTCGCCGCGAACAAAAAGCCGAAAACCCACATGAGCATTGGCGAAGTCGCCGCTTTCACCGGAGTACAGGATTCGGCGATCCGGCATTGGGAGAAGGAAGGGCTCATCTCGCCGGAACGCGATCCCGAGAATGGCTACCGGATTTTCACGCCGATGCATGTGCGGCAAATCTTGCTCATTCGCACGCTGCGCCGGACCGTCTATTTTCTGGATAATATGAAGGAAATCGTCCAAGCCGTGGAGCATCACAGCATCGAACAAGCGAAAAAGGTCACGGAAAATGCGCTGGTAAGCATCCATCAGCGTAATCGCCAGCAGTTCTATGGCGTGCATCAATTGGTTGAGCTTTGTCAAGAGCTCGGGCTGCAATAGGCTGCTACCAATCGACGAGCTGCCGAATGGTTCTTCGAACCGGCTTCCGTACGAATTTTCCATTTTTGGAATTGATATGGATACCTCGGAACATCGCGTTTAGGATGAGACAGGAGGTTAAATGTGGAGCATCTGGACGAGGTTATTTGGGTCGAGAAAACGAGCTTCGTTGACGAATTGCTGGGCCAAGAACTAACCGTTACCCCCCTACCGGCCGGACTGGAAGCCAACGTGCTGAAATTTTGTTCCCGTACGGACTGCGCTGTGCTTAAAATATGGAACAAAGCTTCGAATCCGGATGTACGTTTTCAACATGACTTGCTGGATGCACTTCGCCACAGAGGTATTTCCGTCTCCACGTCTTATGGATGGGGATATACCCCTTCCCGGCATAAAGTATTGTTGACGAGCTACGATGGCAGCCCGCCTTCAATAGTCACGAACCGACACGTAAAAGATTTCGCCGACTTGCTGCTGGGACTGCATCGATTACCGGTTCGGGAGCTGGGGCCTGCGCTCCTTAAAACATACGATTTCATTCCTTATTTCTATCCGGGAATTGAAGAGCATCCAGATATCCAGGCCGAACTGCTCCCGTTGGTTACAAGCTCCGGGCTGAAACGAAACAAGCTGATCCACGGCGACTTTAATTTGGGCAACATCCTCGACATCCAAGGAAAGTACACTATCATCGACTGGACCAATGCGCAATTAGGGGACGCCAGGTACGATTTGGCTTGGTCGAGCTTCTTGATCCATATTTACAATGGAGAAATGCTGGCCTCTGCATTCCGGAATGCCTATTTATCGGGTAGTGAATTCGATGCGGAAGAAATGCTAAGGTTTGAAGCGATTGCATGTCTCCGGTGGCTGCTGCTCCATAGAACCGCTGATGTCCCCAGAACCGGGACGACGATCCAGCGAGTCAATGACATCATCACCGGAAATAAATATTTGAAGAACGAAATAGGAGGATTTCCATGAGCAAACGTTATCGGATTACAAGGGAATTTAAAGAAAATGGAACTTCGGAGCAAGGCATTTCTTTGGAGGAGTGCAAACAGTATTTTTCGACCAAACCCGACTTTGCCTATACCTCGGTGTTTACGGTGACAGGGGTTACTACCATGTCCATTGAGGGAGATTTTTTCATGTGGAGCTGCGGCGATAGCAAGATCCCCTTCCGTCATTACCAGGGAGATATTTACGTATCCGGCTCCAATGAAGCGGTGATCCCCAAAATGATGGAGATTGCAGGCGAATTGGACGCGGACGTGCTGGAAGGATAATCTGGCGGAAAACGATGCATGAGGCCATGCCAAGTGGTTGGGATGGCCTCCAAAAAGCTTATACCCTGCTCTGCCGGTAAGCCTCCTTCACCCGCTCGATCTGCGCAAGGTGTATACGGACATGCTTGACGCGGTATTCCAGCATTTGACGAAAGGTAAACCTCGCCCCGTCTTCATACACGCCCACCCGCTCGCATTGCTCGGCTGTCAGACGGGCGAGCACAGGCTGCATATGGGCACGCAGCATTTGAAACAGGAGCAGATGCTGCTCACGGTCCTGCTTCTCATACCCGAGGTTTTTCACCCACAAGTCCTGTTCCCACGACATAATAAGCGGCTCGTCCTCCGCCAACACTTTTTTCAGCCTCTGTGTCGAGACCAGCTCGGAATCTGCAAGATGAATGAGAATTTCATGAATGCTCCATTTGTCCGGCGCCGGCTTGAAACGAAGCTCCTCTTCCGTCAATCCTTCGGCGGCTTCCCGCAGCATCTTATATCCACGATCGTATTCCTCAATCAACGCTTCCACTTTTGGAATCCTCCCTATCTCATAACTACGCTTCACTCTCGCCAAGGTCCAAGCGCCAGTCGTTGCATCGCATGATGCTTCCCGGCGGGTATTCAAAGCTGCATTCGGCAACAAACTGGAAGCCCAGCTTCCGGCAGATCGCGTTGGATGCAGGGTTATCGACGGACGGGAAAGCGTGCATGTACCTGTGCTTCCGCTCGGCCCTGGCGCTGGCCATGGCTGCCGCGGCTGCCATGGTCGCGATGCCTTTGCCCTGGTATGCCGGGAGAACACCCCAGCCGGTCTCATACACGGTCGCTCCTTGCCAGCTCCGCTCCCAGTACCCGATATTGCCGACCGCTTCGAGACTTGGCAGCAGGACGATACCGAACATGCGGCCGGTCCCCTTCGGCCCGATCTCAACGTACCGCTTGTGGCGCGCGAGAAGCTGCTCCTCCGTCTCCGGTCCTCCGAGATGCTCCAGCATCTCCGGTGTATTCAAGCGATACAGCAGATCAAGATCTGCTTCCGCCCAAGGCTCGATCCGTATTTGTAAGGCATCCGTTTCATCAGGCATCTCTCTCGCTCCTAATCGCAGGGTTCACCCATATTGTACCAGATGATCCGGTTTTATTCGACAACTTTCGCGCAGCGCCAACAGGAGCGCGTCATAAAAAATCGCCCTCTTGTGCTGCCAAAAAGGCTGAAACAAGAGGGCTTTCCGTTAGCGTACGGAGTCCACCGCGATAGTTTCGCCCCGAGCGATGGCCTGCAAGACGAGGCGGATCAAATGAACATTATGCTCAATATTAGCCGGTTCAAAAATGTCAAGGTGACCGCCAATCAATGCGTACTCCACGACCCATATTAAGAATTAATTCATAAATAATTCAGGCAACGTAACCGCCGGAAGGACAGTTACGTCAGTTTCTGAAATAATCGATGACAAAATCACGGAACCGCTCCGCCGCAGGTGACAGGTAGCGTCCTTCGATCCAGCCGATGCCGATTACCCGGCGGCACTCGGGCCAACGTACGCGCAGGAATGAAAGGTTGGCGCGTTCGATTCCTTTCGTATCGGGGATGACGGCAACGCCAAGACCGGCCGCGACAAGCCCGGCGATCGTATGGACCTCGTCCCCTTCGAACCGGATATCGGGACCGATTCCGGCCTCTTCGAACAGCTTGTCGGTAATTTTTCGCAGTCCGTAGCCTTTCTTGAACGAAATCAACGGCTCGCTGCGTATGTCCTCCAACAGAACGGATTCGGAAGCGGCAAGCGGGTGATTTTCCGGAACGATAACAAACAACTCTTCGTTCCATAACGAGACCCATTGGATGTGCTTCGTTTCTTGAGGGGCAGCCATACAGAGGTCGATCGCCCCTGCCGAGAGCTGATCCAGCAGGAACTGGGTGCTGTTTTGATGCAGCTGAAAATGAATCTGCGGGTAAGCCGAGCGAAAGGACCGGATGACATCCGGAATCGAGTGGACGCCGAGCGTATGAAGAAATCCCAAGGATACCTCCCCATGCTCCGGATGAATCAAATCCTCCAGCTCTCGCTTGCCCTCTTGATATTCGTTCATGATCCGGTTGACACGGTTCAAAAACAGGCGTCCGTACCGATTGAGCGCGATCGCACGGCCGTTTCGCTCGAATAGCGGGACGCCGAGTTCTTTCTCCAGCCGGGCAATCGAGCGGCTTAAAGCCGGTTGGGTAATACATAACGTCTGCGCCGCCAAAGTCATATGCTGCAATCGGGCAACCGTATGAAAATATTCGAGCTGCTGCCATTCCATTCCGATCCCTCCGTATCTTATTACACGTAAAACATCATTATAATAAAAACAATGCATTAGACAGCGCTTCTTGTCAATCCTATACTTGAATTGTCAATTCAACGGATGGAGGCGCCATAAGATGAACTATCTCGAACTCGGAAGCCCGGCGCATCGGAAGGCTTCGGTCAGCATGCTGCTGGGGAGCATCGTCACGTTTGCCATATTATACAGTCCGCAGCCGCTCATCAGTTTATTTTCGCAGCAGTATCAAGTTTCGCCGGCAACCGCCAGCGCTTCGATCTCGTTAACGACCATCGCCTTGGGGATGAGCTTGCTGTTTTTCACGGTCGTCTCCAATATTTGGGGTCGAAAAGGAATCATGAGCCTCTCGCTGCTGCTCACTTCGATATTCGCCATCGCTTCGGCCTTTATCCATGATTTTCAGGCTTTCCTCGTCTTTCGGTTTCTGGAAGGCATCAGCATCGCAGGCTTTCCGTCGATCGCCATGACTTATTTGAATGAGGAATTTTCTCCCCGGGCCATCGGGAGAGTTATCGGGGTCTATGTGGCGGGAACGGCCATAGGCGGTTTCATAGGCCGGATTATCATCGGAGGATTAACTGATCTCTTCAATTGGCAATTCGCCATGCTCATGATGGGAATCGTGAGCTTGCTACTTAGCTTGTGGTTCTGGTTCTATCTCCCGGCCTCCGGGAACTTTACCCCGAGCAAAACGTCCGTGCGGCAATGGCTTGCCGGGATGCGGGCCAGTCTGGCAGATAAAAATCTGCTATCCATGTTTATTACGGGCTTCCTGCTGATGGGCGGGTACATCACGGTGTTGAACTATATCGGTTACCCGCTTACGCAAGCGCCGTATCATGTCAGCCAAACGATTTTCGGCTTTCTGTTCGTAGTCAATCTGGTAGGGACTTGGAGCTCGATCTGGTTCGGAAAGCTGGCGGACCGTTATTCCCGAAGACGGGTTCTCGGCCTTGCGATTGCCATTTTTATTCTGGGCGCGCTGATGACGTTAAGCAGCCTTCTTGCCGTCAAGGTATTGGGGGTTGCGATCGTCGCGTTCGGCTTTTTTGCCGGTCATTCGGTGGCGAGCGGCTGGGTAGGCGTAATGGCGGTAAAAGATTTCAAAGCGCAGGCTTCTTCCTTTTACCTGCTGTTCTATTATGCGGGATCAAGTTTGGTCGGCTGGTCGGGCGGCTTCTTTCTCAACCGGTTCGGCTGGAACGGTCTGGTGTATTATACTTGCGCCCTGCTGGTAGTCTCGATCCTGGTCTCAGCGCAGGTGAAACCGCAAGCAGAAAAGAGGGGGCTCTCCCCCTCTTGAACGATCCTACCATACAACAAGCTTAGCTTCCGCCGGCGTCCGGGTTTTCGGCTTGGGGACTTTATCGAAATACCCCATGTGCAGGATGCCGACGATCCGTTCGCCTTCCCGGACGCCAAGTCCGCTGCGAAACACAGGGGAATGAATAAAGTCAACCGTCGACCAGATCATCCCGAGCTTTTGCTCCCATCCGAGCAGCTGCATATTTTGCATCAGGCAGCAGACGGCGGCGAAATCTTCATCTCTTTTATGCTCGTTTTTATCTTCCGTCATGACGACGATCAGATTGGCCGGAATTTGGGCCAGCTTTTTTCGCATCAGTTCTTTTAATTTGGACGGCAGCAGCTTGACCCGTTTCAAGTGGGCGGAGGCTTCAAGCGTAAGGGCAGCCAGCTTGTCCCTCCCCTCGGCGCTTCCCACATAAATAAACCGCCAAGGCTCCCGGAGGCCGTGATTTGGCGCCCATACCGCATCATTCAGCAGCTGCAGAACCAGATCCTGGGGAACAGGGGTCTGGTTGAACGTCCGGATACTTCTTCTTTCCCTGATCGTTTGGGCGATGCTCATGGCGCCATTCTCCTTTTCCGTACCGATGAGACGGCCGGCAGTCAAATTGTTAACCGCTCAGTAATCCCATTCCAGCAAATCCTGCAGCAGCTCCCGGGCAAAGGTCAATTGCTCCGGCGTATATTTATCCAATAAGAGCATAAACCGCTGTTCGATATCCTGATGAAGGCGGTCATGAATCAGATGCAGCTTCTGGCCTTTGGCCGTTAAACGAAAATAAACCTCTTTCTTGTTATCATGGAGCTGCTGTTTTTTGATCAAATCCAAGGCTAGCAGCTTTTGGGTGATCCGAGTGACGGACCCTTTGGTCAAATCCGTTTTCTCCGAAATCGTCGTCACGTTGATGGGCCCGTGGTCCCCTATGCAGGCGATCAGGTGAATCTCGGACAAATTGAGATCCAGCTTCTGGCGCAGCTCGGATTCCACCTTTCGCTTCTCTTCTGCGAATCGGACGGTAAATTTGCCGTCTCTCGTCTCCTGCTGCGTGATAAGTTCTACGAATAGCTTAAAAATCCACTGCTTGTTAAGTTGGGTTTTCGACATCGGTTTGAGGTCTCCTCTTCACACATCATCTCCTTCCAATTATACACCGATTGTTTCGAACAAAACAATAAGACCTTTAAATATGATGGCTTCCGCACCAACGGGCGATTCCCCGTTTGATAGCTTCCAGCGGCTGCGGCTCAGATCGGGGAACCGCCCACGCTATATGTCCGTCCGGACGAATCAGCGCCGTATGCACGTCGTCCCATTCGGCTTCGTTCCCGCTTCCGGCGATCGAGGCGCGAACAACTTGGATATGACCGTACCCCTCCCAAGGAACGACGTCGTTCAGCCGGTCATCGGAAGCGAAATGAAGCAGAACGAAGCAGCCGGAGTGAAACAGCTCATAAGCATTCCGAACGGTATCGTTGTCCAGTCGCAGCTTCAATTCCGTAAAGCGGCGTCCGTTCAACGCGTGCGGCAATGCCCCCTCATCCGGCGCATACCGGACATCGAACGCCGCGATCTGGGCCGCTAATTCCTTATTCGCTTCGGGGATGCGAAGCAAATCGGACAGCATGCTGCGCAGTCCCATCATTCTCGGCGAGAAGTCAAATCCCATCAGCAGCGTTTGCGCCTGTGTATTGCGAAGCAGCGCCGTATTTACGGGGAACCGCTCGGTATGGTAGCTGTCCAGAAGCCATCCGGGAGCCTGCCCCTTCAGCTCCGCCGCCAGCTTCCAGCCAAGATTCATCGCTTCCTGCAGCCCTACGTTCAGCCCCTGTCCTCCCGCCGGGAAATGAATATGCGCCGCATCCCCCGCGAGGAATATCCGTCCCTCCCGGTAACGCTTCGCTTGACGTGTCGCATTGCCGTAGCGGGACAGCCAGAACGGCTCGGAGATGCCTAGATCGCTTCCGAGAATACGCTCCAGCCCCGAACGCAGCTCTTCGAGCGTCACTGGTTCTTCCTTCGGCACCCCCATCCTCAGGGGATCGATCATCACGACCCGATGAAGCCGGTCCGTTACGGGGACAATCATGACCAGCCCGTGCTCGGTGAAGCGGGAAAGCCCGTTCGTTTCCGGCGGATACGCCAGTACGACGTCTCCGAGCATCGCGGTTAAGGTCGCGTCCGTGCCTTCGAACGGGATGCCCGCCTGCTTGCGTACAAGGCTTCCTGCCCCATCTGCGCCGACAGCATACGCTGCGGTCAGTACGGCTTCCCCTTTCGCGCCGACGGCAGTGACCTCTACGCCTCGCGCATCCTGGCGCACCGACACGACCTCCGTCTCCCGCCGAATTTCCACGCCAACACTTTGCGCCCACTCCTCCAGCACTTTCTCGGTATCGTGCTGCGAAATATACAGCGTGTAATTAGAGGAAGAATCCAATACCGAAAAATCCAAGCGGGTATCCAGCGCCGCAAAATGTCCGGTCGGAAGCGGCTTTCCGATGCTCATCAGCTTCGACTTCAAGCCGCGCAAATCGAACAGTTCAAGCGAGCGGGGATGAAGCGTCAGCGCCCGCGAATACGGCGTCGTATCCTTCAAGCGCTCAAACACGCATACCTTCACTCCGGCCAAAGCCAGCTCCGCTGCCAACAGCATGCCGACCGGACCTCCGCCGACAACGATCACTTCATAATCCATTCGTATCCTCTCCTTTTCTCCAACTGCCGTTACGAATTTTTTGTTTCGAACAAAACAATATCGGTATTTTTGTTTCGCACGAAACAATATTATTATAGCAGATTGGCAATTATATACAACCCCGCTGTGCTTTATTTTTACAGGTATCACAGGTTGTAATGGAAAAGAGCCTGCTATGGCCCTTTTCCGATTACTTATTACTAAACGCCGCCTCCACGGCAGCCTTCCCCGGCATTATTTTTGTACAGTGCGCGGCGATTCCTCCATGTACGGCTGCAAGTAAATCTCCCTCACCTCGTGCCGGATCCAGCTCATCAGTGTCAGTACGATCAGCAGCACGGTAACGGTGGCGGCGAACAGCCTTCGCCCATCCTGCCTGACCAGGCGGACCAGCAGCCAGCATAAGCCGATAGCCAGCAGCACCGCGGTAGCGAGCAGCGCGGTATGGAACGCAGATCCGCCCATAAACGCATGGCGGACACGTCCGTCCATGCTAAGCAGCAGCAGCGGTCCTGCAAGCAGTTGAAGCAGCGTGAAGCCTGCCGCCATCGTTTTGCCGTAGCGCTTGGCCGCCTCCGTGACCGCTCCGGCGCCGTTCCGCTCGCGGCGTCTCGCCCACCCGTACAGGAACAGGCCGAGCATCGTAAAGCTCGCCGCCATAAAGTGAAGGTAGCGCTGCCAGATGGTCGGATACGCGAACAGCGAGCGCCAGAAGCCGCGCTCCGGGTCCCACAGCTCGGGATGGAGCATCGAGGTCACGTTCGTGATGAACAGCAGCGGTACGAACAGCAGGATCAACGTGCCGAATAGGCCGAAGCCAAGATGCAGCGCCTTGCGCTTCTGCCAGCGTTCCCATGTGAATTTATAGACATACAGTGCCAGAAACGCGACAGTCAGCAGCGGGATGAGCAGCAGCCACATTTTGCCGATCAGGATCGTCGACGGATAAAAAAACTGGGTGTAAATGGTGCTGATGATCAGCAGCGGCGCAATGCCGAGCACGACGGCGATGCTTTTGACAATCGACACGTGCGTCGCCATATGCTGCGCCAGGCGGTCCAGAACCGCATCCTTGCGGACGATGCCTTTCAGCTCGTTATACACCGCGGACACAGAGCCGGCTACCAGAATGTTGACGAAAATGATATGAAGAATAAAGCCGACGACCATCAGCACTTCGAAAAATGGCAGGTCGCCCGGAATGGCCAGCCCCAGATCGTTGGGTACTGGCGATTTGGCGGTCAAATAGGCGTTCACTCTGCACCGTTCCTCTCCGAAACCATCTTGTGAATATAGGCGGCCAGCGCCTTGACCTCCTCGTCCGTTCCCGCAAACGGCGGCATGACCGGACGGATATTGTGCATCTGCGGAATGAAGGACGCCAGCGCTTCCTCGCTCCAGCCCTTCGCTCTTTCCGTCATGACCCGGCTGCGCCGCGGACCATCGATGCTGTGACAGGCGATGCACTGCATGCGGAACAGCTCTTCCCCGGCCTGGAGCTTGTTCGCCTCCGTCACCTCCCGGACGGGAGATAGCTTCGCTTGCGCCAGCGCGCCATCCTTGCGAAACCGCTCGACATCCGTTTTCAGCACGCCGTTGGCGTACATGTAATTGTAAATGACATACGGCTTGCGAATATTTTCCCGGACGATCTCGAACTCGGTAATCAGCAGCAGCGAGAACGCCGCCGTGAATACGGTTAGCGCAACCGGGTACTTCGTCCGGCCATCCATCAGCATGACGCCGAGCACGAACATAAGCAGCAGGCCGAGCACGTTGATAAAGGCGAACGTAAAGTCGCTCATGCCCGACGCCCAGACGACCAGCGTTTGCGCTTGATCGGGCAGCGTCTTTAGATACCACCACCCGGATGCGAGCATCAGCGGCACAGAAACGACGAGCCATTTGCCGTACAGCTTCAAGACGATGTGGCGGTCAAGCGAGTCTTTTACAAACCACCGGTTCAGTGGCGTCAGTACCGCAACCCCCAGCGTGATGGCGGCGAAGGTGCGGAACAACGTGGAAGGCACCCAAGTCGTATTCAAAAATGCGCTCCAGAACGACAGCGTCTCGACCCAATCGCCTGGATTGATCTGGGCAGCCAAAATGCCGGTAATGATTACCATTGTGAACCAGGACATGATGCACAGTGCAAGGCCGGTCCACAAATGCAGCTTTTTCTTCTCTCCCTTCCAGCGGTCCCATGTGTAAAAATACGTCAACAGCAATACGACTTCCGATACGAACACCAGCCATTCCGTAAACCAAGCCCAATGAAAAATGCGCAGCAGCGAGCCGATTGCATTCGGCAGTATAACGGTCGTTGTGAACCAAATGCCTACTCCCGTCATCGCTCCCGCCGTCGTGGTGATGATCAGAATCCATTTGCTCAGCCATCTGGCGTACGCCTCCAGCCTTTCGTTCCCTCGTTTGAAAGCAGCGTACTCCATGGATACCATAAGAACGGACCCGCCGATAGCGACGGCATGATTGATCATGACGTGCAGCACCGCCATCATGCCGATCAGGTTGCCGTTGCCGACCCAACCGAAATCGATTGTCGGAAATTCCACCTTCCCGCACTCCCTTTCCGTAAAAAAAATAATCCTTGCCGCAAGCGACAAGAATTATTGTATAGAAGTCGTTTTCGTTCAAAATGACTCCCCAGGGCTAATATATTGATAAAATAATGAACAAACACGTCATTTACTTTAAATAACAACGGGTATCTTCGATTTTCTCAGAATTTCGTGCAGTCTCCGCACTTCTTTTCGCAACCTCTCGTTCTCTTCCTCCAGCCGCTGCGTCAGCCTGCATTTCTCGCTCGTCTCCGTCTGCTCTTGCCTGCGCAGCCATTCGATCTTGTCGCGAAGCTCAGGATGGGTATACAGAAATGGCTTGGACACGCCAGCCTCGATCGATACGGTATTGAAATTAATCTTCAGCTTTTCCTTCCTCAACCGTTCAATGGCCGATGCGGCCTTGCGGTACGCCTCTACCGTCTTTTGCTCGCTGAATTTCTTAATCCCTTCGACATTTCTACGCTGCATAAGGCTGCCTCCCTGCACTCTGTTCTTTTCGCGAACCCTCGTCCTTATTATAACGAACGATAAAAGGCGAAAAATGACCCCTTTGAGTCAATTTTCCGCCTTTTTTATGAACAAACGGTGGACGACCGGCTTCAGCGTCCTTCCGTCCGGCTTACTCCCTTAATGCCTGAATGCTGCGTCATCCGGCTTGTTCACGACCAGCACGGTGTGCCCGTTCTCTCTGCGGAGAGCGAACGTCCAGCCCATCTTGGCCGCGCGGTCTTGGATGATTTTCAAGCCGTAGCCGTTCTTCTTCGACAGCGGATCGAATACGAAGCCTTGGCCGTCGTCCGCAACCGTGCACCTCCAGCCGTCACCCGCTCCGGGGGCGTCCTTGCCTTGTATCCAGACGTTCGTCGCCCCTGCATGCTTGAAGACATTGATTAAAGCCTCGCGAAGCGTAGCGTACAGCTCCACCTTTTCTTTTACGGTCATGCGCTCCTCGGACAGCTTCCATTCCAGGCGGACGGCGATGCCGGTATCTTTCCTGAAATCCGCAATCAGGTGCTGGACGGACTCCATCCACGGCTGCGCTTGCGGCGCGGCCGGATACCGCAAGCCGTCGATCGCCTGGCGGACATAGTCGTTCACTTCGTGCACGGTTTTCCGCAAGCTTTGATACAGCTCGCCCATCGGAACTGCATGGCTTTGCTCCATCCGGTCCACGCGGACCGATAACAGAAATAACGATTGGGCGATGCCGTCGTGAAGCTCCGAAGCCACTCTCTCCCGTTCCTCCAAGGCCGCCTTCGCCGCCCGCTCCTGCTGCAGCTGCTCCTGCAACTGCTCCATCAGCGCAAACAGCTTCCGAAGCAGCGTCATCGTGACAAGGTAAACGAGCAAAGGCGCCAGCCAGTTGCCCAAATCCATCGAAATGTAAGGAAGCAAAAACTCATGCCGGGTATATTCCCATATCCCGATGGTCAATGTAGGAATGATCAAAATCAAACTCTTCAAATGCTTATACAATGAGAAAAATCCTCCCGGATATGTAATCAGCGTATAACCACGCTCCTTCATCTAAACATAAATTAAGTACCTGTGCCTATGACTCGCCGGGGCTATCTTTTCTAACGAAAAACATTTGCAAAAAAAATAATCCCTGCCGTCTTCGACAAGGATCATGTATAGATACAGCCGAATCAGCGCTTTTTCGCCAGGATCGTGAAGGACGCAGCCGCCGCGTGCACGTTCATTCCGGCGTCCGTTCCGACCGGAAAGCTTCCTGCGCGCCATGCCTCCGGCGTGTAGGGAAGCGTCGTCGAGCCGAGACGCCCTTCGGCTTCCAGCGTCTCCAAGGTTTCGTCCGGCTTCAGATCGGACACGACCCGGTCAAGTCCGCTCGGAAGCACCGTGCTCCATGGCTTGCCGCTGCCTTCGTTTTCTACGAGGCCGACCACCTCGAAGCCCTCCGACTCCAGCAGCAGCACGAGTTCCTTCGGCGTCATCAGGGCCAATTCCCGTTCCACCCGGTATCTGGGCTGCTCCAAGCCTTGCACGAACGTTTCGTAGGTAACGGTTAGCCGGTAGATTTGACGCCGCAGCGATGTTTCCCCTTCCACGTGCTTGTAGACGATTTTGTCCTTCGGCAGCACCTTACGCTGCACCGTTTTCCAGCTCGCTTGCACGGGCGGCAGCAGCAGCTCCACGGCAAGCAGCCCTTGGGGAACCAGATGCTTTCGGATGTTCCCGAGCACAGTCCGGTGCTCGCTCATCCGGGTTACATGCTGGATAATTCCCTCGGGGCACAGAACGTGCGTGAACGTCTCGGCGAGCTCCAGCTCCAGCATATCCTGCTCCACCAGCTCCAGCGTGTCTGCACGGTCCTTAAGCACGCGCTGACGCTTCGTTTCCGCGAGCTTCAGCATGTCCGGACTCCGGTCCACGCCGCATACCCGGATGCCGTGCTGCGCCAGCTCGACCGCGATCCGGCCGGTGCCGGTGCCCAACTCCAGCACGCTGGGCGGCTCGAAGAAGCCGGCGGCGGTGCCCATGATCCAGTCGCGGGCAAAGACGATGCCGGCTTTCTCGGCGAACTGGTCGTACAGCTCCGCTTCCAGCCCCGCATACGGCGCGTTGGCCCGAGGCTCATGCCGCACGCCCTGGAGGCCGCATCGCGAGCAGACCGTTCCCGCCAAAGCCCCGATCGCCACGCCCGCAGGCACGCCGTTGCGGCAATCGCCGAACCACTCGTCGTAAATATAATGGCAAAATGAGCATTCCGTTGTGGTCAACGCCGCTCCTCCTGACGTTTTTTAATTAAATTTTTCGGGATAAAAACCCTTCGCCATTTTTTCCAAAGCCGTCGTGTTTCTTACCCCCTCAAACACATCGGAAAGCGGCATAATAACGAACTTGTTGTTCTTGATGGCCGTTACGTTCGCCAAGGCCGGAAGGCTTTGCAGAAACTTAATCTTCTCCGCGGCCGACGGCTTGTCGTAGTCGAAAATCAGAATAACCTCCGGATCACGCTTGACGACTTCCTCCCAACTGACCTTCGCCCATCCTTTTTCGACATCGTCGAATATATTTTTGCCGCCCGCAAGCTGGATCAACTCAGTCGACAACGACTTGCCCGCCGTATAAGCCGTGTCCTGTCCGCTATCAAAAGCAAATATCCGTAACGGCTTCTCGGGCTTCCCGACCTTCGCTTGAATCTCTTTGACTTTCGCTTTCATCGACTTGACGAGCGCGTCGGCTTTGGCCTGCACGTTGAATATCCGCCCGATATTCGAAATATCCTCGTACACGTCCTCCAGCGTGCCGAACGGCACGTACGTCCCTTTGGCCACATAAGCCTCGATTCCTTTTTCCTTCAACGCTTCGACGGTGCCGACGCCTTTTTCGGCAAAAGCGCTTTTCCGGCCGTAGACAAAATCCGGCTCCGCACCGAGCAGCACTTCCAGTGAAGGATATTTGTCGGCCAATACCGGAATGGCGGCGTACTTCTCCTTCAGTTCCGGGAGAATCTCGTCGTCCATATATGCGGTGCCGACCATCGACTTCTCCAGGCCGAGCGACAGCATTATTTCCGTCGTATGCTGGTTTAAGCTGACGGCCCGCTTGGGCGCTTCCTTGAAGGTGAGCGTGCGGCCCATATTTTCTATCGTCACGGGGCTGTAGGGCGCAGGCTTGGGCGTACCGTTCTGCGGGGTGTCCCCGCTTGCCGCCGGGTTTATCGACGTCGTTTGACCGCAAGCGGCCAAGAGAAGCAGCGAACAAACGAACAGCAAGGATATTGTGCTAGCTAAGATGCGTTTCATGAAATTAAAGCTCCTTTTTGTATCAAATGAGATAGCAGCGATTCGGGAAAATACGTAATGCTGAGCTTCCGGGTCACCGGATGTACGGCCAACTGCGCGCTCACGCCGAACACCTGGCGCAGCAGCTCCGCCGACATCACTTCTTCGGGCGTGCCCGAAGCGTACACTTTGCCCTCATTCATCACAATGAGCCGGTCGCAGAAATAACAGGCCATGTTCAGATCGTGCAGCGCGGATAAGGCGGTCATCCCGAGCATTTTGATCAAGTCCATCATTTGCAGCTGGTACCGGATGTCCAAGTGGTTTGTCGGCTCGTCCATGATCAAAAATGGCGACTGCTGTGCCAGCGCCCGTGCGATCAGCACGCGCTGCTTCTCTCCTCCGGACAGGCTGGAGAAGCTCCGCCGCGCATACGCTTCCATCCCCACGCGCTCCAGCGCTTCGTCGACCACGGCGTCGTCTTCCCGCGTGTCTGCGGCAAACATCCGCTTATGCGGATGGCGTCCCATGAGCACGATATCCCGGACCGTAAAATCAAACGCGGACGACGTCTCTTGACTGACGACAGCCATCCGCTGCGCGGTTTCCTTATGGGTCAGCTCGGACAGCTGCTGCCCGTCCAAGGAAATCCACCCCGCTTGGGGCTTCAGCACACGGTAGATGTTTTTGAGCAGCGTCGATTTGCCGCTTCCGTTCGGACCGATAATGCCGACGAATTCGCCCGGCTGAATCCGCAGGTCCACGCCTTGAATGATCGGCACTCCCTTCACACCGTAGGAGAGCCCCTGAACCTCCACCTTCATCTTCTTGGTCCCTCCCTCTAGAATGAATATGTGCTGCGGCGCAGCAGCCAAATGAAAAACGGTCCGCCGCACAGCGCCGTCACAATCCCCACCGGAAGCTCCTCCGGCGCAATAACGAGCCTCGCAAATACGTCGGCCCAGATCATAAACGAGGCTCCGAGCAAAACGCTGACCGGTAAAACGCGGCGGTGATCCGAACCGACCATCAGCCGGACCAGGTGCGGAATCATCAAGCCGATAAACCCGATGGCTCCGCTCACGGCAACGATTACCCCCGTCAGCAAGGAGGTGAGAATCACCAGCACTTTACGGAAGCGATCCATGTTCACCCCCAAGGTCACGGCCGTCTCTTCCCCCATAAGCAGCGCATTCAGCGAACGGTATTGGAGCAGCAGATACAGCGTACCGGCGACGACAATACAGGACGGAAACGTCAAGTAGCTCCACTTGGCCCCGGTCAGGCTTCCCATCATCCAGAACATCGCCGAGCGGATGCCTTCTTCCTTGGGAGCCATCGTGACGATGAAGCTGGTCAAAGCCGACAGCATCATCGACACCGCAATACCGGCGAGCAGCAAGCGGGTATTGGACAGCGCTCCTCCTACACGGGCCAGCATATACACCAGAACGATGGCAATGAGCGAACCGATAAAAGCTGACACCGATAAAGCATACTGCCCGAACAACTGGAAAGCTCCGAACAAAATGACGAGCGTCGCGGCAGCAGATGCCCCGGAGGACACTCCGAGAATATACGGGTCGGACAGCGGGTTGCGCGTCAATGCCTGAATCGCGGTGCCCACCACAGCCAGTCCGCCTCCGACGACGGCGCCGAGCAGTACGCGCGGAAAACGGATATCCCAGACGATACTGCCCTGCGCCTTGGACCAATCGGGCTCGAGCCACCGCTCCAGTCCGGGAATATGCGAGAAGGCAATCTTCCAGACGGTCGACGGTTCGATGCGAACCGGTCCCAGCATAACCGCAAGTGTGATCGAACCGAGCAAAATTCCGAACAGCCCCAGCAGCACCAAGGGGAAACGCCCTTCGGCCACGGCCCGGTCCGCTCGCGCAGACCTCTCTTGTATGATGCTGCTCATCGGATTCCCCCTCTTTTTCCTAAGTACATGCAAAAAGGAGCATCTCCAACCACGCACAGCGGTTAGAAATGCTCCTCCCTAAGAGATGACGACCCGATGGACCCATCAAGGTCTCGAATTAGCCCCAGCATCCTAACACCTCCCCATTCTCCGCAGGTTATAGCAGTGTTGTCAAAACAGGCAGGTCTCCTGACTCAGGGGTTCTCCTTCGGCGTCTTCCCGGAAATAAGCTCCAGTGACGCAATGCCGAAAAATAGCCGGACCTTCCGGCTCCCTTTACAGTGGCGGGACCGCGACGGATTTGCACCGTACTTCCCTTTTAAGCTTCAGCCGATCGCTGAAGCACCTGTTTCCCCTATTCGGTTGTCCACAGTAAGTCTATAGCAGTCCGGAAGCCAGTGTCAACTGAAATTATTCATGCAAAAACAACCGTGACGCCCTGTTCTTGCAAGTTTTCGACAATCGCTTGAAAAAACGGCCGGTTGCCTGAACATTTTTCCATATCATATTCCCATAGGATAGGATGCTCTCCATTTCTCCAAATGTCCAGCTCTTCGCTCGTCATCACATAGGGCAAGTTGAAGTTACCTAATATAAACTAGTCTATGGATGTATTCTTTGCTTGATGCAATATATTTTTTTATTTCGTCGCAGAATACAAAGTCGATACCCTCTCCAACATTCCCACAACTTCATTACTCTTCATTTAGCCATGCTTCGTAACCATGGGGCATTAGCTTCCCTATTACTAAGTCTAGACTCTCCTGCCCAGGCCGATTTGTCGTTACCGATCGATGGACATCATTATGAGCTGCAGCGCTATCTTTACCGGTAACTATAACAATGACCTCGGCTAAATTTCTATCCGTCAGATGTTCGTACAATAAGGCGAGCAGTGGATAGTACTCCTCTTCTCCGATGCCTGCCGGGAACGCTTTACTTAACATGGTACAAGTCCTTTCCAAATGTTCCGGTATTGGATCGCTCATGTTAATTCCTCCTGAGAAGATGATGCCAAACGATTTTCCCGTAAAACTATTCCTTGGTACCGATCTCTATCCAACATTTTATCAGTTCTTGGACACACAATGAAATATTCCAACAAAAAATAACCACAGCACGGCTTTTTTTCCGTATTGTGGCTCCGATGAGATGCCATATTTTCAGCAGTTACCCTTTTTGCGAAAGCAGCCATTCCTCATAACAGGGACTGCAAAGGACCTCGAGACGTTCTTCAATGCCGCTATCGTCATAGATCGTAATGCTGTGTGCAGTTTCGGTGTTTTTTTCGCAATAATAGCATTGGTGCGACATGGAATGATATTTTCCTCCTTGTAGCATTCAGATGTTAAGCCTTTGCGGCCACGCTCATGCGGGGACGGGCTGATTTAAACCATTGCAGGCAAAAAATAAAGATGAGCACCGCGTCGATGGCATCACCGCCGTAGTACATCAGCTTCCCTCCTTGCTCTGCTTGTATTTCGGAAACCCCGGCGGGCGGATGACCATAAATGTACTTGGACAACATGCCGTGTGCCGCTAAGGCCAATACAAGCACAGTCGCGCGGTAAAAGAAGCTCTTCCGATGCGGTACCGGGTCAACATAGATCATGGACACCGTAAATAAATAACCCGCCAAAAAAACATGGACATGCATCAGGAGATGGATAATCAAACTTTGATGCATGAGCCTGAAAAGGTCGGTTGTATAAAGAATCCATAAGCCTCCGATATGAAGAAAAGCGGTCGGCAACGGGTCGGTTAGTATCCGAAGAGGCCAGCTTTTTAGCACATGCGAAAGCTTTCGTGACCTTGTTACAGGAAGAGCTTTTAGAAGAAGGGTCATTGGTGCCGCCAGCGCCAGAAGGAGCGGCGCCAGCATTCCAAGCAGCAGATGCCCGGTCATATGAGCCGCAAAATCCGTAATAGCCCGTTGAGCCAATGGTCCAATCACAGCTGCAGCTGCACTGCCAACACCGATAAACCAGCATACATAGCGGTAAACCGGCCATGGTTTGAATCGACGGCCGGATATGAACGCGGCATAAACATAAAGAACGAAAACCGCTATGGCCAACATCGCCAGTCCAAGCTCGACAAAACTCCTCGTTTCGTGATGAAACGACTCATGATTCATTCGGTGACATCCTTCCAAGCTTGCCTTGATCCCTTTTCGACCGAATGAGGAACATACTGCCGGCCAAGATCATGGTTATTGCGGTAAAGTTCCAGATCAGGTCGTAGACGATAACATTCTCGACATAGCGGATTTGGTGGATACGCATGAGCTTGTGCTGGATCGTTCCGTCATATAACTGGAATGTGCCGCTGCCGAGCAAGCTGCCTCCCCACCACCTTTGGAGCTGCAGGGCGTTTCGCCGGAGAAGATCGGCAAACATAAAGAGCCCGCCGATCGTTGCAAACCAGCTAAAAGCATGAAACAAACCATCCGAGACCAAGCCGATGCCGGTTGTAGATTTATCGTAGAAATGGTGCCAATGCAGCAATTGATGAAATACGGCTTCATCGATAAAGGCTACCAAGCCAAGTCCGAACAGACAGCCTGCCCCTACATTACGGTCCAAAAAGGGATAGCATGTCTTCAAATTCGCCAATTAGCCGGTAACCTTTTCTCTTTCCCGGTCGATTGCCAGGAATCGGTGATACACCGCTTCACCGGCCCCTAGAAACAGCGTGAGGAAGATGAGCCCGCCGATACTCAAATCCCATTTCAGCAAGGAAGCGACGACCCAAAAATAAACAAAGGCCAGCACCGCATCAACAAGCGTTGCGACTGTATTGTTGCTTATCCTCAGCACATACTGGTCACCCAGTAAGTAAGCTATGACACTAAGGACAACGGAAGCTATGGCCGCTTCCCAGAACGTTGCCTTTGTGAGCCAAAGGAGGATGGTAACGGCAATCGCTCCATTAAGCAAAAGCTTGAAAAGAATTTTCACAACAAAAGCCCCCTTTTTTGGGATGGTAAGTTTAATGTGCTCATTATTTTCTTTACAAATTCATGGAGACATGAAGGAAATGCAAAAAAGACATCTCGTTATGAGATGCCTCATTACACAATCTCAGTAATTAGTCAAAAATATATTCCACTTTCCATGACCCTTCAAAGCGTTCCGGAACGACGTTTAAGTTTTCGCAAATTTAATATACATTAATATAGATCATCTTGATGTTTCGATCATAAAGATTGCTATCCCAGGAATGGTTAAAAATATCTATATACTCGATAGGGATGTCAATAATTAAAAATAAAAAACGATGACCTATTCCTTCTTTGATTTAAATCGATGATATCCGTTCTTTTGAGAAAATGTTCCACCGTGTAGATTACAGCCTCATCTCCTGTGCCCTTCCAGCAGTTGGTCGTCCCCGTACGTATGAACGCAGTGCGCTCCGGTGGTTAGTCCGTCATGACACCAATGGAAGCTGTACCCGTTGCGGCCCGTATTCTTGAGCTAGAAATCCATTTTTTTGGGAGTGACTGGTTTAACAAACTGTTCCTTTTTCTCAATGTCTAACTTTTATCTCTCTCATGTAGCGAGTTACTGCAAAACAATCTTCCAAATCTTCATCCCCTAACGACCAATATAAAATTGTATTCATATGGATTGCCTCATCCTTTTCAAGAAGATTTTTGATTCTGTTCCATATTAAAGGACTGAAATTATTTTCATTAAGGTAATCATTAAATGAGGCTATAATTATCACCATAAGTGCAAATCTTTCTTCAATATTAAGTAGAGTTTTTTCATAAAATGCAAGAAATTCTTCTATACGAGATGCGTTTGCTACAATGTACTCCCAATCTTGACAAAATTCATCAGGTTCAGGCAAACCTAACTTTTCTATGAGAAAATCTCTTGCCGGTTTGGTGACATATTTCAAATTATTTTTCATAACTCCTCCATTATTTTGCTTAGTTCTTGGATACTTACTATTATATGGGTAAGCAGTTGTCAAACTCCCCTCCTTTTTTACAAACATGTAGCTCAATCTGGAGCATTTTCTGTATCAATAGAACAGTGTCCTTTTACATTAGACGGAAAATCCATAGATTTCATGCTGTTGCCCGAGGAATAACAGTTCCTCCGGCAGACCTTCCCGAGCCGCATACAGGCCGATAGGGTCGCGATAGCTGCCTTGCCGCATTAACGCTTGGCCGTCTTCCTCACTCATGATGCCCCCGAGCTGCATGCAAACATAATCTAAGATGAACTTGTTACATTATTTGATTAGCCAAGTCTATCACTTCGTTTATCTATCCTCTTGCCAAATGCTTTTCAAAAAGATAACCACAACGCTAAAGGTTGTGGTTTCCTAATCATTTCCTATATTTTTTATACTGGAATAAAAAATTTACTTGCTTCTAAAAAGAATCGCTAATTACTACCTCAGCTTCTTCCGCTAACCGTTTGATCTCATCGATATCAGCAGTGGGGACAGTTATCAATACATAACTATCGCTATCAATGTCCATGTAAGCCAAGGATACGCCAGCTTCTCCCAATTTCTTAGCGACATGATTCAAAAATTCATCTGTCGGCATTTCGCTGTAATGATCGCTTTCGAACTCTTTCCAATCTATCGATGCTAATTTTTTTCTATCCAACAATTCATCTACTACGTCACAAACATACGGTCCTGTCTCTTTCCAGTCAATCTCAAATGCTAATTGATGCTCCAGCAGGACATCCACTAGCGAAATCCAAGCTAACTCCTCTATCGGCTCATTTATGCATCTTTCGTCAAGACGATCCTTGTATTTTTCAAAATAAGCTAACGGCTTCTCTAAAGATAAGCCAACATCATCAATAACTATTCCTTCTACATCAAAGGATAACTTTCGGCTAAGCTCCAGTAGTGCCGAGTTATTCATTCTTTTCGTTCCTCTCAATTAGCGTATGATACGTTGCCAGTCTGGCACTTTCTCGTTCTTCAACACATATTGAAGAATCTCGTCCGATTCCAGATCGTACCCAGGCCGATCGTTTGGAATCTTCCCTAATGGATTTTGTAGCAACGGATGCTCTATATTCGGTGTATCCAGCCCTTCCTTGTCTCTGACCAGTTTAATGCAGTAATAGTCATAAGGAATATAAACAAACGATAATATTTCTTTAGACTTTTGAGGAGTATCACTTGCGCTATAAATATGAAAATCACATACCTCGTATAGAAGCTCCTTTAAATTCTCTGAGCTATGCCAATTGTTCATTAACCTTACGTATACGTTATCCTGCGGTAAAATTTTAAATAACTCGGGCATTTCCCCTGTCTTCCACTTGTGAGATAAACATGCCATAAACACGTGATGTGTTTTGTTTTCTGAATAATATTCCGGATCTTTCGAGAACATTTTGGTTGCATACTCGGTAACGAGTTCAGCAATATCATTATGTTTCCAAAGTAAAGATAATCCTATCAGACCTCCTAATTGCCAATGCATTACGCTTCCACTATTCGGAACACTTTTAACGATGTGAGCGAGCCAAAAAATCTGTTTTTCTATCAAAATCCAAGCAGTTGAGTCCCCATTTAATATTTTATTTTTTGCATTTCGTTCCAGTTGAACACCCATTTGATATTCAAGACCTAACGCTAGCTCGTTCTTTTCTTTATTTTGAATCATTTCGTCAATATCTTTTTTTACCTCTTCTAATATCTCTTGTACTTCTTCTTCTGTAATCACTTCTTGCTTGTACTCTTTAATAGTTCTATTAAAATATTTCATATACTTTGAATAATCCATATATTTTTTTATCACTCCATTGACAGTTGTAACCTTACTTGGTCATTTAATCTCTTTAAAACATACTTCAGTTTCGCTTGGCACATTTTTTAATACATAGACTCCGGTAAAAAAAGGCCAATGAGGTATTCCCCATTAGCCTCGAATGAGATAAGGATATGTTTGCAAACTACTCTAAAATATAATTGACGTTCCATGATGTATTAAATTTTACTGGATTAATATTTAACTCTTCACAAATTTGGTATAGCAATTCCTCAGTATCAAACCCTCGACAATAAATTAAATGAGTATCTTTGGCAATATCTATTTCTACATCATAACCTGAATCATACTATTTAAAAAAATCTACACTTACATCTACTACAACCAAAAAATATTTATGGTCCATACCTCTTTCTAAAAGTTTGTGCAGATCTTTGCGATGTTTATTATGTTCCATAATGTACATCGCCGCCCATCTACGAAAAGCTGTATTCTTACTCTCTACCACTTGGGCATTACATTATATTTATTATAAGCAAAAACACCATACCAGATTCTTTCATCTAGTTTTTTTTTCATAATGAACTACCTCAAGCTATTTAAACAAGTCTATTCGATACATTACACAAAAGACTTGTTTTGATGAATTTAGATTATGGGACTGGAATTATAAAAATGTCCTTTTAGAGTCATTTTTTCATGAGTTGATGTTTGCCTTTCATTGGTATAAAATCAGGAAAACCTATAACCTATCGTACATGTTATATATCTATTTTTATCATTGTGTCCATGATAAACTTCCTTTCTACATCCTCCAAACGGGACTTACCATACAATTTACTTAAAAAATATTCTGAATTTCTTTTATTAAAAAATATGCGTACTCCATTATTAAATATAAATACCAATTGTTCCTCTGAACAAAAAGCATCGTATTTAATATTAGGATATTTTTGCTGAAATTCTTTTTTAAATTGACTCATACTTGTATCTTCCGGAAAAAAAGCAATTGAATCATGAGAATATATACTATCATTTAAATACACAAATTCAATACTCAAGTTGCTATTCTCTAATGTATATACAATGCAATCCTTTGTACTCCATTTTTCATCACATATTTCTTCTAGCTGCATCATTTTTGGTAACTTTTTATTCGGCAGATAAGCATATCCTCCAAAGAAAATGTAATCAAGAATATCAATTTGTAAGATACAATTTTTATCCATAAGGACACTTCACCTTCTTTAAGTATTAGCGTTGGCTTGCTTCTACCACTCTTTTGCTATGGATATAAGTTTATTACAAATATGACTATTTTCTCTATCTACTAGAACACTAAACTTGGCTCTTACTACTCTTGTTCTATTAGATTTCGGTCTTTATCATAAAGTGGCGAGTCATCCTGCAACTTATGATAAACATCTACCTCATCATGTTGTGCATGCCAACTATCACCACGATGTTCCCACATTGCTATCAATCCTAAAAGCTCTTCGAGGTTCGTTGCGTTAAAAAACAGTCCATCTTTTTCAGCAGAATAGTCATGAACTGCTGACCACACATCGTCTGATACAAGTTGCGTTGACATTGAAACAACAAAACCTTTTGACTGAATTACCTGCAAACATGGAGCGGACGTATTTCCAGAAATCCCTATTTTAACTTTATACATAGTCTCCCTCACTTAAAATATTTAATCAAACTATTTGCACCGAGTAATTTTATTTCCCAGTATCTGAGCGTGAACGAGTACTTCATTATTCCTCTTCATATTTGCAAAAATACCAGATTTTTTAGCTGCTTTAACTCCTAACTCATTCTCAATTATTTCCATCGCTTTTTCTTTCGTCAAAATTGTGATATCACCAGACTTGACCAGTTCATCTAAATCTAAAACTGAGTCTTTACTTATATTATTTTGGCTTGTAAAGGAATCAGCACCTCGAGAATTACCATTTTTCGTTTTCAACTGAGTACTAAATGATGTTAGACGACCATCTCCTTTTTCGCTTGTGTGATCAATAATATCTTAAGTAGTAATTATTTAGTTATTTTCCATATTGTAATTTTAACCCAATTAATTTGATATATGGACATAAAGCTCTCCACTTTATTCCAGTTGATTATTTCCATATTAATTTGCCAAAAGCCACGTGTAAAGTTAGTCTAATGCATGTATTTAAGATTAAAAATGGACCTATTTCTATGCCACTGCACGAAATAGATCCTATAAGTTCTTATGGTGAATTCCATAAAAAAGACCAATGAGGTATTCCCCATTAGCCTCGAAAGAGATAAGGATATGTTTGCAAACTACTCTAAAATATAATTGACGTTCCATGATGTATTAAATTTTTCTGGATTAATATTTAACTCCTCACAAATTTGGTATAGTATTTCCTCAGTATCAAACCCTCGACAATAAATTAAATGAGTATCTTTGGAAATATCTATTTCTACATCATAACCTGAATCATAACTATTTAAAAAATCTACACTTACATCTACTACAACCAAAAAATATTTATGGTCCATACCTCTTTCTAAAAGTTTGTGCAGATCCTTGCGATGTTTATTATGTTCCATAATGTACATCGCTGCCCATCTACGAAAAGCTTTATTCTTACCCTCTACCTCTTGGGCAATTACATTATATTTATTATAAGCAAAAACACCATACCAGATTCTTCCATCTAGTTTTTTCATAATAAGTTACCTCGGGATACATTTTTTATTAGGATTATTGAATTCTTCCCAGAAAACTCTTTGAACATCTTGGCCCACAGTATGGAACTGTAAATGTGGATTACGTGCATGCTTATATCGTTCTGGATCTGTAGTGAAAGGATCGTGCTCATTTAGTACATATTCTTTTATCTTATCTTCAAAAATCCATTCGTCGTCCCAATGATAATAATTGCTTTTTTCTATCTTGGTATTCTTCCAAAACCATTTTTTTGCTTCGGTTGATTTCAAGCCAGCTGAACTTGTATATCCTTTTGCTAGTTGCATCTGATATAAAATCATTTCAGCTTCTTGTCTTGTTCGTACGAAGACATCCGTTTTGCCTTTAAGCAAATCCTTTAATGCATTTGAATTTAATCCGAATGCATCAATATAAGTTAACGGATCATGCACATACCCATATAATTGTATTCCACCAGCTAAACCAATCGGGTCCTGCTGCGTATACATTCCTTCATGCGGCGAGTAGTAGCGAAACCGGTTGTAATACAGCCCCGTCTCCTCGTCCTCATACTGCCCCGGATACCGGAATGGGCATGCGCTGCGCTCACCTAAAAGATCTTGCCGCCGAACCTTCCCGTAAATGTCCAGTTCGCACGACCATACCTTTTCCCCTGTATCGTCGTACATCTCAACAGGCGTACCCAAATGGTCCGTTATGATACTGTACGAGCCCTCTGGTGTAATCTTCGCGGTCGGATGAAACGTTCCGTCTTCAAAGATCCATGTGATCAAGCCGCCAGGATTTAGCACTTGTCCCAGCCGCTGCTTCTCCTTCGGCTGTTCGCCGCCCCATTCTGCACCGTTTTCAGCTTGGATTTTCTCCGCTTTCCACTCATGCAGGATGGTATTTCCATCCCATACATAACAGTGTACCACACCGTTAAAATGCTTCTCAATCCTGCGACCAAGGCTATCATACGTAAACGTAACTTCCTGACCGTCCGGCCGCACAACCTTGCTCATCATATTGTTGCCATAGTACTCATAACGCCAATACGTGCCGTCCGGGTCTATCTTTTCAGCAAGATTTCCTTCTTCATCATAGCTGTACTTCGTCCCATTGAAATCCAGCAGCCGCCCGCCGGGTCCGTACGTCCGGTCCGTCTTGTGTCCGTCGCTGTACAAATTCCCGACATTGTCGGCCATGCGGAAGATTTTGCCGAAGTCGTTCGTGGCCCCGATCAAGGTTCCAAAATCGTCATATCCGTACTGCGTTTTCTTGCCTGTCAGCTCGTTGAGCACGGACTTTAGACGGTTATTGACGTCCCACGTATACTTTCGTTTGCGGGCTTCCCGTCCGCCCGCTTTTACACTGTGTCGTTCAGGCCGTCCTGCGGCATCGTACTGCCAACTGCTGATTACGCCGCCCGGCAACAGTCTCTCGATTTCCTGCCCAAGCGCATCGTACTTCATCTGCGCCGTCCACGGTTTGCCAGCTGAGTCGCCTCCGTGCTGCTGCTGCGCCTGCATCTGGCTAACTTGCCCCAAGATATCGCGCTCCATCGTCACTTGAGCGCCAAGGCTGCTGCTTACTTCCGTCCGGTTGCCCATTTCATCGTATTGGCTTGCTACCCAGTACGCATCCCGCCATTCCTTAATGACACGACCGGCCCGGTCATATTCCAGCTTCACCGCCGCAAAAGGATTGGCTGTCTCCAGTATATCCCCGACACGGTTATACCTAAACGTCTCCACCAGACCGTCGCTGTATTCCACCTGCGTTACTCGTCCCATAACGTCATGGCTGTAAGCCGTCCATCGTCCGCCCGGCCGCTCTACCTTCTGAAGCAGACCTGCGGGGCTTCGCATGTATTGCCGTACAATTCCGTCAAAGCCCGTTTCGCGAACGATACTTCCGTTCGCATCGCGCTCCAGCACATACCGCTCGCCTCGCTCGTTGATAATTTCGGTCAGTTCTTCTTCCTTGTTGTAGGTCAACTTGACACGCTTACCCTTTTCTTCGCGCCAAGTCAGCTTACCAAGCGGGGTATACCCGAATGCTACACGGTGCTGGTTATCTTCCGCGAGGATCACTTCATCGTAGGCATTATACTTCAGCTTAATTACATTACCATCCGGCAGCTCGGAGCGCACGACTCGGCCCAGCGCATCGTAGACCAGCACTTGCTTCGCTCCAAGCGGATTCGTCTCCTGCAGACATTCTCCCCGGTGGTTATATGCCCACTTTCCACTCGTCCCGTCAGGCAGCGTGACCTCGATCAGGTTATCCTGATCGTCGTAAAGGAGCCGCGTGGCCGCACCTTTCGGATCGTATACTTCGCTGATCCGATGCCGCTCATCGTAGGCAAAACGCGTCACTGTCTGATCGGGCCCGACAACTCCCTTCACCCGGCCCAATTCATCATACTGCCATGCCCTGATACCACCTTCCGGGTCCTTCACCTGCTCCAGTCTTCCATCTTCACGGTACGTGTACTTCCATACACCCCCATCCGGCTGTACTTCCTCAACAATCCGTCCGAACTCATCGTACGCATACCTAGTGATCCGGCCTTCCTCGTCCGTTTCGCTCAGCAGCTCGCCCAGCTCGTTGTACTCATACTGCACAACGCCGCCAAGCGGGTCGACGATCCGGGTGCAGTAATACTCCGGGGTGTATTCGTACGTTGTCGTATGCCCCTGGCTATTACTCACTTCATTCCAGCCGTCGTTGTACACAATGCGCCCTTCTAGTAGCCCGTCGTCCCCATACGTATGAACGCAGCGCGCTCCGGTGGTCGGTCCGTCATAACGCCAGTGGAAGCTATACCCGTTGCGGTCCGTCTTCTTGAGCATCAAGTGACTTTCGTAGGACATGCGGGTCGTCTGTCCCAACGCATCCGTCACCTCGATGAGATCCCCCGCCTCGTTGTAGCGGTACTGCACCAGCACCTCGCGCTGTTCCCCGCGATAAACGTGAGTCACTTTCGTGATCCGTCCAGCTTCGTCCGTTTGGATATGCAGCCTCCGGCCCACGCTGTCCGTCACCTGCCGCAAGTAACCGCGGTCATCGTACGTAAGAACGATGGAATGTCCCCATTCCTGCCCGATCCGTTCCAGCCGGAATTTCGTTTCCATCCCTGTCTGCTTTCCGAAAAGGTACGTCAGACGGCTGTCTTCCTCGAAAAGCACGTACCCCGTCCCTTCCCGGCGCAAAACCATCCGTTCTTTCGGGTTTCGCGTTTCCATAAGTCCACGGTATAAGCGCTCAAACGAAACCGACCGCCCGTCTGCGAGCAGTATACCAATGCAGTCATCCAGCACCTCCAGCCGCATATCCAGGCTGTGATGCACGCCATGACCGAGCAAGCCCCGATGACCGCTGTCGCTGATCCAGCGCCGGTCCCATTGGATCGGTAGCGGGCCCGGAAATTCGAAGTCGGTCGCTTCGCTCATCATCCGTCCCGTGATCAGATCGACCGGCTCAAAGCCCCATTTACAGAAACGGTCGCCAAGGCCTTTGGTGCACTCGAATTTCTTCAACACTTTATGGTTGAACTTCGTAAGCGCCTTCTTCGCCCCGGATTTCTCCAACGCTTTCTGGAGCAACGCCTTGCCCTTCTCCGCCAGCTTCTGCTGCATATCCTGCAGCTTCTTCTGCAGCAGCTCCCGCAGCTCCTCGGCCTTCTGCTTCAGCTTCCGGGCTCCTGTCATCACCTTGTTCAGCGTGTTCTTCCCGAACTGGACGGCCTTCTTCGCCGCGGCCCGGCCGATTTTTCCGGCCATCTTGCTTCCTGCCTTCGCCGCCGCTTTGGCCGCGACCTTGGCTACGCCTTTCGCTGCCAGCTTCGCTGCACCGAACGCCGCGCCCCCAATCGGCAGCATCGAGCCGATGGACAAGGCCGCGCCGAGGAAATCTCCGCGGCAAATGCTCACGACCGCACTCGCCGCTCCCGCGATAATGCCAAGACCCGGCACCATGCTGAGCACATCCAGCGCCGTCCCTAGCTTTTCCAGGAAGCTGTCCTTCTCCTTGTCGCTCTTGGCCTGCTCCGCTTCCGGGTTGCTGAGCGCCTCGAACGACTGCCGCTCGCTGCCCGTCATCATGACCTGCTGGCCCGTCACGTCGGTCATGTCGGTCAGCATCATGCTGCTTTTGCCGCCTGCGATCCACAGCTCTTCCTGAGCCTCCGCACGGAACGTTTTCAGCTCGCTAAACGATAGTTCCTGCTCCGCCATCAGCACGAGGTCTTTATCGCTCTGCAGGGTGATCCCGTCTTCTTCGCCGATGGTGATAAACAGCGCGCCTTCCTTCGCCGTGAACGAAATATCTTTCGTCCCCAGCTCGAATTCCTTGCCTCCGCCCGTGGAAAACGACTTCACGGTCGTATCGGCCATCTTCTTGTTCGCCTTCTCCGCTGCTTCACCCTGCGGGGAAAACGGCGTCCGCACCGATTGGATCAGCATCGCTTCCGCTTCGTCGTGCGTCGGAAAATACAGCTTGATCTGCGACCCAATCGGCGGCATGGCATGGAAAATATGGCTCGTCGGCGACGAGTACGGGAACCAGACTGCTTCGTGCTCCGGCTGGTTTTTGTCGATATCCAGATGCACCTTCGCCTTCTTGACGCCGATCGCCAAAATTTTGCCGTCCATCGCCAGACCCGGCAGGTTTTCGTTATACCGCTTGTTTTGCCGCAGCCCTGCCGGGGTGGTGCATAGGTAGTCGAATTGCAAAATGCCGTGAACCAATGCTCCCTGAATGCCTGCAACGACAAACAGACGGCCGTTTCTCTCCACCTCCGCCCCAAGCTCCAGCCACTGGTCCTTTGCGACGATAAAGCGCGTAAAATCTTCCTCCTGAAAGCGTTCAACCTTCGTTTCCACCGCGGTCAGAAACGACTGCACGTCATGCCGGATGCCGTAGGCGCCCTCTTCCAGCTTCACATGCTGCCTGCCCGACGGCGTTCCGATCCACAGACGCGGGGCATGGGTGCTGACGTCCGGCGTCACCACCGCACCCGCATGGGAAGCGATCCGCTGAATAAACTCCCAGTCGCTCTCCTCGTATTGGAGCACCAGATCGCCGAGCGAAGCTCCGCGCTGGAACGCGTCGGTTTCCAGAAAGTTTCCACCCGGATACGCGTGGATCACTTCAGACAGCACATCCGTATAAAGCATGCCCGCATGCTGGAAGGAGCGGCTTTTGCGCTGCACGTCCAGCTGGTACGTATGCGAGATGACGTCCACCTGCACGTTGTATACGCCATGGATGCGGTCAACTTGGATTTCATGCAGTTGACCGAGGAACAGCGGTTCCTCCGGCTGCCCTTCCCGAGCCGCATACAGGCCGATATGGTCGCGATGGCTGCTTTGCCGCAGCAACGCTTGGCTGTCTTCCTCACTCATGATACCCCCGAGCTGCATGCGCGCATGGGCTCCGGGAAACCGCGTCATGTTTATTTCTTCAAGCCGCAGCTTTCCGTACGGCCATTTCAGCATAAGATCCTGTACGGTCAAGCCCGACAGGCGATCCGATTCGTAGTTTGACACATCCATCCCCCTCAAATCTGTTGCAAGTAAAAGATGGCTTAAAGCTCAGTAAACCCCAACTACCTCCAGACGGAAGCTATTCTTTCTTCTGGCCGTCATCGGCGATATAGATGACCCCGTTCGCATGCTTCATGCACATGATGTAGGAGTCGCTGGTTAATACAGGTTTGCCGTCGATGAGCACGTCCGCTTTCCCGTTCATCCACTCCATGTTCACCTGCGGCTCGCACGGCGCGCCCAGCGCTTCGCATACGCCGAAGGTCGCCGGAATATTGACGACGGGCTTGCTGTCCGCGACATTCATGAGCGGCTGCCCCTGAATATATGCGCCATGACACGTTGGCAGATTGAGCAGATTCGGATTACTGCCGCATTCGCACTCCAACATCGCTCCCCTTACGACATAGCTGGCTTCCTGCCCCGCCGGTGCTTCAACGGAAGGACCCGCGGGTTTTATGAACGATCTAACACTAGGCATTTATTTCCCTCCTCAAGGCTTTGCTTCAGCAAAACTTAGAGTGTTGGGAAAGTGGTTTTGACTGGAATAGAGATACATATGGAAGTAGATCCCCCACCCCCCTCGTGCATTCTAGCACCTCAATCTGGCCACTTTCCTAACAAGCTCAAGGCTTTGCTTTAGCAACGCTCTCCTAATCCAACTCCACCGGGATCAAATGAAGCCCCGTAAACGTTCGTCGGAGCAAGCTTTCCGCGATGTCCAGCCGGACGATCAGCACATCTTCCTGCAAGCCCGCCACGCGAAAAATGCGCTCCCGCCGCACTTTCGGGGCCTCCAGCACCAAGCGTCGGCAAGTCCCGCCAGCGTCCACCTGCGTCTTCCCGGACAAACAATCCAGCTCGCCCGGCTCCATAAACCAGTAAATGTCTTGACGCTGCGTGCTGCGTCCGGTCACGATAGCCGATTGAAACCGCAGCCGGTCGTCGTATTTTTCAAGCAGCGCTTTCAGCCGATCCGATACGAGTCGGCGCGGATGGTCGATGAAGTCGAGGTAAACCGGCTTGTCCCCGTCCTCTTTCACAAACACGATGTTCCGCTCCTTAATCTCCATATCCCGGCTAACTTGCTCCAGCCTCAAGCCGTCGATGAACCGCTTGTCCTGCTGCAAACGAAAATAGTACATGCCCGCTCTGTCCTCCCCGGCATCGGTCTAGCTCCGAACCTCAACCAACCGCCCCGTTTCGTCTTCCTCCATCCAGCGCACCTGCCGCTTCTGCTCCTCGCTAAGCGCGAATTTGGCCGCCTCCTGCTGGATGATCTTGGCTCCCCGCAGATTAGCCCCGCGAAAATCCGCATGCTCCAAGTCCGCAAACATCAGGTTCGCCCCTTGCAGATTCGCTCCGGCAAAGCTGACGCCGAAGGTGCCCATGACCTGCCCTTCATGAATAAGCGGCTCGCCGCCGACGGCTTCCTGAAAATTCGCCCCCTGCAGGTCGCAATGGCTGAAGTTAGCTTCATACAGCACGCTTTGGTTTAGGTCGACGTCCCGCATGCGGCTGCCGCTGAAATCGCCCCCTAAGCAGACGCTTTTGTTCAAGCGGCTTCCCGTCAAATTCGAGCCGGTCAGATGGCTGTAAGCGACATCGGCTCCTTCGTAGCGGCCGCCGCTCAAGTCGAGTTCACGCCAGTCCTGATAGCGGTGTAGCGTGCCGTCCTGCCGTTCCAGCGAAGCCCGGATCGCCACCGCATCCTTTTCCTCGCGCACTTCTACCCATACGTCCTCGCTCAGATCGAGGTACTCGCCCGCGCGAATGCGGAACGTATCGGCCCGCTGGATTCGTTGAAACTCCGGCAGCTCCACAATACGCGAAGCGGCCGCCCGGACGAGGCTGACGACATAATGGCCGGCGATGGACACGTCTTCCATCCAGACGCGGTCGCTTTCCAGCGGCAAAATATCAGCGCCGTGGCTTTTGCGCGCTTCGTCTATTTTTCTCCGGTACACATCCAAATGATCATAAAGCCAAGGCAGCTCATGTAGTTCCATGCAAGCCGACCGGTCCAAATACCAAGTATCGTCGTACGCTTCCAGACTGCACATGAGCTTTCCTTGTCCAAGCCACGAGCGCAAATAAGAGACGTGGATATAGGCTATCGGACGCTTGCCACCGGTTTCTTGCATCGCATGAATGCGCAGGCAAAGCTTGCGGAACGGCTCAATCCACTCCCGCATGCGGGCTTCGGCCTGTTCCCGGACCTCCGCGCCTATGCGCTTGATCAACGCCTCCTGCTGCGGCGCGACCTCCTGCGTCAGCCATCGTTCTAACGGTTCCTGCTGCAATCGTTTCTCCTCCCCGGCGTTTGTCCGCTTGCGCAAGCGGGCGCTTCGTTAGTTGTTATGAACCTGGGTACCTTTCACATCGACGCGGTCTTCCAGCACGACGGAGCTGGCCTTGCAGGTCAATTCGATTTTTTCCTGAGCGGAAATCGTTATTTTTTTCGAGGTCATCGTCACTTCCTCGGTCGCTTTCACCGTTACGTTTTTGCTGCTGACAATCGAGATGCCGTCCGCATCGCTGAGCGTGATCGACACGCCGTCGCCCGTGATGAGAATGTAGTCGGGCGCGAGCACGATCATTTTGCCGTTCTTGGTCTTGATCGTCTTGATGCTCGGGTCTTCCATCGGATCGCTCCCGCCGCCAGACGCCCCCGACGCTCCACCTCCTCCCGCCGCACCACCGCCTGCGCCTCCCGCCTCGGGCTTCGGCTTCGGCACGGAGCTGATCGCAATCGCGTCCTCTTCCTTGTGCGTCGGAAAATAAATGCGCACATCGTCCCCATTCTCGGGCATGCAATACCAGCCGGCATTGTCCTCGGAAGCATAGATCGTCGAGTAAGGGAACCAGAACGCTTTGCCCGCGTCCTGCGCCGGATCGATGTTTAAATGCGCTTTGATTTTGTCCTTGGTCACCGCAATGACCTTCCCCTGTAGCGACGCCCCGACGATCGCCATGTTGTACTGCTTCCGCACGCTCAGACCCGGACGCGTGGTCAACAAATACTTATATTTCAGAAGTCCGTCGAGCATGCTCACCCGAACTTCATAGACAACGAGCCGCTGCCGGTCAAACGTCACTTCCATGCCGATCTCGAACACTTGATCGGTTTCCACTTCATAAAAGATACAATCGCTTTCGCTTAACTCCGGTATCAACCCTTGCACCGACTGCTGGTACAGCTCCATCCGTTTGTGCACGCGGTAATGATATGCGTTCACTTCTCCTTTGAAGCCGAGGTCCGGAACGCCGAAATGGACTCTCGGGGTGTCGAAGGCAACGGCAGGCACCAGCCCGGTGTGGAAATGGGAAGCTAACCGTTTCAGCAGCTCCCAGTCCGTCTCCCGGTACTGCAGAACGACCCGGCCGATCGCTGTGCCGTTCGAGGCCGCATCCATCACGTCTGCGCCGTCATAGTCCTGCACGACCTTGTCCACCAGCTGCGAATAGGCCATTCCCACGTCCTGAAATGTGCGGTCCTTGCGTGTCACATCGAACTGATACGACAGTGACACGGCTTCCAGCTCCAGCTGGTAAACGTCCCGCACCTGATGGATTTGCATGTTCATAATCATGCCTTGAAACAGGTGGATTTTCCCGCCCTGCTCGGTCTTTTGGGTAACGGCGATATTCGTCCGGGCATGGTTCATTTCCATGTAGCTGGCTTTCAGCTCTTCCGGGACGATACCGGTCAAGCGAAGCGTGGCATGCTCGTTGATTTGCTTGACGATCGCCAGCTCCTGGATCGATTCGAACGTAAAAGGCGTCACTTCCAGATCCTGATAAGTCGCATAAGACCGTTCTGCCACCCTTACTCCTCTCCTTCCCGATTCGGATTGATTTGGAGGGCGTCCATGATGCCGTGGGCAATCGGTCGCCACTGCTCCGTATATTTCTCCATGCAGTTCAAGCCAAAAAAGACGCCTTTTCCATCCAGCTCAATGAAAAAGATGCCGTTATACATGACCCCGTCCAGCACCGGCACGGAAAATTCGTAAAAGCCCATCTTGCGGTGTCCGACCTCGCGGACGCCTTCGCCGATCCATTTGGCATTCGGCTGCATCCGCCGGATCATAAAGCTGAGATCCTTGACGAACGTGTCCATTTCGTCGTTCACCATCCGGTTGGCCGTCGGATTGACGGTCAGGTTAATTTCCAGCGTCGGGTCAGTATAGATCAGCTTCGGCCGGCGGTCGGCCGGATATTTGATTCTGGCGTAATCCTCGGGCATAGGCTCGAAGGAATCCGGCACAAACATGAACACTTGTCCGGGGATCACTTCCGTTCTGGAAAACGTGATCGTCTCGTCGCCCAGCGCAAGCTCGCCCGCTTGAATCGCCCGGCTAACGTTCTCTGCCGCCAATGCCGCCTTCAGCGCCGCCTGCCGTTCTTCCTGCTCCTGCTTGCCTATCAGCTCAAGCCACTGCTCGTCCATATGCTTCATCGTTCAGCCTGCCTTCCGTTCCGTCTCCATGCTGCGCGGAATCTTTGATTTTTCTGCAAATTCATTCCAGATTACACTTTTCATTGTATATCGGATAGAACGATTGATATTTTTAGATATTTTTAGTAGTTTTTCCATAAGTGTGTTAATACTCACAATTTTGAGGCCACAGCCGGCAGCCAAAACAAAACAAGCAGCTCGTCCTCCATAGAGGCTCGCTGCTTGCTTTAAGATTTGTGAATATCACTCTAGCTGCGGGCACCGAATACATTTGCTGGAACGGACCTTGTTCGTGTGCGACCGGGGGAGGACGCTTATCGCCCCGGCCAACAGTGAGCCGCATTCCGCAGGAATAATCGGTCGCCGCAAGTAATACGATGGCTACAGGAAGACGGACTTTATGCACATGGTACAGGAGGTAGGCGCTTATGCTGAATTTTTCGCAAATTTTCATCGAAGGAATGCTGCTGTCCGTATTTTTTTGCATCGTTATTGTAGGGATGTTGGTTTACAACCCGCGGCTGCTGTTAAACGATTATCCCCAAAGCATCCGGCTCTCCGTCCCCCCGAAAACGTCGAAAGAAGCGAAACTGTCCAAAGCGATCGGGGCGCCGTTTGCTGCGCTGCTCATGATCGCTCCATTCATCTCCACACTGTACAGCGACGAGATCTCCTTTCTGGTTGCTTTTTTGCATCCGTTTCTGGTGTTTACCGTCGTCAGCCTGGTAGATCTGGTCGTTCTTGATTGGCTTATGTTTTGCTTTATTACACCGGATTTTTTAGTGATTCCGGGAACAAAAGGTATGAAGGACTATAAAAATTACCGGTTTCATTTTATTGCTTTTCTGAAAGGGACCGTGGTATACGCTGTCTTATGTATCATCGTGGCGGGCATTCGCATGCTGATCTGATAAGCGCCTTCGCGGACATGATCTGCCGCCATTTCATAAAGATTGCCGCGCCTCCGACCTTTTGTGCCAGGGGGCTGGCAATCTTTTTTATTTCGTAGTTCTAACCATTGGATTTAATAACATATATTGTAATAATTTACATCAAAAGGAGGTGAATGAGGTGGTACGGATTGTTCCGCGCAAGGATCGTCTGAGGACGACGGGTTTTTACCCTTAACTCCAAGAGCACGGCACGAAGCGCGAAGAAGTCAATAAAACGAATAAAAAAGAACCAAAAGGAGAGTTACCATATGAAAATGTTATTGAAAAAAGTTCCGCTTTTCCTGTTCGCTATCGTTATGGCGTTGTCCTTCTCGCTCGCTGCAAGCGCGGCTCCGTCAGCCGATCAAGCCGCTGCGGCGCCTGTCGTCAGCTTCCAGTCGGCGAATGGATCGTGGATTAAAGTCAATGGAGACGGCAGCGTAACGGCAAACGCAAGCTCGGCGGATCAAGCGGCCAAATTTGATCTGATTCCGGTGGACGCGCAGTATTTCGCTTTAAAATCCCGTACCAACGGCAAATTTGTTTCCTTCAAGGCTGACGGCACCGTAGTGGCGAACGCCGCTTCGATCGGCACGACTGAAAAAGTAACCATCACCTATGTCGTCAACACGCCTCAAGAAAAAGCGATTCAGGCCAAAGCTTTAAGCAACGGCAAATATGTCAGCGCCGTGAACGGCGGTGGCGGAAAAGTCGTCGTTAACGTTGCCGTACCGTCCAAATTCGAAACATTCAAAGTGAAAAACTGGCAATAACCCGCCCCCTTGACCGTCAGTACGACGCGATGAAATAAAGAAAGGCGCCAAGAAGTCGCGAACGCGGCAGCCTTGGTGCCTTTTGCTGCTGAACATTAGAGGCTGAAATCTTCCTTCAGGCTTCCGGGCAGACCTGTTCTGACCGCCAGCCCCCAGCCAAAAAACTCGGTGTGCGCCACTTCCGCGCGAATCGTATTGAACCCGGCCTTCCATTGCACCGGGATATGGGCATGGTCGGGCCGGATTCGTCCGTCGTTGGCCGGTGGATTCCACTTCCAGCTTCCTTGATATACCTCTTCTTCATTAACCCACAGGCGAAGGCGATCGGAGAAACCGACGGTTAACAGCGACTCCGTATCTTCCGCAACAAAAATCTCGGCACAGGCTTCGACACAAAGACCCTGTTCCGCTTTATACAGTCTGTTCAAATTCAGGACGCCGTTTTCTTCTACCACCGCTTTCGTCCTTGCGGCCCCTCCGGTCGTTCGTCTTGGACATATGGCCGCGAAACGTGCCATTCCGTAACGAAATCCTCTTCGGCCGGTTGCCGAACGTTTCAGCGGATCGCAGGCAACGGCAATATTGCCGTTCGTAAACTTCATGGTGTAGCTTTGGACGGGACTGCGTTTGCTCTTGAAACGAGGCGGATCGTTTTGCTTTCGAAAGAAGCGATCAAATGCATCTGCCAGGCTGCGAACGGCGGATTGCAAAGCAATGCTGTCCGCGTCCTTGAGCCACGGCCATTCCTTTTTCAACGCTGGCAGCCCGGTTGTACAGGTCTGGTAAGACAGGCCTGCCTGTTTCTTGGAAGGTGTCGTTCCACCTTGCAAGGAAGTGGTTAAAGACAAAGCGAGCTCATCCAAACATCTGGCGGATCAGCGTCGTTTGCTCCTCCGTAGGGTAGATGCGAAAGCGAAAAGCTTTATGATGCAACATGCGAGCATTTATCTCTCCCCCTTATCGAAGAGGGTGTCTTCTCAGCCCTAACGATAAAAAAACTACCATGAGCATCCATGATAGTTCAGAGTGTTGAGAAAGTGAGCTTTTACAAAAATAGAGCTACATACGGAAGTGGGGATAGATACCCCCCCCCTCTATTGCCTTAAATAACCACTTACTCACCAAGCTCAACTATCATGAGCATCCATGATAGTTTTGGCTCTAACCGCTTGTTTTGATATGAGCGAAGCTTCCGTTAATCTGCTGCGGATCGGCAAGCAGATGCAGGCTGGGACAAGACCTCTCCACCGCTTTATGCAGCCTCATAATCTCGTCGGTCGAGTGCGGCGACAGGACGTTAAGCTTGTATGAAATATTACAAAGAGCCGCGGGAGTCAAGGCGTCTTCCGAGCTCAGCTCACCCGTGACTTCCACGTCCAGATATTGCAGGGTGATTCCTCTTGCAGCGGCAAGCGACAAAGCGACTTGGACGATCCCGCTGCCCAGCGCGCCGAGCATCATCTCCGCCGGACCGGGTCCCAGGCCGTACTGTTCCCCGGCTTCGGGGATGACATCCGTCGTAATCTGGAAGCCGCGTATTTGGATTTCCCGCTTTCCGGAGCCTCCCATCGCTACGACTTTGGCCTGCAGCTTGGACGGCTCGCCCAAGCGGGACGGCTCCTGTTTCCGGTCGGCTACAACCTCTTGCAGCTTCCTGGCTTCCATTTGTCGATCCGCTTTCGCAGGGGGCATCATCGCCGGAACGGACGGAGCTGTCTCTTGCGGATCGGAAGCCGCCTGACGAGGCTCGTACTGCGGCCGCTCCCGAAACCATAAGGTCGCGATCCATTTCTCCCCTTCTCTTAGCTCGCGCGAGCCGTGTAAAGAGAGCGGGTGGCTCTCGTTGGTACCTCGCTTGCAGGTCTCGAACACGATTAACGCGCCTTCCGAAGGCGCAATGTCCAGATTCAGCTCCGGAAAATAAGTTTCTCCTCCGGCATCGACGGTATTTAAATACAGAAGCGCCGTGTAAAGACGCTGGCCCCCTTGATCGTAGAACCGTTTGCCGTCTACCGTATTCAGATCATACGTATCGAAATGCGCTCCGAACTTGCCACCAACCCCGTATCTCGCAATTTGCAGACTTTCCGCGTAATGAAGCGGCCGGCCCACAAGGGCTGCGAGCCGTTCGGACACTTCCCGCACGAGCGGATGCGAATCATGATGAAACCAGGCAAATTCCGATTTCCGGAATTCGGAGGCGACGACTTCCTTTTCCCCGATCACCTTGGCGGGCTCCAGCTGATGTCTGGCCAATTCGATCAGCTGCCTGCATTCCGGCCCGGATACGGCTTGCTCATAGCTTGCGACAAGCGGCTCTTCATGAAAGACGACCGAAGGTTCCCTCACCGTTTCTCTCCTCCAGTGGTTTAATATGATATGCGGATAAGTATCATCCTTCATAACATATTAAAAGCCGGTGCGTGCCGTGTGGACGAATGAAAAGGCGCATGAGCCTATTCAAAAGCCTTCTCGCAACAAGCTCTGCTCCGTACGCCAAGAGAATAGCGGCCGCAGCGCGGTCAACTCCGCCCAAGAGCCTCGTCGAAAACTTGCTCGATGCGGTCGGCGTCCTTCGAGACCGCGAATAGAACAAAGCGGCCTTCTCGCTTCAAGACGTGCTTTTGGATTAAACCGTACTCCACCGGGCGGTAGTCTTTAAATTTCGCCGTCTGCGCATCGATCCTTTTCGATACGATTTGCTTGACGCGTTCCGCTTGGGCCGCATCCTTCGCTTGAATGACAGCCACTTCGTCCGCTTTCACATTCGATGCAGCCGTATACAGAACGAAGTCCTCGACTTCGTCTTCGCCGAGACGATACAGCCGCTTTAGCGTCTCCTTGTCCCGCTGCTTCAGTTCTTCCAGGTTCACTGTTTGCTTCAGGTGTTTTGCCAGTTCGCCGATCGTCACCTCGCTGCGCTCCCCCTCCGGTTTGCCGGAGCATCCTGTCATCACGGCAGCGAAAACGACCGTAATCGCCAGCAGCAGGATCAACCGCTTCCTGTTCACTTTTGTAAATAACCTTAACATCGTACTTCCCTCTCTTCTTCGGCTCATTCCGCCGGCTCGGCCAGCCGGTTCAACGACGGATCTTCAAAAAACGTATTGGCGTTATACAGAAGCAGCACGTCGCGGATTTGACGCTCTTGAATGAGCGTCTTCAAGTCGTCCTCGTAATATCTCGGATCGACGACATAAATTTCGCTGAAATGCGGTGTCAGAAAAGGAATGAGGCTGTTGGCATACGAATCCTTGACCACCAGCAATTTCGTTCCGTCGCGAAGGCCCGTCGTTATTCGTATTAACGAATGATTGCCGTCGAAAAATACCGTGTACTTGTCCTTCTTGCCGAGATTGTCCATCGCATACATGGAATCCGAGGTTCGCCCCTCTTCGACGTAGGCTACGGTGCAGCTCCCGCCCGCCTTCGGCATATAAAGCTCGATGCTGTCAGGCTCGACATGTCGGAAGCCGCTCTTCGAATACAGCGAACCGTAGAACTCGTCCGTCACTGTGCGGATCGTAAAATCCTCTTCCTTCTTCGGGGTCAGCCCCATCCGCTTGCTTAGCTCCTGATAGGCGTAGAATGCGCCTCTTGTCGTCCAATGGTGATCGGTTTTATAGTAAACGGATTGTTCCCGCTGCGCATGAAGCGCGGGATATACGTCGACAAAGCGGATATCCCGGTGGAGCGACCGCCCCGCTTGATCGAGATTCGCCAGCTCCTCGCCGGCCGGAGCGTAGTCCGGAAGCTTATCCGCAAGCACGCTGGCGGCGGTAGGTACGAGCATGACGAACGTACGCAGTCCGGGCGAAGCCTTAGCGAGCGAATGGATCGCATTTACTTTCATTTCCATATCGCCCTCTGCAGGCGGGGTAAACTTTTGAATGAGATAGCCGTCCTTCCCGAGGTAAACCCCGTTGCTCTCCTTCTTTCCCATCGCCCGGTCCGTATCGGATTTGACGCCGATCCAGAAATCTCGGGCCATAAATTGATCGGAGATATATTTCTCAAAGCCGGAAGTAAATTTTCCCGAAACGAGGCTGTGCAACGAAAGCGGCGGAAGCTGCTCCAGGCTTCGGTTTTCCGCTTCGGAGAACGATTGGCTCGGCTTGAACAAATTTACAATCAGCACGCCTCCGAGAAATAACAAGAGCAGCATAGCGATAATCGATTGCGATCGTTTACCGTACTTGTGCATAAATAAGATCACCCTCTTCAAAATCTAAAGTAGAGGAAAGGGTTGTAGGTGGCATTGACCAAATAGGCCGTTGACAGAAACAGCAAGACGAAATAGACCGCAGGAACGGCGATAACGCCTGTCTTTTGGAACCTTTCCGTAAGCCGGTTCAGAGCTTTACTCGGAAACGGAGTCGAGCATAGGGCCAATACGATTAACAAGAGCAAATTCGCCGACAACTCGTACCATGTGCGGTTATCCGCGAGGCCGTGCGCCCCGAAGCCGAACATCGTTCCGATATATGCGGTGGCTGACGACAGCTTCTCGAATTCGAAAAAGACCCAGCCGACCATCACGATCACAAGCGTATACGCATGCCCGACAAAGCCGGGTTTATTTTGCAGCCATCTTAGCAGAAACAGCTTTTCGACCGTGACGAAGAACCCGAAATATAAGCCCCAGATGACAAAATTCCAGCTTGCCCCGTGCCATAATCCGGTTAAAAACCATACGACCAGCAAATTTCGGAACTGGATCAGCGTCCCCATCCGATTGCCGCCAAGCGGAATATACACATACTCCCGGAACCAGGAGCCTAACGAAATGTGCCACCTGCGCCAAAACTCCGTGACGCTTCTGGAAATATACGGATAGTTGAAGTTTTCCATAAAATCAAACCCGAACATTTTGCCGAGGCCGCGCGCCATATCCGAATAGCCGCTGAAATCGAAATAAATTTGAAACGTGAAAGCGATGATGCCGAGCCAGGCGGAAGCCACGGTCAGCTCGTCCGCGGGCGTCGCTTTCACACTTGCCCACAGCAGCCCGATGTTGTTGGCTAGAAGCACTTTTTTGGCAAGCCCCCGGATGAACAGCGCCGCCCCTTCGCCGAACCGGTCCAACGTCACGCTCCGGTCCGTGAGCTGATGCGCTATATCGCCGTACTTGACGATCGGACCCGCAACAAGCTGCGGGAACATCGTAATATAGGCGCCGAACGACAGCAGGTTGCGCTGCGTCGGGATTTTGTCCCGGTACACGTCCACCACATAAGACATCGTCTGAAACGTATAGAACGAGATGCCGACCGGAAGCGGGAGCGCCGCCGCCTGAATCGACAAGCCGAACAGCTGATTGAGATTGTCCACGAGGAAGCCGTAATATTTGAAGAAGCCGAGAATACCCAGGTTGACGACGATGGAGCCGATGAATATCGTTCTGGCGATGCTTTTGCGGCTTCTGTACTTATCGATCAGCAGCCCGTTCGCATAGTCGAACAGCGTTGAAAAGACCATGATGACGATATAGACCGGCTCTCCCCAGGCATAAAAAACCAGACTGACGAAGAGCAGCACGGCATTGCGAAGTCCGGCAGGCGACACATAATAAACGACAAGCGTCAAAGGCAGAAACAAGAATAGAAAGATCAGACTGCTGAATACCAATGCCCGTTCACTCCTTGTCGGAAGCCCCTATTTCACTTGATCCCGCAAAAGCTTCAGCAGCTGCGTATAATATTCGGCCTTCATATGGATGCCGTCCTTATCGTGCAGGTCCGGATGAGCCGTAAAAATCGGGGATACATCGGTGTAGTCCACCTTTTCCTTGGCAGCCAGTTCCTTCAGGCCTTGATTATAATCCGCAATGTTTTTATAGCGGGGCTCGCTCTTCTCCGCTTCCGCCGTCACCGGAGTGACCGATAAAATCGTGATTTTCGCTTTCGGCAGCTTTTCCTTGATTTTACCGATCAGCTTCGCGTAGTTCGTCAGCGAAAATTGCTTGGGATTGTCCGTAGGCCACAGGAGGTCGTCCGACCCCAATTGGATGAAGACATGCTTCGGGTTTCGTCCGGCCAAGTCGTCCACATCCTCCAGGGCGAACATCGCGGTCGCCCCTGCTTTGCCCATCACGTTTTTATCATCCAGCACTCCGTGGAACGATAACCCTTCCGTGATCGAATCCCCGAGAAAGACGCTTGAGCTAAACATCGATTTATACGAAGAAGCTTCGGCGGTCGCAGCAGCCGCTTCCTTCTCACGGGTTGCAGCGGCCAGGCCCTGCTCCCGTTCTTGATTTCCGCAGGCCGCCAACGTAAATGCGATAGCTCCTGTCAGTACGATGGCCGTCATTTTGTTTACCATTTTGTTTGCCATTTCAATTCCCACTCCTTTGTGATTTACAAGCGATGATCTTTCATGAAATTCAGGTGAAAATGCTTCGTTTCGTCATAGACGGCGAACTTGTAGCCCTTTTGCTTATAAAAATCGATGATTTCAGGCAGCACTTGCAGCGTTTGCGGCTTTTCGTGCATGAGTACGACTTCCAGGTCCGCCTTCGTCTGCTTCTTGATGTTTTCGACGATCTCGCTCGGGCGGTTTTTAAGGTTCCAATCGTTCGAATCAATAGTCCAGTCCCACACCTTGATTTCCGCTTGCACAATTTGATCGCGAAGGCGCTTATCGTTTAACCCCGGCGCCGAGCCGTACGGCGGGCGCACCAAATGCGGATTCTCGCCCGTGATTTGGCGGATGAGCGACAACGTTTGCTTCATCTCCGGCACGAATTGCTTCTCATCGTACAGCTTCTTATATTGATGCGTCATGCTGTGACCGCCGACGTAGTTCCCTTCCCGCACGGCTCGTCTCACCTGATCCTGCAAATTGGCGCGTTTTAAATTGCTCCCCTGCATAAAGAAGGTCGCTTTGATGTTATTCTGCTTCAGGACGTCCAGAAATTCCCCCGTCCACTCGCTCGGGCCGTCGTCAAACGTCAAGTAGACGACTTTCCCTTGCGGCTTGCCGCCGGCAGCGGCTGCCGGTTTCGTATCCGCAGGCGCACCACTGGGCTTCGAGACCTCCTTTTCAGGAAAAGCCGTCACCTTCGACAGCCCGAAAAACAGCAGTCCTGCGGCAGCCAGTATGAAGCCCCATCTTCTTGCTCTTTTCCTGCTTCCCACTCCATCCATCTCCTCTCTCTATCGATAGATTAATAGAGTAAGATGAAGATGAAATGCAGATCGCATTCAGATGAATTAAAGAATAGCGAGTTCTGCGGACATGCAAAAAAAGTGCAGAACCGAAGTTCTACACTTTCTTATTCAGGCGGAAAAAGAACAGCACGCCGTCCGCCGTATTGGTCACGCCATAAGATACGCCATGCAGCTCCAATATTTTTTTGCAGATCGCAAGCCCCAACCCGGTTCCTCCCGTGGAACGATGACGGGAAGGCTCGGCGCGGTAAAACCGGTCCCAGATTTTTTCCAGATACTCGTCCGGGATGGAAGCCCCTTTATTTTCAATACGGACCATCACCGTATCGCGCTCTTCGACGGTCGAGACGTAAATGGATTCTCGTTCCGGCGTATGCCGAATGGCGTTGGTCAAGAAATTGACGATCACCTGTTCGATCCGGTGCTGATTGGCAATCACGATAGCCGGGGACAGCTGGAGGTGCAGCTGCAATTGCTTTTGCTCGATTTCGATCGCCAACTTCTCGCATACCTGCCCGATGACGTCATCGATCGCGAACGAATCCATCTTCATCTTATACGTCCCCGACTCGTATTTCGCCAGATCGAGCATATCGACGATGAGCAGATCCATCTTCTTCACTTCGTTCTCCATAGCGGCGAAATAGTGGTCTCGCTTGTGGCTCGCCACCCCGTCCCTCAGAATCGACAGACAGCTTTGGATCACGCTCAGCGGCGTCTTCAATTCGTGCGATACGCCGGAAATAAATTCTTTCCTCGTATGCTCCAGCTGCTTTTCTTTCTCGATATCCTGCTGAAGCTGTTCAATGTAGGAATGCAGCCGGTCGGAAAGCTCGTTAATATTGCGCGACAGGTCTCCGATCTCATCCTTGGTTGTGATCGGAATTTTTTCGGAAAAGTCCAGCTCCGCAATTTTTCTCGTCGTATGGTTGATGCGCAGCAAAGGACGGGCAATCCCGCGGGAATAATAGAACGATGCCAGCAGCACGAGCAGCAGTGTGGCGATAATGATATATACATAGTAATCCTGCATCACCCCCGCGGCCTCATCTACAGGCTGCAGTGACGTCATCGCGAAAATGTATGTGGGATTCCCTGCCGGATCTTCGATACGGTCCACGAATATTTTGTAATTCACATGGTTTTCTTCATAATTCATGATCCGATTCGGATTCGAATCGCCTTCATAGTCACCGAAAAGAAGATCCGCTTGAAAAGCTTTGACCCGTTCCAGAAACAAATGGTTCGTATAGCGCGAAATTCCCGTTCCTTCCGGTGTCTCGACTTTCGTAATCGTTCCGATAACAAGATCGGTGGGATACTTTTCACGATACTTGAACCCATTCTCGAACCGGGAGACGACTTCATACTCCTTCTTCACCAGATGCTGATTTTCCAGCCGGGCTTCCTTTCTCAGTTCGGATACATTCGGCCCCATCCGCTGCGGAAACAACCGGTTTTTCACCATGATGCCTTCTATAGTAATCGGCAGCCCCTCTTTAATAAATGGTTCAAGAAACGGAATGTCTTTACTGAAATCCTCCACATTCATGACACTGTACAGCGGGATGGTCATCGTTTTGCCGGAAAGGGCGGGTGTGTACGTAGAGCGCTCCAAGCGGACCTCCATGTAAAAATCGTCCGTATATATCAAATTGCCCATGGCATCCAATGTCGTGATCCAGGTGCTGTGCTTTCGATAGAAATCTTGCTCAAGCCTGGCCATGGCCTGTGCGTCTCCGGCATTTTTCAGGTAATCCTGTTTATAAGCTTGAAGGGCTGTCTTTACATCCTCCTCTTTTTGATACACATAAAATTGTTTAAAAAATATGGCTTGTCCGCCAAAAATGATCGTCAGAACAAGCACGCATAACGCGGTCGTCAGCAAAAACAGCTTAGATACGATGCCGATCTTCATGCGTGATCCTCGAATTTATAGCCAGAACGGACAACCGTGCTGATGCATTTGGACTTGTTCCCTAATTTGTGGCGCAGATTGCGGATGTGGCTATTGACGGTGCGTTCGTCGCCTACGAAGTCATATCCCCAAATTTTGGTAATGAGCTGTTCTCTTGTAATGACGATCCCTTTATTTTTCATTAAATACGTTAGTATTTCAAATTCGGTGTGCGTCAAATTGCAGTTCGTTCCGTCTACCGTCACGGTGCGGGAGGGAAAATGCACTGCAATGCCGTTACCGCTTTCTAACCTATCGCTTATGTCGTCCGCAGGCTCGCGAACCGTTCTGCTGTCGAGCAGCCGTTTCGCTCTGGCCAATAAAATCGGGGGACTGTACGGCTTGGTCACATAGTCATCCGCGCCCAGCTCGAATCCGAGCAGCGTATCGTCCTCATCCACCCGGGCCGTCAGCATAATGATCGGAACGTTCGAGCTCTTGCGGATGCGCCGGCATACGGACCAGCCGTCCAGCTCCGGCAGCATGATATCCAAAATAATCAAATGCACTTCGCGATCCTGAAAGAGCGACAGCGCTTCTTTCCCGTCCCCCGCTTCCAGCACGTCAAAGCCTTCGTTGATGAAATAATCCTTCATAATTTCGCGTAAAATCGGCTCGTCTTCCACGATTAATATCGTTCTCTGCATCGCATGCTCTCCCGTTGCCTTCATTGTCCCTATCATTCTATTCCCCTTCGCGCCCCACTTCAAGAAAGAATAATAGGAAGAAGTGAAGATAAAATGCAGATCCGGTGCAAATCAGGTACAGGTTAGAGCAAGAACGCCTTATTCGAACGAGCCTTGATGAATTTTGACGCTTAAAACTAGGCCGAGCGCAACCATATTGGTGAGCAGCGAGCTTCCTCCGTAGCTGATGAACGGCAGAGAGATCCCGGTCAGCGGCACCAATCCGATATGCATCCCGATATTCACGTAAATCTGAAAGACAAGCATGGCCGTCATTCCCGACACAAGGTAAGAGCCCGCTAGTTCCTTCGTCTCCAAAATAATGCCGACCATCCGGTAGATCAGCAAAAAATACAGCATGAGCAAAATCGTCGCGCCCAAAAATCCGTACTTTTCACCGACAACCGCGAAGATCGAATCGGAGTAGGCGTAAGGGACAAAACCCTGCTGCTGGTACAGACCGTTATTTCCATGCAGTTGGCCCGAACCGATGGCGATTCGCGCTTGTTCATAATGCCACGACTTCTGGGGATCGCTTCCCGGTTCCAGGAACGTCTGGATTCTCGCCATCTGGTGCGGCTTGACGATCTTCGACAGCAGTTCACGGTCGGCATAATACAGCCACAGCACTGACCCTACCGCAATCCCGGCAGTGCCAACGGCGGTCAGCATATACGACAATCGAATGTTGCCCGTCCACAGCATCCCGAAGAAGATGCCGACAAATACGAGAGCCGTGCCCAAATCGGGCTGTTTCAAAATAAACAGGATAGGCAAGGCAAAAACGGCACAGACGGGAAGGAGATCCTGAACGAAGCGCAGCTTCTCTCCCTCCCGCTTTTGCAGCAAATGGGCAGCAAGCAGAATCGTGAACAGTTTCACCGGTTCGGAGGGTTGAATTTCCACGGAACCGATGCTCAACCACCGGGCCGCGCCGTTCACGACCTGCCCTTTCCAATGGACGTAGGCCAGCATTCCGATGCCGAAGGCGTACAAATAATACGCCAGCTTGCCGGTGAGTAACCGGTAATTAAGCACCGTGACCAGCAGCATCGGAATGCAAAAGACGCCGAAATACATCATGCTGCTGATATGCAGTCCATCCAATTTGGTCCCTGCGGTGGCCCGGTAAACCGCCACTGTACCGGCGGCCATCAAGCACAGCAGAAGCACAACGATGCCGCGGTCTATTTTTTTCAGCTTATCCAAAAATATCATACGGATACCTCGACCTTCGATTCTTGGGATTTGCGCAATCGTTCCGCCATAAAGCCCTCTATATAATGACGATACCCATGGCAAAAAGTAGCAGAGCGCACTCCCAAGCAGGCGCTTAAGCCTTGCCGAGCAAAAAGCTGACGATCAGAATGAGAAAAACAAGCAGGCTGATGCCCGCGTATAAATAATCTTTCTCCTTCAGGAAGACAAGGATCGAAATCCCTACCCGAAATACCGGTGTCAGAATTAGCATCAGCAGCCCCGTCAAAATGACGGCGTACGGCTTAAGCTGCAGCAAGCCTTGCCCGATTTCCGGCAGACGGGCCGGAAACGTCCTTCCCGGGTATCCGCTGTCTCCCAGAATCAGGAAGAGTGCCAGCCCCAATAAAATGACGGCCGCGCTCAGAAGCACTCCCGCCCGCAAATATTGGCTGATCCTAAGCTCCACGACGGTAATCGAACGACCGCTCTCTTGACGCCCATCCCCCTGGCTCATGCGATAACCCCCGTTCCTTGCAGGATCATTTGTACGGCAACGTACGTTAGGACCGGAATGAACCATTTGCGAATCGTCGTGCTTTTCATCCGCTGCATGATTCTGGCTCCGGCCGTCGCTCCGATCAATACGCCCAAAGCGACGGGAGCGGCTATCCCCGGGTCGATGTCTCCCCTGAACAAATACACACCCGCGCTGGCCGCGCCTGTTACGCCCATCATAAAATTGCTCGTCGCGCTGGATACTTTGAGCGGAAGCTTCATAAACACGTCCATCGCCATCACCTTAAAGCTGCCGCTGCCGATCCCCAGCAAGCCGGATACGACGCCCGCTCCGTACATGACTCCGAAGCCGCCGTACACATTGTCGACGTGATAAGAGACATTTTCGTTCAACGCCTTGTCATAGTACGCCCCTTGCAGCTTGAGCTTCCGGGCTAACGGATGGAGCGGAACGTCTTGAGGCAGCTCGCTCTTCGCTTTCTTCAGCATCGCCAATGCGGAATACAGAAGCAGCAGCCCGAAAATGACATACAGGACCGCGGGGGACATCAGACCGCCCAGGAACGCCCCCGTAATCGCCCCGATCGTCGTCGCGATCTCCAAAAACATGCCGACTCTGACATTGGTGATCCGGTCCTTGATGTAAGCGATCGCCGCTCCGCTCGAAGTCGCGATCACGGATATGATGCTTGCCCCGATGGCAAGCCGGATGTCTACGCCGAACAGAAGCGTCAGCGCCGGCGTCACGACGATGCCTCCTCCAAGCCCGAGAACGGAACCGACAATGCCCGCCAAGATGGAAATCATTAAAATTTCTGCTGCCATAATGGTCAAACTCTCCCACTCCCTTCGTTTACCCACATACATATGTATACTACATAATTTACTTTCGATCAATATATGTACATGTTCACTTTACATTGTATATGATATAATAAACATAAAGTTTCCGCGAAAGGTTGAAGCGCATGCAGTTTAAACATTTGGACGAAATCGACACGCAGATTCTGAAGTATTTATCCGAAAACGGACGGCTGAGCAACGCGGAATTGGGCCGCCTTGTCAACCTGACCCGCGCGGCCGTCCGCGACCGGATCAACCAGTTGGTCAGCAGCGGCATTATCGACCGGTTCACGATTACCGTGAACCCGCTCAAAGCAGGCAAAATGCTGTCGATGTATTTTGACATCGAAGTCACGTGGGAAAGTATGCAGCAGGTGATCGGCGAGCTGAAAGCAGACGAGGAAATCACGAACGTGTACCAGATGAGCGGCAAGCCGCACCTGCATGTCCATGCTCTGCTGGACGATCCGGAGCATGCCGAGCGGTACATGAAGAAGCTTCAATCGATTCGGGGGATTACTTCGGTTCACAGCGAGATTGTCATCGCTCGCCATAAGGAGCGGGGCGGATTATTAATTTAAGAGGACGGGGGCTTGGCCTGTCGGGGCGCCTATAGGCCTGCCCGGTCGAGCAGCCAGCCAAGCCACCGGAGCGGATTGATTTTGTGATGGACAAAAATACTTATCCATACGATGCAGCCAAAGCAGGACAAGGTGACGAACAGTCCGATTTCCTTTATCGATTTATGGCTGCGCAGCATCATAGCAAGGCCAACTCCGAGCGCTGCGAGGAAGCCTACGATGAACCAGATCACAGGGGCCCTCCCCCGTCTTTGTTCCGGTTTCTGCGAATCCGGGTCAGAATAATAAGCAGGATGGGGAACACGACTCCGTAAAGACTGGTGTATTGAAAAATATACCGCCTATCCCACTCGATATTTTCTACGACGTTCTCGCTGAACGTAATCGCAAAGCCGGATACCAATAGTAAGAGCGAAATGGCGATCCATGTTCGGTCGCTCAGCCGAAACAATTGGCAGATGCCGGTCACCGTGCAATGATACGTGATGCACAGCTTGACGAATATCCATACGAGCCAGACGATCACGATCGTCGTTTCCACGCGTTCGATAAATTCCGCAATCCGCAGCTCTTGGGCGATAATAAACAGCGGATACGTAAAATGGGAAGCCCGCGTCACGCCAAGCACGCCGATCGTCACAAAAATAATTCCGCTCAGGAAAAGGGTCGCCAGTCCGATGCCAAGCAGCAATGCGGTCTTGACCCTGCTCTTCACATAAGGAACCAGCATCGTCAAGGTGATGACTTCGAGAAACGGGAACCCGATAATAGCTCTTGTCTCCTTCATCGTCTCCCACACGTTTAACCGAAACATGGGCTCGAAGCGTTCCCACTTCCATTCGGACATCGCAAACAAGCAGATGGCGACCAGCATGAAAACGACCGCAGGGCTTAGAAGCTCGTTGACCCGCGCGATGCTCTCCACCCCTTTGACGGACGCATAGCACGCCACGATCAAAAACATAAAGTGAAATACGGAAATCGGCGTATTCGGCATCAGGGTCGATTTCATAAAGTCCCCCAAATTACGGGTCACCCAGCTTGCGGTCTGGATAAAAAACGAGATATACAAAAGCGCGATAAACCCGCCGATTTTATTTCCCGCCGCCTTGAGGCAAATCTGGACGATGCTCAGCCCGGGATTTCCTTTCGCCAGAACGAGCCACAGGCAAGCGACCAAGAGGACGGCAGCCCCCGCCCACAGCGGCACAAGCCAAGCATCCTGCTTGGCCGCGGCAATCATCCCGCCCGGTCGAAGAAAAAAAGCGGTGCCTATCGTAAAGTTAAACACCAGCAAAAAAAACTGCCAACCGCCGATGCGAGCATTCTCCAGCGCTATCCCCTCTTCTCTTTATACGGATCGATGGTCGTGCCGATGGTTCGGATGGTGCAATGGACGGCAAGCTGAAGCTCCGTTTTTTTCCAAGCCCCTTCCTCCTTCTTGATATCCGCCCATTCTTTACCCGATTTGCGCTTGATTTGCGCTTCGATTCCGAGCAGGTCCCACCCGAGCCGTTTTGTTTTCTCATAAAACTCGGAAGCTTTTTTCTTCACTTGCTCGTTAAACTGCGCTTTAATCTCAGCCAAATTTTGTTCGGTTAATTTTACATTCTGATCGTTGTCGTAAATCTGCGCCTGCGCATAAATATCCATTTTCAATACCGGTTTACCGGACACTGCCGTCAGCTGCCGGCGGACCTCAGGCTTCGGAGCTTGAAGATCGACGCGCTCCCCGTTGATTATCATCGATTCGTTCAACACGCCAATCCGCCCGTCCAATAAATAAAACCAAGACGTATCGGACGGTTCCAGCCGCCCGATCATCCGATCGTGCTTGAATACGGCGGCACCCTTCATGACGTAGTTCCCTTGATTGGCATCGATTTGTTCGTACCGTTTGGTGGTCGGCATCGGCTTGGTTCCGGATAAACTTACGATCGGCAGGACCGTTAGTATGGAGCTTTCCATGTTCTCGACCAAATCTTTCATGCGGGATCGCTTACTTTCCCGACCGGAGTATTTGGATTGAAACTCAATCATCGAACGTTCGGTCCGGCCCGGCAGTCTTTCAAGCGGAATATAAGTCTTCATCATATCCGAGAGCGGCGAATCCGTGACGAGCAAATGAATCGTAGCCCTTCGATCGGGCCGTTTCTCAAGAAAATTAAGCATTTCTCTTAATCCTTCTTTTGCAAACCGTTCGGACACAATCAGCGCTTGATAGTGATCATAGAAAGGCCGCCTCGGAACAATATCGAACGTTTTTTCAGCCAACTCCACTGCGGAGAATCCTTCAACCTTGTACGTATATACCGGAGCTTTGATGCCCGCTCCCTTTTGTATGGCGATTCCCGGAGGGTTAATCACTTGATAGTACGTCGTGTATTTCCCGTTACCGGGCTCCCTGTCCATTCCGACCAAGTCTACAATGGCGAGCTGATTGACCTCAACCATATCCCAGCAGCCCGCAAGACTGCAGCAGGCCGCCGCCAGCGCCAGCAGCTTTCCTGCACGAACGAATGTTTGAAGCATCATGCAGCTCACCTTTTTTTCCGTTTGGCGTCGTTCATGCGGGGAAATGTCGTCATCCACGGCCGCGGCACCCGGACCAAGATGTCCTTCCAGTCCGAGAAGAACGTCGGCGCAACCGGAGCCAAGTAAGGAACGCCGAACGACCGGAGCGAAGCCAGATGAACGAGCGTGAACAGCACTCCGCATAAAATGCCGAAGCCCCCCATAAACCCGGCCAAAATCATATATCCGTATTGCAGAAACCGCTGCGCAATCCCGAAGTTGTAGAAAGGAGCGACAAAATTGGCAATCGCGGTAACGGCTACCACAATGACCATCGCTGCCGATACGAGGCCGGCATTGACCGCCGCTTCGCCCAACACGAGCGCTCCGACGATCGATATCGCTTGACCGGCAATCCGCGGCATGCGCAGGCCCGCCTCGCGCAGCACTTCAAAGATGAGCATCATGAGAAACGCCTCCATGTAAGAGGGAAACGGTACCCCTTCCCGCTGTGCGGAAATATTGATCAGCAGCGCAGGCGGAAGCAGCCCTTGATGGTAAGAAGTTACGGCGATGTAAAGCGATGGAACGGATATGGCAAGCAGGAACGCCAAGAACCGGATCCATAACAAGAAGGTCGCGATATCCGCTCTCTGGTAATAATCTTCGGGAGACGTAAAGTATTGCATAAACGTGAAGGGGCCGATCAGCGTCAGCGGGCTGCCGTCCACCATGACCGCGACCCTTCCTTCCAGCAGATGAGATGCCGCGACGTCGGGCCGTTCCGTTCTCATTAAGGTCGGAAAGATGGTCAACGTTTTATCCTGAATCCATTCCTCCACATAAGTGCTGTCCAGAATACTATCCGTATGCATCGACCTGATTCTTCGCTGGAACTCGCTAATCACTTCCTCCGGTGCAAGATCCTTCATATAGACGATAAGCACTTTGGTTTCGGTTGCCGTGCCGATCTGCAATGACTCGAAACGTAGAGCGGTCGTACGGATTCTTTTGCGGATCAAGCCGACATTCGTCGCAATGTCCTCGATAAACGCTTCGTGCGGCCCTTGTACGGTGTTTTCCATCTTGGGCTCGGTCACGGTACGCTGGTAAAATTTCGCCGTATCGAGCACGAGCACATGCTCCGATTCCGGGATGACGAGCAGACACTTTCCGTCCAGAAGACTTTGCGCGCATGACTTCAATTCGGACGAGGCCGATATCGCGGCAACCGGTATCCTGCGCGATAGCAGTGCTCCAAGCTCTGACTCGCCGTCCCAAGCGGCAGACAACGTCTCCCCGGCAAACGTACGAAGAACGTTATCTTCGATTTTTCTCTTATCCGCCAAAGTTTCAATAAATAAATAGGTGCCTTCCAGGTTCGGGCCGAAGGTAAACGATTGATAAACGAGATCGGGCGGATTTCCAATCGTATGGATCAGCAGATCGACGAAAGATCGGGCGTCGCTTTTGTCAAATTGAGGGTTATCGCTTGGCGGCTTGGTCCCTTCGATCATACGAAACCTCCAGCTTTTCGTTATGCTTCATTTATTTCCATTCGATGGAGGTGTAATACCAGAGCCTAAAAGAAAAAACACCGCCGAGTAAACTCTTACGGGATATCCCCCACTTCCGTATGTGCAGCTCGGATTTAATTTTCCTAAACATTTTACGAATTACATAATTTTACTTATACTATTATAAGTTGGGATATTTATATACCGATGGGAGGAATTGATGATGAAGAAAAAAGCCGCACGTCTTATTATTGCATCCTTTTTATTAAGCAGCCTGATCCCGGCTTCACTACACGCTGGGAATGAGGCAGCGAAACCGCGGTCCAAAAACCTGATCGTGCTGATCGGCGACGGTATGGGCCCTGCTCAGGTTACGGCCGCGCGGCTTTATTCCAAAGCCATTCTGGGAGCGGAGAGCTTGCATTTGGACGGGTACTATGTCGGCCAGGCCAGTACGTTTTCGGAACGCGGGGAAGCGGACGGAACCGTCGAATCCGGCATGATTACCGATTCCTCAGCCGCGGGAACCGCTTTGGCCACCGGCCGCAAAACGTACAATTCCGCGGTCAGTCTCTCCAATGAAGAGGTGGCTATGCCCTACGCCTCCGTGATTGAAGCCGCGGAAGCGAAAGGTAAAGCGACGGGACTCGTCTCGACGGTAAGAATCACGCACGCAACGCCGGCCGTGTTCGCTTCCCACGTACGCAGCCGCAAGAACGAAGCGGCCATCGCTTCGCAAATGCTGGAAAGCGGCGTTGATGTTTTGCTCGGCGGAGGCGAGGATTATTTTACCGGAAAGGATGCCGGCGGAAAACGTCCGGACCAAACGATCGTTCCTGATTTCGAGGCCAAAGGCTATTCCGTCGTTAAAGATCGGACCGGACTTCAGGCGCTGACCCCAGGGCACGACAAAGTGCTCGGCCTGTTCAGCCGGTCGCACTTCGACTACGCCATCGACCGCGATAGCTCTTCCCCTAGCCTGACCGATCTGACGGGAAAAGCCATCGAGCTGCTTTCGGCCAAGCCCGAAGGCTTCGTGCTCATGATCGAAGGCGGCCGGATCGACCACGCCGCGCATGCCAACGATTTGCCGACCATGGTCAAGGAAGTGCTGGACTTCGACGCGGCTGTGAAGACGGCGATGGATTTCGCCAAAAAAGACGGTAGCACCTCCGTCGTCGTAACCGCAGACCATGAGACAGGCGGTCTGTCTCTGGGCCGGGATAACAGGTACGAGTTAAATATCGACCTCTGGAACCGGCCAAAGCAATCTTCCCAGGCGCTGAATGCAGCGCTTGAGCAAGCCCGAACGCCGGAGGAAATTAGGCAGCTCGTTCAAACGAACACATCGATTGCGGATCTCAGCGACGAGGAGGCCCGTTTCATTCTGAAAGGCGACGGGACGGACTATGAGCGGGAAGGCGCTTATAACGCCGTTATCTCCAAGCGGCTGCTGGTCGGATGGTCCGGCCACGGGCATTCCGGGGTGGACGTGGGCGTCTGGGCCTACGGGCCGATTGCCGAGCTGGTGAAGGGAAAAATCGACAATACGGACATCGCCAAAGCCGGCGCCCAAACGATCGGCGTCGATCTCGATGCCGCAACCGCCGGGCTGCAGGCCAAGTACTGGTATCCCAAGTTCAAGATAACGTCCGATCGATCGGTCGTCTACCCGGCCAAGGCGCTCGCCGCGAAGCTGGGCGCATCCGCAGACTGGGACGCGAATTCCGGCACCGTGCGGATTGTCAAAGGCGGCACAACGATTCTCGTGAACCTGAAAGACGGCAGCGCGACACTGAATGGTCGAGCGGCAGCCTATGCCGTCCATGTCGAGAAAGGCACGCTTTATTTATCCCTGGACGCATTCAACGAGCTCAGCGGGCTGAACATGACTTGGGACCCGCTTTCCGAGCGGATGGTGCTGAAAGCAGGCTGACCCTCCTCTACCTTTTGTGCCGCATGCTCGTATCGGTAGCCTTCTTTTTTGGGCGGAGCTCCTTTACATGCTTCAATTGGGCGACAATAATAAAGCTGACGATGACCAGCAGAAACCAGGAGCTGAACTTGCTCCACGACACCATACTCCAGCCGTTTTGTTGGTGGGGGTAGCGCCATGCCCCCAGCCAAGTTCCGATATTTTCGGCGATCCAGATGAAGAAGCCGACAAGCGCAAAACCAAGCGTGAGCGGCATCCGGTACAGGCTATCTCCCACCTTGAAATACAGCGTCGTGCGGAAAAACACCACAAACAACAGAGCCGCAAGCAGCCAGCGCAAATCGGGGATGAAATGGTGGGTCATAAAATTCAAGTAGATCGCCGCCCCTAGCGTTACCGTCCAGACGGAAGAAGGCCACCGGTCCAGACGGATGTGAAGCCTGCGCCAGGCTTGGCATAGATAGCTGGCCACACTCGCGTACATGAAACCGCTATAGAGCGGAACGCCGCCGATTTTGGTCCAGCCCGGCTGCGGATAATCCCAAGAGCCCATATGTACTTTGTACAATTCAAGCGCCAGTCCGATGAGATGAAATACGCAGATCACCTTCAGCTCATCGATCGTTTCCAGCCCTGCCCGCACCATGATGATTTGCACGGCGATACAGATGACGAGCATCCAGTCGTAAGCCGGCATTCCGGGCAGCGGCGCGATTTTCAACAAGGCCAACGAAAGAAAAATGCAAGCGGGAAACACGCAAGACATCGCTTCCTCGTAACCAAAAAGCAGCAGTTGTTTGCCCCATTTCCAACTCATATGCCATTCCCCTCCGTTTGTATCGAATGGCAGCGTTACCTGGATTGCCGCCTCTGCATTTATTGTAATTCGAAAAACAAGAACAAAAAGAGAAATGTGGAAATGATAAAATTCATATTTTTAAAAGCTGGCGTTAGAGCAGATTGCCAAGCAGTTCGGAATGAGCATTTTACCCTTGACAAAATTGTTTATTTATGCTATAATTTACATTTAAATAGATCGTGTGTATAATAAGATTCTCCTGGCCAGGGGAATCTTATTTTGTTTATGCTGGAGGATAATTGTATGAAGCCGAATGAGTCCAGTTTAACTTCCCTCGTATCCGCTTTTGGTCGAGCCTATCACAGCCAGTACGACACGCCCAAAATTTTCGATGATTTTCTTGCAATCGACCTTATTTCCCCAAAAGAGTTTTCGGACATCAGAGAAAATATGATTCGAGGCATACCGTTTTTCAATCCAGATATGGCTCAAAAATTTCAGGATGACCCCGATGAAATTTTAAAATGGATTGTCCAAGTCCAGCTTTCCCCGACGCCGCTGGCACGTGCTGCGTATTGCGAAAAAGTATTGCTTCATGAAGTAAAGCTGGGACTAAAGCAGTATGTTATCCTCGGAGCCGGGTTAGACACTTTTGGCTTCCGCCATCCGGAATTGAAAAATAGCTTGAACATATTTGAAGTGGACCATCCGGCGACCCAGGAATGGAAAAAGCAAAGGTTGGAGCATGCCAAATTTGACATTCCGGGCCATCTTCATTTTGTTCCTATGGACTTCACCCGTCAGTTTGCTTATCAGAATCTATTTGATGAAGGGTTTGAACATCACAAAACGTTCTTTAGCCTGTTGGGTGTTTCTTATTATTTAACGAAAGAAGAAATCTCAAGCCTGATCCGTCATTTATTTGCCAAAGTCCCGGCAGGCAGTTCGATCGTTTTGGATTATGCGGACGAAAATCTGTTTGTAGAAAAAGGGATGTCGAATCGGGTTGAAAACATGGTGAAAATGGCCGCCGCAAGTGGAGAACCGATGAAATCGTGCTTCGCTTATGACGAAATCGAGAAACTGTTGGAGCAATCGGGTTTGCTCATTTATGAACATTTATCGCCGGCTGCGATCCATGACCAATTCTTTCGTCAGCGGACGGATTATTTGTCTGCATTCGAAACGATTCATTATATCCATGCTGTAAAAAAATAATAGTTCTGTTAAAACGCAAATTGCCTCTCAATCCGCCGTTTAAGGGTTGAGAGGCTGTTTATGTTATCCCCGCTTCTCCGCTCGCCGCGGGGTCTTATTTCTCCCCAACGCCGAACCGTTTCGCCGATCGAATGCGGGCACGTTCGATTTCCACCTCGCGGTTACGGGGCTCGGCCTGGGTAACCAGCGAGTCCAGCAGCTTCCGGGCAGCCGCAGCGACTTCCTCGACGGCCAGTTGGAACGCTTCCTCGTTCGCCTTCGAAGGCTTGTTGAAGCCGGACAGCTTCCTTACGAATTGAAGCGAGGCGGCTTGAATCTCGTCCTCGGTTGCCGGAGGATCGAAGTTGAACAGCGTCTTAATATTTCGGCACATAGCTCTTCTCCTTTGGGCATCTTTTTTGTAGTCATCTTACTACACTCTTCTTCCGTACGCCAGCTGGCGATAGTCGCCCGGCCGCAAGCTCTCGTCTCAATGAGCTCGTGACAGCGTCATGCTTATGAAAAAACCTCCCAATTTGTGGGAGGTTCTTAGCAGCTATTCCTATTCCTATTCCTATTCCGCTTGTTGAACCGCACTTGCGTCCATATACATGACTTCCCACAGATGACCGTCGATATCCTGGAAGCTCCATGCGTACATAAAGCCATGGTCCGCCGGATCGTTCGAAGGCTTGCCGCCAGCGGCTAAAGCTTTATGGACAAGTTCGTCTACTTGTTCCCGGCTGTCGGCGGATAAGGCGACGATTACCTCCGTGCTTTTGGCGGCATCCGAAATGTCTTTTTTCGTAAACGTTTTGAAGAAGCTTTCCACCAGCAGCATGACGAACGTATTGTCATTGACAATCATACCAGTGGCGTTTTCGTCGGTAAACTGGGCGTTGAATTCAAAGCCGAGCTTCGTAAAAAATTCGACGGATTTGGTCAAATCTTTAACCGGTAAATTAATAAAAACTTTATCTGCTGTAAATGCCATGGCCGATCACCTCTTCGAGAATTTGCGATGCATTCGTGAAACCCGTAATTGACTGGCCTAACTCGCGCCAAAGCATCCAGGTCTCTGGAGACGAAATAACGACCCTCCTCTCCTACGGTTTGCCATCAGCTCACGCCGCTATACGCAGCGCGGCTATGGTTTGTCGTCATGCTTCTGTTCTGACTTCTGCAGTTCCAGCAAATATTCGTCCAACCGGTCGAACCTTTCCTCCCAAATGCGGCGGAACGACGCGAGCCACGCATCCAGCTCCATGAGCGGTTGGGGCCGCAGCCTGTAGATCCGGCGGTTAGCGACCGGCTGCATCTCAACAAGTCCCGCTTCGCTAAGGACGCGGAGATGCTTGGAAGCTTGCGGCTGATGGAGCCCAAGCCGATCGGCGATTTCCCCTACGGTGAGCGGTCCGTCACGCAGGAGCTCGACGATATGTAGACGGTTGGGCTCCGCAAGAGCACTCAAGATCGAATTCATGAATTAAATGTACCCGAATTGGAATATTCCTGTCAAGGTATATTCAAGAGGCTCTTTTGGAATCTCCTCTATTCTAGCATTCGAACCAAGCCTTGGTTTCTTATGGATTGCTATTATTTTAAATGACTGATCTGGAACATTTACGTCAATACTTCTGATGGGAACAAGTATATTGAATAAAGGAGTTGGATTAGAATGGGAAACGCGAAGCAAAAAATCACCACGTTCTTCATGTTCGAAGGCAAAGCCGAAGAGGCCATGAACTTCTATATCACTCTATTTGACCGATCGGAAATCATCAGCATACAGCATTACGGACCGAACGAAGCCGGTGCCGAAGGAAGCGTGGTGCAAGCTTTATTTTCACTGAACGGACAAGTGTTTATGTGCATCGATAGCAGCGTGAAGCACAATTTTACGTTTACCCCTTCCATGTCATTATATGTAACATGCGATACGGATGCGGAGATCGAGCGGGTATTCGGCAGGCTGTCCGACGGGGGGTTCGTTCTTATGCCGCTGGGAGCTTACCCGTTCAGCGAAAAGTTCGGCTGGGTACAGGATAAGTTCGGCGTCTCCTGGCAGTTGACTCTCGAGAAAAAATAATGCAGCCGGATGGCTCTCGATCAGGGGGCTGGCGGCTTTACGGAACGTTAACAAATGTTTACGAACCGAGGACAAAGCGCCAAGAATCGCGGCCAAGAGGCAGCGGTTTTTGGCTTTTTTGCTTCATAACCAACGTTTGAACGCCGACACGAAATGACACTAAACAACATTTTACAAAAAAATATCTTGAAATTATACGGAATTTAACATATTATTTTCTATATGAGCAATATATTAGGCAAAATATTAGTTTTTTGTAATATTTAACGTACACCTTAAATGTCTATTGCTCAAGAAAATATGTTTAGGGGGAACCTCCAAGTGAACACAAATGTAAATCCCGGGGCGAACGTGAACTACGCGAATCAGCCTCAATCCGCGCCGATCATAACGGTGAAAGATTGGCTCGTTACGTTGCTGATTTTGATCATTCCCGTCGTAAACCTTATTATGCTGTTTGTATGGGCCTTTGGCGGAGGAGCGAATCCGAGCAAATCGAATTATGCGAAAGCCGGGCTGATCTGGATGGCCATCGGATTTGTCTTATATTTGCTCGTCGGTGTTCTGTTCATAGGTCTTATCGGCAGCTCAATGAAGTAAGTTCATTCGATCAAGCGAGCCTGTGCTAAATCTCAAAAAGATTTAGTACGGGCTTTTTATTTTGCCGCCTCCGCATAGGACAAAATCCGACGGCCATACGTTATATCGAAGACCGGCTATATCCGAAGAGCAGGAGGACAGACGTTTGCATATCCCAAAAACCAAACCCACCCCCTATCCGTTCCTTGCGATATCCGCATCGGATCTCAAGAAGGCCGTTGTGATTGAGTTTATTTCCGGCACCGGGATCTACGCGATCGTCCGAAAAGTAACCGCTTCGGAGCTGCTCGCCCTTGCAGCCAGCATGGCCGCGAGCACCGCGCTGCAAAAGTGGACGGAACGGCATCGGAAGAAAAAATTGCCGGATCTGCGACCGGCCAAAGCCATCCCTTGGCCCAGCCCGGGGAACGCAACGCGAACCCGCCTAACCTAACTGCTTATATCGGCAGGTTCGGTCCAATTTTTGAGGTTTTTTCTAAATAAATAAGCAGGCCCATGCGCAAAAGTTGCATGAGCCTGCTCTGCGCCACCGCTTGCTTTACATCCCCTTCGGCTTATAGGGTCCTAACTGCTGGAGAGAAAACCGGTAACGGGTGTTCGGGTCCTTCAGCCACATATTCCCTTTGATGATCAAAAGATACACGGCGATGACAAAGTAAACGGTGCCCGCAATCCAGTCTGTCACGGTAGCCAGCCCCTGCGTCACGATATGGTGGACATACCATCCTCCCACAGGAATATGAAGAAACACGACGGCAAACAAACCGGGATTATAGAACGTTCTTCCTTTCAGATTGGCGAAAATGCCGTGCCAGATCAACTGGAAAAAACCCATAAGCATCGGAGCGAGACCAAGCCAGATCACATTCGGATACAGCAGCGGAAGCAGGTAAAAGACGTAGGCGATGACCAGATTAATAACCATGGCCGATTGCGGGTTCAGCGGATACCGGTCAGGCTGTCCGCTTTTAAAAATAAGAGCATTGAACAAGCCTCCGAAATAGCCCGGCCAGCGGTATTCCTCGAACTGATGCACCAGAATCGCAATAAAGCTCAGCCACAGCATCACGTTTATTTTCGGAATCCCGCTTCCGCTCACGAACAAGTAAATGCACACGACCAGAGCTACGAGCATCCCCAGGTCCTGCCAATACCTTCTTAAGAAATTCATGGCTCTCTCCCCTGTCCTCTTCATTTGTCATGAAAATAGCGTTCAAAGAACCAATCGATCTGCTCCCCGACCGGCAGCATCTTCACCCCGGCCCCCGATTCGAGAATCGGCTTCATGAGAGCGGGAAGGAAAATTGCGCCGAACAGCTGCGTGATCATCAACATCAATTTGTCCGGACGGTCCTCCTGCGTGATCTGCTGTAAAACGGCTTGAATTTTATGAAATCCCATCTCGCGAAGGAACTCGCCGTATTCAATTTGGGATGCGAACATGGCGGTTCCGGTGGCGATGATTCGGGAGACAAGCTCCGGATACTGCTGAATGACCTGCACGTAAAGCGTCAGAAACGTTTTTAGCCTCTCTTTCGGCGGCAAGGCAGAGTCGTCCAGCACATCGAACGTCCCGCGAAAGCCGAGCAGCATCATTTTAATCGCCTCGCTGATTAATTTTTCTTTGGAGCCGAAATAGTAATTGATCAGCGCAATATTGGTATCCGAGTGGGCAGCAATTTTTCTTATCGTAACGTTCTCGAAGCCCTCCTTCTTGATCATGTCCAAGGTCGCTTGCAAAATTTTGTCTTTGGTTTCCATTTGATCCGGCGGCATAGGCGCCCTCCTCTTCAGAAACGGCAAATTGTGTTAATCATCGTTTTAAACAACGTTTTAATCATTGTTTAAATTGATTGTATCACCCTTTTTATTCCAAGGCAATGGATCAAACGCTGCCGTCTGTGCCTAAATCGTGACAGGTTCCAAGCCCCTTATGACTGTCATATATTACAAATTAAGTAATACAATGAATTCGTAACGCATTCCTATTCTTGATGGAGGTGTTTTTATGTTCAAGCGTCACAAGCTTTGGAGGAGTACGGTGGCTGCCGCAATCGTACTCACCCTGGCGGTCCCTACGGCTATGGCGGAAACGGAAGCCCCGATCAGCGCCGAGCAGAAGCAGCCCGCCGATGCCAAAGCTGCCGCAGACCGGTATCTGAAGGAGCACGCCAAGCAGTATCAGCTCAAGGCCGATTTGTCCGACTTGAAGTATGTCACCACGATTCAAACCGACGCAGGCCATTATGTCCGTTATCAGCAAATCGTGAACAACGCCCCGGTGTTTAACCGGCAGGTAACCGTCACCCTGGACCGTTCTTTCCATAATCCTTTGGTCATCTCCGGCTATGAGCCCTACACCACGGTTCAGCAGGTGTCGCAGCTGCTGCCGTCCGGCGATTTGAAGGCCAAGGCGCTCCGCTTCGTCGAAGACCAGGCCCAGGGAGAATGGGCGCCCTCCTCCGAGGAGTACGGCTATACGATCCAGAAGGGCGTCGCTACGCCTACCTACCGTGTCGTCGTCCACAGCAAGGCCCCGTACGGCGCATGGGAAACCTACATCCATGCCGGCAGCGGTGAGCTGCTGCGCAAACGGAATTTGAACCAGCGCGTGAACGGCACCGGCAAAGTTTTCCTCCCCAACCCTGTCGAATCGCAAGGCTCCGTCGGCACCCTCAAAGATAACAACGACAAGGACTCCTCCGAATTGACCAAGCAGCTGAAATCCGTTACCCTCCAAGGCTTGGACGGCTCCGGCTACCTGCGCGGGCAATACGTCAACATTAACTCCGCCGCCAAGACGTATTCGGCCTCCAACCAATTCAACTATACCCGTTCTAACGACAGCTTCGAGGACGTCATGGCCTATTACCACATCGATACGCTGCAGCGGTATTTGCAGCAGCTCGGCTTGAAGAACGTCAACAACCGTGCCATTAAAGTAAACGTCAACGCGTCTCCGGACGACAACTCGTACTATCAGCCGTCGACAGGCGAATTAACCTTCGGTACCGGCGGGGTAGACGATGCGGAAGACGCCGGCGTCATTGCCCACGAATACGGCCATGCGATTCAAGACAATCAGGTGCCGGGCTTCGGCGATTCCCATGAAGGCGGCTCGATGGGCGAAGGCTTCGGCGATTTTCTCGGCGCGACTTATGAAGACACCACCTCCCCCTCCAGCTTCGGCAAAGCGTGCGTAGCCGAATGGGACGCCACGTCGTATTCCAGCGGCAATCCGCCATGCCTGCGGCGCCTCGACGAAAACAAAGTGTATCCGCGAGACCTCCAAAATGAAGTGCACGCAGACGGCGAAATTTGGTCCCGTGGATTGTACGATATGGCACAATCTTTCGGGCGGGACGTAGCCACCAAAATCATCATCCAATCCCACTTCTCTCTCACGCCGACAGCCACCTTCAAGGACGGCGCCAAAGCGATCAAGCAAGCCGATCTCCAGCTTTACGGCGGCCAGCATGCTTCAGATATCGACCGGATCTGGAAAGCACGCGGCATTCCCACCAGCTAGCGAATAGCGAAAAAATGCAAGAGCCTGCAGTCCGCCGTATACGGCAGATTGCAGGCCCTTTTTTCTTGCTATTAAAAGCAATTTTGGAGCATGAAAACAAAGTCTTGACTCTGCAAAATTGATCCCTTACATTATAACTATTCAATAAATCAATTGAATAGTTGAGGTGCAATACGATGGTGAGCATGGAACGAATCTGGAAAGATCAGTTATATCATGAATTTGCTCGTATTGGTAAGTGTTTATCCAGTCCCAAACGGCTGGAATTGCTTGACTTGCTTTCTCAAGGTCCCAAATCTGTGGATCAACTCGTTAAAATAACCGGGATGACTGTTGCGAATGTATCTCAACATCTGCAAACGTTGCATGAATCAAGACTGGTCCGTTCCCATAGACAAGGGAACTTTGTTATTTATGAAATTGCCGGACTTTCTGTAGCCGATTTCATGGTGTCCTTACATCGTCTTAGCGAAAAGCAATTAATAGAGGTGCAGAAGCTTAAAACCGAACTATTGCAAAATCATAGGAGTATGGAGCCTATCGGTTTAGAAGAGCTCCTTGAGCGGATGGAGAAAGGAGAAGTTGTATTATTAGATGTTCGACCACAAGACGAGTATGAAACGGGCCATATTCCAGGCGCGATATCCATACCCATGGAAGATCTGGAGAAACACTTGGCATCCTTGCCAACGGATAAGGAAATCGTTGCTTATTGCCGAGGCCCCTATTGTCTCACGTCCGCCCAAGCGGTTGAAATTTTAAAAAACAAGGGAATCAAAGCATCTCGTTTGGAAGAAGGTGTAATCGAATGGAAACGCTACATAGAACATTCAGGAATCAATAAACAATGAGAAAGGTGGTTCTAGGCGATGACGCATGAACCCCAAATCAAAGACCGCTTGATTCGCCAATACATAGCTTCCCCGGATTTGCAAAGGAAACTGTATAAGCGTTCCCTCCTCATCGTAGTCCTTTCCCAAATTTTTGGAGGTGCAGGGCTTGCCGCCGGGGTAACCGTCGGAGCGCTTCTGGCGCAAGAGATGTTGGGAGCAGAAAGCTTGGCGGGGGTTCCTTCTGCCTTGATTACCCTTGGTTCTGCTGCGGCCGCCTTATTGGTAGGGCGACTATCAGAGCATTACGGACGCAGGCTCGGCCTTGCAGGAGGATTCTTCGCCGGGGGGCTTGGCGCATTAGGAGTAATAGGGGCAGCAGTAAATCATAGTATACTGCTTCTGTTCATATCGCTGCTTATTTACGGTGCAGGAACCTCAACAAACTTACAAGCCCGTTACGCCGGAACAGACTTAGCTATGCCTAATCAGCGGGCAAAAGCAATTAGCATTGCTATGGTTTCGACTACCTTAGGTGCAGTTGCAGGTCCAAATATGGTAGATGTTACAGGCCATTTTGCAACTTCCATTGGGATTCCAGCGCTTGCAGGCCCGTTTATCCTGGCTGCAGCAGCTTATATTCTTGCCGGAATTGTCTTCTTTATTTTCCTGCGTCCCGATCCCTACGTCGTTGCAAAGGCTGTGTTTAAGTCGCAACAATCCATGGGACAGGGTCAAGGAGCCGATGAGGGTACAAGGGTTTCCAAAAGCAGCAACAGCGGCTTGATTGTCGGAGCAACCGTCATGCTTTTAACCCAAATCGTTATGGTTGCCATCATGACAATGACACCAATCCACATGAAGCATCACGGCCATAGCTTGGGAGAAGTAGGATTAGTCATCGGAATTCATATCGGCTCGATGTATTTCCCCTCGCTCATTACAGGCGTTCTGGTTGATAAAATCGGTCGTACAGCCATGTCGATTGCTTCGGGAGGCGTTCTATTGCTTGCAGGCATTACAGCTGCAGCAGCTCCACCGGATTCTATGTTGGTACTTATTATTGCTCTATCGTTGCTTGGAATCGGTTGGAACTTTGGCCTAATCAGCGGGACAGCCATCATTGTAGATTCAACCGACCCTACCACGAGGGCAAAAACTCAAGGAACGATTGATGTGTTGATTGCACTTGCCGGGGCCTCGGGCGGCGCGCTATCCGGTATGGTTGTAGCTCATTCAAGCTATGCGACCTTGTCGCTTGTTGGCGGAGGACTTGCCCTTTTGCTAATACCTGTGGTTATCTGGTCTCGAAGTAAATCAAATGTAACCGGAGAAAATGCTTCATTGAATTCCTGAGGTAATAGAGGTTACGAAGGGGTGGGGTATCCACTTCCGTTTGCTTCTCTATTTTGTAAATGACCACCTTCTCAACACTCTAAGGCCTCTCGTCGCATAGGACGAGAGGCCTTAACGTACCCGCAAGCTTGAAGGAAACGCGCTTACCTTGAACTATTGGAACTGGAACCAGTCCACATCGGCGATGCCGTTATCGCGGACGCTCCATTTCGTATAGTTCGGGTTTTTAAAAGTCACATGAACGTTCTGCTTCCCGGTAACGGGCTTTTTCAGATCGACGGTATAGTTCTTGTAGAACGGCGCCAGTTGCTTCGCGTCCACCGGCAGCGCCACATCTGCGATGAGCTCGCCCTGCGGGCCGCCCAAGCGTACTTCGACCCGAGTATCCTTCGCCAGAACGGCCGCCCGGACCGTTAGCTTCGACGCTCCTTTTGCCCCGAAATCGACATCTTTAAACGACAGCCAATCGGCAAAATTCAAGTCGCGGACGTTCACATAAGTACCCGGCACGAACAAGCCGTTGGACTGATCGTATTTTTCCGCCTGCAGGACGACGCCGTTCTGAGGAATTTCCGGCGCCACAACCTTCACGCGGATTTCCGTCTTCACGCCCGGCTGGCCGTTGACCGAACCTGTCTGCGCCGTCAACACCGCATCGCCCGGGCCTATCGCGGTCACTTTGCCCCGCGCATCCACTTTGGCGACAGCCTCGTTGTTCGATGTCCAAGTGACGTTTACATTTGCTGCCGTGGAAGGCATGACGCGGATATTGACATAGTTCGTCCACCCGGTTTCCATCGTCAGCTTGTTGTCCTGCAGGTGCATCGCATGAATGGAAGCTGCGGCAACCGGACCTTTGTTGAATTGAACCTTGTCCCCGGTTCCCCATTTCCAGGTCAGCGCCTGCGGCTCGCTCGCCGTTCCGTCTTTGCCGACGGCAACCAGCTCCAGCTTCACTTCATTCTCGCCGAGACGAGGAAGCGACTTGATGTAATACATTTCGTCGTAAATCCGTCCGACCCATTCGCGCTTGCCGTTTGCCACGCGCATAAGGTCGTAATACCAAACATCCTGCTGCTTCGCGTTGAAGTCCCACTTCACGAACATCGCGGCTTGATTGTCGTCGAACATCGCCTTCTCGACCCGGAAGCCCGTCGGAGCGGCAGGCGCCTGCGGTTTCTTGCCGTCCGTCAGCTTCAATTCTCCGATGTTGGCCTTAAATGGCACGTCATCCGCCGATTGCGAACTGACGCGCAGACTAATTGCTGCGATCGTGCGTCCCTCGAACGGCTTCAGCTTGGCCGTAGCCGTGGTCCAATCGTCACTCGGTGCGGCTTTCAAATCGACGGCGGCCGGATGCTGCGGGTCGTCCTTGAACGTAAGCAGCGCCTGAATGTCGGCGGCCTTCTTCAGATGCCCTTGCGCCTGACCGTTGCCTTTCTTGTCCGGCAGCTGGACGTCCGATTTGTACGTCAGCGACAGCTCCACGTCTTTGGTCACCGGCAGCTCGGTTTTGTACAGATGAATATCCGAAGCATGGCTCGAACTCACCGTACCTTCCACCTTCAAGGAAGAACCGCCGTTCCATGCGGTTTCGTAGTCGTATCCGACCGTCAGCGGCTTGCCTGCGGACTGTGTCCACCACTGCCATGTCGGCAGGATATCCTGCGCCGCCATGTTGTTCCACTCCGTATCGCTGGCCTTCCGGCCGTTCACGAAGAAGTCGAGTCCATGCCCGTTGTTGAAGCGGGTCACGAACGGATAGGAGCCGATAACGGAGCGCTCCGGTATGTAATGGGCGATTCCCGGCCAGCTCTCATATTCGGTGCCGACCGCCCGGCCGCTCTCCGCAGGATTGCCCTTCGGTCCCGACCAATAGGCCTGTTCGCGCTTCTCGATTTCCGGCTGCATGCGGATATCGAACGGATTAGGACCTTTGTTCCAGACCATATCCGTGCCGAAAAGCGCTACGCTCGTCCGGGGCGTACGGGAAGCGTCGTTTTTGAAAATCGCATCCAGCTCCAAACCGCGGTCGAAGCGGAATTTGTCGTTTTCGATGCCGGCAAAGAGCGAGGCATACGGATCAAGACCAAGCTTGCGCGCATGGTCCGCGCTGCTCTCCAAGCCTTGCGGCGTATAGGCGTAGTTCATGAAAATGCTGTCGTTCGCGCGCTTTCCGTCACGCTCGTCCAGCAGCCACGGCGAGTTTTCCTTGTTGAATCCGTTTACATAGGAGACCTTGCCGTCCACGGTCAAGCTATCGTACCAGCTCATATACAAGCCTTGGCTGCGCATATATTTCAGCATTTCCATCAGCAGAGCCGCATGCTCCTTGCTGATCGTCGCTTCTTGGTTAATAAAATATCCGTCGAAGCCGAAATATTTCGCCATTTCGATCATCTTATCGGCCACCGGGAATTTGCCGTCCGGCGTCTTCTCGACGAGTTCCGCAAAATTGATGTTGCGCGGCCAGAACCAGCCGCCCAGACTGATAACCCCGTTGCGGTGGGCCGCATCGGTATAAGCCGGATTGGGCAGGTTTACCACGCCGTAATCCCGCTTGCCCTCTTCGGTCGGAGATCCGTAAACCGGCAAGCCGTGCCAGGAGGCATAAATGTCCTGATACTGCCAATATTTCAGCACGTTGCGGCTGAAGCTGTCGTTATAGCGGTACCCCTCGAACCATTCCTCCTTATCGTAGTCGGCGGAAAGATTCATCACTTGGGCCGTACTCGTTAATTCCGGATGAGCCTGCGTCGGCTGGAACGCTCCGATCCGCTTCGCTAGCGGAACGCGGGAACGAAAATACTTCGCATACGGGTCGTTCTCCGGAGTCCATTCCTTAATCTGCTTGGCGTTATAGCCGTACAAATAAGGCTGCTCCGGCCCTTTCGGCGTTTCCATCGCCAGGGCCGCTTTCGGCCCTAACATCAGAGTGGACGCCATAACGGCCGTCAACCCTATTGATACCGCTTTCGTGACGGTGCGAGAGAAAGCTTTTTTCCGTTTTTTACGTTCTGACATAATGCACCTCTCTTCGTTTGTTCCGGCCTGGTACCATTCTTGCCATTGCTGCAGCTGCCAATCCATGGAAAAGAAACGACTCGTCTATTCCACCCTAACACCGGTTCGCGGCAGCAGTAAAGTGGCCAAACAAAAGATTTCATGGACATATTAAATGATTGTAAGCGCTGCCTTCTTCCGTTTCCTTTCCGGGACCGGTATGCAATACGCTTATCCCGTCAAATTTCCTATTTACATTTGCGGCGAGGTATGATACTTTAATTTCGATACATATAGAAATAATACACGGGCAAGGATGAGGCAACGATGGAGCATAATAACGCGGAACTGCAGCAAGCTGTCAAAATATACAAAGCTCTCGGAGAACCGACCCGGCTTAAAATCGCCCTGCTGCTGACGGAAGAAAGGAATCTGTGCTGCTCGGATATCGGAAGCAAGCTCGAATGCGTTGCGGGCTCGACGCTGTCCCATCATTTGAAGCAACTGACGGATTCCGGCCTGCTCAAGCTCCGCAAGGACGGCACGTATATTTATTACAGCGTGAATCGCGAAATCGCCCAGAAGTATGCGCCGTATTTGCTGGAGTAGTTTTTTTTCGGTTTTATTTCTATGTTTGTAGAAATATAAAAATAATGGAGTGGAGAGAGGAGTTTCTATCATCATGTCAAGCACGTGGAAAATTTACATGCTGGCCGTCGTCAGTTTTCTTGTCGGCACGTCGGAGTTTATTATCGCCGGGATTTTGGATAAAGTCGCAGCGGATATCGGGGTCCCGGTGTCCGCTGCGGGTCAGCTCATTACCGTATTCTCGCTGGCCTATGCCTTTGGGACCCCTATTCTTATGGCGGCGACCGCTCGTCTGGAGCGGCGCAAGCTGCTGCTCTACTCCCTCGGCGTCTTCGTCGTCGGAAATGGAATGGCCGTGCTGCTGCCGGGATTTGAATTTCTGATCGTTTCCCGGATCATTCTCGCGCTCAGCACCGGAGTATTCGTCGTGACCGCCTTGACCGTCGCTTCCAAGCTGGCCCCGCCGGAGAGACAAGGACGCGCCATCGCGACGCTCGTCATGGGCTTCAGCACCGCTCTGATCGTCGGTGTCCCTCTCGGGAGGGTCGTCGCCTCCGTTTACGACTGGAAGATAACCTTCGCCGGAATCGGCGTGTTGGGGCTGCTTGCCATCCTGGCCGTCTCCTGGACGATTCCGCAGACGGATGGTGAGGAACCGGTACCACTGCGCAAACAGCTCGCGCTGATCAAAGAGCCGCGAATCGCCGTAGCTTTGCTTGTCACTTTCTTCTGGATTTCCGGCTATTCCATCGCTTACACCTACATTTCGCCGTTCCTGCTCACGGTGACCGGCATGAGCGAGCAAGGCGTAAGCGCAGGGCTGTTCGCCTTCGGAATCGCCAGTCTGATCGGCTCAAAGCTCGGAGGCTACGGCACCGATAAATGGGGCGTCCCCCGTACGCTGATCGGAGGCATGCTTCTTCACGCAGCGTCTCTCGTACTGCTGTCGCTAGCCGCCTACTCCCCGGCGGCCGTCTTCCCGCTGCTCATGCTCTGGGCCTTCTCCGCATGGTCGTCGGGTCCGACCCAACAGTACTATTTAATGACGCTTGCTCCCGAAGCATCCGGTATTATGCTTAGCTTGAACAGCTCGGTGCTTCAGTTGGCCATGGCTGCCGGCGCAGGGATCGGCGGTGTCGTCGTACAACAGGCCTCGCTGACCTCCATAAGCTGGATCGGAGCGGCAGGCGTCGTCGTCGCTGCATTGACGGCAGCCGCTTCCCTTGGCATCACCCGCTCCCACCGTCTGGCAGAAGAACGGAAGCTTCAGCAAGCCGGAGCTTAAAAAAAAATAGCAAGCCGGTCATAACACGGATGGACGTGTTGGACCGGCTTTTTTATGTTTACAGATGCGTGCCTCCGCTGACATCGATGCACTGGCCGGTAATCCACCGGCTGTCGGGAGAAGCGAGGAAAGCTGCAACGTCCGCAAGATCCTCCGGCTGCCCCCACCGGTCAAACACCGAAAGACCGGCGGCAAATTTCCGCCCCTCCGGGTCCTGCAAGGTTGCGGTGTTCATATCCGTATCCGTGATTCCGGGCATGATCGCATTGATGGTGATATTACGCGCTCCCAACTGTTTGGCTAAGGCCAAGGTCATCGTGTTGATCGCTCCCTTGGTCATGCTGTAGCCGAGAAGGTTGGGAAAAGCCACCCGCGTTACCGACGACGAGATGTTGATAATACGCCCCTCGTCATTCAGACGGGGCAAAGCTTCCCGGATGAGGAACAGCGGCGCTTTGACGTTGATGGCCAGCTCTTCCTCGAAAAGCTCCTCCGTCAAATCCTCAATGAAGGCGGTTTGCGCGATTCCGGCATTGTTCACGAGAATATCGAAGCGGTTATCGCCCGTGCGTGCCCGCAGCGCTTCATCCATGGTTCCCATCAGTTCATATACGCCGTCGGCCGATTTGAAATCCGCCCCAACCGCAAAAGCCGCCCCGCCCTTTTCCCGAATCTCGCGAACGACCTCTTCAGCCGCCTCCCGGTTCTTGGCATAATGTACGGCGACCAATGCCCCTTCCTGCGCGAGACGCAGCGCGATGCCGCGTCCGATCCCCCGGCTTGCTCCTGTCACCAAAGCTGCCTTGCCTTGCAAATTCCCCATATTTTCCAACCCCTCATGCTCGATTAACAGGTTCCCCTGCTCATCCTAGTTATAGCACAAGGCGGTTTTTGTTATGTTGCTCTCTCATTCATCGAACCGCAGCCGGGAAACCCGCAGCCTACTGCTTCACCCACTCGGTGCCGCTAAATGTCTTGATGTGATACCAGACCGCGCCTTCCGGCGACGTCCATTTCTCGAACGCCTGCACCTCCTGCGGGGAAAAGAAGCCTTTAAGATGGGCCATTTCACCGGTCGCAGGAAACCGATACGTCTGCGTCTCGGCCGTAAGCTTCACCGTCTCTTCGATCGGCACGATCCCCTCGGGCCGTTCCAATAGCGCCCGCTTCAGATTTACCCACTTCAAGCCTGCCGGCGTTTCCAGCTGCGTCCATTCGCCTACGCTCTGCACAGCTTTGTAAGCTCCCGGCTCCAACCAAACATTCCGATCATAGCTAGGCATCCGTTCCTCAAAATATCGCGTTTTCGTGGTCAGCTTCACAGTCTCGTTCAGCGCTTTATAATCTTCCAGCACTTCATTTTTAGGCTTGATCCACCGCTCGCCTTGCGGAAGCTGGACCTTGTACCAGGTGATCACAGTGAAGGCATACGGCGAATACTGCCATTTGGCAAGCGCATGTACGACGCCAGGTTCCACCGCTTCCCCTTTCCCCTCTTCATACGGCACTTCATAGGCGGTTTCGGCGCCTGTCAGCTTCAGATCATAATCGACGGATTTAGCATAAACATTCTCCATAAGAGCAGGACTATGAATCCATTTCGGCCCCATCCATGTTGTTTCCACTTGGTACCATATGCCCGATTGTACGTGAGCTCTCGGCGATTTGATCACGTATTTTGGTCCGTAACGAAGCTCTGCGATAGTCACAATTTCCTGAGGGGCCAGCGACTGCCCCGTGTCCGTCTCGACGTCAGGGCGGTCGAACAACCGTGTGGTGCCGATGAGTGTATGCGTCTTCTTCCGTTCCTCGTAGGTCCCGTACAGCACTCTCTCGTCGTCACGAATCCACCGGTCTCCGAGCCAGGTCCGCACCTTAAGCCATTCCTCCGGCTTCCGCTCATCGAATAAATTGAATGGCGCGCCAGGCGCAAGCAGCACGTTCTGATACGGCGAAATCGAGCCTAGCGAACGGCCGCCGCCTCCCTCCCGAGCGTACAGGTCCGTCTCACCGATAATCACGAAGCTTCTCTGGGGCTCCTCAGCGTAAGCGGCGACAGGATACTTCACTGTGGCGGGCAGCATCAGCAGCATGGCGGCCCATACCGGGGCAAGCTTCCTCAAGGCTTTCCTCATCCAATGTCAATCCTTTCCTGTTTTTGTAACAGACGCGCGGCAGACAGGAAAGTTGCGAAGGTTTATGAAACTTCATGATACGGCTTGGCAGCAGGCAAGCCTGCCTCAGGCTCGATTCTGATACCAGAACAAGGCATACTCCGTCATGACCGAGGCATGCCCCATCTGACGCAGCATCGCCGAAATATTGCCGCGGTGATACGTCCCGTGATTCACGACCTGCATAACGATTTCCGATAGACGGGTTTCCCGGATTCCGGCGTACGGATTATCTAGTACGATCGCCTTTTCCAGGTCGGCTTGCTCTCTGAAGAATGCTCTATACCGCTCGGACAAAGCGGCGAACATCGCCTGTAACCCCTCGATGCTCTGCCTCTCCGCTTCCTTCGTCACTTGCTCCGCCTGTCCCATCGCTTCTTTCATTGCTTTGCCGGCAGCGATCTCCAGCCATGAATTGTCAACGGTATATATATGAGCCATTGCTTTCGATACGGATGGAAAAATGCTTACAATCTCCTGCTTGTATATATCTTGCGGAAGCTCCTTCAACCGGTTAAGCATCGTTTGATTCGCCCACGCATGGTACTCATACATCGTTACGGCATTTGACATAAGTGATTCCCCTTTGTTTTTTGGATTATATGGTTAGTATACAAAAAGAAGTATGACAACAGGGTGGCATACTTCGCATAAAGCACTTTTTATTTTTATTTCAGCAGTTCCAAATCAGCCCAAGTTTTGGAGCGGTTCTGAGTCCAGTTCGTCAGCGTATTGCTGTGCCGGTGAATCGTGTAGATGTCGCCTTGGCTGTCTCGATACAGCTTTAGGTCGTCTTGCCGGTCCGGAGCCTTCGCAAGACGTTTCAGCTTCAGCTCCGGTGTTGCCTCATAAAAGCCGTCTTTGTCCGGATCGAACGGTTCGACAGGCGGCATCCATGGCCCTCCCGCCCCATAAACAATGGATTTTTCTTCCGTAAAGGGCTGCCCGTATAGCCGCACAACCATCCGCCCGTCGCGGTCCGCAGCGCTTCTCGTGGGACTTCCGAGCCCGACAGGGCTTACGTCCTGTTCATTCCACACTTCGTTGGCAAGACGTATGTTCCCTTCCGGGTCCATCAGCGCCAACAGCGCGGAACCGCCATAATAAAGACCCCGAAAAGGCATCCGATCCCGCGCGATCCATACGGTGCCGTCATTATTTTTTAGGACGCGCTGCGGCTTATAAGGATAGTTCGAGACTTTGCGTACGCTTCCGTCAATAATCGTGAACAACTGATAGCGGCTGTACGGCGGCGGGCCTTTCACAGGCAGAGGGAAATAGGAATATACGGCAAGCAGCTTCCGCCTACTGTCGATATCGTACAGCGTCCCCTCGATTTGAAGCGTGGTTCCGCCATATTGATTTTATCGTCGTCGTGCACCGGCCCAAGCGGCAGCCCTGCGTAAGACAAATTATCGCCATCCCGCTGGATCACTACGCTTTTCCCTTCACTTGCCTGCGTCTCTGCCGCCTGCTTGGCTTTCTCGCGAATCGCATCGGCCTGCGGCGGGTCGAGCCATACCGGGTGCGTTTGAAACGTTTTGTCCACCTTCAGCACCGCGAGCATTCCGCCTGTTCCCCGGTGGGCATCAATATACAGCGCCTCGGCGTCGTCATAAACGATTTGCCGCATCACCGCGTCCTGTCCGCTCCAAATGGCCAGGCCTTCCTCGCTGCTCCACTGCAAGTCCATCATGAGCGCCATATGGGCAAATTTCCAGGTCAGCGGCATATACGTTACATTGCGGAATTCCAGAAAAGGATACGGCTCTTGTCCGTTATCGATCTGGTGGCCCCATATTTGAATAGGATAAGAAGCCACTTTCGCCGAATAGGAGCGGGTGAGCGAGTTTGTGGTCGCCGGATTTTGCGTGAGCCTGCTCTTTTCCAGCGCCGGATACTTCCCATAAGAGGTGGCGCAGCAAGTTCTATAAACCTTCAGACCTTCTTCCTCGCTCCAATCGACATCCAGTTCAAGCTCTTGAATCAAGCCCCAGTTCAGCGGCACATAAGTGATATCCTTGTACACCACGAACGGATACGCAACCTGCGTGTTATTCACGATTTGGCCGTTGACCTTCACCGGAAAACCAGCAATGCGAACCTGAACCGTGTCTCCCTCCGCCTTCGCCGTACTTGTCAGCATGGACAACATCAGCAGTGCGCTCAGCCATGTAAGGAAAATTCGTTTCAACAAATGTCATCTCCTCGTTCCTGCTCTTTTGATGCAAACATGAACTTAGACGCAGTTCTTGTAAAAAACTGACAGCGCTTGCCGAATAAAACGTTTCTTCCGCTTCAGGAAGCTGCTAGAATATGGTATTATAGCAAATTGACAAAATGAATAAGGAGACGGTGCATGCGCAACAAATCAACTCTGGCCTTCCTTATGGGAATAGGCCTGTTGCTGGCCGCGGCCGCTCACGGGAACGCCTCGGAATATGCGGATACCCCAACGGAGCCTGCCGATGCCATTCGCATTCCTCGGACATTGACGCTACTTGAAGATACGCCGTATTATGTCATTCCGAACGCGCTGGTGAACAAAGCCGAGGGAGCCTTCTCCCCGCAAACGGTTGAAGTCATCGAAGCCGAAACGCGTTGGGCGGAAATGCCGAATTGGTGGAAGATACATACGACCTTTGGTGATAAATGGATCAAGGTCGATCCCGGCAAAATTGACGTGCCGCCTCCCCCGAAGATCACTTTAATGGAAAATACGGCGATCTATACCAAAGCCAGTACCCAGCTACAGCCTTCCGCCGTTTTGTCTCCCCAGCAAGTGGAGGTAGTCGGAGCGGAGAAGCAATGGTTTTACAGTCCGAAGCATGACGAAAACGAATTAAAATGGCTGAAAATCCGTACGTCCTGGCTCGGTGACCAATGGATTCGGCTTCCGCTCAAGCAAATCGGCTCTTATTACAGCCATACTAAGAAAAAATATTATGGGGGCGCCGAATTTAGCAGCGTTCCCCTGTGGAACCATGTCGCGGATTCTTCAGCCTCCCATCGGCAGATCCGGGATCAGATATTCACGGAGACGGGAGAATTCCAATCTCCCTTAGGCAGCTTCTATCAAGTGGAGACCCCGGAGGGAACAAGATGGACACGTTATCCGGGCGAGTTTGCTACGGAAGCGAACGAGACGATCACAAGGCGGCAGTCGGCACCTCTGTATCCTTCGCCGTCTCCCTATAGCGGTAAGCCCAATGTAGCCGCTCCCCAGACGCTAACCGTTTTTGAGAAAATCGAAGCGAATCCGGTCCGAGACTGGGAAGGAACCTGGTATCATGTCCGGGCAAACGAAGGCGAAGGCTGGTTCAATCCCAACTATGCAGATCCGGAAGACGCCAAGCCGGACAACACCGAAATCGATCTGCAGTCGGATAAAACATGGCTTTACCAATATCCGGACAGCTCTCAGCTGCTGAACTACGGGGTTCTCGGCCCGCAAAAGATTCGTGCCTCCGCAGCCTGGACGGCCCCCAACGGAACACGGTGGTTTCAAATCCCCACCTTCCTTGGAAACGCATGGATTAACCTAAACCCTACCCGTGACCGGCTTCAGCTTCCGGGACGTGAGCAGGATATGCAAATTTCCGGGGAGATAAGCCGTAAGGGAGCTATATACAAGACAGATAACGCGCTTACGTTTGGGGATGCAAAAGTAGGATATGAGCACGATAGAGAGCTGTTTTTCCATTCCGGCGTTGTGGCGAAAATGTACCAGTACACCGTTACAGGTCCAGATCGGGAGAACGGATGGACCTTCGCCCATCCTTCGGGTTATTCCTTCCGGATTAAGGCCGGGGAGAAAAAGGCTGCGATTTCGTGGAAAGGCGAACCCCGCCGCAGCGTCATTTTATCGGCGGCTCCGGTCGCTTCCGCAGATAAGGAAGCGCCGGATCTGAGGATTGACGAGATGAGAACGTTGTTCGGCGCCTCGACCGAAGTTACGCCGAATCATAGTGAGGGTTGCTACATTCTGCCGAATATACGCTTGGCGCTTTTAACCCTCCCACCGAGGTGAAAGGGAACCTTCTGCATCTATCCGCCCTATGCTATGATGCTGGAAGCCTGCAACCGAACGAAGTCGGCAACCGATTGAAAATCTATGTGTATGACCGTTCTTCCGATACGCTATCCGATTCGTTCGCCAGCGCGGCCGTTGCATCGGAAGAAATGCTGTTTTCCCTTAGCATGGATCGGGCGCTATACGACCTCTCATTAAAGAAGCCGCTGCAGCCCGGAATCAACCGGCTTACTGCCGTATACAAGGTCGGCGAGCGCATCATCTTTGAGCAGGACTTCGATGTGACGGCTCGATAAGGAACCATCGCCCAACCCAATAAAACAGGACCCTTCGCCTCATCGGCGTCGGGTCCCTTTCATGTGCCTTCCCTCCAAGTTCCATCGCAAAAGCCTGCTCAATCCAGCATCAGCAGCTCCCGGACGTCCCGTTCCGTCAGAGCGGACAGCCCCTCCTCGCCCGGCTGAATGACATCGTCGATCAAATGTTTCTTTCGCTGCTGAATCTCGTGCATTTTGTCTTCTACCGAGCCTTGGGTGACGAGGCGGATCACTTGGACCACCTTCTTCTGCCCAATCCGGTGGGCGCGGTCCATAGCCTGCTGCTCTACGGCAGGGTTCCACCACAGATCGTACAGGATGACCGTGTCCGCTCCGGTGAGATTCAGCCCGGTTCCCCCGGCTTTTAGGGAGATCAGGAACAAATCCCGCTCGCCATCGTTAAACCGGCGGCAGCGTTCGACGCGCTCGGCGGGCGGAGTTTTGCCGTCCAAATAAAAATACGGTACGCCCCGATAGCCGAGCTCCCGCCCGATCAGCCCCAGCATCTCGGTAAATTGCGAGAAAACCAGCATCCGCCGCCCCGCGCTCCGGCATTCCTCCACCAGCTCCAGCAGCTGCTCGAATTTCGCCGAGCTTCCGGTATACCCTTCGACGAATAACGCAGGATGACAGCACAGCTGGCGCAGCCGGGTGATGCCCGCCAAAATTTTGATCCGGTTTTGCTGAAACGTATCCGCGTCCAAATGCTTCAACGCTTCCTTTTGCAGCTTGGCCAGATAGGCCACGTACAGCTTCTTCTGTTCCGGCAGCAGCTCCGAGGCTTGCAGCGATTCGATCTTCTCCGGAAGCTCCTTCAGCACATCACTCTTGACCCGCCGCAGCAGAAACGGACGGGCGCGCTTCGCCACGATCTCGCGGGACAGCTCGCCGAAAGCTTTGCGATCCGGGAACAGCTCGGGGAACACCGCGTCGAAGATGGACCACAGCTCCTCCAGCGAGTTTTCGACCGGCGTTCCGGTTAGCGCGAATCGGTATCTGGCCCGGAGCGCCTTCACCGCTTGCGCCGTCTGCGTCGCGTAGTTTTTGAACGCTTGGGCCTCGTCCAAAATGAGCGTATGAAACGTATGCCCGGCATAACGCCCAATATCCCTGCGCAGCAGCGGATACGAGGTGATGACGACGTCCGCATGGGACAGCTCCTTCAGTACGCGGGCGCGTGCCGCGCTGCTGCCGTCGGCAATAACGGCCCGAAGCTCCGGCGCGAACCGGTTCAGCTCGTTCCTCCAATTATATAGGAGAGACGCGGGAGCGACGACCAGCGCGGGCTGTCGTTGATCTCGAATCTCCGGCAGAACAGATACGAGAAAGGCGATGCTCTGCAGTGTCTTGCCCAGCCCCATATCGTCGGCAAGAATGCCGCCGAAGCGGTAATGAGCCAGCGTCTTCAGCCAGCCATATCCATATTTCTGGTAATCCCGCAGCACAGGAGTCAGTCGTTCCGGCAGCGGAAAATCCAGATTATCCGGATTCCGCATGTTTTCCAGGAGCCGACGAAGCGACTTGCCCAGGCTGAGGGCTCGACCCTGCTCTCGAGCATCGATCAGGTGCAGTCCACGGACAGCCGACAGGCGCAGCTCCGTTCCTTTCACATCCGCTTGGCGGATACCCATCTCGTTCATAAAGCGAACGATCTCCTGAAACTCCTCGCTTTCCAGCGGCAGGAGCGCGCCGTTGGGCAGCCGGTGGTATCTGCGCTTCTCTTCCAAGGATTTCAGCACTTTGCGGATTTCCGCTTCCGGAATTCCGTCGATATCGAACTTAATTTCCAGCCAATCGATCCGCTCATCTACATCTACCCGGATCTTCGGCGGAACGTGGCCCGTATGAAGCCTGACTTTTACGGCGGAGGTGGCATATACCTCGACCAGCTTTTCCAGCTGGGGCAAGACGCGGTACATAAACTCGTATTCCTCGTCTTCGCCATCCAGGAAATAGCCGCTTTCGGTTTTGACGAAGGCACTCTGCTCCATAAGCTCGAGAATCGCCCGCTCCTTCTCCCCGTCCCGCACCAGAATTCGCCCTTCTCCACGCTGAGTTTTTCCCTCTACCAACGGATTAAGGACGATGTCACCGTAATGAAACTCTAGCCCGGCGAGCAGCCGGTCCCTCACCCGGTCCAAATACAGCTTGGCCTTCAGCGATATGCGCATGATCCGGTCGGACACGGCTTGGGCGACATGGACGGTTCCCAGCTTCATCAGACCGGGAATCGCCTTCTCGATGAAAGGCTCGATCTGATCCGCCGATATCCGAAGCTGGCGCGTGCGGGCTGAATCCAGCATTTGTTTCAGCTCCGAAAGGCGCTGGCTGCTATCGGGCGGCAGTTTCAGCAGCTTCCCCTCGGCGAGCACCAGCCCGTACATTTCCATAACAATGATCTCGTCCAGCCCATAGACGTCCAAACGATAGCCTTCTTCCGGCGCTTGGTCGAAATCGAAGCGAAGCGGGATCGGCTCGTCGGCGATGCGAACTCCCTCATAGATCCGGCCATCCTGCTCAAGCTGTGCGGAAGGAGCCGCCGCCAGCAAGGGTAGCAGCGCTTCCCACGAGAACGGAGGAATCAGCAGCATCCGCTCGCCGCTCATCCGGATGAGCTGAACGGCAGCAAACGCACTCGACGTTTCGCGGTACAGCCTCTCGTTGCGGCAGATTTGGATTAACTGGCGAAGGATGGCGTCGTCCTCGATTTTAAAGCTGTGAAGTTCCGGATCGTAGGTGAAATGCTTGGTAAATACGAAGGCTTGTCTCCGTTCGACCCGCTCCAGAAACTCCCTTATGTTCTGTACGATGTACAGTCGTTTGGGCCCTACCTTAAGCTCGATTCCGAACATGTACTTCCGGTAACCGTAAGCAAAGGGCGCGCAAGTAAACTCCACTTCAAGCTGCGTTCTTGTATCGAAGCGCGGCCGGGAACCGGTCGGAATCACCGGCTTGCCAACGAACAGTCCTAACACGCTGCTCGTCAGCCGGAGATCTCCCGCGGGAATCGCGGAGGCGCTTGCTGCCGCTCCGCCTGACGGAGGCATTGCAGATAATCCATCCTCCGGTCGAAGCCGCCCGACAGGCAAGCTGCCGGCCTGCTCCGTATCGTGAATATACAGCAGCACCGCAGCGACATGCTTACAGTATTTGTCGTAAGAGCCCAAGGTGGGGCACGTGCACTCCGCTTTTACCTCCCCTTCATCCCCGATTTCGACGGTTACTCGGCAGCTGTCGGCGCCGCCGACCGTCGCTTCGTAGCTCGCAGCTTCGGGATCGCAATGCGTGAAGGCCACTTTTCCGGCGCGGCAGTAGGCTTCTCCCTTTTTGTAGGAGAGCTCGCCGCACAACGATTTAATGACCCGTGGTGTCAACGGTGCGTTCATCGCCTGAAACCTTCCTTACTTCATCTATTTCAAAAACTTGGAAAACAACTGACTGACTCTTTGGGCGAAATCGTCAAGGCTCAGATTCGCCTGATCGAGTCTGGCGTAGCCGTTCTTGATCGCATCCAGCACCCAGGCGGGAATTTTGATTCCCTCAATGCCGGGATAAACGACCCGGTACGCCCAGACCAGATGCTCCCACCGGTGGTCGTCTCCCTCCAGCGCATATTCCGATACGTCCAGCACTTTGCCCCGGCCCGATTGCAGGATCACATTTTTCAGATGAATGTCGCGCGGATTCAAGCCGCGGCTGCGCACCTGCTCGCGCGCTTCTTCCACGTCGCGGATCACCTGCTCCGGTACGGGAATGCCCTCCAACAAGCAATCGAGCAGCGTGACTCCGGATTCGTGGCTCATGACCAGATAGCGCTCTCCACACCCGTAATATACCGGAAAATAAGGAATCCCTTCTAGCCGTTCGTACACGTGCTTCTCCATATCCCGTTTCCCGAGCGCAAGCGCATGATCCGAGTAGATTTTAAACGCAAAGCCCGGCGTCCGATCATAGGTGAACACGGCCGCATCCGTTCCGATGCCGATGCAGCGAAGTTCTTCCGAATCGCCGGATACGATCACAGGTTCATTCCGTTCGCTGCCGGTTACCGTGATGCTGCGCAGCGCCTCGTCCGCTATAGTCCAATCCGCGTTCATCCTAGAGCCCCCTTGTCACGTCTACTGGCAGCCCGCGCCGCGGCTGCATTCGAGAAAGGCACGAAATGCGCGGCGGCGCGTTAACTCTTGTAAGATAATTACGTAAAACAAACATCCAGGGTGCAAAATGAGTGTAGGTTGTTAGAGCGATTATACCACAGAACAGCCGTTCGCCAAAAGAACGAGTACGCTATCGGACCTGACCATCCCCGAAATTGGGCTGAAAAAAATGCATTTCTCCTGCTTCAAAAATAATCCATACGGGTAACTATTGGTTAGCTGGTTCCGATACCAGAACATGGGAACACAACCGCAAAGAAAAGGAGTGTTTTACGTATGAAGAGCATGCTGAAAACAAAAGTAACGGTACTCGCCCTGTGCTCGGCTTTCCTATTACCGGTGGCAGCTTTCGCCCAGACGCCGGACGAACCGGCAGCGAACCCGCCGACGACTACCATCACCTTTCCTAATCTGAACCTCACGACTACTGTAAAGGTAACGAATATAGACGGGGTATTGGTTCCGGGGGATTATGTGATCACCGGCGATTCGAGAGTGGCTTATATTCCTGAAGGTGTCGGGCTCGTCGTAGTCCATAAAGAAACTACTCTGCCGAATGGGGCGTTTTATTTGAACGATAAGAAGTAACGATATCGAAGAGGGCGTAAACACAGAAAAGTGTTTGCGTCCTTTATTTTACGGATCGAATTAGCAAAAAAACCATTGAATCCGGAAAAAACCGCAGATCCAATGGTTTCTTGTCTAGCCTATAACCGTGTTAATAAAGTTCTCCAAAGATGAAACATCCGTAATGTTCTTATTGCAGTCTTGACCATGCATGCACAAATAATTGCCAACCGCTTTATAATAATCGGCTGAAGCTTTCGCCGGCCTTTTTTTGGCTATCGCCGAGAATAAAGCAAGATCTTCATACCGATTGCATATGAAGCAAAAACTCCTTTTGTTGGTCGGAGTATATTTGCCTTCTAGACCGACAAATTGCCCGTTTAAATGGTATACGATGAACAATTTATTCGTAGAGATATCGATCCAACTGAGATAAGTGACGTAACGACGGTCTATCTCGGTTAAATTAGGGATCTTTAGCTTCTTATTTTTGGGAAACAGCTTCTGAATCTGCTTTTCCGTAATATGCGGAAATTCCACGATATACGGCTCTAACGTTCGCAGATACTTATGGAAGTCTTCTGACGTTTCTAAGTTGACAATGCTTTCCAGCAGCTCTTTCTGAAGGCCGGAAGCGTCGGGAAACAGCTCTGCGATTTTGGCTGCCGTACCTTGCCTGACCGATTCCAATACCTTCCGATCGGCAATCGTTCTAAGAGCGTGCTGCAGGTTCCCTGCCTGCTTCTTGATATCGTTATACTGATGGTTTCTAATAAATGGTCCACACATGGAGGTCAGCCCCTTATTTTATAAGATTGAAAATAAGGTGCAAAGCCATATTATTAGAAACGATAGCTGCTCATTCGGGCGATTTTATGTTGCTCCCTTTTACGCCCATGCAAAGTATCGCCCTAAAAATAAGGCTTTGCATGAGACTGGCCAATCCGGCAATCGCGAATTGCCATCCGTACCAACTCCCTCGTTCTAACTTACGATTAGTATAAACAAAACGAATGTCTGTAGCAAGAACAAGGCTTTATTCCATTCCCTTCGATACAAAAAGGATGCCTTCACCTCATGTGAACGACATCCTTTACCGCTTTAAGGAGTTAAGCTCTTCACTTTATCCAGATTTTGTGTGACCTGATTCAGCGTGTCGATGAACCGGGAATCCTCAATCGCCTTCCAGTCGATGGCGCCGTTGTTGATCTTCTCCAGGTAACCGTTAATCTCCTTCGCCAGCGTCTCGTTATACCCGACCAGCTGCCCATGAACGTCTTTGGCAAAATCAGGGGCTTGAAGCGCGTTAAATTTTGCGATCCGTTCCTTCATACCGGTCAATTCATTCTTCAATGTCGTTCTGGCTTCGGGATCGGTGACCGCCTGCCTGGCAAGCGTCGGCAATTGTTCCGCAAACCGCGAAGTATCATCGATGAAGTTGGTCGCTTCTTCCACATAATTTATTGAATGATTTACTTTGTCGATAATTTCGCAGCCTGACAACAGACCAACCGCGAGCACAAGCAAAAGCACGATTTTCAATTTCATCCTCCGGACCTCCGACTTTTTACAAGGTAATACTGATCTAAGCTGGCTCCGGTTTCAAAAAAAATTATAAGGACAGCGGTTCCTGAACCGACCGTTCGCCTTTTCCGGGAAGGGTTCGAATGATCGTCCACGGCTTCCTCGAAACAATGAACGCCACTGCGAGCAAAGCGAGTGCAACGAAAATACCAGACTCTCCCGTCCACAGCAAGGCCGAATCCCCTTTGGTAAACAGGTCAAAGACGTTTTGGGTGATGGCATTCCATGAGGCATGCAGCAAGACGGCCGGCCAAATACTTCCCGATGTCAAACGGAGATACGCCATCACATACCCGAAGGACGTGACCGTGACCATGAAAAGCAAGATGGACAAAAGAAGAAACGGACCGGCGTAATACACTCCGGCTACCATGAGCGGCAGATGCCACACGCCCCATACCAGTCCGCTTACGAGAACAGGCCGGGGTACCCGGGCATCGATCAGGCGTGTGAGCATGTAGCCGCGCCACCCCACTTCTTCGCCAAAGCTTCCAATCAAGCCTTGAATCGTTCCGAGGGTTGCATTTGCCAACAGGAGGAATATGAATAGGACGATGGGAGAAGCGGTTAAATAAGTGGCAGGCGCGGCAAATTGCGCAAGTCCGGACATCCATGCTATACCATAGGCCGCCAGATCGACCGCTATCGGCAGGAGAAGCACGATCGGTATGAATTTAAGAGTACGTTTTCCCCCCAGGCGGAGGGAAATGTCGGCAAAACCCTCGCGCAGCAGCAAACGCGATAATAAAGACGCCAAAGCGGGCGTCCACATCAGAAAAAGCACCCATTTGACGTCATGGAGAGTCAGCCAATACCCCAGACATGAAAGAGGAACGAGGAAAGCAAAAAAGACCGTAAGCCCGCGTCGGGCAGACTGCACGCGATGATGCGCCGTCTCGCTGTTTGAGGTTGTCATTATCGAACACTCCTTTTGGTTGCAGCTCCCACAAAAGCATCAGACAATAGTTACATTTATGTAAATTCAATCCTCATTATAACATCGTCTCTAATCATGTTTTGGTATCTTAATAATCTAGCAGGCGTCCATGATCATGCCATTGACCGTACATTTTATTATCTCTAGTGTTTGTTATAAATTTATCTAATCTGCTCCGAAATAATTCCGGCTGATTTTTAACGCTTTGTATCGTATCGATCCGAACTCTTTTGTAAAGAGCTGGAAATGCCATGAAATTGTCATATACTTGCTTTTCCTCTTTTAGCCTTTGCTCTATAGCCCTATCTATTTTAAAAGAATCGTGGTCCATATCTGGAAGCACCTTTCTTCCTTCTTCCCTCATTAACCCCAACTTTTCGAGGCGGCGGACACGTTCTTTATTCAATTCCGTCCATGAACTTTTTTTGCTTCTGGGAGACAGTCTCTGCGCCAGCTCCGTTTCAGACATTTTCTTTTTGATTCCATCAATCCATCCGAAGCACAGAGATTCTTCGACCGCGTCCAAATATAGCAACGTTTCCGGATTGGGCGTCATACGAACAATTACCCAACACGATTTTTCAGTCTTACAATTTTCCTGTAGCCAGACCCTCAAATCTTCTCGCGATTTTATTGGAATTAGATTTTCAATTTCCATAGATAAACTACATTCTCCTTTCCAGGTATGGAGAGTCATTGTAAAAAGGCCGATTTCTCCGTTCTCGGAAATATCGACCTTTTTGTATCATCAAAATACTCTTTCGACGTTAGAGATTACATGGATTCCGCAGATTCCTGATACCAAAAAAGTGAATAATCGTTCATCGTGGATGCGTGGCCCAGTTGGCGCAGCATGGTCGAAATATTCCCTCGGTGGTAAGTACCGTGGTTGACCGTTTGCAGCACAATTTCCGATAATCGAGTGTTGCGTGTTCCGGCGTACGGATTCTCGAGCGCAATCATTTGCTCCAAGTCGTCTTGGTTTCGGAACCATGCTCTGTATTCCTCCGCTAATTCACTAAAGGCATTCGCGAAGTCATCGACAGAGTACCGAAGTATTTTTTGTTGAAGTGGAAGGCACTCTTCCAGCGCCTTGGGCATACTGGTACCACTCAGAACCTGGAGCCAACACTTGTCGATCGCATACATATGCGCGAACGCTTCGCCAATGGTGGGAAACGAGGTGTTTACTTCTTGTTGCAGCACCGAGGGCGGGAGTTCCTTGATTCGTCCCAAGAGGGTTTGCGTAGCCCATGCATGGTAGTCGAACATTTGTACCGGGTGATTCATTTGGATCGTCTCCTTTTGACTTGTCATGGATTTGATTTTGTTCCTGCAGTAATAATAAAAAAAGATGTATGACAACAGTCTGTCATACATCTGCATAAAGTTTGAGCGCATTTTGAAGCTGTTCTTTTACGATGCGACGCAGTGCAGGGGGTTCGAGAACTTCGGCGCCGCTGCCAAAACTCAGCAGAATTGTCCAAAGCCAGCGTGCTTGCAATGGCTGATAAACAGGAATTCGCAGCGTCATGCTCCCATCATCATGAAATTGCTTATCAGCCTGGTGAAACTGATCCATCACTTCCGCCAATGCCTCCGGCCACACCCGGATCACCACATCCTCCAACTGATCTTGCCATCGCTTGTTTGACAAAGCAGCCTCTTCCGGCACCTCATGATGCGGCTCGAAAGTTTCCTGAGTCAGGAACAAGTTCAACATCCGGGATAGTCGGAACTCCCGATAATCCCTTCGTGTTCGGCAAAACCCATAAACGTACCAATTACGATATTTAAAATGAAGCCGCAGCGGTTCCATATCACGCGTCGTACGTTCATTCTTTACATTGATATAATCAAAGCGGACGATATTTCGCCGGGTAATGGCCGAGCGTAAATGACGAAGCGCGTCGGGCTCCGTGCGGCGGGTTTCCAAGTCCACGGACAGACTCGTGGTCCGATGCTCCGGTCCGATCGTCTGCAGTCGTTCGATGGTCCCCTGCGCACGCTCGTCTTCAAACACGGTGGAGAGGCTTCTGAGCACGGTAATCAGGGAATTGACATCGTACGAACCGAGCAGGCTTTTATCCATTTTGTATCCGTCCATCATGCCATATCCGCCTTTCGTTCCCTGATACGATACGACCGGGAAGCCCGCAGCGCAGATCACATCGATATCCCGATAGATGGTTCTTTGGGAAACTTGAAACTCTTCAGCCAGCATGGAGGCAGACAAAACTTCGTGATTCAGCAGCTTATAAATAATGGAAACCAATCGTTCCAATTTCATGTGTATCCCCGCCCGTTAGTCCATTTCGTATTCATTATTGTATCACACATTTTTTCTTGCTTATCTTGGGATTGGCAAAAAGAGCCGGTCATCCATATGGGACGTCGGCTCTTCGATGTTTCAATGTTCCAGTCCGGAATGAGTCCCGTGCGGCAAGCTCCCGCTCTCCTCGATAAACGAGACGATACGGTCTATGCTCGATAACGATTCGATCGTCAGGTCCTCCTCATCGAATGCTACTTGAAACTCCTGCTCCAGCCAGGCGATCAACCGGACCACCGTAACGGAATCCAACACGCCCTGAGGGCCAAGCAGCCGCGTAGACCGCTCCACTTCCGTCGTCCCAAGCAATTGAGCGACGATGGCCGTAACCTTCCGTTCCATTTCTTCTCGATTCATCCTAAGGTTCTCCCTTCCAGTTGCTTAAAATGTTCCGTTTTCACGACAATCCAATCCGGTGCGCAATACGCGAACGGCAACGGCAGGGCATAGATCGAATCATGCTCCTGCTTCTCCTTCCGGGCAAACCCCAGCAGCTGCAAAAGCATCAGCGCTGGCCGGTTGCGGCCTGTGGACCGGTAGCTGCAAACCGCTTCAAGCATCGCAGGATACTCCTGCCGCGCCAGCTTCAGCACCGTCCCGAGAAACGCGGTTCCAATGCCGCGCCCTTCGATGCGGCAGGAGATGCAGAACAACCGGATGTCCAGCCGTTCCTCCTCATAGTCCAGCATAGCTGCCCCGACAATGCCGTGGTCGCCGAACCGGTCCTTCAGCTCCGCGACATAAAGCCCTTTCGTGGGCGATTCCAGGTAAGAGCAGACGACGTCCTCCGACATCCGCTCCGCGAAATTATTGAATTGATTCGTTCTCGCTGCCAGCTCGAAGGCCCGGTCGAGATCCTCCTCGCGTGCAGTGCGCACCTCCAGCTCCATGAAGCAGGAACGCAGAAAGTCTTCCCGCGTCCCGGTGAAGCGCTGCTCCGCCGTTGTCCGCTCCAGCCGGGAAAGCATCATCTCGCGGCGTTTCCCTGCCTCCCTCGTCGGCTTCCCGACTCGGAACTCGGGGTATCCGACCAGCTCCAGCGCCTCATGCGCGCTGTAGACGGTCAGCTCCGGCAGATACGTTCCCGCCTCGTAGCGTTCGAACGGATTGTCGTCGATGAACGCTATCGCATCCAGCCCGATATTCAGCTCGCTTGCGATCCGCCGGATGCCTTCCGCCTTCGCCCCCCAACCGATCTGGGGGTACAGAAAATAACGGCAGACTCCCAATTGTTCCAATTTTTCCATGGCCAACCCATGGTCGTTGCGGCTCGCTACGCTCTGCAAAATGCCGCGCCCGTCTAACTGCTCCAGCACCTCGCGAATGCCGGGACGCAGCGACACCTCTTCATCGTCGGCCAGCGTTCCATGCCATAACGTTTCGTCCAAATCCCATATCAAACATTTGATCATGCTACCCTGCCCTCCGCAGCCCTAAGCTTCCTGATCCTGCACCTTGTACTCCATCGTCAGATGGGTCGGCGCGAAGCCGTAATTTTTATACAGCACGCGCATGGGCAGGTTGCCGACGTGTACATGCCCGACGATGCGCCGGGCTTTCTGCCTTCCGGCAAAAGCCATCCCCGCCTCGAACAAAGCCGTGACTGCCTCCGAGCCGCGGCACGATTCGGCGGCGTAAAAGCTTTTGAACTGGATGTAATTTTCTTTCGTCACAAAATTCTCTTTGAGCGTCATCCAGAGCCAGCCGGCCGCCCGGCCTTCCAGCTCCAGAACGAGCATGCCTTCCTGTTCGCGAGGTATCGCTTTTTCCAGCTTGCGCCGGTGGAATTCCAGATCGGTTACCGCCTCGCTGCCAAACGAAATGACGGAAATTTCTTTCTCAAATTCGGCCACCGCGGCCAAATCGTTCTGCTCTATCGGTCGGATATGCATCTTGTCTTCTTCTCCTCTTAAGTCCATAATTCGCCGCAAGTTTGTTTATACGCTCTTTTTTTCGATCAATTGAAACGTATCGTTCTTGCAGCGGGGACACCCTTGATTTTTGAGCTGCTCGATCGTAGGCATATCGCCTTGGAAGCCGACGTAGACCGCCTCCCCGCACTGCTGACAGCGGTAAGTGCGCAGCGTCCGCTTGACTTCCCCCGTATACAGCGCATCTTCGAAAGCGCCGGCGTATTCGGAACGCGTCTGCTCCGTCGTCTTCAGCACGATCATTTGGCTCCGGTTCGCGATCATTTCCGCGCCTTCATACTCGTTAAATCGCGGGAACGTGGCGCTGACCATGAGCCCCATCCGCACGAACTCCCGCTGCATCGCCAGCATGAACTCCGGCGACTTATGGGCAAAAGACAAGAAGATCGGAGCACCTTTCCTCTTCTTCAAGCCGCTGATGCCGCGGGAAAGGAACAGCGTCATGCCCTGCAGCGTATAAGGCGGATCGGTAAAGAAGCAGTCATATTGTCCCTGCCATTCCTCGGCCAGCGGGTGCCGCAAATCCCAGCGCCTGCATTGGATAGGCAGCCCCTCCCTAGCTGCGGTTTCTCCGATATAGCTCAGGAACCGCTCGTCGATATCGACAACGTCGATCCTTGTCCTCGAATGCGTTCCCTCCGCCTCCGGGAAGAGCTTCCGGAGCAAAAAGCCCAGCGACACGCTGACCAGATCGTCGTCGCCGATGCAGAGCACGCGCTTTCCGATCAACGTCTGCTGCTTCAAGCACAGGACGGCGCGCCGCAAACTTGTCTCCGCGGTGCATTTCGATTGATCGATCCGAACGTCCACCTGCGGCCGTAAGCGGAAAATTTCCTGAAGCTCGCTTAGCACGTCGGCCAGCTCGGCCTTCCAGTCCGCATCGCTTGCCGTCAGCTTCAGGTACAGGCTCCTGTTTATTCCGCCGTATCCCAGCTCTTGCTCAATCCATGCCGTTCCCGCCCTGCTGCATCGCGTCCCGTTCTCTTGCATCAGTGCGCCCGCTTTGACGAGCTCTTTCTTGATAGCCGCGGCTACGGGAACAGGCAGCAGCGTCTTGCGCGCCAGCTCCTTGGTCGAGATGCCCGGGCTGAAATAGCATTCCAGCAAAAGCTGCTCGATGACGGCGGAACCTTCTTCCAAACGGACATTCGCACTGATTTCATCTACATAATTTTTCATCCGATCATTCCTCCGATTTGGTCTCGATGGTAACGCCCGGTGCGTGCTTGCGGCCCATCAGCTTGCGTTTTTTGCGGTTTTCTTTCGTCTCGAACACGATGTCCAGATCGTAATTGTCCGGATACAGCTCCTTGCTCTCGATGTGCAGCTTCAGCCGCTTCTGGTTGATTTTGAACTTCTGGTTCTGGATCATCACCCCGACATTGCCACGGGAATCCTCGATTTCAAACACAATGCCGGTGCGGCCCAAATAAGCGATATACACGCAATCGCCGAGCTGGAAGCTTCTGGGACCCACAGAAACTGGCTCACCGTCTTCCTCCGGCTCCTTCTCCTTTTCCGATGAAGACCGAGACGCATGCGCCGCTGTTGTTTCCTCCTGCGAATCATCCATGTCCGCCGCGGAGGCTTCGTCCGGCTCCGGCTCAGGCCCGGGGGCCTGTGTTCCCTGCGGCAAGCTTTCCGGCAAGCCGCGCGCGGTAATTTCGCGGGACCGCTCAATGAGGCCGGCAGGCAAGCCCAGCTTCAACGCGATCAGGAAGGCGTAGCTCTGGCCCGCTTCCCCGATCCGCAGCCGGTACAGCGGCTGCAGCGTGTCTGTATCGAACTCCATGCGGGCATTCTCGAACCCTGGCGTCACGTCGGCAAAATTTTTGATTTCCGTAAAATGGGTCGTCGCCACCACCGTCGATCCTCTTCGGTGCAGCTCTTCCAGAATGGCCACCGACAAGCCGACGCCTTCCCCCGGATCGGTCCCGGAAGCCATCTCGTCGATCAGAATGAGCGTCGAACGGTCGGCAAATTGCAGCATTTCATTGACGTTCCGGATATGCGCGGAGAAGGTGCTAAGCGCGTGCTCGATGCTTTGTCCGTCCCCGATATCGACGGCGAGATGGTTGAATACGGAAAGCAAGCTTCCTTCCCGTACCGGAACCAATAAGCCAGACTGCGCCATGACGGTCAGCAGACCGACGGTTTTCAGCGTTAAAGTCTTGCCTCCGGTATTCGGTCCCGTAATAATCAGCGACTTGTATCTCCGTCCGATGACGAAGTTCAAGGGAACCATCGGCCGGTTCAGCAGCGGATGCTTCGCTTCGCGCAGGTCGATGATCCCTTGGTCGTTCAGCTCCACATTGAAGCCTCCGATAGCCAGAGCATATTTGGCCTTGGCAAAAATGAAATCGTAGGTGCCCACCGTCTCAATATTTGTCAGAAGCTGTTGCTCGCAGCTTTCCGCCAGTGCGGTCAAATCGCTCAGCACTTTCAGCTCCTCCCGCGCTTCCTCCGCTTTCAGCCCTGTAAGCTCGAACTGAATCGTCATGACCTCGGCCGGCTCGATATAGACCGTTTGGCCGCTCGCCGACTCGTCGAGCACCGTTCCCTTCACCAGCTTGCGGTGCTCTTTTTTGACCGGCAGCACATACCGTCCGTTGCGCGTGCTGAGAACATGCTCCTGCAAAATGGAGCGGTGGCGGCTCATCAAGGAGTCCAGCTTGCTTTTCAGACGTTCCTCGAATACGGCCAGCCGCTTGCGGACTTTCATGAGCTCCTTGCTGGCGGAGTCGGCGACTTGCCCGTGACGGATGCACCGTTCGATCTCCGATTTCAGCGCATCCATCGCATACATGGAAGCCGCGTAGGAGCTAATGTGAGGGGCTATCCCGCTTTTCGCGGCCATATACCTCACGAGCTGCGCGCAGCTGGTCAGGAATTGGTGCATGTGCATGAAGTCCTTCTCACTGAACACGTATCCCGTTCCCAGCAGGTCCAAAATATTTTCCATGCCTTCCAGCGAAGGAATCGGAACGCTTGCGCCTTGCTGAAGCAAGGACTTTGCCTCCGCCGTTTCGTCCAGCTTCGCCCGCACGACGGACTTCGCCGTTATCGGAAGCAGCTCGGCAATCAGCCGCTTACCCAGATACGATACGGCATATTCTGCCAAAGCTTCTTTGATTTTGCCGTATTCCAGACGTTGCAGTGCTTTTTCATTCATGAGTGATCTCTCCTTGTAAGAAAATAAAAAAAGGGCAGAGAATGAACGTACGTCATTCTCTGCCCTTTTGGGACCATGCCTAATCAAAAGCGCCCGATAAAACAGAAAATCCGCGCTGAACTCAGCACGGATGATAGGCGCAATGAATAGGCATGTACCTATGGCATTGTATGATATCCGTTGTTCTTAACTAATTCCAAGGTGACCGTAAACCCATGAAAAAATAAACCTTGCTTATTAGCAAAATTTGCCCATGAATTTCCAGAAACCTCATTATGGAATTTGATTAGTTAAGAACGACCACCGACATCAAAATCTCTCCTTAGGTAACAATTAACTTTACTGTACCTTACTTCCCCGTTGAATGTCAAGTGCTGTAAAATTTCGCAGCTCGTGTTGGCGGATTCAAGCCGGTCAATGCCGGTCGTCGCCTCAACCGTCATGCCCCGAACTGCGCCCGGTGCAAGCGGCTGTAAGCCCCCTCCGCAGCCAGCAGCTGCTCGTGATTGCCCTGCTCGGCAATGCCTTGGTCCGCAACCACCACGATCCGGTCGGCGTTCTTTATCGTGGCAAGCCGATGGGCAATAATCAGCGTCGTCCGGCCTTCCGACAGCTCGGCTAGCGCCTGCTGAATCGCCGCCTCCGTCTCCGTATCAAGCGCCGATGTCGCTTCGTCGAGTATGAGAATCGGCGGATTTTTGAGGAACATGCGGGCAATCGAGAGCCGCTGCTTTTGCCCGCCGGACAGCTTCACCCCGCGCTCGCCGATCAGCGTATCCAGCCCCTCGGGCTGGGACAAGATCAGCTCTTCCAGCTGCGCCCGGCGCGCTGCCTCCCAGATCTCCTCATCCGTCGCTCCCAGCTTGCCGTACGCAATATTTTCGCGAATCGTCCCATCGAACAGAAATACGTCCTGCTGCACGATACCGATGTGCGAGCGCAGCGATTGCAGCGTCATCTGCCGGATATCGATCCCGTCGATCGTGATGCTTCCTTCGTCGACCTCGTAGAACCGTGGCAGCAGGCTGCACAAGGTTGTCTTGCCCGCGCCGGACGGGCCGACGAGCGCTACGGTTTCCCCTGCGCGAACAGTAAGATGAACGTCCTGCAGCACCTTCTCCTTGTTCTCATAGCCGAACTTCACGCCGCTGAAACGGATATCCCCCTTCAGATGCCCGACATGGCGCGCATACGGCGCATCGTCTACATCCGGGGCGGTCTCCAGCAGCTCCAGATATCGTTTGAAGCCCGCAATGCCTTTCGGATACGTCTCGATCACCGAGTTGATCTTCTGAATCGGCCCGAGGAAGACGTTGGACAGCATGACGAAAGCGATGAACTCCCCGTACGACATTTTTTGCTGGATCACGAACCACGTGCCGCAGACGAGCACAAACAACGAAACGAGCTTCATCAAAATATAGCTGATCGACGAATTCCACGCCATGATCCGGTAAGTCAGCAGCTTGGTCAACCGAAACCGGATGTTGTTTTCCGCGAAGCGGGCGATTTCATGCTTTTCGTTGGAAAACGCCTGCACGACGCGAATGCCGCTTATATTGTTTTCGACCCGGGCGTTGTAGTCTGCGATGTCGGCGAACATGCGCTTAAAAGCACGCGACATTTTTTGGCTGAAATACAGGGACAAGTAGATCATCAGCGGGATGATAATAAAGGTCAGCACGGCGAGCTGCCAATTGATGTTCAGCATAATCCCGAACGCTCCGGCCAGCGTCATGACGGCAATGAACAAGTCTTCGGGGCCGTGGTGGGCGATCTCCCCGATGTCCATCAAGTCGTTGGTCATCCGGGAGACGAGATGCCCGGTCTTGTTGTTGTCGAAGAAGCGGAACGACAGCTTCTGTACATGATCGAACAGCTTCTTGCGCATATCCGTTTCGATATTGATGCCCAGCATGTGCCCCCAATACGTCATCACGTAGTGCAGTGCAGCGCTGACCGCATAAATGCCGAGCAGGCCGATGCAGCCCCACAAAATCCACTCCCATTTGCCGCTTGGCAGCAGATCGTCCACCACCCGGTTGACGGCAATCGGAAAAGCCAGCTCCAGCAGCGCCGCGATGATCGCGCAGGAGAAGTCCAGCAGGAACAGCCCTTTATATGGTTGATAATAAGCAAAAAAACGGCGGAGCATAGGCAACCCTCTCTCTATCGATACTTTCGTGCCGAGGCAAATGAGACTGATTCTCATTACCACACCTCATTGTAGGTGGCTTACCTAGAGATGGCAATGGACAAACGCAACGGTTTTTTTGTACAAATTGCAAGAGGCTTGTCCGAAGTTTTTGTACAAAAAGAAGCGGCCGTTTTTCGTTTGTCCATTGAGTGCCGGACAGGTTCCTTATATGATGGTTTCTGAACGATAATGAGAATCATTATCTATAACTTTTACACCCTGTCGAAGGAAGGTAACCTCATGAAAGCGGCAAGAAAAGTCATTCATCTGTTCGTCATCATGTTTAGCTTAGGATCACTGCTGGCTATGGCGGCATGCGGCGCACCAACCGCAGCTCCTCCCGCTTCGGCCGGACAAACCGCAGACTCGGCCGAAACCAAAGCGCCCGCTACACGCAAGTACACGGATTACAAAGGCAACGAATTGCAAATTCCCGTGCAGCCGCAGCGCGTTATTTTTGCGGGAGAGACATTCGGCGATTTGCTGGTTCTTGGCGTTGACGCCGTCGGCGCACAGTTGTCTTCGATCAAAGATCACGTCTTCGAAAACCGGGTGAAGCCTACCGCAGATGTCGGCTTTCCAATCAATCTGGAAAAGGTGCTGGAGCTGAAGCCCGACTTGATCCTTGTGGCCAGCACCGACGCGAAGCAATACGAGCAGCTTTCCAAAGTCGCTCCCACCGTCATGTTCGATACGTTCGCCCCGTTGGACGAGCGTATTGCGCTGCTGGGGGATTTGCTCGGAAAGCAGCAGCAGGCCAAGCAGTGGCTTGCCGATTTCAATGCAAAAGCGGAGGCCATGTGGAAGCAGCTCCGGGAGGATGGCATGAAAGACGGTGAAACCGCCTCGGTGTTTACGTATTATCCCGGCGACCGGCTGTTTGTCATGGCGCGCGCCGGGCTTCCGCAAATGCTGTATCATCCCAAGGGCTTCAAGCCTACCCCGATGATCCAGGAAGTGCTGAACGGCAGCCAAGGGTTCATGCATATCTCGCCGGAGCTTCTGCCGCAGTACGCCGGAGATCGGATTTTCATTCTCATTCCGGCGGCAGGTCTGGAAGACGCGCGCAAATCGACAGACGAATTGATGAAAAGCCGCATTTGGCTCGATTTGCCTGCCGTCAAGAAAGGCCGCGTCTACTCGATCGATATTTCAAAATCCGACAGCGACGCCTCGACAAGGGAATGGATGCTGGAGGAGCTGCCTAGAATGCTTCGGAAATAAGATCACCGATTTATGCGGAAGGTTCCCGGAAGCTTTTCAAGCTGTCATTGAAAAGCTTCTTTTTTTTTTTATACAATAGATTTAATTGATAATAATTATCATTCTCAATTTAGGAAGGAGGAATGAACGATTGGGCTGCGAATCGGCGAACGCCTTTCCCCTGCGCTCCCTGCTGTTTCACCTATCAGATATCGAGCAAATCTATCGGCCGGTCGGATGGAAATCCGGGACACAAACGGCCGCTCACCATACGATGCTGATCATCACTGCCGGACAAGGCCGCTTGGATGCGGACGACAGCCGCTATCACTTCACTCCGGACAGGTGCTTTTTATTCGCTCCCGGAGCTTCGTATCAACTGGAGAACGAATATGACGACGCGCTCCGCTTCTACAAGATCACGTTCACGGCCGTTCGCCTTGGGAGCACTTCGCACGAAACGTTTGCCGGGGAGCTTTTTCCGGAGCGCCGCGAGCTGACCGCGTATCCATTCTCCCGGCTTGTCCGGCTAACGGAAGAGCTGTATGCCGGCCGGCCCGATCCGTGCGATATCGCTTGGTTCAAGCAGCAGCTGAGGTTTCAGGAGCTGCTGGGCTTTGTCATCGAGCACAATCTCCATTCAGAGCAGCCGCTCAGCCCGACGCAGGCGGTCGAAAGCACGGTCCGTTACCTACAGAACCATTACATGGATAACATCACCGTCAAGCAGTTGGCTCGTCTGGCGCAAGTACCGCACTGGCAGTACACCCCGATTTTCCAGGAGCTGACCGGCAGGAAGCCGCTCGATTATTTGACCGAGCTGCGGATTAACCGCTCCAAGCAATTGCTGCTCGCTTCGACAGCCCCTTTAAGGGAAATTGCCCAGCAAGTCGGCTTTCGGGACGAGTACTATTTCAACCGGCGCTTTCGTCAAACGACGGGCATCACCCCGAAGCAGTATGCCCGTCTGGCGAGCCGTACCGTTCTGGTCAGGGATTGGACGGGGCACGAGGTCGAAATTCCCGAGCGGCCGGAGCGGATCATTTATTACGGGGAAACGTTCGGGGACCTTCTGGCGCTAGGTATTAAAGCGATCGGCGGCGGCATTTCTTTCTATAAACAATCCTTATTCAAAAACAAGCTGCGGGACGTGCACGACATTGGATTTCCGATGAGGACGGACATCCTTGCGGCGCTGAAGCCGGATTTGATCATCTTGGCCAGCTCCGACGAAGCGCAGTATGCCCGCGTTGCGAAGATCGCTCCCACGCTGACGTTTAATTCGTTTGCGCCGCTCGATCATCGTCTGCAGACACTCGGCCGCTGGCTCGGAAAAACGCGCGAAGCGGAGCGGTGGCTGAAAGCCTACAACACCAAAGCAGCCGCCATGTGGCAGCAGCTTCGCTCCACCATCGAACCAGGAGAAACGGCCTCCGTGTTTATCTACGATCATGGCAAGCGCTTATTCGTTATGGGAGCCGTCGGTCTTTCGTCGGCGCTTTATCACCCTTACGGCTTTCGACCTGCCGGTCACATTCAGGAAGTGCTGAATGCGGGCCAAGGGTTTTCGGAAATAACCGAAGCCAGCCTGCCCGCATATGCCGGGGACCGTATTTTCATGCTGCTTCCCGCAAGCCCGGAGTCGGAACAAGCGGCGAAGAAGCTGATGCGCAGCCCGCTTTGGCGCAGTCTGCCCGCCGTTCGTAACGGCCGCGTCCATCTGGTGGATGCCGCGCAATGGAACTTCGGCGATGCCTTCACCAGAGCGAAGCTGCTTGAAGTGCTGCCCCGGTGGCTTAACAAAACCTCGTAGGATCAGCCCGACCGACGCAAGTGGGGTACCGGTGCCGAGCATATGAAACAAAAAGCGGCGGTCCGGAGCCGAAAATCCAGCTCCAAACTGCCGCTTCCTAATTATTGCGCTCTCGCCGTGTGGTTGATGATCGCGTCGATCATCCGCTCCCAATCGTCACGGTGCAGCTCGTGCCCGGTCCCTTCCAGCGTGAGCAGGACGGCTCCCGGAATTTGCTTCGCAAGAGCCACTCCATGCTCGTAAGGCAGAATCGGATCTTCCGTTCCGTGAATGACCAGTGCCGGAGCTTCGATCTCGTGAACCCGGGCGATATCCGATTCCCCGCCTGTCAACAAGCCGTGATTGAACATGCTGGACAAGCGGCTCGCTCTCCTGACTTCCTGGATAGCCAGACGTCTGATTCTCTCCTCATCACACGGATGCTTGGAGCCTTTTAAGATTTTCCATTTTTCTACAGTCTGATCGACGGCCGCCTGCTCGTTCGTCAGATCCACATTGGCCGCAGCCGCAAAGAAGGTTTCCACCTTTTCCTCCATCGGCGGCAAACCTGGCGCGAAAGCCGACGTCATTACTAGCGTAGCGGTCAACACTTTTTGCGGGTGCCGCACCGCCGCAAGCATCGTAAGCAGTCCGCCGAGCGACATGCCGACAAAGTGTGCCTGCGAAATCCCGTACCCGTCGAGAACGCGAATCGCATCGTCCGCCATATCTTCCAAGGTATATCCCGGCTGCCCCGGTTCATACGTCGTCGAACGCCCGACATCGCGGTTATCGTAGCGGATCACATACCTTCCCCGATCCGCGAGACGCTGGCAAAACTCGTCCTCCCACCAAATCATCGATGCGGTGGCTCCCATAATCAATAAAACGGCCGGGTCGTCTGGATTGCCGAAGCTTTCGGCACACAATTCAATTCCGTCTATTCGCAGCATCTGTTCGCTCATAGTCTGATTCCTCCCAAGATTTAAAAATAAAAACACAGGCTGCTGCCGGTGCAGGAGTCATCGGAAAAGGACGTACTTATCCCCTCAAGAAGAACCTTCCCCGTTCCGACGTACGTCAAATCAGGGGAGTCTTCAACGACTGGATTATTGGCCTTTGTATTACGATTTGCGGGCACAACAAAAAGAGGGCCGATTCGTCCCTCCCTCTGATAGCCATATTGCGTATAACTAAACAGGGTTACCCGTATATGCAGGCAGACCAATCCCGATCACTCTGTACACAGACAGAGCCTTTGAGCACTATTCAATTAGTGAACCCAAGTACGCCGGAATTGGAATTGTCTAACATACGTAACCCTCCGTTCTGCTAAATTTATCCTATCGTAACACGGCATTCAAGTTTTTGCAACATCTCTGCATAATCGCTTGGATTTACGCCCGCCATACGTCTTCTTGAAGAAGGCGGCAAAATGGCGGAAGTTATCTACTAGAGACGCGGCTTGACTGACGTTCAGCGTGCCGTTTTCCGGCAGCAGCATGGCTTTCTCCATCCGCTGCTGGCGGACGAATTCGAAGACGGTCATCCCGAACACTTCCTTAAAGCCGATCTTCAGGTTGTAGTCGTTGAGGCTGATTTTGCGCGATAAGGCAAGAAGGCTTGGCGGATGGGCCAGCGTCTGCAGCAAAAGGTACTTCCCTTCCGGAACTGTGCAAACAGTTAAAAAAACTGGCGAAAATGCAACTTACACAGATACTATAATAATGATTTATGACAATGGAAAATGGTTGGTTGAAAAATATTTAAGTACCAGCTACAAGGATTGGCCTAAACTCCCATAGACTACCATCTTTTTAATATTCCAGTACCCCTCTCTTCTTCCATATTTCCATTCTTAACGACTATCCCCCTACTTCATTCTTCGGGTTTATCCACAAGCTTGAACTACGTCGCCCATCAAGAAGAGATGCTCCAGCCTCCGGTTTGCTGCTGCAAATGCCAGAGCCGGGCGTATAAGCCTTCACGCTGCAGCAAGTCGTGATGCCGACCCTGCTCGACCACACGGCCGTTGTCCAACACGATAATGTTGTCGGCATTCTTTATCGTTTTCAGACGATGCGCGATGACAATCACCGTCCTCCCTTGAACCAGATGATCGATCGCGCGCTGAATCTCCACTTCGTTTTCCGGGTCCAGGGAAGCCGTCGCCTCGTCCAGCAGGACGATCGGCGCATTTTTCAGAATCGCCCGTGCGATGGAAATCCGCTGTTTTTCCCCGCCGGACAATGTACTGCCTCCCTCGCCCACCATCGTATCATAGCCTCGCGGCAGCTTCATAATAAACTCGTGGCAGCAGGCCAGCCGGGCCGCTTCCTCCACCTCCTGCTGCGTCGCGTCGCTCCGTCCGAAGCGGATATTGTTGCCGATCGTATCCTGGAACAGATAGACGTCCTGAAACACCATCGACACCTTGCGCAGCAGCGCTTCCGGGTCCATGCTCCGCATGTCCTGCCCTCCGAGCAGGACTTTCCCTTCGACGGGATCGTAGAAACGGGCGGCCAGCCGAAGAATCGTGCTCTTCCCGCTTCCCGACGGGCCGACCAACGCAGTGAACGAACCGGCAGGCATCCGGACACTGATGTTTTTGAGCGTGGATTGCTCGTTGTAACCGAAGGTGACCTGCCGCAGCTCGACGTCGTGCTCTTCGGGAGGAAGCTCGCTGCCCGTCATACCCGGTTCTTTCAACAATTGGACGATACGCTCGCCGGCCTGCTCATGATAGCGGAACTCCGCATAGTTCACGAGCGCGGTCGAGAGAGGATCGAAAATCCGCGTTCCGATGAGCAAAAACGTAACAAGCGTCATGACGTCGAGCTTGCCGCCCAGCAGCAGATGAACCCCTACGATCACCATCAGGGTCAGTCCGGCGCGAATAAGTGCGATGGCGCTCAGGACAATCGGCCCAAGCAGACCTTCGATCCGGATGCTGTGGCGCATCAGTTCCTTGAACGATTTTTCCAGTCGGACAAAACGCTCGCCCGTGATATTGTAAGCTTTCATGACCCGGATGCCGTTCAAATATTCCTGAAGACGGTTCGCGGCGTCGATCTTGGCCCGCATATGGTTCGCCCCCAGCCTCCGCTGAATGCGGGAGGTGAGAAGCACCAGCGCAATCGCCACCGGAAAAGCGGCAAACATGGCGGCCGCCATGCGCCAGTCCAGAACGGAGAGCCCGGAAAGGGCAAGCACCGGCATAACCAGGGCGCCGAGCATCTGCGGTACGAGATGCGAGATGCCGTGCTCCACCAGCGTAAAATCACCCATCATCATGTTCGCCAAATCGCCGGGGTCGCGTCGGTTCAAGTAGCCGAGGGAAAGCTTCCGCAAATGCTCGGCCAGCTGAGCGCGACCTTCGGCCGCCGTCTCGTAAGCACCCCGGAACTGGGCACGGTATGCCGGCACTTCGCACAAGAACAAAACAATCAGCGCAGCCGCCATGCCCCCGCACACCCACCAAAGCCCCGCTACATCCAGTGGCGCGCCCGGATGAACGAACGGCTCGAAGATCAGTCTCGCGCCTCCGACCAGCAGGGCAAAAGGCGCGATCGCCATCAGGTTGGCGAGCGTGGTATACAGTACCGGCTTGATCAGCTTCTTCGGTTGGCCCGCCGTAATGTTATGAAGCAGACTCATGCCCTCACTCCTCCCGTCTCGATCTGCCATTGCCCCGCATCCGTGTACGCCTTCCACATTCTGGAGTACAAGCCGTTCGCGGCAACGAGTCCCTCATGCGTTCCCCGCTCTTCGAGCCGGCCGGCGTTCAGCACGATAATTTGATCGGCATCCCGGATTGAAGAAAGCCGGTGCGCGATCACGATGACCGTTTTTCCCTGCATCAACTGCTTAAGCGCCAGCTGCATCTCGTACTCGTTCTCGGGATCGGCAAAAGCAGTGGCCTCATCCAGCACCAGAATGGGCGCATCCTTCAAAATCGCCCGGGCCACCGCAATTCGCTGCTCCTCGCCGCCCGACAAGTACACGCCGCCTTCCCCGATCAATGTATCGTAGCCTTGGGGCAGCCTGCCGATAAACTCATGGCACTGGGCCGCCTTCGCTGCGGCGTACACTTCCTCCGGCAACGCTCCGGGCCGCCCGACGGCGATATTGTTGTAAAGCGTATCGTAAAACAAGAACGTTTCCTGAAAAACAAAAGCAACGGTGTTCATCAGATCGGAGGAGGCTATCTCCCGGATGTCTACGCCTCCGATGCGGATGCTTCCTTGGCTCACGTCCCAGAATCGGGGAATGAGATTGGCGACCGTGGACTTGCCGGAGCCTGACGGGCCGACCAGCGCCGTTACCTTGCCCTGCCGTGCGTTGAACGAAAGATCGGATAATGCTTCGCTCCGGGAAGATTTGCCTTCCGCCCCGTAGGAGAAGGAGACGCTGTGGAACGTCAAGTCGTACGCGTCCGGTTTTTTCGGGTTCGCCGGCTCCTTTACCGGCTCCTCCGCCAAGATGCGGTCAATCCGCTCGACCCCTTCGTTAATATCGCGGAGCGAGGAGCTGATATTCATAATTTTGAACATCGGGGCGGAGATGCCCGGGGCCATGATCAGAAAGAACAGCAGGACCGAAGCGAACGCCACGCTGCCCGGGTCCCGGGCCAGCAGATAGACGCCGACCGGCAGGATAAACGCCGCAAACGAGCTGAGAATGACTTTAAAGATCAGGAATCCATTCTGAAATTGATCAGTAAATTTGACGCAATAATCGCGATAACGGATCATGTCGTCGTAAAACTTGCGAAATGAATGGACCGTCTGTCCGAACACCTTCACCGCCGGCATCCCCCGTACATATTGAACCGCCGAGCCGCTCATCCGTTCCAAAGAATCGTAATACAGCTTGACGTTCTTCTTGGACTTTTCTCCCGTCGAGAGCAGGATCTGTACGGTGAAACCGGCTGCAATCGGAACGAGGCAAGCCAGCGCCAGCCATACGTTCAAGGCAAACATCGCGACGATCAGTACAAGGGTCGTCACCGCCACATGAATGAGATCCGGGAGCTGATGCGCGACAAAGGTCTCCACCTTTTCCACGTTTTGCTCCAGCGTCTTCTTCACGACGCCAGTCGAGGTGCCGTTCAGCCAGCCGAGCGGCAGCCGTCCGATATGGTTGGACAGCTTGACGCGCAGACCGTACAAGATCCGGAACGCCGCCATGTGGGAGAACATCCCTCCCGCATACATCAGCAGCAGGCTTCCCAGCAGCCCTAGCAGCGCAATGATCCCCCAGCGGATCATCCACGGTCCGTCGGAGGAAGCCGGATTCGTCGCATGCTCCAACAGCTCGCGGATGATAAAATATACCGATACGTAAGGAATCAGCATGCAGACCGCGCTCAGAGCCGACAAAATGCCGGAAACGATCAGCAGCCCACGCTTCTCGCCCGCAATCTCGAGCAGTCTTGCGATTCCGTTTTTTTGCTTCACATGTACCCCTCCCCTTCGTTGAACCCGTTCATTGATAAAGATTATCACCGGGGCTTTTCTTTGTCTCCCGGAGGACGGATTATTTATGCGGTTCTACGGATAACTCGCAAAGTTGTTAAGCGGAGTACGAGGAAGGCGTATAGGCAAATCATTATTCGTTTTTCGTGGGGGGTGTAAAGTAAACGGTGAAAAAGAGCTGCAGCGTAGTATATGTAAGCGCATTCGATCGAAGAAGCTAACGAGCCACCTGCGTAGCTCCCGAAATGATCTATAGTTCTTCTAATTTGCCAAGAAACCTTGTATTGTGCTCAGAAGCCGTTATTTTCGGGTTAATGTGAAAGGTTGAAGAAGCTGGGGATTCTAAATTTTCGGAGATTGATGTGAGAAGACTGATTTTAGAGGGGGGACTATTGGGATTGACCTTTTGGATTGAACTAGCGGTCTAAATCGGTGGGCCTGTGTGCCCCCCGAGAGGCAAATTCACTTCACGGTGCACGAAGCTCCGTCTTTGATGCGAGGCTCGTAAGCTTAGGGGAACTGAGATGCGCTATACCGGCCGAAATCGTCGAATGGCTCAAAATAGATAACCTGTGATGCGCTATTAGGCCAATCATGGGGAGCATTAACATTTTTCGACACACTTAAATGCTCCCCAGTTCCGCTATACTTCCATCGCCCTCTTCAAACTCCGTTTAGCGCACCGGCGTTCCTCTATTCCCAAACCAATTCAGGTTATTCCAGGGTTTCGAGCCCGCTGCATTACTCCGCTCCGGGCTCGTCCCAGCTCTCTCTGCGCCGTCTCCGCTTGACGAACAAGGTCATCAGTGCGGATACGGCCAAACCGCCGACGAAGCCGCCGGCATGAGCATAAACGTCGACATTCTGGACGACAAAGGAATAAACAAAGCCGATGATCACAATGGTCCATACCGTTTGTTTCGTCTGGTAATCGATCAGATCGCGCCGGAATACCGATAAGTACAAGTAAGCGGCGTATATGCCGTAGATCGCTCCGGACGCCCCCGCTCCAATATAGGGGTCCGAATGGAACCAGGCACTCGCCACATTCCCGGCGATTCCGCTTGCAAGATAGAACGCCGCGTAGCGCCAGGAGCCCAGCATACGCTCAAGCGGAGCGGCAAACACGTACAAGGCGAAGCTGTTAAAAAGCAAGTGCTGGAACCCGATATGTACGAAGATGGCCGTCACATAGCGCCACAGTGCCGGCTCAATGCCTGGAACGCCGTACATGGCGCCGAAACGGAGCAGCGTTTCGCTGTCTTGGGACGATCCGTACCACTCCATCGCCGCCATCACAAGCAATTGAATCAAGATGATGGCCGTTGTCACCGGATAAAGCCGAACGTATTGACCTAAGCTTTCCCTACGCGCAAACATGTACTCGCTTCCCTTCCCTGCGATGCAAAAGTATCTCCTAATTATAGCGGCTTCTGTGCATATTGTGAAATCGGGCATAAAAAAAGGAGATGCCCGAACGACGGCACCTCCTCCTGTACGGTCTGGTTTGTGACGGGACGTCCTGCCTGCCACCTTACAAGCGCAGCGCTTCCTTCAAAAAGCGGCCGGTGTGGGAAGCTTCGCATGCGGCCACTTCCTCCGGGGTGCCTGCTGCGACAAGCGAGCCGCCCGCTTCTCCCCCTTCCGGGCCGAGATCGACGACCCAATCGGACTCGCGAATGACGTCCACGTTATGCTCGACCACCATCACCGTATGGCCCGCATCGACCAGTTTATTCAACAAAACGAGCAGCTGCCGCACATCGCCGGGATGCAGGCCGGTAGTCGGTTCATCCAGCAAATAGAGCGTGTGGGTCTTCGTTTTTTTGCTCAGCTCCTTGGCCAGCTTGATCCGCTGCCCCTCCCCGCCCGACAGCGTCGCGACGGACTGGCCCCATTGCAAATATCCGAGCCCCACCTCGCAGAGCAGCTCAATCGTTCTGGACATTTTGTCCTGATCCTTCAGGATGGACAGGCTTTCTTGAACCGTCATATCGAGCAGATCGGATATCGTATAGCCTTTGTAGGTAACACGCAGCACCTCTTCCTGGAACCTTCTGCCACGGCAGGCGGGACACCGCACTTCCAGATTCGGAAGAAAATGCATGTGCAGCGATAAAACGCCGAGTCCCTGGCAGTTCTCGCAGCGTCCACCCGGCGTGTTGAACGAAAAGTGCTTCGATGTCAGCTTGTTCCGTCTCGCTTCCGACAAGCTGGCGAACAGGTTCCGAATCGAGGTGTATACTTCGGTATACGTCGCAATGTTCGAACGCTGCATCCGCCCGAGCGGCGATTGGTCTACCGTAATCCAGTTTCCGATATGCTCCAGACCGGTAATAGCTCCGCAGCCTTCGCGTTTTCCCGCTTGCTCGCCCGGCGCAAGAAGGTCGAACAGGAGCGTCGACTTTCCCGAACCGGACACGCCGGTCACCGAAATCAGGCAGCCGAGTGGAAACGAAACGGTAATGTGCTTTAAATTCCGCGCATAGGCATCCCGGATCTTCAGGAAGCTCCCGTTGCCCCGCCTTCTGACCCGCCCCGGGGCCAAGCGGCTCTCGTCCCGCAAATAAGCGCCCGTGACCGAGCTCTCGCATAGCTTCAGAGCCTCCAGCGGACCCTCGCCGACGACGGTTCCGCCCATAGTGCCCGCCCCAGGACCCATGTCAATGACATGATCGGCCGCACGCATTACCTCGACGTCGTGCTCGATGACAAGCACCGTATTTCCCAGATCGCGAAGCTGCTTCAGGACATGTATTAACCCTTCCGTATCCCGCGGATGTAGCCCTGCCGACGGCTCGTCCAAAATATACAGCACCCCGGTGAGACCGGACCCGAGCAAGGAAGCGAGCCGAATTCGCTGCGCCTCCCCTCCGGACAGCGTCACCGTCTGCCGATGAAGCGACAAGTATCCTAAGCCGACATCGATCACCCGTTTCAGCCGCTCCGGCAAATCGTTCAGCACCGGCTCCAGCATTTCTCGTCCGGCCGGCGGCAAACTTCCCGGCAAACCGTTCAGCCACGACAGCACGTCATCCAGCGACCAAGAGGATACCTCGGCAATCGACGCTCCGCGCACCGTCACCCGGCGGCTTTCCTTGTTTAATTTAGTTCCTTGGCACTCGGTGCACGTTTGCTGATGGAAATACGCTCCTACGGACGCGGAGCCGTTCGGGTTGCCGTCTTTTTCCAGATAGCGGCGCCACAAGCTCGTAACGACGCCTTCGAATTTCCCTTTGCCGACCATTTTAGGCGGCTGGACGTTCGGGAAGTGCCGCAGGAAGGCTTCGCTTTCCACGCCGTAGAACAACAAATCGCGCTGAACCTGGCCGTACTCTTTTAACGGCTGATCCGGATCGAAGACGAATCCGTAATGCTTGGCAGCGGCTTGCAGAATGCTGTTCTGGTAATCGATCAGGGACTCGTACCACAAAGTCACGCATCCCCCGCGCAGGCTCAGCTCTTCGTCGAAGACGGCCTCCTGGTTCAGGCTGGCTACGCTGCCGAGTCCGTCGCATGTTCCACAGGCGCCCTCCGGCTTGTTGAACGAGAAATGGCCCATCGTCAGCCTGGGAAGCTCGGCCGTACAGTTCGGGCAGCGAACGTATTGCGGCTGGCCGGACGCTTCGTCCTCCTCGCTCAAGCCGCCCGCCTCTTCGAACGAAGGCGGAACGGTCGCGCCGCACGACGGGCACGGCCGCTCCCCGAGCTTGGCGTACAAAAGCCGCAAATACGTATAGATGTCCGTTACGGTGCCCACCGTCGACCGCGGATTGCGGTTCGTGACGTGCTGCCCTACGCTGATCGACGGAGACAATCCGGCGATGGAATCGACCTTCGGCTTGCTGATGGAATCCGTGACCATGCCCATGGATTCCATATACTGCCGCTGGCATTCTTTCTGCAGCGTATCCATCGCGAGCGTCGATTTCCCGGACCCGGATGGCCCGGTCAAGACGACCAATCGATTTCTGGGAATCGTCAGCGAGATGTTTTTCAAGTTATTTTCACGGGCGCCTTGGATCAAGATGGCTTCTTTCAACTATAATCCTCCTTTAGGTTGATCTTGCAGGCGAGTATCTTTTTTTACAAACGCGCCGCTCCATGCAGCGCCTTTGCCGACGGATGCTCTCTCCCCATTTAATACAGGCTCACCGGCAAGACAGGCTGCGATCGTTATCTTTATGATCGTTCGACTCCTTTCCTCATTCGAGCTTCAACCCCATCATACTACATTGATGCAAATGCAAAGGTTTAAGAGTTTATATCCCCTTTAAATAAGCTATTTCACTCCAAACATTCGACACGTGCTTTAGAGTTTTAAATGAAGTATACGGAGTGGGTCACCCTGAACGCGGAATCTAGGCCAGAACAGATGCCGGCAAACAAACAGGCCGTTCCCGCGGATTCGTCTCCGACCAGGAACGGCCTTGTCTTATGTCCTTTATGCGCTTCATTTGTTGAGCAGACGCAGCACAATCGATTCGTACCACCGCCAAGGGATCAGCGCCTTGCTCCCCAGGCTCAGTTTAGCCCCTCTGCCGAGCGGATAACGCAGCTTGGGATGCTTCAACCGGATGACGCGGACAATGGTATCCGCAACCTCCGTCGCGTCCGGGGCGGTAGCGGCGGCTTGCTTCGAGTACCGCAGCACCTTCTCCAGCAAATGCCGGTAAGGCGAAGCTTCGGAGGTACACATGGAGGCGAAGCCTTTTTGCCAAATGTCCGTCTTGTAGGCGCCCGGCTCGATGAGTACGACCTTAACGCCGAAGGGCTTCATTTCGAGCCTTAACGACTCACTGAAGCCTTCCACGGCGAACTTGGACGTGCTGTAAGGCGCATAGCCGGGAAAGCCGCTGAGTCCGCTGACGCTGCTGACGTTGACGATGTACCCGGATCTCCGCTCCCGCATATGCGGAAGCACGGCTTGGGTCGCGGCGATCACGCCGAAAACGTTCGTCTCTAGCTGTTGTCTCCACTGCTCCATCGGTACCTCCTCGACATAACCGCCGACGGCAAAACCGGCATTATTCACGAGCACGTCAATCCGGCCATACGTTTTGACAATCGAACCGACGGTTTGGCCGATCGCCTCATGATCGGTAACATCCAGAGGCATGATATCGATCAGTTCCTGCACCCCGCTGCGCTCCGCATGCTCCTGAAGCGCTTCGCATTTGTCCGGATTGCGCATCGTCGCAACGGTTCTGTAGCCAGCGCGCGCAAGCGCGACCGCCGTTAACAACCCGAAGCCGCTGGACGCGCCTGTGACCAAGGCTACCGGCTGGACGTTGTCCATCGAAATCCCTCCTTCCCCTGCTCCTGTCTCAAAATTTATATTTTTTCATAAGCGGGATGCCGATGCCGTTCAGTGTCTTGTGCAGCAGCATCCAGCCGGAACGCCGGCGGAAGGGCAGATGACGGTCGTAAACGGCGCTGTACTCGATATCCGCGACCGCTCCGCGGTTGCGCTTAAACTGCGCGGCCCCCGAGCTTTCATGGAGCAGATGGCCGTTCGTCCGGGCAATGCCGATCAGCACCGACGACAGCATGCGGTACAAACCGAGCTCCTGCGGAAGTGACGTATCGTAGCCGAAGATCGGTGTGGTCATGACTCCATTGCGGCAAAAGAAGCCGAGCACCGCATCCAAGCGTCCCGTCGGCTTGTGACGAAGCGCATGAAGCTCCAGCAGCCCTTCCTGCCATGCCAGCTTGAAAAAGCTCGTTCCGAACTGCGGATTGTGATACGAATATTTATCCAAATAAAGCGCCCGGTACAGGTCCGCCAGCCGAGACATATCCGCTTCCGTCAGCTCCTCCGGACCAACGGCTTCGTAGCCGTGTTTGTCCAGCAGGCCGTAGTCCCGCTTCAGAAGCCAGCGGGCTTTGGCATTCATCCAGGCATCGTCCGACGGCTTGAGCAGATAGACCTGCCGGCTCGGAACCATGCGGAAGCCCAGCTTCTCCAGCGCATCTATCATCGTGGCGTTCGTCGTCCGGTTGAGGGACCGGAAAATCAGCGTATGCTGCGGAAACGAACGGAGCAAGTAACGGACTGTATCCTCCATTTCCTCGTCAGACAGCTCGGGATACAAATTGGTCGACAGCAGCCAATTGTTGACGTGCACCGCACGGTTGAAGCCGCTCCCTTTCAGCAGCCAGCCTATGGCGGAAAGCAGCCCGCCGAGCGCAAGCTGTACCGGGCGTGACTTCAGCAGGTACAACTCCTGCTTCGCATAGCTGACGTAGTGGGTATATGGAGAGCAGACGTACGAATTATCGTACTCCGTCTCATTGACGGTTAACGGCAATACGTTGTCATTCAACTGAAGCACATGCAGAGCCGTAGACAAGTTCGGCACGAAATTTTCAACCGGCTGTTGAAGCAGCGGAAGCAAGTAACGCTTGGCATAGCCGCCGTCAGCCGTATCAGGCCATTCGAGTTGTCCGATGGATTCCCTATCGAATAAGCGCAGCATCGAGGTCAAGACCGAACCTCCTCTCCACCCGCCGAAGCTTCCGGTCTCCCGGCTGGAAGGCATACACCGTAAATTCGAACCCCGGCGTGCGGCAGCCGACCCGATCGCACAGACCGGTCAAGGCGTTCGCCACGGCCGCTTCGGTCTCCGCCCGTTTGCCGTCCGAGACTTGCAGAGAAACCTCTAGCCGGTTCGGAGCATGGAGCACGGCGCGATACGCTTCGATGTCTCCGGAGGCGGCAAGCAGCGCCCGGCTGACGAAATCAGGGAATACGCGCACCCATCCTTCCCCACGCCGATCCGGAAAATAGAACAAGTCGTCGCAGCGCCCTTCGATTGTGTCAATCGCCGTAAACGGCGATCCGCAAGGACAAGGCTCCGTACGTTCGGTCAGCACGTCGTTCAGCCTGTAGCGGATCATCGGCTGCGCCATTCTGGAAAAATCGGTAATAACCGGAATGAACTTCCGCAGCTCAAAATCCACATATTCTTTCTGAATAACTGCGATATCTTCATTCATATGCAGCGTACCGTGAGCGCATGTGGCGGCAAGAAAACCTTCGGTGCACTGGTAAACCTGATGCAGCGTCCGGCCGAACGTTTCCTCGATATACCGGCGGTCGAGCGGGTCCAGCACCTCGGCCACCGACACGATGCGTCCGGGCGCAATCGATAACCGCCCCACTTTTTGCTGCTCCGCAAGCAGGCGAAGCATGGAAGGCGGCGCGACGAGCAAAGTCGGCTGCTGCTCCCGAAGCCGGTCCAGATGGCGTTCCAAAGGATCGAGCAGATCGTAGAACCGGAACTGCAGCCGCCGGCTGCCTACAGCAGCATACAAGTTGCTGTTGGCTCGCAGAAAAAAAGCAATGCGGTGCTTGCCGAAAAGCGATCCCGGCAGCACCTTGGCCAGCACGGCACCCGCCCAGGCCAGCCGTTCCTCCCGGCTGACAAGAAACAGTCCCCGGTGTCCCGACGTTCCGGACGATAAGCCGATGGTCGTCCCGCCGATCATCGGAGTGAAATCCCGCGTTTGTTCCGCGCGGAGCGCCAGAGCAAAGGCTTCCTCTTTCAGGATACCCACCGTGTTCAGACGGTCAAACTGTTCCATCATGATTTGTTTGTCGATCATCGGAAACTCCCGCCATTCCGACAGCGGACGATTCCCCCACCATTCGCGGTAAAAGGGGGATTGCCGCCGTACCCGGTCCAAATGGTTCCGGATGCGCGCTTCCTGCCACCGCTCGAGCGAAGTCCGGTCCGTCCACCGGCGTCCTTGGCGGGTAAGCCAATAACGGGATAAAATGCGCAGCGAATCGGTAAGCATTACAGCGGTTCCCCTCCTTGAATCCACTTTTCCCAGACCTCCGGGCAGTGTGAGGGAACGATGCGCAATGCCGGGTAACGCTCGTGCAGCCGAACGAGCCGTTCGAAGCTATCCCGGTATTGGCGACGGTTCGGCATGACCACCCCGGCAAGCGGGTGCGGCGGTCGGCTCTCGCGGATCGCCCGGCTTGACCAGGCCGCATCGGCGCAGAGCAAATAATCGTGACGCTCGGTCGACAGCAGCAGCCCGATCTGCCCGTCCGCATGCCCGGGAAGGTCGACTGCAAGCAGACTGCCGTCTCCTAGCACATCGATGCCGCTGGAGAACGGGAAGTCCGCCGGCAGTTCGATCTGCCGGTCCCGGAGAATCGGCTGCGAGCGTCGTTCGAACGATTCCGGCAGCAGCCCCGGCAGGTACGCCCTGCGGAGTGCCGCCAATCCGCGCAAGGACTTCACCGCGTCGTACGCCTCCGGCACGTACAAAAATGTGGCGTTCGGGAAATCGCGCAGTCCGGCCACATGATCGGCATGAAAATGCGTCACGATCACCGTCTGCACCTGCTCCGCAGCCACCCCGCAGGCGGCAAGCTGCCGCACCGCACTTTCCTCCTCGCGGAATACGACGGGCGTAATCATACGGTACAGCCGCTCGGGCAGCCGGTTCGTTTCCTGGATGAACCGCTCCGAATATCCGGTGTCGACGACAATCGCGCCGAACGCCGGATGCTCGATGCAGGCAAATATCGCCGGAATGCGGCACGAACGCAGCGAGCCGCCCCGAAGCGTCACCCATTCCGGATGGGTGCAATAGCCTGCCGCAAACAAACGCAGCTTGACCTTGGGGATCGGTAACCCTCTGTCTTCTCTCTGTTGTCTATAAGTCATGCTTACTCCTCCACCACTGAGCAAAAGCTTCCATTCCTTCGTCCACGCAAATCTTAGGCGAATAGCCAAGTTCCCTTCGAGCTGCGCTAATATCCAGCGTCTGGCTTCTCCCGATCATGCCCGCCACCGCCCGGGTGAGCATCGGCTCGCCCCGGCCGGGAAGCCGCCGGGCGGATAGCTCCATCAGCGCAGCTACGCCGTAGGCCGCAGCATAAGGCAGCCGTTTGAACCGGACCGGAATGCCCAGTTTCCCGAGCAGCCTGCTTACCGCCTCGCCAAAAGGCATCGGCTCCCCGTTCGTAATATTGTAGACGCGTCCCGCCACAGTAGCGGCTGGCGCCGCTTGGCACAGAAGTAGCGCATCGACGGCATTGTCGACATACGTCAAGTCGATGAGCGCCTTCCCGCCTCCGATCAGCGGAATCCCCTGCACCGCATTCGCTTCGATCAGCCGCGGCAAAATCGAAGCGTCGCCCGGACCGAATAAGGCGCGCGGCCGCACGATAACGGTCTCCAGCCCTGCCGCCCCGGCCCGCGCTACGGCCTCCTCAGCCAGCCGCTTCGTCGCGGCGTACGGGCTGGCTTGACGGCGCGGCAGCGGGTCCGATTCCCGGGCGCCCAGCCTGTGGGTGCTGCCGAAATACACGCTGGGCGTCGACACGTGAATAAGCCGGCCGACCTGATGCTGCAGGCAGCCGGCGATCACATGTTCCGTCCCCAGTACGTTGCTATCGTAAAAGTCGTTGTATGGCCCCCACGATGCCGATAACGCGCCGCAGTGAAAGACGGCTTGTTGACCGGCGCAAGCAGCGTTTATCCGCTCCCGTTCCCGTAGGTCTACCTGCACGAAACGGATGCCCTGCCGCCGAAGCTCCTCCCCGATCGCCGGTTGTCTGCCCAATGCGGTAACGTTCCAACCCTCGTCCCGGAGCCGGAGAGCAAGCCGTCTGCCCAGAAAGCCTGTTCCTCCCGTCACTAAGGCATTCCTGCTCATGATGTCCCTCCGTTCCATTCGATGTCGCCGGTCGAAGCTTCCATAAGCGTCTGCTTGCGGGCAGCTGCGGCTCTCCGCAGCTCCAAGAGCAGAAAAAGCTGCTCTGCAAAAGGCCGTGGGTCGCTCCAGCGGAACACGACATCCCGGGCCCCGGCATACTTGGATAGCCATGCCGCAAAGGCTCGCCACGAGCGGCTTTCCGTAAGCCCGCTAGCCAGCATGGGCACCCCCAGCATCCCCCGCGAGGCCGGCTGTGGCTCGATCATCGTTTCGCCGAGCGTTTCCGGATGCAGCAAGGCCGAGGCCAGCCTGTCCTCCGGCCGGAACAGATGGATGCCGCTTGTCGTCCGCGGATTGCATTCGATGGCGTACAGCTCTCCCCGCTCCGTCTCGATAAAATCAAACGCGATTTGCCCGGTGAACCGTTCCATCCGGACAAATTCCCGTACCCATTCGAGCAGGCCGGCATGGTACAGCGGCTCGAAATATACGCTGGCCCCGCCTCGGACCGCGTAATCGGCGGCGTAGGAGGCATGAGCCGCGAGTCTGCCTTCATGCGCGATGCTGTAGGTGCACAGGGTTCGCCCGGGGATGAACTGCTGAACGACCCACGGATAGCTTTCGGCTTCCAGTCGGACTTCGGTGGGGGTTTCCCCGGTAATCCGGGTCCTCTCTTCCGCTGCCCCCCCTGCTTCCCGGCCGCCTGGCTTCACGATGCGAACCTTGGAAGCGAAGCGGGAAAATTCCGGCTTCACGACATAGCCGTCCCGGTATACTTCCTCCGGGCTAGAGGCGATCCGCCCCGTGAATCGGGCCCACTCCTGCGGAGTGCTCACCCGCTCTGTATGCGGAACAGACAAGCCGAGCTCTTGAGCCCGGCGGATGAATTCCCATTTGCTGTGCAGCCGCCGGAGCTGCTCCAGGGGTGGAGCGACGACGCGGCATAACGAGCTGAGCCGTTCCAATCCGGCCGACACGTAAAAAATCTCCTCGCAGGTCGGGATCAACCATGCGATGCGTTCGCGCCGCACGATCTCTTCGAGCGCCGCAACGAAGTGCTCGGGTTCGCGTGCCGGGCCCGGCACCATATGGCTGCGGGCGACCGCTTTCGACACGCGGCACAGGTGATGCCGCACGCTTTCGGCCGCATGCACCTCGCAGCCGGCGGCAGCGAGCAGCCGAGCCAGCTCCAGAGCTGCCGGAGCGCGGCCGCCGGTAATCAACACCTTAAGGCGCTCGGCCGAAGAGACGCGCATTTTAGTAATCAAGCACAACGCCTCCCAGCGTCAGTCCGGCCGAAGTGCCGAGCAGCAGCACGCGGTCTCCCCGCTCGATTCTTCTTTGACGGATCGCTTCGTGCAGGCCCATCGGGATCGAAGCGGATATCGTATTGCCATGATCGGGCGTAATGTACAGCAGCTGCTCTTCGGAAATGCGCAGCTTGCGGCTGAGCAGCCGCATCGCCATCGCGCTGCCTTGATGCGGAATGACCAGCTTGATGTTCGCAATGGAGCAGTCTGCCCCCGCAAGAAGGCGGTTCATAAAACCCGGCAGCTTCTTCGAGGCCATCCGAAACAAAGGCTCTCCCTGCATGTCGAACAAATAATGCTCCGCTGTTTCCGGAGCAAAAGCCCCTGCAGGACGGCCGCTGCCGCCTCCCCGAATTTCCGAGAGATGCGCCCCGGCGCTGTACGTTTCCATGCAAGCGGAGAGGATGCGCGAGCGCTCTTCCGGCCCGGACTTCGCAATGACGGCTGCCGCCGCCCCGTCGCCGAAGAGAGCCGCGCTTTCCTTTTGCTTCCAGTTCAAGCCTTTGGAGGCGATCTCGGTCGACACCAGAAGTACACGGCGGTATCGCCCAGCCTCTACCATATAGGACATTACATCGAGGCCGGCAACAAAGCTCAGGCACGTCGAGTTAATGTCGAAGGCAGGAACGCCGGAATGCTGCTGCCCCATCGCTTCCTGAACTAAAGCGGCCGTACAAGGAATCGGCTGCTCCATCGTCCCGCTCGTGCATACCAGACAATCGATATCGTCGAACGTCAATCCAGCCGCTTCCAAGGCAGCATAGGCCGCCTTTGCCCCCATCAAAGAAGCCGTTTCGTCCTCAACGAAATGGCGATGAATGACATTTGTTTTTTTCCTTACCCAGCCTTCCGGCACGCCCAGAGCCCGATCCATCTCCGAATCGGTGACCCGGCGCTTCGGCATATATTTACCGGTTCCGATAATTTTCACATGACGAGTTTGCATACGTATCCTCTGCTTTCCGTGTGTGCGTGTATGATTCAAGCCATATTTTTATTGTAAAGAAAAATCGGCCGGAACATAGTACTAACTTTGTCTAATACCTCTTGAGGCCTATTATCCATTCGCGACAGCCCCGTCGTATCCCTTTTTCGAAACGCAAAAAAACCGCATATTCCGACACGGAATGCGGTCATTGCACTGCGGTACTCCCCCGCTTCACTATGGACATTTCGTCGTACGGCGCTACATCGCTCTCCTGCCTGGCAGCACTTTTTTGTAGCTCGCGGAAAGGAAGCTCATATATAGGCGCAGGCCTCTCCAGCTTACGTAAGCAATCCCCCCAACGATGCCCCCGACGATAGTGGAGACCACCATGCTCCACTCGGTCGGAACTTCTACGGGTCCGAGATTCATCTGAATCCCGGTGACGCCGAGTGTGCGGAGTAATCCGGCTATGAAGACGAGAACCGCGCTAAACCCAAACCCGCCGGCAAGTGTGGCAAGCACAGGGATGACCATGATGCTCAGCAGCCCGGTCGTGCAATAAAAGCCGACCATTATCATGACGTCTTTGAACGATCTCGCCGGGCCCTTTTCCATTATATATTCGCTCCGGTACGCTTTCGCCAGCACGCGCGGGTCGCCGAGCCGGGCCAAAATGGCGTCCTCCGACTGGCCGCCCGCCATGCCTTCCGCAATATGGCTCTCGATTTCCCGGATCGCGTCCAGCCGCTCGTCTTCCGGCATTTTCTCCAATAGTTGATACAGTTTCTCCAAGTACGCTCTTGTCTTCGGACTCATAACGGTTCCTCTCCCCGATACAATTGAATTTGATACACTGCCGCGTCCAGCTTGTTCCATTCGCAGGACATCGCCTCCAGCAGGAGGCGTCCGTCGGCAGTCAGGCTGTAATATTTGCGCGGCGGGCCGGCTTCCGATTCCTTCCAGAAGGACTCGATATAGTTTTCTTTAAGCAGCCTGCGCAGAAGAGGGTACAACGTCCCTTCCGTCACGGCCAGGGGCTCCCATCGGTCTAACAACGTCACCAGCTCGTAGCCGTATCGCGGCTGCTTGCTAACCAGCAGCAGGATGCAATATTCCAAAATTCCGCGACGAACCTGGGAAGTCCACTCCGTCATATCCATACGATCTCCCCTTCCACTACTATGCTACCACACACTACTTTGTTCTGCAAGGTACTTGGTGGAGTATTTTTCCGGCACATAAAAAGACCCGTGCCCGGGCTCCCTCTGTTATCGAAGAAGCCGCAGGCACAGGCTGCGATTTTCAGATCACGGATTCGTAGACGTACTTGCCTCCAACGGGTCGGAATTCGATCTTGCGCCGACGGCTTTGATGACGAAATCGTACGTTTTGCCCGGATCCGCGTTATTGACGGTATATTGGTATGCGCTCTGCCCTTTCACCGCCGGAACGTATACGCTCCAGTTCGTGCCGGCTTTGTCGTTCTTTTCATAAATCCGGTAGCCTCGGACCGGTTCGGACGTGGACGCGGGAGCGTTCCAGGAAATGACGGCGCTGCGGTTCTTCAGCTCGGCCTTGGCATTTTCCACTTTGGCCGGCTTGCCGTCCGTCCGCTTGATGCTGTACTGGTCGTAAACGGCCAGCGGCTCGTTTTTGGCGGCGGTATACGAGGTGAACTTCAGAATGCCGTCCGTGACTTGCACGTCCATGAACATTTTTTTGTTCGGCTGGGCGTTTTTCACGGAGAAGAAGTCCTTGATGTTCGGATTGATCTTGTAAAACTTGGCGGCCGCGGAATTACCCATCAAATACACCGAGCCCTGCGGGTTCACCACATTGCCCTGCCCGTCTACGACAACGTCTTTGATCGCCTTGTTGCCCAGCATCTGATGCGATCTCATGTACAGGTGGTCGTGGCCTTCCAGCACCATATCGATGCCCAATTCGTCGAAGACCGGAATCAAATATTTGCGGTAAAACTCCACGCGCTCCGATTCCGCATCCGCGTTGTCCCCGGAGGAATACGCCCCCTTGTGCATCGCGACGATTTTCCACTTCTTGTCCGTCTTCGCCACTTGGTTGCGCATCCAGTCCACCTGCGCTTTAAAACCGGCATCAGCCTTGTACGGATCGACTTTGCCTTCGTACTGCGTATTGATCTGCATGAAAAGCGCATCGCCGTATTCGAAGGAATATACCGTGCCGTCTTCGGTGCTTGTGCCGACGCTTTTGGGCAGGTTGAAATGGTAGTAGAAGTTGTTGTTCGGATGATCCTCGATCTCATGGTTGCCGACGATCGGGGCAAATGGCACGTTCGCAAATTCTTTCTGCGGGATCCCCAAGAACCACTGCCACTGCTCCTCCAGATCCCCGTCATCGATCAGATCGCCTGTCAGCAGCATGAATTTCGGATCACCGATATGATCGATCGCTCTGCGGAACGTATCCTGCCACAGCTCAAAGTTTCCTTTGCTGGAGCCTTGCGTGTCCGTCGTATAAATAAAGTGAAAATCGTGATTGTTCGCATGATCGGTCGTGAAGGAGCCGACCGGACTCCAGCTGTCCGCCCTTCCGCTGCCTGCGCGGTACTTGTATTTCGTGCCCGGCTTCAGGTTATTCGCCGTCACCTTGTGATTGGCGAACGAGGTCGTTTTATTCGAGCTTCGGTCGCTGCTTTTCATCAGCGTCTTCACGATTTCCGTCGTACCGGTGAAGGTCATCGCCTCCTGCTCGGGGAAGCTTCCGCCCGGAGCTTTGGAAGCTTCGACGACCTGAACGACGGTCCCCGTGACGTCCGTCCCGGTATACCAGTCAAACGAGATGCTAGTTTTCGTATCCCCGTTAAAGGTCATATTCAACAAGGTCGGCGCGCCCGCCGCCGAAGCACCTCTCGTTGTAAAGCTCCAAACGATCGGACTCGTCAGAGGAACGTTGTCTGAAGCTCCCTGGACTAGCTCCTTCGGAACGGTGACCGTATACGATTTGCCCTCGGCAAAATCCGGGTGATTAATCGCCAGCGTATCGCTGTTGACGACACCCACGGACAAATTGCCCACGGAGGTGTTGTTCTGGTCGACGATGCTTACGCTCGGGCCGCTGTTCAAAGCGATCGCTTTGTTGAATTTGACGGAGACGGCCGCGTTCGGCGCAACGTCGCTCGCTCCGTTGGCAGGAGCCTGCTGCACGCTTAAGGTCGGAGTCGGTCCGCCGGTTTTCCGGTCGCCCTTGACGATCACATCCTTGATCCGGCTGGAGCCGGAGCTGGACACGGTCCCCCCGCTCACGTTCTTTGTCGAATTCACAACCCAACGGATGTACAGCAGGTCGTTGTCGTCGGCTTGGCTCGGGAGCGGAGCGTCAGTGAGCTTACAGCTGTTGTTTTTGCAGTTGAAGTTCGTCTGCTCCAGCACCAGAGTGCCCCCGGAAAGGTCGGTCCAGTTCGTTTGGTCCGTGCTGAATTGCACCTTGAAATCGCGCGGCCCCGTGCTGGATGACGTCTGCTGGGACGACAGCGTCAAGTTCTCGAAGCCCTTGGTGGATATCGTGGCAAGCCAATATTTTTTGCCCGTTCCGTCGTTCCACCCTTGATTGCGGATACTGCGCTCTCCCGAGTCGTAGGTATATTGATCCGTGTTCGTGCCGATGTCCCGGAACGTCGATGATGTCTTGTACACCCCGCCCGTGGCAGGGAACACGCCGTCGGTTCCTTTATCCTTGAAGATCCATTCCGCCACGGTTTCTTTGGCCGCTGCCACCCGGCTGTCGGCTGCCTCTTCCGCCCCTGCGCTGCCGACCCATTGGAGCGCAAGTAACAGAGAGGCGAGCAGCAGAGATACCGTCCTGCGCCACATTTGCTTTGGATACCCGTTCTTTCGTTCGTTTTTCACTTGATCGACTCCTTTCCCATGTATGTTTGCAATCGTAAATTCCGCCGGACGATTCCGACGGCTTTATGCTTCCAGGGACCCCTCCTTTCCATATCTGCAGGCTAACCATCGTTATGCCTGCCAGCCCCTATTGCGAGGCTACCCCCATCGTATCGAAAACCGGCGCCCTGCAGTATGTGTATCTGTAACTTTTTCATGGAATATCCTAACTTCCCATTCCGTGGTATACTTGGCTAGGAAAGGGGAAGTCCATATGGCCGGAAACCAAAACGAGATCATTCAAAATTATTTCAAAACGCTGCAATTGGAGCTTATGGTCTCCAGCTACTGCGAAAGAGTCACCCAGAATTGGCGGAGGCCGCTAAGGACGGACGGCTTCAACCGCTTTTATTTGATCCTGGGCGGAGAAGGCTGGCTTCAAGTCAAGCGTCAGGAGTTTTATCCCGTTGCCGGCCAATTGTATTTTTTGCCGTCGGACACCCCTCTGGCGTACTCGATCATCAGCGCCAACACCTTTCACAAATATTGGTGCCATTTCTCCGCGAACGTCGGCAGCTTTCATCTCTCCCATCTAATCGAATTTCCGTACTATATCGAAGTGGATGACATGCCCTATATGCAGCATTTGTTCGAGAAGCTTACAAAAGCAAATCAAAAGAGCGGAGACATCACGTCCCCGCTTAGAGCAAATGCGATTTTATACGAAATTTTGACGTACTATATGGACCGGCTCCCGCCGCAGTCGATTTGCCTGTCCTCCTCCTCCGCGATCAGCCGGTCGAATCAAATTTTGCAGTATATCGAAGAGCACCTCGCCGAGCCGTTGACGCCGAAAGCGCTGGCCGAAGCGTTTCATTACAGTCCGAACTATTTCTGCCGGTACTTCAAAAACTTGTTCCAAGTCACGCCGATCGAATATATTAACAAGGTCCGGATCGAAAGGGCCAAATGGCTGCTCACCCATTCGAATCAATCCATCGAAAAAATCGCAAGCCAGATCGGGCTGGAACGGTTTTATTTCTCGAATCTGTTTAAGCGGTCCACGACGCTGTCCCCCAGCGAATACCGGCAAGCCGTCCGTTCGGCCCCCGACCGGGAGGCTGGTCTGGAAGAAGGGTGACCCAATGTTATTCCTTTATTGTCTTTATTTGGATTTAACTGGAAGCTGCGCACTGGCCTGTTCGATATCCTCAATTAGAACTTGAGGATTTTCCAAGCCGACATACAGCCGGACGAGCGAGCCCGGAACGGACTCGTAGCCGGGTCCGAGCCGGCCGACGGTGACCAGACTTTCATGGCCTCCCCAGCTGACGCCGATCCGGAAGTATTCGAGCCGGTCCGCCCACGCCTTCATTTCCCCGGCCGGCAGGTCGGTCTCGAAGGAAAACAGGCTGCTCGAACCGCTCATTTGCTGCCGGGCCAGTTCGTGCTGCGGGTGGGAAGCAAGCCCCGGATGGTTCACCTTCCTCACGAACGGAAGGCTTTCCAGATGGCGGGCGACAGTGAGCCCGCTCTGCTCCTGCTTCTCCAGCCGCAAAGGCAGCGTTCGCAGCCCCCGCATCGCAAGCGAGGCCGAGTGCGGAGTCATAATCCCGCCCAGCAGCAAGTATTCGCTGGCGTTAATCCGATTGATGTTCTCTGCGGACCCGATCAGCACCCCGCCGACGATATCGCTGTGCCCGCCGATATATTTGCTCATGGAATGAAGAACGAAATCAATCCCGTGCTCGAACGGATTTTGCAAACAAGGCGTCGCCCACGTATTGTCGATCATGGTCACGGCCCCGATGCTATTCGCCAGGCGGGCGCAGGCGCTTAAATCTTGAAGCTGGAACGTTAAGGTGGTGGGACTTTCCAGATACACCAGCTTCGTATTCGCCCGCACGGCAGCCTGAATCGCTTCAAGCGAAGCGCCGTCCACAAAGGTCGTCTCGACGCCGTACCGCGTTAGAAAACTTGTCAACAGCTCCCGCGTCGGTCCATACACCTGATCGACGCAAATGATATGGTCGCCCGCCCGGACATTCGCCAGAATCGCGGTGGAGATGGCGGCCATGCCCGAAGCGAAGCATCGCGCTTTCTCGCCTCCTTGAAGCGCAGCCAGCCGCATTTCCAGCTGACGGACCGTCGGATTATTCCCCCGCGTGTACACGAACGAATCGCTCGCGCCTGCAGACGCACGGTCAAACTCCTCGTACGTGGCGAAGGTGAACAAGCTGTTCTGGTAAATCGGCATAACCACGGCGCCCCGGTGCAGTTCGTCATGCGAATCGTGAGCTACCTGCGTGCTCGGATCGATAATATTTTTTCGGGTACGTTCGTCGGTTTGACCATCCAATTTAGGGTCCACGGGAATCGGTCCTTTCATCTTGTTTTTGACTATCCTTTTACCGCTCCCTGCGTCAAGCCTTCGACGATGAATCGCTGGCAGATGGCGAATAAAATGACCGTCGGGACAATGGACAGCACGGTTGCGGCAGACATCGATCCCCAATCGATATCAAATTTCGTAATGAAGGAATTCATGGCGACCGGCAGCGTCTTCGAGCTTTCCTTGTCGATAAACATGATGGCCATGAACAGCTCGTTCCAGTTCTGGACGAAGGCAAAAATAAACGTGGCCGAAATCCCCGGCATCATGACCGGCACGATGACGCGAAACAAGGCGCCCAGCCTCGAGCAGCCGTCGACCATCGCCGCTTCCTCCAGGCTCGCCGGAATTCTTTGAAAAAAACCCCGCAGCATAATGGTGCAAAACGGAACGAGACCGACCGTATACATCAGGATCAGGGAGCCCTGTTTATTCAGCAGTCCCATGCGGGACATCATCAGGTAGAGCGTACTGAATCCGATAAAAAGCGGAACCATCTGGGTGACGAAAAAGGCGATCATCAACTGCTTGCTGCCCCGAAACGTGAACCGGGCCAGAACGTATCCGCTCAGAACGGTCACGACCAGCACGACGGCCGCCGAAGTGAGTGAGACGATAAGGCTGTTGCCGATGTAAATATGGAACTTCGAGATTTTGAAGATCTGAATATAGTTTTCAAACGAGATTCGTTCGGGCCAATACTGCAAAGGCAGTGTAAAGATCTCGTTGCGAGGTTTGAGCGAGGTAATGACCATCCAATACAACGGAAATACCATAAAGATCAAATACAGGCCAAGAGCGGCCGCCTTGCCTGCCTTTCCGGCAAAAGCCAGCTGTTTTTTCATTAAAAATCACCCGCTTTTTCCGCTCTAGTCGCAAACAGATAGAAGGTCGTAAACAACGCCAGAATGGCGATGCAGATGATCCCGATCGCGCTCGCCTGCCCGTAATCGCCGGAAAAGACGATTTTATCGAGCATGTACGTCGTCAAAATGTGGGTTGAGCCTGCCGGTCCGCCGTTGGTCATGCCGTAGATCAGATCGGGAAAATTGAAAATCCAGATCACGCGCAGCGCGGTCGTCGAAATGATGGTCGGCATAATGTAAGGGATCGTTACATGAAACAGCTGATTGAACCGGCTCGCTCCGTCGATTTCGGCGGCTTCATACAGCTCGGACGGCACGGATTGCAGCGCTGCCAGCAGCATAATGGCAAAGAAGGCTACCCCGTACCAGACGTTGGCGACGATGACCGAGAACAGCGCCCACTTCGGATCGGATAAAAAGCCGATCCGCTCCGTAATCAAGCCGAACTTCAACAGCAGGTCGTTGATGACGCCGATTTGTCCGTTGAACAGCCAGCGCCAGATGATGCCGATCAGAAAGCCGGACAGCGCCCACGAATAAAACACAAAGCCTTGATAAACCCCGCGTCCGCGAAAGCTTCTGCGCATCAGCAGCGCCAGGCAAAAGCCGATGACGAATTGCAAAACGAGCGAGATGATCACCCATAAGGCCGTATTTTTAAGGATCGTTTTGAACTGATCCCCGGCGAGCACCGTACGAAAATTTTGCAGGCCGACAAAATGAACATCCGTCAAATTGAACAACGAATAGTTTTGAAACGCTACGCTAATCCCTTTGAGAATCGGAAAATAGGTGAAGCCGAAAACGAGCAGCAGGGTCGGAAGCAAGCAAAGAAAAATAAACGTTTGTGTTCGGTTCAGCCGGAACAACCTTCCCGCTCCCCGTAACGGCGTCGCTTCCCGGTTTTTCATGCATGGTCCCTCCCAGAATAGAGGCGGCGGCCAGGGGATGCCTATCCGCCACCCGCTTGTGCTTGCTTATTTGCCTTGCTTCTTCTCATTGATCCAGTAGGCGTCCCATTTCTTCAAAGCATCGTCGATCGACATCTGGCCAAGGAGAATACCCTGCGCATCCTGTTGAACGACTTTTCTCCATTCGCCGAAGCCCTTATAATCCGTCTCCGGTTTGTACGGAATGTAGTGGGCGGTATCGTTGGCCATATCGATATAAGGCTTGTAAGCGCCTTCTTTAAAGTAATTGTCAACGGATGCGCTGTTGTGTATCGGGATAACGCCAGCCGCTTTGGTGAAGATCGCATTTTGTTCTGGACTGGAAATGAACTCAATCAGCTTCCACGCTTCTTGCGGATGCTTGGAATAGGACGTCATTCCCCATCCGGCTGCGCCCACTTTGTAGTGCGAAGCTCCTGTCGGACCGGTCGGCATCGGCGCGGTCGCCCAGGTGCCTTCCTTCAGCTTCTGCTTGACCGGATCGATCGTATCGGGGTCCTGTATAAGCATTCCCGTCGCTCCCGAGACGAAGCCCTGTACCTGTTCCGCAAATGCCCAGTTGACGGAGTCTTTAGGAGAGCCTTCCTTGTATAAGTTCACATACATCGTCATGCCCTGCTTGGCTTCCGGCGTGCTGAAGATCGTGGCCCCGTTTTTCAGGAACATCGCGTCGTCGGGGTTGACGTTCGTGCCGTTGTAGTCGCGGAGCAGGTCGACGATATAGCCGTCAGCCCCCGACCCGCCGCGGAACGAGTAGCCGAAGCGGTTGTTCGCGGAATCGGTTAGCGTTTTGGCCGCCTTGTACAGGTCGTCCCACGTTTTCGGAGGCGTCAAGCCTTTTTGATCGAACCAGTCTTTCCGGTAAAACAGCATTTTCTGGTACAGGCCGTATGGAATGTAATAAGGCTTTTGATCAATGTAGTTCGCCATAGCCAGCGAGTTGGCATTCAGGTCTTTGTAGCCGCTCCAAGAGGAGGTATACGAGGAAAGATCGGCAATCCATTTGTTTGTCACGAATTGCTTCACGGTAACGTCTCTTACTTCCAGCACATCGAGGTCGTCTTTGACGGAAAGCAAGGTGGAGATTTTGTTGTCCGCGCTTTCCAGAGGCGGAGAAATCAATTCGACTTTAATGTTGGGGTTCGCCGCTTCAAAGCTGGCGATCATTTTCTTAATCACTTCGGTTCTTGCCGGGCTGGTCAAGCTTTCGATCATCTTGAGATTAACGGTTTTCGAATTGCTTCCATCGCCCGCCGTTCCCTTCGCTTCATCGCTCGAACAGCCGCTTAACGCCCCTGCCGCCAAAACCGGAATCAAAGATACGGTCAACCATCGTTGTGTCCCCTTCATACTGCACCCCTCCACCATAATTGTTTTCCAGACAAACCTCTGTGTCTGTTGAGGCCCCCTTTGAGCTCCCTCGAAATGAATTAGTTATCTCACTCTAGCTCATGAATTCGCAGGATTTCACCTTTAGCTATGTGTCAGATAAGAAGGAAACAAAGAGGCCGGTAGCTTACATCATCTGAAAGGGCATGCAGGAACAGAGGTGGGAAGTATATCACCTAATTAGTTCCATATCCTGCACGTCTCCATGTTGCCCTTAGAGATTCTCACTCCCATGTCTCAACGGGTCTAAGCCCTCTCATTCCTTCGTCACATCTAGCTAAGGGGTGGAGGTCGGTATTTCTAACGGAACGGGTCCGAGCCCTTTTGCGCAACGTCTCCCGATACTCCGTGCTTCTTAATCTATCCTGCGAATACATCAACTGATGAAGAAACTTTTCTTAAGCTGCTTGAGGAAATACCTTAGTAGAGCTGTATGCTTCGGTGCTCTTAGCCAGACCAACAAGCATTCTTGCCACTTTACCGCATAATTTCATAATGGATTTCATTTTCTTTAGCTTTTTCACTTGGACATTGTGGTGGTGTAGGGCTCTCACATCTGGATTGGTCATGACCATGCACATCGTCATAAGATAAAGGAAGCGGCGAAGACGTGGGCGTCCGCGCTTGCTTAGCACCATTTTTCCACGCCATTTCCCAGAGCTGGCTTCAGCCAAGTTAAGTCCTGCATGGCGGAGCAGGGCATTTCCATGTGTATACCCGCTTAGATCACCTGCTTCTCCCAGCACACCTGCTAGACTGGTTGCATTTACGCCCGAAATGGCAAGCATCTTCTGTGCATAAGGGATGCGTTCAAGTACGAGCTTAAGTTCAAGTTCAATAAGCTCAAGTTGGCGCGTTGCCAAGTCGTATTCTTCAAGAAGCTGTCCCAAATGCAGCTTGTAGGCGTGCAGAGCTTGCGTAGCACCGACGCTGCGCTTTGCCAGCGCAATAAGTTGCTCGGCCCGCCATAAACCAGCATGACGCTTTACATACTGCTTCCAGCCGGCAATGACTTGCTCTGTCGTTAACCGGCTAATATCCTTCGGAAGAGGAAACAGCCTTAACGTAGCAAGAGCACTTGTACAGGTAAGGATTTTAAAGACCTGCCGAAGTTCGGGAAACACGATATCCACCCAGCGATGTATCTGGTTAACGGCGCTGTTAAGCCGTTTCGTAACTGTATCCCGATTGGCCATGAGGATCCGCAGTTCCTCGTATGCCTCCGAGTTGAAACGTACGGGCGAATAGTAGCCGTTTTTGACCATATCCGCGATGACAAGCGCGTCCTTACGGTCGCTTTTAGACGGGGTATTGTCGCGGTTTTCCTTATTCTTTTTGACGAGATGGGGGTTTACGAGCACAGCCTCAATTCCCTGGCCTGAAAGCCAGCGAGCCAGGCTCAACCAGTAGTGGCCGGTAGGTTCCATGCCGACAATGACTTTGCTCAGCTTGTAAGACTTGAGTAGATCTCGAATCCAGCGGCCGAACAACTGAAAACCCTCGTCATGGCTACCAAACTCTAGCGACGATCCCAAAGCAATTCCCCGATAGCTGACCGCACGAGCAACGTGAGCTTCCTGGGCAATATCTACACCGACGACCAGATGTAAAGAGGAAATGTTTTCAATGAGTTGATTTTGTTTGTCCTGCGATTTAAACTTCATAGTGAGCGTCCTCCTGGATGATGGGTTTTTGAGGCTACTGGCCTCGTGCGCAACCCCATCGTACCGAGGCGCTTGTTTTTTTGCAAAGACCAAATTTTTCGTTTCACAGGAATTCTAACGGAGGCCCTTTTCCCGTGGAATCCTATCCACCTATATACCTGTCAGACAGGTATATAGTCAGTTGAGATAACCAAATCATAATATGGTGAAGGAGAGGAAGTCAATACCTTTTGTTATCTTTCATCACTTTGAAACAAAATTGAAAACGCTGTACTGGGAATTAAATGGTTTTTTATGTTACATTACATGACATTAAACTGAAAATTTTTGATCGACTGCTCCATACTATCCATAATTTTATTGAATTCCTCACGCGCTTTCATGGGATCTTTCTCGACGATGGCAGCGAATAAGGTTTGGTGAAACGGAAAGCTGTCTTGAAATATTTCCTGATGCCCGAACGGAGCATTCCAGAATACGGAAAATAACTCCCACACCGATTCCACGATGCTTTGCAAAATCGGATTCCCGGTTGCTTTATAGATCGCTTGATGAAATTTCATATCGGCAATCGAGCTGGCCTGTCCGCGCGTCCTTTCGATTTCCAGCAAATAGTGGCGCATTTCCTCAATATTCTCATCCGTAGAGCGCTGAGCCGCCAATTCGACCGCGAGCACTTCCAGAGCGCGACGAACTTCCATAAGCTGCAGCAAAGCTGACCTTTCGTCCTCCACATTGATTTTCGCAGACATTTGATACTGGGCCGTTTCTTTCACGTAAATGCCCTTTCCGTTGACGACCTCGATGACATCCGACGCTTCCAGGTAACGCAAGGCTTCCCGCAGAGAAGAACGTCCGACGCCCAAAATCTTCATAATGGTTTCCGCGGAAGGAAGCTTATCCCCTTTCTTCAGATCGTTGTTCCGAATATATTGTTTCAATTCTTCGGAAACCATTTCGTGCATCCTGACTTTGTTGATTTTTTTCATGCTCCGACTCTTCCTTTCCCTATCTCCAACAAAAACATCACAAGAATCCAATCGTCCGACTACAGCAAATTGAGCTTGAAACGTCCGGCGATCATGCGCTGCTCTCTCATTATAGCAAGTATCCACGGGAAATGAACCCCATCATACAATCTTTACCAACCGTTGCGCAAAGAAAGTTTTGCAAACGTTACTGGCGTCTTAACGGCTATCTTTTAGACCTCCGGTTAAATTTTGCGGCAAAAGAAAAACACCTGTGGCAGGTGTTTTCCAGGTCCGAACAAACTTAATTTGCTCTTTGAAGAAACCATTTTTGATTGTCCGTGTTTTGAAAAGGCCATTGGTGCAAAAACGCCGGGTCTTCAGTCCTGCCGTTTTTCACATCCAGAACTTTGCCGCTATGCTTGGCGGTAATTTTGTAAGAGCCGTCGCCCAGGGGCTCGATGCTCCAGCTTTGATTATTCCCGCCGTTATCGGACCATTGATTGATATACGCCCCGTTCGCGTAGGAGTTATCGGCAACATCGAGCACTTTACCGCTATGTACGGCAACAATCTTATAGAAGCCGTCGCCCGTCGGAACGATTCTCCACTGTTGATTGCCCCTATTATTATAAGTCCAGGTTTGGATGGCCGCGCCATCGTCCGAGGAAGCATTCCTTACATCCAGCGCTTTGCCGCTATGCTTGGCGATGATGTTATAAATGGCCGAAGGATCAATGTCGACCGCCGCTTCCGCAGACTTGGCCCCTGTACCTACGATGGCCAGCAGCACGAAGCAAAAGCTAATACCTAACGCGATCACCCAATTTTTGTGAGATTTCAGAGACTTAAGCACATTCACCACTCCTCATTTTTGATGTTCGAAACATTGCGATTTCGTTCAAGACATCTCCAGAATCGACTGCCTGTACGTTCAAATAAACCACCTTGATTTGTATATTCTAGGAAACTACTATATTATACCATATATTATGGTAAAATTATACATATATTTTAAGGATTAATACAAGCAATAAAAAAACAAGCAGGCAGTCTTTAAATGACAACCTGCCTGCTTCTGAATTCGTCGTTGTTACGGGGTGACCGTAATAATCTGATTCAATGGTCTGCTATCCCCTTTTATGTTGATTAGCTTATTATTATGGTCATAGGCCCTCATTTGTGAAGAACCGCTGCCATCGAGGAATATCCCATTTACATCATTTTTAGGCGAGCCATCCTTAATTCCAAAAAACTGTTGAATCGCCGCCCGAAATGCCTCGGCAGTACATTTCGTATCTGTCACAATTAAATAAATTCCCGAACCGCTATAAACCATGGCCGTTCGTTGGGCTAACCCGTCCGGGTTCGGCAGCTTTTCCTTTTTCATTGTGTCTTTCCAGTTCGCCGAACCAAGGCTCATCGACACTCCGCCTTGCGCCCAATAATTCGTATGCCCTACCGCTTTGTTGACTTCCCAACCGTTATTTAACACCTTATATAGAAACTTTCTGTTTTTCGCATCCCAAATAATCGTGCCTTGGTTTCCCGAATTGTACCATCCGTTATTGCCGGCTTTATCTGTGCCGATGACCGGTTTTCCATTATTTATAGCAATATTGTGTGTTTTTTTCATACCAGTCGTTCCTTCGACTTGATCCGAAAAAAAACCGCCATTTATACCAATATAACCAGTATGCTCCAAGTTAGCGCTAAGATTGAGAGCTTTCAACTGAATATTACCGGGGCTCGTTTGAATGACATTTAAATTAACTTTATTAGCCGGATAAGTAGAGTATTTGTATGATGTCGGACCACCTATGCCTGCGAAGCTGCTGTTCGGAATAACGAATGCCATCAATACGGTCAACGCCATAATAATGGAAAATCTCTTTTTCATCCAATTCGCCTCCAACCGATGAGTTTGTGCATTTCAAACCATATAATACCGTATCTCACCGTTCAAAACCCATTTTGGATTATCTCGCAGAAAAATGAAATGATCCGGCGCAAAAATTGTCGAATTTTTGCGCAAATGAAAAGCACTCCGGTTAGAGTGCTTTCCACGCAAGACTTTTTAGTTGATATAATAGGCTTCTATTTTGAAGTCGTGGGGCTTATCTGCCTTCCATGTCTTCGAACCAACTCGCAAATAATAATACGTGTTTGCCTTCAATTTATCGGACTTAACCGTTCCCAATGTGCCTTGGTTTATGGATAAAAGAGCAGTGCTGTTATTGGGATCGGAATCGTACACAGAAATCTTGTAGGTCTGACTGCTAGGGCCATAAAGCTTTATTTTCAGATTTCCTAGTTTTGCCGGAGTCATGAAACGATACCACACAACGCTATTATCTGTTTCCAGCGCCCCCGTTATCTTGTCTGTATCTTTTGATGGGATTTCAACATCAGTAAATTCATTAGGCTCTGAAATCATAGGCACAGCTAACTCTTCTGCAGTAAAAACGGTTTCCGGCTGCATAGGGACAGATGCGAAGCTTGCTGTTGGTGCCAGTACGCCAGCCAATAACGTTGCTGTAGTGCCGAGTGCTATGAATGTTTTTTTCATAGGAACCTCTCCTCTTCAATATAGTGTCGAGATAGTGTCGAGAAAGCAACCCTCTCACATCCATATTATACATTATTTTCCTCATCGAGGTTCGTTCCTTGATTATCTGGTACAAAAATCGTCGGAAAAAGCAGACGGGTTATTCTGTAGCCTGATCACAGAATGTTGAGTCTTGTAATCGTTCGACATGCCGCGCAATATATGATTTCAGTAGCTATATTTCCCCGCCAAAGATGGCCACATTCTGCCGGTCAGGACCAAACACCTGCCCGTTCCATTTCAATACGGTCTGTACAAATCCGAGTGAGTCAGCATTGTACCTCCCGGCTATCCTCTGATACGCTTCGAGCTCATATGTGCCGTCCCTGTTAAAATCAACCGGGTATAAACCAGACAAAGGATTTACCCAACCGTCTATCGGTGCCTTCAAAACACCTTGCTGGGTATAAATTTCAGATAAATATTCCTTACCCTTATAAGTAAGGTCAACAATATACTTTTCTTTTAGGGAATAATTGATCACTGTTGCTCTGTATTGATTTTCATAAGTCACATCGTACTTATAGATTTCATTGAATACATCAGAATTAAAAATCTGTCGGAGTTGACCGTTAATATAAGAAAATACATACGCATATATAGCACCGGCGCTTCCTCCAGTATCAATGACCACTAAAATATCATCCACCTTATTGCCTGTAAAATCGCCAAGAAAAAGTGTCGGATTGTATCCGGCGTTATTTTTTAAGAGGATTGGATTATAGTGATGTGTTTTCCCATTTTGGACGACCAAAGTTATATTTCTCCAAAAAGGACTATCCGGGGTTTTATTTGCGGTAAGAAGGACATTGTCCTTGATCCCGTCCCCGTCAATATCGCCCCGCTTTGCATTCACTATGGAAGGTCTGATTGGATTTATTTCTCTTGGAGAAACAGATTGGAGGCTTGCCTGCATTTCTAGCAGTTCCTGCTTTGAAGGGTAAGGATTTGGAAACGACAAGGCGTTTTCAATCGTTTGCAGCGCTTCGTTGGTTAATCCGGCTCGTGCCTGTGTATCAGCCAAACAGTACCAGTAATAAGGGTGATTCGTTTCTCGTATTTTTGTGTTATAGTAATGGATCGCTTTTCTGAAATCATACGGGCCCATCTTCATCCCACCTGTCTCTTTATTCCCAATGTAAAATTATATGCAGGAATGCGGGGGAATATGGCCCGATACAAAAATAAGGAGCGCAATTCTTGCTAAAGAAAAAGAACCATTACTTTAAGTACACAAACTTTATTACCCTAATACCTTCAAAGGTATTCATTGATTACTTAGCTTTTCGTTGCAACTTTAGTTCCTCTGTTGCATTCCAAGTTCTTCACGTTGAATAAATAGTGAAAAATCCCTTCGAAAGCCAAACCAGAGAAAAGCGTGTTAACAGCTCCAGACATACCTCCTGCCGTCCCACGATGCTCATCATCAAACTGATAAGTCATAAATATATAGATTATACCATCAACAATATATATGGAGAAGCTAACTAAAAATCAGCCTCCCCCACAAGGAATAGGCTGCTTAATTTATTTGCTTCAATCTTCTACTTGGCCCGCTCAATGTTCGTCTGAACAGTCTTTTTCTTCAAATCCAACTCCTCTGCAATCTGCCTCATTGAGAACCGGAAGGCGATATGTAGTACAAAACATTGTCGTTTCCGTTCGGACAAATTGCACATCGTATCTTGAAGTTGAACCGTTCGTCTTCGGTCAGCTCCCGACCGGCCATGCCGGCTTGGTAACTAGCTGATCCATCCAGGAGTGGTCCACTACCTTTGTTCGCTCGCAATCGATTGCTCGTATCCGAAATCAACGAGCGGTCTTCTTTGTCTACCGTTTTGTTGGACAAAGTTATGAGATCCTTCTTCGCTTTGCGGTATTCGAGCAGTAAATCATGGCGGTCCCCATTACCATAAAAACATTATAAAAATATCTTTATTTTACATATTTTATATATCATGCTATGACTTGGTTAACAAAAACACATTTTGAATAGCTGGCCAGCTTTCAAATAAACATGTGCATTAAAAAATCGGAGGTGTTTTAGGTTGAAACTCCCAAAACGAACTCTTCTGATGACGGTTCTTTCTATCATTCTCGCTCTAAGCTTTTCAACGGCTGCATTTGCCCAACCAAGCCTAATTTTTCCAAAAGGAACATCTAGCAATCCCGCTTATATTTCCAACGCCCCGGATTTTTTTGCCTGGAACCAATCTCCCTCAGATAACGAAGCAGAGATGTTTCTTTCGGCAAGCAACGGTTTTCATTACACTGTATCAACCTCCTACCCGGCAGGAAAAACCTATGGAAACTTTTATTTATCCCAAGGGATGAAAGATGCTTTGCCAAGAAACACACCAATCAGGGTCTCTATAAAAACGTACAGTAATTCAGTTTTCACGGGATCAGACACCGGTTACTTTGTTATACAAAATTAGTTTTGAGAAAATCGGAATGTCTATTTTTATAGACATTATCAGATTGATGAGAAACCCACGTTTTTAAGAGCGTGGGTTTCTTCACGTGCTATTCGTCGGTCGCTCCTGATGGATTGAAAAACTTTCATCATTCCTCACGCCTCACTCGCTCAGACATATGTACACTAGCTTAATGGATGAAGCCGGTATAAAACTTCCTGCGGTACCAAAGACTACTCGGCCATATTAACGATGATTAACATATACGTAACAAAAGCAAAAAAAGAGAAGCTGTCGACAAACTCGACACACTTCTCAATGGGTTATTATGAACCCTTTGTAGGCAATGCGTGGGTAACGACTCCAAAACTCCCCGTCCCAGATGAAATATCGTCCATTATCCCCGCGCCTGTTTTTTGTCAGGCGTACGACGTTTTCCATAAGCGGAACCAGCACCAGTGCGCCGATGAAGAACAATACTCCGCTGATTGAATACACCGTGTACAGCGAGAGCATCCTTCAAGTACCCCGCCAAAGCCATGCCGACGACCATCATGCCCATGAACATCGGCGTCAGCACGCCCCCGACCCGGCCATAAACGAACCTTCCGTATTTTGCGGGATCAAAGTATTGATGCCGATGTGGATACATGGAAAGCCCAGCCCGTTGATAGCTTTCAAAAGGAGAGTCAATGGAATGCTGGTCGACCAGCCAATGCCGATCACGCCGAAGGTGCTGAGGAGCAGACCTGCCGCAAGCAGCGTTTGCGGCTTTACTTTATTTGATATTGTCATTACGAGGGTTCCGCCGACCAGCATGGCGGCGCCGTTCGTCTTCAGAAGCCACTGCAAAGACGATTTGTCCTAGCCCAGGTTTTCCATGGCGACAAAGATCGTAAGCGGTGAAATCAGCCCGACAGCCAGGCCAGAGACAGCGAAAGTCCCTCCCAATGTCCAGAGCGGGCGACTCGCCCATACATAACGAAGCCCGTCCCGCAGCTCCCGCGCAAAGCTCCGGTTCGAACGTCCCTATGACCGGACCGACCACCATAAAGACGGCCATCAACGACTGAAACATCGCCATGACACCTTGCAGCTGCTTTCCTGCACATGCTACTTGAACAGCTTCATCGCCGACGGCAGGGAAAACTGGGAAAGCACGGCGGAGATAAAGGTTGTAAAAAGCAGCGCGTACCACGAGCCTGAGTGTACTGCCAGCAGCACGACGAAAGCGGAGACGGCAGACAAGAGATTGCACCAGACCATCGTTCGTTTCGGCAGCCACCGGTCGGCGAATATCCCCCCCGATAGTGGACAACAAAAAGATCGGCGCGTAATCCACGACCGCGATAAGCGATACATACAACGGGTCGTTCTTCGTCAACTCGGTGACGTAAAGCAGAATGGCAAAGTTTCTTACCTAATGCCAAGCTGCAGACAAACTCTGGATAAAATGATGGTTCGAACATAGCGATTGTTTAACACGGGTTTTACTTCCTTTCAAGCGTTGATCATCGTGGGGTTAGATCCGCACACACACACATAACAAATAGACAAAAATGAGTTTCGTTTATTTATCTTCGCAACCTCCTCAAAATGACGGCCCGCAAACTTCCCGTCCCCCTATAAATACGCGCAACAAATAGGCGTTTCCGGCGTTAAAAACAACGTCAGCTTTTTCCTCCTGCACCGCAAAATTTGTCCGAAAACTCTAGCCGGAAAGGAGTTTTGATCATGCCTCAAATATTGAAAGCTTGGACCGTAGCGGCTATCTTGAGCCTTATGCTCGTTTGGCCGGCTCCCGTTTCCCGGGCGGCAGCTTCGCCGGAGGTTCAAGCGTCGTTCCCTGCGTTCCCCGTGACCGTGAACGGCACGATTACCGACCAGGCACATAGCCAGTACCCGCTGCTGCTGTACCGTGACATCACCTATTTTCCGATGACCTGGAATTATACGTCTTCTTTGGGCTTGGCCGTTTCTTGGAGCAAGGAGAACGGGCTATCTCTGGATAAAAAAGACGGCTGCGTTCCTCTGTCACAAGATCTGACCGCAGAGGTCAACGCTAACAGCGGCGGTTCGCAAACTGTCGTTCCCGCTCCTTTTCCCGTGAAGGTGAACGGCAAAACGATCGTTAATGCTGACGAACCTTATCCTGTTTTGCTGTACCGCAACATCGTTTATTTCCCGATGACTTGGAGGTTTGCTCACGAGGAGTTCAACTGGAAAACTTCTTGGGATAACGTACGCGGCTTTGCCATCCAATCGTGTGCCAGACTCGACGATGAGGAACGCACTCAAGCGGAGGCGTTAAACCTGGCGAACGGCGGGCAGCTTGCCGTCAAGAACGGCTGGGTGTACATGAATCCGTACCTCTGGTCGGAGGGAGCGCACCAGTTGGTCAAATCCAAGCCGGACGGTTCGAGTCAGACCAAGCTTTCGGACGATAAAGCCACATCCATCAATGTGGTTGGGGATTGGCTGTACTACATCGCATCCGAGCCTCGCAAGCCAAACGCCATCTACAAAATCAAAACCGACGGCACGGAGCGGACGCTTGTATCGCAGACGAATGCCAGTGGCCTGTGGGTCCGGGACGGTTGGATGTACTACCTTCGCCTTGCCGAACGCAGCGGCAACGAAAACGCTCCATACTACACTCCGGGCGGCATTGAGCGGATGAGAATGGACAGTTCGGAGAAACAGACCCTACTTTCCAGTATGGACCACATCAAGTATTTTTTTCTGCAAGGCGAACGCCTCTATTATCTGACCGGCGAAGGGGAAAAAAAGAAGCTTTACGTCATGGGGAACAACGGATCGGGACAAACGGAGCTGCGGGATAATGTGACGGAGATCAGTATCATTGACGGATGGATCTATTATGTGCAGGACGGCAAGCAGCTGCGCAAAATGAGCGCTGACGGCTCCGTTGATATTCCCCTGCACGAACCCGCGAGGACTCCGATTTTCGGACTGAATTACCGAGATGGTTGGGTTTACTATGTCAGCGGCGGCTTCGGGATCTCCGGGTACGCTTCCATGGAGCGTATCCGGCTGGACGGCACCGGGCGTCAAGCACTGGCCGAAGCGCGGGCAACGGCGTTATATATAGCCGAAGACCAGCTCTATTTCCCCTATTGGTCGATGGGCGACCGCACGATGTACCATATGAAAATCGATGACCCGCAGCCCTAAACGACCTCCTGTTCGCGACAAACAAAGCAAGCCCTCAAACCCTGCAGTTCGAAGACTTGTTTGCTTACCTAGCATGACCGAGCACATGCTCTCACACCTTCCGCTTGGGCAGAAAGCACAGGCAAATGAACGCGGCAAAAGCAAGGCTTCCGGTAACGGTTAAAGAAACGGAGAATGCCCGTACATAATCCGGCAGATGTGCTGCTATCAACGGCTTACCCAGCATGGCCGAGAACAAAATGCCGATCAGCGCAACCCCCAGCGAATTGGCCAAATACGTGAAGGTCGTGAACAAGCCGGAGCCTGTGCCCGCATTTTTCGCAGGCACGACACTGAGTGCTACATTGACAAGCGGCGTGCCGGCCAATCCGAGACCGAGCCCGTACATCAGCAGGATCGTCATATTCCGCATAGTCAGCAGCCCCGCCGCATCGGCATGCAGCGATCCAATGAGCGCAAAGCTGCAGACCGCCATGACCAGCGCGCCTATTTTCAGCACGACTTCTCCCCATCTCCTGATGATTCCGGAAGATATCAAGGAGCTCAGGAAAGAACCGACGCTGATCGGCAGAAAAACCAGACTCGTAGATTGGACGCTGTAATGCAAGCCGTATTGCAGGAAGTAGCTCAGGATAAAGAAGAAAGAGAACATGCCGCTGTAGAACACGGTTACCGTGATCATGCCGACTCGGAACGAAGGCAATTTGAATATGGACAGATCAACAATCGGAACGGCCCCCTGCTTACTTTTCCGGATTTCGACGGCGACGAAGGCCAACAGAACGGGGATAGCCAGGACCAGACAGCCCCACGTCCAGAGCGGCCAGCCTCGCTTCTGCCCCTCCGACAGCGGGTAAATAAGCAGAAACAAACCGGCGACCAGCAGGATGGCGCCGCTCCAGTCTATGCTTTGAGCCTGCCCCCCGCGAGATTCGGGGATGATCGGCAATAACAACAGAACAAGCACACCGAACGGCACATTGAAAAAGAAAACGTTCCGCCAACCGAGCGCGAACCAATTCCAATCGATCAGCAGACCGCCCAAAATCAGGCCGAAGGTGAAGCCGATGCCGATCAATGCGCCGTAAATTCCAAAAGCGAGTGCCTTCTCCTGCGGCGGGAAGCTGACTTGCATCGTCGACAATACCTGCGGCTGAATAATCGCTGTGGACAGCCCCTGCATGACCCGAATGGCGATAAGAACCGACGGATCCGAAGCCAGCCCGCCGAGCGCAGCCATAAGCGTAAAGCCGGCCACGCCGATGACTAGCATTCGTTTTCTGCCGTACATATCGCCGAGTTTGCCGCCAATAATCAAAGCCAGTGCCATGCCGAGCGAGTAACCGGCGACAATAAACTGGGCTTCGGAGAAACCCGCATGCAGGCTGTTCTGCAGGGACGGCAGCGCGACCTGAATCATGAACGTATTCAATTGGATCAGCAGGATGGGCAGCAAAACCACCGCAAGCGCATACCAACGGCGGCGGTCCGTCTGCTGCTTCGGGGAACGATCGGATGTGAATGTTTCGGAGATCGGATTGGACATGGAATTTCCTCCTACAGTAAAATCTAAGCTTTTCGCGTTGGAACAGGCGGTCGTCAGCCCGCCAGTCCAGCGTTTGATAATGATTATCAATCGAAAAGCCATCACCGTGCTACCTGTGGAGGAAGTTTTTATCCCTGTATAAGGAGGATGAAATACACTAAAAACCCCTCAAACCTATGGAAATCCAAGGGTCTGAAGGGCCCGCTTCAACTGTTATTGTTCTCCTGTTCTATGCTTCGCCGCAAATCCAGATGGTGAAGCTGCCTTACATATTCGCCGGGATTGCAACCGTAGTGCTTCCGAAACGCCGTTGTAAAATTGCTGACATTGCTGTAACCGACGGCAACGGCAGCTTCTCCTACATTCATTCGCTCGACTTCCATGAAGCGAAGCGCCCTTTCCATCCGCTCTTGTCTTACAAGCTCGAAGATCGTTGTACCGAACAGCTCGCGAAAGCCCTTCTTTAGCTTAAATTCGTTGATCCCGGCGAGTCTGGCGAGTTCCCGGATGGACAGGGGATGCTCAGCCCGGCTGATCACCCACTGCCTGACCTCCTTCAGTTTCTCGATATCGTCGCGGCGCAGCACGAGCCTGCCGTCTACAGGACCTTGTCCGCCCGCCTCGGCAAACAAAGCAAGAAGCTCCATCGCTTTGCCTTCCATATACAATCGCTTCATCGATCCTTTGTAGGTGCAGTGCATGAGTTCGGATACGCATTTACGGATGGCCGGAGAATCGGAATAAGGATCAATACTTCCCTTATGCCGCTTCATCCAAGCTTCCATCCCCTGCTTCTCGATCGCATCGTCGGCGTAACGAAGCAGCTCCTCGGGAGCAAAACGCACCTCCAGCAATTGCTGCCGGAGACCCGCTTTCATTTCCTCGTATACTCGAACATTTTCCAGGAACAGAACGTTGCCCGTCCGGCTCCCCGTCAAATTTTCTTTGCCGTCCCATTCGCAATAAATTTCACCGCTTACGCAGTAGCTCAATTCGAACAGCCGGCATGCTTCCATAATGTGCAGCTTCATATTGCGCTCGTACGTCATATCCGAAACAACGATCTCCATTCCCGGACGAATCCGCATCCGGGTGATCTTTCCCTTTCCGATATGTGGCGGCGGGGAAAGCTGCTGCTCCCAGCTTCGGGTACGAACCGTTCCATGAACCAACTCGGCGATCCGGTCAAAATAATCGTGTATGTCGGCTACCACGACATTCGGTGTCAAAACAACGCACCTTCTTCCAATTATCCAATGAGAATGATTATCATCTAGCCTCATTGTACTCGGTCGGTGCGTTCATTTCAACGGCAATTGATTCTGCACTCCCCATTTGCACATCTCCTCCAGAATGGGCATCAACGTTTTTCCTCTTGGCGTTAGCGAATATTCCACCTTCGGAGGCGTTTGCCGGTACTCTTCCCTGTTAACGATACCGCTGCTTTCCAACTCGTTCAACTGGGAGCTTAACACCTTATGGGGAATTTCCGGAATTCCCCTCTTGAGCTCTCCGTAGCGCGTCACCTTTTGACAGGCTAATTGATACATGATCTTCATTTTCCACTTTCCGCTTTCGTCCAAAAGCAAAAACGGCGTTCTTAATTTGGCGCCTTTTAGTTTTTTTACAGTCGCTTCCCGCAATCCGCCCACGCTGCTGATTTCCATCGGACCGGGCGTAGGCGAACGGGAAGGTACGGTCAAGGATACGCTGACCAATATTCGCGAGGTCGGCGAGTATGTCATTAATATGGTTTCCAAGCCTCTGGGCAAAGCGATGTAGCGTTCGTCCGCTAATGTCGAGCCCGAGCGTAACGAGTTCGAGCTTGCAGGAGTCACGCCACAGTTTTGCAAAAGTGTCGATGTGCCGGCCGTGCTTGAAGCGCCGATTGCGTTCGAGCTGAAGCTGGATCGAATTAGTCCCGTAGGTGGGGATCATCTCGTTCTTGGAATCGTGCAGCGCGTGCAAGTGGATTCCGCCGCCTATGCAGGAAATTATAAAACGGAAACGGAGCGCTGGAAGCCGCTCGCAAGCATGGCCGGAGACTACGCTGGACTGACATCTGCTTTTTCATTCGACCCAGGGAATCAAGAATAAGAATAATAAGCTTTGACAGCAGCGGAAATATTCAGCTCTCCCGGTTGGATGGGCGTGGGGGCCGCAGCGGCAAAAGTCGCCATCTGGTACGGAGGCGGTTCGACGCCATGCGACACCTCTTGAATGCGTACCGGGGTAGGATGAAGCGCTACGCCCATCGCTTTCGCAAGGGTCGCCGCTTTCTGTCGGCTGCTGTGGACCGCCATCGTCAACGCCTGATGGTAATACGCCTCCGGGTGAGCCGAAGTAAACTGGATGCCGGATACGGTGTTCGCTCCATGGCGAACCGCCGTGTCCACGATGACTCCCGTCTGCTCGATCTTGTCCGCCGTTACTCGCAGAAGATGGGTGACTTTGTAGCCGCGGAACGTTTGCACCCCTTCTTTGTAGTTGTATTGGATCTCGATGCCGTACTGGACCGTCTGTACCTTCTCCTTCGGAATTCCCAGCTGGAACAGCGACTGCAGGATGTTTGACACTGCGCTGGCATTTTCGGTCTGCGCTTCGCTGAGATTCGCCTTCTCCGTCAGTACCCCGAGCGTAATCTGGGCCCGGTCCGGAGCCGCGGCAACCGTTCCTTCGCCGGATACTTCGATTATGTTTTTGGAGCTTTCGGCTGAGGCCGTCGTCGTATTCATTTCGGATCACCTTCCTTAAAAGGATCTACTATCCAATGTATTTCGATACAAACCTGGTATGAACCCTTCCGGAAACTGGAATAACCGAAAATAAACCCCGGCAGCATCTCTCCAGGCAGACAATTCCGCAACCTCGAGCGTTTCAAACAAAAAAAAATCGGCGGCCCTCCCCCGACAAAATATCGGGAGATGACCACCGCTTCGCTCGGCGGTTCAATCATTGCCGTCTGGACGGGACAACATTCCCGCTTCCCCGTCGTTCTTATTTATTTCACCGTAATGACTCCGTCAAACATGTACATTCCGCAATGGTAGCGATACGTGCCAGGCTTCAATTCGGGTAAGGCGACGATATTGTCTCCGGTTGCCAATGGAGCGTCGATAATTCCCAGATCTTTAGAGATCATGCTCTTGATGCAAGTAAATCGCGACGATTTCTTGAAGTTGATTTTCGCCGGCACGCCCGCCTGAAGCTCGATTTGTTTAGGCTCAAAGCCGTCTTCCTTTACCTGGACGGTCGCGACCTGATAACCCGCCGCTTTTTCAGCGATCAAAGGATCGACCGAACTCGAATCGTCTTGAATGAATGCAACAAGAATGGCTCCGATGCACAATATACCGAAGGCTGCCGCCAAGAAAAGCAACTTGTTTTTATTGATTTTCATTCCATTCCACCTTCTCCGTTGTTTATAATCTGCCGTTGTGGAACACCTCAAGTATAACGGAACGAGCACCGTGCAGACATGGAACATTATGTCATCTTGCGGTACTGTTATTTGATTTAACTATAACCAAGTTTAAGCGTCTCAGAATGACTCGCAAGAGCTATTTTTATGTCTAAACTAAGGCAAAATTGCTTCAAAAAAGAGCCGTATGTGCGGCCCAGAGTGTTGAGAAAGTGGTCTAAGCAAAAGTAGAGAAGCGATAGCGGCCGCCTTTGTCTTCGGGAAATGTCCGCTACTAAGCGACTTCCAATCAAATTTCCCGAAGACCCGGGGTCCCCGCAAAGTACTCGGACTAAGCTTCCCTGATTCAACTTCACTTTGTGGGGTGGAGCAGCGGTCGGAAGTAGGTACCCACCCCTTCGTTACCTCTATAATCCCGTCTGACTACTTTCTCAACAAGCTCAGCCGCATGTGCGGCCCTTCTCTGCTTGCCTGCTTGACTCAGGGAGCCTTCGGCCGGAACCATAATCCAAGCAGCGCAAATAAGACATACGCGCCCCCAAGCCAATAAAACATGCTGTGGACGGAGAAGTACTGCATGCTGAAGCCTCCGATATTCGGCCCGGTGATGCTGCCGATGCTGAACAGCACGGAGGCGATGACGTTCGTGCGGGGCAGCACGGCTTTCGGCACCACATCCGCCGCATAGGCGAGCCCCAGCGTAAAGAACGAGCCGACGAGCCCGCCGGCCAGGCCGAACAGAATCAGCACCAGCAGCAGATTCCCCTGCGCGGCGAACGGAACGGCGGCAAAGGCGGCCCCGCCGATCAGGCCAGCCGCCATCAGGATCGGCTTGCGGCCCCACCTGTCGCTCCATACGCCAAGCGGCAGCTGGAGGATCAGGGAACCGATCCCGATGATCGGCAGCAGCAGGGATATCCAGGTGTCGGACATGCCGATGCGCAAGCCGTAAGCGGGAAAATTGCTGTTCATGGACGATTCCATGTACCCGTACAGGAACGAAGTAAGCAAAGCGTACCAGGCCAGCCGGAACACAGCAGGATAGGTGGCGGCGGCTTGCGCCTCCTGCCCCCTTTTCACCGTTTCCGGGAGCGCGTTAGGCAGCCGGCTTACGAACAGCAGCGATACGGCCGTGCACAGCATCGTCGCCAGAAAAGGCGCCCACATCCCGTAGGGCAGCAGGTTGATGCCAAGCGGTCCCAAGCTGAATCCCGCCCCGTAAGCCATCCCGTAGAGCGATATGTACCGGCCTCGCTTATCCGCCGGGGAACGGGATACGATCCACAGCTGGGTCGCATAATGCAGCCCGCTGTCTCCTACTCCGACCATAAACCGGAGCACAAGCCATACCCAAAAATTAGGAAATAATGGAAATAAGACCAGCGTGACAAGCACGATCAGGATGCCGCCGACGATCACCGGCTTGTAGCCGAAACGGCGCACGGGCTTCTCGATCCAAAACATCGTGGCGAAGGTCCCGATATACAGAGCGGCCGCATTCAAGCCGTTCACCCCGGTCGAGACCCCCGTCTTGTCAAGCAGCAGAGTAAGCAGCGGCAGCAGAAGCCCCTGGTTCATCCCGGCGATAATGACTACGGTAATCAGCGTAAGATAATGCCGGAGCGCGAACGGGGATTCCAAGCCGCGTTCATGGGATAACGTCAACGGTAACTCTCCTTCACGACTTCAATTCGGGATGCCTTGACTATTGTAGCTGATCTTTGGTCAAAAATCGACCGTTGACGTTAAGCAATCGTGCCACGGACAATAAAAAAAGAAGCTGCCGAAATTTGCAGCCTCTTATCCCGCCTATTCAATAGGAATATAAATGACCATGCTTATGGCCTCCGGAGACGACTTGAGCACATCGGTCACCTCAAAATCCGGCCCCTCCCGCCGCTCGTAATTCGAATTCGGCAGCCATGTGCCGTATATGTATTTTCTCGTATTCTGCGCCGATCCGTCGACCCGGAATGCGGCGTATTTCCCCTTCGGAATTTCGTAACAGAGGAATCCCGGTTCCAAATTATCCGTAAACTCGTGCACTTCTTCTCCGATCACGAACGAAAAGCGGCCGTCATCCTGAAACTCGCAAGCAATCCCGTAGGCCAACTCCGGGGCGGCTCTGCCCGGAATCTTCAGAAACAATCCGTTACTCCCAAACTCGCCGTAAAAGCGCGGAATTTCTTCAAAATATTGCTCCTCCTGCAGCGTTGTCCGGTATTCGTAGCCGATGATCCGGATCGCGTCCAAGTCGATAATCTCAGGCCGGTTCATGTTCAATTCCCCTTCCGCATGTTGTTGATAATCGAGAAAATTCACTTTGTCCTGCAAACGAAGCGGGACGGATTCCTTCCGGTATTTCGCCGGCGTGATGCCGAACTGACTCTCGAACGCCCTGGTGAACGCTTCTTGCGAGCCGTATTGAAACGCAACCGCGATGTCGAGAACGGTTCTGCCCGTTTCCTTCAGTAAAACCGCAGCTTCGGACAGTCTCCGTCTCCGAATGTATTGGTGCACGGAAAATCCCGAGATGGCTTGAAACAGCCGTTGAAAATGAAAAGCCGAAAAACAAGCCGCGGACGCAATGGCCGTAATGTCCAGCTCCTCCTGAAGGCGGTCTTCGATAAACTGTATCGCCCCTTGAATCCTTTTGAAATAATCCATTCGCTCACCAAGCCTCCAGCCATCGTGTCATGGAATGTATTGTACAACAAAATGCACCGCTTTTTTTGATAATCCGTGCGCATCAGCGAATTTTATTTTAGGCGGGGAGCGTGCCCGGTGTTCGTTTTTGCGTTTGCGGCCCGCTATGGTAAAATCACCCTATACGGATACGAACAGGAGGGACAGAGATGATTAGAGATTTGTTGGGAAAAGCGGTTTCGATGGGATTGGGCTTTGCGGTGGTCAGCAAAGAGCAGGCGGAGAAATTCGTCGACGAGCTGGTCAAAAAAGGAGAACTGAACAAGGCCGAGTCGCAGCAGTTCGTGGACGATCTGGTACGCAAAGGAGAGGAAGCCCAATCCACGCTGGAGGAGAAGGTGCGCGGCTACATGCGTCAGGCGCTTCATGAGATGAGCTTGACGACCAAAGACGATTACGTCCGGCTGACCCAGCGCATCGGGGAGCTCGAGCGCCGCGTGGCCGAGCTGGAAGGCAAGCAGCCCGAAGCCGGCCAATCCTTACCTCCCGCAAGCTCATGAGTCTCGGACGGAAAATCCGGCACCTGCAGAGGTACCGCGACATTGCCAAAGCGTTCGCCCGCAATGGGCTCGGCTTCCTCGTTAAAGAGCTTGGACTGCCCGATCTGCTTGCGGGGACGCGCATCGGCTTGAATGAACGGCGGGAGGCCCGGTCGCGCACCATCGGCGAGCGTATCCGGACGTTTCTGGAGGAGCTTGGCCCGACCTTCGTCAAAATCGGCCAAATCGCCAGCACGCGTCCCGACCTGCTGCCCGCTCATATTATCGACGAGCTCGTCAAGCTGCAGGACCGGGTTCCGCCCTTCCCTTTCGAGCAAGTGCGCGAAGTTCTGGAAAGCGAGTTCGGCGAGCCCTTCGAGAAGCTGTTCGCGGAATTTCAAGAGACGCCGATCGCCGCGGCTTCCATCGGGCAGGTCCATCTTGCCCGCCTGCATACGGGCGAGCCGGTCGCCGTCAAAATCCAGCGCCCGAACATTCGTTCCATTGTTGAAACGGATCTTGAAATTTTGGACGATTTGGCCCGCCTGGCGGAGCACCGGCTCGACTGGGCGGCCAAATATCAGGTGCGCGACATGGTGTACGAGCTGTCCCAGTCGCTGCGCGCCGAGCTGGATTACACGAACGAAGGCCGCAGCGCACAGCGGATGGCGAAGCCGTTTGAGCGCGATTCGGATGTATGTATACCGGCGATTTATTGGGATTATTCGAGCCGCAACGTGCTGACCATGGAGTATCTGGAAGGGGTAAAGCCCACCGAAACGGAGCGTCTGCAAGAGCTGGGGTACGAACCGAAAAAGCTGGCCGAAACGATTGCCCGCATCGTCTTTCAGCAAATTTTTGTGGAAGGCTTCTTTCATGCCGATCCGCACCCGGGCAACATCATCGTCCTGCCGGGCGGGGTGATCGGATTGATCGACTTCGGCATGGTCGGACGTCTTACCCCGATGATGAAATATCATTTCGGCTCGCTGGTCATTGCTCTGCGGCGCAATAGCACCGACGGCGTCATCAAAGCGATTGAAGGCATCGGCATCATTCCCGACGATGTCGATATGGACTCCTTGCGTGCGGATGTGGACGAGCTGCGGGAGAAATACTACGACGTGCCGCTCAGCCGTGTCAAGCTCGGCGAATCGGTCAACGACCTGCTCGCCGTCGCCTACGAACACCGCGTGCGCATTCCCGCCGACCTGACGCTGCTCGGCAAAGCGCTGCTGACGCTCGAAGGTGTCGTCACTTCGCTGGACCCGACGTTCAGCGTCATCAGCATCGCCGAACCGTTCGGACGAAAGCTGTTCGCCGAAAGGTTCAGTCCCCGCAACGTGGCCGACAGCGTGTGGCATCAGGTAAGCGAGGCCGCCACCCTGCTGACGGAGACGCCGATGAAGCTGCGCGAGCTGCTCGGTATGGTAAAAAAAGGCAGGCTGCGCTTTGAAATCTCGATCGCCGAGCTCGATGCCTTGATGCGAAAAATGGACCGCATCAGCAACCAGCTATCGTTTAGCATCGTCCTGCTCGCATTCAGCATTATTATGGTCGGTCTTATTATCGGCTCGTCGCTTGGCAGACAATCGACCTTGCTGTGGAATTTTCCCGTCATTGAAATCGGATTCTGCGTCGCCGCGCTGATGTTTCTATGGCTGCTGCTGTCGATTTTCAGATCGGGACGGTTTTGAGCATCGATTCAGCACCCGATGATGCTTTGTCTCTAGGCCGCCTCCTTGGGGTTGTTCGAGCTGCTCGGACGATTCCCAAGGGGGCGGTCGTTTTTTTATAAGCAATTTCAAACGGACATGCTGCTGTCAGGATTACCAAGATATAATAGGAATTAAAGGATAGTACAGCTTGATTGCGCTGTTAAGGAGGTCTTCATCTCGTGCAAATACAACCCCAGCCAAACACTGCAAACGGCCCTCTCGGGGAAACCTTGCGTCCCGTGCTCGGAGCCCGCGCCTTGAACCGTGCCCTGCTCGCGCGCCAACTGCTGCTGCAGCGCGCGGACATGCCGGTAGAAGATGCGCTAGCGCATCTGGTCGGCATGCAGGCTCAATCACCTAACCCGCCTTATTTCGGGCTGTGGACGCGGCTGCGCGGATTCCGTCATGAGGATCTGTCGCGTTTACTCCTGGACCGGCGAGCAGTTCGCATCGCACTGATGCGTTCCACCATTCATCTGGTTACCGCCCGCGACAGCCTGATCTTGCGTCCGTTGATGCAGTCCGTCTACGAACGCGGTCTCAGCGGCAGCTACGGACGGCGTCTGACGGGGCTTGATCTTGAAGCGGTCGCGGCAGCCGGCCGGATACTGGTCGAGAAACAGCCTCTGACACTCGGCGAGCTTGGCAAGCTGCTGCGCGAGCAGTGGCCGGACCGCGAACCCGCCGCACTCGCCAACGCCGTACGCGCCTTGGTGCCGCTTGTTCAAGTCCCGCCGCGCGGCATCTGGGGCGACGGCGGTCAAGCCGCCCACACCTCTGCGGAAGCCTGGCTGGGGCAGTCGTTAGCCTCGGCTCCATCGCTGGAGGAGACGATTCTCCGGTACCTCGCCGCATTCGGACCGGCCACCGTTAAAGACATGCAAGTGTGGTCCGGTTTAACCCGGCTGCGCGAAACGATCGACCGACTCCGGCCGAGTTTAACTGTTTACAGGAGTGAGGACGGCAGCGAGCTGTTCGATGTGCCGGGCGCGCCGCTCCCCGCTCCGGATACTCCGGCGCCGCCCCGCTTTTTGGGCGAGTTCGATAACATGCTCTTGTCCTATGCCGATCGAACGCGCATCCTGGCCGACGAGTACCGCCCCCTTGTTTTCACCGAGAACGGCATCATTCGGTCCACCATCCTCATTGACGGCTTCGTCCGTGGGATATGGAGGATCGTGCGCCAGCGCCGTACCGCCACGCTGGTCATCGAGCCCTTCGAGCCGTTATCCGGAGAAGACTGCGAAGCCTTGGCCGAGGAAGGTCGCGGACTGCTCGACTTCGCCGCAGCAGACGCCGATGTCCGCGATATTCAATTCGTCTCGCCGGAGCCGCGAAGCCAACTCTGAATACCACAAAGTCTTGCGTGTATCATAGCAGCCCCGTTCGTTCACCCTTCCACGGCACGGCTTTTCCGCATCACCTTACCGAACTGAAAAAAGTAGAAGGCCAGCGTCGCGAGATGAAGAAGCGCGAGCACCGTATAAATATTGCTGAATACGAACGCGTTGTGATTCAAGGACATGTTCGCCGGATTCCATTGCATCGCGGAACCGTGATCGACCATCTTGCTGTACAGGCCGGCGGCAAGAGCGCCGGAGATAAAGTTCAGCAGCGAGAGCAGCCCCATCCCCACGCCGGTCTGGTCCTTAGGCAGCGTCCGGGAAATCGTGTTCGACAAAGCCACGACCATGAACGTCTGCCCGACGTTGCCCAAGATCAGGAAAATGGCAATCGCGATCGGCGAAATTCCCGCAAAGGTCGACAGAAGGACAAAGCACGCAATCAGCAGCGCCGAGGCTGTGAAATACAGGAACGGATTGCCTTTATCGTCCGCCAGCTTGCCGCCTGTTCTGCCCAGAAGCGCCGACGCAATGGCAGCCGGAACCATGCTGAAGCCAACCAATCCCGGAGCCAGACCGTTGACGAGGGATAAAAGCTGCGGGCTCAAAAAGGCAAGCGAGTATCCGACCCCGTTCACCACAAAAGCGATCGCGAGCCCATAAGAGTAGCTTTTATTGCGGAACAGCCGGGGTTGGACGAACGGTTCGGCCGCAGAGCGAATGCGCGCGATAAACAATCCTAGCGTAAGCAATGCACAGCCTGCAAGAAGCCAAGCCTCGTTCGTCACGGACAGCAGCACCAGTGCTACCGTAATAGCCAGGAGACCGCCGCCCAGCCAATCGATTTTCCCGGCCTTGCCCGGTTCGTCGTCAAGATACTTGCGGTAGAACGGGAGCGTAAGCAGCGCCAAGACCGGCAGCAGGAACAGCCAGCGCCAATGCACGACACTGACGATCAAAGCGGCGGTTGTCGGCCCGAGCGCTCCGCCAAGCGCCAGCCCGGCGGCCGCAATGCCCATCGCGCGGCCGCGCGTCTCCAGCGGGAAGTAGCGAATCGGGATGATCATGGCCGTTGCAGGCACGACCGACGCCCCGGCAGCCTGCAAAATCCGGCCGAGGAGTACCATCCAGTACGTCTGCGCAGCTAACCCGATCAGGGAACCTATCGCGAAGAAGATTAGCCCGAATGTTAGCAAATTTTTGAGCTTATACTTATCGGCCAGCTTCCCGTAGGTGACCGAACCGATCGCGTAAATCAGCATATAGACCGACGAGACCCAGCTGACTTGCGCAAGCGTTAGCCGGAACTCCGCCCCAATCTGCGGCAGCACGATGTTGAACATCGTTGCGCTCATGACAGAGATAACCAGTGTGAAAACGAGGACTCGCATCAGTTTCTCTCCTGTTTGTTGTTTAGCTGTCGTTTCCACTCTGACTCCCCCTTTCCACTTGTCTTTATTTTTTGATAAGGTTTATTTTACAATGGTTGATGGATAAATAATAATATATGTTAATCTATGTAATTCATAGCCTGTAGTATATAAGAAGGGCGACAGAAGTCTTGGCTTCCGATAGACATATTGCGGAAGTTATCCGGTCACATTTCGCAGCTGCTTCGGGAGTCCGGCGCATAGCCTCGGTGCTATTCGCCGGACCTTTTCCGGAAAGCAGCAGGCTTGCCTGCTTAACGCGATTGGGGCTCCTGCTTCAGCCATTGAAACGGAGTCGCATTAAAGAACAGATTCGGATTGACCGGAACGTTGTGCGCCCAGAACGTAAAATGCAGGTGCGGTCCCGTCGAGAATCCGGTCGAGCCCACCAGCCCGATAATATCGCCCCGCTTCACCCGGTCTCCCGTTTTCACCTGAAGCTTCGATAAATGCGCATACTGGGAAAACAGATTCATTCCATGATCGATATAGATCGTATTGCCCGTCAAATAGAAATTGTCCGCCAACGCTACGACGCCGTCATTCGCCGCTTTAATCGGGGTGCCTTCTTTGGCCGCCAAGTCAATGGCCGTATGGGAGCTGGCAAACTTGCCGTTCACATAGCGGGTATGACCGAACGGCGTCGTCAATATCCCTTCGATCGGCTGAATAAAAGGGTCGGAGAACAGGAACGCGGGTTCCGACTTGCTTCGCGCGGCATCGATTTTTTTCTGGTCGGCTTCGATTCGTTTCGTGTCCTGACGCATGCTTTCCATCTGCTTCGATACTTTGAGGTGTTGGGTCTCGAACTTTTTATCCTTGATCTTCAGCGTCTGATCGCCGATCGGATACGAGCCGGGCTTCGTCTTCATCGGCACCGGAAGGTAAGTGAAATATCCGGCCTCGAACGGCCGCAGCTCGTACGTCTTCCCCTGCCAAGCGACTTCTCCGGGCTTATCGTGACGTACCAGCACAACGTCGCCGGGACTCGCCGTATCCGGCAGGAGTGTCCAGGCGGTATCCATCACCTTCTTGGCTTGCTCGGGAGAAGCGTACAAAGCCGTTTCCCGGCTAATCCGCTGCTGACGCTGCTTTTCTTCCTGCAGCGCATCCTTCACCGCGGGCGTTACCTCGGCATGCCAGGTTTGTCCCCCGTCCGTCGTTACCAGCAGCGGATTGGCCAGCTCCGTTCCGGCCGAGACAAGTGCCCAGCCGACCCGGTTGGTGACAAATTGCGACTGCTTCACCGGGTAATCCTTAGCTTGGTAGGCAATCGTCGTGAGCTTTTTGCCATCGGTTAGCGAAGCGCTTGACCCGTTCGTACCGGATGCCGCTGCATCCGGGAGGCCCGAGGCTGGCTCCGTCCAATGGGCGCCTCCGTCTTCCGTCACACTGCTTGTGCCGTCCGTATAACGAATCCGGCCCTTATCCAGATCGGTCATATGAAAATCGAGAATTTCGCGGCGGACCGGGGCTTGTTTTTCCGCAGCCTCCGGCGCAGTGCCCTTCCCGGACGCGAGCAGCCATGCAGGGGGCTCGCCGCCGTATGCGACCAATACCACACAAGCGGCGGCAAGGGCCGTTCCGGCCAGCAAGTACCCTATCTTTTTGGAACGCGGCTTCATCGTTCTGATCTCCTCCAATACAGCTTCTTCCATATCTATGACTTCATCATACGATAGAAGCAAGCCGATTGTCCAAGCCGCGCTCCGGAAGGCAGAGCCACAGAACTGCGATATTTGAGCTTACCGCTTGAATTAGTTGCCCAAAAACGCATTCAGCATCCAGACGTGCTTTTCCAGACTCGAATGAATGGCCAACAGCAGATCTCCCGTCGTTTCGTCCTCCACGGACTCGGCGTATTTCATGCCTGTTTTAAGCTCCCCGATGATCAGAGTAAAATCGTTCACCAGCGCCGCCACCATCTGCTCCGCCGTCTCCTCGCCTTCCGCCTCGCGAACCGAGGCGAGCCGCAGGCTTCCGCTCATCGTCGCAACCGGCTTGCCGCCCAACGCCAGCAGCCGCTCGGCCAGCGCATCTACATGCAGCGCCGCTTCCGTATACAGCTCTTCGAATTTTGTATGCAGCGTGAAAAACTGAGGGCCTTTGACGTACCAGTGGTAATTATGCAGCTTGACGTACAAGACAGACCAGTTGGCGATTTGGTTGTTCAACAGTACCGTTAATTGTTCATTCATGGATGATTCCTCCTCATGATTTGTATTTAGATTAGGTCTAAATTCATAATCTGATTGTAGCATCGCCCTGACTCTCTTTCATGAAGAGAAGATGAGGATCGGATGAAGATTTGGTGAAGTTTGGCATCGTCACTCCGATTGATTTTGCGACTGAGAAATGTCTGTGACTTTGATCACCAATGAGCCGTGATCCTTCTCACTGCTCCGGCGCATCGAAAGAGGTATGCTCAAGACGAGGAGCCGGCTGCAGCCGCTCCAATGCGGCGAGAGAGCCGGCAGACAGCACAGTATACATATAGAGGTGACTTCCCGTGGGAAAGGCTTCCGCACCATCGCTTCACACTTATGCGCTTAATATGAAATTTTTGCTTATCGTTTTCGTCGTCACAGCCAACACCATCGAACCGATGATCGATCGGAGCTCGCCGTTGTTCGCCCTTTACGAGACGATCTACTCATTCCATATTCCGATGTTCGCTCTGGCAATGGGCTACTTTGCCAAAAGCTTCCGTCTCGACCGGCCCGGAATCGACGGGCTTTGCACGATTGCTTATCAATATGTGTTGTTCCAGACGCTGTACAGCTTGGCCGATATTGTCTTCTTTCAAGCCAAAGGCGTGATTCATTCGTTCTTCATGCCCTACTCGCTGCTCTGGTTCCTGCTCAGCCACTTTTGCTGGAGGCTGCTGCTGCGCGCGTTCGTTCATATGCGCCACCCGCTGATCGTCTCGCTGCTGCTTGGCATCGCCGTCGGTTACCTCCCTTGGCCCGGGGCTTGGCTCAGCGTATCGCGGACCTTGGTATACTTTCCGTTCTTCCTGGCAGGCTACTTCCTGCCGCAGCATTGGGAAACCATAGTCAAACGGCTGCGGATGCCCGCCGTCCTTCTCGGCCTAGGTGTCATTTGCTTCTTCTGGCTGGGCGGACGAATCGATCCGCGTTGGCTGTACGGCAGCTTCACCTACGCAGAGGCCGGTCATCCGGAGTGGTACGCCGGTATATATCGCTTGGGGATGTACGGGGTGCAGGTGGCCGCTTCGCTCGCTTTTTTGAGCTTGGTGCCTTGGGCGGCCAGCCGGATCACGGATTGGGGAAAACGGACGGGGTATGTCTTTCTGCTCCATGCCTTCATTCTGAAATCGCTGCTCGCGGCAGGGATTTACGTCTACCTGCAGACCCCCTGGAGCCAAGGGCTGGCGATTATCGCCGGGTTCGGCATCGTCTGGCTGCTGTCGCAGCCATGGGTCGAAGCCCACGCCAAACGATGGTTCGAGCCGGATATTACTTTCGTGAAGCGGCTTGTCCTCAAATCGCACGGAACCCCGTAATGACGGGGTTCTTTTTTTAGAGTAGGAAAAGCGGGACACGCTGTCCTGCCTTCACATTCCTTTTCCTTTTATTTTCCCGGGGCTTACCCCGATATATTTTTTGAACAGCTTGCTGAAGTAGGCCTCGTCCTTAATCCCGACTTTCTCCGCCGCTTCGTACACCTTGAGGTTCCGGTTTATAATCAGCTCTTTTGCTTTCTCCATCTTCGTGCGGTTCACAAAATGGGTAAAGCTCTCGCCGATTTCCTTCTTAAAGAGGTAGGAAAAATAACTCCGGCTCATATTGGAATACTTCGCGGCTTCCTCCAGCGATATGTTTTGCCCGATATTCTCGCATACATATCGCTTTACACTCATAATTTCGGCTCTCGCCGTCTGGCCCTTGACGGAAAGCATCGACTGCATGAACCCGCCGATAAACCCGTCGACGGAGCTTTTAATATCGTGCAGCGTTTCCGCGTCCAAAATCATCTCCGACCATTTCGTGTCCGATTCGTCGTCAATCAACCGCAAGTGCTCTTGATAAGGCTCAAGAACTTTCATGAAAATATACAGCACGTGGAGCAGCGACGTTTTCACCCGCATCGGATGATAGGCCCCATGCGCCGCAATGCTGTGAAAAAAACGGTTGACCACCGATGTCACCCCGTCATAATCGTTGGCGTTCAAATGATCGATCAGCCGCTTCTCTTCCTCCAGGCCGAAAATAATTTCCTTATCCGTGAACTCCGGCACGTCGCCTGCAAAAATCAGGCACGCTTTTCCCCGGTAAAAACGGTAACCGGACGCCTGTTTCGCTTGAGCGTAAAGCGCCGGAACCTCCTTTAGGCTGCCGGTTTTTCCCGAAACGACCAAGGATACGGTAATATTCAGGTAACGCTTCAACGATCGGTTCACCTTCTGAAAAAGCTCCGATAGGATGGGATGCTCGGGCGTCCGAAGGACCGTGGCGTCCAGCAGAATCAAATATTCCCCCTCGTCCAGCTCGGCGAACTCGGCTTTGGCATAGTCGGCAAGTCCTTCCTGCAAAATGTTGAGAAACGAGGAGCTGAGCAGATGGCTGTCTCTCATCCTGCTTTTCGCGGGAGCGTCGTCATAGTCGTCGATAGCGCAGTACATGACAAGATATTGGGTAAATTCCGGCCGGACCTGCATAATGGACGATTCTTTCTGGAATTCGGCGTAAGGAATCGAGCCGCTCATTAATTTTTTGTACAGACCGTTTTTGATGACTTGCTTGTTGGCTCTCAATACCGATTCAAACGTGATTTTCTCTTCGTTCTGCAGCCGTTCCTTTTCGACCTGCGCCTTCGCTTTGAGCAGCACCTCCAAAAGCTGGTCCGGCTTCATCGAAAGCTTCAGAATGTAATCCTCCGCCCCCAGGCGCATCGCCTTCTTCACGCTGTCCATCTCATGGTGGCAGCTCAGAACAACGATCTTGATCTGCGGAAACCGGGCCGACAACCGTTCGATCAACTCCAGACCATCCATATTCGGCATTAAAATATCGGTAAGCACGAGATCGGGGCGGACCGCCTCGATCAGCTCCAGCGCTTGTATGCCGTCCTCCGCCTGCCCGACAAACTCCAAACCGTATTTCTCCCATTCGATACAGGATTTGATCCCGATTCTGACGAGCGCTTCGTCATCCACGATCATGACCTTGAGCATAGGCCGTCCTCCTTTTCCCAGTAAGCCTCAAGATGAAGTCTCCTCCGTGCCCGGTTCCGCCGGGACCGTTACGGACACGGTCGTTCCTTGCCCGGGAGTTGACGCAAGCTGCAGTCCGAAAGGCTCGCCGTATTTGAGCCGCAGCCGGTCGTGAATATTTCGGAGCCCGATGCCGCTGAATTTATGCCGATGCCCCTGCCCTTCGCCGGCCTCGTTGAAAATTTCGGCGATCCGGTGCGGCGTTATGCCTTCCCCATTGTCGGCCACATCGATTCGCAAGCGACCCTCATGCAAGCCGGCCCGAAGCTCGATCCGGCCGCCGGACCTTTTGTTCTTCAACCCGTGCAGGATACCGTTTTCCACAACCGGCTGAAGCAGCAGCTTCATGATTTTGTGCCGCTCAAGCTGCGGATCGATGTCGAAGACCAGCTCGAAGCTGTCGTTGTAACGAGCGTTCTGGATGTTCATATACGCCTGAAGCAGCTGCATTTCTTCCTTCAGCGTAATTTCCTCTTCGCCCTTTTTCATGCTGACCTCGAGCAGCCGTCCCAGATCGGCAATCATGTTGGACGCATTGGCCGCCCCGTTCATCATGGCCGTCCATTTAATGATGTTTAACGTATTGAACAAAAAATGCGGATTGATCTGCGCCTTCAGCGCTTCGTATTTCAATTCCTGCTCTCTTTTCTGCTCCTCCATCACTTTCTGAACCAGCTCGTCGATCCGCTTGAACAGATGGTCGAAGCTCTTGACGATGCCGTTAACATCGTTGGCATACTCGATCTCCTTCGTTCCCAAACTGTAAATGCCGATCTTCTTCTTTTTTAAATCCCGGATGAGCAGCTTTAGCGGATTCGTGATATAAAGAATCAGCGCGACGCTCGATAAAAGGAAAAGGCCGAACACGATATAGTTGATGGTCTGCACTTTATTTTTCAAGCTTGACGTGCTGTTCATCACGTCTTCGTAAGGGATCACCGAGACGACCGTCCAGTCAAGCCGGTTCAAATTGTAATAATTGACCATATACCGCTTGCCGCCGGCTGCCCCGATCACGTTATACCCTTTTTGGGTGCCGTACAGCTTCAGCTCTTTGCTCACCTGCTCGATATCGCTGAATGGCGCTTCGCCGGAGCTCTTGATAATTTGATTTTGCCGGTCCAGCAGCAGAACCGATCCTTTGGAACGGACCGTAAACAGCGAAACGAAGTTATCCAGGTCCACATTGATGATGACGATGCCGAGCGTCTCACCGGTAAATCTGTCTTTGACCGTTTTGGCAAGGGAAACGTATTTCTTGTCTTCGCTTAATTTCGAGGTATGGTAAGTGAAGGGAACCGTCCAGACCGTCTCGCTTTCATGCCGTACGAGGGAAGCAAACCATTTTTCCTGCTTCAGCCGCAAGCCGAATTCCTGCTTGAAATTCAAATATTCTTGGTTTCTGTCGATATCGCTGACGACATTTCCCATCACGTTGCTGATAATTCCATCGGAGCTGACGATGATCATATGGGCGTTATAATTGAAAAACGTATTGTTTTTGGCGAAATTCAAATGATTTTCGATACGCGAGATGCGCGAATAATCGTCCGGCGTCATCTCTAGAGGCGATTTCATTGCAGCGAACGCTTCGAAAGCCGGATTTCTTGGAAACGCATTCAAATTTGCCGTGACGATATCGTCCAGACTCAGCACATTCGACAGTCTCATCATATCCAGCGTGACGTCCTCAATCTGATTGCCCATTTGCTCCAGGTTGCTCAGCAGCAGATCGGAGGTTTCCTTCTCGAACAAAGTCTCCGTATGCTTGAAGCTGATATGAAGCGATAGAGATACGGCGATAAAAACGAGAAAAACGACCGAGACGATAATCCGAATCTGAAGATTGCGAAAAAGCGCCCGAATCCACTGCTTCAGCTTATACAGAATCCGCTTCCCCTCCTCATCCATGGTGACGTTTGCCCGTTCCGGCACATAAGCCGGATACATGCTGCCGAGGCGGTGTTTGTTCTATTGTACTTGAGTCCCGCTTCCCCATCAAGATTTTTCGGGTAAACAAGCAGCCCCCGGATCGGTGTGCCGGGAGCTGCCTTGATGGCCAAGACCTTACTTCATAAACGCGTCTTCCAGCGTAATCCCCGATTGGAAAGACAAGAACCCGGGCATGTTCTTGAAGCCGCCGACCTCTTTCTTCATGCCGTAGCCCTGCTCGCGCCAGGTCAAGTAGACGAACGGCGACAAGTCCAGCGCGCGGTTAATCAATTGGTTGTAAATATCTTTCCGCTTCGCCTCGTCCTGCTCCTTCCTGCCGTCGATCAGCAGCCTGTTGATTTCGGCATCGTCGAAAAATGCCGAATTGTTAAGCCTCGCCGGGCCTCCGGTATAGAAGTTGCTGAGCCAATCGGCATCTGTAATATCGCCGGCCGTGCCTGCGACAACGAAGTCGTAGCTCCCTTCCGTATTTTTCTTCACCCGGGTCGCCCAATCGGGCAGATCGAGCTCGACTTCGATGCCGACCTTCTTCAGCTCGGACTGTACGGCGACCGCCGTCTGCTGGTGATACGCGAATTGGGAGGTAGCCAGCAGCCGGGCCTTGAAGCCGCTCGGATAGCCCGCTTCCGCAAGCAGCTTCTTGGCTTTTTCGAGATTAGGCTCGAAGTAATTCTCGTACTTTTCATCGTAGCCCATGTAGCCCTGCGGGATCGCCATGCCGTAGATCGGTTTTCCGCGCCCGTTAAATGCCGTGTTGATAATCGTGCTGCGATCGATCGCGTAGGAGATCGCTTTTCTCACCCGCGGATCGCTGAACGGCGCAAACTGCGTGTTGAACTGCAATTGCATGAACGGCCCGCTGACGCTGTCGAGCTTCAGCTTCGGATCCTGTTCCAGTGCGACGGCGTCCTTCCACGGAACGGTATCGATCAAGTCCACGTCCCCTGCCTTGAGCGCGTTCACTCTGGTATTCTCGTCGGGATAAAAGACGAAGCGTATCGTGTCCAGCTTCGGCTTGTCTTTTTTATAATAGCCTTCGAATTTTTTCACGACAAACTCCTGGCCCTTCGTCCATTTGTCAAACTTATACGGGCCCGCTCCCATTGGAGCCGCATTCAAATCGCCGTTCTTTTCCTCCGTCCACTTCTTCGATACGATGACCGATTCCGGGAGTGCCAAATAATGGATGAAGGGGGCAGAAGGCTCTTTCAGCGTGATGGCCACGGTCTTATTGTCCACCGTCTCGATTTTGTCTATGACGGACAGCTCGTTGCGGAACGTGGCGTTGTTTTTCGGATTGGCAACGCGCGCGAAGGTGTATTTTACGTCTTCCGCCGTAACCGGATCGCCGTTGTGAAACTTGGCGTCGCGAAGCTTGAACGTGTACGTCTTCTTGTCCGCCGACACCGTATACGACTCGGCCAGCTCGGGATTCAGCTTGCCGTCCTTGTCGTAATTGACGAGCCCCCGATAAAGACTCAGCTTGATCGTTCTGCCGTGAGTCCCGTTTTGCACAAGCGGGTCCATGGTGGTCGGTTCGCCGGACAGACCGAAGATGAGGCTGCCTCCGGATTGGCCGGCTCCTTTATCCGAGCCTTCCGGCCCGGCGGCATTTTGTCCCGCTCCTCCGCAGCCGCTGCCGATCAACGCAACGATCAGGATCAAAACCGCCACTCTTGACAAACGCTTTAACATGCTGCAAAACCTCCCTTTAATATTTATAATAGGGACAGTCATTCGGAATGACAATCCTTATCACCAAAGCTAGGAACGGTTCAATTTCGGGTCCAGGATATCTCTCAAGCTGTCTCCCAGCAAATTGACGGACAGGATCGTGATCCCCAGACAGAGCGAAGGCCAGACGGCATACATCGGATTCAAACTGATATAGCCCCGCGATTGGCCGATCATCTGCCCCCACGAAGGCTCGGGAGGAACGACGCCCAAGCCGAGGAAGCTGAGCCCCGATTCTAGAAGAATCGCCGCTGCGATGGTCAGGCTGATCTGGATGATAAGCGGAGACATGATGTTAGGCAAAATGCAGCCGAACAGCACCCGCGTATGGGAGGCGCCAAGCGACAGCTCGCTCTCCACATACTCCTGTTTCTTGATCTGAAGGGTTGATGAATAGGCAATGCGGGCAAAATGCGGCGCATACACGATTCCGATAATCATGATCAAGTTTTTAATCCCCGCTCCCCAGAAGCCTACCACCATCAAGGCCAGCAAAATCGGTGGGAAGCACAGGACGATATCTACGGCCCGCATCACCGTTTTCTCCGCGATCCCCCGGAAGTAGCCCGCTACAATGCCGAGCAGCAGCCCGACGGCAAAGGCCAGCAGCGTAGAGCCCAGCGCGACGGTGAGCGAAGGGCGTATCCCCAAAATCAGACGGCTTAAGATGTCCCGGCCGAATTCGTCGGTGCCGAACGGATGGTCCGGCAAAGCCGGCTTCAGCACCAGATTGGGGTTGATTTCCAGCGGGTCATGGGGAACGATCCACGGCCCGATCGCCGCAATAACCAGAATCGGAAGCAGAACGATAACGCTGATGACAAACGTTCTGTTCCTCAGACACTTTTTCAGCATATTCCCACTCCTTACGTTAAACACTCGACCGTCCGCCGCTTTCCCGTTTTAGCGCACCCTTGGGTCCATCAAGCCGTACAGCAGATCGACCAGCATGTTCACGACGATAAAAAATGCGGACATGACGACGATGCAGCCTTGAATCAAAGGATAATCGCGGTTCGCGATCGATTTCACCAACAGTGTGCTCATACCCGGCCAGTTGAACAAATATTCGATCAGCACCGTGCCTCCGATCAGGTTGCCAAGCTGCAGGCCGATGACGGTGATGACGGGAATGATCGCATTGCGGAAAGCATGGCGCGAAATGATGGTCCACTCCGATAATCCTTTGGCCCGGAGCGTCTGGACAAACTCCTTGTTCAGCACCTCCAGCATGGACGAACGCGTCATTCTGGCGATCGAAGCGGCCAAGCCCAGCGCCAGCGTCAAGGAAGGCATGGCCAGCCGCAGCAAATGCTTGCCGGGGTTGTCGGCAAATTCGACAAAGCCGCTGGCGGGCAGCCATTGAAGCTTGAAGCTGAAGAGAAGAATCATAAACGCGCCGAGAACGTAGACGGGAAACGAAACGCCCAAGGCCGCCAGAGACGAAAGGGTCAGATCGAGGACGCTCTGCCGCTTCAAGGCTGCGGCAATGCCGAGCGGAACTCCGATCAAGGCAGCGAGAACGATGGAGACAAGCGCCAGCTCGATCGTATTCGGGAGCCTTTGCGAAATATATGTTTTGACCGGGGTTTTGTCAAAAAGCGATTGGCCCAAATCTAGTTGGGCAAACCGGGCCAGCCACTCCCCGTACTGCTTGATCAAGGGCTGGTCCAACCCGAGCGTATGACGCATTTCCGCGACAGCGGCCGCGTCTCCTCCCCGTTCGGTGCCAAGGACGAGGACGGCCGGATCGCCCGGCATAAGATGGATCAGCGAAAATACCAGCGTGCCTACGATCAGCACCTGAACGATGACGAGCGCCATTTTGCCAGTCAAATAACGTATCACTTCGATCCCCCTCTATCCGCAGAACCGGTTGGATCCCCGCCGCTTCCATATAAATGGCATGCCACAGCATGCTTGTCACTGATTTGTACAAAATCGGGCGCGACTTCGCTGCAGATCGGCAGCGCTTCCGCGCACCGGGTGCAAAAGCGGCAGCCCGCCGGCGGATTGACGGGGCTTGGAACGTCGCCGCTCAAAATAATGCGCTCCTTGGCAAAATCGGGATCGGGCATCGGGATCGCCGATAGCAGCGCTTTCGTGTACGGATGTCTGGCATTGGCGTACAGCTCTCCCGCATCCGCGATCTCCACGATTTTTCCGAGGTACATGACGGCGATCCGGCTGCTCATATGCCTGACCACCGATAAATTATGGGAAATGAACAAGTAGGTCAGACCGAATTCGTGCTGCAGCTCGTTCAGCAGATTGAGAATTTGCGATTGGATAGACACGTCCAAAGCGGATACGGCTTCGTCGCAGACTACAAGCTTCGGATTTAAAGCAATCGCCCGCGCGATGCCGATGCGCTGCCGTTGGCCGCCGGAAAATTCGTGCGGATAGCGGTTGATATAGTGAGGGCTCAATCCGACCAGCTCCAGCAGGCGTTTCACCCTTTGTTCCTTGTCCCGGCCGGCGGCCTCGCCGTGAATCTCAAACGGCGCCCCGATAATCTCGCCTACGGTCCTTCTCGGGTTTAACGATTCGAACGGTTTCTGGAACACCATCTGCATTTTCCGGCGCTGTCTTCTCAATTCCTTGCCTTTCAGCTTCAAAAGATCGCTGCCGTCAAACCGGATTTCGCCGCTGTCGGCATCGGTCAGCCGCATCAGAACGCGGGACAGCGTGCTTTTGCCGCAGCCGGATTCGCCGACGAGTCCAAAGGTCTCCCCCTTGAAAATCGAGAAGCTGACATCGTCAACCGCTTTCACATAGCCTTGCCGGTTCGCGAAGAGACCCTTTTTGACCGGAAAATATTTTTTTACATGCCTGACTTCCAGCAGCTTCTCGTTCATCCCGCTTCGCCCTCCTTCCAGGCCGGATCGGCTTTCCAGCAGCGGGCTCTGCAGCCGCCGCCGGTCGGGTACATGGCCGGTTCCTCCTTGCCGCATATCTCGGCGGCATCCGGGCATCTCGGACTGAACCGGCAGCCGTCCGGCATCGAGTTGATGCTGGGTACGGCTCCGCTGATGCTGTACAGCTTTTCGTTCGCCTGATCCAAGTGGGGAATGGAGCGAATCAAGCCTTGGGTATACGGGTGCTGCGGGTTACGGAAGATCGACCTGACGTCTCCTTCTTCCATGACCTTGCCGGCATACATCACCGCCACCCGGTCGGCCATCTCCGCGACAACACCGAGATCGTGGGTAATCAGCATGATGCTCATGTGCATTTCGTCCCGGAGCTTTTTCAGCAGATCGAGGATTTGCGCCTGAACGGTCACATCCAGCGCCGTCGTCGGCTCGTCGGCAATCAGCAGCCTGGGGCTGCACGAGAGCGCCATGGCGATCATAATCCGCTGGCACATCCCGCCCGACAGCTCGTGCGGATAAGCATGCATGACTCTTTCGGGGTGAGCGATGCCCACGTGCTTCAGCAGCTCCAACGCCTTGTCGAAAGCGCCGGAACGCGATATCTTGCTATGGATGCGCAGCGCTTCGATCAATTGGCTGCCGCAAGTATAGACAGGGTCCAAGGCCATCATCGGGTCTTGGAAAATCATAGAGATGGCCTTTCCCCGGATTTGAGACATTTCCTTCTTCTTGACTTTCAGCAGATCCCGGCCTTCGAACCAGATCTCGCCCGATGCAATTTTCCCAGAGGCGGGAAGGAGCTGCATCAGCGAAAGCGAGGCCACTGTTTTCCCGCTGCCGCTTTCACCGACGATACACAGGATTTCCCCTTTGTTGATCGTCAGATCCACGCCGCTAACCGCCGGAAATACGCCCTTTTCCGTTTTGAATTCCGTGCTCAGGTTGCTGATTCTTAGCAGAACATGATTCATGAGTATCTCTCCCAGCCTTAACACTTTGATAACGCTATCATTAATCCAAACGTTCCGCTTTGTTCCACCGCCGCCGAGACGACACGCTCAAACGCATCGTTTCTCTTTCTAGCCCTATTATATTATGGTGTCACCTTTCATCCCATGTAACGGTGTCTGTTTTCGTTGTAAATTCATCCTGTCTTTCGGACAATAAGCACACTTTGCATGGGACCGGCTTCTTTGGCGTTATTTTCTTTGACAATATTTCGTTTTTGTTGCAATATCGTCCGATTAGCGATAACAAAATAACGGCCACAGCCCGGCGGAAGCCCGCGCTAAGCCGTGACCGTCGAACGGTTGCCGGTCGTATCCGGTTTTAATAAGGAACCTTGAACATGTAACGCCGCGTTTCCAGCGGATGGTTTCGGGCTTTGGACAGCGCCAGGGCAAACATGCGCAGGACGAAGTTGATGACGAGCGGGGCCAAATAGCCCTTCACCTCTTCGTCGATCCCGGTCAGATCGAACGTTTTCGCATCGATCACAATCCGCTTCTCGCCGTACTGCTCCAGGAACGCCAGCGCCCGCTCCTCCAATGGACGCGTTTCGTCCAAGCCCAGCAGCAGAATGAACGGAACATCCTTATCCAGAATCTCGAACGGCCCGTGGAAAAACTCCCCGGCATGAATCGCATGGGAATGAATCCACTGCATCTCCATCAAGATGCAAATCGCGAAGGAGTAGGCCATCCCGTAATTCGCTCCGCTGGCCATCGTGTAGATGATTTTTTCGTCCTTATATTGCTCGGCATAAGCCTTCACCTGTTCCTCATGCTGCTTCATGACCTTTTCAAAGACGCCGCCCAGGTTGTCCAAGCTGCTCAGCAGCTTTTCGTATTTACGATTGCCTTCTTTGATATACAGCAGCCCCATGGACAATTTATACAGGATCGCATAGTTCATGATTTCCGGGTGAGGCTCCATATGGCCTGCCGAAATCCAGCTGTAGTTGACGATAAAGTCGGATTCGTCCGCCAGCGGAGCATGCTCCACATACATCAGCGATACGGTCAGGGCGCCTTTGCTTTTGGCAAATTTGGCGGCTTCCGTCGTTTCCGGCGTCTTGCCTTTGTGCGAACACAAGATGACCAGCGAATGCTCGTCCAAGGATTGCGGATTCCGGTGAATGAATTCGTTGGAGCTGAACACTTCGGAAGTAATGTGTCTGGATTCGCGGTCCAGAAAATATTTGCTTGGATACATCAGGGCGGACGAGCCGCCGCATGCCACGAAAAATACGCGTTTAATCGTTCTTTGTTTGTAAGCCTCGAAGATTTGATGCAGTTGAGAATCGGCCTTGGTATAAGGCATGGAATTTGTCATGGCCATCGCCTCCTGAATTTGTTGTTATTTTCGCTTGCCGTAACCGAACGCGCCGTAATGCCCGCAGGTGAGAGCCGCCGACCGGGAAGCCCGGAGCAGCGCCTCATGCATATCCCGATGCTCATGGTAAGATGTCAGGAAGGCGCCGATGAAAGAATCGCCCGCCCCCATCGTATCGACGATCGCGCCGCCGGCCGCCGGCGGCTGCTTGTAGACAGCGCCGTTGACCGAAAACATCGCCGGCTCCGCTCCTCTCGTCACCCCCGCCACCCGGACGCCCAACCGGTGAACCTCCTCGAACAAGTAACGGATTTGACCGGGAGACATGTCGCTGCCCGAGAAAAAAGCATAGGTCAAATAAGGACAAATCAGCCGTAAATAGGCCGCATCCCAGCGCTTGGGCGTGGAAAAATCAAACGAAAGCGCCTTGTGCGCCAGCCGGTGCAGCTCGTGCTCCATATCGCTGTTCACGCTTGTGTGCACGACGTCGAACTTGTTGATATAGTCCAGATCGTCCTGCGTCAGGCGGAGCGTCAACAGGGACTGTATCCGGGTTCCGCGGTTCGTTCCGACAAAAATCCGGTCGCCGTCCCCGCTCAAGGCGACGACCGCCTCGCCGTTCGGACCGTACGCTCTGCGGAGACGGGCATGGTCGATGCCTTCTTCCCGCAGGCAGTTCACCACATGCTCCGCCGCCGCATCGTCTCCTACGATGCCCAAATAAGCGCTGGCCTCGGCCCCGTTCCGCCTGCCGGCGACGGCCACATTCAAGGCGTTCCCTCCGGGGTACATCAGCCCCTGGTCCTGATAATAATCGACAACGTTGTCGCCGATGCCAATCAGCTTCATCTTCCCTGCTCGCCCCCTCTAAACCTTGGCCCCCGCCCTGCGCTCCGCCGTCGCCTGCTCGTCGATCTGCAGACCGGTCGAGGCGGATACCAGCACAACGCCGTAATCATCTTCCGCCGATTGGCGGGAAACCTTCCCCTCGCGCACATCCTTGAGTACGAACTCAACCGGGCGATCATACGGGTTTCCGTAACCGCCCGAACCCGGCGAGCAGACACGGACCAAATCCTCTTTGTTCAGCGAGATGCCGGAAATCTTCGATCCCAACCGCTCGGGCTCGCCTCCGTTCAAAGACACCCAGAAGCTGCCCGGGCTCCCGCTCTTGCCGCCCTCCAAGCCCCATGGCGCGAACTTGTGGCGGTCGCCCAGCCCCGTATAGCTCATCCCGTCGCTCAGGATGCGGAAGTCTCTTTGAATGCCGAGGCCGCCCCTGAACCGCCCGGCTCCGCCCGAATCGGTCCTGAGCTGATACCGCTCCACCAGAACCGGGTATTCCCGCTCCAAGGCTTCTACGGGCAGATTCGACGTATTGGTCATGTGCACCTGAACGCCGCTGAGCCCGTCCCCCCGGGAGTGTGCTCCCGCGCCTCCGGCAATCGTTTCCAGATAAACGAAATAGGTTCCGGTTTTCGGATTCGTCCCGGAGAAAATAGCCGAGGTCACGACGCTGTTGCAGGCCGCCAGGACGCGCTCGGGCGCGACTTGGGCCAGCGCGCCCAGAATCACGTCCACGACCCTCTGGGCCGTATCGATCCGCTGCCCTACCGGAACGGGCAGCTTGCAGTTGACGATCGTCCCTTCCGGCGCCGTTACTTGAAGCGCCCGGTATATGCCGTGATTGGCAAAGATCGATTGTCCGGCCACGGCCTTGAAGCAATAGAAGGCGGTGGTCAGCAGCCCGGAGTACGTCATGTTCAGCGGTCCGGGCACCTGCGGGCTCGTTCCCGTAAAATCCACCTTGGCCGTTCCGTCTTCGATCGTGATCGCAGCCCGAATCGGGATCGGGGTATCCGAATTCGCACCCGCGTCGTCCAAATAATCCTCGAACGTGTAAGTTCCCTCCGGCAGTGTGCGGATTCCGGCGCGCATCAGCTGCTCCGCATAATCCAGCAGCGCATCGGTGCATTCCGCAAAATCATCCGGCCCGTATTTGTGCACGACCTCCGCCATCCGTTTGGCCCCGGCAATGTTCGAGGCAATCTGCGCATCCAGGTCCCCGCTGCGTTCCACCGGCGTCCGCGTATTCAAAATGATGTAATCGTACGTCTCCTGAACGAGCTCGCCCGCCCGGCAAATTCGCCCCAGCGGAATCCGCAGCCCTTCCTGGTAAATGTTATCCGAATGCGCCGACACGCTCCCCGGCACCATCCCGCCAATGTCGGAATGATGCGCGATGTTTGCTACGAACGCCACCAGCCGGTCCTCAAGAAAGACGGGCGAGACCATGGTGATGTCCGGCAGATGCGTCCCGCCACCCGCATACGGATCGTTGGTGACGAACATATCGCCCGGACGCAGCGATTGGACGGGAAACTTCTTCAATACCTCGCCGACCACCCCGAGCATCGACCCCAGATGCATCGGTACGTATTCCGCTTGTGCGATCATGCGTCCCTTGGCGTCAAACAGGGCCGTCGAACAGTCTTTTCGCTCTTTAATGTTGGTGGAGTAGGCGGTTTTGACCAGCGTCACGCCCATTTCCTCCGCAACGGAAAGCAGCAGATTGCCGACGATTTCCAGCGTAATGGGATCTATCCGTTTCATCGTTGTTCCTCCTCGCCAAAGGTTTGAATCACCAGATTGCGATACGGGTCCACACCGGCTGTTTGCCCCGGCAGAATCAGAATGGTGGAGTCCATCTGCTCGATAATGGCCGGACCCGCAAGGCGGTCGCCGGGGGCCAGCTCGCTGCGCTGATAAATGGCCGTATCGTAATACCCCGGACGATCCGTCTCCGCGAAATAGACTTCCCGACGCGAGGTCGGCTGCGCGGACCGGCCGCCACTCTCCTCCGTTCGGCGCAACGCCGCCTTGGGCAGCTCGCCGAGCGCCGTGACGCGATAGTTCACGAATTCGATAACCCCCGCCCGGTTGGAATAGCCGTAGTTTTTCTCATGCTGTTCATGGAACCGCGTCAGAATCCCCTGCACCCCTTCGTCCGTCAGCTCGGACCATTCGACAGGCAGGGTCAATTCGTAATTTTGCCCCTTGAAGCGCAAATCCAGACCCAGCACATACCGGCGCTTCGGCTCCGGAATGCCTTCCTTCTCCAGCATGGCCGCCCCTTCTTGTATCATGGAGGAAAACAGCCCGCGAATCGTCTCCATGCTGCCGCCGGCGGATTCGAGCAGCATCGAACGCACGTAGTCGGAACGGACGTCGGTCACCAAAAGGCCAAGGGAGCAGAAGGTGCCCGGAGACGGCGGAACCAGTATCCTTGGAATGCCGAGCTCGCGAGCCAGGGCTCCGCAATGAAGACCGCCGCCGCCCCCGAAGGAAACGAGCGTAAATTCCCTCGGATCGTAGCCTTTCTCGACGGAGATGAGGCGAATCGCCCGCGTCATGTTGGCGTTCACGACGGTGAGAATGCCCATGGTCGCCTCCAGCAGCGACAGGCCCGTCCGTGCGCAAAGGTGCTCCTGCACGGCCCGCTTCGACGCTTCCACATCAAGCGCCATTCTGCCGCCAAGGATGCCATCCGGATTCAAGCGTCCGAGAATGGCGTTGGCGTCGGTTACGGTCGGACGCGTTCCGCCCCGCCCGTAAGCCGCCGGCCCGGGCATCGATCCGGCGCTTTCCGGTCCGACCTTTAACGCCCCGCCTGCATCCAGCCAGGCAATCGATCCGCCGCCGGCGCCGCATGCGTGGATGTCCAGCATCGGAATGCGGGCGGGGAACCCTTCGACTTCCCGCTCCATCGAAATTTTCGGATCGCCGTTTTCGATCAGGCTAAAATCCGCCGAGGTGCCCCCCATATCGAACGTAATCATATTTTTGTAGCCGGTCAGCTCGGCCAGATGAGACGCCGCCACGACCCCGGCCGCCGGTCCGGAAACCGCCGTGCGCACCGGATTCGATACCGATTCCTGAATCGAAATGATGCCTCCGTTCGACTGCGTAATGTACGGATCGACCGGAATCCCCGCCTTGCGGACGGATTGCTGGAAATTTTCCATATAGCGCTGCATCACCGGACCAAGGTATGCGTTCAAAGCCGTCGTGCTGAGCCGGGCGTATTCCCTGAATTCGGGAACCACCTGATGGGAAGCCGAAACGTAGGCCTCCGGGAATTGACGGCGAATCTCCTCAACCGCCTGCTTCTCGTGCTCCGGGTTCAGGTAGGAGAACAGAAAGCATACCGCGATCGCCTGCACGCCTTCCTGCTTCAATCGTTCAATCGCCTCCCGCAGCCTGTCCGGGTCCAGCGGCTTGCGAACGCTGCCGTCCGCATACAGGCGCTCGTCGACTTCCAGACGCAGATGGCCGGGAATGACCTGCTCGGGCTTTTCCTTGAAAAAATCATACAGACCGGGACGTGTCTGCCGTCCGATTTCGAGCAAATCGCGAAACCCTTCGGTGACAAGCAGCCCTGTCAGCGCTCCTTTCCTCTCGATCAGCGAATTGGTCGCCACCGTCGTGCCGTGGGCCAGATACCGGACCTCCGATACCGAAACTCCGTTTAACTCAAGAATTTGCTCGACGCCATTCATGATGGCCCGGGACGGATCATCCGGCGTGGAAGGAACCTTGTGGTTTAAGATCTCTCCCGAGCGGGTATCGACCAATGTTACATCGGTGAAGGTTCCACCGACATCTACTCCGACCATGTAACGCATGCTTTTCCTCCTCATCCGCATTGGAACTCCTAATGGAAAGTCAACCGTCCGTCTTACTTACACCAATTGATCAGAGGGTTACCCTTCCCCCTTTTTTGCACGATTTCACCCCCGGCTGCTCCGGATGTTTGGTGTAATCTATTGTTACAAGTGAATTATATAAGCCCGGTTTCCGGCAAACCATGGAATATCGTACTCATTACTTGTCAAATCGTCTCCTCATTTTCGGCCGTCTTTGCGCTCGTCCGGCGGTGCGAACCCAAAGCCGGGTTGCACCCGGGGCAGGGCAACAAAAAGAAAGAAAAATATTATAGTTGAAGCGATAGAGTACAATTTTTCATGAACCAACACTCCACAGCATGTTAGTTGACATAAAAAACACCCTTGCATATCGCAAGGGCGAGCTTGTTGAGAATTGGTCAGTTGAGGCCTTACCGATTCCCCATCGCCTTCATCACTTCTTCGATCGCGATCAATTTGCCAAGCGGCATCGGCCCGAGGATGGACGTATCCTCAATGTAGTAGACTTGATCGCTTTTGGGTGCTTTCATTCCGTTCCAGATCGTGTTGTCCTTCAGCGTTTCTTTGACGCCCTTTTTAATCGGCGTAGCGTAGTTGTTGACGATAAAAATATGATCCGGATTCATCGTCGACAGCGTTTCGAGGGACAAGGACCCGCCCTTTTCATTGCCGGGCACCGGCTTTAGTCCAAGCTCCTTGTAAAAGTCGGCGACGCGCTGTTCATTGAAGGTGATGAACTCCTTCCCGCCGTACATCGCGAACAAGACCGTCTCCCCGCTGCGGCTCGCCAGCTTCGCTTTGTATTCCTTCGCCTTGCGGTCGAAGTCGGCCAAGAAGGCCGCCGCCTTCTCTTCCTTCCCGATGGCCCCGGCAATCAGCTGCAGCGTCCCCTTCCAATCTTCGTTATACGGAAAAATAACCGTCGGCGCGATTTGGCTGAGCTGCTCGTATTTATCGGCCATATCGTCGGAAGCGATTATGAGATCCGGCTGCGACGCGAGCAGCCTCTCCATGCTCACTTCTTTACCCAGATCGATCACGGATTTCCCCTCGAGCTTTTTCTGCAAATTCGGGAAGCTGCTCATCATCGCCATCCCCTGAGCGGCAACGGGAATTTCGTCCAAGACGACCAAGTCGTCGACAAAAGTAAGATAAGGCGCCGCGATTTTTACCGGCCGCTCCTTGATTACCGTTTCCCCTTTCATATGCTTGATCGTCCTCGGAAAAGAAGCTTGCGCCGCCGTCCCCCCGGGCTTTTTCGGATCCCCTGAAGCGCCGGTTCCCGGGTCGCTTGCCGTACATCCGGCAATCACCCCGGCGATCGCAAGCAGAAGCAGAAGCGATAACCAAGTTCGTCTGTGCATGTTTTTTGGCCCTCCTTTGTTTTTGCCGCCAGTCCTTGCGGTGCGCTCAATCTTATTGATAACGATACTCATTATCAATAAATGGTATGCTACCGTATCCGTGTCCGCTCATCCACCCCTGCACGGATTTTTTCTGCGGTTGCCGGGATTTTTATGCGCAACAAAAACCGCCAAAGGAGTTTCCTCTGGCGGTTTGGCGATCAGACGCGGCAGACCCACTACTTGCGAACGAGCTCGCCGGGATTGAACCCGTATTTCTCGCGGAACACTTCGGCAAAATGGCTCGGATTCGAATAGCCGACGACGCAGGCGGCCTGATTCACGTTGACCTGCCCTCTTTGCAGCAGCAGGAGCGCTTTCTCCAGCCGCTTTTCCCGCAAATAGCCGAAAACCGTGCGCCCGTACACTTCTTTAAATCCGATCTTCAGCTTGAAGTCGTTCAGACCGACCGTTCGGGAAAGCTCCAGCAGCGAAGGCGGACTATCCATGCGGTGCAGCAGCACCTCCTGTGCCTGGCGTATTTTCTCCAGATCGTTCTTGCTCAGCCTGGACCGGATATGCTTATCGTCGGGCTCGCGGTCCCACAGCAGCGTATGAAACGACAGGGAGAGCAGCTCCAGCGCCTTGCTTTCCATATAAATTTTGCGCGTCTCGTTCGAGCAGGAAGCGTACAGCATCTGCTGCAGGATGACGGAAGCCGCAGGCTCGATCGTCTGCTCGAACAGGCGAAACGAACGGCGGTCGACCAGCTTGGCAAAATCGACGGCACGCTTCCCTTCAAAATCTTCCATAAAACGGTCGAACGTCGCGACGGGAATCCCGATACCGACCGCAAGCATCGGCTGGTTCTCGACGAAGTCAAAATGCGCGTGAAGTCGATCCACCAGCTGCAGCGTGCAGCGGTTTGCGTGAAGTTCATGCCTTGTGCCGGAAATGTTCAGCTCCCGCTTTCCTTGCAGGCAAAAGCTAAGCTCGACCATCGCCGAATCCATGTGCAGCTGAAATTGACGGTTCCGCGTGAGCGTGTAGTCCGAAATGACGATCTCCAAATCCGGTCGCGGCACGAACCGGCGAAGCGCGCCTTCCCCGGCTTGGCGCGGAACGGGCAACTGCTCGGTCCGGTCGGCATAACGGCGCGACAATTGAAAACCGTCGAAAAACGCATTATATATTTGATGAAAATCCTCAGCTATCATCGTTAGCACCTGAATCCTCTCACTCCGTAGTCGTTCATCCCTCCTCTTAAATGATAATAATTCTCAATTGATTAGTCAACCACGGCCTGCTGTTCCCCCTGGATTCTCCGGCTGCCCCACACATAGCCCGTTAACAGCGCAAGCAGCAGAATCAACAGCCAGAACGGCGTTTCCGGACTGATCCGATACAGGAACGTCCCGGTCAACGGACCGAGAAGCGATCCGATCCCGATAGCTGCGGCAATCATCCCTGCGGCAGCGCCCTGTTCATGCTTCGCTACGGCCAAGGAAGCCCCCGAAGTGAAGCCGGGAATCGCCAGCCCCACCCCGATCCCCATCAGGGCGAAAGCGGCAAAGAACGGCGCGATATGGCTGAAGCTTACGAGCAGTACAAGACCAGCAGCGAAGACCGGGACTCCCACCTGCAGCAATTTCAACGGGGTCAGCCGGTTTTTGCGGACAACCGTGAACTGAACCAGCGCCATCATGAAGCCGATGCAGAACAGAGCTGCGCCGACCGCTTGCGCCGTTTCGGTCGCCGACAGGCCGAGCTTATCCTGAAAATAAAATCCGGCGGTCACCTGCGTCTGGATCAACGCCATCATGACGATCATCGCAACCGCAAGGTAAGGAAGTATTCCTTTGCGCAGCGTTATTTTCTGCTGGCCGTGCGTCTGCGGCTTGGAATTCGCCATGCCGAAGGCGACCAAGAGCATGACAAGCAGAGGCAGAGCCACCGCGAGATAGATCGGGGCCAGCAGGCTCAGGGTGGTCAGCAGCGCGCCGACCGCAGGACCGACGACAAGCCCGAGCCCGTTGGCTGCACCGATTAACGACATGCCGGCGGCGCGGTCCTTCTCGGTCGTAATATCCGCCATATACGCCTGGCTGGACGATAGGACAGCCGGAAACGCAGCTCCCAGCAGCAAGCGCGAGATCAGCAGCAGCGTAAACAATACGGCAGGCTGGAACTTGCCGGACAAGCCTTGCTCGGTCACCGCGACGAATAGGCCGAAGCTGGCGGCCATACCCGTCAGCCCGATCAGCAGCACCGGCTTGCGCCCGATGCGGTCGCTCCAGCTTCCCCAGAACGCCGATGTGAGCAGCACCATGAACGAGGAAGCCGCGACAATCCAGCCGGCATCCGTTTCCGAAAGGCCAAGCTCGCGAATCAGCGGAGCGACGAGCGGATTGAGAATGCCCAGACCGACATAACCGATCAGGACCGAAGTAAAAATAATGGATTTTGCACGCATTTAACGATTCCTCCCTCCGTTTCGTTTCCTAATTGTAGAGGGAACGGAAGCGGGTGTCCGCCGTCCTGCGGAGCGTGCCGAACGCTGGAGGGATTTTTTCTTCGGGCATCACAAAAAGAAGCACGATCCGCCATCCGATCCGCTTCAAGCGAATAATCCGGATGGCAAACCGTGCTTCAAACCTTAAGTAAGCGACCTGCATACTTGCTTAGTCAAACCGGAAGTCGTCGTCGGTCAGCGGCTCGACATGAATCGTGCGCACGTAGCCGTTTCCTTTTTTGGAAAAGAAATCGTGCTGCTTCGTCCGCGTACTGATACCGTTCAGGACGATCGGGTTGATCTCTTCCTCCTCGAACAGCGGGTCTTGGCCCAAATTCATCAGCGCCTTGTTCGCGTTGTAACGCAGAAACGCCTTCACCTCGTCAACCAAGCCGACGGAGGCATACAGCTGCTCCGTGTACCGCTCCTCGTTGCCGTGCAAATAGCGCAGCAGTCCTAGCAGCGTCTCGGTGGCGTCCTCCTGATCTTCCTCACTTAGTCCGGCGAACACTTCCTGCGCCAGCACCCCGACATACAGACCGTGGATGCTCTCGTCGCGCAGAATGAGATCGATGATTTCGCCGCTGCTCGTCATTTTCCCCTGTCCGGCCAAATAGAGCGGGTAGAAAAAGCCGCTGTAAAACAAGTAGCTTTCCAGCAAAACGGACGCGCACATCGCCAGGTACAGCTCCTTCGGCGTCCGGATGTGGTTGTAGTACTGGGAGATCGTTTCCGCTTTCGTCTGCAAAAACACATTTTGTTCCACCCAGCGGAACACGCCGTCAATCTCTTCGGTTGTCGCCAGCGTCGTAAAGATGCTGCTGTACGATTTGGCGTGAATTTGCTCCATCATGCCCATGAAGCCGAGCACCGCCTTGCGCTGCAGCCCTTCAACATGCTCCAGCAGCTTCGGCATCCCGACGCCGCCCTGAACCGTGTCGAGCAGCGTCAATCCGCCAAGCACCTTCATATATAGATCGCGTTCGTCGTCATTGAGCGTCAGCCAGCTCATTTTGTCGTCGGACAGCGGAATTTCGTCGTCAGTCCAGAACTGCATGATGTTCTGGTTCCAGAAGGTTATCGTAAAATCGTCATCCGGACGGTTCCAGTTGACCGCCTTCAACACGCTCATACCATTGGCTCCTCTCTCTTGCCTTGCTCGAATGCTGTCGTCGTTACACGGAGCAGCTTATGCATTCTTCCATCGTCAACCGGTTCGTCCGGGTATAGTACAGCGACTTCAAGCCTTTGCGGGCGGCATAAATGTAATACCGTGCCAGCTGTCTCGTCGTCACGTCGCTGTTGACATGCAGCACGGTCGAGATGCCTTGGTCGACGTGCGCCTGAATTTCCGCGATCAGATCCAGCACCTTGAACTGGTCCATCTGATAGGCGGACTTGTAATAGAAGAAGTTGTCCCGGTTCATATACGGCATCGGGTAATACGTCGTCGAATTCGCATACGTCCGCGTCTCGATCGGCTCGACGATCGGCATGATACTGGAGGTCGCATTTTGAATATACGAGATGCTTTGCGTCGGGGCAATCGCCAGCCGGTAGGCATGATACAGCCCATGCGTGCGGACGGCCTCCTGCAGCACCCGCCAATTCTCGGGAGAAGGAATCGCCATTTGCCCGAACAGTTCCTTAACCTTCTCCGTTACCGGCCGGTAATCCGTACTCGTGTAACGGGCGAAATAACTGCCGTCGGCGTAATCCGACCGCTCGAAGCCTGCGAACGTAACGCCTGTCTTCTTTGCCGTCTCCATGCTGGCTTCCAGCGAATAGAAATTCATCATCATGAAGAAGGTACGTACAAAATCTTTAGCTTCTTCGCTTTCGTACGCGATCTTGTTCTTCGCCAGGAAGCCGTGCAAATTCATCGCACCGAGCCCGACCGAATGCATCTCGCGGTTCGCTTTCGCCACGCCCGGGGCATTGGCGACATGGGTCATATCGCTGACCGCCGTTAACGCCATGATCCCTTCGTAGACCGATTCGCGTATTTTGCCCTGCTCCATCACGTTCACAATGTTAAGCGAAGCCAGATTGCAGCTGATATCGCGCCGGATGATGTCCGGCTGCCCGTAATCGGCAATCTCCGACGTTTCCTGAAGCTGGAAAATTTCCGTGCACAGGTTCGACATTTTGATCGAGCCGATATTTTTAAGTGCATGCGCCCGGTTGGCGTTGCTTTTGTTCATCATGTACGGGTACCCGGATTCGAGCTGCACCGTCGCGATCTTTACGAGCATGTCGCGCGCGCCCATGACCGCTTTCTTGCGCACCCGGTCGTCGGCCAGCAGCCGGTCGTACATCTCGTCCATGTCCATGTCGTCGAGATGCGTCCCGTAGGCCTTCCAAACGGAGTATGGCGCGAATACGTGAAGCGGCTCGTTCTCCTCGGCCAGCCGGTAGAACCGATTCGGAACGATCAGTCCAATCGAAAGCGTCTTCAGACGGCTTTTCTCGTCCGCATTAATCTTCTTGCTGTCCAGAAACTCCATGACGTCCCAGCCGAAAATATTGTAATAGGCCGCGCCGGAGCCTTTGCGCTGTCCCATCTGATCGGCGTACGAGAACGCGTCCTCCATCAGCTTCAGCACCGGCATGATGCCTTTGGCGGCACCTTCCACGCCTTTGATCGGCTCTCCGCGCCCGCGCAGCTTGGACAGGTTCACCGCGACGCCGCCGCCGATTTTGGACAGCTGCATGCACGTGGCGAGCACGTAGTTGATCGAATTGAGCGAATCGTCCATCTCCAGCAAAAAGCACGACACCATCTCGCCGCGCCGGCTTTTTCCGGCATTGAGGAACGTCGGCGTCGCCGGCTGCAGCCGCTGCTCCATCATCGATGCCGCCAAGGCCCGTGCGGTGTCCGCATCGCCGCGTCCGAGATACAGCGCGACGATCGCCACGCGGTCGGGATAATGCTCGAGGTAGAGCGAGCGGTCGTTGCTTTTCATCGCATAATCCGTATAAAATTTCGACGCCGCCATGTACGACTGGAACTGGAAGCCGTAGCTGTGCGTAATCCGGTAGACGTCCTCGACCTCTTCCGGCGAATAGCGGTCGTACACGTTCTCGTAGTAGTCGTTGTCGATCATATAACGGACCTTTTCAGCCGTATCGGCGAAACGGATGCTGCTGCGTTCCGCCTCTTCCATAAACGCCCGGACCGCCTCCCGGTCCTTCTCCAGTTGAAAAAATCCGTCCGCTTCCCGCCGCATCAGCTGGTTGTTCAATTCAATATGCCGCAACGGTGCCCACCTCGCTTCTAAACGTTTCTACATCGCGCTTCGTCCCTGCAAGCTCGAATTTGCCCAAAACCGGCACACGGTACATGGATGCAATCCGATCGGCGCTCTTGGCGAAGCCTTCGCCCCAATTGCGGTTGCCGCTGGCGGCGACCCCAAGCAGCCGGCTGTGATTGCGCTCAAGAAAAGCGGCCGTTTTCTCCGGAACCTGACCGAAGCCGGTCGTATACGTAACAAGGACGAAAGGCTCGTCCATCTGCATGTTCTCCTCGATTTGAACCGATGGCATATTCAGCTTACCGATAAATCTCCGCACATTCCCCGTTCTGGAGTCGTACGCAATCAGCATGGGTTCTCGTCTCCTTTTTTCTCTCCCGCCAACGCCTCGGGCCCGGCAAAAAAAGACGCCGCCGGCCCGCGGAACGGACCGAATGCGTCTCAAAAACAGCATGTAAATAAACATGCTGTCTAAGCACGATGCCGGACACGTTCCTATCTCCGTAGGACGGGTGTCGAATGAACAGGCAGGTCTCCTGGCTCGGGGTCATCGCTCCCTCCCCCTTCCCGGCCATACATGCGACAAGGCCAGTGGGCGAACTCGGAGGGACACTCTTCCTTACAGTGGCGGGACCGCGCCGGCTTTGCACCGGACTTCCCTATTAAGCCTGTCCGCGTCTCTAGCGGAAAGGCGCCTGTCCAATCACGATATGTAGATGATAGTTTCAAATCTATATCAAGATATTGTGTTTGTCAAGACTAATGCTCACGGCTTGAACAGCGGTCTGCGGGTGATTTTTGGGGCATATTCGGCCCCGCCAGCGTCCTGGTGCGGGTTCCGCAAATGTGGATATTTATTGACCGTTTTAAATATGATGATTATAATATTTATGATGATCATCATATTTAAAACGTCGATCCGGGTTCTACATTTTCGTTTTTGGAACGAAAGGAGCTATAATGATCATGAGTAGAAAGCTCGAAGACCACCCTACCGTCCGCCAGCACCTTGCCAAACAGCCTCCTTCCGGCACGTCCCGGGAAGCGGCCCTCGATGCCGCCTGGCTGCGCAAGCTTTGCCTGGAAGCGGGGGCTGATGACGTCGGCTTCGTCGCGATCGACCGGTCCGAGCTGGACGGGCAGCGCCACGAAATACGCGAGCTGCTGCCGGATGCCGGTCTGCTGATCAGCTTCGTGTGCCGAATGAACCGCGAGCCGGTCCGGTCTGCGGCCCGCTCCGTCGCCAACGCGGAATTTTATCACGTGCACGACCGCATCACGCATGTCGGGCATGAGATTGTATCCCGTCTGGAGGAGATGGGCATCAAAGCGGTGAACCCTCCGATGGGCTTCCCCATGGAGGTAGCCAGGGACGGCAAGCAATGGGTCATTTCGCACAAGCCGATCGCCGTGGCGGCCGGACTCGGTCAAATGGGCATTCACCGCAATGTCATTCATCCGAAATTCGGCAATTTCATTTTGCTCGGGACCATCGTGACTGACGCCCGCATTTCGGAGGAGTCGAGGCCCATCGACTACAATCCGTGCCTGGAATGCAAGCTCTGCGTCGCCGCCTGTCCCGTCGGCGCTATCGAACCGGACGGACACTTCAATTTTTCGGCCTGCTACACGCACAACTACCGGGAATTTTCGGGCGGGTTCACCAACTGGATCGAGACGATTGCGGACAGCAAAAACGCCAAAGCGTACCGCTCCAGAGTCGAAGACGGAGAAACGGCCTCCATGTGGCAGAGCTTATCGTTCGGCGCCAATTACAAGGCCGCCTACTGTATGGCCGTCTGTCCCGCAGGAGAAGACGTCATCGGCGCGTTCTGGAACAACCGCAAGCAATTCCTGGAGGACATCGTCAAGCCGCTGCAGAACAAAAAAGAAACGATCTATGTCGTTCCAGGTTCCGATGCCGAGCAGCATGTCGTCCGCCGTTTTCCGCACAAGCGGGTGAAGCGGGTAAGCAACGGGCTGCGTTCGAAGTCCGTCCGATCTTTTTTGAAGATGCTCCCGCTGTTCTTTCAGCGCCATCAGGCCAAGGACTTGAACGCAACGTATCATTTTACCTTTACCGGTCAAGAAGAAGCGAAAGCAACGGTTGTGATCAAACAGCAGACGATTACCGTAACAGAGGGGCATACCGGGGAAGCAGATTTCGAGCTGACCGCAGACAGCGGGACCTGGATTCGCGTCCTTGGAAAGACGGAGCATCCACTTCCAGCTATGCTGCTTCGCAAAATCCGGACGAAAGGCCCGCTCAAGCTGCTTACGGCGTTCCGCAAATGCTTTCCTTCGTGACATCAGGGAGAATACATAAATTATCGTTAGGCGTGGTGAAACGTAAGATGCCTTATACCAAAAAACATAAAATGAATATCCGGCATAAAATTGTGCAAAGCGCTTCGCAGGCGTTCCGGGCGAGCGGGATCAAAGCGGTCAGCGTGCCGCAAATTATGAGCGGGGCCGGACTGACGCACGGCGGCTTCTACGCCCATTTCGACAGCAAGGAGCAGTTGGTCGCGGAAGCCTGCAAAAGCGCGATGGAAGACACCGTCACCCGGCTCGGCTCTGTCGCGGAACAGGCGTCAGACGAGGAGAAGCTATACGTCGTGATCGAGTCATACTTGAGCGCGGCCCACCGCGACTCGTCGGAGCAAGGGTGCATCATGCCTGCCCTGGCGGGCGAAATCGCCCGGTCTTCCGAGGACATCCGCGAAGTGTTCACCGAAGAGGTCTCCCGCTTTCTCTCCTTCGTCTCGGGACTTGCCGGTCAAGACGAGGACAAAAGCATCGCGCTGACCGCAACCATGGTCGGCTCGATTTTGCTGGCCCGTTCCGTCAACGATCCGGAGCTAAGCGACAAAATTTTGCGCGCATGTCGAGCCGACTTAAAGCAAAGAACTGCCGACCCCGTTTCTTAGCGGTGCGGCAGTTCTTTTTTATTTCATTAATTATTAATATTACTAATTATATGTAGCATTAACTATATTTTTGTCATGATCACGAAGTATTTAAACCATCTTTGGATTTTTTGTCGAAGGCTCATACGTCCCCCTCCTTTATTCCAAAATAATGCCAAAATGAGTGCGCAGCGCTTCGGCGTACTCTTCTTTTGTCTGCGGGGTAAAGGTCTCGACGCCGTCCGCGGTGAAAATCCGGAACTCCTCCCCGGCCAATGTCTTCCGCCCGTCCCGGGTACGAATCGCCGCCCTGGCATGGTTGATGAAGACCGAGTCGGGAGCGTTCTCGCACCAATAGCTCGCCATGATGAAGTCCTTAGGCAGCTGCGGTTCTTCGGTAAAGGAATACAGCCAGCACCATTGCCCATCCTTCAGCTCGCTGAGCACCCAACCGTAGTAGGGGTCGCGTTCCATCCGGTAGCATTCGTCTCCCTGCTGATGCTCCAGTCCCTCGATGAGCTGGACGGGCCAGCGTGGCACAATCCCGCCTACTCCCACATCGCATAGATACGTCGCCCCTTCCGCCTCGACCTTCAGCACCTGATGGCGGCGCTTGGGGGGCGGGGCCGGCTCGTCGCGCCAGAAGCGGGCTACGAAATCCGCGACCGGGTATCCCAGCTCCCGCAGCAGCCAGCCGAAGAGCGCGTTCAGCTCGAAGCAGTATCCGCCGCGGCCACGAACGACAATTTTGTCGATCAGATCCTCGACTTCCAATGACAGCGGAATGCGACGCACAATATCCAGGTTTTCGTAAGGCACCGAATGAATGTGGCATTCTTGCAATTCGGCCAGCACGGCCGCGCTTCCATCCAGCGGGCCTTCGTATCCGATTCGCTCCAGATAAGCTCTTACTTCCGGCCTTACATCATGGCGGCGGTCGATCATCGTCTAAACTCCACTCCTTGTCGGCATGAGATGACGTAAGTGAAGTAATGTATTCGAGGAGCATCCTCAAATATCCTTTTTTTTCCGTATGATGCCGATCAAGAAAAGAGTGCTAGTTGAACTTTTTAATATAATTTTTTTGGTCCTTTTTGAGCCTCCAACACGGCTAAATCCGAGGGATTCTTAGCTAGTTAACGCACGCAGGCCATTTCTGTTTTGTGCAGACTGCTAAGTTAAGAGCTAGCTCATTAGCTCATCCTAGATCAGAGGTATAGCTATCTAGGCTGATAGACTGTTACCATCTATCACAGGTTGGCGCATGATGTTGATGGCTCCAACTCTGTCGCGGTGTGCGCGATACCCGCATGAACATTGATACGTTCGGTCCATTGCCTTGGTCCGTTTCTCGCAGTTTGGACACGTTTGGGAGGTGTAGGCAGAATTGACTTCGATGATGTTGATCCCGGCCAATGCCGCTTTGTATGCGATAAACATTTGCAATTGATAGAACGTCCAGTTATGCAAGTTTTTAGCGTTTTTACGACTTGTTCTTGTCGTTTGGCGAAGGTTCGTCAGCTTTTCCATCTTGATGACCGACACTTGTTCTTCGATCGCCATGTTCACAATCTTACGGCTGATTTTGTGGTTTTGGTCTTTGATGTAGCGATGTTCTTTATTTTCTTGCTTACGAATCGCAGACAGTTTCTTTAACTTGCCCATCTTTCTTCTTCGCTCTTTATATTTGCGGCGAATGTACTTGTTCTGTCTGCCGTTGCCAACAAATTTCGTCTTACCTGTTGAGGTGACAACAACGGCAGGGATTTTTAAGTCCAAGTCAATTCCCATCATGACATCGCCCGTTGTTTGTTCTGTCTTTCTTTCAACAGAAATTTGTACGTACCACTTGCCCGACTTCTCAACCATTTTTAAAAGGCCAAGCTTGCCGCTGGATAGAAAACGTTGTTCGCGTTCCGTTACACGGGCCGAAATCTTCAGTCGCTGTGCCTTTCCGTCCAACATAACAGGAAATGCAACGCTATGGTCCCCAAGTGAATAGTTCTGGTTATTTACGTAGTAGGCTCTGCGCTTGAGAACCGGACGTTTTCCTTGCTTTTTCGTCTTTTTATGAATGCTTCGCGCATCTCGAATAGCTTGGTTCTTTACTGCGGATGGAAGTTTGGCATCGACATCCTTGGAGGTGAGCTTTGGAAATGTACCCAATTCTTCCGCTTGTTCGGTTAGGAGATTGACCGTTTTGATGTATTCGCCCCCCATCTCCTTCTGCAGGGAAACATCGTTTGGGAATATTCGAATTTGAACGGTTACGGTTTGCATGGCTTCACCCCCTTGTCTTTTGTTCTTCCACATAACGTTTGATGGTTTCGCTCGAAACATTCTCTGCCGTGCTGACAAAATAGGAACGTGTCCAAAGGCTTGGCAGATGCTTCAAGTGCTTAAATTCTTGACGCAAAAATCGCGAGGTCGCACCTTTCAATTTTACCATAATGTCCGCTGGAGAATCCGTTGGTCGCACATTTAAGAATAGATGCACATGATCGGGCATGACTTCCATCGCAACCATAAGCCAATCGTTTTCCTGACACAGCTCTTGCACAAGCTCTTTAAATCGCGCTTCTACTTGATTCACAAGTACCTTTCTTCGGTATCGCGGGCAAAACACAAAATGATAGTTGATGAGTGATACGGTTGTTGCCGTTCTTCTATATTCTTCTCTCATACGCCGATTGTATCAGTCTAAACATACAACTGCAACAAGATGAAAGAATGTAGGATAATGAAGCTGGCTAAAGACAGCCCTTGTCCTAAGCCGATTCATCCCATGTCTAAAGGTAAGGGCTTTCTCGGCTAAGGTCTGTAAAAACATATCCTCTTCGTTCGTAGAACCGGTGGGCGTGAATCCGGCTCGGATGGGACAGCAACTTAATTCCGGAAAACCCGCTGGTTTCCGCCCAATCTTCAAGACTCTGGATCAGCATACCACCAACACCTTGGTTTCGGTACTTTTCTTTGACTACAAACCCCAAAATGTTGAGCAGCGAGTCGGAAAAAAGCAAATAGTACGAGCTTCCACCTCGCCTTGCGGGAATACATTTCATTCTAACCGATTAACGGTACCCGGTGACATCTGCCGGTTTTCCCGCGTCCTGCACCTCGACGATATACCGCCAGCAATCCGGCCGGGAGCCGTCCAGATCATGGAACCCGTACACTTGCGCAAGCTGGCCGCTCGACAAGGACTGGCCGTTCCACCGGGACACCTTCGGGTCGGCCGCCAGCGCGGCAATGGCCCGGCCTACAAACCGCGGCGTTTCCGAGATCATAAAATGCGGTTCTTTCGAAGCGGCGTCGCGCCAATTCTCTTCCTTCACCCCGAAATGCTCCAACATAATTTCGGAGCGCATCCAACCGGGAGTCACTGCCACCGCCGTACATTGGTGAGGCGCAAGCTCATGGGCCAAGGACCGGGCCATGCGAATGGCGGAAGTTTTGGCCAAATCGTAAAACAGCGACAGCCGGTAGTTTTGACGGTTGTATTCTTCCGTGCCGTCGGTCATTTCAACGACCAGTCCGTTGCCGCTGCGGATTAATAAGGGAAGCGCAAAATGGCTCGTAATGATATGCGTATCGACCGCCAGCCGCAGCATGCGCAACCCTCCTTCGAGGGACTGCTCCCATACGGGCACGTTCCATTGCACCAAGTACTCGGAGCCCCAAATGTCGTTGACCAGGATGTCCAGCCGCCCCTGTTCCTGTTCTATTCGTGCGACCAGATCCCGGACCTGGTCCGGTTCAAGATGGTCCACTTGAACCGCGATTCCTTTGCCGCCCGCGCGATTGACAAGCTCGGCCGTCTCTTCGATCGTCTCGGGCCGGTTATACTCGGAGCGTTTCGCCCGGGTCGTCCGGCCGGTGACATAAACCGTGGCTCCGGAGGCTCCCAATTCAATCGCAATGCCTCGGCCTGCACCGCGCGTAGCGCCGGCAACCAAAGCCACCTTTCCATGCAAAGACTTCATCGTTGATTCCTCCCTGGTCGTTGATTCCTCCCTCATTGTAAACAAGCAAACCTGTCAACATACGTCATATATAAAACTCTCCCACTAAAAAAGAAACGGCACAAAGCGTCAAGACGTCTCGCATCTTGATGCTTCGTGCCGTATATCTCCCCTCTGCTTCAAGCAAAAGCAGTTGGATTACTCAATACGCAGACCGATCGTGCGCTCTCCTAATGAAACGGATTCCATCCCGCTTTCCTTGGCATACCGGACGCCGGACAGCAGCACGTTGTCCCGCAGCACATGATCGAACCGCTCCAGCGCTTCCTTGAGCTGCGGATCGACGTCGAGCACGAGCGCGACGCGCTTTTCGATCGGCAGCTCCAGCTTTTTGCGGGTATCCTGCACGGCGCGGATGATCTCCCGAACAAGCCCCTCCTGCTCCAGCTCTTCGGTGATCTCCGTATTTAAAGCAACGGTAATTCCATAGCCGGAAGCGGACGCGAAGCCGGCTTTGGCTTGTTTATCCACGAGCAGTTCGTCGAGCGTAAGATGAAGCGTCTCTCCGTCGACCGCCACATCCAGGAAGCCCGCGACGACGGCTTGCTTCGTTTCCGCGGCGGACAGCTGCTTCAGACGGCTTTGCACCGGTCCGACGAATTTGCCGTATTTTTTGCCGGCCACCTTCAGATTCAGCTTCAAGCTGAAGTCCACGAACCCGCTGTCGCTTTGCTCCATGCGGATGTCCTTAACGTTGATCTCCTCTTTGACGATATCCGCGTACCGGCTCAGATGGAAGTCCCGGTCCAGCGAAACGATTAGCTCCGCCAGCGGTTGGCGGGTTTTGATCCCGGTTTCGTTCCTGACGCTGCGCGCCAGCTCGACGATTTGCCGCGCGGTTTCCATATCCCGCTCAAGTATCGTATCCACCGCGGAATCGCTCACCTTCGGGTAATCCGCGAGATGAACGCTTCCCTCACCGCCAAGGTTGCCGTAGATGTCTTCAGCGATAAGCGGCGCATAGGGAGCGACCATGGCTGCCAGCGTCAAGAGCGCTTCGCGGAGCGTCTGGTACGCGGACACTTTATCTTCGGTCATGCCGCTGGCCCAGAACCGGTCGCGGGAGCGGCGGATATACCAGTTGCTCAGCTCGTCGACGAACGCCTCAATCTGCTTCGCCGGATTCAGGAAGTCGTTATCGTCCAGCCCCTTCACGACCTGACGCAACGTGCTGTTCAGCCTCGACAGAATCCAGCGGTCCAGCTCGTTCGCGGAAGTCCGCAGCGGGTGCTCCTCCGGCTTATAGCCGTCGATCGCCGCATACAGCGCATAAAACGCATGCGCGTTATGGAGCGTGTCGATCACCTTCGATTTCGCTTCGGCGACGATTTGCTTGGAGAACCGCTTGCTGTTCCACGGCGCGCTGTCGGCCAGCAGCGCCCAACGGAACGCATCGGTGCCGAATTCCTCGATGATTTCCCAAGGATCGATGCCGTTGCCCTTGCTCTTGGACATCTTCTGCCCGTTCTCGTCCAGCACGTGTCCGGTCGAAATGACGGCTTTGTAAGGCGACTGCCCGTTGTACAGCGTCGAAACGGCCAGCAGGCTGAAGAACCAGCCCCGCGTCTGATCGATCCCTTCGCAGATCATATCCGCCGGGTACTGCTCGCGGAACAGCTGCTCGTCGCCGAACGGGTAATGGTACTGCGCAAACGGCATCGAGCCGCTGTCGAACCAGACGTCAATCACTTCCGGGGTTCTCTCCATCGTGCCGCCGCAGGTGCAGCGCAGCTTCACTTCGTCAACGTACGGCTTGTGCAGCTCCAGGCTCTCGTCAAGCGGCTGAATCGCCCGCTCCCGCAGCTCTTGCCGACTCCCCGGCGCGTGCTCTTGCCCGCAATCCTGACACAGCCAGACGTTCAGCGGCGTCCCCCAGTAGCGGTTGCGGCTGATGTTCCAATCGACGAGCTCTTCGAGAAACTTGCCGAAACGCCCTTCGCGGAGGTGGGAAGGGTACCAGTTGATCTTGCGGTTGTTCTCGATCAATTGGTCCTTGACCGCCGTCGTCCGGATGAACCAGCTTTCCATCGCATAGTACAGCAGCGGCGATTTGCAGCGCCAACAGAACGGGTAGCTGTGCTCGTAGCGCTCCTTGGAAAACAGCAGGCTACGCTCGGACAAGCTTTTCACGATATCGACGTCGCAATCTTTGACGAAGCGCCCGGCGAATTCCGTCACCTGCTCGGTGTAGCGGCCGGCCAGATTCACGAGGTTGACGTAATCCAGCTCGTGCCTGCGGGTCGTCCGGTAGTCGTCCTCCCCATGCGCGGGAGCCGTATGCACGATACCGGTCCCGCTCGTATCGCTCACGTAATCCGCATCGACGACGATATGCCCTTTGACCGGACGAACATAGCCGAAAGGCGGCTCGTAAGGGGTGCCGACGAACTCCGATCCTTTATGCACAGACACAACTTCATAGTCCGTCTTGAACACGTTCTCGGCGAGCTTCTCCGCGACGACATACACTTCGCCGTTGTACTTGACCTTCGCATAGTCGATGTCTTTATTCACGGCAAGCGCCACGTTGGACGGCAGCGTCCACGGAGTGGTCGTCCAGGCGAGGAAGATTTCGTCTCCGCGTTTGCTTTTGAATTTTACGGTTGCGCTCAAGTCCTTGACATCCTCATAGCCTTGCGCCACTTCATGGGAGCTGAGCGTCGTCTGGCAGTCCGGACAATACGGGCTGACCCGGTGGCCTTTGTACAGCAGCCCTTTGCCGTGGATCACGGACAAAAGGTGCCAGACGCTCTCGATATATTCGTTGGTCAGCGTCACATACGGATGGTCCATATCCGTCCAATACGCGATCGCCTCGGTCAGCTCCCGCCACTGCTTCTCGTATTCGAATACGCTGCTTTTGCATTTTTCGACAAATTCGGCCACACCGTACTTCTCGATCTCCTGCTTGCCCGAGATGCCGAGCTGCTTCTCGACGCCCAGCTCGACCGGAAGTCCGTGCGTGTCCCAGCCGGCTTTGCGGACGACGCGGTAGCCGGACATCGTTTTGTACCGGCAGATAAAATCTTTCACGACGCGCCCGAGCACATGCCCGATATGCGGCGAGCCGTTGGCTGTCGGGGGCCCTTCGTAGAACACGAAATTCGGCCGTCCGGCCCGGCTCTCGATCGATTTGCGGTGCGTTTCGTCCCGCTTCCACTGCTCCAGCACACGAAGCTCGCGGACTCTTGCTTTTTCTTTCACGTCGACTTTTCTCACAGGTCTCATCCTTTCTTCTTGAAAAACAAAAAAATCCCGCCCCGTAAAGGGACGAGATTTGCTCTCGCGCTACCACCCTTGTTCCGCAGCAATCATCATGAAACATGATTCCGCGGCACCTCTACGACGTACCATCATACGCGTCCCTTGTAACGGCGGGATCCCGGGGCTGCTTACTGAAGCTTCAGCATTCCTTCTCGGAGAGGATGTTCGGCTAATTCTTGAACGTTGGCTTTCAGCACAGGGCCAACTCTCTGGGGAACAAGGGATTAGCGTACTCGTTCTCGTCAATGAATTTAATAGGAAATTCAATTAGTACAGTTGTACACCAGTTTCAACCAAATGTCAACAGGGTTGCTCATCGCATACATCCCTTTTCACAGCCGGATCAAGCCGCGGAGCGCAAATAGATGGGTCAACACGTCCTCATGCAGTCCCAAGAGCGGATTGACCGCCCTCCAGCCGTACAGGACAAGCTTCGCTTGATCAGCACGTTGGCCGACTCGCTTTTCGGACCGCCCGCGGCGAAGGCTTCCGCCATGGCTTTCCACTTGTTAAGCGAAAATCGGGACACGCACGCTTTCGAGTACAGGCACTCTTTAAGACGATCGAGAAAAACAAGCGTTTTCTTCTTGATCTCCTCCTTGCACTCCTCGTTCTCGTTCTCGGTCTCCCGCTTCAGCTCCGTCATGACCTGCCGGAATTCGCCGGCCAAGACGCCGTCAAGCCGCTCAACGAACGCTTCGACCGCCTGCTCCATCTTGTCCTGCCATTCGATCCCGTAGACAAAATCGGCAAAGTCGGCCGCGGCCAAATACATATAGTTGTAGGACGGCTTCAGTCCGTCCTCCTCGTCATATTCCTGGTCGTCCCGGTCCCAAAAGTAGACGCAGCCTCGATTCGCCCCCGTCAGCGCCAAGCATACAAAGCTGCCCCTGGGAGTGGTTGCTATTGGCAGCAGCTCGCCCGGAATGATGCCTCCCCGATTCAACTCGACGAAAAAACGCTCCAAGTTTCTTTCGACGGCAGCGTCCAGCGGCAGATAGTACATCGCATGCGAGCTGATGGCCGCGTTCAATACGGTAAACCGCCGCTTCTCCGGCCGGCCCCCGTTCCGGCGCAGCAGAAAAGCCTTGTAATCCTGCGGAAGCGCCAGCCCGTACTTCCGCTCGAACGCGGCGATGTCCCCATCCGCAAGCGGCCACCCAGGCTTTTCTGCTTCGGCCTGCTCCGCAGAGCGGGCATCCGCCTCAGGCTCTGGTCTTCGGTCGTCGGTGACCGTCGCGGACGATGCGGCGCCTTCCGCGGGAGGGAGCTGCTCAGCCGAAGGAAACGACGCCGAAGCCGTGAGCTCGAAGCTTTCATCTTCGAACCAATCGGCGGCATCCGTTTCCAGCAATTGGTTAGACTGCTGCAAAAACTCAATAAAGCTTCCGGCCGCATAATAAACACAATCCGGATCGTGCTGGTACACGATAATTTGCCCGTATGTTCCTGTGGGTGCCGGGTCCGCATCGTAGTAGACCAAGGTCGATCCGTTCAAGGTCGCGAAGGGAAACCAGTATTTGTGCTCGTCATAAGGCTTGATGCGGGGGTCCCAGATTTCCCGTTCCGCTCCCCGAACCTCCCCGTCCGTCTCGTCGTCTTCGTCATGCTCCGCAAATTCCGGCCAATATTGCTCGCAAGTTTCCAGCGGTAAAAAATGAACGGGAATCGCCCCGTCCGGAAATACCGCTCCCCAGTAAGCGTGCCCCGAGCCGTTGGAAAAGCGGTAAAAATCTTTAAAATCCCGGTCAAAGCGAATTCCCGTTTTGTCCTCCAGGCGCCGGAGCTCGGATTCGCTTGCTCCTGGTTCCGGCGCGAACGGCTGCCCGTGCGCAGACAAGATTTGCTTCAAACGCTCGATCTGTAGGTTAAGCTGCGATCGCACATTCCGTTCCCCTTTGCCTCAGTCTCTTCGTCCTGCCTCCGTTACCGCCAATCGGCTAAATGCGCCGTTACCCGCCGAACCGCTTCCTTTTCCTTCTTCAGCACGGCTTCCCGCTCGGCCTTATCCAGCAGCCGGATAATTTCACCGCGACCCGGCTCGCCCTCCGGAGCTTCCCCTCTCGCGAACAGCTTGCCGAGTGCGGACAGCGCCGACTGCCGCATGGCCTCATGCCCGTCCAGCCAGCGGCAGACGTCCTCCCAATGGGGGGCAGAGGCTGCGAAAAGCTCGTCCCAGCCCCCGAACGGAAACGCGACGTGCGACTCCGCCCACCGGATGACGTCCCGGCTGTGGAAATACCGCAGCAAACCATTCGCGCTGTAGCCATCGATTTTGCTGCTCTGCGCCTCCAGCTCCAACCGGGCCAACACGCGTTCCAGCCCTTCGCTTCCCGGAAGGCAGCATGCCGACAAATACGCTCTGCTATAGTTCGACACTTCAACCGGAGGCCGGTCCGACCAGAGCGAACGCACCCATTCCGCCGCCGCTTCGCCAACGGTTTCTCCTATGTACCCGAACAGTTGATCCCGGTTCCCCCGGTACGTCTCCCGCTCCAGTCTGGACAGCCATGCCTCCAGCACGGCGTCAGGCTCATAGCGCGCAAGAGCTTCGCGCACCCCCGCATCCTCCGCTTCATGGAACGTAATATAGTCGATGAGCAGCGGCAGCTCCTTCGCCGCCTCCTCCAGTGTAAGCGTCAAATAGCGGTCCAGCCAGGCTTTCCATGCCTTCGCGTTCAGCCCGTCGACATCCAGACCATCCGGCCCGCAAAACGGCTCGTACGCACTGTCCTCCGCGCCGATGAAGGCCAGCTCCGTTACCCGCTCCACAAATTCGGTGAACGATGGGGCCAGCAGCAGAAACTCGCCCGTCTCATGTCCCCAGCTGACGACCGGCGGATCATCCGGATAGCCTTCAAGATCGAGCAGCACATAGTCCCCGTTGCCGGCTACATGAAAAGCAAGGTATCGCTTCTCCTCCTCCAGCTCGTCGTCGCCAAAATAGGGCCATTCGAACGCATCGAGACTCCACGCCAGCTCGCCGGACGACTCAAAAGGGGACAGCGTCTCCTTGTCGAAATACCAGTAAATCGTAACTTTTCCCGCTCCTTCGGCGATGATCCGGCGCACGGTCGGCGGCAGCCCGATTCCAAGGCGCGCCTCTGTTTCCCCCACGCGTTCCTCGTCCGCTTCCGGCTCGACGACCCATTCGCGCACCGTTGCGCCCTGCGCTTCAAGGCGCTTCAGCAGCGCGTCCCAGCGCCCGATCCATCCTTCTACTCTCTCCTTCATGCTTCTGCTTTCTCCTTTATATAGCCTTCAACTCCGGAAATCTTTCCAGCGTATAACGGATTAACGCGATGTACTGCCGCTCGTACTCATCCCCGCTCCTCTCGCGCTCCAGCCAGTAGTCTCCGTCCGCGAGATCGTATATTTCGTAAGCCGTCGCTTCCCGGCACTCCGGATGCCGCACAATCGCCTCGATCGGCTCCAGCTCGTCATCCCAGTTAAATCCCAGCACAAAAGCGTGCAGAAGCTCCGGCGTGTTCAACAGATGCAGCCGGGCCATGCGCTCCTCGTTCTCCGAATAAAGCAGAGCATCGACGAGCTCGCTTTCCGCCTCCGTCAGCGTTAACCGGAAAGTCCCTTTCGCGCCAAGCAGCAGGTCGGCAATTTCGGGATGATGTCTCGCCTTAAACCAAGGCGTATGCGTAATGCCCTTCGGATGGTCCAATTCGATGCCATGTGCGATCAACAGCTCCACCGCACGCTTATTGCCGAATTTGACTGCTTTTTCCAGCACCATTAAGCCGAGCTTGTCTTCCAGCTGCGGATCGGCTCCCTTGGCGAGCAAAAACGCAAACATCTCCATCGGCGCCTTTTGCGTAATGATATAATGCAGCGGAGTGCGGCCGAACTTGTCCTGCCCGTTCACATCGTCCGCTAACGCTGCGGCCTCAAGCTCCGCCATCGACCGGTTTTTGATCGCTTCAAACAACAGCATGTTATCCCCCTCCCAGAACCGGTTCGTCTTTCAGATAGTTTTCAAAATAGCTTTTCACTACTTTGGGGATAAGCTCGGATAGCGACGCATGCTCCGCAGGGTTACGGGCGAGAAAAGCGAAGTTGCGCAGAATCGCCCAGACGAAAAACAGGTCCAGGCTCTTCGCATCGATCTTCTGCATCTGCCGTTCCTCCCGGTAGGCGGACAAAAATTGGCGCCGGTTCTCCGGCGAAAGATGCAGAAACGTTTCGGCCACGTCAAACAGATAAAAGCCGTAGCCGCACGCGGAAAAGTCGATGGGCCTCGGAATGCCCTGATCGAAGACGTAGTTGCTTTCGTGCAGGTCCGAATGAATCAGCCCCCAGGTGGACTTGGCCACCGTTTGACGCTGTAGCCCGGCGGCGATTTTATGCGCGGTCCGCTCCAGGCAAACGTATGCTTCGTTCGAAATGACGTTTAGCTCCGGCAGCCGCTTTAACGGACCCGGCAGCGACAACACGTTGTCCGTATCATACACTGGCCGGGTGAACCCTGCGGGAGCGTTCCACTCCATCGCATGCCGATGCAGCGCGGCCATGAGTTGGGCCAGGCTTCGAGCTTCCCCGGTTGTCGGCTCCCTGTCCAGAAGCTCGCCATTCACCCACCGATGCAGCGTGACGACGATGCTTTCCCCGGATGCGTTGACGACTGCCTCTACGGTCAGCTCGTTGTCCCGGTTTCTTACCGGAGAAGGTACCGTCAAGGCCGTCTCCGCGGCTAACGCTTCGAGCCACAGCAGCTCCGATTCGACGGTCTTTTTGGAATGGCTTCCTCTTGCAGCATAATGCAGCTTCATCAGATAGTTCACGCTTTCCTGCTTCGTCTTCACCTGAAAGGTCACATTATCGCTCTTCCCCAAGTAAACGAGCCGCTCCCCATGAACCGGGAATTGCTTCAGAGCTTCCCTCGCGATGCTCTCATCGTCCCAATTGGCACCCATAACGAACCCTCCCAAAAGCTTCGATTCGTCTATCCTGCAAAAAAGAGGAGCCAGGCTCCTGAACGAAACCGACGCTCCTCAATGGACTGACTGGATTGACCTACTCTGCTTTGGTCGCTGTCGCTTCGGCCGGCGTTGGCACAGCAGCAAGCTCGAACGTCTGATTGCCGTTCACTTCGACGTTCTGAACCGCTCCGTTCGTGTTCACCCAGCCTCTCGCAAGCAGCGAGGCTTTGCCCGAATTGACGAAGATTCTCCCTAGATACACGCGCTCGCTGCACTTGAGATGGTTGCCAAAGTTGATATGGTACAGCCCTGTGGTATAGCCTTTCAGCGTAAAAGGCTTGCCCGGGATGATCGTGGAACCGATCTCCTGGTAGGACGTGCCTTCCGTCGTAAGCTTGGTGCCGTCCTGTTGATAAAAGGACACCGTAATATCGGCAGGCGTGCTGCCGGCATTGGATAATTGGAACGAAAAATCCAGAGACTTATCCGCGCTGCAATAATTGTTCGTCGGAATTTGGAAGGCGATTTCTTCAGGCAGCGGCGGCTGCTGTCCCGCCGTTTGGGACGGTCCTTCCGCAATCGCGGGTGCCATGATCATCAGACTTAGCGCCATCGTAGGCAGTAATACTTTTTTGAGCTTGCTTTTCATTTCCCGTACTCCTTTTGTCAATTCATTCCTCTCTACTGTAATGGAGCCCGCTCCGATTGTCCAGAGGGATTCCTTCCAGCATATGGACAGCAAAAAAAGCCTCAGCGCCCCGCGAGGAGCTTAAGCCGAAGCTTCGTTTCCGAATCGATAGAACGGACAGGAGCGGGCCCGTCACGCTTGCGCTTGCTGGCGATACGGCCCTTTGACCGTCTTCACTTCATAGTTTCCGTGGCTCGAGCTGAGGATATGCTCCGGCTTCGGCTTGCCTCTTGCCTGCCGGTGACCTTCGAGATGAACCTCGCTGGTCTCCCATTTCTTCCACGCTTCCTCAGATTCCCAGCGAATCATTACAATGACCTCTTCGTCGCCTTTTCTGGCCTTCTTGACGAGTACGCTCAAATCGATAAAGCCTTCGGATTTTTCAATGGCACCCTCTCCGCTGAAGCGCTGAACGACCAGATCCGAGGTTCCTTCTTTGACGATAATCGTTTTCATTTCAATAAACATGGAATCACTCCCCTAGATAAACTTACCATTTTATAATATTGATAAAGATTATCATTGTCAATTAACTGGCCGTCCTCCGGTACCGGTCGGCAGCCGCAACAAGCATCCATAGCAACAACGGAAACACGACGGCAAAGCCTGCTCCGAATTTGCCCATCCAATCGATCATTTTGTTGTTCGCGCGGAACGTCGGGTGATAAAAGCAATAAGACCCTACGAGCAGCAGCAAAAACACGATCAGATGCGGCCGATGGTCCTGCTTGCCCAGCATCCAGCTCGTGGAGTATACGCTGCAGAACGTAAAAGGAATCCACGTCAAAGCGATTAACAAAAGATACAGCGCGAGAAACACGATTTCAAACCGTTCGATGAAAGGAAATTCGACCACCTTCAGCAAGCTGATCACCGGTTCGTTGTATTGCGAGATCTCGTCCGGGCTGTAGAACACAAGACAAGTAAAGTCCAGCAGCAAGTAGACAAGCAAGGCCAGCGTATTGCCAGTAATCACCCCGATGGCCGCCCGGTTTTTCTTTTGCAGAAACGGATACAGCACAAAGGTCATTTCAAAGCCTAAAAAAGTAAACACCATCTCCGGCGTACCCTTCACCACCGGTTCCCACCCTTCCTTAAGCACGGGAAGCAGATGAAGCCACTCGGCGTCGCCAATCACGTAGATAAAAATCAAAGGCATCCAGCAGCAGATCAAAACAACGAACTCCGCAAATCTGCCATGGACCCGGACTCCGCTGCGGGCAATGAGCCAGAACGGAACGATCAGCAGTACGACGAGCAGAAGCTCCGACGTTTGCGGGAGCAGCCATGCTTTGACGTAGATCACCGTCCGGGAGAAAACGACGTATGAGAAAAAAGCAAAATAGAGAGCGACGACGATCGCGCCGGCCATCCCCGCCCATTTGCCCCAATAATTTGTCAGCAGATCAAGCAGCGTCCCGTCCGGGTAATGCTTCATGGCTTGGATGATAAACAGGCTGGCGGCCGTAATCAGAGCCCAGCCCAAGATCACCGATATCCAGTTGTCCGTCCCCGCGTACCGGGCCACATTCGCAGGAAACGGGAGAACGCCGATGCCAATTTCCGAAGTGAAAATGAGAAATATATATTGCCAAGTCGTAATTTCGTTAAAAGCATACTTTTTCATCCGCGAGGCCTCCGGGTTGGACGATCTTGATTAAGATGCCCAATTAAAGGAAAAACATGCGGTAAAGCCTGACTGTTCAAACTTTAGGCGGACAACAAGGTCCAGAATACGCAATGCCGCGTCTATTCAAAATGGTTTCATGCTGCTTCATTCGCCGCCACGCTCTTCATATTCCCGCTCCAGCATGGACATGACGATCAGCGATTCGTACCCGCCGTTCGTGCGGATGCATTCCCTCAGCGTTCCTTCCGTCTTAAAGCCCGACGATTCGTAAAGCTGCTTCGCTCTTGCGTTGTGCTCCTTGACATCCAGCCACAAGCGGTGAGCCTTCAAGTGCTTGAACGCATGGTTCTGAACGAACCGGATCGACGCTTTGCCGTACCCCCGCCCCTGGTCGGCAATTGTGATACGGACCAGCTCGATACAGCGGTTCGGACTCGTCAATCCGGCGAGAATAAGATAGCCGACAGGCCTGCCGTCCGGCGTTTCGACGAGGAGATGCAGCTTATCGCTGCTGTGTATGGTTTCCCGGTGCTGCTCCGGGGTCCAGGAAATGATAAATGGCGTATTCGCGGGATGCTGCTCCGTCGTTAATACAAACTCCAAGTCCTCCTCAGCGGTCCTACGAAATTGAAGCGAAGCGAAGCTTATCGGTACATTTGAGAGCATGTGCAGCCACCTTCCTTGGTATCTGCTCCCATTATAACGAATCGTCTGCGCTTTACCTACCATTTTTTGCATGACGCTTCGCTCCTCGGCCCCTAAACTTCGCTACCAGCAGCAGAACCGCCGGCCACAAGGCGAACGTCAACGAAAATACCGGCCACACCTTATAATCCCACGCCTGCTCGTAGCCGACATTCGGATAAATGAGCAGCGCAAAAGGTACAAGGCACAGGCCCATCGGCAAATTGAGCGAGCGGTATTCGTCCACCCGAATCATCTGGGCCAAGCCCGTTACGGCAGCGTAGTAAATGAGCACCGCTTGATAAAATATAGCGAGCAGCCATAACAAGACAAACAGCGCTTCGATGCGTTCAAAAAAATGACCGATGCTGATTTTCATCGTCAGGTTATAGGTCGGATACAGCTCGATGGACGTCCGGTCGGGACCTAGCACCATGACCGTCAATGCGGTTACGGCCGTCAAAATCGCGCCCGAGCTTAGTACGGAGGTGTAGAGCGCTTTACCGCACGCTTCGGGACGGCTTACGTGCTTCGGATAAATCATCAGCAATGAAACCCACGGAAAGTAAGCGAAGCTTAAGAATGTGAACGAAGCCCGCGATAGCGGTCCGGGCCCCGCTTCCATTACCGGCAGCAGATTCCCGGTCTGGGCTTCCGGCAGCAGCGATAACATGACGATGACAAGCGCGAACATAAAGATCAGAACAGACGTCTCCGCAGACCGCGCCAAAGCCCCTAGCCCCAGATGCGTCCCATACAGCATGACGGCAGCATAGAGGATCATCAATACCGGCCTCGGAGTTTCGATGAACAGATTGGTCGTCAGGAAGTTGCCGACGTACCAGATTAAAGCAGCCGCGGAGTAAAAGTTGAAAAAGAGGTAGGCGAGCATAAACATACGGCCTGCCGTTTTTCCAAGCAGATGCGTGCTAAGCTCCGTCAACGTCTTGTCCGGGAACCGTCCCGCCAAGGCATTATACAGCGCGGCGAGCGCCAGCCCTCCCAAGGTGCCCAAAGCGGCGCCCAGCCAGGCATCCTGCTTCAGCTCGTCGGCCAGTCCCGATGAGATGACGAGCAGCGTAGAGCCTAACGAGAACAAGATCGTCAGGACCTTAAATTGATATACCGAGATTTGCCGTTGACCGTCCATACCTTCACCTCATCTCTTCCCGGGCGACCTGCGCAGCCAAGCCGCTCCGAGCATTAGCAAAGGGAGAAACAATCCGAAGGTGAGCGTGTAAGGCGTCCAGATCTTCGTCGCAAAAAGGTCAAAGTACGGCCGATTCGGAACGAACACCAGAGCCAGCACCATTAAAATCATGGCGAGCGGCAGCGTAACCGGCCGGAATCTCGGCAGCTTCACGATCTGGGCTATCCCATAGGAGGCGGCATAGTAGCAGACGGATATTTTGACAAAAACGGTAATAAACCAAAGAAACGCCATAATGGCTTCGATCCGCTCAAAAAACTTGCCGACGGCAACCTTCTGCGCCAGCACATAGCTCGGATAGGCCAACAATGCGGTCATATCGCTGCCCATCACCAGAATGGAAACCGTGGAAAACACGGTAAGAACGATCGTGCCGACAACCAGTCCCGTCGCAAAAGCTTTTGCCCCCTTGCCCGGATTACGGACCAAAGGAAACAGCATGAGCAGGATGACGCTTTCCTCCAGATTCCCGAAAAATCTTAAATTTCCTTCCATAATCGGTTTCAAGCCCTTGCCCAACACCGGCTGGGCATGCTCCAGCTTGATCTGCGGAGAAATAAACAAGATCAACATCAAGTAAAGCAGCACAAACGAAGGAAACACCAATTCGGACGAGCGAACCAGCGTAACCGCCCCATGCCGCACACCGAGTACGATAACGCCGGTGAACAGCAGAATGACGACCTCGATCGGGGTCTCCGGCATCATCTGCGTCGTGATGAAGTCCCCGATTTCATACAACATGAGAGAAACATCAACCAGAATAAAACTGACGAAAGAGCAGGCTGCTGCCGTTCCCGCCCATCGGCCCAGGACGGAGCGGCATAGATCGATCAGCGTCGCCGGAAAGTGGCGTTTGGCCAACGTCGTATACAGCCAAGCGATCGCCAAGCCCTCGATGCATCCGACAGCGGCTGCCAGCCAGGCATCCTGCTTGGCGGAAGAAGCCAGCCACGAAGGCACGTACAACAGCGCATCCCCGACAACAAATAAAATCACAAGCAGCGTAAATTGATGGGTATCGATCTTGTCGTTATCGAACATACGGTTCCACCTGCCATTTCTTCGACAGACGATATGGGCTTAAGCCGAACTTCCGTAGATGAGATTGCTCAGCGGCTTATACAGCGCGGAAATCCAATCCAGCGGATTGGGGATGTTGAGCCGCAGCACTTCCGCTATCCCCAGACTTGTTCCGACGAGACACAGCAGGAAAAACGTCCACAGCTCTCTTTTCAGCTTTCGCTCCATCAAGGAACGCCATTCGATAGCAACAATCGCAGCAGCGGCCAATAAGACGAGCAGCACCTTCATGACGAACGCTCCTCCTCATTTCATTTTGTCGATGAACGATTGTCCCACCTTGCCCGTTCTGCGCAGTTTGACGTCGATCCGGGTCTCTACTTTGGCACTCATGAAATACCGGTTCCAATCGTCCTTTAACCGATTCCAATTCCGTGGATCGTACCGGTGAATCGCCTCGCCGAATCCGAAGATGTCGGAGCGGCTGCTCTGCCGGGCTTTGCGGACCGCCTGTTGGATGAAACCTTCAATTTTCCGCTCCGCCTTGCGCTCCAACGCATAGATCGTCTCCGGCTTGGACAAATCTTCCTTGCACGATACTTCTCCCACATTGCCCTCGGACTCGACTTCGACGGTTATCACCGGTTCACCGCGGGGCGCGCTGCCTTTTAGGTTCGTATGGCTTCGAAGAATTTCAATCGTCGCCCTTCCTCCCGAATCGCACGGAACATCCGTCACCGTAGCGTCGACACGGTTCGTAATATAACTGAAGCCCCGGCTTTCATCCTCATTCAACCAGCCGACCAGCCTGTCGTTCTTGAACACCCCAATGCTGGAAAACCGGAAATTGCTGCGGGGATTGACGGTTTTCAAATTCGCATCCGTCTGGCCTTGGCGAGGATCTCCGTTTAATTGCAAACCGGTCATTACTCCTTCCTTGCCTACTTTCATCAGATCCGTAATAAACTCGTCCAACGTTATGGCAATGGTGGGAGACCAGTTTTTTTCGGAGATTTCCAAGCTTTTCAGCAAGGCGGTGGCCGGCGACTGCTCGATCGGTACGATCTGGCTCATGACTTCCCTGGCTTCGACGCCTTTGGTCACGATAAGGAAAAAATCCGGCCGAATTTCATGGTCGCGCACAAACAGATCTAGGATATCCCGTAGCCCTTCTCGCGCAAGCGTTTCGCTAAATACAAGGACCCGGATATGAGCAAAATACAGCTTGCGGGGAAGCTTGGTCGTCAAACGGCGAAAGCCTTCAAAGACCGAATCCGCCTTTATATACTGCGTCGTCACCGGTAGACTTGAGCCGCCCCCGCCTCCCGAAGCTTCACTCCCCGCTTGCCCCATGTTGAGCACTTGGAGCGACAACAAGTATTGGTTATCGACCCTATCGATGCCTACGCCTGTAACGATCGCCAGCTCGTTTAACTCGCGGCGGCTCCAGCAGCCCGTGGTCAGGACGAGCAGCAGGCATAAAATGCAAACCAACGACACGTTGCGTTTCATGGGTTGCCTCTCCTGCCCTCCCGCTGATGATGCGCATCCGGCTCAGACGGGACCGTATTTTGCCGCGCCGGATTCGGACTCTGCATCAGGACCGGCCGTCTTCGCATCGCGGACAACGGGAACCGGAATATGGCGTCTTTCTTGTCGTTAGGAATATACGGGGCAAAAGGCGCCATATAAGGAACTCCGAACGAACGCAGACTGCACAAATGCAGGTTAAGCACAATCAGTCCGATAAATACGCCGAAAAGGCCGAAGGATGCGGCCAATCCCATCAGGACGAAGCGCAAAATCCGGATCGGAATGGACATCGCGAACGAAGGAAAGGCAAAGCTGGCAATGGCCGTTATCGATACGACGATGACCATCGCCGGGGATACCAGACCGGCCCTGACCGACGCCTCCCCCAGCACAAGCGCCCCTACGATGGAAATCGCGGGGCCGATCGCTCTGGGCATCCGGATGCCCGCCTCGCGGAGAAGCTCGAACGTAAACTCCATCAGGAACGCTTCGATGGCGGCCGGAAACGGCACCCTTTCCCGCTGTGTCGCGATACTGGTCATCAGCGTGGTCGGCAGCATCTCTTGATGAAAGGTCGTAATGGAAATAAATAAAGCGGGAGCGAGCAGCGCAATCATCAGGGAGATGTATCGGAGAATGCGAATAATCCCGTAATCCGACCGGTGATAGTAATCTTCGGGAGACTGAAAAAATTGGGCGAATACGACCGGCACGACCAGAACGAACGGTGTTCCGTCCACAACGATCGCCACCCGGCCCTCCAAAAGATTCGCCGCGACCGAGTCGGGGCGTTCCGTATTGTACAGCGTCGGAAACGGGGTAATCGTTTTCTCTTGAATCAGCTCCTCGATATTCCCGCTCTCAAAAATACCGTCGATATCAATGCGGTCCAGCCTGCTGCGCACTTCCTCAACCGTGCTGTCGTTGGCGATACCCTTGATGTACATCAAAGCGACTTTCGTCTTCGTCACCCGGCCGATCGATCGGGACTCGATCCAGAGCTTCGGGTCTTTGATTTTGCGCCGGATTAAGGCAATGTTGGTACCCAGACATTCCGAGAACGATTCCCGGGGCCCGCGCACAACGGATTGCACGGATGCCTCTTGGACGCCGCGGTCTTCCCAGCCCTTCGTATCGGCGGACAACCCTTTGGCGAACCCATCGATCAGAATGATCATATTGCCCGACAGCAGGTTGTCGAACAGCGCGTGAAAATCGTCGATTTCCGTTACCGAACTGAGCGTTAAGGTAAAATCTTCAAGCATTTGCAGCGGAGTCCCTGTGCCCCCGGTTCCGTCCAAATCTCGGAATAGCGCCGGATCGCGAGCATGCAGCATGAACGACTCCAGAAACCGGGTAATGATTTCTTTGTCCGTCAGCCCATCGGTATGAATGACCGCCGCCTTCGTCGTACCTGAAGCTCCGATGCGAATCGTCCGTATGATCAGATCCGGGCTGTTTCCCGTTGCCGACCGAATATGCTCTAAATTAAGCTCAAGGTCCGGACTTAACGGCGCGGCTTCCTGCGGAGTAGAGCTGGCTCCATCGGCCTCCCATTTTCCAGCGGCGCTGCGTCCGGCCCCTCCGGTTCTTGTTGATTTGAAGAAACGCATCCTCCGTCACCTGCATTTTGTTATGGCTCTGGTTCTACTGATACATTGCTCAAATTTGGTAACATGTATTCATTTGGCCGATGGAACCGAATAAACGTTCTCTTGCCTTGAACTTCCAAAATACGGTACACTAAGTCCTAGTGGATCGAATGGCCGAAAGGTCCGTCGAGCCATCAAAAAAAGGCCTGTGGGAAAGCATCCCCGGCCTTTTTTTTCGTTATTATATGTCTAACCCTGCATTATATGTCTAACCCTGCGCCTTAACCGACAGCTTCCGCAGCAGAACCTCTCCTTCGGTCTTGAACGTTTGATTCGCCTCCAGAAACGCTTCGACTTCGTTCAGCTTCGCCGGCCGGTACCCCGGTCCGCCGCAGCCGCAGGAATGATAGCTGAAGCCGTGAGCATACAGCGTTTCAACTTTTTTCCATTGCTTGATATCCTTCTGCTTTGGCGCTTGAAAGTCGTGTCCCATATTATTCATGACTTCCCCGCATTGCGGACATTTGTATTGTCTGTTCGCCACTTCGATTTTGCTCAGTTCATCATCGGACGTTTGCTTGAACACTTTGCGGCACGAAAAACAAGCGTAAATATTTTTGTATGGGCCATACATCGCATAGCGGCACATCGCCATCCACCTCCGGTAACTTCGTTTCCATTTTATCGTTTCCAGGAAACTTTGTCATGAGGGAACTTCCGCTTGGAGCAAAAGAAGCTGGTACGTGGCTGAAATCCCTTCCGGGGCCGGAAACCGTTTTTCGTATTCCCGGAACATGCCGGCGAATAAGGAGCGCCAGCCAAGACCGCGCGGAGCGTCCGCCGCCGATGCGCTGGCTCCCGTCGCTTTGACCGAGTGCAGAAATTCGCTGACGGAGGCATAGCCTTCGGTCCGGATGGCACACTCATCTCGAACGTCCGCAAAGCCCGCATGTTGAAGCAGGGTCCGCCACTCGCCGGCAGAAAGAAACGGAAGGCCGTGCCGCTGCGGCTCCAAACCGCGGGAGCGGTAAACGGCGGCAAACGATTCGTGCAGCTCGCGGAACGTCTCCGGACCGAAGGTCGTGAACGCCAATAAGCCGCCAGGACGCAGCAGCCGCCGCAAATGCCGCAGCGTTTCCTGCGGGCGACCCAGCCATTGAAAGCAAGCGCTCGATACGATCAGATCGAACGACAACGGCTCCGCTTGGACGGCCCACGCTTCGGCATCCGCCAGATGGAAGCTTACGGGGAGCCGTTGGCTCTCGGCGGCCGATGACGCCTTGGACCGGATGCGCCGTTCCGCCGCTTCCAGCATGGCCGGAGCGATATCCAGCGCGGTGATGACCGCATCCGGCCAATCGCGCAGCAAAATCTCGGTCAACAGGCCGGTGCCGCAGCCGATTTCCAGCAGATGCGGCCGTGCTTCGCCGGCTCCCTGCTTCCGGCGGGCCAGCGACCTGCCGAGCTTGTCCGCCATGACGCGTTGAACGCGTGCGTGCGCGTCATAGGATGCCTTGGCGGAGCGGTCAAACCGGCGGCGAATCGAATGCAACCTGTGCTCCATGCCGCCACCTCCTTATCGCTTCGGCGATAGCGGCCTCGCGCCCAAGAAACGGGATATGCCCGCCGCCATCAACCGGCAGGATTTCTGCTTGCGGCAGCCGTTTATACAGCTCCTCCGCCGCACCGTACGGGCATACTTCGTCCTCTTTGCCGTGGACAAGAAGCGTCGGACAAGCAATCTCCGGCAATGCCGATACATGGTTCTCCGTCCGCAGAAGCTGGATGCCGGCGAGCAGCGCCGCGGTCGACCAGCTTCCTGCCGGGGGAAGCTGCGGGCCGAAGCCGGTTATCTTCTCCTCTTCCGAAAGCAGACGTTGGCGGAATCGGGCTTCAACCGCCAGACGATCCTTGGCGATTGCCGCCGCCATGTGCCGGAGAACGGCATCCGGCCAGCCGAGGTCCGATTCTTCCCGGGAGCGGACGAATCGGGCGGTTGCGCCGAAAAGCACAAGGCCGTCCGCGAACCCTCGGGCGGCGAGCCGCAGCGCAAGCAATCCGCCGAGGGACCAGCCGGCGATCAGGAGTTTTCCGCTTCTGCGGGAGGATACAAGGCTCGGAAGGGCGTCGTCTGTCCTGGTGAACCAAGCGATGGCAGCCCCTTCAGCCTGAGCCATCATCTGCTCCGGCGTTTTGGCGCAGTTCAACCTTACCGGGACATGAACGAATTCGGGCAGATACGATTGAAGCTCCGCGAATACCGTTTCCGGCATGCTCCACCCGGTCAGCCATAAGATAACGGCGCAGCGCTGCCCTGCCGTTGTATGCGTTCTGGCGGATGCTCGAAGCGCCGCTTTATTTGCGAAGATGCGAAGCGGGTCCGTCATTGCGCCAGCACCCCCAGCCGTAGAGCGACCCGTTCGATGCGGCTGGCGGCATCGGCCAGGTCGTCCGAGGTATGCGCAGCGGATAACGAAAAACGAATGCGCGCCGTTCCATCGGGGACCGTCGGGGGACGGACGGCAACGGCGGCGATGCCTTCCGCTTCCAGCGCAGAGCTGAAACGCAGGGCAGTCGCGTTGTCTCCGACGACAACCGGGACGATCGGCGAATCTCCGGGCCCGATTTGAAAGCCCGCCATGCGCAACGACGATCGGAACTGCCGACTGGACGCGGCAAGCCGTTGGCGCCGGTGGCGTTCCGTTTGCACCAGATTCAGCGCTTCCGTAATCCCGGCTATGACGGACGGGGGCAGTGCCGTCGAGTAGATGACCGGCCTTGCCTTATTGACCAGCCAACGGATGAGCGTACGGCTGCCGGAAACGTAGGCACCGTAGACGCCGAACGCTTTGCTGAAGGTTCCCACATGCACGTCCACGCCGCTTTGCAGCCCCAGCGCATGACACAGCCCTTCGCCGCGGGGCCCATAGACCCCACCGCTATGGGCTTCGTCGACCATGAGGATGGCTCCATACTCTCGCTTCAGTGTAACAAGCTCGGCCAACGGTGCCTGGTCGCCGTCCATCGAAAAGACCGCGTCCGTGACGATCAGCTTGCGTCCTGCATCGCGGTGCTTGTGCAATAACAGGCGCAAATGCTCCATGTCGTTGTGGCGGTACCGGGCGTGCTCGGCGCGGCTTAGCCCAATGCCGTCCACGATGCTCGCGTGATTCAGCCGGTCGCTGAACACGACATCTCCGCGGCCTGCAAGCGCCTGTATGACGCCGAGGTTCGCCATATAGCCGTTGGCAAAAACAAGCGCGGCCTCGCTCTGCTGCCAAGCGGCGAGAGCATCTTCCAATCGGCCGTAGGGAGGCCGGTTGCCGGTGATCAAACGCGACGCGCCGGAACCGGTTCCCTCGGCGAGAAGCGCTTGTGTCATGGCGGCAGCAATAGCCGGATGGCGGGCCAGACCGAGGTAATCGTTGGACGACAGGTCAAGCAGCGTTTTTTGTCCGCGCTGCACGTAACCTTGGTGGCCGGATACCGTGACGCTGATCTGCAGCGAACGGTTTAACGAACGATCTTCCAGCTTCCGAAGCTCGTCTTCGATCCATTTCATGCCGTCACCGCCTTAAAGAGCACATTGTTCAATCTCGAAGCCCAAATCCTCGATCATTTGATAATCAGCCGCAGCCTCCTGCCCTTTCGTCGTTAAATAATCGCCGACGAACAGCGAATTCGCGGCGTACAAGCCAAGCGGCTGCAGCGTCCGGAGATTGACCTCGCGGCCGCCCGCCACGCGGATTTCCTTGGACGGGCAGATCAACCGGAACAGCGCCAGCACCTTGAGCGCCTTCATCGCGGGAGTCCGCCCTGCTTGTTCCAGCGGAGTCCCCGGAATGGCGTTCAAGAAGTTGACCGGAATCGAGTCGGCTTCCAGCTCCCGAAGCGCGTAAGCCATCTCCACGATTTCGCGGTTCGTCTCGCCCATGCCGATAATAACGCCGGAGCAAGGGGACAAGCCGTAGCGTTTCACCTTTTCCACGCTCTCGACCCGTTGATCGTAGGTATGGGTTGTCGTGATGGAAGGGTAGTTGGTCCTGCTCGTGTTCAAATTATGGTTGTAGCGATGTACGCCCGCTTCCGCGAGGCGTTCGGCTTGCTCATCCTTCAGAAGGCCGAGGCACGCGCAAATTTTGAGCGGCATCGTCGCGCGGATTTCCTTCACCGCTTCAATGACCTGATCCAATTCTTTGTCCGTCGGGCCTTTGCCGGACGCGACGATGCAGTAGGTTCCCGCTTGACGGGCCATCGCTTCGCGCGCGCCGGCCAGCAGCGTGGCTTTTTCCAGCAGCGGGTACTTGGCGATTGGCGCGGAGGATACGATGGATTGGGCGCAGTAGCCGCAGTCCTCGGGGCAAAGGCCGCTTTTGGCGTTAATAATCATGTTCAGCTTGACTTTCTTGCCGTAAAAATGTTTGCGTATCCGAAAAACGGCCTGCAGCAGCGGCAGCACTTCGTCGTTGTCGGCCTCCAGTACGGCGAGCCCTTCTTCGACGGACAAGCGTTCTCCCTCCAGCGCCTTTTGAGCCAGTGCCTGCCAATCCGCAGCCGTTTCGGATATTTCGGGTATTCCGGGCATTCCGGTTGCCTTCATCCTCATCTCCCTCTCCTCCTACGAATTTATTGCGTTTTCCACTATTTGTCGGACCGGCGAAATGTCGATATGCTGCTTCACGGCTTGCACGAGTCTCTCCATCGTGGCTTCGCCGCTTACCCACGGGAACCGTCCCAGCACGCGGAGGCTGCCGTAGCGCTCAATCAGCTCCGCATTCCAAGCGGTGCTCGGGTCGTTGCGCGATATCGCGTGATCTACCTCGTTCATCACGACGCCTGCTACGGGAATGCCCCGCTGCCGCAGCACCGCTGCAGTTAACAGCGTATGGTTGACCGTGCCCAGGCCGCAGCGGGCGACGATCAGCGCCGGAACGCCAAGCTCCGCGATGAGATCCGCCACGAGAGCGTCGGAGGTTAACGGCACGGCAGCGCCCCCTGCCCCTTCGATCAGCAGGGCGTCGTACCGTTCGGCCAACGGTTCCCCTGCCGCCAGAAGCCCGGCCATCGTCAAGTTTACACCGGCGTGCACGGCGGCAAGCGCCGGAGCCAGCGGAGCTGCAAACGTAAACGGCGCGACCTGTTCCGGATGGTCGGAAATATCGGTGCCGCGCAGCAGCCGTTCGGCATCTGTGATACCTTTGCCAAGAAGCCCCCCGCTCTGGACCGGCTTCCAGACGCCGACGTTCTGCCCTTCGCTGCGAAGCGCGGCGGCGATGGCCGCCGTAATCACCGTCTTGCCGACGCCGGTATCCGTGCCCGTGACGAATATTCCGCGCCAGCACTTCCGGCCAGGCAGCTTCTCACCGCTGTGAGAAGACGACACGTGTGCCCCGGTCACGCTCCCCAGCCTTCCTCGGTGACGTCATAGATCGCAGCCGCCAAAATGTCCGTCATCGCATCAAGCTCCGCTTCCGTACTGGCGAGAGGCGGGATCAAAACAACAACGTTGCCGAGCGGGCGGGTCAGCATGCCGAGCTCTCGCGCCCGCATGCTGACGCGGACGCCGATGCGGTCCGTCCAGGCATAAGGCTCGCGGGACTTTTTTTCCCGGACAAGCTCGATCCCGATCATCAGGCCTTGCTGCCGGATTTCGCCGACATGCGACCAATCGGCAAGCAGTGCCAATTTCTTCGCCGCAAATGCGGCCTTTGCATTTACCGTATGTATCATCTTCCGTTCTTCGAGAAGACGGAGGCTGGCCAGCGCGACGGCGCAGCCGAGCGGATTGCCGGTATATGAGTGACCGTGAAAAAACGTCTTTTGCTTGGAGTAATCGGCGTAAAACGCAGCGTAGATCTCGTCGGTAGCCAGCGTCGCAGCCAGCGGCAGATAGCCGCCGGTTAACCCTTTGCCGACGACCATCAAGTCGGGCGAGACGCCCTCCAAATCGCAGGCGAACATCGCACCGGTGCGGCCGAAGCCTGTCGCCACCTCGTCGGCGATCAGCAGCACGTCGTGCTTGCGGCACAGCGCGGCAATCTCGCGCAAGCATCCTTGCGGCATGACGATGATGCCGCCTGCTCCCTGCACGATTGGCTCCACAAGGAGCGCCGCAATCTCGTCCGCCCGCGACTCCAACAGCTCCCGCAGCGCGGACAGCGTTGCTTCCATCGCCGCGGAAGCCCCGCCTGGAGTGCGGTAAGCGTAAGGATACGGAATGACGTAAGAGGAAAACAGCAGCGGCCGGAAGACGTCGTGGTAAAGCGGAATCGCACCGACGCTCACGGCGCCGAGCGTGTCCCCATGGTAAGCCTGGTTCATCGTAATAAATTTCGTTTTGCGGCTGATCCCCCGGTTGTGCCAATACTGGAACGCCATCTTGAGCGCAATCTCCACGCCGGTCGCGCCGGCATCGGAATAAAACACCTTCGTCAGCCGTTCCGGAGCGATACGTACCAGGTTCGCGGCGAGCTCGATCGCCGGCACATTGGCCATGCCGAGCAGAGTCGAGTGAGCGACTTTCGCCAGTTGGGACGTTACCGCTTCGTTCAACTCGGGAACGTTGTGTCCGTGTACGTTGAGCCAGACCGACGAAAACCCGTCATAGTAAGCGCATCCCCGAACATCGTAAAGCAAGATGCCTTCGCCCCGTTCGATGATGAGAGGCTCGCTTTTAACATAGTCCTTCATCTGTGTAAACGGATGCCATAAGTACGCCTTATTCCAAGCCGCCAGCTCTTCGCAGGTTGTCGCCGTTTCCATCACCGATCACCGCCCCTATCGTATTTTATTGTTAACCTAAATTAATTATAACCGGTTAACAATTCGATCCTATTCTAGCAAACCGATTCCCTCGTGTAAAGCGAGAGACTCGTGCCGGCTGTAGTCCCGGCAAAAGAAAAGACCTATGGAAGGTATTCTTCCATAGGTCTTACGGGGCTTCGTAGCCAAGCCCTTTTATAAGCTTTTCCCCGTCTGCTCTTGCTTCGGGTGTTTGTGCCGGTAAAACAAATAGTGAACCAAATAACAAATGATCGTAAACGGGATTCCGTAGTAAAGAGCGATTTTCTGCTCCTGGTCGAAGGCTAGCCCGACCAGCGCAACGATACATAGGATGATCGCGAAAATAGGCACAAAAGGAAACAGCCGGACCCTGTATTTCAGATCGTGAACACTGTTCCCTTCGGCAATAAAACGGCGGCGGAACACATATTGCGATAAGGCAACCCCCATCCAAACCATAATTCCGGCGAATCCGGATATCCCGGTCAGCCACAAAAATACGGTATCCGGAGCCACAACGCTTGAAATCAAGGCGAGCGACGCAATAACGGCGCTGACGATAAGCGCCCGAAACGGCACGCCTTGAGGGGTCAGCTTGCTTAAGTAAGGACTGGCCATATTGCTTTTGGAGAGCGCCCACAGCATACGCGAGGACGCATACAGCCCGGAGTTGCTCGCCGAGAGCAGAGCCGTCAAAATAACAAAATTCATAATATCGGCGGCAAAAGGAATGCCCATTTTATCGAAAACAAGCACAAACGGACTGTCCGTCAGACCGGCCTCCTGCCACGGAATCAACGAACCGAGAACAAAGACCGACGCCACGAATAAAAATAAAATTCTCCAAATCGTATTTCTCGTCGCCCTCGGAACCGATTCTTCGGGATTTTCGCTCTCTCCCGCGGCAATGCCGATAAGCTCCGTCCCCTGATAGCTGAAATTGACGGCGACCATGGTCATGAATACGGGAATAAATCCGTTGGGGAACAGCCCTCCGTCATGGGCGAAGCCTGAGCGGATCGGAGCCGCATTCAGCCCCTCGAAAGGCATCAGTCCCACAATAGCGGCCAGTCCTAACAAGATGAACAGCATGATCGTCGTCACTTTAATGCCGGAGAACCAGAACTCGGATTCGGCAAAAAGACTTGCGGAAAAGGCGTTTAACAGGAACATCAGCACAATGAACAACGAGATCCACACCCATGAGGGCACGTCCGGGAACCATCGGGTCATCAGAATCCCCGCGCCGACCCATTCCGAGCCGACGGCGACAATCCAGTTGATCCAATACAACCAGCCGATCGTAAACCCGGTAGCCGGACCTATAAACTTGGTGGTATAGGCCTGAAAAGAACCCGTCACCGGCATCACGACCGCCAGCTCGGCCAAACACAGCATAACCAGATACATCAGAAGTCCGCCGGCCAAATAGGCCAAGACGACACCACCCGGCCCGGCTTGATTGATCAAATACCCCGTGCTGACAAACAAGCCCGTACCGATGGCCCCGCCCAGCGAAATCATAAACATATGCCGGCTTTTCATGGAACGCTTCAGACGGTTGTCCTTCTCCTCGATTGCATTAGCCATATAACAATACCCCACTTCCAATAATGTCATTTTCTAGTAAACGCTTACAATTATTCTGTTAAAATGGCCGTTTCCCAAGACTCCCCTCCGCAATCATCCTTTGCTAAAAATAAAAAACTTAGCATGTCCGGACATTTCTCCTTCACGCCAAGCTCTTTTCTATAGACTATAAGCTAAACAGAGCTATGAAACTAAATTTTGTAATTTTTTCCTATTATACTATAATTCATCATTAAGTCAATAATTTGTATATCCCTAACGCCGCTTCGGCTTGTTTTTAGTCGTGAAGTCATGCATTATTGTACATTCGACAACATTCGCGCTTTTCCTTTTTTCCAATGTATGGACTCCGCGATTTTTGTAGGCCGGAAAATCTACTTATTGCCGATTGAAGACATGAAAAAAGAGGAAGCCTTCGGTTTCACCGAAACTCCCTCTTCCTCGCTTGCGGAAAAGCTAAAATTCGAATTCGTACACTTTCGACTTCTCCTTCAGCACGAAACCGCATTTGTTCGCCAGCGCAATGGACGCCTCATTCTCCTCATCCGTCGTCCAATGAGGCACCAAGCCATTGCGTACGCAATGATCGAGATAAGCGAAAGTAACCGCCGCTCCGAGCCCCTTCTGCCGGTCCTCTTCCTCATAGGTGCGAACGACAAGGTCATGCCCGTTCCCGTACACATAGCCGGAGAAGCAGACGCTCTGTACAATCCCGTCTTTCAACACGCAATAGCCGAACCCTTTGTCCATAAAGTCGCCGATCGAATTCCAGAATTCGTTCAAGTCTTCAAGAACGAAGTCATTTTCCGGATCGTTTAAGAGTTCGGCATCGAGCGGCCTAACCTGAATGCGGCTTTCCGCCTGCTCCTGCCTGAGCTTCGAATAGCGGTCGGCCGAAAATTCAAATGCCAAATCTTCGCCCTCAATCAATTCGTAGCCCGTTAACGCTTCGTTTAACACCTTGTCCCAGGCTTCGTCCGCAACCGCAATAGTGAACCAGGTGCCCCCGATGATATCCAAGGAATCCTGTCTTATTTTCCGGTCCATATACGAATTCAAATGAGCGGTAAATTTGGAATTGCGGCTATCCCCAACGAAAAAAGCGATGCTCGCAATCGCCCAAATCATGGCCGTTCTCGGGCGCTCGGGATCGTCGACGAAAATTTTGCCTTTGTTGCTGCCTGCCACGATGCTCATCAGCGCGACATTCGTCTGATCCTCCTCCGATAACAGAGGCGTTATTTTCGAATATTCGTTTACATCCAGTTCTACAATCACGTTCGGTTCCTCCCCCTAATTTCCAGTCGTCTCCTATCTACTGTAGACGATCTCAGCGAGAATAGGTTGCCGGAACGGGCAGGATTAAATCGTTATAACGATTTAATCGGCTTGGACATGAGCAAGGATGTTGACAAGCTTGCCGAACGGGTCCCGGACAAAGAAGCGCCGAACGCCCCACGGCTCGTTCATCGGGCCGTATTCGACCGTAAATCCGGCTCTCTTCACGCGTTCAAGCGCAGCCTCGACATCGTCGACTTCGATGGATAGATCGGGCGTGGGCGTGCCGGAGCCTCCTTCTGAAGCAAAGCTGATTTGAACGCTCATCTCCTCGTTCGAGCCATAGGTGGCGATCCAGCCATGGTCCATTAATAGATCGAGGCCGAGTACGTCGTGATAAAAGCTTTTGGCTTCCTCGATCTTCCGGGTGTCAATATTGGCAACGATTCGTCTAACCTTCATATTCCAACCTCCATCCCGTCCTGCCGGGTAACTGATTTCGTTCCTAACTCGATTATAAACGATAAACGACAATAGCCTGTCCCCTTTTCCAGTTGGAAGAGTCAGATTTCATCTTGTTATAGAGAAAACCCGGAGGGCGGACAATCTGCGCTAGAGCAAAAAGAGTCTGCCCAGGTTTGGCAGCCCGGGCAGACTCGCTTCGAACAAAGTTTCATCTCTAAGCGTTAATTGATATAGTTCGCTTTGCTCAAGAAACGCTTTAGCATTACCGCGGATTGAGCCCGCGTTGCGATTCCGCTCGCTTCGAGCGTCTCCGCCGTCATTCCGTTCAGCAGACCGGCATGAATCGCAGCCGCTACTTCGGCTTTTGCCCAGCTCAAGCTGCCGGTGTCCTTAAACGGCGCCAAAGCCTCGCTCTGCTTCGCCTGCGATAACTGTGTTTCCAATCCTGCGTAAGACATGGCGCGGATCAGCATGGCCGCCTGTTCTTCACGCTTAATTTGCCGGTCCGGACGGAACGAACCGTCCTCATATCCGCTGATGAGCCCCGCTGCCGCTGCGGCCGCTACATCCTCCGCATACCATGCCCCGGAAACCACATCGTTAAACCCGCTTTTTGCCGTCGCAGGACTGAGACCCAATGCGCGGACAAGCAGTGCCGCGAATTCCGACCGGGTGATCGGGCGATCGCCTTCGAATCGGTTGTCGCTGACTCCTTCAACAACGAGCTTGTTAGCGAGCAGTTCGACTTCCGCTTGCGCCCAATGGTTTGCCATATCCGCGAAGCTTTTGTTCATTTCGATAATGACATACGTGCCGTTCCCGCTCCGCTTCAACGTTGCAGTCGTTTGTCCGTTCCTCGTATCGAAAAGGGTCGGAACGAATCGCGCCCGTTTCGTTACCGGGTCATAGAGGACTCCAGTCGCTTTGGACCGGTCCACGGTTTGACCAAGACGCAGCTGGTATGTGACCGGTGCGAACCCGAACGATACCGGCACCGTGCGGCCTTCTTTGTTCACCGCCTCCACCGAAAGATGGACGCCGTCTGCTACCGATGCGCTGTTCGCTGCCTGCTTGATCTCGTCGCGTTCGCTGCCGCTCAGCTTCTTTATCGCAAAACGGACTGACATGTCGCTTACCGCCGAGCCAAGCTGCTGCGCCAAAGCTTCCAGCTTCAGTGCGTTCAATGGCAGCGCATATCGGCCGCTGTCGCTAGTTACCGCCAGCGTCGCGCCGTTCTTGCGGCTCGCATCGGAAAGGCCTGCTGCTGCCAGTTCCAGCTTATCGCCGGTAAATTTCACTTCGACGCCGGAGTTGGCACGGAACGCCTCCTTCAGCGTATCGGCGTCTATTTTACCGCCGCTTGCTTCAAGCACCGCTCCCGGCTTGACCACAGGGACATCGGGCTTGCCTGCGCCTTCCGCCGGCTTCCCGCCGATACTATCGGTGCTGCTGCTATCGCTGTCGCTGCTGCCTCCGCCGTTATCACCACCGCCGTTGTTCCCTCCGCCGTTGTTCCCTCCGCCGTTGTTCCCTCCGCCGTTGTCACCTCCGCCGTTGCCACCTCCGCCGTTACTGTTGTCGCCCTTCACTTCAAAAGCAACGGGCTGCGTGTACAGATCGTACTTGCTGCTTGCGTCCATCGACGCCGTATACCTTAACAAGGCGTGCGCCGTTCCCGGCTTTTTGGCCGTAACCTTGCCTCCGTTCACGTCTACGACATCGTGCCCGTCCAACAGGACGATGTCCGGTACGACGTTCGTTTTTACGCGAGCGTAGGAATACACTTGCGCCGTCACGGCTGCACTTTCATCTTGCGCCAGAACGTACTTGTCCTTCTCCGGAAAAACCGAGGCGGCCCAGTTTTTCGAATAGCTTGCATAGTCGGTCGTAAGGCCATAAGCGCCCATCGTGAACATGCTCTTGTAATCTTTCTCGATATTGATCGTCCACGGCGAGATGAAGATTCCGCGGTGCTTGGCCGCTTCCATATAGTCCTTCTTCAGTCCGGTATACCCTACGTTATACGTGACGTTCTGCTTCTGAACGATCTTCAACGTTTCTCGCAGCGATTTGTTAACATTCGAGGTGTCAAAGCCGCTGTGCAGCAGCCCTAGCGGCATCCCCGGCATTTGCTCGGCGAACCGCTTCAACTGATTCGGATCGAACGACATGACGTTGAGCAAGTGCTCCGCGTTCTTCTCCTTGATCAGCTTCACCAGCACGTCGACCGCGCGCGGATTGCTTGTTTTGATTTCGGCGTACACCATAATGCCGCGTCTTTTGGCCAGATCGATCTGCTCGTCGAGCGTCGGCACTTTCGTTTCCTTATAGCCCGGCTTCGGCTTGCTCGCGTTGAGCGCCTTGATTTGCTCCAGCGAATGCTCCTCGACTTTGCCGAACCCGTTCGTCGTATTTTGCAGCACGCCGTCGTGAATAATGACGAGGTGATCGTCCGTCGTCACGTACATGTCGTTCTCGATAAAGTCGGACCCGTAATCGACGGCAAGCTCATTGCTCTCGATCGTATTCTCGGGAGCCTCCGACGGAATGCCCCGATGGCCGATCACATAAGGCTTGCGGACCAGCGTCGTCTGGTTGGAGTACACTTTCAGCGCATCGAAGGCCGCCGCCGGGGAATCCGTCACGATGCCGTTCGTTCCGGCCGTGATCAGCCGGTGGATCGACACGCTTTTGTCCGCTGCGCTTGCCGTTTCCTTGCCCCATACCGCGATCAGCCGCTGCTGCAAATAAGCGACATTGTCAATCGAAGCCGCGCTCTGCGGCAGGATGGCGATTTTCGCCTGATTGACCGTTGTTTTTCTGCGGATTTCGAGCAGGCTTTCCTGCGTCATAGGGACCGGCGCTGCGCTGTAATCGACAATGCCTCGGATCATCGGGTACGCCGTTCTTACCCGCTTGACCAGTTCGCCGCGGTCCGAGACGACGAAAGCGTCTTCCAGCTCGTTTCGCTGCACATAGTCGGTCAGCATATCGGCAGCTTGCTCATCCTTCACATAGAACGCCGGAATCATCCGGGTGCCGAGCGAAGCCAGCACCTCGTCCAAGCTTCCGAGCTCGCTCGCGCCTGCCGGGTCGGTCACCTTTAACTCAGGGTTCACATGCAGAATCACCGTTGCCGGCGGGGCGGGCCCGTTCAAGCTTGCCAAATCCGCTGCGCTGTGAACCTCTTTGACAACGGACGGCGCAAGCGAAATTTTTGTCTCCGGCTCGGTGACGTTCACGAAGCGGTCCGTCGGCATCGGCGGCAGCGCCTCCTGCTGCAGCGTAATCCGGATGTTGTCCACTTTCATCCTGCTGCCGTTTGCCTGAAAGCCGATGCCGCCTTTGGCATAAGCGGAGGCCGCATCGGTGTTGACCATCACGCGATTATCGATCAGCTCCTGCACCCGGTTGCCGTAGGCTTTGACCGTGTAACGGTACATTTTAGCCGAATCGATCGCTTCGCTGTTCGAACCGCGGTCCGTGACGTTCCAGCCGTTCGCCGGGGTCCGCTCGGCGAATTCGACGCCGTTGGACGCCGTCGCGTCTTTGCGGACCGCCATTTGATAATAAGGGTAGTCGTTATTTTGAATACGGAACATGATCGAATTCCATCGGGCCGCATCGTTGGCCGACAAATGGGTGACATCCGCATCGATTTTATAATTTCCGAACAGCTTCAAATAGTCCGGAAGCAGCACGCGCGACGGGTTGTCCGGGGCCGTGCTCGCATTCAGCTCGAATGCTCCGGATTTCACGACGGCTGCACCCGGCGTCGTGCCTTCGATTCTCGTCCAGCCCGGCGGCAGCGTGCCGTCCGGCAAAGCGTCAAAGTTTTCTTCGTACAGCACGTACTCGGCGTCGCCGGCTTCTTTGGCCACGACGAGGAACGAAACCGCTGCGCTATCGATGGAAGCGGTCAGCGTGTGGACGCCTTTTTGCTTGACGCTGATTTTGCCGTGCTCTATCGTGATCCCGCTGCCGTTCGAGCTCCAGGTTAAACGGTCGCCGGTTAGCGTACCTGAGGTAAAATCGCTAAGCTCCGATTGAGATACAATGGATTGAAGATCGATCGTTCCGCCCGCCGTTCCCAGCACGTAGCCTTCGTTATGCTTGAGCGAAACGACCTTTGCCCCGACAGCCGACGGCGTAACCGTAACCTCCTGCACCGCTTCGGCATTGGCGAAAACCGTTTGAATCGTCGCTTTCCCCGCTTTGATCGGATACAGCTTGCCGTCCACGATTTTGATCGTACCCTCGTCGGAGGAATACAGCTTCAGCCGGTCGCTATAGACCGCTTCCGTCACGCCGTCCGAGAAGTAGACACTGCCGGTCACGTTCAGTGGTCCGGTCAGCGCTTCCACCGTCGACGGAATCGCCAGATCGAGCCGGTCGGCCGTGATCCGCGTGACCTTCACGTTATCGAACGACACTTTGCTCTGGTCGACCTGCAAGCCGATTTTGCCGCGTTCCAGCAGCACGTTCGGACTCAGGGTCTTGTCGGTCAAAAGCGTAAAGTCCGCATCGCTCTTCGCTTTGATATATTCTTTGACATTGTTGTCGAACACGCGGACTTTCATCGTGTAATCGTTATTCAAGGCAAGCGGCTTCCACATCCCGCTCACAGGCGTAGGGCTGAACCATGCGTTATCCGGCTTCCGGTAGGCGATTTCGTAGGTGCCGTTTTGCCGGACCGCCATCTGGTTATAAGGAGCTTTGCCGCTGGCGGTTCCGCGGAACATAAGGGAAGCCCAGCGTCCCGCATCCAGCACTTTTTCGAACCGGACGTCCGCTTCTATAACGTAGTTGTCCCACTGCACCGGCGCAATCGCCCGGGCTTGCTTGCCTGACGCGCTCCCGTCGAAGACCATTCGCCCATTGCCGTATGTATCCTGCACGACCGTAAACGGATTGCTCCCCGCATTCACATCGGAAATCCAGCCGAATGGAAGCTGGCCTGACGGATATCCGTCAAACGTCTCGTGCAAAAGCACCGGATTCACCGCTCCGGTCACCGGATTGCCGTCGTCCAGCGTTACGGTGCCGTACCCGGACGTATCGTTCCAGAACGATGTGGTGTTGTAGGCGCTCCAATAGCTCGACCCTTGCTTCGCAGGGTCTGCGGCATCGTACCGGTCGGTCGTGCCGACTTCCAATCCGAACTGCTTGTTCCGCCTTGGGTCAAGCTGGAGCATATCCCACGGCACGGCCACTTCGAGCGTCCAGCCGCTGCCGGTCGTGCGGATGGCGCGCAGTATTTTTTTCTCGTCCTTGCCGCTATGATTATTCAGTGCGGCGCCGAAGTGAAACTCCGGCGTCGTCGAGCCCGGCTGATATACGAATCCGAGTTGCATGTCCTCGGTTGCAAACGGAGCCGAGCGGTGATTCGTCGGATCAAAGAATAGATTGATATTATCCTGCTCGAACCAATAGCCCGATCCGTTATGGATCAGCGTATCGTCGTCGGCCTTCACGCCGATATAGAGATATTGATTGTCCCATAAAAGGCCGAATTGGGACTCTTTGATGACGCCTTCTCCTGTACGGACGGTTAACGGCTGGTCGATGCTCCAGACGGATTCGTCGAGCTGTCCGTCAATCGCGGGTGCGTTCTTCGTCTTTTTGGCGATCATGGATTTTCGTCCCGCGTCGGCAGCTTCGGCTTGTCCCGGAACAAGCCCGACCGGAATCGTCCCGCTAAGCAATGCGATAATGAGAAATACGTAGAACGATTTGGCATGACGTATCATGGTAGGTTCTGTCCTTTCCTATCGTCTTGGTAGGTCATTTTGGTCCCGCGTCTGCTTTCAGAGCGTTTATCCTGGCAACATCCGGTTCGGTATGCACGGCTCCTTTCTTGTGAACATGACAAAAAACCCTTCCATCCATCAAACAGAGGGGGCGCGCCGAACCGGCACCTCCATTTGCTGCATAAAAGGGTTTTCTCCTCGTCTCGTACCCTGCTTATTCGGCTGTCCTTACACTTCTTAATTGTACTGCGGTTTGTTAGCGGAGCATCAAACGCAATTAAATAAATTGTAAATGAACCGGCATTTACTGTTGGCTCCGGGACAAAATCGTTTCCGTCAAAATGTCCAGCTGCTTCTCCAGCGACAGTCCGTCCGAAAACCAGAATTGCTTCAGGTTCAGCAAATACACCCGATTGTTTTTAACCGCAGGAAGGTTTTTCCATAGGGAGTTGTCCATTAACTCCTTGGCCCGTTCCGCTCCGCCATCCTCCTGATACACCGTAACGAACATATGATCCGCCGCATATTCCGGAAGTACCTCTTGCGAGATGTCCCGGCTCTTGCCCGGCTCGAAAACGTCCTTCTTCACTTTGTCCGGCGGCGTTAACCCGAGCGTGGCAAACAGATTGTACCCGGCCCGCTGATTTTTGTCCCAGATCCATAAATTTTTGGCCCAGATTTCGTAGGAAGCCGCCGTTTCCCCCGGACCGATGACTCCGGCCAATTTCTGCTTCGCCTGCGCAGCCTTCTCCTTGTAGCGCGCGATCCATGCCTCCGCTTCCTTCTCCTTGCCGAGCATGCGGCCGAACGTACGCACTTCTTCCAGCGGGTCTGATCCGGCGAAGCCTCCCCACGGAAGAGTCACCGTAGGCGCGATTTTGCCAAGCTTCTCGATCACTTCGGGCGGCAAATAGCTCGGCGCAACGATGAGATCCGGCGCCAGCTCCAGCACCTTCTCGACGGAAACGTCCCCGACGTCCGCCACTCCGGCCAGTTCGTCCTTCAATTGCTCGGAATTGTTCAACACGATCGACCCTACGCCGACCGGCTTGACGCCAAGCGCCAGCAGATCCCCTGCGAACTGAATGGCGACGATCCGCTGAGGATTCGTCGGAATCTCGATTTCCCCATTTTCCGCCTTGAATATTTTCGTCCCTGGCTTGTCTCCGGAGGCTGCGCGATTTCCTGCCGTACTCGACGGATTCTCCGCCCCGCCGCTGCAAGCTGTGATAACGGCCGCCATCACGACGAAAAGCAGCCCTAGCCATACGATCTGTTTGATGCTGATGCGACGCATAGTCCCCCTCCGATGTCAATGATAATGATTATCATTTTAAATCCCCTCTCGTATTGTATCAGTCCGAGGCAGAATGAACATATCCGATGGTCATCATTTTTATGGACAAAAGGTCATCCGAGGGCGGATTTCAACATTTGCGTCTGGATATCGAGCTGCTTTTCCAACGACAGCACGTCAACGGAATGGATCACGTCCAGCTCAATCGAATATACCCGGTTGTGCCGTACGGCAGAGAGCTGCTTCCAGATGGCGCTCTCCATTACTTTTCTAGCGCTTTCGGCTCCGCCGTTCGCCGGGTATACGCTGATGAACATATGATCGGCCGCATAGTCCGGCAGCTCTTCGAGTGAAATTTTTTTCGGTTGGCCGACTTCCAGCACGTCCCGCTTCACCTTCGGCGGAGGGGTGAACCCGAGCGGCTTGTACAAATTATAGACGCCCCTTCCATACGATTCGCACATGACCCAGAGGCAGTCGGCCCAAATCTCGTAAACGGCCGCCGTCTCGTTCGGGCCGACAAGTCCGTTCAGCTCCGCCCGCGCCCGCTTCCCTTTCTCCTCATACCGGGCAATGAACGCTTCCGCTTCCTGTCTCCGGTTCAGGATATCCGCCAGCGACTTGAATCTCTCGAACGGGTCGCCGCTGTGAAATACAAGCGTCGGCGCGATTTTGTGCAGTTGCTCGATCATGCCGCGATCCAGCCAATCTGTCGCGATGATCAGCTCCGGCTCAAGCTCCAGCATCGGCTCCACGGACGTGTAGCCGACATCGGGCGTGCCCGCCAGCTCCTCCCTCAGCAGCGCCAGGCGGCTCAGCCCTTGATTGTACGAAGCGCCGAGCGGCTTGATGCCCAGAGCGAGCAGATGTCCGACCAGGTCGTAGACGACGATTTTTTTCGGCTCGCGCACATAGCTTGTCGGCGATACGCCGACGATCTGCTTGAATTTGCGGCTCAGGTAAAACCCGTCCGCATAGCCGACATTGCGGGCAATGTCGTTCAGACTCTCGCCCGTCAGCAGCAGCTGCTCCTTCGCCCGGTCGATCCGGATGCGGGCCAAGTAGTCGGAGAAGCTGTGCCCGGTCTCCCGCTTGAACAGCATCGAAAAAAAGCGCGGGTGAAAGCCCGTCATCTGTGCCAGCATGTCCCGACTGATTTCTTCACGGTAATGCCTATGCATATAGTCGATGGCAAGCTCGATCCCCTTGCTCGACGGCCGGATATCCGGCTCCGAGTCGGCATGGCGGCCCGGCGTCAGCAAGTGAAGCAGCTCGTAAAGCAGCATCTCCTCCCGGAACGGTTCGTCCCCGGCATTATTACTGCGGAGTGCTCTCAGCTCCTTGACGAGCATCCCGATCCGGTAAGGGGACTCCGGGTACAGCTTGCCGTCGGGAAGCCACGGGCTCCGCCTTTCTTCATACGCCGCTTGTCCCGCGGGCCGTTCTTCTTGATCGCGCGAAGTGAAGATGCGGAACGTAATCAAGTCCAGCAGCAGGCCGCTCCCGGGGGCGGTACGGTATTCGATCATTCTCCCGGGGTTGCAGAACAGTACGGTGCCGGAATCCACCAGCATTCGCAAGCCGTCGATACGGAGCTCGCCCTTCCCCTCCTCCGCAACAATAAAAGTATAGGCATCTATCCAGCGTCTGTGCGCATCATTCCCTGCCGACAGCCGCTCGATATCGTTCATTTGATAAAGATCGCGCATCCCTGTTTTCGCTCCAATTTCGTAATTGATAACGATTATTATTATCATTAATGCTCATTATAAAGGATGCTCCCGAAGCTCTTCAACACGTTACCAGAAAACGCGCAAAAAAACGCAAACCGCGAATAGCCCCCGCATAGCCCCACAAAGCTAAAAAGCCCGACAGGAATTCCTGCCAGGCTTTTTACGTTTATGAAAGAGATTGTGCGAATGTGTTGGCTACAGCTTCAAGGCTTCCAAAAGCTTGTAAATCATCGCTGCCGCCTCCGCTCTCGTAGCCGTTTGACCGGCTCGGAACGTTTGATCCTCGTACCCGCTCACGATCCCGGCCGATACCGAGGCGTTCACAGCTGCTTCTGCCCAAGCCGGAATGCTCGCGGCATCCCGGAAAGCTTTCGTTTCGTTCCCCGAATTGAATCCGCCGCCGGAATTCAGCGCATTCGCGATCATCATGGACATTTCCGCCCGGGTGATCGTTTGGTCCGCTTTGAACCACGTGCGGCCGTTTTCCTCATATCCGTGGATCAGGCCTGCTTTGACCGCTGCGGCTACGCCAGATTTCGCCCAATCCGGAATCTGCGGGTCATCGGCAAACCCGGAGGCGTCAGCGGAGGCTTGAAGACCAAGCGCTTCCGCCATCATTTTCGCGAATTGCCCGCGCGTAACTTGCGTTTCCGGACGGAACATCCGGTCTTCAAACCCTTGAATGACATTCATCCCAATCAAACGATCAGCGTACGGTGCCGCCCAATGTCCGGTGAGATCCGGAAAAGCGACCGGCTGATAATCGAATACGCCAAACTTCGTAAAATGGTTAACGTTCACGGTGACGGTTCCGTCCGCACGGTTGGTCCCGCCGATATAAATCCAGCGCTTTTGCTGCTCGTGATAATAATACACCGCTGCCTGATGCCCCGGAAGCAATTGACTCGCATTATAATGGAACGTCAGAGCGATCGGTTGATTAAAAGTATGACCGGTCGTGCTTGTGAATTCGATCGCCGGACTTACCGCCCGCAGATTCCCGATAGAAGGAGTCTCCTTGGCAGACAGGATGCTGGCCCGAATCGTACCGTTCGATGGCAAGGCGCCTGCCGGAACTTCGATAGTCACTGCGTCCTTGATGCTGCCTTTGGAAGGTTGCTTTGCGTTGACCGCAAGCTCCAAAGAGACAGGACGGTCTGTTTTATCGCCTGATGCCGGTTGGGTTGTCGTGTTACCCGAATTCCCGCTCGCCGGACTCGAACCGCCGCCGGAGCCGGAGCTTCCAGAATCATCGCTTGAATCGCTGCTGTCCGCCGCTTTCGCTACGATGACCGTACGCCGTACCTCGGCGGCACGATTCCCCGCCAAATCCCGGGCATTGTAATGCACCGTATAGGTTCCCGCCGTATGCGTATCGACGGTTCCGGTGATGACGACATCGCCGTCCACCCCAAAGTTATCGGCTGCGGAAGCGCCCTGCTCGACATAGGCCGCACCGACGGTCAGATTCACGATCGGATCTCCCTTGAGCGTGATGACCGGAGGCGTACGGTCGATTTTCACGGTTAACGGAAGCAATGCTTTGTTGTCAAAAGAATCAGTAGCCCGGAATAGCAGCGAATGCACGCCTTCCTGGGAAACATCAATGTTGCTGTTGCTCTGATAAGGCTCAAAATTTTTCCCGTTGTCGGTTGATAGCGCCAGAGCGGGATCGGTCCCATACACGCTTCCGTATACGCTGGCATAGACGCTGCCCGTAACGCTTTGATTCGTCCAGGCGCCGCTGGAATAAGGCTGTCCGTCCGCTGTCTTCCACGTGCCATGAAGCTCCAGGGAAGTTCCTTTCAAATTCACCGCAAAAGCTTGGCTCGCTGCGGCATTTCCGCGCTGAATCGTAGCAGTCAACGTGAGAGCCGTGTCCTGCAAGGGACGCGATACGATTTTGCCGTCATCGGTCATCTGCTTAGGATTGGAGCTTGTCCACGAGATGGTTGCCCCATGCTTGCCTGTCGTCGGCAGTTGAAGATTGGTAGCGACTTGGCTAATATCGCCCAAGGACAACGATTGCTTCGTATCGTCGACAGCCTGCTGATCGCTATAGGGTGCCACGCTTACGAAGATCGGGTTGGAATAAAACCACAGGTCCCGGTAATTCCGCTTGTTAATTTCGGCGAAACGGGTTTTGTCATCGGCGATATCCGTTTTCGGATCGACCAGCGGCTCCCCGTTGCTTGTTTCTCCCTCGACGTTGAGCCCCAGATTCGTTCCTCTGAGCCTAAAGTACTGATTCTTGCTTGCCGTACCCAGATTGTAGCTGATGACATGATACCCTTCGGCATCCGTCGTCCAGTCTGCGCTCGTGAAGCGCTGCAGCACCTTGGTCGAATCGTTGGTGTCTTTGTTATATTCGGGGGTGCCCGGTTGGGCCAAACCCGTCACGTCGCCGGAAATCAGATCGACATGATCGACTTCAACGGGATCGCCGTTATTGTTTGTTTTCGGAGTTTTGAACCGAATCGTAAGCTGGAGGTTATCCCCCTCCTTCACCTGAAGCTCTCCGCCCATCTCTTCCTTGCGACCGTCACCGGCAACCGTAAAATCAAGCGCGTCAATCAGGTCGCCGTATACGGAGAACGATTTTCCCGACCTCATGCCGGCCACAACCGCCTTCATATCGGAACCGTTCACCCACGTGTAGTTCTTGGAGTATTCTCCTGGCCAATACCCACTGGAAGCCAACTCATCTCTGCTGATTTTGAAATGAAAGTCCGAATTGGAAAAGTTCCAGAATTTTCTTCCTTCCCCTAGCAGAGAATCCCATACGCCTCCAAGCTTGGCGACCATGTAATCCGTTCCGCCGTAGGACCGGTTGACCGGGGTGGTCAGGTTGAGGCCGCCCCGGTCGGACTCCATCTGGTTGCCGACCATGCCTTCGAATCCGAAGACGATATTCGGTGCGGCGCTGTTAAAATCCCGGATATCGGCAATCGTATAAACGCCTTTTCTCGAAGGATGATTCAAGATCGCGTAGCTGGACTCGGGATATTTTTCACGAAGCCACCGCAGAGCGGTCAGCGCGTCGTCGCGAGTCGTATATGCCCGTTTGTTCTGCGCCTTCCAGGCGGCAACGTCCGCCGGATCGAACAGGCTTTCGTCCCGGTCGGTGAATAAATATTCGAACTGGCTTACGGCTTTCAGCGACTCGGGCGACCCCGGATTGTCGGTTACGATGCCGATGCCCACGTGCTCATATTTCGGCATGTCCCATTCGAAGCCCGAAAAAACAATTTTATCCTTGTACTTGCCCGACTCCTGCAGTTGTTTGATTTTAGGAGCCTGATACTGGGCAAGACCCTTGGATAAAGGAACCGGTCCGCCGGGAATATTGTTGCCGTTATCATCCCGGTTGGACATTCTCAAATGATCGGCAAGGGCCAACCAATCGAAACCGTGCTGATCGAATGCGACATCCAGCACGTGCTCCAGAGATTCCTGCGCATCGTTGGACTGATAGGTGTGCGCGTGGTACTCGCCCGTCATCCATTTTCCGGACGACGGACTTGCTTGACCTCCTGCATCGACCGGCGCTCCATATACGGTTGCATCAGGCAGGCCTTGACCAAGGATACAAATGGACAAGGGAATAAGGGACAAGGTGCGTTTCCAATTTGGGGATATCATGATGACTGCTCCTCTGATCAATGTTGTACTGCCAAAGTTGAGGTCCGAACATTCATCAGTCTAATCCCGGCGAGCGCCCATTGTCCACGGATTCCCAAAAACAATATAAAACCTTAACAATAGAACGCTTACATATCCCTTACATTCCGCTCGAACCGTATACTTCGAATTCGTAGAGCGAATACCCGTAGGACGTGCCTCTTGCCGTGCCGTACATCCGGACATACCGGGCATCCTGCGGGGCAAACGTGATCTCTTCGACTCCGCCCTTCCCGTTCGTCTTCGTATACACGTCCGTCCAATTCGCCGGCGAGCCGCTATCGTTCGATACTTGAATTTTGTAATTTTTGCCGTAGGCGGCTTCCCAGTTCAGCTTCACTTTTTGGATGCTGAACGTCTTCCCGAGATCGACGTAAATCCACTCAGGGTCGCTTCCTTCCTTGCTCGCCCAGCGGGTGGAGGCATTGCCGTCGAACGCTTTGGACGCTTCGTATCCGCTTCCCTCTACTGAACTGGCCTTGGCTGCTTTCCCTTTTGCAATATTGGTATCCGTAGAAGGACCGTCGGTCGTCGTGGCGCTGGCGGTATTGCTGTTCGCCGACGCATTGCCTGCCGCATCGTATGCCTTGATCGTGTAGCTGTAGGTCGTAGACGGATTCAAGCCCGTATCGCTGTACGAAGTGCCTGTCGCCGTGCCGACCTCCGTACCGCCGCGATAAATTTTGTACTCTTTGACCCCGACGTTATCCGTGGAAGCCGTCCAGCTCAGATTCACTTGACTGCTCGATACGGCCGCTGCGGTCAAGTTCGCCGGAGCCGTGGGTGCCTGCGTATCCGGCGTGCCGCCGCCGGCCGTCGGAATCCACCAGTTGCCGGAAATGAATAGCATCGATAACAGATTAAAGGAATCGCTATAATAGCCTTCTTTCTTGTTCTTCATCCAATCCCAGCCCGCATTGACCCACGCCTGATGGCTGCTGTTCGTCGTGGACGCGGCGATGAACGGCGAGACGAACACGGCCGTCGCATAGCTTGCGTTTTCGTTTACGGTGCCGTCAAGCTTGTAGCCGTCTTTGATATTGTTCGGGTTGCCGCCGGTCTTTCCTTTGATCCATGTCGCCATTTTGTCGGCGATCGCTTTGCCTCTCGCATCCCCGTAGAACGCGTAGTCCATGACAATGCGCAGCGGAACGCGGCTGGCGTTGTAATTATATTGGTCAGGGAATTCTTCCCCTTCCATGTGATCGCGCGGAGCCGGCTTCGGTGGGTTATCGATAACGAAGTCGGAGATCAGACCGGTAACCGGCGTGTATTTGCTGCTGAACTGGCCGTAGACGTTGTACAGATTGTTGATGACGTCAAGCCAGGTTTGATCTCCCGTCACTTCGTAGAAGGCCCGCAAATGGCTGAGCATCCAATCCGACGGACGCGTATCCCAGGTGCTTTTGGAATCCCAATCTCCCTGATTCAGCCGGTTTCCGGTAGTCACGTTGCTGGCCTTGATGCCGTTCGTAATCATTTTTTTCGCTTCCGCCAAGTAGTTGATCGAACCGTCGGACCCCCATTGACGATCGGCCAAAATGAGCGCATAGGCGATATCAAGGTCTCCGTCGGTGGCCGAGGAGAAATGCCCTTGAGCTCTCTTGTCGTCCGCGACGATCCAGCCCATCAGATTCGAATTTTCGGAGCTTTTATAAGCTCTTGCCGTTTTAAACAGCCCGTCAAAAATCGTTCTCGCATCCGGGTCATGACCGGCCATCAGCGCCGTAATCACCATGCCGTAGCCTTGTCCCTCCGAAGAGCCCAGCGCCTTGAAGCCGCCCTGATTGCCCGCAACGTTCCCTTTGACGTAATAGCCGCCCGGCAAGGAAGTCAAGTTGTTCTTCAGATGCGCCCCCTTCCAATAGTCGTAGTAAGCAGCGACGGACGCATTCATGGAAGCTTGCGAAACATGATTTGGCTTGAGGATGCCTGGGTAGCTCAGCTGCTGCGGGAACGGTTTCATTTCGCCGGCGGCATGCGCCTTCGGCTGAAACGAACCGGGCGCCAGGAGCAGCGCAGCGGAAAGCAGAACCAAAGAAGCCGCCTTCACCTTGTTGCGGATCGATTGAACCCGGGTTGTGTACATTCTCATTTCCTCCTTTATATCGGGTAGGATTTGTTGCGCGCGGTAAACCATTTCCTCCTTTCCGCTTAGTATGATCGTTCGCCTGTGTTCCAGCGGAGAAGCATGTGCAAAAAAGAACCTGAAACAAACTTACAGGTTCTGCGCCGGTCCAGGAATGTACATGCTTCATCATATGGCATTTTATTTATGTACTTACAATCTATAACATCCGCCTGCTAATGTCTTTTGTTTTTTTTAGATCCGGTTATGTTTTTTTTGTGTTTTCTCCAAATGATGGATTGCCTTCATGGTCCGGGCGGATTGCGATGCTCAATGACTTTCGAACCGCTCGCTCCGTACTCCGTCACGATCGTTTTGACGTGTAGACGAACCTCGGCTTGACTGAACTTTTGGTCCCACTGGGATTTGACTTTATCCCATGTTTTCGGCTCATGAATGCGCAGTTCCTTGCTAAATCCGAACACGTCGGCTTTGTACTGCTTTTGCATTTTTTGCAGCGTCTGCCGAATGTCCCGTTCCACCTGCTTCGCGACATACTGGCCCTGACGCTTCAGGAAGCGGTCGTTGAAGCTTTTCTCGTTCATCACCCAGCTTTCGCTTAACCGGCCCCGGGATTCGATTCGAACCTCAAATGAGATGTTGTCCCCTTCCACACGCGGCACAATGTCGCTCTTATACGACAAAATTTCATACAGGTTTTTTTGCCCGGTTTCCTCGTCGGTGTACTTCACGACGCCTCCCCGTACCTTTCCGGTAATCAGCGTAACGCTGCTCAGCTCGTCTTCGTCGAGAAAGCCGACCAGCTTGCCGCTCTGCCCGTGAATGATCCCCGCTCCGGCAAATTTAATCTCCCCTCCCCCTTTGATGATTGCTTGCAATAAAAAGCTCGACTTGCTTTGCAGGTAGGTTAGCAGCTTTGCCAAAGTTACCGATGGAAGGATGCGGGTCGATTTGTATTGATTGTCGACCATTTTCAGGATGCGGAATGCCGGGATTTCCTTCGTCCCTTTCAGCTCGAACGTCTCCCTCCCCAATCCGCGGGATACGAATACCAGCGCGCTCGGTCTAAATTCCGACTCGCGGTACATCAGGTCCATAAAATTCCAGAATGGTGTCGTACGAAGCAGCTCGTCGCCGATCACCAGCGTCTTGAAGTGCTGAGCAAATATGGGCCGGTCCGTCCGGAGCGAGATTTCCCGGGTCGATTCCAATAGCAAGTCTCCGGTTTCCGTAAAATTTTCGTATCTCTTTTTCTCGGACGAGCCGCCGCCCCCTTTGCCTTGCCCTCCGCCGGAGCTGGAAGTGAAAATCTGATAGGTGATCGAGATCAAATTTTCTTTTTTGCGCGCCGCCCCATTTTTGTTCAGAGCCGTCTCGACCTTCGTTTCATGGGCTTTATCCAGCGCGATTCCGGCCACAAGGCTAAGGTCGTCGATTTCCCGCTGACTCCAGCAGCCCGTCAGAAGAAGCAACATCGGCAGCAGAGCCATGATCGCAAGCATCCTCTTTCGGCGTTTCAAGACCGGGCCCCTTTCCTGCCCGGGAGCACGTAAAGAACCGCGGGCACCAGAATAAACAGAACCAGCGACGACAGTCCCAGTATTTCCCCCAGCTTAAACAATTCGTTCGTATCCGCAGGCGCGAAGGAAATCACATAGATGACCGCCATCAGGACGAAAATGACCGTCCGATGATTCACCTTCCAGCTTTGTGCGATGCCAAGCGCTCCGAGATAATAAGACAACGTAAAGGTGGTAAAAATCTGCATAAGCCAGATGACGAGCAGCAGTGTCTCGAAGCGCTCGAAGAAGATTCCCCTGAACTCGAAGCTCCGGAAAAGCGAGATGGTCGGCCAGGTTCGGGTAACCACGCCGTCCACCGATAACGTTCCTATGACAATGACGCAGGTGACGACGTAAAAGAACGCCGGGACGAGCACCCCGATCAGCACCGCTTTGACCGCCTTTTCCGGATGCTTCATGAATGCGGGAACGACAAGCATGATCTCGACGGACGTGTAGGCCAGTATCGTCGTTTTCAGCCCGCGCAGCACCGGCATGATGCCGTGACCTAGTACGGGACGCATATTGTCGGGCTCGAATACGCTGAGCCCCATAAAGGCGATCAAGATCAGAATGACGGTCGTGATCGGAAAGATCACTTCGAAGAGCCGGGCGACCGGATTGATCCCGCCCAGCATCAAATAAACCCCCACCCACATAAAAGCGAACGTAATCGCCCAGTTAGGCGTACCCTCGAGCAGGAACAGCCGGGTAACGTCCAGTACCGCCCGAGCCTGAAAAGAGGCCATAACTATAAAATATAAAGCCGTAAAAAAACTGAGCGCAACCCCAAGCCACTTGCCGACGAGCAGCCGGTTATATTGATAGTAGGTTTGACCCGGAAAACGCTGGGACAATTTCACAATCAGAATACCGACCGCTACTGTGATCAGTCCGCTTAGGATGAGCGAAATCCAGACATCGGGCGTTTGCGCCGCCTCTACCGAAGTACGGGGCAGCGTCAGAATGCTTACGCCCAGCATATAATTGGAAATCAGCACGGTTGCTTGCATGGTTGTGATGCGGTCCTCGGGCGGTAAATAAGCCACGGCAACCCCTCTTCCTAAGTAGTCATGCTTCATTTTGCCTCCGAAACGGTGTTTTGAACACGGTTCCACATTCTGCTCCGGAGTCCATATTATGGTGGGCATTCCATCCCAATGTTATGCAAGCGCGGCAGGCCGGACCTCGTGGTTCCCAGCTTTCGATAAAATGTAACAAAACGCGGGAAAACCCCGTTGTTTTTGAAGAAAAGGATGTCTATCCTTAAATGGACGATAATCGCAGAATGCCAGGAAACGGGGGAAATACCATGAGCAAACCACGCAATTTTACCGCATTGATCGCCGTTTTTTCCATTATCCTTATCGGAGTAATCGCCGCCTTGTTTTTTATGCCGAAATATGAAGGTACGGTCGGCTTCGACGTGACGGTGCTCCCTCTGCTGAACGCCATTTTTAACTGCTTTACCTTTGCGTTCTTGCTGCTTTCGCTTTATTTCGTGAAGAAGAAAAACATCGCGGCGCACCGGAACTTTGTGCTTCTCGCTTTTGTGACCACGGCCCTCTTCCTCGTTTCGTATGTCATGTACCATTTTCTTACCGAACCGACGAAATTCGGAGGAAGCCTGTGGCTGAAATACGTTTACTTGTTTGTCCTGATCACCCACGTGCTGCTGGCGATCGTGAACGTCCCGATGGCCTTAATCACCGTAACCCGGGGCTTCAATATGAAAATCGAGTCTCACCGCAAAATCGCCCGTTGGACGATGCCCATCTGGCTGTATGTAAGCTCCACCGGAGTTCTTGTGTATCTGTTAATTTCACCTTACTATTAAGAGTCCATAGCTTGCTGACACGAAAAAAAAGACAGCTTGCCCGAAAGTTATTTCGAGCTGCTGTCTTTTGCCTTTCTCTCAGGAGTATAGTCCGCCCTCCAGCCGGGAGCTGGGCCTACAGGCTCCTAGCGGCACTTGGATGAGACTCGTAACGTCATCCGCTTCCATCTTGTATATTTTGTCGCAATCCGCCGGGTTAAAGCTGAGGAGCGGATGCCCGTTAAGCCCAAGGGCGACCCCCGCGATCAACAGTCGCTGAACAAGCATTCCCGCTTCCATCTGCTGAATGCGGTACCCCCGAAAACCGAGCGCATCCGCGTAATGATTCCTGTCCGCGGCCACATGCAGGCAAAGCGGGATTTGAAACAGATTCACATTGCCCATGGCTATTCCCTGCTGCAGCAGCGTTCTGTAGTCTCCCAGACGGATCAGCCGCAGCTCGTGAGCCAGAGCATCGTAACGGTAAGCGCCGTCGGGAATGCCTTCGATGCCGTACAAACAGCCGTAAATGGACACCCGCTTCCTGGGCTCGCGGCCTGCCATATCCAAATCGTTCGTATATGGGAACGAGGCCGTTGCCTCGTGCAGTAAAGCGGCGGCCTGATGAGCATCCACCGGGTTAAAAACAAAATCCAGGTGCGGCGAATAGCGCTTGCGGACGACCGAAGCCAGATCATACGACAGCCTTTGCATCCGGGGCAGCGCAACCGTCTCCCCTTCGCCGGTCATCGTTCCTCCGATATTCGCGGCATCGAGCGGACCGAACGATTGCGTTGTTTCCATCAACGAAGCTTCGTTCATTCGAAGCAGCATCGGGTACTCTGTCGTCCGGGGCGAGCGGATGTAATACTCGTGCCGGATTGCAGGCAGCGCGGCGCACAGTTGGCGGGAAGTCAAGACACCCGCTTCAGCTCCGCTGCCATAGAACCAGCTGCCGGAAGGCTGCAGCGATAAGGGGACGACCGCATACACGTTCTCCTCCTGCTCATCAAGGCCAAGCAAGTGGTTAACGGCCCGGTCGAGGAAACGGAAGTACACTCCCGTATGATATCCGAAACGCTTGGCTGTTTCCAGCAGCTGTCCGATGAGCGCGCCGGCGTCAAGCCCTTGCAGACGATAGCCGAAGTTATTGTATTTATAGAAATTTTTCCAAAATACGGTAGACACAAACACAGCGCCGAAGCAAGCCGAAAGGTCGCAGCGGTCCCCCAGCCCCCGGGCCAGATACGCGTCAAAATCGCCAAGGCGCAGCAGCACGAGACGATGATGCGCCGTATCGTAATGATAGATCCCGACAGGCAAATCGTCCGTTTTCAAGTACACATACAATTCGCTCGGATAAAGGGAGCCGCCGGAAGGCGCGAACCGCCGGAACGAGTGGAATACGTTTGTTTCTCCCTCCGGCCCGCCGTAATCCATGTAAAAGACGGACTGGCACAGCTGTGCAAGCCCGTAAGCATACCAGAGAAAATGACCGATATCGCGAATCTCCGGTCGATCCGGTACGGATCTTCCTTCAAGGGTCAGCGGCACTTCCGAAGAGAGCGCAAAGGCCGGTAAGCCGCGGTACAGCTTATAAGCGAGCGGAGCATTATTCCAATCGGGTTCGAAGTCCGACGGCCTGGAATGATCGGGATCGTAATGCAGCTTATGCAAAAAAGACTTAAGGCTCACGGTACTCTCCCCTCTCGTTGTCCCTTACGGAAACGGATGGGGATGCGGATTGAGCTGTTCGACCGTGAGCGGCTGCTTCATATAGCCGAGCTGCGCCGGAACCCGCAGTACCCGCTCCAGCCCTGTAACACGCGTCAAATGATGACCGAATGTCATCGGCAGCATCCCCGGAATCAGCACTTTGACGCAGGTTAACCCATTTCGCTTCAGCTCGGGCGAGGTCTGATCGACTACGATTACATCCAGATTCAAGGAGCGGAACTTCTCCAGGATCATCTTCAAATCGTCGGCAAGATCCGCATGCAGAACTTGCGGCGGGAACGCCTCCCGAAACGTCAGCGGAGGTCCGGGCTTCTTCCACAAGAAATCCAAACGCTTCTCCGTCTGCCGCAAGCCGTACAGCATGGAGTGATGCTCCATCTCTCTCACTTGGAAAGGATCCTCTGCCATCCGTTCGCTTTCCTGCCGGTTGGCTTCGAATCGGTCATCGAGCGAGAGCATCATGCCCGCCAGCTCGAAGATCGCGCTTTTCAGCGCCCGGATCGGATCGAGATGCGCTCCCGCTGCACAGATGAGATTCATCCCCCGCGGTTTCAGGTTTTTCGCATAGGTCCAGATGCACGGAATGCCATGCTCCATCGTCGCATCGAACACGTGAAGCTCGTAACCGGCCACCGCCTTCATCCGGTCGATCATCAGATTTAATTCGCGGTCGCCTGCGGAATAAGGGTCGACACGGGAGAGCGGAAGCTGCGCATACCAGGTCAACAGGAACGAGTCGCGCTCCAGCACCTCCATGATACCGTGGAAAATCGCCTCTTCCATGCTGCCGCCCAGAGCGCATCCGTTCGACGTTTCATAGACAACGCCGTTTCCGCAGCCGAGGCTGTAATAAGCGAGCAGCTCCGGTACCAGAATGGGACGATTGTGTATGATGGAGCGGCCCCAGACCCAGTCCATCTCGCGGTCGGGATCAAAACGCCGGAATGGGAAATCAGACCGCGCATACTGCTCATCCGCGTGGACCCCTACCTCGAGCGGATTTAACGCATGATCGGCGATCTCGCGGTAGCTGCTGCGAACCTTTGTCCATTTGCCTCGCGGGACCACGCCGCAATGACGCTCCAAGCCTTCCAGTATCGCCGTCAGCTCGCTGTCTGCAAAGGAGAGCGTCCGCCCTGAACTCGGTTCGTCGCCGGCGAAAAACGGAAGATTTACGGTAATATCGGCGAACGGCGATACGCTGTCTTTCATTTTGCCATTCATGAGTCCGGTCCGGAAGTCCAAATAATCGCGGGCAAGCACCTGCTTCAGCTCGTCGATCGAACGGCAGCGGAAGCTGTTCGGGTGAACCTTCGGACTCGACCCGAGCGAGAAATTGGCCAGTTCCTCCGAATCTTCCGGCAATTCGCCGCAAATCGGGCACATCGGATCGTGTAGAAAGAGGTGGCGTGAAGTCTTCAAGGTTCTTAGATTCACCAGCAGGATTCGTTCCTCCAATTGAGGCTGTCCGCCGAGAAGCACGCGCCGGGCTTCCGCGGCCAGGAGCGTCGCCGCCTGCGTCAGTCCCGTGCGGGAAGCCCAGGCGTCCTGCGAAATTCCGCCGCGTTCGGCAATCTGCTGGTGCAGCACTCGCAGCTCTTTGCGGTCGACGGCGGCCATGAGCCGCCGCATGTCCGCGCATCTGGAGCATCCCTGAACGCCTGGCCGAACCAACGGTCCGATTAACGCCTCCCCGAAAGACACGAAGCCCCGCAGCCAGGGCACCTTGGCAGATTGAAGAACCTCCTCCGCCCGGTCCTGCACGCCAGGAAGCCAACCATCCTGCGCAAGGATAACCAGATCGGCCGAACGGAACTCCTCCACCTCCAGCTCAACCGTACGGATCACCCAAAAGGCGGAATTCAGTTCGGCACATATCAAATCGGCCAGCACGCCTTTGCCGATGACCGCTACAACACTGCTCATGGCGAAACCTCCTCTCCCAGCGCAACGCCCAGGACGTGAACGGGCCCTTTATTCAAGAAAGGATCGAGCCTGTAATCAAATACAAGCAGCCGTCGGCCGTACTGCTTCAGCTGATCTATGGCGGAGGCCAGTACGCCGGCTTGCACCGTTTCTTCACAGGCCGGGATGGCCAGACTGCGGGGCCTTGCTTTTTTCGGTGCCCGGCCTGGAACCGAAGCAATGCGGACTTGAAGCCGGGGCGATTGACTTTGAACCTCCGACAGCGCTCGGAGCAGAGCCCTTCGAAGCGCAAGGGTGATATTGAGATCGACGCCCGTGTACCATCTTCCGCCGATATCCGCACGCACCACCGGGAAACCGAACAGCTCTTCCTCCAGAACGAGGGCCGGTTCCCCCTGCAGCGTTGACAAGGATTTCAAATAATAACGGACCCTCTCGTCATCCACCATACTCAGCTGCACCGGGGTGACAAGCGGCATTCGACCGGTCCGCCGAATGTCCAGCTCTTCCGTCAGACACTTTCGCAAGCCCCGGCATACGGCTTCCGCCAGCGTCTCTCCCGCTCCGATGCCGACATATTCGGATATACGCAGACCCGTTGTGTCCGTTTCCGATGGTGAAGACGCCTGACCCGTACGTTCCGCCAACCGGGACGTATAAGCTTCCAGTCCGGCAAGCGCCGACTCCCGTCTTGCTTCCTCATGCGTCAATCCTGTGCAGACAATGGAAGGAAGCAGCTCAACCGGCCCGGCCGAGAGCGGATCGGCCACCTGAACCCGGCATTGCGCAAGCGGCAGCTGCTTTAAGTCGCCTTCGTCCCACTCATAAAAAATGCCCGTATCCGGCGAGGTTATCCGTTCGCAATAATCCAGCAGCGGGCTGTGCCTTCCGCTTTCCGGCGCCGAACCCGGATCCTGCATCAGCCGTGGTTCAATATCCGGAATTCGTTCAATCCGGTTGCAGCCGATGACCATCGGGTGAGCCACGAACGAATACCAATCCCCTTCCAGCGTCTCCAGGTTCAGCAAATATACCGCTTGATTTCGCAGCGGATCGGCGGCACCCGTCACCGTTTTGAACAGCTCGAATACGATCACATTCGACAGCAAAGCCCCGGCATGGACAGAAAACCCATGCTGCTGCGGATCTTGGCGCAGAACGGGCTGATGAATGCGACGCAGCGCCGACTCCCAGCCATTCCCGTCTTCCGGCCGCTCAAGAGGCCCGGCCAAACCGGCTTGCTGCAAGCAAATCGCGGGAAGAAAAAGCTTGCTCTCCCCCTTGCAGGCCGCTTGGACGATCCGAAGCTCTTCAATATCCCCTTCCTGCGATACGTACATGATCGAATCGAACGGTTTCAGGACCTGCTGCCAAGCGGAAATGTCCCGTCCGGGGTAAGGCACTTCCTGAATATGTATTTCCGGATCGGATTTCCCGGCATGCCCCCCCAGTTCCTTCAGCCGCTCACGGTTGGTTGGCAATGAATCGCCAATGGCCACTCCGATTCGGGGCAAGCCCGATTCCAGCAAGGCCGCCACCAATGAAACCAGAAAAGGGCCGGAACCTGCCGCTAACACCTTTTGTTGGCGATATTGCTCGAAGCGATGCGCGCCGGAGCCACCAAAATTGCTCAGAAATTCAATTTGCGAGCCGAACTTCTCAAGAATCCTTTCCGATAGCCGGTGGGTAAGGTCTTCGCTGACATCTCGCGCGAAGCCGTTTTGGATCAATAAAGCGGCAATATCGAACACGCGGCCTTTGTGCGGCTCAGGCAAGCCGTCCGTCAATTCCATAAGCGTGTACTTCCCGTTAAATACCGGAATCAGCTTTTCGATCCAGCGGTCAATCGACTCGCCTTCCAGTTTGAACGAGCCCATGTTGTTTCTAAAATAGACCGAACCATTCGGATCGGGGATAAAAAAGGTGTCCCCGTTCATTTTCGGACGCACGGAAGCATCTAATGTGGTCATCTCACTCCTCCTTATCCGTACTTTTGGTCAATCCGGCCGGATGTTCACTGCTATCTTATGTATTGTCGTTTGTCCTTCTTGTCAATTATTTTTAAGGGGCCGTTCCAGCCCCTGCGGTTTGGATCGAAGCCGCGTGTGCAGGGGCTGATACTTCCGGGTAGTCCTGTTAACTACTTAACCGCAACGTCCGCAGCGCCCGCCTCCGCAACGTCCTCCGCAACCTCCGCAGCCGCAACCGCCTCCGCCTCCGCAACCGCAACCTCCGCCGCAGAAGCAGCTGCAGAAGCAGCGGAAGCAACCGCATCCCCCGCATGGACAACGGAAACAACCACAACCACAACCGCATAGACGGGTATCGGCCTCATACTGGCCTTGATGCTGTAGGGGCGTCACCTGACCCGCATTGTATGCCGCGACTTGCAATTGCTGAAGCTCATTCTGAAATTCACTCATGTTGACATTCCCTCCGTCAAAATAAAGTAGTGCCGGCTCGAGCCGGAGACTGGCAAGAGATAGAAAGGAAGGTCCCGGGCAAGGAGTATGCGGCCGGGTGATCACGCTTTCTTTGCTCTCGACAGAACATACAACATTTTTATGAATTTTGATCCGCATGTGTTACGGGGGGACAAGCTTAATTTCCAATCATTTTTCAATAATGGTTAAAAGTACGTTTTCATATCGGATAACGACGAATAACCCGGACAACTTGTGTCACCCGGGGGATTGCGATAACGATCCAAGCTTGCTATCCGCGGCGCTTCGGCTGTTTGGCCTGCATGGCCTTCGGACGGCGCGTCATGAAAGAAAGCGGCGCGCGGAGGACGAAGTCCTTCCAATCTTCGAGCCGGTAAGGAGCCGCCGGGCTCAAGTAAGGAATGCCGAAGCTCTTCAGCTTGGCCAAATGGCTGCACACCAGCAGGAAGAACAGGATGACCCCGTACAGTCCGAAGACGGCCGCCGAAAACATCGTACCGAAACGGATGATCCGCAAAGCGATTCCTGCGCTGTATTGAGGGATGGCAAACGAAGAAATGGCCGTAATGGCAACGACGATGACCATGATGGGACTGACAATGCCGGCTTGTACCGCCGCTTCCCCGATGACGAGACCGCCGACGATGCCGATGGTCTGACCGATAGGCTTCGGCAAGCGTAAACCGGCCTCGCGCAAAATTTCGATCGATACTTCCATGATCAACGCTTCGATTAACGAAGGAAAGGGCACGCCTTCCCTTGAGCCGGCGATGGACACCGCCAATTTGGTAGGAATCAGCCCTTGATGGAACGAGATGAACGAAATGTAGAGCGCGGGCCCGAGCGTGGAAATCAGCGCTGCGGTGTAACGTAATACGCGCACGAGCGTACCCGGAATCCAGCGCTCATAATAATCCTCCGGGGATTGCAGCAGCATGCTGATGCTTACCGGGACGATCAGCGCAAACGGGGAGCCGTCCAGCAGAATCGCGACCCTGCCTTCCATCAGCGCGCTGTTGACCCGATCCGGCCGTTCCGTATTTTGCACTTGGGGAAACAGCGTAAGATGATTATCCTCGATAAACTGTTCGATATACCCGGAATCGGGAACATCGTCCATATCGATCCGGGCGATGCGCTGCCGGACCTCCTGCACCAAAGCGTCATTGGCAATATCGCTATTGTAAGCGATCGCTACCGTTTTGGGAGCTTTACGCCCCAGCAGCGTGTAAACGATACATAGCGTGTGACTCCCGCCGAGCTGACGCAGCAGCGCGGTGTTATCCGCCAGACTTTCATTGAAGCTGACGCGCGGCCCCCGGACCAAAGCCTCCGAGGCCGGTTCGCCGAGACTGCGTTTTTTCTCGCTTCCGGTGGCCAGGACGAAGACGTTCGGGCAGCCGTCGATCAAGAGGCCGGCATGGCCTTTCCATAAACCGGGCAGCAAATCGCGCAGGTTCTCTGCTTCACCCAGCTCGCTCACGGACAAGATCCGATTCCTAATATGCGGCGGCAGTTCATCCGCGCAGCTTGGCATGGCGAAGTCGGACATCAGAGAAGGTAATACATGCGTATCGATGTAGTTTTTGTCCGCCAGCTCCTTGACCAGGATCAAAGCAGCTTGCGTCCGTGCATCGCCTATTTCAAACGTTCGGATCAATATATCGTCATTGTGGCCTAATCTGTCCTGAAGCTCCGGCAAGTCCTTCTCGAACTTTCCGGAAAAGACGTATAACCGGTCTTCCGCGGCAGGCTTGCTGCTGCTGCGGATCGTCAAAGCCGATTTTAACCAAGCTCCCAGCTTGTACACACCATAAGGCACCACACTGCACAGGAAGGCTTGCAAAATAATTTCCCAATTCATCATATGAGTCGAAATAAATTTCCACATGCCTGTCGCCCCCCATATTATGGTGAGCCAACCGTAATTTTGTTATACGGAGCGACGGATGCAAACAAAAATCCACCTATGCTCCCATAGATGGATTTTTGCCGTTTTTCTTCTATATAAGCCTATACCCAGCCTCTCCACTTGATGGCCTCGGCCACCCGCTTCAGCCCTACGATGTAAGCCGCCAATCGCATATCTACTTTTTTGTCCGTCGAGGTCCGGTATACATTATGGAAGGAAGTCGTCAATATTTTTTCCAGCTTCTCTTGAACTTCTTCCTCCGACCAGTAGTAGCCTTGGTTGTTTTGTACCCATTCGAAATAGGAGACGACTACCCCGCCGGCGCTGGCCAGCACGTCGGGAACGAGCAGAATGCCGCGGTCCGTCAAAATTTCAGTCGCCTTGAGCGTCGTCGGTCCATTCGCCGCTTCGACTACGATGCGGGCCTTGATGTCCGGCGCATTCTCCTCCGTAAGCTGGTTTTCGATGGCTGCCGGAACCAGAATGTCGCATTCTTGCACAAGCAGCTCTTTATTTGTAATTTGCTGACTTTTAAAATAAGGCGTGACCGTGCCGAACGAATCCCGCTTGTCCAGCAGCGTCGGGATATCGAGACCTTCCGGATCGTACAAAGCCCCGTAAGCATCGGAGATGCCCACGACCTTCGCTCCCGCTTGATGCAGGAATTGAGCGAGGAAGCTGCCTGCGTTTCCGAAGCCTTGAATGATAATGCGGGAGCCCGGAATTTCGATGCCTGCGATTTTGGCAGCCTCTTTCATCACGATCGTTACCCCAAGCGCAGTCGAGGACTCTCTGCCCGCAGAGCCGCCCAATACAAGCGGCTTGCCGGTAATAAAGCCCGGCGAATCGAATTCGCGGATGCGGCTGTATTCGTCCATCATCCAAGCCATAACTTGCGAGTTCGTGAACACGTCCGGCGCCGGAATATCTTTGGTCGGGCCGACCAATTGGCTGATAGCGCGGACATAGCCGCGGCTCAAGCGCTCCAGCTCGCGGAAGGACATCGACCGCGGATCGCACTGGATACCGCCCTTACCGCCTCCGTACGGCAGCCCCGTAATGCCGCATTTGATGCTCATCCACATCGACAACGCTTTGACTTCCTCTTCCGTCACGTCGGGGTGGAAGCGGACGCCGCCTTTGGTCGGGCCGACTGCATCGTTATGCTGAGCGCGGTAGCCTGTAAATACTTTAATCGAGTCGTCGTCCATGCGAACCGGAATGCGCACCGTCAGCAGCCGAAGCGGCTCTTTCAACAAGTCGTATACATCGTCCTTATACCCCATTCGATCAAGAGCGGTACGGATGACTTCCTGCGTTCTTTCGAACAAGTTGAGCTTCTCTTGCGCTTGCGTAGGTTCATTCTTATCGTTCTGTTCGTTCTTTACGATCAAGGACACGTGGACTTCCCCCATGTTGTTATTATTGGTTATGCGTGGGCATGACTGATCGGATATCAGGTCTTGCCCAACATTTACCCTCAATAAGGTATAACACAAAAAGAAATATTGTACAATATATAAATATTTATAGCCTGATATTCAATGAATAGTTTCCTTTATTGTGTTGTTTTATCACCTCGTACGGCCTCATCCTGCGAAAAAACGGGATGAGGACATGCCTCGTTTCTTTTTATAATTATATATCTATATGATAAGATTCTAGTGAATTCTACATTTTGGAATTCTTTTATTTTGGTTAAGGAGACGGAGAAATGAAAACAGAAAAAGAAAAAATGCTGAATGGCGAACTGTATCTTGCGGCTGACCCGGAATTGCTGCAAGAACGGGCAAATGCACGAAGACTAACCAGATTATACAACCAGACCTTAGAAACCGAAGAAAGCACTCGGACGGAACTATTAAAAGAATTGTTCGGTTCAACTGGAGAAAGTATATACATAGAACCGACTTTGCGCTGTGATTATGGTTACAACATTCATGTCGGCGAAAATTTTTATGCAAATTTCGATTGCGTCTTCCTGGATGTATGCGAAATTGGATAGGGGATAACGGCTTCATGGCCCCGGGCGTACACATTTATACCGCTACGCATCCGTTAGATCCGAACGAAAGAAATTCGGGAGTTGAATACGGGAAACCCGTAACTATCGGCAACAATGTATGGATTGGCGGGAGAGCCGTCATCAACCCTGGGGTGAACATCGGCGATTAACCAATATAAATCACGATTACGAATAATAAAAGGAGATATCCAAAAGACACATGTCTCAGCGATATCTCCTTAAGGCGTTGCAAAATCGGTGTTTACAATAGAGCGGCTTCTTTCAAATGAATCCGGTAACTCTTCACAAGCGTATCGCCATTGCGCATATCCTTGTCGAAGGCACGCTCGAAGCCTAAGCGCTCATACAATCGGACCGCGGACTCCATCATGTCCGACGTATGTAAATGCAGCGTAGCCGCCCCTAAGGCGAGCGAGCACCTGGCGCTTTCTTGAATTAGCAGCGTCGCAATTCCCCGGCCCCGCACGGCTGGCGAAACGGACAGAAAGCGGATGATCGGCGACTGAATCCCAAGCTCCGGCATGCCGTAAGCGGCTTCGGAGGACAAGAACAGCTGAACGCTCCCGACCACCTTCCCCGCAAGCTCGGCAACAAGCCGGGCCGCAGGACCTTCTCCGTCCACGGAGGCCCGGATCGACTCCCGGTACGGCTCCCACCGGGCAGAAGGCAGCACCGGCCGGTACTGCTCATAAGCCTCCAGCATGACCTCAAGAATCGCTTCCCGGTCAAGCTCCGTCGCATCGCGAATCCAAATTTCATCCGATTTCCCCATAGCACCCCACCCGTTTTCCTTAAGCTTCATCCGATGCACCAGTTTGCAGCAAATTAATTTCCACTAAACACATCGGATATAATGTATTTGATTTTCACTGTATCATCGGGTGGTGATTGCCGTCAAGGTGCCGGTCCATTGACATTTTCAATCGAAAAATAGAAAAGTTCGATCATTCCGGCTGCCGGTTTCCCCACGTCTCGTGATAGATGAGGTCCTGCAAGGAGCGGCGCTTCTCCCACTGAGCCGTCTCCAGAATCGGCTTCTCCGGGTAGTTCTCCGTATACCCGACCGACAACAGCGCGATCGGCTCGATATGCGGCGGAATGCCCAGAATTTCGCGCACGTCGTTTTTCTTATAAAAGCTTACCCATCCCATAGCAAGCCCTTCCACACAGGCAGCCAGCCACATATTCTGGATCGCGCAAGCGACGGAGAGCATGTCGGTCTCGGGGATGGAGTTGCGGCCGAGCACATGGGCGCCTCCCCGGGTAGGATCGCATGTAATGCAGATCGTCAGCGGCGCTTGCTTCAGCCCTTCCACCTTGAGGCTCAAAAACTGGTCCTGTCGCTGGCCTTCGTAATGAATCGCCAGCGCCCTTCTTTCCTTGTCCGCGGCCCAGGCCAGCCGCTCTTTCAGCGGCTCCGAAGTCACCAATATAAAGTTCCAGGGCTGCATGAAGCCGACGGACGGCGCGTGGTGGCCGGCGTGAAGCACGTTCGTCACCGCTTCCTCCGGAATCGGGTCCGGCAGGAAGGAACGGACATCCCTTCTCGTATAGATGACCTTGTATAACGCTTCCTTTTCCTGCTCCGTAAACATACGATCCCTCCCAGGGCGTTTAATTGTAAATCATACCACCCGCTTTCTTGAACTCCTCGGACTTCTCCTCCAAGCCTTTCTCAAGCGCGGCGCGGTCTTCCAAACCGTGTTGTTTAGCATATTCCCGTATATCCTGCGTAATACGCATGCTGCAAAACTTCGGGCCGCACATCGAGCAGAAATGGGCCGTCTTCGCGCCTTCCGCCGGAAGCGTCTCATCGTGATACTCCAGCGCCCTTTCGGGATCGAGTGACAAATGAAACTGATCCCGCCAGCGGAATTCGAACCGCGCCTTCGACAGCGCGTCGTCCCGCTCCTGCGCGCCCGGATGGCCTTTGGCCAAGTCGGCCGCATGCGCCGCGATTTTGTAGGCGATGACGCCTTCCCGCACGTCGTTCTTGTTGGGAAGCCCCAAGTGCTCCTTCGGGGTGACATAGCACAGCATCGCCGTCCCGAACCAGCCGATCATCGCGGCTCCGATGGCCGAAGTAATGTGATCGTAGCCGGGAGCAATGTCGGTCGTGAGCGGTCCGAGCGTATAGAACGGCGCTTCCTGGCACACCTCAAGCTGCCGGTCCACGTTCTCCTTGATCAAGTGCATCGGCACGTGGCCGGGGCCTTCGATCATCACCTGCACGTCGTGCTTCCAGGCGATTTGCGTCAGCTCGCCCAGCGTATCCAGCTCCGCGAACTGCGCCTCGTCGTTCGCATCGGCGATGGACCCCGGGCGCAGGCCGTCCCCAAGCGAAAAAGCGACGTCGTACGTTTTCATAATTTCGCAGATTTCTTCAAAGTGCGTGTACAAGAAATTTTCCTGATGATGCGCCAGACACCACGAAGCCATGATTGACCCGCCCCGGGACACAATCCCGGTCACGCGATTCGCGGTCAGCGGAATGTACCGCAGCAGCACCCCGGCATGGATCGTAAAATAATCGACGCCCTGCTCCGCCTGCTCGATCAGCGTATCCCGGTATATTTCCCAGGACAGCTCCTCCGCTTTCCCTCCGACCTTCTCAAGCGCCTGATACAGCGGCACCGTCCCGATCGGCACCGGAGCGTTGCGGACGATCCATTCGCGCGTCGTATGAATGTGCTTGCCGGTCGATAAGTCCATGACCGTATCCGCCCCCCAGCGCGTCGCCCACCGCATCTTCTCCACTTCCTCGTCGATCGACGAAGCGACGGCGGAATTGCCGATGTTCGCATTGATCTTCACGAGGAAGTTCCGGCCGATAATCATCGGCTCGCTTTCCGGGTGGTTGATGTTCGACGGGATGATCGCCCGACCGCGCGCCACCTCGCTGCGCACGAACTCGGGAGTGACCTTTTCGCGGATAGCTATATATTCCATCTCGGGCGTAGTAATTCCTTTTTTGGCGTAGTGCATCTGCGTAACGTTCGCACCCGGCTTGGCCCGCAGCGGACGGCGCGTTGCTCCGGGAAACCATTCCTGCCGCCGGGCTCCCTCTTCCTCCTTGAAGCCGTTGTCTTCCGGCTTTACCGCTCTTCCGTCATACTCCTCCACGTCGCCCCGTTCCATAATCCATCCCCGCCGATTGGCCGGAAGCCCCTGCCGGATGTCGGTCCGGACATCGCCGTCCGTGTACGGACCGCTGCTGTCGTAGACGCGAACGGGCGGATTGGCCGTTTCCCCTTCCGCACTCACCGTCGGACTCAAAGCAATTTCCCGCATCGGGACCCGAATGTCGCTGCGGGAGCCTTGAATGTACACTTTTCGGCTCCCGGGAAATCCCGATACGTCCGGCACGGCTTGTTGTTGATTTGACTTGTTTTCGCTTGTCATGTTCAATTCCTCCTCGAATGAATGTGAGCAAGCGGGGAACGTAATGCATACAAAAAAGACCGCAACGGCAAAGAAGCGGTCTTTGTGCATACAAAGGCTACGTGTTTCCTCCGCTGGCATTACCCAGATCAGGTTTAACGGTCGATAACATCCGGTTATCCTCTCAGCCTGGCTTCACCAAGCTCCCGCGCATATGAAGTTGTCAGTACAAGAATAACCCGGACTCCGCCAAAAATCAACAGCCAGCGTAAATTTTTCTAAAATGCCGGAACGACCGCAACGCCGTATTTGTCTTCGATAAACTTCTTCACTTCCGGCGTCGTCAAAGCGGCGTCGAGCTTCTTCACTTCTTCCCGCGTCTCGTCTCCCTTGCGCACGACGATGACATTGGCATAAGGGGATTTCGAATCTTCCCGGAACAAGGCCGATTTCGGATCGATTTTGGCTTCCAGCACGAGGTTCGTATTAATAATCGCGCCTTCCAGATCGGGAAGCGACCGGGGCAAGGTTGCCGAGTCGGCCTCGATGAACTTCAGCTTTTTCGGATTGTCCGCGATGTCCTTGGGCGTTGCTTCATACGTCGTCAAGCCGTCCTTGAGCTTGATCAGCCCTTGCTGCTGCAGCAGCACCAGTGCTCGGTATTCATTGGACGGGTTGTTCGGAATGCCGATCCGCGCCCCTTCCTTGATCTCGTCCTTCGATTTCAGCTTGCTTGAATAGAAGCCGATCGGCTCCACGTGAACCTTGGTCGTGACGGCAAAATCATAGCCTTTCTCGCCCTTGACCGAATCCAGATAAGGAACGTGCTGGAAATAATTCGCGTCGATCTGCTTGTCTTTCAGCGCTGGGTTCAGCTGCCCTTCGTCGTCATAGACGACCACTTCGAGGTTGACCCCCTGCTCCTTCAGCTTCGGCTTAACGAAGTTTAGAATTTCTGCATGCGGTACGGCGGCCGCACCGATTTTTAGCGTCGTTTCTTTCGTCGGTTTGGCCGTACCGGCTGCATTGCCTTGCGCCGCAGCCTTCGTGTCCGGGGCCTGCGCGGTGCCGCCCGAGGCGCATCCCGAAACGACAGCACCAAAAATAACTAGGATGGATGCAAGAGAGAAAATTCCTTTTTTACCCATAGCTACGCCTGCTTTCTATAATTAAAATGATGAACATCCGCCGTTCCTTCACAAACGCAATGTTTGCGCTCAATCCGGCTTGTAACGCTTCTTGTCGATCGATTTGGCGATGTAATCGCCCGACCATTGGATGAGTTGAACCAATACGATGATGAGAAGGACGGTTGCGATCAAGACGTCCTCGCGAAACCGCTGGTACCCGAAGCGGATAGCCAGGCTGCCCAGACCGCCCGCCCCGATCGCGCCGGCCACGGCGGTGAATTCCGTAATCGCAATGATCGCAATCGTCATCGCGCGGACAAGCGCCGGCAGCGCTTCGGGAATGAGCACCCTGAAAATAATCGTTGTCGGCGAGGCGCCAACCGCTTTGGCGGCCTCGATCTTGCCTGCGCTCACTTCCTTGAGTGAATTTTCGATCACCCGTCCCAGGAAGGGCGCTGCACCGATCGAGAGCGACACGATGGCGGCCGTCGGACCGAGCGAGGTGCCGACGATCAGCCGCGAGAGGGGCAGCAGCAGAATGATCAGAATAATGAAGGGCAGCGAACGGACGCTGTTGATGACCGTGCCGATGATTTTGTGCAGCAGCGGCGCTTCCAGAATACCGCCCTTCTCCGTCACGACGAGCGTAATGCCCAGCGCAATGCCGAGCACGAGCGCGAAAACGGAAGACCAGAGCACCATGTAGACCGTCTCGCCAAGTCCCTGCAGCAGCAGCTCGATCAGATCGTCTCTCATATTCCCGCTCCCACTCCTTCCATCACATACCGGCTGTCGCGGTAATGCTCCAGAATGCGGACGAATCGCCGCGCCGTATCGCTCTCGGGATTCAGGAACAGCTTGTCGACCGGTCCGGTCTCGACGATGCGGCCGCTCTCGATCACCGCCATGCTGCGGCAAATATGCTGCAGTACGTCCAGTTCGTGCGTGATCAGAACGACGGTCAGCTTCAGCTGGCGGTTAATGTCCCTGAGCAGCTCCAGAATGGAGTAGGTCGTCTGCGGATCGAGCGCCGACGTCGCTTCGTCGCTGAGCAGCACGTCGGGCTCGTTCACAAGCGCTCTTGCGATGCCGACCCGTTGCTTCTGGCCACCGCTGAGCTGCGACGGATAGGCGTTCTCTTTATCGCCCAGGCCGACAAGGTCGAGAATTTCGCGGACACGCCCGCGGATGTGCGCTTTCGGATGCCCGGCGACCTGCAAAGGAAACGCGACGTTCTGGTACACCGTCTTCGCGTCCAGCAGATTAAACTGCTGAAAAATCATGCCGATTTTTTGCCGGGCCAGCCGCAGCTCCTTCCCGTTCAAGTCCGTGATGACCGTGCCCTCGATCTCGATGCTGCCGGAATCCGGCTCCTCCAGCCGGTTGAGGCAGCGGATCAACGTCGACTTGCCCGCGCCGCTGAAGCCGATAATGCCGAAGATATCCCCCTTTTCGATCTGCAAGCTGACGTTCTGAAGTGCAGGAAATGCGCCTGACGATGTTTTGTACGATTTGCTAAGATTGCGAATGACGATCATTCCTTCACCTGCTTTTCGGGATAAAAATAAAAAAACCAAGCGTCGCCCCTCAGCCATAGCTCGGGGAAAGCTTAGTTTCCAGTGGACTGGTCAACTAATTGTGCAAGTCGTCGTTTTTAATTCCGACTATACCGATTATATTTATTTAATTTAAAGGATGGACCGGGCGCTGTCAAGAACTTTTAGCTGGGCATTTACTTCAGAAAAGAACGAGAAAAAAACAGCCGGAGCCGGATTCAGATAAACAGCCAGGGGTTTGCCGGACTTTAGATGGCGATGCAAGGAGGAATTGACGGCGTTCCAAGATCATGCTAAATTATAACAAATTAAATCCATTGATTAACTTGGATATATGGAGGTATCGCTTGTGACCCGAACAAGACAAATCAAACTGTCCGCCTATTTGGTCGGCACCGGCATGCATGTCGCTTCGTGGCGGCATCCCGAAGCTCAACCCGATGCGAGTATCGACATCGATTATTACAAGCGTCTCGCACAGCTTGCCGAACGCGGAAAATTCGATATCGCCTTTATCGCCGACAGCCTCGCGATCAACGAAGCGTCCCATCCGAATATTTTGAACCGCTACGAACCGATTACGCTCATTACCGCGCTGGCGGGCGCTACTTTGAAAATCGGCGTCGTCGCCACCGCCTCCACCTCGTACATCGAGCCGTTCAATTTGGCCCGCCTCTTCATGTCGGCCGATCATATCAGCAAAGGTCGGGTCGGCTGGAATATTGTCACGACCCGAGACTTGTCGGGAAATACGGCGCTCAACTTCGGAGGCAAGGAGCATTACGAGCACTCGCTGCGCTATAAGCGCGCGGAGGAGTTCCTCGAAGTCGTCAAAGGACTATGGGATTCGTGGGAGGACGACGCTTTTGTCCGTGATAAGGAGAGCGGGCAGTTTTTCGACCGGGGCAAGCTGCACCGCATCAACCACCAAGGCGAGTTTTTCGCCGTGCAAGGTCCGCTCAACATCGGTCGTTCCCCGCAGGGCCATCCCGTCCTCGTGCAGGCCGGCAATTCCGAATCAGGACAAAGCTTTGCCGCAGGCACAGCGGAGGTCGTGTTTTCCATCAAATACGATATCGACGATGCGAAGCAGTTCTACCGTTCCTTCAAGAGCAAGGTGGCCGCTGCGGGAAGGTCGGCCGACGACGTGTACATTTTGCAGGGTATTTCTCCGGTCATCGCCGAAACGGAGGAAGCGGCGAAGCGGAAGCTGAAGCAGTTGGAATCCTGCATCACCGAGGAGACGGGCATCGGCTTCTTGTCGGACTACTTCAAAAGCGTCGATTTTACGGGAGCCACCCTCGATTCGAGAGCGGCAGATTTCGGGCTGGATCGGCTCCCGGAGACGAAATCCGATTACATCAAGCACCGGCCCGTCATCGCGCGAGAAAACCCAACGTTGAGGGAAGTTTATTCCCTACTGACCGGCTCGTTCAGCAGCGAGCACTTCGTCGGCACGCCGGAGAAAATTGCGGATACGCTGGAAACCTGGTTTACGGAAAGAGCCGCCGACGGCTTTATGCTGATGGCCCCCCTGCTTCCGCAAGGCTTGGAGGATTTCGTGGAGCACGTCGTGCCTCTGCTCCAGCAAAGAGGGCTGTTCCGTACGGAGTATGAGGGCAGTACGCTGAGAGACCATTTTCACCTGCCGAAGCCGCAGAACCGGTTCGCAGCCGCCAGAGAGGAGCAGCCGCAACATTAGCTTGCATGATGAATAGCAAAAGACCGGACCCCTTCGTCTGCGAAGGAGTTCCGGTCTTTCGTTTTGATGGACGGCAGCCGTCTTCTTGTCGGACGATGAGATCATCCGTTTACATTTGCAACACGCTGAGCTTGTCCTTTACCTGCTCGACCAGCTTCCGGGCGTCTTCTTCATTGTTTACCACGTCGGTCAGGTCCATATCGACGATTAACACGTCGGACTGATTGTAATATTTCATCAGCCACTCGTCGTACCCTTTCCACAAATACCGGTAATACTCGACAAGCGACTCGTCCTGCTCGAAATCGCGTCCGCGCAGCGAGATGCGCCGCAGCACCGTCTCGAACGAGCCTTTTAAATACACCATCAGATCGGGAGCCTTCTTCGGCAGCTCCTCCAGCTCTTCCAGCATATTGTTCGCAAGATTCTCGTACACTTGAAACTCCAGATCGTTGATGCGTCCGAGCTCGCGGTTTACTTTTGCAAAATACCAATCTTCGTAGATGCTCCGGTCCAAGACGTTGCGGTTGCTCCGCAGCGCCCTCTTGATCGACTTAAACCGGCTGTCCAGAAAGTATAACTGAAGTAAAAACGGGTACCGGTGCTTCTCGATCTCTTCCTTCGATGCCGTATAGAAAAGCGGCAAAATCGGATTATCGTCCACGCTCTCGTAAAATACTTCCGATCCGAGCTCCCGTCCCAGCAATTCGGCTACGGACGTTTTCCCCAGACCGATCATCCCCCCGACAACAATCACTGACATTGTCCCCTTTCTCCTTATACCGCTTCTGTGAAGCTTATCATTTTAACAACGCTCATTCATGGCTTAAAACAACTGCTCTATTATAGCAGGAAAGCCCGGTTTTGTCTCAACTTGCGATCAACGGCTGCACGTTCGCACTAGAGTGAAGGGCAGAGAAATCTGCCCCTCCTCATCAAACCGTACGTGAGGTTTTCCCTCATACGGCTTTCCGAT
>NZ_JAHNZO010000029.1 GCF_018998565.1 Paenibacillus oleatilyticus | reverse complement strand
TCCTAGCTACGCGGGGGCTTGGCCCCTCCCGCGACCGGATTTTCACCGGCTAGAAGATGCGTGCCTCTGGGCACGCTTCATAGAAAAGAGACATTCCCTCGTGAAGAGAGAATGCCCCCATGCTAATGTGCCGATTGGTCGCAAGTCATATCAAAGTCAGCAGCTGCTCCCCGCGATTATTTGTTCACATTTTTGTTGTATAAATTGCCGCCGCCGATTCGGACGTCGTCGTGCGCTTTCGTGCCCGTAGCGGCGCTTGTGGCATTGACAACGTATCCCGGCGCGTTATCGAGATTCACCTTATTGTTATAAAACGTATTGTCCTTTCCGGTCGGGTACTTGGAGCCGTGGGTCCGTACCTGAAACGCGTCCGCCACCTTCGCATTCCCGTTCCGATAGCCCTCGTTAAAGCGAATCACGGAATTGACGCCCTTCACGTCAATGAAGCTATCGGCGCTGTTATCTCCCGTCATGCCGGTCCCGTTGAAATAGCAATTCTCCACCACGGTGCCGTCGGCGCCCTCCTTGATATCGATGTGCTCTGCCGTAATTCCGCCGTCGAAGACGGTGTGCCGGATCGTATTTCCGATCACGGTGTGCTCGTATGGCGAGCTCTCATCTGATCCGACATAGGCTCCTTCCCCATACCCCGGCTGGTAGTTGCCCGTATCGTAAATTTTGGAGTATTCCAGCGTATTGTACGAGCTGCCGTCCCGAAAATGGACGCCCTCGTCCCCGATCCGATGCACTTCAACGTTGTTCAGCAGGTTGTTGTTGCCGTTATCGACCACGATCCCCTTTTGGGCGTTCGTAACGATCAGATCGCGGACTTCCCAATAATCCCCCGTCAAATGGATGCCGTAGGACCCGTCGTTTACCGCTTTTCCCGTTAAAATCGCCCGGTTGCCGGGATCGCAGCTTTTCAGCACGATGTGAGCGGCAGCCGTCCCGTTTTTCGGCGAAAAGAACAGTCCGGGCCCATAAGGATCATCCGGCGTTCTGGGCGTATCCCCGGACGTCGACACGTCGCCGAGATAAGTTCCCGGAGCAATGCTGATGATATCGCCGGGCTTCGCGTTTTTCATCGCGTTTTGAATCGCCGGCGTCGAATTCAGCGCGCCCGGGCACCCTGCTCCGACCGCATCCGTCCTCGCGCTGGCCGGAATGCTTGCGCCGGAAGCGTTGCCGGCCGCATCCTTCGCTTTGACCGTGAAAGTGTATGCCGTATTCGGACTTAATCCGCCGACGGTCGCGGTTGTTCCCGTCACCGTAGCGGCCAATGCCGAGCCGTTATACACCTCGTAGGCCGCGACACCCGTATTGTCGGTCGAGGCATTCCATGCGAGCGATACGCTGGAGGAGGTTTTGCCCGTAACGGACAGCCCGGTCGGCACCGAAGGCGGCTGCGTATCGCCGCCGCTTCCTCCTGCATTCACGACAAGAACGGGGCGTATCGCCGCATTGGCATGTTCCTTGGTCGCGTAATCGGCGCCCAAATCCTCGTCCAAGCCGACAAGCCGGAAGCTGACGGTTCCATCGGTATGGCTTTTCACAAAGGCGGTCGCATCAAAGCTGACGTATGCGCCTTTTTGGTTGATAGTTGCCGTGCCTATGAGGGTTCCTGCTTCCGTGGGCTGGTTCGCAGCGTTAATCGTCGCTTCGCTCCATGCGTCGTTTTGCAGACCTCTGGCTTCCAGCTTGTAGGACGTCGTGTTGCTGTGAATATTCGTGACATACAGCTTCAGGATCGCCGAGCTGACATTTCCGCTGATCGAAGACAGGTTGAATTTCAGATAGCCCTTGCGGTCGTAGGAGGCATTGGAGGCTCTCCGCTTGACGCTCATGGTGTCCGAGGAGCCATAGTTGTCGTTGGCATACGTCCCGCCTCGAACAAAGCTGTCTTCCGCTGCCGTCAGCGTAACCGGCACAGGGTTCTGCGTGCCTCCGCTGGTCGTTACCTGAACGGCATTGCTCGCTGCAGAGACATTGCCGGCCGCATCCTTCGCCTTGACCGTAAACGTGTACGCCGTATTCGGGCTCAGCCCGCTGACTGTTGCGCCGGTGCCGGTCACGGTGGCGGCCAGCGCAGTGCCGTTGTAGACGTCATAGCCGGTGACGCCGACGTTGTCCGTGGAAGCATGCCAAGAAAACGACACCGAAGAGGACGTGACGCCGGTTGCCGTCAAATTGGCTGGTGCCGACGGCGCCTGCGTATCCCCGGGGTTGCTGCCTTTGCAATTCAAGACGGCCGTTCCGCCGCCCAACAGAGAGGTTCCCGAAAACGTCAAGCAGTCGTAGACGCCTTTGTTTGGAGCGAGCGCATAGTCCACTTTCTCGTTATCGGTCCAGGTGCCGATCAGCGTCCCGGCCGGCTTCTCCAGGTGCGCCCACTTGCTTCCGTCCCAGCCGATTTGATAGATGCGGTGAGGGTCGTTATAAGGCGCATACGTCGTGTAGCTTCCGCCGTCCGTTTCCTGCTTGCTCATCGTGTTGTTGAAAAACACATTCTGCTCGCCGGTCGAGCCCGACCACTTGGACGCGTGAGGCCCTGCACCGTACCAGATGGGGTACCAGGTTCCGCCTTCCGGCTCCGAGCCGCCTTCTCCCTCGCCCCAGCTGCGATGCCGGAAAGGAACGGTAATCACGTTGTTCTCGATGAGATTGCGGCGCTCCCAGCCGCCGTGCAGATTCATATCCACCGTCATCGTATTGCCCGAAACGACGTTGCCCGTGGCCGACCATTGCAGTGTCAGATGGCGGACGCGGTCGATCGTATTGTTCATAATTTTGCTGTCGTACAATTTGGAGCCTCGGAAGTAGCCGTGGCCGCCTTTGCCTTTGTTCCACGAACCGAAAATGACATTGTCCCGAAACTCCATATATCTGGCGAATTCGGTGACAATCGGGTGCGAGCCCGTCATGTAGGTGCGGATGCCCTTCACCCAGCCGTTTTGCGCCCATTTGAACACAATTGCGTGGATCGCGTATTCCGGGGCCTCGTTCGTAAATTTCAAGCCGACGCCGTTCGGATTCGAGACCGGATCGTAATCGTTTACATTTTTATTGCTGTACTGCGTATAGGAAATATCTTGCGTAAAATAAAAATTTTCAAAACCGACGCCTTCCACAAGCTTGATCGGCATGACCTTGCTGTAGTAGGTCGTTCCCAGAATCGCTCCGCCGTTGCTGTACGGAATGTCAAATTCCAGCGGCTTGTCGATCGTCAGCGTATCCCCGCTCAGACTTGTCACTTTGAACATTTGGCTGCGCATATGCTGATTGATCCAATAATTTTGCGGGGCGCCCATCATTTGATAAAAGTCCGCCGTATTGGCCGCTCCGACGTAGATCGTGTCCCCGGTCTTGAATTTTTTGCCGCCTCCGCTGGCCAGCTTGATTTGATTGCCGCCCTTCGTTCCGCCGCCGGCATTGGCTACCTTGACGCCGGATTTCCAATGAAAGTTGATGCTGCCTTCATAGTCGGGCTCGCCCGGATCTTTGTCCCGGTCCTCCACGCGAAAAGCGCCGTATCCCGGCCACAGCTTGCCGTCGATGACGGGCAGGCCGTTATCCGATGTGTACGTGCTGGCAGGCCTGAACACCATCTTTGTTCCCGTGGCCGGGTCGGTGCCCGCGCCTCGGAAGGTCACCCAGCTGGCGTCCGCCCGGATGAACTTGCTCAGATTGATCTCTCCGGCGGGAAATTGCAGAATCGCCCGGTTCGTCTCGCTGACCTTGGCGCCGTTGACGGTTAACGAGCCGCTGCGAATCGCGTCGATGACTGCCTGCAGCGCATCGGAATCGTCCTTGCCGTCATTGGCCTTTACGCCTTTGGATGCCAGATCGATGACCGTCCCTCCGGTCGGCAGCGGCACCCCGCCCTTGTAGCCCGCATGGGACCAATCCGGAAGCGACGGGTGCACCCCGGCGGCCTCCGCTTGCGAAGCCGAAAAAAAGCCCCAGGAGGTCAGGACAAGCGCCGCGCTCAGCATCAGTGTCAATCCTTTTTTAGCTGCCAATATAAACAATCCTCCTTCTGCTAAATAGGTTTTGCTGCTTTTTTTTGGACGGGTCAGGCCGGATATCGTGCCGGCCGATGAATCGTATGAAATCCCCCCTTTTATCGGCGAATGGAACGCCATTTTTTGGGATGTGTGATAAAATATTACGTTAATTAAGTTGTAATCCCATTTATCCAAATAAGGAAGCGACAAATTCTAGGCGGAGTGTTGTTTTCTTTAGGTACCCTCACTTCGGAAGTATGTTCTTTATTTGTAATATTTTATTAAATATTGTAAAATAAATCATGCAAGCGCTTTCTGCCAATCTATTACTATAATGTTAAGAGGTGTAACAGCACATGTCCAAGAAACCGTGGTTAATGTCAGCAGTTCTCAGCACTTTTGTCATCGGATCGTTTGGCAGCTTCTCTCCTCTCTACTCCGTGTCGCATGCGGAGGAATCGCAGATTGCGAGCTTGGAAGATTACGAGGATGTCCAATTGCCGATTGACAAAGAAATCGTCGGGCCGGAGGAGGAGCAGTTATCCGTTAGCTCGGCGACTTATGATCCGTCCAAATTTTTAACCCTGTTTGACCGAAAGAAGATCGTGCAAAATTTTCGTTCCATGGATAAAGTTTTCCCAAGCCGAACGATCCACCATGATAAACACAATGTGTACCGGTTCAAAAAAGATCTCCGCCAACTGCCCAATTTCACTTACACGTATAATGGACAGACCCGACAGTTTAAAGATTTGCTCGCACGCACCGTAACGACAGGTCTTCTTATCATACAAGACGATAAAATATTGGTGGAAAAGTATTACCTGGGCAATACGGCAAAAACGTTGAATACGTCCTGGTCCATGTCCAAATCGTTTACTTCCGCCCTCATCGGCATTGCCATAGACGAAGGGTACATTCGAAGCGTAAACGATCCGATCACCGATTATTTGCCGGAGCTGAGTCAGTCGGGGTATAACGGCGTGACGATTCAACATATTCTCAACATGGCGTCCGGCGTAAAATATCCCGTTTTTGAAGAGCCTTACAGAACCGTGTGGTACAATGAATTATTTGTGAATAAAAAATCTTTCAACAGCAAAATGGCAACCCTCCCTGCCGAAACCCCACCGGGGACCTTTACTTATAAAGGATCGGACACCCAGGTGCTGGGCATGCTCATTCACAGAGTAACCGGAAAGCAGCCTGCGCAATATTTGGAAGAAAAAATATGGAAGCCCCTCGGCATGGAAAGCCGCGCCTATTGGAACACGGATTTGCACGGCGATGACATGACATTCGCCTTTCTCAATGCAACGCTGCGCGACTATGCCAAATTCGGCCGCCTGTACTTGAATAACGGTCTCTGGAACGGCAAGCGGATCATCTCCGATAACTGGGTCAAAGAAACCTATGTCGGCAGTCCGGGAATGCCATACTATAAAAATCAGTGGTGGCTGCCCGGCGACAGCCAAGAAATTCTTGCAAGCGGCATTTATGGCCAATCCATTTATGTAAATCAAAAGGAAAACATCGTTATCGTCAAGACCAGCGTCAATACACAAGAGAGTGAAATGCTCGAAGAAGTAGTTGCCTTCCGGGAAGCTATTGCCGCCTTAAAGCAGACAAAGTGAACATCCTCCTAATCGCTGCCGAATGATCGAAACGAATAGGAAGAGGGCCGCCCTCCAGTCTTTTTACAAAGACCGATGATGGGCTGGCCCTTTTCGGCTTTCCTTTTGACATGGGGCCGGACGCCGGGGTGCCTGCGGCGGAGAAAGACGGGATTATCGCTCATGAATCGGACGATCCGTCCTTCGGTTCAGGGCCCCGGCCGCACCTGCCGTCAATCGCCGGGCGTTTCGCCTTCCGTCCGTTCCGCCTCTTCTTCCAGCAGCTTTCTGCGAAGCACTTTGCCGACCATCGTTTTGGGCAGATGGTCCCGAAATTCGTAAATGTGGGGCACCTTGTAGGCGGCCAGCCGCTCCCGGCACCACCGGTTGAGCTCCTCGGCTCCCGCCTCGCTGCCTTGCTTCATAACCAGATACGCCTTGACCGTTTCCCCCCGGTACGGATCGCGCACGCCGGCCACCACGGCCTCCGCCACATCCGGGTGCTCGTACAGCACCTCCTCGATCTCGCGCGGATAAATATTGAAGCCGCCGGCGATGATTAAGTCCTTTTTCCGGTCCAAAATGTAAAAAAAGCCGTCTTCATCCATCCTTCCCATATCGCCGGTGTACAGCCATCCGTCCTTCAGCGCCGCTGCGGTATCCTCCGGCCGGTTCCAATAGCCCTTCATCACTTGAGGCCCGCGGACGGCCAGCTCGCCAACCTCTCCGACCGGCAGCTCCTCCAGCGTCTGCGGGTCGACAATCCGCGCGTCCGTATCGGGGAACGGAATGCCGATGGAGCCGATTTTCCGCCGCTCCCAGATGTTGTTCCCGTGCGTGATGGGCGACGCTTCCGTTAAACCGTAGCCCTCGACGAGGCGGCCTCCCGAGATGGCCTCGAACTGCTCCTGCACCTCAAGCGGCAGCGGAGCGGCCCCGCTGATGCACAGCTTCAGCGAGGACAGGTTAAACCGCGGCTTGCGGGCTTGCTGAAGAAGCGCAATATACATCGTCGGCGCACCGGGGAACACGGTCGGCTTCGTCCGGCGGATGGTCTCAAGCAGCAAGCCGGTCTCGAATCGCGGCAGGAGCGCCAGCGTTCCGCCCAAATAAACGGACTGATTCAGCAGCACCGTCAGCCCGAACACATGAAAAAACGGCAGCGCCGACAAGTACGTTTCCTGCCCGGACTTCAAACGGTAGGACCACAGCCGGCTTTGAATCGAATTGGCGATCAGGTTATAATGCGTCAGCATCACCCCTTTGGCTCGCCCGGTCGTGCCTCCCGTATATTGGATCAAAGCCAGATCGCGCTCCGCATCCACCTCCGCTTGCCGAAGCTCCGGGGAACCCCGCTCAATAAATTGCCGGAACGGGTAAACGCCGTTGCCGTAAACGACTCTCCGGTCCAGTCCCTGCTTCTTCGCGAACAACGGGTAGAGCCATTTTTGCGGGACAGGCATGTAGTCCTTGATCGACGTGACGATGACATGTCTTAGCTCGGCGGACTCGGCAATTTCCGATACCCGCCGGTACAGCAGATCCAGCGTGACGATCGTCCGGGCCCCCGCATCCTTAAGCTGATACTCCAGTTCGCGCGGGGTGTACATCGGATTGGTCATCACGACGATACCGCCCATAAGCAGCGTGCCGAAATACGCAATGACCGTTTGCGGGCAGTTCGGCAGCATGAGCGCCACCCGGTCGCCTTGGCGCACGCCGTGCCGGACAAGCGCGTCCGCAAATCGGCTCGCTTGCTCCAGAAGCTTGCGGTAAGTCATCGTTTTGCCCATAAAATCCAAGGCGGCACGCTGCGGATACATACGGGCGGACTCCGTCAAAAAACAAGCCAGCGAATGTCGCGGGTAGTCGAACGTCGGCGGCACCTCGGCAGGATAGTGACGCAGCCAAGGCTTGTCGGGCATTAAAACCACCTCCATGCAAGGTTGCCTGGGTCTGGGGACCGACGCCGACGGTTTCACCGGTCACGCATGATGCCTCGGCGGCGGCCGATTGGGGAAACGGTTAACCGCCTGGCGGCTGAACCGCAGGACCACCCGCTTTGCCCGCTTGCGGCAAACGGCCGGCCAGGTTGTCCGAAAGCGTTGCCATCTCCCCTGTACTTGGTAATTTATGCGCTGTCGGAGGCGTCTATGCCATATACGAGATTCAAGCGAGAAGGTAATCGACTGAACAATGGGGACTAATGGGGTTCTTTCTGAGGAAGGAGAGAAAAACAGAAGCGCACCGGCCGGGCTGCGAATTACGCTTCTGCCCGCAAAGGTGCGCTTCTCAGTATTGGACCGACTACGCGGGAGCTTAAGCTCCCGCTTCGGCGGATGGGATCAGCCTCTCGAGCTCTTCAAGCCGGATCTGGCGGATCGAGCCGACGATCCAATCGGCTTTCGACAAATCCTGCTCCCCGGAATTTGCATTTTGAAACCCGATGCACGTCATGCCTGCAGCTTTGGCCGCAGCCACGCCATGACGGGCATCTTCCAGGACGATGCATTGGTCGGGCGAGGCTCCGAGCATTTCAGCGGCTTTCAAATAAATATCCGGCGCCGGTTTGCCATGGTCCACCTCTTCGCCGCTTATCACAAAATCGAAATACGAAAGCAGATCGAACTTATTCAGCACCGCCTCGATGAACACCCTTGGCGAGGAGGAAGCCAGACCGATCCGCTTGGTGCCATGGAGCGAATGAAGCAGCTCCGTGATCCCCTCGATCGGCCGGTCGTCCGAAGCCTCCAAGTACGCCAGCTTCCGCTTCAGTTGCAATTCGATGATGTCTTCGACGGATGGCGTCAAGCCGTACTTGAGCCGGATTCGGGTCCACATCTCGGGATTGGTCATCCCGACATACCCTTCCAGCTCCTCCTTCGTAATCGGGACGCCAAGCCCTCCCATCACTTCCATATCCACCTTGAAGTGAAGCGGCTCGCTGTCAATGATGACCCCGTCCATATCGAATATAAAGGCCGTAAACATATCGTTTTCCCTCTCTCCTTTCCCGATCTCGATAGCGTGAAATCGATCTTCGACAAAGTTCGTCTGAATTGATTTTATCACGCTCTCTTCGGAGCTCCAAGCCGCATGCCGTAAGATGATCGGGAGGCGAATGCCGATGCCGGGAGAAAACGCGGATCAACGAGGGAAGCAAGCTGCGCACACCGGTCGGCGTGCTTGGGATTCAAAGCGTGAGGCCGTTGCGGAAGAGGAGCGTTCGACCGAGGAAGATGCCGGGGGTAAGACGAGCTGACGGCCGAACTGGATGAGTGGATGCGCCGGCTGAAGCGCTGCGATAAGGCGAACCGGCGCACAGCAGCCGTATCAGGCCAAAGCGTCTGCCACCTGTTTGCCGAGTGCCCGGCAGGCGGCTTTATCCGAATCCGACGGGTTTAACTCCACCTTCAACCCTTCTGCGACAACGTCCGCTCCAAGCTCCTCCAGCTTCTCCTTGAGGAGGTCGACCGCCTTGCCGAACTGCGCGTACGAGGAATCGGCCGAACCGAAGACCGCCGCCTTTTTTCCGCTCAGCTCCAGACCGTCCATCTCCTCGTAGAAGTCCAGAAATTCGTCGGGCAGCTCGCCGTCGCCCCAAGTATAGGCTCCAAGAATAATACCGTCATACTCTCCCAGCTCATGACCGCTTGTATCCATCACGTTTTTGACGACCGGCTCGATCCCCGCTTCGCGGACCCCCTCTGCGACCTCGTCGGCCATCTCCTCCGTATTGCCCGTCATGCTGGCAAACACAATAATCAGTTTCATATCCAAGCCCCTCCGTTTTCCGTAATGTTCCATGTACTTCCTCAACCATATTAAGTGATAATGATTATCATTGTCAATTGTGTTTTTTCAAGAAGCCGCCTATTTTCGGACCCGGTAAAAAGTACAAGGCCGGAATCCCTTTGTTTCAAGGAATCCCGGCCTTTGCAATTGACGCATAATGATTAAGCCAATCCGAACCGCTGTAAACCCCGGTGCCGCCAGATCTACTGCCTCCCGGCAGCAAGCGTGCGTCCCTCCGGCTTGTAAAATGAAATCGTACGCCGCAGCCCCGTTCGGTCCGCATCGCCTTCGGCGGGCACCTGGCGCAATGCGCCGCCGCTGAGCCAGCCGGTGACCGCGAGCACCAGCGCGTCGAGCACGTCGTCGCGGGCCAGCACCTTGCGCGGATACCGCGCGAGCCGCTCGGCGACGATGGCATCGGCGTGCGCGCAGACCCGCCGTAAATGCGCGAGCCGCTCGGCGAAGCCTTCCGGCGTTTTCTTACCGTGGCGCATCGGCCCGCCGAAGAGCTGCGCAAAGCACAGCTCCGGATGCGACTCGCGGAAGCGCCCGCGCGCCTCCATGTTCTGCTGGAGCAGCTCGTCGAGCCGGCGAATTTTCGGCACGAGGCCCCAAGACTGGCGCGACAAGCCGCGGCCGCTAATCTCCCGTTGCAGGGCATTCGCCTCGGCGTAGCCAGCTGCTCCCAGTACCTCGCGTACCGGCGCGGCGAAGATCGAGGAAGCCCGCCCCGGCTTCAACAGCTCCCGCGCGAGCGCGTCGCAAGCCCGCGGCTCCCGGCCGTCGGTCAAGCCGATCGGCATGTCGATCAGCATCAGCTTGGCCTCCCGATGGGCCTCCCACAGGAGATGGGGGTCTTCATATACGTCTGCCGCCCAGCTCTGTCCATCCTCCGACAGCCTCACCGCAAGCCAGCCGCCCGGACAGCCGTCGACGCCGACATAGCCCCCGCGGCTCATCCGCGCAGCAGCTCCGCTAGCGAATGTACCGTTGCGGCGCTATATGCGGGCTGCGCCAGCCTGAGTTCTTCGGCGGTGCCGTAGCCGTAAGCGACGGCCGCCGAATCCATTCCGTGAGCCCTCGCCCCCTCGATATCGTGTTTCCGGTCGCCGATCATCAAGCAGGCGGAAACGGGAGGGAAGCCCGCCAGCTCCAGCGCATAGGCGATCACGTCGGCTTTGTCCGAACGCGTCCCGTCAAGCTCGCTCCCCGCCAAATGGGCGAAATGCCGGTCCAGCCCGAAATGCTCCAAAATTCGCTTAGCATATACGATCGGCTTCGATGTCGCGACGATCAGCTTGCGGCCCTCTGCCCCGAGCTCCGCCAACAATTGCGGGATGCCCGGGTACACTTCGTTTTGAAACATGCCCCGTTCCGTGAAATATTCCCGGTACCAGCCAATGGCTTCCCACGCCTGCTCCGGGGTGAAAACATACCGCTCGCGCAGCGACACCTGCAGCGGCGGACCGATAAACGGCGTCAGCTTGTTCAAATCCGGCTCCTCGATTCCCATACGCCCCAAAGCATATTGAATCGACCGGGTAATACCGTCCTTCGGATCGGTTAATGTCCCGTCCAGGTCGAACAACAAATGCGTATACCGGGTCATCCCCATAAGCCTCTTTCTCCTCTCGTCCAGCAGTCAGGCTGCTCTCTGTTCCAGCTCCATTATACCGTGTTTCCGGGACCGTAGCCTTTTTTTCGTTATAGCTGCCTCGGGGACACCTGTACGTACCATGGGACGACGGGCGACATACCATATATAAATGCAAGCAGGACGTCAGGAACTTACATCGGAATACGGGAGAGGATCGAAGTGGCTAGAGGACTATTCGATGTCGTAGTGAACCCGGAGCACGGCGAGGATACGATGACGGTAGTCGCGAATTGTATAAACGGCTACGAACACGAGCTGCATACACTTCGGGACGGAACGATGGTCGTTTTGAAAAAAGAAGGCAGTCCGGACAAACAAATCCGCATCGTGCGGGGACTCGACGACGAATGCCTGTTTCATTACATCGAAATGGGACCAGCCACGGCCCAAGCCGTCGACCTGCGGGGAGGAGCCCGCTGTCTGCTGGAATATAACGAGCTCGAGCATACCGTGACTCTGACCAAAATTACCGTTAACAAAGAGCGGGTAGTCGTGCTTACCGAAAAGGGCCGAGCGGAACCGAGAGTAAGAATCGGGTATTCGTTATTGAACAAGCTTGGAATGGCCGGCGCACGAAGGAGCGGGACCGTGCGGGCCAGACACGGGAATGCTTCCGTCAAGCTCCGCCTCTCGGTGCCCCCAAACGAGCTTAGCGAACAATTCGTGCTGTCGGCGGGCGCTGCGGCCAAGCTTCGTCTGGGCAACGGGCAGCCGTGCCTGCTTGCTTATGATCAAGGGGCCCGGACGCTGTTGTTCTCGCCGCTATCGGACGTACCTGAATCCGTCGACCCGGCGACCGGTTCTGCACCGAACACTTCAGCTCAGTATATGAGATCGTCATACCGGTCGAGGTCCGCACAACGAGCCGACACCAAAACCACGGCCGCCAGCCGGAGCGGCAAATCGCAGACCCGCAAAACAGCCCCTTCCGGCCTGTTCGTTTCAAAGCAAACGAAGGCTCCAAAGCCAGGACGCTCTTCCAAAACCGGAGAATCCGCCGTGTGGATCAGCCCGACGCTTCATAGAGGACGCCGGTAAATCACTTTATTGTTTTCCTGAAATTCCAGAAATCCTAAACCCTCTTTTCTTTCATAAAGCTATGCTTTTGCACTATAATGATAGAGTTGTTTGAATCATAGCCGTAGGGTTTATTGTCATCAGGGGGTCAGAAAGGATAGAAATGAAAAAAAACAACATCGAAGAAATACATGTTTTACGGGCGCTCGCCTTTCTGGCCGTTGTGCTGCAGCACTCGATCGGCCACTATTTGTCCGAGCCGGATACAACGCTTTCGGATGGCGTGATGTTTACACTTTTTCTTCTTATTTCCAAGTTTGCCGTTCCGGTGTTCATCTTTATTACAGGTCTCGTGCTGTTTTACAATTATGACGGGCCGCTTCGGTACGGTTCGTTTCTGCAAAAACGGCTGAAGGACATCGGCATCCCGTATTTGTTCTGGTCCCTCATCTATGCTGCTCCTGCATTGCTGCAGAGCAACGGCCTCTTCCCAGGCATACAGCAGTTCGCGGGGCTGGCATTCACCGGCAAAGCCTCGTATCACTTATGGTATATCGTGATGATCATTCCGTTTTATGTGACGTTTCCGCTTTGGCGCTGGGCGATCCGGAATGTGCGAAGCCGAATCTTGACATCTGGGCGCGCGATCGCCGCCATGGTGCTTTTGGCTGCCGTGTATGTGTATGGCATGACTCTAATATGGCCGATTTACCAAGCGGCGGAGCAATGGAATGTGCCGGTGCTGACCCCGATGCTGACCGAATATGCAGATCGCAACTCGCTCTATTTCTTCTACTACTTCGTTCTTGGAGCGGTTTCCGGTTTGGCGCTAACGCAATGGAGGGAATGGCTGAGACGCAACGGGCCGCTGGTGTATGCCGTCTTTTTTAGCTTGTCCGCTTACTTGACCTATCGTGTCGTTGCCGGCTTCGAAAATATCCCTGCATCTCAGAATCACTACGAGGACTTGCTTTTGCTGCGCCCAATGACGGCGGTTTTCTTGATCGCTTCGATTCTTGTGGCATATAAGTTCGGCATGAGGGCCGCCGAATCCGCGAAGGGGCTTACGCGCCGTGTGCTCTGGATGGTCAGCCAATATTCCTATGGCGCTTATTTGATCCATGCGCTGCTGCTGACCTGGGCTACCTTGCTCTCTGACGCACTGCTTCCGCAGGTGAACGTCACGCTTCGCATGATCCTAGCCTTTATTCTTTGCTCGGCGATGTCGGTGCTGGCCACATTTGCGCTGTCCAGGCTTCCGCTCCTCGGGCAATGGATGACCGGTTTGGGGAAAGCCAAAAAGAAGCCGCAGCCGATTCCCGGCCTGTCGGCTGACAGCATGAAGGGCTAAAATCGCTAAATTCGGGAGCTTCGTGTCGGGGAGCAGATTTTCGAGCCTCGCCCGGCACCTGCTTTTGTAACCCAATTGTCAGCGGCGCGTCATTGTCACACCGCTTCGTTCTTACTATGCTGAAAGAGACGATATCTTTTGGCAAAAGGAGGATCGCTGTATGCTTTATGCGGCTCTGACGCTGCTTGCCGTGCTGCTGGTCGCAGGCGTGCTCAAGCGGCTGGGCGCGAAGGCCGTCTATTCCACGGCTCTGCTCTTGTCGGTGCTGTTATCGCTTGTCGCTAACTTCGGTCTGGGGCAAAACTACTTTTACAATTTGCTTCCCGGCATGCATGACGGAGGCTTACGTATCTCCAATCGGGTAGCTTATTTTATCATCGGCGACGGCCTGTGGACGCAAGCTCTCTTTCGCATCGCCTTCGAACGGTCCGTCTGGATTACGCTCTCTCTGATCGTTGTCTATGCCGCCGCAAAAATCGCAGAAAGCAAAACGGAACGAAGCAAGTCTCCGTCCCGTTTGACACGATATCAATAACCGAAATCAAGCGTTTTGCCCGTTTCGGCGTAGGTTTTGATGTTGCTCAAAATCATAGGCCAGCTTTGCCGCGTGTTTTCGTACGACGGATGGTCGGCCGGCCACTGGTCGTTGACGAGCGTCAGCTTGGTGCAGCTGCCCATAGGCTCCAGCGTGAACGTGATCCGGGTCTCCAGCTCGGCGTGGTTTTCCCGGTAAGACGGTCCGGCATGCTCGGTCACGCTGAGCAGACGGTTTGGCTCAATGGCGAGCACCTTGCCGTAAACGTGGACGGTTTCGTCGCCGTCGTTTCCGGGTCCCACATACGCGTAATCGGCGCCGACCTCGAAGGTGGAGCGGATCGTACAGCCGAACATTGTCTTTTTCACGCCTTCGTCCGAAATCAATACCTGCCAAACGTCCTCAGGCGACGCCCCGATATAGTAATGGTAAACAAGATCCATTCTTATCCCTCCGCGCAACAATGAATTTTGGAATTGCAATCGGATGTCCCGACTGCTACTCTTACTATACATTCGGCTGCGGACAAGCGTATAGGAAAAACGCGACAGAACGATTTTCCCACTATACCGGAGCAAGGGAGAGATTTGATGCATAGGACGGCCGACGAGACCCCCAGAGGAATATTGCATCCGAAAGCCGGCGAAACAAAGTTTATGCTGTCCCGCTTCCAGCCTTCAGCGGACATTGGTTTTTTTGTGCAGCGCTATTGGATCGTCAAGTGGGACTTGCGCGGAGAAGTGCCGTATCGTCAGACGGTATTGACCCATCCGAACGTCAACCTGGTTTTCGAACCTGAGCTTACGCGCATCTACGGTGTTGCCAGCGCGACCTCCTCGCATTTGCTGCAGGACCGAGGCTGGGTGCTTGGCCTGAAATTCAAGCCCGGAGGCTTCTACCCCTTCCTGAACGAGCCAGTATCCCGGTTGACGGACAGCTCCGTCAGCTTTCGCGAAGTGTTCGGTATGGACAGCGGACCGCTCGAGAAAGAAATTTTTGCCCAAGAAGAGATTGAGCCGGCGCTAAGCCGGGTGGAAACGTTTCTCGGCGAGCGACTCCCGGCACAGGACGACAACGTCAGCTTTGTGAACGACATCGTCAGCCGCATCCGAAACGACCGGACCATCGTCAAAGTGGATGACGCCGTGCGCCAGACCGGAGTGCACAAGCGGACGCTGCAGCGCTTGTTCGACCGCTATGTCGGCGTAAGCCCCAAATGGGTCATTCGGCGCTACCGGCTTCATGAAGCGGCCGAGCAGATGCACCATGGCTCTGTTCCTGACTGGTCACAGCTCTCCTTGGCGCTCGGTTACTACGATCAGTCCCATTTCATCCGCGATTTCAGGTCGATCGTGGGGCCGTCGCCGGAGCAATACGTCAGGAAGCATCATTCCGGCTAACCCGAATAGCGTGGAAATGGTCCGGTTCGTTGGAACCGGGCCGTTTTGTCGTGCCTTTTTTAGAGTCATTCGGCGCCGTCCGGCTCGTGCTGCCACGGATCGGGCAGCAGTCCCGTGTACTTGGCAGATGGCGACTGGAGGTCGCGCTCCAGCACGAACTTCGAACGGTCGCCGCGGAATATTTCCTGCGAATGCTCCAGCGGCAGGCCCGCCGTATCATAGGTGACCGAGCGAACCATCAAGGCGGGAGCCCCGACGGCAACCTCCAAATATTCGCTGTACTGATCGTCGGTCAGGATCGGCTCGATCCAGTCGACGCATTTGCTTAATTGATGCCCGTACTTGCCGCGGAACACATCGTACAGCGAGCCTTGAATTTCCTCAAAGGCAAGACCCGGCGCGACCTTCCACGGAATATACGTAATGGAATATTTCAAAGGTGTCCGGTCTACATACCGCATGCGGATCAGCTTGAAGAGCGGGTCCGTTTCGGCGACGTGCAGCATCTTGGCCAGCTGCGCGGTTGCCGGCACTACGGCGAATTCCAGCACCTTCGTTTCGCCGGATAGCCCCAGGCGCTTCATATAATCGTCAAAGCTGATATAGCTGGACAGCGGCTGCTGAATTTTGGAAGAAGCGACGAAGGTGCCCTTGCCTTGCGTTTGTTCGATATGCCCCTCCAGCTTCAAATGATGCAGCGCCTGCCGCACCGTCGTCCGGCTCACCTCGAACTGCTCGCACAGCTCGTATTCGGTCGGCAAGCGGTCCCCCGGCCGGTACCGTCCCGACTCGATCAGCTCCAGAATGCGGTCCTTCAGTTTATGATAGAGCGGAGCGTCCGCTTTCGTTTTCGTCACGTTGAAACCTCCGATATGAACTCATAGTCATTGTTCCAATACATTCGATACAAATTTAGATACAACTATAGGATACAACGTTGAAGATAGGTATTCAAGAGCCTGTTTTATCCGAAAATGACCCGTTGACGCCGCTCGGAAGGCATGTTAAATTTGTAATGACAAATACAAATTAATAATATTTGTAGTAACAAATGCTTCTTAGGAAAACGAAAGGAGTCGGCTTCAGCATGCGCTACATCATCGGCGTAGACGGCGGCGGAACCAAAACGTACGCGGTCGTTATCGACGAGCAAGGAAACAAGCGGGGAAGCGGCATTGCCGGATGCGGCAATCACCAGATTGTCGGCATCGAGAAGGCACTGGGGCATATCCGGCAATCGGTGGAGCTGGCGATCCAAGGGGCCGGTCTGACCTATGCCGATATCGCCTTCGTCCAGTACGGCCTTGCGGGTGCGGACCGGGAGCACGATTTCTCGATTCTTCGTCCTGCGCTGGCAACGCTGCCTTTTGAGAATTGGGACCTCGTCTGTGATACGATGGAAGGCCTTCGCATCGGCTGTCCGGACAATGCGGGCGTCGTGCTTGTCTGCGGCAGCGGCACGAATGCGGCGGGACGCAACGAGGCAGGCCGCACGATTCAAACCGGAGGCCTCGGAACGCTGTACGGCGACGCCGCAGGCAGCCACTATATGGCGACGCGGACATTCCAAGCGGCGGTTCGCTCCTGGGAATACCGGGAAATTCCGTCCGTTCTGCAGCACAAAGTGCCCCGTTATTTCGGTTTCGACACCGTTGAGCAGATGGTGAACGATTTTCTGGACCGGGATATCTACTCGCTGAGGGAGGGGAATCTCGCGATCGTGCTGCACGAGGCGGCTGACGAAGGCGACGCTCTGGCGATCCGCCTCCTGCAGGAAACCGGCCGGGAGCTTGGCATTGCGGCGTGCTCGGTCATTCGTCGGCTCGGCGGCTTCCGGAAGGAGACGATTCCGATCGTGCTGGTCGGCAGCGTCGTACAGAAAGGCCGCAATCCGCATTTGCTCGCCGCCTTGGAGGAGACGGTCCGGCAGGAGCATGGCTCCATTGAACTGATCATTCCGGAGATGGCTCCGGTTTACGGCGCCGTGCTGCTCGGCATGGACCATCTGGGTCTGGCGGCAGGCGAAGCGATTCATTCCAAATTTGCAGCTTACGGAGGGTATGAAGCATGAAAAAGGAATCGTTAAAAGTAGCCGTTATCGGCGGCGGCTCTTCCTACACGCCGGAATTGATCGAAGGCTTCATCAAACGGTATCCCGAGCTTCCCGTGAAAGATTTATACCTGGTCGATATCGAAGCAGGTAAGGAAAAGCTGGAAATCGTCGGCAACCTGGCCAAGCGCATGCTGGAAAAAGCGAACGTCCCCATCAATCTCCACTTAACGCTGGATCGGCGGGAGGCGATCCGGGATGCCGACTTCGTCACGACGCAGCTCCGCGTCGGCCTGCTCGCGGCCCGCGCCCGGGACGAGCGCATTCCGCTGCGCTACAATCTGATCGGGCAGGAAACGACCGGCGCAGGCGGCTTCGCCAAGGCGCTCCGGACGATTCCGGTTATTCTCGATATTTGCAAGGACATGGAAGAGCTTGCGCCCAATGCCTGGCTGCTCAACTTTACGAATCCGGCGGGAATCGTGACGGAAGCCGTGCTGAAGCATTCCAGCATCCGGACGATGGGGCTCTGCAATTTGCCGATCGGCACCCGGATGCAGATCGCCAAGGCGCTGAACGTCGACGTCTCCCAAGTGGACATCGAGATGATCGGCATTAACCATCTGAACTGGACGACCCGCGTGATCGTCGATGGCGTCGACGTGACTCAGCAAGTGCTGTTCCAAGCGGCAAGCGGGCAAAGCGGGTTTACGATGAAGAACATCCCGGATTTCGGCTGGGATCTCGAATTTTTGAAATCGCTCGGCTCGTTACCGTGCGCTTACCACCGCTATTATTATTTGCGCGACGAGATGCTGAAAGAGCAGCTCCATGCGGCGGAAACGACCGGCACCCGGGCGGAAGCCGTAAAGAAGGTCGAAGACGAGCTGTTCGAGATGTACAAAGACCCGAACCTGAGCGTCAAGCCTCCGCAGCTCGAAAAACGCGGCGGCGCCTATTATTCCGAAGCGGCGCTGAATTTGATCTCTTCCATTTACAACAACAAAAAGGATATCCAAACCGTCAACGTGCGCAACAACGGCATCATCGGATGCCTGCCGGACGACGTCTCGGTGGAAGTGAACTGCGTCATCGACGCGAACGGCGCCCATCCGGTGCAGTTGACCACACCGATCGACGCCAAAATCCGCGGACTGCTGCAAGCGGTAAAAGCTTACGAGGAGCTGACGGTCGAAGCTGCCGTCACCGGGGACTACGGCATCGCGCTTCAAGCGCTGACCCTCCATCCGCTCGTCGGCTCCGCTTCGCTGGCCAAGTCGGTGCTGGACGATATTTTACGGGAAAATCAAGCGGAGCTGCCTGCCTACTGGCAGCGCTAACGCCCCCCCTATACAAACAAGATCCCGCCGGCTCCTTTCGGAGTCTGGGCGGGATCTTTTGATTTTGGAGCTCAAGCTAAGCTTCCTTTCGCATAAGGCGCTGCAGCTCCGACCAGCGTATCGGGCGGATGCCTTCGGAAGCGATCACCTGACGTATGACCGGATCGCGGAACACCTCGAACTCCATTCCCCTTTTTTCCCAGTGGGAATGAATGGCCTTGAGCTCTTCGTCAATCCGCGAAGGATGAATGATGATTTCCGTGATGCCGGGCTTCAGCGAACGAAGCAAAGCCGCCATCCCGTCCCGAAACGACTCGTATGTCTCCCCCGGCCCTTGCACAAAGGGCAAACTGCGCAGGTGATCGATGATCGCGACGCCCTTCCGGTCCGCCAGCGCTGCCCGCGCCTCCGCAATCTCGTACGCTTGCGGCGGAATGCCCGGGTCGCCGGGCTCCAAATACCGCGGCAGGCGGAACGGCAGCCGATAAGCGGCGCAGACATCCAGGACGATCTCCAGAAAGTCCCGGCCCGTATGCAGCCCATACAGGCTACCCATATGATTGTCCGCATGGCTCGGCTTCAGGCCCATTCGCAGCGCCAGCTCGATCTGATTCACGATCTCCCGGCGGATATCGTCCGGGTCCGCTTCGCATTCGACGGTCGCGCTGTCCGCCGGGAAATAGCCCTCCTCCGTCAGGAGCGAAGCGACCGAGCCCGTACGGGTGACGGGTCCCCATTTGTACGTCGGCCATTCGCTGGTGAAGGTCAAATGCACGCCGACATCGCAAGCCGGATGCTTTGCCGCCCAACTCACCGCTTCCTTGGCCCATGGACAGGGCATCATGACCGTGGCTGACGAAACGGCGCCTTCCAATAGCAGCTGCTGCACCGCTTCGTTCGTGGCATGGCACATTCCGAAATCGTCGGCGTTGACGACCAACAGTCTGTCGCTCTTACCGTATCCCAATGCTTCGGCAGTATGCACGGCAATCTCTCCTTATTCGGATTTTTAAACTGCACGTCATTACTCCAAGGAAAGGCTCAAGATGTGCTGCATTCCGATCGGCCCCAGACGCTGCCTTCCCGTATCCCGAAATCCCGACGCTTCATACAGCCGCTTGGCAACAAGGTTTCGTTCGTTGACCGCCAAGACGATTTCTTCCACTCCCGGGAAATGTTCCATTACAAAAGCGGCCGCGTCCTGCATGCCCCGTTTGGCATAACCGCGTCCTTGATGAGCCTGATTGACGGAAAGCGCCCGGAGAAGAATCGCATTCGGATTATCGGAAAACGGGGCTGTTACTTCACCACGATGCAAGACGAAAAAGCCGACCGGCATATCCCCGGCTAAAATAACGACCGGATACCGGTTCTCGTCGTTTAACGAAAGCTCAAGCACCTCGCCTGGGAGCGCCGTAAACCTGGCCTGCTCTTCCGGAAGCTCAAACGCCCGAAGCGCCGCTTCGTGCTCGCCCCGGTAAAAGCTAAGCTGAACGATCTGTTCCTTGGTCTCGTATGTATCTGACCCATAGGTATCGTTGCGCATCGATTCCGTCTCCATCTCCCGTTCGGAATAGAACTCCACATGCTGTTATTTTATCACACGTTTTCCAGCTTCTGAACCTCTGGTCCAAAATAAGAAAAGCTTCTTATCGAAGCTTTTTCGAGGATGATACACTCGTGTCTTAGAGGTATCATTATAAAAAAAGCAGGCCCTCGCTGAGAGAACCTGCTGCTTTCGGAATGCGCAAACGCCGTCCTATTGCTTCAAAACGCCGACAAGCCGCTTCGCTTCGCCCGTCGGGGTCGTGATCACTTCGTAAATATTGATATCCAGCGGATACTCGTGCTCTTCGGTACGCAGAGTATCGAACTGAATAAACTGTACGCCGCTGATCAACCGGTTGACGCCGCTGAACGGCAGCGACTTGGTCGACAATATTCTGCCCGTCTTATCTACCAGCTCCAACTGCATTTTGGACGAATTCGGATCGACGACGACATGCTCGTTGCGGGCAATGTCCATATCGAGCTTCATACGATACGTATAGCTGATTGGCGTGTTCGGAGAAAGCGCCGAAGGTACGTTATACCGTGCGTTCAGCGTCCAGTCGTTGAGCTTCACCTTGAACGGATAGAACGACATATTTGCCAGATCCAGCTTCGTTTCCTGCATTGCCACACGATACGCCCCGATCGCTGTCGAGGCTGGTGCCGCCGTCTTCGCATCCGTGAACTTCAGAACGTATTGCTCGTCCTGATTCTCGGTCGGCATGTTGAACGCATAGCTGACGGCATAGCTCGTTTGCGGCATAATTTCCGTTATCGTCCCCGCTTGCCGATTGCCGGAATACGTCATGCCCTGCGACGTAATCAGCTTCGTCTGGAACGTCGGCACCGGAACCGGCAAATCGCTGTTATTCGTGAGCAGCAGCTTCGCAATCACGGTCTGATAGCCTTCGCCGTCGTTTTCATGACGATGGAACTCGACCATCGACACCGACAGGTGCGGATCGATCGTATCGGACAAGCTGTCGAAGGCAAAAGGCTGGCCCAGTTCGTAAGGCTTGGCCGCATTGAATTCCGTCGTGCTGCTCGTGACCGGCAGCGCCACCTGATAACGTCCCACGCTGTAGGAAACCTGGCTTGGCTGGCCCTTGGGATCAAGCTGGCGGAACGTTTCCGGAGTCAGTACGTTGAAGCTCGTGAGCACGGTATCTTTATCGGTCGGGATGGCAAAATGGATGTACCGCTGCTCCTTCGGTTCAAGCACCAGCGGCGACGCCTCGACCCGTTTCCCCGGGAAGACGGTTTTATCGGTCCTGCCGTTTCCATTCGACTTGCCGTCTAAGGAAAAATCAGGAACAGCCTCTTTAGTCGCGGACGGATTCTCCACGCGCATTTTCACCGTCGTTACCGGGCCTTGCGGCGTATTGTCCCGGTTCACCGAAACCGGCGTGTAAACGAGCGGCGATTCCAGCGCCGGACTTAACGTAAAGGAGCGCTCCCACGGCAGCACCGATGAAGCGGAATTCGCGAAGCCCGACAGCGGTCCGGTCCATTCCTGCCCTTTCACGGGCACTGCAAGCTGCACGCTCTCCTTCTTCGGATACGAGTACCAATCAACAGCATACCAGACCAGCTCAGTCAGCTCCGAAGGATCACGGCGGTCCACCTTGACCAGAAAGTTCAATTCCTCGGTCGTGCCCGGGCGGATGGCATGGGCGTTAAACACGCTCGCTTGCATCGGATATTCGTAGCCGTCGGCGGTTTTAACGCGCAGCTCCAGATCCGGAATTTTCGCCACCTTGGCGTCCGAGCTCCGAACCCGCACGACCGCCGCGATGCGTGTGCCTTCGCTTGTCGTTTCGTTCAGCAAGCTCTTGATTTCGACCTGCAGCTTATCCGTAAGCGCATAGCTTTGCAGCTGCGGCGTTCCGGCGATCGTGCCGGATGCTTGGCCGCCCGAAGCCGCCTTCGACGCGTCCGCCGTTACCGCGGCTTCCGGCGTGGCCGAAGCCGCCATGGCAGACGGAATGGACGCCGTGCCAAGCAGGGAAGCCGTCAAAACGACGGACAGTGCTGTTTTTTTCCATTGGTGGTTCGAATTCGTCATGCTGCAACCTCTCCCACTGTTGAATTTACTTTAACCCGGCGCGTCTCCCATATCGTCAGCAAACCGACGGCAAGCGACATCACGCCGATCATCACTACAAATACACCGAGTTCCCTTGCGAAATATTCAAGCGCTCCGCCGCGGTAGCCGATGCCCCGAATGAATTTGAACAGCCAGGTCAACGGCAGCATGTTGCTGACCGCTTGAATCGGCCCGGGGAAAATTATCGTGGCCACCTGCACACCGGACAGCATGAAGGACGGGTACACAATCGCATAGGTACGGAGCGCCACCTTCGACGGGTCCGCCGCCGTCCAACCGACGACCATGCCCATCAGCGTGACCGTCAGCGTGTAGAGCAGCAGCGGAACCAGAAATTCCAGCGGGTTCCCGACAAACCTCAGCCCGCCAAGCTGCTTCAGAAGTCCGAAGGCCAGCATCAAGCTGATGCAGGAGATCACCGCGTACGGCAGCACGCGCGACCATAGCCCGATCGGCGAACGAAGCGCCTCCTCCAGCCGTCCCTCCACCCGCAGGCGAGGGACGATGGATGCCCCGGCGATGGCGGTAATCCCCAGAGCCACCACATTGACGAAGCCGATGACCATAAAGCCTATAAAATCGGAGGTCGGGTTAAACAGCAGCCGCTGCTGCAGCGAGAGCGGGGAAGCAATCCCCATCGCCGCATCGTCGCCGAGCCCCATCACCTTCAGCTTGCCTACGGACAGCGTCGTATTCTCGATCGTAATCAGCTCCTGCATACCGGAACGTATGTTCCCAATAGCCGACGGCATCGAGTTGTCGATGAGCAAACCTATATTAATTTGCTTCCCTTGGAAACGGTACTGCTCCATTCCCCGCGGCAAATACATGACGACCATATATTTTTCATTGGCCATCAGCTTTTCCGGCGGGATCGCCTCGTGGAACACGTCCACGACGTTGAGATATTGGGACGCGTTCACTTTGTCGATAAACTGCTGGCTGTATAAGCTATTGTCTTCATCGACGACCGCCATCGGCGCTTCGTTGATTTGACCGTTCTTGAACATGTAGCCGAACAGCGCCGCCACGATTAGCGGAGCGATCAGAATCGCCAGGACGAATTTGCCGGATAGCGCGTATTTCGTTTCATCGAGCAGGGATTTCATCGACACGCACCTCCGCTGTCATGCCCGGCAGCAGCTTGTCGGTCCGCTCTACGTAGACACGCACTTGGAACGAGTTCAAATCTGCGGTGCCTTTCTCCCGGCTCATCCGAAGCGCAGCGAATTGCGGCGCGGCCGTAACAAACTGGACTTTGCCCTCCACCTTGTCCGCCAGTGCGGCAAAATGCGTCGGAACAACGGAACCGGCCTGGAACTTGCCGACTTGGCGCTCGTCGACATACAAGTCGTAATAGAGCTTGCCCGTTTCCAATACGACGACCGGCATCCCGGAGCCGACATTCTCGCCCGTCTTCGGCATGATTCTGACCACTTTGCCGTCACTCGGGGCGCGCAGCGTGAAGCGGTCCTTCTGCACCTTCAGCGATTCCATCAAAATGTTCAACTGCTCCAGTTGCTTGTTCAGCGCCTCGATGCCGATCCGCTGATTCGCGATATCGCCCTCGGCGAGCTGATGCTGCTCGACGACTGCCTTGGCGCGGTCCGCTTGCAGCGCCGCCAGCTTGCGTTCTTTATCCGTCGCACCGGCGAGCATTTTATCCAGCACGGCCTGCTGCTGATTTCTCGCATTCTCCAGCGTCGTTACCTGGCTGCGCGCATTCTCGACCGCGTCGCGGTGATCCTTGTACGAATACGGATTATTATCGTACGTCTCCTCCGTATTAAGCAGCTGGTTGTACAGCTTGAGCGCATGCGTGTAGGCTTCCTCCGAAGCCGCGACGGCAAGCTTCTGCCGTTCGATATCTTCGCTTCTCGCGCCGTCCGCCACCTGCGCCTCCTGCGTCTCCGCCTGCGACAAGCCGAGCTGCGCCTGCTTCACCGCATTGTCCAGCTTGCTTTGGGCGACCTGGATGCCGTCTTCCGCCTGCTTGATCTTTAAGGTCGTAACCTCCACATCGGCCTGCGCTTTGCGAAGCTGCAGGTCGATATCCGTCGGATCAAGCGTCATCAGCACGTCGCCCTTGCGCACCGCCTGCTCCTCTTTGATCGGCAGATCGATGATTTTGCCGCCGACGCCTTGAAACGAAACATTCACCTGCTCCGCCGTCAGAATGCTTCCTTTATTGGAAGAAGCCAGCGTTACCGCATCCTTGCCCTGTGCCGCGAGCATCCAGCCTCCTCCGCTGAGCGCTAATGCCAATACGACGATCGCCGCCACTTGTTTCTTCATTTCCTCCGTTCCCCTCTCCCGATGCTTCTCTTCTCTATATCTTGCTTTTGATTCCGTTCAAAATGAATTTGGTTGTCAGTTCGACAACCATTTTTTCGGTCTCAGCCGCCGTAGGCTGGTTCGATTCGTTCTCGTCCTGAAATACGGGGTCCAGAAACGGGCTGCTGCGCGAAAATACGAGCGTACCTACGATAAAATGCACCGTATGGCGGGTCGAATCAAACTCAAACTGCCCCTTGGCTTTGCCTGCTTCAAGAATGAGGCGCAGTTGTCGCCACAGTACGTGGATGATCGACTGAAGCTTCTCCAGCCGCGGGCTCTCCATCATGACCTCCTGTTGAAGGATATTGATCAGCTCCGGCTCCGCCAAGCGGAAGAGCGCAAACTCACGGACGAACGCTTGCAAATCTTGCGCAGGATCTTCGAGGTCGTACTCCGCTGCCAGGAACGCCGGGGCGAACGTTTCGAACAGTGCGTAGAACACGTTTTCCTTGCCGCCGAAATGATAAGACACCAGAGCGAGCGCCACTCCCGCTTCGTCGCAAATCTGCCGTACCGTCGTGCCTTCGAAGCCTTTTTTTGCGAACAGCTTCTTGGCGGCGTTCAATATTTTCAGCTTGACGTCTTTTCCCTGCGCTTCCGGTTTCATGAAGACCTCCCTTTCGATTTGAACACGAATTTGAACGTTTGTTTTGAACATTTGTTCAAGCGATCTCTGATTGGTATTTTATACTGGATAATCTAACCTGTCAATAGAAAACTAACCATTTTTTTTGCCAGCTTCAGGCATCCGCTATTTCGGATGAACGCAAAGAAGCCCGTGCCGAATGCGGCCGGAGCTTCGAAGCTTGACGCAGCGAAGGCGGGCAGAAGGGGCGATTACCCCTTTACGCTACCCGCCGTGACGCCCTCAATAATTTGTTTTTGCAAAAAGGTGAAGATGATAATGATCGGGATGACGCTGATACTGATCGAAGCGCACAGGGCGCCATAGTTCATGTTGAATTTGTCCGCAAACCCGACGACCGCCACTGGCAGCGTCCGGAGCGTCTGTGTAGACAGGAATAGGTTCGCCATGACGTATTCGTTCCAATGGCCGAGGAAGTTAATGATAAACACTGTAACGAGCGTCGGCAGCGACAGCGGGAACACAACTCGGAACAGCAAACCGTAAGCGGACAGCCCGTCCATGATGCCGGCCTCTTCAAGCTCGGTAGGAATAGCTTTCATGAAAGCCGCTACGACAAAGACGGTTAACGGGATCCCAAACGCCATATACGGAATAATGAGCGCCAAAGGGGTGTTGTACAGCCCCATGTCCTTCACCATAATATACAGCGGAATCAGCAGCGAAGCGGGAGGAATGAGCAGCGAGAGCAGCAGCAGACCGTACACCAGCTTGCTGATCGACGGAAACCGCATTCTCGTGACCGCGAAGGCGATCCCCATGGCAAGCAGCAAGGACCCGACCGTAGCGATGGTAGCGATATAAAGGCTGTTAATAAAATACGTGCCCAAATGTGAATTCGTCAGCGCACTCTCATAGTGCGAAAAGGAAAACTCCGAAGGCAAGCCCCATGGATTCGTGATGATCTCGTTATTTTTCTTTAAAGACGAGATCACAATGAAGTAAATCGGGTAAACGACGATAAGCACATACGGAATCAGGACGAGATGAGGAATACTTTTGGCCAACGCTTTCTTCATGTCAGTATTTAACCTCCTCTACCCTGCGTGAGAACAGATGGAAAATGAGCGTGACAACAGACGTAAACACAAAAATGATAATCGCAATGGCATTGGCGTAACCGTATTCGCCGGCCGAGTACGCCTGCTTGTACATATACGTGGCCATGACTTCCGAACTGCCGAAAGGTCCGCCGCTGGTCATAATCAATACGATATCCAGCGCCTTCATCGCGCCCGTGATCGACAGCAGCATGACGACGACAATGACCGATCGAATGAGCGGCACGGTGATGTGCCACGCCTTTTTGAAGCCGACGGCGCCGTCGATTTCCGCCGCCTCCAGCACTTCCGAAGGAATCGCGAAGATGGCCGCGAGCACCAGAACGATATAAAATCCGGTCCACTGCCAAGCGTTCGCTACGAGCACCGCAGTCATAGCTGTATCCGGGTTTCCTAACCACGGCTTGGCCACATCGGCGAACCCGGTAGCGCGGAGAAGCTGATTGAGCAGCCCGGCATCCGGTTGGTATATGAATTGCCATATAATCCCAACGGCGGCCGTCGACAGCACGCTCGGCAAAAATACCGATACTTTATAAAGTCCCAACATTTTTTTCGCCCTGCTGATGATAATGCCGACCGCGATAATGATCGGAACTTGAATAATAAGCGAAAACCCGACAAAATAAACGTTATTTTTAAATCCGATCCAAAACTTTTCGTCTTGGAGCGCTTTAAGGAAGTTATCGATTCCGTTGAACACCGGTTCGTTAATCCCGTTCCAGCTTGTGACGGAATATCTTAAGGACGAGAACAGCGGGACGATATAAAACGTCACATACAAAACCAGGGCCGGGACGACAAAAATCAAGTAGGCCACCGGATTCCTCAGCACCTTATTCATGGATCACCCTCCGATAGCAAAATGCGGGCGCCGCGCGATGGCGGCACCCTCGTTTAGCTGTTTATTTTTTTTCGCCGTCGGCTTTATTCGCTTCTTCCTGCGTTTTTTGCATGCGTTCGGCTACTTTCTCCGGTGCGATTTGTCCGCCTAGCAGCTCTTGCATCGAAGTTTCAAGCGTTACCTTCACTTTCGGCTGAACCAAAGCGTCGAACGCCGGGAATGCGCCTTTGGACGACCCTTGAGCGTCGCTGATTTCTTTAACCAGCGGATGCGCGTCATTCGAGCCTTTAACGTTTTTCATGGCCGGAATCCGGTTCGCTTTGTTGAGCTGATCGGCTTGATTTTCAACCGTGTAGAAGTTTTTGATGAACGTTTTCACGGCTTTCAGTTCATTGTCGTTCAGGTGAGCGGAGAAGCCGTAGCCGTTACTCCAGCCGCCGTTGATGTAGCCGTCGCCTTTGCCGCCCACATCCGGGAGACGGAAGAAGCCGACATTGTCTTTCACGGTCGATTTTTCTTTGTCAAGCACTGCGGAAGTCGCCCATGTGCCGTCAAACAGCATAGCGGCCTGGCCTGTGTAAAACTTCGCCTGACCTTCGGCATATTTCAGCCCCAACACGTTAGGATCGATATAGCCTTTTTCCTTCAATTCCTTCATCCGCTTGAACGCTTCTACAACCGGAGCGTCAGTCCACTTGGTTTTGCCCGGTTTGAAGCCTTCCTGCAGCTCGGTACCGCCTAAGCCGACAAACAAGCTGTTGCCCAGCATGTTGATGGCCCAAGCGCTTTCCGGACCGCCGCCCAATGCGATCGGCGTAATCTTTTTCGCTTTCAAAGCTTCGCATACTTTGAGGAACTCTTCCCAGTTTTTCGGAACCTGTACGCCGGCGTCCTGGAACATTTTCTTGTTGTAGTAGAACCCTTCCACATAACCCGATTCCGGCAGACCGTAGATTTTGCCGTCTACCGTAAATTCACTGAGGTTGTAGAATTGGTCCGACAAGCCAAGCTCTTTAAGAATATCGTTCAACGGGAGCAAATGGCCTGCTTTGGCATAGTTCTGGGTATCCGCACCGCCGAATAAGTTGAAAATATGCGGCGGCTTACCGGAGGACATTTCCGCTTTCAGCTTCACATCGCGGTTGACGGTATCTTCGACGCCGTCGAGGTTCAGCTTGAGTCCCGGAACTTCCTGCTCCGTTTTCGCCGTCACCTTTTGCAGCAGCTCGAGCGTCGATTTTGCCGTGTCCCGGACGTTGATGTGGCGCACCGTCATTTGGAACGAGCCGGCTTTCGCCTCCGTACCGGCTGTCGACTTGCCGGCCTCCGCGCCTTTGTCTTTGTCGTTATTCGCAGCCGGCGTAGAGCTGCCGCAGCCAGCCAGTACGGTGGTCAGCAAGAGCGCTGCGCTTGCGGAACAAAGTACACTTTTCTTCATCTGGGAATCCCCCTATGTCCATATTTGTATCGGTGACCTTCACCTTGCTTTTATTATAAAATCGCGCCATGACGCGTCACAGGTATACATTTCAACTTTGGTGGGATAAAATTATCTACTTCATTATATTTTCCATTTTTAATAGTGTCTTCCTGACATGAAAAGGGACAGCCCGCAGGCTGCCCGATAATCGGAAAGGATATGGTATAATAAGAGGATTAGTCGTAAGAGCACAAAAAAGAATAGGAGGTAAGACCTATGGAGTGCCGGATCGGATGCGCCGCTTGCTGCATCGTCATATCGATTTCTTCCCCCATTCCGGGCATGCCGGAAGGCAAGCCTGCCGGGGTCCGCTGCGTCCAGCTCACGGCGGATAACCGCTGCGGATTGTTCGGGAGTCCGGAACGCCCGGCCATATGCGGCAGCCTGCGGGCCTCGGAGGAAATGTGCGGCCATTCGAACGAAGAGGCCTTTGCGTATTTAGAAGCTCTGGAGCGGGCGACAAGCTGAGGCTGGGACGGCCCGTTTCCAATGCTCCATTATTCACGGTTCATTCGGCACTCTTAAATAACCGTCGCCATAGCATTCCATCGCATGATCCGTTTCGCATTCAAACTTAAGAGAATACCAGTCCGTTCTGGTTGCAGTATAGTATCCCCCAGCGCCTTTTTCCGGAGGCACAACGACTTCGGATTTGACGACACCGTCATTGAGACTCATGAGAGAAACAGTCGTACTATAAACGTTTTCATAGATGCTTACGTAGCTATAAGTAATTACCATTCCTTCCTTGACATAAATGTCTCTGGTTTGTGACCCTCCATAGCCTGGGGGAAGGAATGCCCCTTGACATGAATAGAACTCGTCGCTGCAATCGTACGTAACGCGAGCAAAAGCTTCCCTCGTGCCAAAGCCTGTGGAAAGCGCAAGAATGATAAGCACTACGATTATTTTTTGAACCGCTTTTTCTTTGAACGCCAGATTCATTTCATCCACCGTCCTCTCGAATTATTAAATTTTTAGAACGCTGCATCGGCTAAGGGAGCGTTCTTTCATCTCGTTAGATACAATTTGTATCAAAAATAACAGACTAAGCCGCTTAGCAAGGCGACATCCTATTATTTCGATGTGCGTAAGTAACCTGAGCCGTCACAATCGCCTCCATAATAACATTGTATCGTAAGATAATAATAGTCCGATCTTGGCGCAATCAGTTCTCCTCCGGCTTCGCCCCCTATAGGAACATTCACAGAAGCAACTTGTCGTTGCTGACCCCGGTCGTCATATGAAACTAAAATTTCCGTGTATGAACTGTCATACCTATTTTTCGTTCTGAGATCCATGTAATGGTATGACATGACCTTCCCTTCGGAAATATAGAGTCTAACAGTGTGCGCTAGCTGTGCAAGTTCAGGCACAAGATCGGCTGCTTGACAGTCATAAAGGTTATCGCTGCAATCCCAATACGTCTGATAGGGCGAGGCCAAAGCTTCCCTCGTGCCCATGCCCGTGAAACAAACCGCACTTAGAAGTATGGCAATTATTTTGTTTAACCCTTGCCCTTGAAAGCCAAAGCTCATTTCAAAACTCCCTCCTCTTAAATTGGAAACCGTTAAACTGCATATGTTGTATCGGAAACGGACGGCGCCTTGTCCGTGTTCCTTCGTTCCGCAAATACAAATTGAAAATTATGGTTTTATAGTTTAATACTACCTTTTAATACTTATAAGTAAATATGCCTCTGGGAGTAGGCTTTTAGTTTCAAATCAATCGTCGGAAATCATTTTGAAATAAAAAAACCAAGGCGACGCAGCTCTAAAGCCGGTATCGCCTCGGTTTTTGGTTATGTGGATTTATTTTTTTGCCAGCTGGTGAATCGGATGGCCGAGCGCGCCTTCGGCGGCGTCCATCGTGATTTCGCCAAGCGTCGGATGCGCGTGAATCGTCATCGCAATGTCTTCAAGCGTAGCGCCCATCTCGATGCCGAGCGTCAGCTCCGCGATCAGGTTGGATGCTTCCGCGCCGACCACCTGCGCCCCGATCAAAAGGCCGGTGTCTTTGTCGCCGACAAGCTTCACAAAGCCGTCCGTGACGTTCATCGATTGCGCGCGGCCGTTCGCCCCGTAAGGGAACTTGCCGGTGAACACATTGATGCCTTTGGCTTTCGCCTCGGTTTCGCTGAGGCCTACGCCGGCGATTTCCGGATCGGAGAAGACGACGGCCGGAATGACTTTGTAGTCCACAACGCTCGGCAGTCCGGCAATGGATTCTGCCGCCACTTTCGCCTCATACGAAGCTTTGTGAGCGAGCGCCATGCCCGGTACGATGTCGCCAATCGCGTAGATATGCGGAACGTTCGTCTGGCATTTTTCGTTGACCGGGATCAAGCCGCGTTCGCCGACCTGTACGCCTGCAAGCTCCAGCGACAAGTCGCCGTCGGTATTTGGACGGCGGCCGACGGTAACCAGCACGTAGTCCGCGGTGATTTTATGCTCTTCGCCTTTAACGGTGTAGGTTACCGTTACGTCCTTGTCCGTTTGCTCGCAGCCTTGGGCCATCGCTTCGGTAACTACTTCGACGCCGAGCTTTTTCAGGTTGCGCGCCACCGGCTGCGACAGTTCTTTTTCGAAGCCCGGCAGGATCGAGTCGGAGCCTTCCAGCACCGTCACTTTCGCGCCGAACTTGGCGTACGTTTGTCCCAGCTCGATACCGATGTAGCCGCCGCCGATGACGACAAGGCTCTTCGGCAGTTCACTAAGCGACAGCGCTTCGGTCGACGACAGAATGCGTCCGCCGTACGGGAATGCCTTCAGCTCGATCGGACGGGAGCCGGTCGCAATAATGCAGTGGTTGAAACGATAGCGTGCCGTTTCGTTATCGTTGAAGACGCGCGCTTCATGCTCGTTGATGAACAGCGCCTCGCCGTTAAAGATTTGAAGTTTGTTCCCTTTCAACAGCATCCCTACGCCGCCGCTTTGCTTCTTGACGATGCCGTCTTTCCACTCTTGGATCTTCGCCCAATCGACGGTCACATTATCCGCCGAAATCCCGATCGACGTGGCATGCTTAATCACTTCGTAATGGTGCGCCGCAGAAATCAGCGCCTTGGACGGTATGCAGCCACGGTTCAGGCACACGCCTCCAAGCTCGGATTTGTCCACGATCAGCACGCTTTTGCCGAGCTGAGCTGCGCGGATACCGGCTACATAACCGCCGGGGCCGGCTCCGATGACCAGAACGTCAATTTCAACCGATGCGTCTCCTACTACCATCTTGGATTACACCTCCATGACAAGCAGTTCCGGATCGGCCAGCAGCTGCTTGATATAGTTCATAAAGTTTTGAGCCGTAGCGCCATCGATAATGCGGTGGTCGAAGCTGAGCGACAGCGCCATGACCGGAGCGATGACGATTTCGCCGTTTTTGACGACCGGCTTCTCGCTGATGCGGCCCGTTCCGAGGATCGCCACTTCAGGGAAGTTGATGATCGGCGTAAAGAACATGCCGCCGGCGGAGCCGATGTTCGTAATCGTGATTGTGGAGCCTTTCAGCTCGCTCGGACCGAGCTTGCCTTCGCGGCCGCGCACCGCAAGATCCTTGATCGCGCCGGCAATGGTCCAAATATTTTTGCGGTCCGCGTCCTGGATAACCGGTACGATCAAGCCGTTGTCCGTATCCGTCGCGATGCCGACATGGTAGTACTTTTTGTAGACGATTTCCTGCTTCTCTTCGTCGATCATGGCGTTCATCGCCGGGAATTGACGGGCCGCCGCCACCAATGCCTTCACGATGAAAGGCAGGTAGGTCAGCTTGACGCCCTTCTTCTCGGCAACCGGCTTCGCTTTTTCGCGCAGCGCGACGAGACGGGTCACGTCGACTTCATCCATCAGGGTCACGTGCGGAGCGGTATAAGCGCTCTTGACCATCGCATTCGCGATCGCCTTGCGAATGCCTTTCAGCGGTACGCGCTCTTCCTCGCGGTCGCCGCTGACAGGCGCTGCTGCCGGAGCCGCTGCCGCCGGCGCTTCAGCCGCTTTCGGCGCGGCGCCCGGTGTGAAGCCGAGCACGTCCTCGCGAGTCACGCGTCCGTTTTTGCCTGTCGCGGGTACCTCCGCGATGTTGACACCCTTCTCGCGCGCCAGCTTGCGCACGCTTGGCGTCGCGAGCACTTCGCGCTCGCCGCCTGCCGCTTGGGCACCGCCGGCCATCGGCGTATCCAGCTTCGAGGCGTTCACGTTCGCCGCTACGGCGCCGCCAACCGCGCATTCTGCGTCTGCGCCGCCTTGCGCAGCCGAAGCTTCCGCTTGCGCTGCCGCCGGAGTCGCCGCCTGTGCAGCGCTCGGCGCTTCGCCGTGGCCATGGGCCTGCTGCGGCACCTCGCCGGTCACTTCGATGACGGCGATCACGTCGCCGATCGTACATACCGTACCTTCGGAGACCTTGAGCTCGATGATTTTCCCTTCTACCGGAGAAGGTACTTCCACCGTCGATTTATCGTTTTGAACGTCCATCAGGATCGTTTCGTCATTTACCGTATCGCCGGGTTTTACGTGCCATTTCACGATCTCGCCTTCGTGGATGCCCTCGCCCAGCTCGGGAAAGCGGTATTCAAAGTTTGCCATCGGTCGCTCACCGTCCTTGCGTCTTAGTAAAATATTAGAAATCCAATACTTGATTCAGGCCTTTAACGATACGAGCCGGATTCGGAAGCCATTGATCCTCGACTTGCGCAAAAGGATACACCGTATCCGGAGGCGCTACGCGCAGCACCGGCGCTTCGAGATGCAGAATCGCCTTCTCGTTGATTTGCGCGATCACTTCCGCAGCGATACCTGCGGTTTTTTGCGCTTCCTGCACGACGATCGCACGGTTCGTTTTCTTGATCGACTCGACGATGGTGTCGATGTCCAGCGGCATCAGCGTACGCAGGTCGATCACTTCGACTTTCGCGCCGCGCGTTTTTTCGATCTCCTCGGCCGCTTTGAGCGAAGTGTGCACCATGGCGCCGTAAGTAATGATCGTGACATCCGATCCTTCGCGAACGACGTTCGCCTTGCCGATCGGTACCGTATATTCGCCTTCCGGCACTTCCGCGCGGAACGAGCGGTACAAGTTCAGATGCTCCATGAAGAACACGGGATCGTTGTCGCGGATCGCCGAAATGAGCAGCCCTTTTGCATCGTAAGGGTTGGACGGCACAACAACTTTAATACCCGGCGTTTGCACCATCAGCCCTTCCAGCGGGTCGGTGTGCAGCTCCGCCGCTTTAACGCCGCCGCCAAAAGGCGTACGGATCGTAATCGGCGCGTTGTAACGGCCGCCGGAACGGTAGCGCATGCGCGCAGCTTGTACGGCGATTTGGTCGAACGCTTCAAAAATAAAGCCGACAAACTGGATTTCCATGATCGGACGGAAGCCTTGAATCGCCATCCCGACCGCCATCCCGCCAATCGCGGATTCCGCAAGCGGCGTATCGAATACGCGGTTTTCCCCGAATTCGGCCTGCAGACCTTCCGTTGCGCGGAATACGCCGCCGACCTTACCTACGTCTTCCCCGAATATGACCACGTTCGGATCGCGCTGAAGCTCGACTCGCATCGCGTCCTTGATCGCTTGAATCATTGTCATTTGAGCCATGGCTGAAAGTTCCTCCCCTTTACGCTAAGTAATCCGCTTTTTGCTCTTCCAAATGCTGCGGCGTCGTTTCGAACATGCTGTCGATCAAGCCCGGCACCGTCATTTTTTCCGTTTCTTCGGCCTTCTTGATCTGCTCAGCGACGGTGTTTTTCGCATCCTCGACGACTTTGGCTTCTTCCTCTTCGGACCACAAGCCTTTGGAAACGAGGTACGCGCGGAAGCGGTTCAGCGGATCCCTAAGCTCCCATTCAGCCGTTTCTTCTTTCGTGCGGTATTTGGACGGGTCGTCCCCGGACATGGAGTGCGGCAGGAAACGATAAGTTATCGCCTCGATGAGCGTCGCGCCTTCACCCTTGCGGCCGCGCTCTGCTGCGTCTTGAACGGCTTTCACAACCGCGAGCACGTCCATCCCGTCTACTTGTACGCCTTCGATACCGGCAGCAACCGCCTTGTGCGCTACAGAAAGCGCAGCCGTTTGCTTGGAGAACGGCGTCGTAATGGCGTAGCCGTTATTTTGCACCATGAAAATCGACGGCAGCTTGAACGCCCCCGCGAAGTTCATTGCTTCGTAGAAATCGCCCTCGGACGATCCGCCGTCACCGGTGTACGTAATGGAAACGCGTTTTTCCCCACGCTGTTTGAACGCCATCGCCACGCCCATTGCATGCAAATATTGCGCGCCGATGATGATTTGCGGCATAAGAACGTGTACGTCTTGCGGAATTTGTCCGCCGTGCTGATGTCCGCGCGAATAAAGGAACGCTTGGTACATCGGCAGACCGTGCCATACGATTTGCGGCATGTCGCGGTAGCCCGGGCAGATGAAATCGTCTTTGTTCAGCGCGAATTCGCTGCCGACCATCGTTGCTTCCTGGCCGGAAACCGGCGCATAAAATCCGAGGCGTCCTTGACGCGTTAAATTGACAGCGCGCTGGTCCCACGTGCGCGTGAACACCATGCGGCGCATTAATTCTTTCAATTGGTCATCCGTCAGGTTCGGCATAGCTTCGGGATTCGTAACGGTACCGTCGGTGCCCAGAACGGACAACGGCTGTACTTCCTGTACGCCTACAACATAAGGCTTGCTCATTTCCATATTCACCTCAGCGATAGATTTTGAAGGGATGTCGAAATTGGGGTGTTTCTGTTATAGTATTATTATAAACCTGTTTTAGTGAATTGCACAAGAACATACTTGTAAAATATGATTTCTTTTCGATTAGACGTATATAACAGTTTATAAAAAATAATAATACAGATTAATAAAATCCATAAAACTATTATAATACAATGGGAGGTTTGTCACATGGACGACAGCTTGTACTACAAGCGCACCATCGTAAAAGAAACCGTATTTTCCAGCGCGCTCGGGCAGGAAAGATCCTTGCGCGTTTACCTTCCGCCAGGCTACAACGAGCTGTTGTCGTATCCTGTTATCTATTGCCAGGACGGCGAAGATTTTTTTAATTTCGGCCGAATTGCTACAACGATGAACCGGCTTATTTTCGATGATAATGTAGAGCCTGCCATCATCGTCGGCGTAGACGTGGACAAAACGGTCCGCACTTCCGAGTACGCGCCCGAGGGAGAGCGTTTCGCCGCTTACTGCGCGTTTTTTGCCGAGGAGCTGATTCCGTTTATACAAGATCATTACCCGGTCCGCGCGGATTTGAACGAGCGGATTTTGGCCGGCGATTCCCTCGGAGGCACCGTATCGCTGCATCTTGCCTTAGATTATCGTAGCCTTTTTTGCCAAGTTATATCCTTATCCGGCGCATTTTTACAAGCGACGCAAGAGCGGATCGAAGCCGAGGACGACTTGTCGTGGCTGAAGCTGTCCATGGTTATCGGACTCGACGAAACGGAAGTGACGACGGAGCGCGGCACGTTCGATTTTGTGGAGGCGAACCGCAAAACAAAACAGCTCCTCGTCACGAGAAGCTGTTCGCTGCATTATGAAGAAAAGCCGGGAAAACACATTTGGGGCTTCTGGCAAAATGAACTGCCGGGCATGCTGAAGCGATTTTTGGCTTAAAAGTCCGTTACAGACCCTCTTATTCGCCGGACCCCTTCCCGCGAATACCGTAACGTTCGCGGAGCAGGGCCGCCATTTCCCGCACCCGGGAGGGTTCCGGAACCCACAGTCCCGCAGCCGCCCGCTCCATCCCTTCGGGGGTTTGCCGCTCGCGCACGACCCGCTTCACCGCCTCGATGAACTTGAGCGCCGCGCCGTTGCCCAAATCGGTCAGCTCTTCCAAGCTGGCCATGCTGTCGGCCGTCACCCGCGGAAAATCGATATTCTGCGCCCCGGCGGAGGCCCGCTCGTAAAACTCGCGCGCTTGCCGCGCCTTCTCCGCCCCGGCCCCCTCGGCAATAACGAACGCCTGCACGACGTACGCATGGGCTTGTCGCCGCTGGGCGATGCCGCAAAATTTGCGGCCGCCGATGCTCAGATCGTAATCTCCGGGGCAGTAGGCCCCTTCAATTTCCCCTTTGCGCACTTCGCATCCGGTCGCTTGAAGCGCCAGCCGGATCAGCTCGAACATCCGTTCGAAGTCGTCCCGGAAGTCGATTTCCCCGGCCCGGCGTTTCGGCATGATCAACGACACGTTGACGACGCCCAGATCAAGCGGCACCGCCGCCCCGCCCGAATTGCGGACCGCGACGTTGTAGCCCTGCGCTTCCAGATGCCGCGCCGCTTCCGCCGCGCCGGGCAGCCGGCTGTCGCGCAGCCCCATGACGAACGCGCGCGGGTGACGCCACAGATGGCACAGCGGCGCCCCGCCTTCACCCACTTGCTTGCACAGCAGCTCCTCCAGCGCAAACGGATACAGCACGTCCTGCTCCGTTACGTCTTGCGAACGGTCCAGCAACAGCAAATCCGAAAGCCCGTTCTTCTTCGGCTGCGTCATCTCTTGCTTGTCCATAGCGGCTAATCCGCTCCTTTCCCGATTCCGCTTCGCAGGCTCGTCTAAGCTACCCCCATTCTAAAAGCGTCCGGCGTCCGTTGCAAGTACCTCGGATTTCCCTGCCGGCGGAAAGCGATCCGTGCTACAATGAAAGGACTTGTCACAAACCGGCCCGCCGTCTCGTCTTATTTTCTTACGAGCGAACCGCGCCGAACCCGGCAGTTCGATGTTTACCGCAAAGGAGAATCCGCCAATGACACAGCTTCCGTTGGAAGACTGGTATACCGAGTATAAACCGCTGTTGTTTTCAATCGCATACCGGATGTTGGGGACGGTATCCGAAGCGGAGGACATCATCCACGATCTGTTTCTGGCCGTATCCCGCACGGACCCGGGCGCGATTCAGAACCCGAAGGCGTATTTGTGCAAATCCGTTACCCGCCGCTGCATCGATCAGCTCAAATCCGCCCGCTCCCGCAGGGAAGTGTATGTCGGCCCGTGGCTTCCCGAGCCGTTGCAAACTTCGGACAAGGAAGACCCGCTGCTGCAGGCGGCTCGAAATGACGACATTTCCTTCGCCTTCCTGCTGCTGCTGGAGCAGTTGAACCCGGTTGAACGGGCGATATTCGTCCTGCGCGAAGCGTTCGATTACGATTATAAGGAAATCGCCGACATGCTGGACAAAAGCGAAGCCGCCTGCCGGAAAACCTACAGCCGTTTGAAGCAAAAGCTGCATCCCGAGGCGGCCCTGCCCCCTCAGCCCCGCCTCCCGGAATCGGAATCGCTCGTCCGCAGCTTTTTGAAGGCGGTCAGTACGGGAGACGTGCTTCAGTTCATCCATCTGCTGACGGAGGATGCCGTCCTGCACTCCGATGGCGGAGGCAAGGTGCGCGCGGCGCTCCGGCCGATTCTCGGCGCAGACCGGATCGCTGCCTTTCTGCTCGGCATAGCGTCCAAAGGCACCGTCCTGACGCGGAGCGTCACCGTTTCGTTCAATGGTGGAGCCGGGCTGCTGGTTGACGGCTCCCGCTCCCGCATCGCCATATTATTCGAATTCGAAGGTACGCGGATCCGGACGATGTATTTTGTGAACAATCCGGAAAAGCTGAGCCATCTGCCGGAACCCTCGGAGCTTTAAATCCTTGCCTCAGCTGCAAAAAAGCAAAAAACTCGATTTCCCCTGGACAGCGGGAAGCCGAGTTTTTTTATATCATTTCATCGCCGCGGCGCTACGACCGCTCTTCGAGCCCTTCGATTTTTGCTTGACCCCACGGGGCCACTTTCATGTGCACGATCAACCGGCTGGCCTTATCCTCAAGCGATTTGCCGGTCCCCTCGGGCACGTAATATTTTTCGACTCCGTATTTGACGAAAATCTCTTCCCTCCAGCTATTGTCGATCCGGCCTTTCATCACAACCTCGCCTTCCTGCACCGCGGGCTTCGAGCCATATGCGGCCACCGGCTGGGCAATGCCGTCCGTTCCCGGCTTCAAAACCACGTAGACGGGTTGGCCTTTCTCCGGCTTCTTTGCCGTGTCCTTCCACAGCGACGGGTCAAGACGGCTGATGTCATAGCCGAGGGTAACGTAATCGCCGTACAGCAAATCGCGCGGGTCCACCGGCACCGTTCGGACGCGGATGTCTTTTCCGAACCAGCCAATCGCGTAGAAGGAAAGGGCGATTCCGATCAGCACAAGCGTCTGCAGCAGGACTACGACGACCTTAAGCAGAGAACGCCGGCTGCCGCCGGTAACAGCTTTGTCAGACATGTCCGTTCCCCTCCTTCGTATCGTCGAAAAACCGTTTTTTCCGCCGGTTCAGGAACCAGCTGAGGCCAATCAGGATACAGCCTCCGAGAATGAAAAACAGCGATTTGTCCATAAAATCCCAGGTCAGCTTGCCGTAAGCCACCATCGTGCTGCAGATGAACAGAACCGTCCCAAAGTTGATCTTGAACCGCCATTCCTCCGCATAGCCGCGCCACAGCACGTACAGCGAGAAGAAAAAGAGCGCAAGCAGATACAGAACGTCGACGCCGGAAGGCAGGTAAACGAACGGTGCGAGCAAAATCCACTCGAAGGCGCTGGAGGCCCGGCCGTTTCGCAGCTTGCCGGCCAGCGAGATGGCAAAAAGAAGGAGGAGCGCCCCGAAGTAATAGAGCGGTTGGGCAAGTAGCCAGCCGTCATCGACAGCCCCTCTTTCATGTCCGATCATCACCATGGCGATCGCGAAAATAAAGGCTGCGGCAAGCGGAGCCGTCTGCAGCGCATAGCCCCCGTGACGCTCGTCCTTCAGCCAATCGCCGAGGACGTAGAGCGCCATGGCCGGAATAAACATCCAGAGGAACGGTACGTCCGCGGCGATCGCCCACATCAGCGCCTGCACCGTTACGCTGAAGCTGAAGCACCAGATCAGCAGCGGATGACGCCATTTCCAGCCGTACAATCCGAGACCGGCAACCAGAAGCGCGAATGCGGTATAGCTGAAGGAACCGAATTCCGCCACGCCGTACCATTGGGCGATATCAAAGAGAAGCAGGCTTAGCAAATACAAGTAACGGCTGCGGTATATAAAGGTCGCGACCATTCCCGCGCACGCCCACAAAATAAACGTTCCCGCGTTGTAAGCGACCAAGTGAAACATCTGGCCGATCAACACGATGCCTCCACCGAAGCTGACAACCCCGAGGCTGATCAGCGCGATGCCCAGCTTATCGTGACCGCGACGCAGCGCCAGCTCGCCTCCGGCGTAAAAACCGATCATCAGCAGCACGATCATGGCAAGGCGGACAAGCTGCGGGATATCCTGCCAGTTGGCTGCTATAAAACTGAGAATGCCCAGTCCGACCAAAATGCTTCCGAGGATCGGCAGCAGGCCGACGGCATGCTGTTTCGTTTCGTACATGCTTAGAAGCTGATCTGCCTGCTCGCGGGTAACGATGCCCCGCTCCACCCAAATCGGGGTTTCTTTCTCCAACCACTTTCGGCTCATCGGAATGCACCCCTTGTTTGCGTAAAATCTTGTGCGAGTGTTGATACCTCAAGTATATCCCGTCCAAGAGGAAAAGGAAGTACTAACTTCCGCTAGTACTGCGAACGTTCGTTCCCACAAACACATGCACAAAACTCTAGCGGATCGTATGCTTCTTTACCCGGTCGGCCGGTCCATAAACCTAATAAACCTCGTCCCGCATTCACGGGACGAGGTCGGATCGAACAAGCCATTAAGGTTAAAAGGTGCTCTGCGGCGTAGTTGTCGGACACCAGCGGGAACTGAGCAGGAAACGGATCAACACCTCCTTGGCCGCGTCGGTGCCGATGTAATGCAGCGCTTCGGCGGCATGCGCCCGAACGTATCGGTTGTCATCGTCCAGCGCCTGTTCAAGCTGCGGCACCGCGGCTTCCCCGGCCGACCCGACGCGGCACAAGGCCAAGCCGGCCATGAAGCGGACTTGAACGTCCTCATCCTGAAGGCAGCGGATCAAGGCGGAGACAACCTGATCCGCAGGCGCGCCGATCATCCCGAGCGTCTCGGCGACCGTCTGCCGCACCGGTGCGGACGGATGATCGAGCAGCTTGACCAGCGACGGTACGGCTTGTGCCGCCAAGTGCCTCAATTCGCCGAGCGCATAGGCCGCATGGACGACCGTCTCATCCCGTTCGCTTCCCAACGCTTGTTCGAGCGGCACGACCGCTTCGGCCCCGGCAACCGCCAAGCCGTAAGCTGCCGTGCGGGAAACCTTCACATGCTCGTGAAGCAGACCGCGCATCAATGCTTTTATCCCCTCATGGCTCATGCCTGCAAGCTCATACGCGGCGTTCAAAGCGTTTGGCTCGTACGGATCTTCCAGCTTTGTCGCTATCTCTTGAACAACCCCCGCTCCCGAAGCGAGAGTGCCTGCCAAGCTCCCCAACTGGCCGGATAACCAATTCCACGTTTCTTTCCACATCGCATCATGCTTCACAATCGGCCTACTGAACGATGCCGGCTGCTTCCATTCGGTTTCCCGGCAATTCCAGCTCGGCGCTTGCGGCGCTTCCGTCCGCATGAACTCGAATTTGAGCATATACCTGTGCCGTCCGAGAAGATTCGGGGTCGACCTGTGCCAGATGTCATAATGGATCAGCGCAAAAGTCCCCGCTTTGCCGCTTGCTACCGCCTCGCCTTCCGGATTGTCCGCTTCGAAGGTCCGGCTCTCGTAATTTTGCGTGCCCGGCATGATGCCTGTCGGTCCGAGCTCTACGGGCGTGTCTTGGGGAAAATACATGATCATCGCCCACCACGGATGATGATTGCGCATTCTTTTGTAGCCCCAATAGCTGTCTTTATGCCAGCCCCCGGCCACGGGAGAAGCATTATAATGTCCGTGGCGGTGCGCATGCAGCATATAATTCGGCCCGAGCACGCTTGTCAGCGCTCCCGTAACGATCGGGTGATCGAATACTTTCTGCAGTTCTCGAATGCGCGGCAGCAGATTGTTTCCCAGGTTCCCCTCATGGGCGTACACGTGATTCAACTGATCCGTCAGTGCAAGGTGAAACGATTCGGGGAAATCCGTTTGCAAGATCAGGAAACCTTCGGTAATAAACGTTCTCATTTGCTCATCGGTTAACAAAACAGGGGTTGGACGGCTCATTCCTTTTTCCTCCCGGGAAGTGAAGTATGACGATGCCCTCATTATAGAGAAGAAGCCGGGCCGCGCACATGCAGGAAGGTAATTCGAATTTGCACAAAAATAAGGATTTTTCCGACGCCAATTCCATTCCTTACGCATATTTTATTTTTACAAACGGTCCGATATAATGGTAGAATAGCTATTTTGAACCACACACCGGAGGGAAACATGTTCAGACAACAATTTGTCAAGCGCATGCTCGCTCGGTGCGATGGAAAAAAAAACTGCATCTGGCGCTGAAGGACATCAGCTCGTTCGAATCCGATGTGGATGCGATCATGCTCGGCGGCGATTTGACCGATTTCGGCCGAACGATCGAATACAAAAGATTGAAGGCGATCATGGACGCTTACAAGCTCCCTCCGGTTTACGCCAATATGGGGAATCACGATTATTATGACATTTGCCTGACGTCCGAGGGCGCCTTTTCTACGGAAACGATGCCAAACGGCAAGACTGATGCCATGTCCAGAGAGCGGTTCCCGAAGTTTTTCGGCTACGAGAAACCTTATTTCGATGTGTGGGCTAATGACGTTCATTTGATTTTGCTGTCGACCGTTCCTGGATCGACTCTGCCGTTTGGACGGTGCCGCTGAAAGGTGCAGCTCCGGCCGAAGCCTAGCTTACGCAATATTTGCAAGATCGTTCTTCATGGAGAACGTCTGTCTTCCACCTGATTGATCGCAGCACATCAAATGAACAAAATTAAATTGATGGAGGTTTTTTACATGAATATTTTGGTAACCGGCGGTGCAGGATTTATTGCATCTCACATTGTAGATGCATTGATAGAAGCAGGCCATCGTGTTTACGTGATCGATAATTTGTCTACCGGAAACCGGGAGCATCTAAATGAACAAGCGTCTTACTACGAAGTAGATATTCTGGGCGAACAGATCGCCGAAATTTTTGCCGAAACGAAACCCGAGATCGTCATTCATCACGCTGCGCAAATCGATGTGCAAACCTCCATTCAAAATCCGATGTTTGACGCAAAAGTCAACATATTGGGAACGATTGCCCTGCTTGAACAGTGCCGTAATCATGGCGTTCGTAAGATCATTTACGCTTCGTCGGCTGCGGTTTACGGAACTCCGGAATATTTGGGCGTAGACGAGCGACACCCGCTGCGGCCATTATCCTTCTACGGTATCTCGAAGCATACACCGGAGCATTACATTGAAGCGTTCTCTCATCTGTATGATTTGGATTACACCATTCTGCGTTATGCAAATGTCTATGGCATCCGGCAGGATCCAAAAGGCGAAGGCGGCGTCGTATCCATTTTTGTGGACAAGCTGCTTCGGGGCGAGCAGCCGATCATTTTCGGTGACGGTGAACAGACCCGCGACTTCATCTACGTTAAAGACATCGTCTCTGCGAATATGGCCGCTTTGGAAAAAGGCAGCCGCGGCTTGTTCAATGTAAGCTGTAACGAGCAAACATCGGTTAAAGAGCTTTTACAGCTTATGAGTGAGCTGTGCGGGGCAACATTTGCGCCGGAATACAGGGCTCCGCGACCTGGCGACATCGTACATAGCCGATTGGACAACACAGCTGCCGCACAGTTGCTTGACTGGCAGCCGCGTTATTCGCTTCGCGACGGACTGAAAGAGACATGTGACTACTATCGCAAACTGTATTAAATCCTTGCCAGATTAGGACCGGAGAGGCTTCTCAAAACACGCTGCCAAAAGGTGATAACATTGAACTTGCTCCACCAATTGCTGTTAAACATGCTTATCGTGATTACGCCGGTCATGCTGTATCATCTGTTTTGGATTGACCGTCTGCAGCATGTGAACGTGCGCACGAACCAGATCATCGTTACCGTCATCTGCACGGTCGCCTCTTTGGTCAGCATGATGCATCCGTTCGAGCTCTCCCCCGGATATTTGTTCGATTTCCGCTTGATTCCGCTCGCCTTATGCTTTTTTTATGCCGGACCCTTGCCGGCGCTAGGCGTAGCCGCCATTATTATGGCCTACCATTGGAAGTCGGGACGGTACGGTCTTCATACGCTGCCGATTTCCCTCGGCTTCAATCTCATCCTGCTGTGGTACTGCAAACGCCGGATCGCCGATGCGGCCCGGCTGCTCAGTACCGCGACAGCAGCAGGGCTGGGATTCGCTTTATCATTGATTACGGCATTTGTCGCCTTGTTCTCGCTATGGCAGGAGCACATTCCAGTTACCGGATATTTTTTCCTGTTTTTTGCTTCATTCAGCCTTATCCATTCGTTTACCGCCGGACTTGTCGTCTATATCATCAGGCAGATCAAGCGAAATATCGAATTGCGCAAGCAGGTGCAGCATAACGACAAAATGAATATGCTGAGCGAGCTGGCAGCCTCCTTTGCCCACGAAATCCGCAATCCGATGACGGTCGCCCGCGGGTTCGTGCAAATGATGCGTCAAAACGACTTGGCGGAAGACAAACGGCAAATTTACAGCCAGATGGTCTTGGAAGAAGTCGATAAAGCGCAAGCGATCATTAACGATTACTTGTCCTTTGCCAAGCCCCAGCTGGAAGAGATCGAGCTGGTGGACGCCAAGCCGCTTATTTTGCAGGCGGTCCAAACGCTGCAGTCGTACGCCGACCTTCGGGGCGTATCGGTGGAAACGCAGCTGCAGGACAAGCTGATGATCAGCGCCAATCCGGATAAGTTCTCGCAGTGCATCATGCATTTGTGCAAAAACGGCATTGAAGCGATGCCCGGCGGAGGCAAGCTGCAAATCGTCGGCGTGTTGCAAAATCAGACGGTGTGCATCGACATTATCGATCAAGGGATCGGCATGACGCAGGATGAAGTCGGACGGCTCGGCACGCCGTTCTATTCCACCCGCGGCAAAGGGACCGGCCTTGGCATGATGGTCACCTACCGGGCCATTCAAAACATTCACGGCCGAATCGACGTGACGAGCGAAGTAGGCAAAGGCACCTGCTTCTCGATTTTGATTCCTTCGCTGCACTCCTCTACCTATCATTAACCTCAATGAACAAAAGGCTGAGTCTTCGCCGTACATCTCGCGAAAACGCAGCCTTCCTTCCTAATCGCTCCTACTTTTCAGAGCGGTCAGCCAAAATATTCATCACTTCCTTAAAAAGCGGGATCGCCTTATGGCTGCCCCCTTCCGGAACGTTCTGGACGAGCACCGCGACGGCATAGCGAGGCTGTTCCGCCGGACCGTAGCCGATAAACCAATGGTTCTCACCGGGTCGTCCATTTTTTAACGGAACCTGCGCCGTCCCCGATTTCCCCGCCAGGCTCCATTTCGCCGTGCGCAGCGCCTTCCCGGTGCCGTGCTCCACCGTCTCGGCCATCCAACCCAGCAGCCGTTTCACCGTCGCCGGCTTGATCGGTTTAGCGGCCTGCTCAAGCTCATGAGGCGGAAACGACTGGTATAATCGATCGTTCCGGAACCGGATCTCCCGCACGATTCGCGGCGATGCAACCTTCCCTTGGTTGTACAGTGTCACGACCAAGTTAGCTGCTTGCAGCGGCGTCATTAACACGTCCCGCTGTCCGATAGCCGTCTGCACCAGCGCTCCTTCGTCCGACTTGTCCGAAGCAGCGGCATAGATTTGCCCTTGCTCCTCGGCATCCCACTGCCGAAAGCCCTTCCGGTGCGGCACATCTCCGCTCCAGCCGATGGGCATTTCCAGCCCGAGCCTGTGCGCGTAAGCCTCGAGCTTGTCTCCCCCGAGCCGCTGCGCCACCTTCGCAAACACGATGTTGCAAGACTGGGCGAAGCCTTCTTCCAATGTCAGCATGCCGTGTCCTTCCTTCTTCCAGCAGGTGAAGCCGTATTTTCCGAGTGCGCCTGTGCACTCGAACGTTTCGTCCGCTTTGACCGCCTTCTCTTCCAAGGCAGCCGCGGCGGTCACGGTTTTAAAAATCGATCCGGGGGCGACCGCTTTTAACGCCTTGTTGCTCCAGTTTCCTCGAGCCAAATCGACATGCTCCGGCTGAAACGCGGGCGTGCCGGCCATCGCGATCGTATCCCCATTCCGAATATCCAATACGACGACGGTAGCTTCCGTCACGTGCAAGCGTTCCAAGGTCCGTTCGACTTGCTGCTGTATCCCGGAGTCGAGAGTCGTGACGACTTTAAGCGGATAATACGGATTGCTTGGAGCGATTTGGCGCATATCGAGTCCGGGCAGCGGACGCTTCAAGCCGTCGGTAAAAAGCGAGACGGAGGACGACCCAATGCCCTGCAGCCAAGGTTCAAACGTTTTTTCCAGCCCGGCATTGCCGATTTTGCTCGTGAGCTGCAGCTCTCCCTTATGGAATTGGTCGGTGAACTGCCGCGTAATCCGCTCCGGATTTTGCCCGATGAAGCCGAGCACCTGGCTTGCCGGCTGCCGCTCGGCGTAGCGCTGCTTAAAGGTCATGGCCCGGACGGATTTCAGACCTAAAGCCTCGATCTTGGCCGCCTGTGCGTCGGTCAAAGGAACCGGACGGCCGGATACGGACCAAATCGCCGGACCTTTCAACTGGCGGACAAACGACTGCCAAGCGGAAAGCGGAGCGTTTACGATGCTTGCCACCCGGTCCATCGCATTAGACGTATCTGCAGTCTCTTCCTCATGAATAGGGAAGACAATCAACACTTTCTGCGCCGTTCCCGTCAAAGGAACGCCATTTCGGTCCGCAAAATCGCCCCGTCCGCTATCGAGCACAAGACCTTGAGCCCGCTGAATGACCGAATTTTCCACCAAGTCGATCCTTCGTTCCGTCAAGCTGCGGGAGGCTGCCACTTGAATCCAGAACAACCGTAAATTCCAAGCGGCCAAAATCGCGATGACCAGCAGCAATACGATAAAAATCCGGTTCTTTTGCAGCTTTGTTCCGTTGTCCATCCCGAGCACCTGCCAGCACCTTGTATGATGATACAAGTATGGTCAGGAACCGTCCTCTGCAAACGACCAAACAAAAAGCGCCTTCCCCGAATGGAGAAGACGCCGTGCAGACCTGCATTAAACTTGGAATTTCGACAACTGTTCCTTCAACGAATTCGACAGCTCTTCGAGACTGTCGGACAGCTTCACAAGACCGGAGCTGATGCTCATTTGCTCCGAGCTCAAGGATGCCACCTCTTGCGAAGTCGCGGACGATTCTTCGGCCACAGCGCTGACGTTGGACATCGCATCGCTCAGCACCATCTGCGACGCTTCAAGCTCGCTGATCGATTCCGTTACTTCGGACAACCGTTCAATAAATTCGCCCATCTGCGAATCGACTTGCTTAAAGATCGAATCAGCTTCCTTCACGGATTCGATTTGCTCCTGGAAAATCGGGTAAGCCTGTGAAAGCACGTTAACCGTCTCGTCAATCTCCTTCTGAATCGTTTCGGTAATTTGACCGACGATCGCGATCGATTGTCTGGATTGGTCGGCCAGCTTGCGGATTTCGTCCGCGACGACCATGAAGCCTTTCCCCGCCGCACCGGCCCGGGCCGCTTCAATCGTCGCATTCAACGACAAAATGTTCGTTTGCTTCGTCATGTTGCTAAGCACATCCAAAATTTTGCGGATGGAACGGGTGCTTTCCTTCAGATTATCGACCTTCTCGACCATCGAACGGGTCATCGCTTCCGTTGCGTTCGTTTTGCCGATCAGCTCGGACATATACTCGATCCCTTGTTTACTCGACGCTTGAACTTCCGAAGCTGCGGAGCCCATGACAATGTTGGCGTCGACCACGCTTTTCATCTGCATGCCGATATTGTGAGTCAGCTCGTTGCCGCGTTCGGATTCCACAGCCAGGCTGGATGCGCCGCTGGCGATCTCTTCCGTAGCGACGGCGATTTCTTTAGCCGACGTAGCCGTTTTCTTCGAAGCGTCCGACAAGCTCCCTGCCGTTTGCAGCACCTCTTGAGCGGAATGATTCGTCTGCTGCACCAGCGTCGTGATCTTTTCCATCATTTGGTTGAAGCTTTGACCCAGCTGCCCGATCTCGTCCTGGCTTGTGACGGTCATCCGCACTTTCAGATTGCCTTGCTCTCCTTCTTTCATCAGGTTGCGGAGCTGAACGACGGGACGGCCGATCATTCGTACGATAAAGTATCCGATCACAACCGCGATAATCGCCGCCACAAAAGCCATCAACCATGTCATGCCGAAGATGACTCCCGCATCCCTCACAAGCTCCGCCACCGGCATTGCACCGATCAAGAGCCAATTCGTTTTGGCCGATTTGAAATAAACGAGCTGCATGTCGCGGCTGCTGTTTTGCAGGTTTCCTTTGTCTTCTGTAAAGGCTTCCTTCGTTACCCCCAGCTCGCTCGGCTTGCCAAGCACCGCAACGTCCTGGTTATAGATGTAGTTCATGTCAGGTGTGACGATGACCGTTTTACCGCCTTCGCCCATCGAGATTTGACCGAGCTCCTTACCGACCGCTTCCAGATTGATCTCCAGCAGAAGCACGGACTGCACGGCATTGGTCGTCGTATTTTTCAGCACGCGGCCCAGACCGAACGAAGCTGTGCCCGCATTGCCCAGCGAATCCGAGTAGCCCTTTGCTCTGGATTCCAGCCAAGTCGCTTTGCCGTTGCCTTCGACGATCTTCTTGAACCAATCTTCCTGCGCCAGGCTTTCCTTACTCATCGCTGAACCGGCCGAAGCTACAGGTTCTCCGCTTGCTTTAAATAGATAGATTGATTTAAGCGTTTTATTCGAGTACGAATAAACGTTCAGCTTGTCGCCGAGCTTCTGCCGGAGCTGTAGAAAATCGTAGCTGTTTTTGTTCACGGTATCCATATCCGCAAGCAGCTTTTTCAAATCTTCGTCCAGCAAAATTTGCATCGACAAGTCTTCATACGTGGCGTAAAGCAAATCGAGCTTTTGCCCGGCTTGCGTAATGGTGCCTTCCGACGCATCGGCCACCTTTTTCTGAATAACGCCTTTGGAGATGTTATAAGAAGTCAGACCTACGGTCAACACGAAAAACAAGATGCTGATAAAAAAGATAAGGAACAGCTTGCCCCCTACCGACCTCAACAAGTTCATAAGACCTACTTCTTTCAGCGAATCCACGACTTTAGAAGCACGTGAACCTTCGGAACGATTCGGATCGGACGAATTGGGGATCCCCTTTTTCAACGATTTGCCGGCTTTTTGCAGGCTGGCTTTAAGTGAAGACCATTGATCCTTCACAGGAAACACCACCTAGATATGTATTAGTTTGATAAGTATGCAAGCATTTAACCGGTTAATCTTGGTATTCGACATGAAATGTCAAAATCCCTTTACTTCATCAGGTTCGATTGAAAAAAAATATTAGTTCCACCGCCTCAATTCATAATCACCTTACGAAATATATAAATTTTTAATTGATAAAAAAAGAGTATCTTTATCTATATCGGGACCAAGTAGGTAAAATGTTATAGATATTTTAACAAAAATCGCGACTATGTGACCGAAGGCGCATACTTAGGCCATTTGACCGACTTTTCGCACTGGGATTATCCGGCTGCAAACGCAAAAAAGCCCCGTCCCTAAGGGACGGAGCGTCGTCAAGCGGCGGTTATGCCGCGGCCATTTACGAATTTCTCATTTTTTTGCGCATCATATCAAACGGACGGACCGGCTGTTCCACTTTCATCCGGATGAGCTGCAGCGGATGCCGCGCAGCGTCGAGCGCTTTGCCCTCTTCATCGTGCAGCTCGCCCACCGTCTGCTTGAAGAACGTGCCCTTCGGACCGAAGAACTCCACTTCCTGCCCCGGCTTAAAATGGTTCCGCTGCTGGATGAGCGCGGTCTGCGTCGCTTCGTCATACCCCATCACAACGCCGACAAAATCGTACGGAGCCGCTTTGTCCTCGGGCTCGAAGATGTGGTCCTCGTGCCCCGGACGGTCGTAGAAAAATCCGGTATTGAGTGGACGGTTAGCCGCCTTCTGAATCTCGTACAGCCATTCCGGCTTCATTTCATAATGTTCGGGATCGGCAAAATACGCATCAATCGCCTGACGGTACGCATTGACGACCGTAGCGACATAGTGCACGCTTTTCATGCGGCCTTCGATTTTGAAGCTGTCGACGCCGGCGCGAATCAGCTCCGGAACGTGCTCGATCATGCACAGATCCTTCGAGCTCATCGAAAACGGATTGTCGCCCGTTTGGAACAGCGGAATTTCCTTGATGCCGATCTGCGGTCCGTTCAGCTCTTCCTCGGTAGTAAACAGATCATATTTCCAGCGGCAGGATTGCGAACAGCCGCCGCGGTTCGAGTCGCGGTCCGTGAAATGGTTCGACAGTACGCACCGTCCCGAATAGGAGCTGCACATCGCCCCGTGAACGAACACTTCGATCTCCATATCGACATGCGTCTTGATCTCGACGATTTCTTCCATGGTAGCCTCACGGGCAAGCACGACCCGGTCGATGCCTTCTTCTTTCCAGAACTGCACGGCTTGCCGGTTCATGGTGGACTGCTGGGTGCTCAGGTGAATTTCCAGCTTCGGTGCCGCGCGCTTGCACGTCTCGATAATGATCGGGTCCGCCACGATGATCGCATGCACGCCTGCATCCTGAATGCCGCGAAGATAATCTTCCAAACCCGACAAATCTTCATTGTGGGCATAAATATTCGTAGCGACGAATACTTTGGCGCCGTACTTCTCCGCAAACTCGACTCCTTCGCGCATTTCCTCGAAGGTGAAGTTGTCCGCGTTCGACCTGAGGCCGTATTGCTGCCCGCCGATATAGACCGCATCCGCCCCGTAATGAACGGCGAATTTCAGCTTTTCCAAGCTTCCGGCCGGCGCGAGCAGCTCGGGCTTCTCGAACCGCACTCGCTTGCCGAGCAGCTCTTGCTTCAACAATGTCATTTTATTCCACCTCGCTTATAGCTTCGAATCGTATTAATAAACCTGCTCTTTGAAAAAGAAGCCGTACGTCAGCTCGCGGCGTTCATCCTGCAGCGCGCGGATGGGATCGAGCCATTCCTCTTGAAACTCGTATTCCTCCGGATTCGCCATATACGCATCTATCGCCTGCCGGTAACCGCGCACAACCGCTTCATTGTACTCCGGCGATTTCAGCAGCGCCTCCAGCTTAAAGCTGTCGATGCCGCCTTCCATCAGTTCGTGCAAGCTGTCCAGCACACAGATGTCGTCCGAGCTCATAATATGTGTGCCGTTCGCATCCTCGTAGATCGGATAGCGTTCGTTCGGCCGCTCCTGCTCAATCAGGAACAACCCTTCCTCTTTATCAAGCTCCAGCTTTTCAAGCTCTTGCGGACGCCCTTGGTGCTCCTTGTAATTGGTCAGCAGGCTCCGCTTCGAATGATATATATTCGTAATGCCGTGCACCTGCACTTCCACTTCCATCGAGCCGTCAAGCTGACGCGCAATTTCCAGCGTCTCCTCCAAGTTCAGCTCGCGGGCCAGCACCATGCGGGCCGCCCCTTTGCTTGCCCAATAGCTGGCCGTCGCATAGTTGGTGGAGGTCATCTCCGCATTCCAATGCAAACGCATGCCGGGTGCGAAGCTGCGAACCGCCATCAGCACGGCCGGATCGCCGAAGACGATGCCGTCGACGCCAGCTTGCTGCAGCTGTCCTACATATTTTTCCAGCTCGGGCAGCAAGTCGTTGTCCATAATATTGTTGACGGCTGCGTATACTTTCGCTCCGTGTTCATGCGCCCATGAAACGAGCGAGGCCAGTTCTTCCGCCGTTACTTCCCCCGGCAGCCGCAAGCCGAACCGGTGCTCGCCTACGAGGACAGCGTCCGCCCCTGCCTCGATATACCGCTTCGCTTCTGCGGATGATCCGGCCGAAATCAACAGTTCCGGTTTTTTCATCTGCCTGCTCACCTTCTCCTCACATTGTAAACCTACGGCTTGGCGCTCTTGGCGCTCTCCGCAATATTCTTCTTATGCTGCTCGAACGTTTCCGCAAACAAATGCGCTTTGCTTCCGTCCTTTTTGGTAACATAAAACAAATATTTGGTATCTGCCGGATAAATCGCCGCTTTGATCGAGGCGAGGCTCGGACTTGCAATCGGTCCGGGCGGCAGCCCTTTATTCAAATACGTATTATAAGGACTTTGGATCTGCAAATCCTTCTCGAACAGCCGTTCCTTCGGCTTGTCGAACAAATACTGCACGGTTGCATCGATCTGCAGCGGCATCCCTTGCTTTAAGCGGTTATGAATCACGCCGCTAACCAGCGCGCGCTCGTCCTCGACAACAACCTCGCGTTCGATGAGCGAAGCCAGCGTCAACATCTGGTGCACGGACAAGCCGCGCCGGGCCAATGTCTGCTTCCAATCCTGCGGCAGCTGCCCGAGCTTCTTGTCGAGCTCCTGCGTCATCGTCTCGATCATCTCTTGCGGACTCGTACCCTTTTTCCATTCGTACGTTTCCGGGAACAAATATCCTTCGAGACGGGACCGCAAGGACGTGTCGGCCGGAATTTGCGCCGCTGCGGAGCCTTCCGGCCCCTTGTAGCCTTGTACAAGATTCATGAACTGCTGCGGGTCAACGCCTTCCTGCTGCTGCAGCTTTTCCACGATCTGACGCACGGTAAAGCCCTCAGGCACCGTCAGGCGGATGCCGGCTTCCTTCACCGTGTCACCCCGATTCAAGTGCTCGATGATCTCGTCCGGCGACAGCCCCGGCTTCATGGCGTACTCGCCTGCTTGGAAGCGGCCGCCTTCCTGCTTGTATTTCAAGTACCACGTAAAGACGCGGGCGCTGCGAATAACGCCCTTGCTCTCCAGCTCGCCCGCGAGCTGCCCTGTCCCGGCACCCGGCGGCAGCGAGATGCGCTGCTCCGTCTCCGCAGCCGGCATCGGCTGAAGCGAGCGGGTGACATACCAACCGAACCCTGTCCCGGCTCCGGCCACTATTGCAACAATTCCTATTGTTCCCCAAATCCATACCCGTTTCACGGCGCCGCTCCTTTTACATCTCCGCAAACAAACGAAAAAGAGCGGATCATCTCCGCTCAGGCTTCCTTAAGAAAAAAGTTGTACATTACAACTGTTCGTCAGCCGGAAAAGTCAACTCGTCGAAAAGCTCGGAGACGTTTTCCCATTCATCGTCGTCTTCGATCGTTTCAAGCTCAAGCTCCCCGTCATCTTTCCGTGTCACACGGTAAATTTCCGGTTCGTCTTCCTTGCCCGGCTTCGCTTTTTCAAGCATCGCGTACCCTTGATCGCCCAGGATCAATTCGGAGACGATACGATAGACGACGGATTCCTGCTCTTCGTCATACAAAATAATATCATCTCCGAACGTTTCCCGCAACTGACGGGTCGGCGTCGCTTCCATATTCGGGTTCAACGTTCCAGCCTCCTTATGCAAACGGCCAGCCTCCCGGACGGGAGACCGGGCGCCGTCTTACTTGGACGATTCTTCTTCCTCGTCGTCGTATTGGTCCATCAGCGTGTTGAACGTTTCCTCCACGATATTCCATTCTTCTTCGTCCTCAATCGTATACAGCTGCAGATCGTCGCCGTCTTCTTCATAGCGGAACGCGTACACTTCGTCGGATTCCTCGTCGGCATCGACAGGAACAACCATCATATACTTTTTATCCGAGCCGTCCACATCGAATTTCATGATGACTTCGAATTCTTCTTCATTACCTTCTTCATCGGGAATGTAAATAATTTCGGGCTCTTCCTGCAGTTGTTCCTGATTGGCATTTTGGTCTTTATCTGTCACCGTTCTTCACCTCTTCGAGTTGGATTGGGCATCCATATATCCTTGCAAAATGAGCGCAGCCGCCATCTTGTCGATGACCTGCTTTCGTTTCTTGCGGCTAACGTCCGCCTCCAGCAGCGTGCGCTGGGCGGAGGCGGTTGTCAGCCTTTCGTCCCACAAATGCACCGGCAATTGTAGGGTTTCATGCAGTTGCTCTGAAAATGCAATACAAATTTCTCCACGGGGACCGATCGTGTTGTTCATGTTTTTCGGCAGGCCTACGACGATTTCCGTGACACCGTATTGCGCGATAATCTCCCGAAGGCGGGCCATATCGCGCTCCTCGGTCGTTCTACGGATCACTTCAAGCCCTTGCGCCGTCCAACCAAGCTCGTCACTGACGGCGACGCCGATCGTCTTGTCCCCGTAATCCAGTCCCATCAAGCGCATGAGGTTCTCCAGTCTGGCGGTTAAAAGTCCAGTGAATAAAAGGCCGCTGCGTGAGCGAATCATTCTTCCGATCGCTGTTGTCTCCGGATTCTTAGATCAGATAACCTTTGAGAGGTTAGAATCCGGAGACAAAGGCGACCGCTAACGCTTCTCCAGAACGATTCCGCCCCCTCCGCTGTATTCACCGGACTTTTAAGATTTATAGTGCTGCAAGTAGGAACGAACCAGTTCCTCGATCAATTCGTCCCGCTCCCGCTTGCGGATGATGCTGCGCGCATTGTTGTGACGCGGAATGTAAGCCGGGTCGCCCGAGAGCAAGTAGCCTACGATTTGGTTGATCGGATTGTACCCCTTCTCCTGCAGCGCATCGTACACCGCTAGAATGACTTCTTTGGGCGAGGTCTCGATCTCTTCCGCTTTTACATTGAACTTCATCGTTTTATCCATCGAACTCATTTAGAGGCACCCCCCTGCATTGATCAATACTGACTTATTCGCCACGATCCTAAAAATTCCTGTTTACGGCAAAATTATTATTTTGCCGCGACGAGCTGTTCCACGCTTTGCAGCGCTTCTTGCAGCTTGGATGCGTCTTTGCCGCCGGCCTGCGCCATGTCCGGACGTCCTCCGCCGCTGCCGCCGCAGCGGGAAGCGACTTCCTTGATCAGCTTGCCGGCGTGGTAGCCCTTCGACACCAGATCCGGCGTAACGGCCGCAACCAGATTGACCTTGTCCTCTGCAGCCGCTCCGAGTACGATCACAGCCGAGCCAAGCTTCGTCTTCATCTGATCGACGATATTGCGGAGCGACTCCATATCGCCTGCGCTCACCTGAGCGGCAAGCACCGTTACGCCGTCTACCGTTTTCGCCTGATCGGTCAAAGAACCCGCTTCAATGCCGCTGAGCTTCGCTTTGAGCGATTCGTTCTCGCGCGATACTTCCTTCAGCTGTGCAAACAAGCCATCGATCCGTTTCGGCACGTCGCCGATGTTCGATTTCAGCAAACTTGCGGCATCGCGCAGCAGTTGCAACTGCCCGTCCAAATATTGATAGGCGTTCCGGCCCGTCGTCGCTTCGATCCGCCGTACGCCGGAGCCGATCCCCGACTCGCTGACGATTTTGAACAAGCCAATCTGGCTCGTGTTCCGCACGTGGCAGCCGCCGCACAGCTCCAGGCTGTAGCCGCCGACCTGCACGACGCGGACGATGTCGCCGTATTTTTCACCGAAGAGCGCCATCGCGCCCATGGCCTTGGCTTCGGCAATCGGTTTGAGCGAAATCTCGACTTCGATGCTCTTCCAAATTTGCTCGTTAACCCGCTGCTCGATATCCTGCAGCTCTTCGGCCGAAATGCTGCCGAAGTGCGAGAAGTCGAAGCGCAGGCGCTCAGGCGCAACAAGCGATCCGGCCTGGTTCACGTGCTCGCCGAGCACTTCCTTGAGCGCTTTGTGCAGCAGGTGGGTAGCCGTATGATTTTTGATGATATCTTCGCGCACATCCTGCGTTACCGTCGCTTGAACGGTGTCGCCCTTGCGCAGCACGCCCGCCTCCACGACAACGGTATGCACATGCTGTCCGTGCGGCGCCTTGCCCACGTCCTCAACCTTGAGCACCGTATCGCCTGCAGTAATATATCCGTGGTCGCTGACCTGACCGCCGCTTTCGGCATAGAACGGAGTATAGTCCAAAATCACCTGGCACGTCTCGCCCGTTCCGACCAGATCAACGAACTGGTTCTCATGCACCACTGCGATCACTTTAGCAGCAGTTACCAAATCAGTATATCCAACAAACTCGCTTTTAACCGTGAAATCGGCCAGCGGACCGCCCTGCACCTTCATGCTGTCGGTCTCTTTGCGAGCCTCACGGGCACGGTGGCGCTGCTCCTGCATCGCTTGATCGAAGCCTGCACGGTCGACCGTCATGCCTTTCTCGGCGGCGAAATCCTCGGTCAGATCGAACGGGAAGCCGTACGTGTCATACAGCTTGAACGCATCCGGACCGCTGATGACCGTGCTGCCTTCGTTGCGGGCTTTGTCGACCATTTCGGCCAAAATCGCCAGGCCGTCGGACAGCGTCTCGTGGAAGCGCTCCTCCTCGATGCGGATGATCTTCTCAATGAATTCGCGTTTTTCGACCACTTCCGGGTAGTAGACGCCCATCACGTCGCCGACAATTGGCGTCAGCGTGTACAGGAACGGCTTGTCCATACCGAGCACCTTGCCATACCGCACCGCGCGGCGGAGCAAACGGCGAATGACATAACCGCGGCCTTCGTTGGACGGAAGCACGCCGTCGCCGACGGAGAAGGCAACGGTACGGATGTGGTCCGCGATCACTTTCAGCGCCACGTCGAACTCTTCGTTTTGCTTGTAAGTCACGCCGGCAAGCTGGGCCGTCTTTTGAATGATCGGCTGGAACAGATCGGTATCAAAGTTCGAATCGACATCCTGCAGAATGGAAGCGAAGCGCTCGAGGCCGGCGCCGGTATCGATGTTTTTGTTCGGAAGCGGCGTATAGCTGCCGTCCTTGTTATGGTTAAACTGCGAGAAGACAAGATTCCATACTTCAAGGAAGCGCTCGTTCTCTCCGCCCGGCCAGCACTCGGGATCGCTGAGATCGCCGTACTTGTCGCCGCGGTCGTAGAAAATTTCCGTACACGGGCCGCAAGGACCTTCGCCGATGTCCCAGAAATTGTCCTGCAGCTTGTAGATGCGCTCCTCCGGCAAGCCGATCTTTTTATTCCACAGCTCGAACGCTTCGGTATCCTCGGGATATACCGTGACAGACAACCGGTTCGGATCGAAGCCGATCCATTCGGGGCTCGTCAGAAACTCCCAAGCCCAGGTGATCGCTTCCTCCTTGAAATAATCGCCGATAGAGAAGTTGCCGAGCATTTCAAAGAACGTATGGTGACGGCGCGTTTTGCCGACGTTCTCAATATCGTTCGTGCGGATGCACTTCTGCGAGTTCGCGATCCGCGGATTTTCCGGGACGACGCGGCCGTCGAAATACGGCTTCAGCGGCGCCATGCCTGCGTTGATCCACAGCAGCGACGGATCGTTGTGCGGCACGAGCGGAGCGCTGGGCTCGATCGCATGTCCTTTGCTTTCAAAAAACTTCAACCATTTTGCGCGAATTTCACTTGCTTTCATTGGGTTCATTTTCCTCCCGACACTTCATTTTAATACAAAAAAACGCCCCTGAAACAGGGACGATTTGCTCGCGGTACCACCCTGGTTATTGTGCGGCTGCATGGATACGCCTTCACAATCTCCTCTGTCCGGACGATAACGGGTCCGCCCGGCGGACTTTTTGAATCCGCGCTCCGAAATGAGCGTTCGGTCATCCTTCATTAGAAAGGTTTTCCCAGCTGGAGCTGCGAGACTGCAAGCAAGCTTGCCGCGCGACGCTTCCAAAACCTTCTCTCTGGCTAATGGACTATGACGTACTTAAATTTCATCAACGCTTTCCTGTGCCTGAAAATAAGCACTATTTATCAAAATTATAGCTTTCGGGCAGCAGACTTGTCAACAGAACGTCTACTGCTCCCAAGCCATGCGCTGGACAAGCCGGTGCCTGAACAGGCTGATCACGAAATCCTCATAGAAGTCGTGTCGGACAATCCATTGATACTCGGCGTCTTCGTGGGCATAGAACAAGACGTCCGTGATCACGTCGTTATCGTCGAAATAATCGCGAATCCGCTTTACTGCCTTCTCGACACCGGCATCGGGGCGATGGAGCTTCATCCGGAACTCGACATCTTGTCCGTTCGATTGCTCTTCAATGGTCAGAAGCTCCCGGTCGTATTCATAGTGTAGCATAGGCGAAGCCTCCTTCGGTTAACCGACTGCTGTTACATCAAATATCTCACATACACGTATACATTTGCAACAGCTATCGAAAGTAGCATGAGCGGAAAGGCGATCACGAAAAATTTCATGAACGAAATCGGATGCCCTTCCTTTGCCGCCATACCGGCTACGATCAGATTCGCGCTCGCGCCGATCAGCGAGCCGTTCCCCCCGAGACAAGCCCCGAGCGCAAGACTCCACCAAAGCGGCTCCAGATTGCTGACCCCCATCGTGCCCATTTCCTGAATCATCGGAATCATCGTCGCCACGAACGGGATGTTATCCAGGAAGGCCGAAGCGATTCCGCTGAGCCAAAGAATCAGGACCGCCGATTTCGTCACATCGCCGCCCGTTACCCCGACGGCATAGTTCGCCAACGCGGCGATCACGCCGGTTTCCACCAAGCCCGAGACTAGCACGAACAATCCGACGAAGAAGAAGATCGTCGTCCACTCGACCCGCTGAAACGCCTCTTCCAAAAAGTGCTCGCCGGTCAACAGCAGAAGTAGGAACGCGCCGGCGAGCGCCACGGTCGCCGATTCCAAATGGACGATCTGGTGAACGAAGAAGCCGATCAAGGTTAATCCAAGCACCACAAGACATTTTTTCAACAGCACCGGATCGCGGATTTCCGCTTTTTCGTTCATTTTCATCAGTCCTAGCCGCAGTTCTTCCGTCGTGCGAATCTGTTTGCGGTAAAACAGTACGAAGAAAGGTACGGTAATCGCGAGAATGATCGCCGCAATCGGCGCCAAATTGTTGATGAAGGCCATAAACGTCAGTTCTTTCACCGCGCTGCCGATCATGATGTTCGGCGGATCGCCGATCAGCGTCGCTGTGCCGCCGATATTGCAAGCGAGAATTTGCGACATCAGAAAAGGAACCGGATTCACTCGCAGCTGCCGCGTAATGCTGAAGGTTACCGGTACCATCAGCAGCACCGTCGTCACGTTATCGAGAAACGCCGAGCCGATCGCCGTGACCAGCGAGAGCACGACCATGATGCGGACCGGGTGACCGCCCGCCTTTTTGGCCGACCAGACGGCAATATATTTGAACAATCCCGTTTCCGCGGTAATGCCGACAATAATCATCATGCCCACCAGCAGGCCGAGCGTGTTGAAATCGATATGATGAAGCGCCGTTTCCTGATTGACGATCCCCAGCACGACCATCAAAATGCCGCCGATCATGGCAACGATCGTCCGGTGAATTTTTTCCGAAACGATAAAACCGTAGGCTACCGCAAACAATCCGATAGCGATAAGTGCTTGTTGATCCATAATGAAATCCTCTCTCCGATGCAATTTTATTGGTGCCGCCAGCTCGCGCCGCTTTTCCGCATAACCCTAAAAAAAGCAAAAAGAAGCCCTTGGTGACAGGCTCCTCCGAAAATCAACGCGATTATGTACTTGTCTTGTGCAACAGGCAGGTCTCCGGTCAACGGCCGGATATCGCGACATTCCCCCCCTGCCGGTACCAACCTATATATACGCACAAAGCAGCCGCTTGGTTTCGCCCGATAAAAAATTTTTTTCTAAAAAATAATCACGTCATTTTCCGGTGAATGTAGTACATAAACACATGCTGCAGAATCACTTTCATGACCGCAAAAAACGGAACCGCCAGGATGAGCCCCGTTACTCCGGCAATCTCCCCGCCCACAAGCAGTGCGAAAATGATCACAAGCGGATGCATATTGAGCGAACGGCCGACCACTTGAGGCGAGATTACATTACCTTCCAGTATTTGGCACGTCGTGTTGATGAGTCCGACAAACAGCACCATCTTCCAGGAAATCGTGGACGCCACGATCAGTGCAGGCGCCGCTCCGAGAAAAGGACCGAGGTAAGGGATAATGTTGAACACCGCAACGACGCTGGCCAGCAGCAGCGCGTAAGGCATGCCGATTAGCCAATACCCGATGTAGGCGAGTAGCCCGACGATCATACATACGGTAAACTGGCCGCGGATATAGTTGCCGAGCGCCATATCGATATCCATCAGCATGGACACGATTTCTTTGCGGTGCGTTTTCGGTACGATGGCCAGCGTCGATTTTTCGATCAGTTGAAAATCTTTCAGGATATAGAAGGCGACAAACGGAATGATGAAGAGAAGAAAGACCGTATTGATGGTGCTGCCGATACCGTGAATGTATTCCGCAATCGCGAGCGAGATTCCGTTCTCCAGCTTGGAAAGCGACTGCTGAATGCCCATCCGTACGCTGTCCGGGAGAAAGTTGAGTCCGTTTAAGCCGTTTACAACGCTTTGCGCCTTAAAGGCGACATCCGGCAGCTTATCGTTCAATTCCGCGAGCTGCCGCACGAACATCGGAATGAGGTTCATGAGCACGACGGTCGCCGAAGTAATGAAAACCGCATAAATGAGCAGCACGGCCATCGTTCGCGGCACTTTGCGGGCGCCGAGCAGTGTCACCACCGGATTCAGCACGTAAGAAATGATCAGCGCGATCGCGAACGGCGTCAAAATTTTTTTCAAAAAATCATACAAACCCGCAATCATCGGACGGAGCTGCAGCAGCATGTACAAAATGATCAAACCGAGCAGCGTATAGATCATACCGACGAGCAGCCGTTGTTTCGGGAACCGGTCCATAGCGCCCCCCTTTACCTCGATCTGACTTCTGACGAAGCGTTTGCCTTTTTACAGTATATGTACAAGTCCGCGCTCTTAACCCAGCGAACAAAAAAACCGCTTCCCGAGACGCCTGTTCAAAGCGTCCGGGAAAGCAGTTTGACTATACAATGCTGCTCGTCAGTTAGCATGAAGCTCGGGCATTTCCTCTTCAAAAAACAAATCGTCGAGTGAGCTAAGCGTGCCGTCTTCCTCTACTTGGAATACGGACATTTTTTCCCCGTTCACCGTCAGTTCGATAAAACAGCCCCAGCAGTAAAACTGATGGGAGCCGATCTTGCCAATATCCTTGGAATTGCAATTTGGACAACGTAACATCGGTATCACCCTATTCTTCTTTTGGTCCGAAGATTTCTTGAAGCGCTTCGCTGGCGTGAACGGGAACAATTAAGGCGTCGTCGCCGACCTTGACCGCATCCGGCATCGGTAGCCATCTGCGCCCTTCCGTTAGATCCGAGATGAAACCTTCGGTCAATTCATAACCTATTACCTTTATGCCCCCATCCGCTTCCAAATAAACATCCTCGATCACCCCGAGCTGCTGCCCGTTGACGGTAATGACCGGGAGTCCCTTCAGCTTGCGTTCGCCAAACAGCAGCGCCCTGCAAGCGGAGCTTGGATTCAGCGGGCGGACGGCTTGTTCTGCGGCAATCGTAACAGCGTCGTCGCCCATCGCTATCACGTCTTTTCGCTCAATACACGTGGCTTCGGAAAACCAATGCCCCGCTTCGAGCAGCACGGACTCGACCTCCCAGCCTTCGTTCAGCAACAGGTCTTTGGCGCTGCCCACTTGTTTTCCTGTCTCTACGCAAATGACCGGCAATCCGATAACATCGCGCGCTTTTTTCAACGAGCTTCTCTCCCAGCCGGCAAATCGGAATTTGCCCTATCCTTTAGTACGTAATCGGCTGACAATGGTTTCAATGGCCATGGCGGCAGCAGCAAGTTGCTCGGAGTCGTTGCCCGGTCCGAAGCTGAATCGGATGGCCGACTGCGTCACCTCATCCGGCAGATTCATCGCCTTAAGGACATGAGAGATTTCCAAGGAGCCGGACGTACAAGCCGAGCCGCTTGAAGCCATCACTCCCGCAAGATCCAGATTCATCAGCATCGTCTCGGTAGAAACACCGGGAAAGCTGACATTCAAAATGTGCGGAAGCGTCTCTGTAGGATGACCGTTGACGACAAACTGCCCGGGGGTCAGACGCCGTTCCAGTTCGGTGACCATTTCTTGACGTAGTTTTTCCATCTTTTGTTGCACTTCATACCTATTCCGGTCAAAAATTTCTACGGCTTTTGCAAAGCCTGCGATGCCGGCCGTATTTTCCGTCGCCGGACGGCGTTTTCGTTCTTGAGCGCCGCCGTAGAGCAGCGGTGTGACGCGAATGTTTTTGGCTATATATAACGCGCCGACCCCTTTGGGACCGTTCAGTTTATGCGCGGAAAAACTCATCAAATCTACCGGCAGCTCACGAAGATTGATAGGCGCGTGAGCCAACGCTTGAACGGCGTCGACATGAAAACAAATGCCGCGCTCCCTGGCAAGGCGTCCGATCGCTTCGATCGGCTGGAGCGTACCGACTTCATTGTTGCCGTACATGACGCTGATCAGGATCGTATCCGGCCGAATGGCCTCTTCCACATCGTTCGGCGAAACTTGGCCGAATCGGTCCACAGGTACATAAGTCACTTCGTATCCAAGCTGTTCCAATCGCTCGCAAGCATGAAGAACGGCATGATGTTCGATCTGTGTCGTTATGATATGCCGGCCGCGTTCCCGGTACGCCTCAGCCGCACCGAACAACGCCATATTGTCGCTTTCCGTTCCGCTCCCTGTAAATACGAGCTCGGACGGCGCGCAGCCGACAAAAGCGGAGATCCGGTCCCGGGCGGCGCTAAGCGCCATTCTGGCTTCCCGACCGGCTTGATGCGTGCTTGAGGGGTTCCCGTACGCCCCGGTCCAATATGGAAGCATCGCTTCCACGACTTCGGGAAGTACGGGCGTTGTGGCGGCGTGATCTAAATAAATGAGCTCCAAAGCTTTCACCACATCTGTTAGGAGGATTTCAAAGCGGTCTAAATGTAAAACATGTAGCTGTCGTTCTGACTTCCTTCGTCTTTGTAAGAAATCAAATCGTGCAGCGTCGTCGAATCAAGCACCTGCGCAATTCCGTCGCGAATCCGAATCCAGAGCTGGCGCTTGGCCGGATCGTCTTCCTCGGTGAAGTCGACCGGGCTGATCGGACCTTCCAGCACCCGAATCACATCGCCGGAGGAAATATCTTCGGGCGATTTGGACAAAATATATCCGCCGTATGCGCCGCGGATGCTTTTAACAAGACCTGCGTTACGCAGCGGAGCAACCAATTGCTCCAGGTAATGCTCGGAAAGCTGATGCTTTTCTGCGATGCTTTTCAGTGAGGTGGGGCCTTCTCCGAACTTCGTCGCGAGCTCCATCATGATCGTGAGTCCGTAGCGGCCTTTGGTGGAAATCTTCAACTTGTAGCACCTCGTTTACATTTCATACATTTTTGTATCGTTTCTATGGTAACATAAAACCTTGTAATTTGGGAGAAAAACCGTGGCATATTCATGAAAAATTTTATTCTTTCTCGATTTGAATGTATAATACTTTTAATGTACGAACGATGTACAGGTATAGAAGCGAGGTAATGATCATGACAACAAAACCGCGAGTCGTTCTCGGGATGTCGGGCGGCGTCGATTCTTCCGTATCCGCGCTTGTTCTGAAGGAACAAGGATACGAGGTCATCGGCGTGTTCATGAAGAACTGGGACGATACCGATGAATTCGGGCATTGCACGGCGGAAGAGGACGCCGAGGACGTGCGCCGCGTCTGCGACCAAATCGGCATTCCCTATTATACGGTAAATTTTGAGAAACCATACATGGATAAGGTGTTCGCCTACTTCCTTGACGAGTACCGCAAAGGACGGACGCCGAATCCCGACGTGATGTGCAACCGGGAGATCAAATTCGGGGAGTTTTTAAATAAAGCGTTGGAGCTCGGCGCCGACTATATCGCAACCGGACATTACGCCCGCGTCGAGGAGCGGGACGGCAAATACCGGCTGCTGCGCGGGGTCGACAGCAACAAGGACCAGACGTATTTCCTGCACGCCCTGAACCAATACCAGCTGTCGAAAGCGATGTTCCCGATCGGCCACCTTCCGAAGCCGGAAGTCCGGGCTATCGCAGAGAAAGCGGGACTCGCAACGGCGAAGAAAAAAGACAGCACCGGCGTCTGCTTCATCGGCGAGCGGAACTTCAAGGAGTTCCTGAGCGGCTATCTGCCTGCGAAGCCGGGAGAGATGAGAACGCTGGAGGGCGAGGTTAAAGGACGGCACGACGGCCTCATGTACTATACGCTCGGTCAGCGTCAGGGTCTCGGCATTGGCGGCTCCGGCAGCGGTGAGCCTTGGTTCGTCGCCGGCAAAGATTTGGAGAACAATATTTTGTATGTCGTGCAAGGCGAAAAGCATCCGGCGCTCTACTCGACCGGACTGCTGGCGACAGATTTGAACTGGATCGCCGGCGAACCGCCGAAAGAGCCGCTGCACTGCACGGCGAAGTTCCGCTACCGTCAACCCGACCAAGGCGTGACGGTTCATTTCGGCGAAGGCGGCCGCTGCGAAATCGTGTACGATCAGCCGCAAAAGGCGATTACCCCAGGGCAATCCGTCGTCTTCTACGACGGGGAAGTCTGTCTCGGCGGCGCGGTAATCGACAAGATTTTGCAATAAGGCTGATCAGTAAAAAAGGGAAGCTTTTCGGTGTAAACCGGAAGCTCCCTTTTTATTTATGCCGGCATTATTTTTTCAAGGCTTGATCCAACTTTAATTGTCCGATTTTATCCAACTCCATCAGCACGTTGTCCAGTTCAAGCTCTCCTTCAATCACTCCGGTCATGGATTGTTGGACTTGCTCATAAAACTCGATTGAAAATTCATAGGGGACGGAAGGCGTATAAGCGTCTTGGGGGTACAGTTTATAGAATGCTTCCATGTTATTATCCTTCTTTTGCATGCTGTCGATATAAGCTGGAAGACTGCCGCGGGTACCTGCCCGGCTATTCAGCTTCGCAAACTTCTCGCTATAGATATACTCCAGCAGCTGCCAGGCTCCGTCTATGTTTTTGGAGCCGGAATAAATTCCGAACAATTTATTGGGAGCAAGAGACGTGCTCCGGTCGGGTGTAGCGGGATTCACTGGCTCCGTAGCGATTCCCCATTCGAAATCAACGTTTGAAAGATACTCCAATTCATATGAGTACTCTACCGTCATGGCCGCTCGCCCTTGTATGAACGGATTTTCATGCAGCAGGTTTCCCTTTTGCATGTCAACCGGTTGGTTGATATAAACCGTGCCTTCCTTTGTTCTTGAAATGACCATATCCAAAATACGTCTCCAGCTTGGAGTATTGATCATGATTTTCTTTCCGGTTGAATCCGTCAAGCTTAGGCCTTCGGTTTCTGCGATATTTTGAACAAGCCAGAAAGGATGGCTGACGTTATGGTAGTAACCATATGTGCTACCGTTATTGCGCTCTGCTTTTGCAAACCGTGCAGCCAGTTGAAACACTTCCTCCCAGCTCATATGATCCGTTGGATAACGTATCCCGAATTGATCGAATAACGTCTTGTTATAAAATAAGGCTTTGGATTGAAAGGTCGGTGACAGGCCGTATAATCGTCCCCCGCCTTTATTCCTTAGGTAAGCGGTCATATTTTTGTTCATCCGTTCCAGGTTGACGTCTTTTGATTTTTTTAGAAGTGGCTCCAGATCGATAAGCATTCCGTCCTCAACAAAGCTTTGAAGATCAAAGTTGAAGATAAGATCGGGCTGTTCTTTTTTTACAAGCTCCCGATACCCTTCCATGGAAAAACCTTTCTTGTAGTAATCGTCCAATGAGACGACTTCGATCTCGACTTGAGGGTTTTGAGCGGTAAACAGCTTACCGTAAATCTCATAGAAACTTTGTTTATCGTGATAAAATACCTTTAGCTTCGTTGCTTTGTCTTCGGGCTTCATGCCGGAACAACCGGCTGTGAGACAAATCAAACAAAGAAGCAGTTTCAATAGCATATTCTTTTGATTCATTTTCCCCGGCTCCCTATTTTAACAATGAGCTATATCCAAGCTTCCAAAATTGGATATACATTCCTATTGTAACATGTTATTTGGGGAATGGGATTTAAAAAATTAAGAAAGCCCGCTGAAATGACTCAGCAGGCTCTCTATACTGCAAGATGAAGTTTTTACGATTGCGATACAGCCTGTTCGGAGGATACTTCCCGTTGTGCCGGGGATATGTGGATTCTTTCCCGGCTCATCCATAAGACGCACAAAATCGTAAGCGCAGCAGGGATCAAAGCCCACAGGAACGTGTGCGAAATCGACGCCGACAACGACGCCGTAATTTTGTCCAGAATCGGCGCCGGGATGGCGCTGCGGGTTGCCGGCGACAACAGGTCGCGCGGATCTTTCAGGTTCACCCCCTGCGGCGCTCCGGCACCGTCGAACGCGTTGCCCAACGACGCTTCCAAATCGTTCCGCTGAATGATTCCGTACACGGTAATGCCGATCGTCATTCCGAGCGAGCGTACAAACGACATCGTCGAGCTGGCCGAGCCCCGCTGCTTCGCCTCGAAGCCGTGAATCGCCGACATGCCGAGCACGGAGAAGGATGCACCCGTACCGAGGCCGACCAGGATCATGAACAACGTTACCAAATACCACGGCGTATCCGGCGTCAGGGTAGCAAGCAGCAGGATGGATACCGCAAATAATATGGAAAAAATAATCATGACGCCGCGGTAAGACATTTTGCCGGAGCCGGCGAGAAAACCGCCCAACTGCGCGGTCACGACCGTCCCCAGCATCATCGGAAGCAGGATAAGGCCCGAATTGGTGGCGCTGCCGCCGAACACGCCTTGGACGTAGATCGGAATATAGACCGTCGCCACGATAAACGACGCGCCGTAGAACAGGCCAACCAGATTGCTGGAAGCAAACAGACGGTTTTGAAACATCGCAAAGGAAATGATCGGCTCCCGGGCCCGGGTTTCCGCAAACAGAAATGCGCCAAACAACACGACGAATCCGGCAATCAGACCGAGGATCGTTCCCGATGTCCATGGATAGGTGCCGCCGCCTAATTCCAGCGCAAACATGAGACATACGATCGCGCCGACCAGCGTGACCGCTCCCCACCAGTCAATCCGCTGTTTGGCATGCACCGGCGACTCCCGATAGCACACGACGATAAAAAACAGGGCAAGCAGACCAATGGGCACGTTGACATAAAACACCCATTTCCACCCGATATAATCGGTAATATAGGCGCCCAGCAGCGGTCCGAAGATGCTGGACAGTCCGAATACCGCGCCGAACAATCCCGACATTTTGCCCCGCTTCTCTGGCGGAAACACATCGAAAATGATCGTGAACGCAATCGGCATCAGCGCGCCTCCTCCGATACCCTGGATGGCGCGGTAAATGCTGAGCTCGGTAATACTGCTTGCCGTCCCGCACAGGACCGAACCAAGCAAAAATACGATTAAGCCGAACACGAAAAAACACTTGCGTCCGTACATATCAGACAGCTTGCCGAAGATCGGCATCCCCGCCATCTCGGCCACCATGTAAGCCGATGTCACCCAGACGAATTTGTCCAATCCGCCGAGCTCGGCTACAATCGTCCCCATTGCCGTCGCTACGATCGTGTTGTCCATTGCCGCCATCAATATGCCAAGCAGGAGACCGGCGACGACAAAGCCAAGACGGCTCCCGTTAGATTTGCCGATACTCATGGATTTTTGCTCCCTTGAACGGGTTCAAGCTTTCCTTGTATTCGACCAGATCGATTTCACAGCCCGGCCCGATCGTAATCCGGCTGCCGCGGACGACCTTGGCCGTCGTATTCTCCAAATAAATTTCGTCCCCTTCGATCGTTTCAGCGTCGAGCTTCGCGTCGAGCATCGGCAGTAACGATTTGAGAAGCGACTTGAAGCCTTTTTTGCGTACCGTGATCACTTCACCGCCGATTTCCTGCACGGAGCTGGCACCGTAAAGCGAAATATCGATAACGCCCGCATTCAATAATCCGTCGATCCGGAACGCTCCCTTGGCATTGAACGTTTCCGCCTCGCAGTCACCGGCCACGGTCAAATCCCCTTCCAGATCGATCCGGTCGCCGTTCATGTTCCCCCGAACCCGCGCGCTGCCCCGGCATTTAAAATCCAGATACGACACATTTCCTTCCAGCTTGGCGTCCCCATAAACTTTAATGTCCTCGCTTTCAACATTTCCATTCATCGACGACACACCGTTCACTTGAATGAACTTGGCCTTCACATGGCCGGAGATTTCGCTGACTCCGTTCGTCTTGAACTGCAAGCAATCGATATCGCCATAAACTTTGCCTTCACCGTTAATTTTCACGTCCCGGTAGCTTCCGCCCGAGGAAGAGCCGCTGCCGGAAATAACGAGATCGCGGCGGTTATTGCTGTCCATAGTTATCCCTCCGTACGTGCTGCATTTTATATTTTTCGTAAAACGCCTTACGATAATTTGATTTTCAATTCCTCTGCGCACTGGCCTATCGAGATCCGCGCGACCACCCTCACCCGCGGTTCAAAATACACCTCGCCCGGACTTGTCGCAATCACGAAGCCGGACATGCCCATCTTGCGAAAAAAGATCAGCTCGGCCGTTTTGCCTTGAAGCTTCGAATAGTGCTCCGCCATGGTCTGAATCAGACCTTTCCCTTCCTCCAACGTCATCTCTCCGGTTTGCAGCAGCTTGTCGAGCGCATACATGCATATGATGTTTTCAAAATCGTAGACCGCGTTCGTTCCCTGCTGGTCGATGTAAAAATCGAGCGTCTCTTTCGTAACAATGTTGCGTTTTTCCAGCTCCGCTCGCCCGAGGGCAACTTCGCTTAAATTCGGCGAAAACACATCCGCCAGTTCATCCAGCGATAAATCGTCTTTCATATTCACGATTTTATCGATCCGCGCCAAAATGCTCTCCTTTGGAAAAAAGGTCTCCTGTCCCGTAAACGTCGACTTTCGAATAAACCATTCTTCCGGAATGAGATTTTTTCGTTTCCAGCGGTATAATTGGCCATAAGAGATGCCTGTCAGTTCAAGCAAATCTTTTTTGGAGATCAATTCCCGTTCCGTCACCTTCAACGCCTCCTTACGAAAATAAGTGTAACATAACATTGTTACGTTGTAAATCATATAACAAAAAAAGCTTCCAGATCATCGAAGCCTTTTTTGAGAAAAATATGTGGTGTCTGAAGACATTGCACGCTGCCTGCCCGCCCGGTAAGGCGAACCGACGCACTCCCTTGGATGTGTCCTTGTTATCCGACGATGTTCTTCAGAAACTAATTTGAAAATAATTGAAGGGGGTAAACCCGGCAGGAACGTCAAAAGGTTCAAAACGATATGAGGATGTGGAACCATTGAATACGCAAAAACCAGGATTTATCGGGGCCTTTTACTATTTGCTTTATCTTCTGCCCGCAGGCATCATCGGATTCACGCTGACGATCGTCGGTGTCGTCTTGTCCATCGGACTTATGCCGCTGTTCGTCGGCTTTCCGCTTATGCTCGTGACAGCGCGGCTTGCCAAACACATGACGGTTTTGGATGCAAGGCTGGCTGACCGGCTGCTCCAATCCCCTTCGACGGTCGCAGCTTCCGTTCGGTCGGATGATTTCGATCCCGGACGGCATGGCCGAAGAGGCCTCTTCGCCCAGCTAGCCACGGAGCTTTCCGACCCGGCAACTTATGTAGGACTGCTGTTCCAAATCGTCAAGCTCCCCTTGGGCATCATTTCGTTTACGCTTGCCGTTACGATCGTGGCCGTTAATTTGGGGCTCTTGGTGTCGCCGCTCGTCTATACGGTTTTGCTGCAGTCGATCGGCATTGACATTTTCGAGAATGAACTGTTCGCCCGTTTGCTTCCGTCGGATTTCAGTTCGTTCCAGATCTCGCTTATTTATACCGGCATCGGTCTGCTGCTTCTCCCGGTGACCAATAAATTAATCCGTCTAAGCGCCTTATTCTTCGGACGCATCGCTGTCGAAATTTCCAATCCGGCGGGTGGAAGAGCCGCTGAAGTTCCGCTGCAGCGAGCCTAATCATAATCGGGCTTATTTCCCCGGAAATGTTTCATCCCGACCTCTGCCGGTATGCCCTGCGGCTTTACTCTGCCGCAGGCTTGTTATATTTCGCGTAAATCTTCGCTTCCACTCCGCTATTTTGCGGCTGATAAAATCGCTTACTCTTCACTTCCGGAGGAAGATATTCGTTCCGGGCGTTCGGATGATCGATAGGATTCGAATAAGTTCTCGTACCGTCGCGGACATCTGCGGGGACCTCGTAAGCTTTCGTCTGCTTGACGTAGTCGAGCGCTCCGTTGATTGCTTTATAGACCGCATTGCTTTTCGGACTCTCGCAAATGAACACGACGGCTTCGGCGATCGCCATTCGCGCTTCCGGCATACCGACAAACTCGACGGCATCTTTGGCCGCCAATGCAATTTGCAGCGCGGTCGGATTGGCCATGCCCACATCCTCCGTCGCATGAACGACGATTCTGCGGCAGATGTATAGCGGGTCCACTCCCGAATACAGCATACGAGCCAGCCAATAGATGGCCGCGTCCGTCTGACCGCCGCGGAGCGACTTGCAAAAGGCGGATGTCATGTCATAAAAATCGGTATGGGTAATTGCATTAATCCGCGACTCGAACGATTCCTGAATCGTCTGCAGCTCGATCGTTTGCGAGTCGTGCAGCGAATAGGCGGCCGTTTCCAAGGCGATCAAAGCATTTCTTACATCGCCATTGCAGACGTCGCATAAATAATCCATCGCTTCCTCTGAAATCCCATACTCCCCGCCCAGCCCTCTTTCCGGGTCCGCCAATGCTTGACGCAAAATTTGCTCCAGATCGTCTTTTTGCAGCGCTTCAAGCCGATACACGCGGCAGCGGCTGACAAGAGGCGGTATGATATCGTGTGCGATGCTTTCCGTCGTCGCGCCGATCAGAATAATGGTTCCGTCTTCGACGATAGGCAGCAGCGACTCCTGTACGTTGCTTTTGAGCGCGTGGATTTCATCCAAAAACAGAATCGTCCGCTGATTGTACAGCTTCAGATTGTCTTTCGCTTTACGGGCGACTTCCCGCAGATCCGAAACCGAAAGCGAGACGCCGTTCAATTTCTCAAAATGCGAGCTGGTCATGCCGCTGATGATCGTGGCGAGCGTCGTTTTGCCGCTGGAAGGCGGACCTTGCAAAATCATGGAGCCGATCTTGTCCGTTTCGATGAGCCGGCGCAGCACCTTGCCTTCGCCGAGCAAATGCTTCTGTCCGAAAAATTGCTCCAGATTTTGCGGGCGCATTCTTTCCGCCAGCGGCTTATATTCGTTCGTCCGGTTAAAATCGAATAAGTCCATGGTTTCCTCTGACCGCCAATCCTGAATATTCGCAAAAAAAGCACAGGCCCCTGGCGCCGCATATATGCTGCGAACGGGTGACCCATGCTTTTTATTATAAAAGCACTTTGCGCGATTTACAAAGGTTTGAAGCTCAGCCCGAGCCAAGCCGGCCGATTCCCAGGGCCAACCAGCGTTCCATAATGTTCTGGACATCCGGTGCTTGATCGGGGCTGCACTCCACAATGACAACGACGTCCACGGCGTTTTCTCTCCGATTGCGTTTTTTTCGCCGTTTGAAGTTGATCAGCCAGTCCAATACAAAGCCAAGAACGGCGCCTGCCGCAAGACCGAGCAGTCCACCGATAATGGGGCCCATCGCCCAGCCGAAGCCCCGCGATGCTCCCAGCACGGAACCGATCGTGCCAATCACGGCGGGGCCGTCCAGCAGGCTGATCCCATCCGAGTGGCGAATCGTATCGAGTACCCGGATCGCCTGCGGACTATTTTCCTTTAACGGAACGGCAGTAATCGCTTCAGCAAGGATGCCTTGCCGCTCCAGTTCGCAGATGGCCAGCTCCAGCTCCGACGAATGACGAAAGGTCGCTACGATATACATCTTCACCGCTCCGTTGCCCGGCAGAAGCCGGGACGCAGCGTTCCATAGCGGCGCTCCAGCCACTGCCTCTGGGCCTTGTCGAACAATTTGTTATATTCGACCGAATACACATAGGCCTCATAAGCCGCAAAGCAATAAAACGAAGGCATAAATAAGGCGCACTGCGAATTCATGGAATGCGACGTCTGGATATACTTTCCTTCCAGGAAGACGAGCACGATTTCCGCAACGCCCGAGAAATACATAAAGGAGATCCAACCGGCCAACAGAAAAAAACCGACAGGAATGCGGCGAAGATACAGCTGTCCAAGCCCCGGCATGAGCATGGACCATGCGATTGCGAGCCAAGGCGAGCTTTTGTCCAGATGGTTCAAAGACATCCCGCCCATCTTAAAGGAAACAATGGGTGCACGCTCCCACTCGGCCAGCACCCATTCCTTATTCAGCTCGATCGACTTGCGGTAGCTGTCCCAAATGGCATAAACATAGACGGGAATATACAGCAGCAGCAAACGCGGATTCAGCATCTGCTTCGACAAGTCGGCCCGGCCCGTAAAAGTGCTCACCATCGACTTATTGATTCCCGATTGCATATTGATCCCAATCTCCCACAAAATCAAAATAAACCCTTTGATCTGGCTGCCGAGAAGCAAATGTCCGAATCCCGGGAATGCGGCCGACCACCAAGCGATCACCCAAGGTTTACGCAAATGAAGCACATTGATATTCAGGGTTCCGAAATAAGCCAAATATCGCCTGTAATTCCCCTTGGCTGGGCTTCGTTTCATGATCTGCAAGCACTCCGATTGGTAAAGATGTAATGACGTTCGAATTCACTTTTTCTATCTTGCCCCAAAAATGACAAAGAAAGCATCCTTTTTCGCCTATTCGCTGCAAAGGATGCTTTCTTTATGCCGTATCACTGAATATGCTACTTTAGTCCGGACTTAGCCAGCAAGTCGCGGACAGCGACGCTGACCATGATCAGCCCGGCGACCGGTGGTACGAACGCGTTGCTGGCCGGCGGCTGCTGCGCTTTACGAATCTCAGGGGCATTCTCCGGCACGATCCGCTGCGTGACGTCAACTCGCGGCTTGATCGGCTCTTCCGTCGAAAAAACGACTTTGACGCCCTTCTTGATGCCTTCTTTCCGCAGCTTGTGACGAATCACCCGCGCCATCGGATCGACGCTTGTCTTGGAAATATCCGCCACCTGAAACCGGGTCGGATCCATCTTATTCGCAGCGCCCATACTGGAAATGAGCGGAATTTTCCGCTGCAGGCACTGCTTGATCAGATGAATTTTGTAGCTGATCGTATCCGAAGCATCCAATACATAATCCAACGGATATTCGAACAACTGCTCATACGTTTCTTCGGTATAAAACATACGCAAGGCGACGGCATCGCATTCCGGGTTGATTTGCAGGATACGATCACGCATCAGCTCCGCTTTCGGCTGGCCGACTGTCGTCATCAAAGCATGAATTTGCCGGTTCACATTCGTAATGTCGACGACATCCTTATCGATCATGATGATCCGGCCGACGCCGGTGCGGGCCAGCGCTTCGGCGGCGATCGAACCGACGCCGCCGATGCCGAGAACCGCCACCGTACTATTTTTCATTACCTCAAGCCCTTCCGGGCCGATTGCCAGCTCCGTACGGGAAAATTGATGCAGCATGGCTTACTGTCCACACTCCTCTTATTCGGGTCTTAAGCTTTGGCGGAAGGCTGCTTGAGCGCCAAACGAATGGACAGGTCCTCAAGCTGCTTGGCATCCACGGGACCCGGAGCTCCCGTCAACAGGTCCGATGCGCTGGCCGTTTTCGGGAAGGCAATCGTTTCGCGCAGGTTGGTGCGGCCGGTAATCAGCATGACGAGCCGGTCGAACCCGAAAGCAATCCCCCCGTGAGGCGGCGTACCGTATTCGAAAGCCTCCAGCAGGTAGCCGAATTTCTCCTGCACATCTTCTTTGGGAAGGTTCAGCGTAGCAAACATTTTCTCTTGCACTTCGCGCTGATAAATCCGCATGGAGCCGCCGCCGACTTCGTAGCCGTTCAGCACAAGGTCGTAGGCCTGCGCACGGATTTGGCCCGGATCGGTGTCGAAGTAATGCATGTCTTCTGCCTTCGGACTAGTAAACGGATGATGCTCCGCCACATAGCGCTTCGCTTCTTCGTCATAGCTGAGCAGCGGGAAGTCTACCACCCATGCGAACTTGAATTTGCTGTCGTCGATCAGGCCCAACTGACGGCCGATTTTCAAACGAAGGTTACCGAGCACGTCGGCAACGACCTTCTTCGTATCGGCGGAGAACAACAGCAGGTCGCCTTCTTCGGCTTCCAGACGCTGCTTGAGCTGCTCCAGCTCCTGCTCGTTGAAAAATTTCACGATCGGCCCTTTCAGCTCGCCGTCTTTATACGTCATCCACGCAAGCCCTTTGGCTCCGTAGCGTGCGGCGTATACGCCGAGATCGTCGATTTCCTTGCGGCTCCAAGCGGCGCAGCCTTTGGCATTGAGCGCCTTTACCTGGCCGCCCTTTTTAATGATGTTCGCAAATACTTGGACGCCCGATTCGGCGACAATGTCCGAAACGTCCTGCAGCTCGAGGCCGAAACGAAGGTCCGGCTTGTCGGAGCCGTATTTGCCCATCGCGTCCGCATAGGTGATGCGTTGGAACGGCGTTTCGATGTCGGCGCCGGCCGTTTCTTTAAACAGACGTACGACGAGCTTCTCCATCATATCGAGCAATTGATCCTGCGACAGGAACGATGTCTCGATGTCTACCTGCGTAAATTCCGGCTGGCGGTCGGCGCGCAAATCTTCGTCGCGGAAGCAGCGGGCGATTTGGTAGTAGCGCTCCATGCCGCTTACCATCAGCAGCTGTTTGAAGATTTGCGGCGATTGCGGCAGCGCGAAAAATTCGCCCGGGTGAACACGGCTTGGCACCAAGTAATCGCGTGCGCCTTCCGGCGTGCTGTTGATCAAAATCGGCGTTTCCACCTCGATAAAGCCGTTCTCGTCCAAATAATCGCGGAATACTTTGGCCGCTTTCGCGCGCAGCATCAACGTACGCTGCATTTCCGGACGGCGCAGGTCGAGATAGCGGTGCTTGAGACGCAGCGATTCGTCGATTTCGATCCCGTCTTCGATGAAGAACGGCGGGTTTTTCGCGGCATTCAGGATCTCGATCTCCTTGATGCGAACTTCGATCTCTCCGGTCGGAAGGTTCGGGTTGACGGTCTCCGCATCCCGTTCTACGACTTCACCGCGTACCGCGAGCACGTATTCGTTCCGCGCCCGGTCGGCTACCGCAAGCGCTTCGCCGGAAAAAGCCGGATTAAATACGATTTGCACGATTCCGCTCCGGTCGCGCAGATCGATGAACAATACCCCGCCCAGGTCGCGGCGGCGCTGTACCCAACCGTTCAGCGTTACCGTTTCTCCCACATTAGCTTTGCTCAAAGTGCCGCAATGATGCGTTTTTAACATCGTCGTCATGGTGTTTTTTACCTCCATTTTATCGTTAAACTTGCCCAGCCCGTTCGCGCAATGTCTGCACGAAATTGGAGAGAGCCAGCGTTTCTTGTTCGCCGGTAGCCATTGTTTTCAAGGTAATCTCGCCCTTCGCGAGCTCGTCGTCGCCAAGAATGGCGACATAAGCTGCGTTGTACCGGTCGGCCGATTTCATTTTCGCTTTGATTTTGCGGCCCAAGTAGTCTTTTTCCGCAGATAGCCCCGCCAATCGCAAATTTTGCAGCAGCTTCACACACTCGCGCTCTGCGGCTTCGCCGAGGCCGATCAAGTACACATCCAATGGCTTAGCCGCCGGAATATCGACTCCCTGTGCCTGCAGCACAAGCAGGATACGCTCCATGCCGAGCCCGAAGCCGACGCCCGGCTGGTCGGTTCCGCCGATCTGTCCGACAAGGCCGTTATAACGCCCGCCGCCGCCGATCGTATCGATCGCGCCGATACCCGCCGCTTTGTACTCGAACGCGGTGTGCGTATAGTAATCCAGCCCCCGCACCAGACGCGGGTTGATGCGGAACGGAATTTCCATCGCAGTCAAATATTGTTGCACCGCTTGGAAATGCGTTTGGCATTCCTCGTCCAAGTATTCGAGAATGGTCGGTGCGCCTTCGCCGTATTTCTGATCGACCTTACAGTCGAGAATCCTCATCGGATTGCGGTCGTAGCGCGATTGACAATCCTTGCACAGCTTATCCTTCACCGGGGCAAAGAACTGCTGAATTTTCTCGCGGTACACGGCCCTCACGGCCGGATTGCCCACGGAGTTGATTTCCACCGTGACGTCTTTTAACCCGAGCTCTTTATAGAACGTGTAGCCCAGCGCAATGATTTCCGCATCGAGGCTCGGGTCCACCGAACCGAACGCTTCGATGCCGAACTGGTGAAACTGACGGTAGCGGCCGGCCTGCGGCTGCTCATAGCGGAACATCGGGCCGATATAATACAGCTTGCTGACATCCGGCTCGCCGTACAGCTTGTTCTCCACATAGGAGCGAACGACCCCGGCCGTCCCTTCGGGACGAAGCGAAATGCTGCGGTCCCCTTTGTCCAGGAAGGTGTACATTTCCTTCTCAACGATGTCCGTCGTCTCTCCTACGCCGCGCTGGAACAGCTCCGTGTGCTCGAACATCGGTGTACGGATCTCGCGAAAATTGAAACGCTGACACAGTTCCCGGGCCTTCGCCTCGATATACTGCCATTTCTCAATTTCGCCGGGCAGCAGGTCTTGCGTGCCCTTTGGTTTTTGGATGCTCATGTAAGCCCAGACTCCTTTCTGTCGCGTTTCAGCACAAAAAAATAAAAAACTCCCGCCCCTGAACTAATTCAGGGACGAGAGATTGTACTTGCACAAAGTCTCCCGCGGTACCACCCACGATTCGAACGAGCTTGCTCGCTGCCGGGCCCAGCTTTCCGCAAAATAACTCGCTCACACTCTTCAAGCGGGTAACGTCCGCCAGCCGCAAACGACTACTATCCGGCACTGGCTATAAACGCCTTCGTCTGGCCGGGGTTCCCCGTTCGTCCTCCGGGAGGTCTGTTCGTCCGATTCGCATAAGGAAGCTTGCAGCCTGGGCTTCCCTCTCTGGATACGCAAGGTTCGAATTACTTTGTCCCATCAACGGATCTACAAGATATGACATGGAATTAGAATTTATTCTACCCGCGAAGGTATCCAAAGTCAAGAAAAAACATCCGCTTGCTTGCAAATTTTCATGCGGATTATTTTGCCGCTTTCAGCGCGTTATATACGTCTTTGATCAGCATATACGTATCGCCGTTGGTCAGCTCCTGCTTGTTCGCAATGCTGTCCAATGTTGCGGCCGCAAGCAATCCTTTGCTCTGCAGCGTCTGCAGCGCCTGCTCGGGCGCCGTTTCTACCTTCAGCAGAAGGGCGATCATGTGCGCCGCTTGGTCCAGCGTAACCGGCAGCGTCTTCGGATCGGTGCCTTTGGCGAGCGCCTCTCCCGGGTTCCCGGCCATGGCCTCGGGCTTGAATTTGCGCATACCCAAGAGAAGGTTGACTAACCGCTGCTGGTTGGACTTGCTGTCCAGCGCAAAGTTGTTGTCGTATCCGCCTGTCGCAAGACCGAGCGTGACCGCTACCTTCAGGCCTTCGTACGCCTTATGCTCCATGAATGGCTGCGCCTTGATGCTGAACGGCTTCAGTACCATTCCCTGATTATTCAGCGTATCCTGAAGCTTCGTAATGGTTTCCTTATTGGCGGACATTTGACGGAACGTGATTCCGGAATCCGCTGCGATCTTCGCTGCCGATCCGGCCGCTTCGGCGGCTGCCATGCCGACCGGAATGACGCGCGCGGTCCCGTGCGGGAGCGAGTCGAAGCTCGCCGCGCGTCCGACGACCAGCAGCCCGTCCACTTTCAGCGGCACGATGCTGCGGAACGGTACGGCGTATTGCTGAGGCACGGTAATAACGGCACCGGTGTCCGCAGGCGACATCCGCTGAATATCGACCGGATAGGAGCCGAAACCGATGCGATCCCATTGATCACGGTTTTCAAGCACGTCAATAATGCTGAGGCGGTATTCGCCTTGGATGTGGCGCGTTTCGCGCACATACAGCTCCGGCGCTGTATCGTCCAAGTCGATGCCGGCAAATTCAGGATATTTTTCCTTCATGTATTTCACAATATTCGGAAGCTCATCCTTGCCGAGCTTAAATGCTTCTTCCCGCGATTTTGGGTCGGTTCCGTCGATTCCGAAAATTTGCAGCGCGTTGATCAGCATCGTATCGTTGTTCTGACGCCCGATGTTCAATCCCCGCATCCGCACGCGATCTTTATTGACCGCGGGATAATCCTTCATGTCTTTGTAGCCCCAGGCGCTCATTTCGTTCGCGCCTGTTCCAGCGTCGTTATCTCCATCCAGACGCTTGCGGACCTTCTCCCATACGTCCGGCGTGACGTTCTTCAACCGGAAGACGAGCGTCACGGCCATACGCGCCTTCTTGTCGCCAAGATCTTCGCGCCCCGTCGTATAAGGAACTCCGGCGGCTGCGGCCATGTCCGCATCCTGCGTCGCATCGATAAGCGCTTTGGTCTGGACGGTTTTGACACTGCCGTCGGCCAACGTCAGCTTCATGCCCGTGATTTTGGAGACCGTTCCGGAAGGCGAAGTGATCGGCTCCATCGATTTAACCTTCAGCAGCACGTCGATATTTTTCTCCGCGGCTACCAGCGAGTTAAAGGCATTTGCCGCCGTCACGACATCGAACGAATCTCCTTCGATTTTGCCGTACCATTCCGCAAATATGCCCTTGTTGAGCATTTCCCGTTTATGAAGGACGCTTTTGTCCGGCTCATAGTTCATGTCCAAGCTGTTCAACCATCCGAGCGTCATCAATCCGCCCAAGATCTCGCGGTCTTTTCCGTCAACCAGCAATGTCTTCTGTCCGTTGCGCGCCGCGGAAACGGCCGCCGCCACTCCCTCGGGATCGGTCCCAGCCACGATAAGGTCATAGCTTTCTTTCGGAGCACTTACCGTTTTCACTTCTTCCAGCTTCTGGGCGGCTTTTCGTTCACTGTTCCCCGCTCCGGCTTTCGTTCCCCCTGCTTTCCAATAATGCCAAGCGCCGGCGCCAGCTGCAATTAGAACGATTAGTGCGATTACTAGTACGTATCCTTTTGCGCTGCCTCCGGAATAGTTCGATTTCCCTGCCATAATACACCTCTGCCATGTTATGATTACTACCTGATCATTTGAAATGAAAACGAAGCATGATCCGTTACGTCGCCTTACGAAGGCTGGCTTGCCGGAATGCTATAAGCATCGTTCAGCAGCCTGATTTTTTTGTCGACATACTCTTGATAAGCCTCATTGTAGAAGGAGGGCTCCTTTGGGTTCGGCATCCGTTCGATGCGCTGCTCGTAGCCGTCCTCATGCTCGACTTTCGGATAAAGCACTTTGCTTACCGCGCCGCAGCCGAGTCCGATAATCGTCTGACGCTCTTCCATCATCAGAATGTTGTACAGACTCTCGAACCCTTCGAGCGAATAGCCGACGTTCTCCTGATTACCCAAAATGTTTTTCTGCCGGTACATATAATATGGCTTGTACCCGTGCTGCTCCGTCCATTTGGAGGCCGAGCGGATCATCTCGGCGATTTCGTCCCGCTCCGCCACTTCGTACTCGCTTTTGTTCTTCGTCATCTTGGAAGCGCGCTTGAAGGAGAGCGTATGAACCGTCAGCGATTCCGGCAGGAGCTCGGCCGTTTGATCGAGCGTCCTCTGAAGTTCGGCCATTCCTTCATTCGGGAGCCCGATAATCAGATCCATATTGATGTTATTCAGCCCAAGCTTCCGGGCAAGCTTGAACTTCTCGATCGTTTCCGTCACCGTATGGTGCCGTCCGATCGCATCGAGCGTCGCCTGCGTGAAGCTTTGCGGATTAATGCTGATCCGGTCGACCTTCCACCGTTTCATCACTTCGATCTTGTCTTCGGTAATCGTATCCGGACGGCCGGCCTCGACAGTCAGCTCGCGAACACGGTCCATGGCCGGAAACGATTCGTGCATCGTGACAAATAGTGCATCCATCTGCTCGGCCGTAATACTCGTCGGCGTTCCCCCGCCCCAGTAAATCGTCGTTATGCCGACTCCGGCTTCCCGCATCCAGCGGCCCATCTCGCGAATTTCGTAATGCAGTCCTTCCAGGAACGCCTCGACGGAGCCGTTATTTCCCCGAATATCGTAGGCCGGAAATGTACAATAAGCGCATTTGGTCGGACAAAACGGGATTCCGATATAAATGCTTACTTCCCTATCCAAATGGAACAAATCGGGGATCACTTTCAACTGGCGTTCGGCTATTCCGGCGAGCAGCTCCACTTTCGGTTCGGTGACAAGATACTCGTCGCGCAGCGTTTGCTTGCAGCTTTCCATCGGTTGTTTCATCATCATGTTATGCATTAGCTTGGTCGGACGCACGCCGGTCAAAATCCCCCACGCCTGCTCCAGCCCGGTATACTCGCGAAGCACTTGAAGCAGCCCATAGCCGACCGCCCGCTTGACGGTGCGTTTATGCCCGGCGTCCCGCGCATCCATCGCCCGCTCATGTTCGTTGTCGTAAGCGGCTCCCGTCTCCCGGTCGGTCAGTCGGATCTTGGACCTGATTACACGTTTCGTTTCATCGGCGTCCACCTCGACGCGAACGTGAAGGCGCGCATCGTCCGTTCTCTCGTAGACCACTTCGACCTCTTCGAAAAAAAGCTTGCCTATATGAAACAGCTCATTGGCCTGTTCACCGAAACCGACACGCTCGAATTCGATTTTCAATGCATTCCATCCTCCGTTAATCGTCTGTGCGAGTCAGCCGCCGGATGCCGAAACGAATGCTTCGTCACTTATAAGACGGGACTACCGCACAAGAAGTTTCAAATTGGAACAAAACTAGCAATAGTTTAGCATATTTGGCTGTCTAATGAAACAAACGGGCCGCTTTCGCTCAATCCACGAAAACGACCCGTCTTTTTGGTCAGCGGAACGGCTTGCGCGCCGTCCGCTTCAGTTGCTCGCTGGAAGAAGAGAAATCGGCACGGATTTCCGTATCGTCCATGCCGGACGATTGCAATGCCGCCGCCTCCGCCAGACCGCCGGAAACAAGCTGCAGTTCCGGCATCAGTAAGCTTTGTTCTTTCGGCGATCGGTACATAATAGGCATAGACTCCTTAGATGTCGGGCAGCCGCGCAAGATGAAATCGTGCGCAGGCTTATCTCTCATTGTCTCCCGCCTGAGCCTTGCTTATTCGTATGGATAAAAGCCGCTGTATGTGCGGCTCCTTTCCCGGATTCTAATCCTGCTTGCTTTCGACGATAAGCGTAACCGGTCCGTCATTGACGAGCGATACGTCCATCATTGCCCCAAACCGTCCGGTCTCCACATGAAGCCCCGCTTCGCGAAGCATACCGTTAAACCGTTCGTAAAGCGGCTCCGCAAGCTCGGGACGAGCGGCCGCCATGAAATTGGGCCGTCTTCCCTTCCGGCAGTCCCCGTATAAGGTGAATTGAGAGATGGACAGCACCTGGCCTCCGGTCTCAAGCACCGAATGGTTCATTTTCCCTTGTTCGTCTTCAAATATGCGCAAGCCCGCTATTTTATCGGCAAGGTAACGGGCATCCTCCTCGGTATCGCCGTCCGCAATACCAACCAGCAGCACCAAGCCATGGTCGATGCGGCCTACCGTTTCACCGTTCACCGTCACTTGTGCCGCTTTGCTTCTTTGCAGTACCACTTTCATAAACGTCCTGACTCCGTTTCAAAAATAAAATTTCCGCGCCTTTAAGCCTGCATAATGCGCTGTACCGAATATACGTCCTTGATCCGCTTGATTTTTTCTACGACCGAATGAAGATGATCGATATTGCGGATCAATATCGTCATGTGGATGACCACCATCTTATTTTTATCCGAGCGGCCGGAAACGGCGGAAATGACCGTTTTGCATTCCGACACGACCTGCAGCACTTCGTTCAGCAGTCCGCGCCGGTCGTGACCCGTTATTTCGATCTCGACATTGTAATTCGCCTCGATGTTGTCCGCCCACTCCACCTCGATCACGCGATTCCCTTCTTCGCTGCATTCCGGCGAAGGAATGTTCGTACAGTCCGAGCGGTGAACGGATACCCCCCGCCCGCGCGTAATATACCCGATAATCACATCGCCCGGAACGGGATTACAGCAGCGGGCAAACCGCACAAGCAGGTTGTCCACTCCTTTGACCCGGACCCCTCCTGTCGGACGGCCTTTGCGCTCCTTATCCGACACCGGCGCTTTCATTTCCTTAACCTCGGACGTAAGCATCGCCTGCTGCTGGGCTTCCTCCGCTTCCCTGCGAACCTTCTCGGTCAGACGCGTTACGATCTGGGCCGCGGTGATGCCGCCGAAGCCGACGGCCGACAGCATGTCCTCGATTTCGTTAAAGTTGAATTTTCGTGCGACCTCCAGCATCTCGTCATCTTTCGTCAGCGCAGGAACGTCGTAGCCGAGCCGCTTCAGCTCGCGCTCGATCATTTCGCGGCCCTTGAGCACGTTTTCTTCGCGGCGCTCTTTCTTGAACCATTGGCGGATCTTGGTCCGGGCGTGCGACGATTGAGCAATTTTCACCCAATCCTGGCTCGGGCCGTACGAATGCTTGGACGTCAAAATCTCGATAATATCGCCGGTTTTCAGCTTGTGATCGAGCGGGACGATGCGACCGTTGACTTTGGCGCCAATCGTACGGTTCCCGACCTCCGTATGAATCCGGTAAGCAAAGTCGAGCGGGACCGAGCCCGCAGGCAGTTCGATGACTTCCCCCTTCGGCGTAAATACGAACACCAGATCGGAGAAAAAGTCCATTTTGAGCGACTCGACGAACTCCTGCGCATCCTGCGTATCGTTCTGGAGCTCTAGAATTTCGCGGATAAAATGCATCTTGTCTTCGTAGCTGCCTGACGGGACGGACGTGCCTTCTTTATAGGCCCAATGCGCGGCGACCCCATACTCCGAGGTACGGTGCATCTCAAACGTGCGGATCTGCACTTCCAACGGTTCGCCTTTCGGACCGATGACCGTCGTATGCAGCGATTGATACATGTTCGGCTTCGGCATGGCGATATAATCTTTGAAGCGGCCGGGCATCGGCTTCCACAGTGTATGGATGATCCCCAGCGTGGCGTAGCAGTCTTTAATATTGTCGACGATGATCCGCAGCGCCAGCAGATCGTAGATTTCATTGAACTGCTTGCTTTTCACCGTCATCTTCTTGTAAATGCTGTAAATATGCTTCGGTCTTCCCGAGATGTCGCCGTCGATCCCCATCTCCTGCAGCTTCTCGCCCACCGACGCAATGACGTCGCTTAAGTACTGCTCCCGTTCGGCGCGCTTCTTCTGCATAAGGTTCACGATGCGGTAATACTGCTGGGGATTCAAGTATCGCAGGGCAATGTCTTCCATCTCCCACTTGATCGCCGATATCCCCAGACGATGCGCGATCGGGCAAAAGATCTCCAGCGTCTCGTCCGCGATGCGCCGCTGCGCTTCTTCCGACTGGTGCTTGAGCGTTCGCATGTTGTGCAGACGGTCCGCCAATTTAATAAGAATGACGCGAATGTCCTGTGCCATGGCGACGAACATTTTGCGGTAGTTTTCGTTCTGGTGCTCTTCCTTGCTCTTGAATTTGATTTTCTCGAGTTTGGTGAGTCCGTCGACGATCATCGCACAGGTAGCGCCGAACTTTTCATGCACCGTTTCAAGCGATACCGTCGTATCCTCCACCACGTCATGGAGCAGCGCAGCAATGATGGAAGTCGTATCCATCTGCATGTTAACCAAAATGTCCGCTACGGCAAGCGGATGCAATATATAGGGCTCTCCGGATTTGCGCACTTGGCCGTAATGCGCCTGATCCGCAAATTCATAAGCTTCCCGGATTCGTTTCAGGTCATTTTCTTTCACATATGTGGATGCCTTCGCAAGAAGCTGCTCTATCCCCATCCGTTCATCCATTCCCTTAATTCGATTTTAATCCATTATGCCCTTGAACCGGGGGCTGCGTCAAGAATTTGCGGGACAAACCGACATATTACGCGCAAAACGGACAATTATACACGCTCCGCGTACGCTAACGGCTACAAATCCCGCAGCGCATCGGCTACGAGCCTTCGGCGTTCTTCGATGTACCTGCGAATCATCCATACTTCGCCCTCGAACTCGGAAACCGAGCATTTGCGGGCCGTATCCTGCACCACATGAGGCCTTATCGCGTTGTGCATGGCGTGGGCGACGGGAATGATTTTTCTTACTGTGAACGGGTCGTTCAGCATAGCCGCAAGCAGCTTTTTATACTTGCTCCGGACGGCAGGAAATTTCAACAAGGTACGTGTCAGCCGGTTATAGCCCGTTACGCGCACCAAATCGCTGCCGCACGGTTTGCCGAAGCAGTTCCTCCCCCAGGTGCCTTCGTAATCCCATGGAATGATCCGGTATTTTTGTGATTTTCGGTGCCGGTATATGGCATAGTTCTGATCGAAGCCGTCATAATTTCCGGTTAAAACGGCGCCTGCCAACCAGCGGAGGTAATTGTCGATGTCCAAGCGAAGCTGCAGATAGGATAACAGCGCTCTAGAGCTGTCCGAGCCGAGCGTATTCAGCTTGCGGATAAACCATGTGAACTTGCTCCGGTCATCCGAGGATCCGATCATTTGCTTGTAGCCTGAGAACAAAGAGGATTTTTTGCGGCTCGAATCGTTCGCACACAAGCTGAAGTTCGCATTATCGTTCACGGCATAAAATAGCGATTGAACCGAGATTCCCCGTCTTCGGAAAAAATAATGGTCGACCCCTTCGATTTCCAGATACACCCCTAAATTTTGGCCGTTGAGCCGCAGTAAACAATGTCTGGTCTGAGGACAAGGCACCCCGATCCACTCGAAAAACCGAAACGACAAAGCATTCCGAATCATTGAAGGATCGTCGTACTCGGCATTATAATGATACGTCTTTCCGCCGCGAACTACTTCGTAGGAACGTTTCGGGTAGTCGCGCGTATGTCCGCCCCGGTAGCGAACCCTGATCTCCTTTTTCGTCCCCTCGGACACCATGCTTCCTTGAACGAAGCGGTTGCTCCATACATTTTTTTGCAGCTGCTTCAACTGCGGCTCGCCAATTAGCACGTGTCTCACAGGCAGTTCTGCAAACATCGACCTTCCGCCTTTCTCTACAAAGCAAAAAGCCTATCCTTGAGGATAGGCTTTTTGTGTTACTTTACCGTATGCGTCTGTAAACAGCTCAGTCACGGCGATCGCCTTGTCTGCATACGTCTATGGTGTTTGACGCCAATTAACGCTAGCTCCGGCCGCTGATAGTTTTAGATTATGCTGGCGGTGACAGCGTTGCCATGAACAAACGTTAATTTTTGAAAAAGCGCACTTTCTCCTTGTCTCCCAAATCTACCAATACCATGGCCAGACCTCAAGATACTAGCGGAAAGTAAAAGACAACTAGATTTCAGACTATACCGAATGATGCGAGATACATATAAATAAATTACAAATCAACTCCATCGACAAATGAAAGGAGGTTAGTGCCCCTGCGGTAAGTTGGCGATTCGGTCAGAAGCCGTCGGCAGGGCATCTATTCAGATCATCGGAAAAACCACAATATTATTACACGGAGGAGAATTCATCATGGCGGAACATAGCACGTTTAAAAGTTTGATCGGTTCAGAGGTAAAAATTAACGGGAGAGGTCCGGATGCCATTACCGGTAAATTGATCGGAATTCATTCCAACTATGTGGCCCTAAGTACAGAAGATGGTGCCGTCTATGTAAATACGAGTCATGTGAAGAGCATTTTGCAGTCCCCCAACCAAAAAAGCTCGGGGACGATCGGATCGGTCACGACGCACATCAAAGCCTCCAGTTTTAACGATTTGCTGCAAGAGCTTCGCCACACTTTCGTGAAGATTAACCGGGGAGGTCAGGAAAAACTGGAAGGCATTATTTCCGATGTCACATCGGACCATCTTATCGTCATTATCAACAACGAACTTATTCGCGTCCCTCTCTTCCAAATTAAGAGTGTTACCGTCGGACTAAAAAGTCGTGGAGTTAAAAGCGGAAATAAAAACGGGAAGGCAAGCGGAAATGCAACCGCAAAATCAGGCGGCAATGTAAACAACAAGAGCAGTCGCAGCCACACGAATCGTAGTGACCTCAGTGACCGCAGTGACCGCAGTGACCGCAGTGACCGCAGTAATCGCAGTCACCGCAGCGGTAATCACAGTGAGAAATCACAAGGGTTTAACTTGTGGAAAGATCCTTTTTTCACTTAAGCCGCGGACAAGGCACTGCAAGCCTGCAGCCACCGGTGCGTCCGACAGCTTCGGGCGGCCATTTGGGGGACATCGTTTTCGCTTAAGTACTGCAAAAAGGTTATAAGGAGGTGTTTCATATGAAAACGATGCGCTCGTATATCAACCAGTACGTCGAATTGTCCGTCTCCGGCAAAAGGGATTGTGTCCGTGGTTTATTCATTGATATCGGCAGCGATATTATGGTACTTCACGATGGGGAAAGGTTTCTCTATCTCCCGCTCCTGCATCTGCAGCAAATGACTCTTTCCGCCAAGCAAGAGGCAGTTGTGGAATTTTCGGGGAGTTCATGGGAACCGTCCCAAGATTTATCGTATCGAAAAGTGTTAATGAACGCCAAAGGAATGTTTACCGAACTGTATATAACAGGGAATCAATCGATTCACGGATACGTCACGAGCATCATGAACGATTTTTTTGTCTTTCAATCGCCGGTTTTTCATTCCGTTTTGATCGCTATGCGGCATTTAAAATATTTGATTCCTTACAGTCCGAACACAACACCTTATGCCATGAATCCGACTTCCTTTCCGGTCAGCACACCAACCATGGCTCTGGCGCGAACGATCGATCAACAATTGAAAAAATTAGAGGGGGAGTTCGTCGTATTAAATCTGGGAGAAAACCCTGGCGAGATAGGCCTGTTAAAAACCGTCGACACCCCCATTATCGAAGTCATTACTTCCGGCGGCGCGTCGATGTTCATGCATATCGATCATGTCAAAACGGTTCACCGGCCCTAAGCTTAAAAAAGCGGCCCAAGGAATTTTTTCCCCTAGGCCGCTTTTCTGCGAATATTAATATTGCACAAGCGAAAATACTTCGATCCCGTCCAGCTTCTCCCGTCCGTTAAGCTCCAAAAGCTCGATCAGGAAAGCCGCTCCCATCACTTCTCCGCCCAACTGCTTGACCAGATTGATCGAGGTTGCAATCGTACCCCCCGTGGCCAGCAAATCGTCGGCGATCAGTACTTTTTGTCCTGGAGCAATCGCATCGTTATGCATCGCAAGCTTGTCTTTGCCATACTCCAGTGCGTAATCCGCTTCAATCGTCGCCCCCGGCAGCTTTCCGCTTTTGCGGATCGGGACGAAGCCGACTCCCAGTGCGATTGCGAGCGGCGCGCCGATCACAAAACCGCGCGCTTCCGGTCCGGCGATGCAATCGATCTCTTTGTCTTTCAAGCGGCGGGCAAGCTCATCAATAACGGCTTTATAGGCTTGGCCGTCTCTCAGCAATGTCGTGATGTCCTTAAAGCTGATTCCCGGCTGCGGGAAGTCTTCGATAACGCGAATATAGTCTTTGAAGTTCATACAATTTCCTCCATCGTGGAATGGTTTGGTTCCTGTCCTCTCAAAAGCTTCAAACGAAGCTCCTTTGCTGAGCAGTACAGAAGCTCCTGTTCTACGTCCGGCCGTTTCGAACGGCTGCGGTAAAGCAGCGACGCAGATAAATCTTTTTTCTCGGAGGAGGGTACAACCCTGTATCCTTCCCCTTCCGGCTCGATCAAGCCGAGCTCGGTAAACACGTCCAATATAAACAGGACGAGATGAGGCGAGAGTGCGCAACGTCTCGCAATCGCCTGAACAACCTGGATAGCTGTGGACCGGCTCCCAACTTCCGGCCGCAGCGCCATGACGGCGCCGTATACGGCCTTGAACATCTCACGGCCCGGCATGACGCTGCCTTGCTTATCCTCTTCGGTGCCACCGAACGCTGCGTAATAGCGCTGTGCAGAGGACGCTTCGGCGGCCAGCGCGTGCAGTTGCTCCATCCTCTGCGGGAGGCAGTAAATAAACACGTCCAAAGCCTCCGATAACGGCGTAAGTTCTGCGCGCTCGTTCACAGGCCGAAAGCGGCCGTGAATGTCGGCACACCACAACGTGTATCGAACAGAAGGGGATTGGAGCGGAGCCGGAACCGCCTCTCCAAATACGATGACGGCAGGCAAAGAGCCATGCTGCCCCGAATGATGGCGTTCCAGCCGTTCGCACAGCTCCGCCAGCTTCTTTTCCGGCTTCGGAGCCCCTCGCCAATCGAACAGCTGTATTTCCGGCACGCGCACGTCCTGGATCATAATTTGCGGACGGCGTACTCCGTTCCATTCGTTGATGGATAACTCCCCGAGCACTTCAAGCTGTGCCGAAGGCGATATCCATTCCGCCAAAGAAGCTTTGCCGAATCCGACCCCATCCATGGCGGCCGCCGTCTCGTCCTGCGCAGACCGGAGAGACAGCTTCAAATGCTGCTGCTCCTTGCCCATCGTGCGCATGTCATTTAAAGCAAGATCGCCGAACACGAAACGCGGAGACGGATTCCCCATCCCGAACGGTCCAAGCCGCTCCAGTTGTCCGATGCTTTCCAAGGTTACGTCGCTGAAATCGCAGACCAGATCCGCATCCAGCTGCGGTATGTAATCGTCCGGCGTCAGCCATTCTTTCGCCAGCTGCTCCAACCGAAGACCGAGTTCCGGCAAATGTGCCCTTGCAAGCGTCATGCCCGCCGCCATCGGATGACCGCCGTAATGATCCATGATATCGGAGCAGTGCGTTAAGGCGCGGTACATGTCGAAGCCGGCGATCGAACGCGCAGAGCCTTTGGCCATACCGGTTTCCGGATCGATGCCCAAAATAATGGTCGGCCGGTAAAACCGGTCGACGATCTTGGAGGCAACGATGCCGATCACACCAACGTTCCATTCTTCGTGAGCCAGTACGATAGCATCGGGCAGTCCGCCGTCCGCTTTGCGTTTTTCGACCATGTCTACGGCCTGCTTGGCCATTTCGTCGACAATGCGCTGCCGTTCCTTGTTCAGCTGATCCAGCTCGAATGCCAGCTGATCCGCTTCCTGTTCGCTCGTGGTCGTCAGCAGCCTTACCGCCGTGTCCGCACTGAGCAGACGGCCGCTTGCATTAATGCGGGGCGCCAGGGCAAACCCGATGTGCGTAGAGGATACCTCCCGAACCGGAACGCCGGCTATTTCCAGCAGCGATCGAATACCATAATTCGATGTCGCTCTCATTCGTTCCAAGCCTTGCTTCACGATGATCCGATTTTCGTCCGTCAGCAGCATGAGATCGGCTACCGTACCGATGGCGGCAAACTCCAGCAGCTCCTCGGGCCAACGGCCGAGCAGCGCTTGTGCGAGCTTAAGCGCGACGCCTACCCCTGCAAGCTGCTTGTAAGGGTATGGACAACCCCGCTTTTTCGGGTTGATCAATACGTAAGCGTCCGGGAGCACCTCCGGCGGTTCATGGTGATCCGTAACGATGACATCGATTCCCAGAACGTTCGCATACGCGATTTCCTTCACGGCGCTGATGCCGGTATCGACCGTCACGATCAGCCCGACGCCCTGCTCTTTCGCCGCGTCAAGCGCAGCGGTATTGAGACCGTAGCCTTCGTGAACGCGGTGCGGAATGTAATAATCGAACGTGCAGCCGAGCTGCCGCAGCAGGTGAACCATCAGCGTTGTGCTGCTGACACCGTCCGCGTCGTAATCGCCGTAGATGCGAATATGTTCCCCGTTATCGATCGCTTTTCGAATTCGTTCCACCGCTTGTTCCATACCATCTAAAAGGAACGGATCGTACGTCTGATCCGTTCCTCCGTTTAAAAAATGAGCGGCTTGCGTGGAATCTGTTATTCCCCGGACAACGAGCAGTCTTGAAATGATCGGCGGCAAATTAAGCTCCTCCGCCAACCTTTCAGCCGCATTGCCGTCTGCCGCGCCGATATTCCATCTTGCCTTCGCCTGAAGCATGACGGCCGTTCCCCCTATTCCTCTTAATGAAGCAGCGTGGGCATATCGTCAGGCTCCGAATCCGTACTTTTGTACGGATATCCTGCATCGTACGGATTGACGTGAACGAACACGTCGGAAACGTGCAGAAACCGTTTCATGAGCGTATGCTTGACGATTTTGGCAATATCATGCCCTTCCTGAATCGAGATGCGCGGATTGACGCTGATTTTTACGTCGACAATGACATAATGGCCGTGTTCCCGCGCCCGCAGTTGATCCACAGCAATAACGCCTTTAATGCGCTGTACCGTTTCAAGCAAATCTGCCGCATCTTCTTGATGCAGTACGTGGTCCATCGTGCTGTGAACCGAATCCATCAATAAACGGTATCCCATTCGAAGCACCATGACCGCGACGACCAAACCCGCAATCGGGTCCAAGTAATACAGGTAAGCCATTCCGAAATAGGAGCCGAGCATCGCGCCCCCGACGCCGATAAAAGCGGCAATCGAAGAATAAACGTCGGAGCGGTGCTCCCAAGCGTTAGCGATCAGGGCTTGACTCGCCAGCTTCTTCCCAAGCCGAAACTTGTATTGAAACATCGCTTCTTTGACAATGATGGACAAGATGAGCACTGTCAGCGCGAAGCCCTCCGGCGGTTCATGCACGCCGCCATAGATCGACTTCACAGCCGAAATGCCGATTTCCACGCCGACCACAAGCAGCAGCACCGATAAAACAATGGCCGCTATCGGCTCCGCCTTGCCGTGTCCGTACGGATGATCTTCGTCAGGAGGCTTCTTGGCCGCGCGAAGCCCGACCAGCACCGCCACCGATCCTACGACATCCGACGCCGAATGGAACGCATCAGCCATTAATGCTTTACTGTTGGCCATATAGCCGGTTACGCCTTTCAGAAGGGCCAGGGCAAGATTTCCTGCTATGCCGATCCATGCGCCCGCAGCCGCTTGCTTGTAACGTTCCTCCGTCATGGGCCACTCCTCCATGAGATTGATAGAAAGGCCGCGGAAACTTGCCGTTTCGCGCGGCCGGCCGCAGATGAACCATGGCTTCGGTAAAAGCGGTTCTTACGCTTTCGCTGCAGAGCTCTTTTTCGAGTCGATCGATTTGCTTTTCAGATCGTACCAGAGCGGGCCTGCAATAAAGATAGAAGAATAAGCGCCGCTGGTCAGACCGACGATCTTCGCAAGCGCGAAGAGCTGAATGGAAGGACTGCCGAGTATAAGCAAACAAACGGCGGCAATCAATACCGTTAGGACCGTATTGATATTCCTTGTCATCGTCTGCCAGATACTGTCGTTCAATAAGGACGCCAAATCGTCCGGCGTCTTCAGCTTGGCAAAGCGCAGATTTTCGCGGACCCGGTCAAAGACGACGATTTTATCGTTAATCGAATAACCGATCGTTGTGAGCACGGCCGCCATAAACGGCAAGTTCACTTCCAGCCGGAATATCGCGAACACGCTGATAACCAAAAAGGCGTCATGCAGAATCGCAATAATCGAAGCAATCGCGAACCGCCACTCGAAGCGGATCGTGACATAGAGACAAATGGCCAAGCTGGCTACCCCGATCGCGATGAGCGCTTTATTGCGAAGCTCCAACGCCATATCCGGCGTAACGGTATTGACTTCCTGCGATACGCCGTTGCCATAGGTTGCCTTGAATTTTTCCTGAATCTGTTTCTGGGTTGCTTCGGGCAAAATATCGTTAAATCTCATGGACAGGCGGTTGTTGTTGTCCCCGCCCAGCGTCATTACACCGGCTTCGACACCGACGCTTTTGAGCAGTTCTTCGGCTTTGGCCTTGTCCATCGCTTGTCCGGCCGAGATGTCCATGGACGTCCCTGCCCGGAATTCTACCCCGTAGTTCAAACCGCTGACCGACAACACGACGGCGCCGATGATACAGATGAGAAGTGAAATGATATAGAACGTTTTGCGATGTTTGACAAAATCGAAAAGTATTTTAGTTTTAGAGTTCACGGATTTCCGACTCCTTTACGCCAAAGTAGACCGGCTTCTTGAACAAATTGCTTCGGATGAGCAGCAAGGTCAAAAACCGCGCAAAGAAGACGTTCGTGATCACACTGAGCACGATGCTGAGCATCGTCGTAAGCGCAAATCCGCGGATGGCTCCGTTACCGATGTAAAATAACACAAAGCCGGAAATGATGTTCGTAATATTGGCATCCATAATCGTCCTGAACGAATGCTTCGAACCCGCCTTCATCGAGGAAAGAATGCTCTTGCCGCTGCGGATTTCCTCTTTGATCCGCTCCGCGGTAATGATGTTCGCGTCGACCGCCATCCCGATACCGAGAATAAACGCCGCGATCCCCGGCAGCGTCAATGTCGCGTGAATCCAGTCGAAGACGATGAGCAGCAGCCAGGAGTAGGTGATGATCGATATCGAGGCGACAAGGCCCGGTATCCGGTAAAAGATCAGCATGAAGAGCAGGATCAGCACGGAACCGACAAGGCCGGCTTTAACCGTTTCCTGCAGGGACAGTTGGCCAAGCGTAGCGCCTACGCTCTGCGTATATTTCTCGGTAAGCTTCAACGGAAGCGCGCCGAGGTTGATCGTGTCTTTCAGCTTGTTGGCTTCGTCATACGTATAATTGCCCGAGATGGTCGCTTTCCCGTCGGTCAGCACCTGCTGTACGACCGGCGCGGACAGTTGGGTCTCGTCCAAATAAATGGCAAGCGGTTGACCGAGCAGCTTCTCCGTGACCTTGCGGAATTTCTCTTTATCCTTGACTTCGATCGAAATCATAGGACGGTTCTGCTGGTCGAAGCCGACTTTGGCAGCGCCCTCTACGAAGTCGCTCCCCAGCATTTCCTTCGTGCCGTCCGGCCCGCGGAACGTCAGCTGTGCAGGCTCTTTGATGATCTTTCTAACTTCCTCTTCATTCGAAACCCCGGCCAGTTTCACGCGGATTCGGTCGCTTCCCTCGGTTGTCACTTCCGGCTCGGCAATCCCGAGGCTATCGGCCCGTTTCTCCAGACTGATCGCGGTTTGCTTGAGCGATTCGGGAGTAACCGGCTTCCCGGGCTCAATCGGCTCCACAACGTACAGAATCTCAAAGCCGCCTTTCAAATCAAGCCCCAGCTTCACTTGTCTGACAAGCTGCGGACTCGTCACTCCGATCGCGGCAAGAACGATCAGCACGATAGCGAAAAAAGCGACGATTCTTTTGATGTCCATAAAAGTCTCCTTCCATACTCAATATTCCTATTATACCTACGTGCGAAAAACGAGTCAATTTGCCTCTTTTTTCCTTTCTGTAAAGACGCGCGCAAAAAAGAAGCCCGGTCGCTAGCGATGGGCATCCTTGTATATGCTCATGGTCATCCAGTTCATGAACTGCGTCGCCTTTAAAGATAAAATATCGTTGACGATCCGGTGCAGCGGAGGAACGCCGGTCTTATGGTATTTGTCGCTGACGCACTCCCATATTTCCTCTCCTGTCACCTGCTCGTAACCGATCATGCGGAACTCCTCGGCTTTGCTCCGGCAAATTTCTTCGATTACCCGGCTGAGCTCCTCATCATTCATAGGCTGCTCTTCTTCCGGTTCAGGGTCCGGTTCCGATTCCATGTGCTTCATCCAAAGCTCCGGCAGATTGCCCGCTTCGGGTTCGCACTCCTCGTCGTTCTCCTGAGCCGAGGCCGAGCCGATCTCCTGCTGAGGCTCGACCGGTTTCGGATCGGCCGCCCCTTCCTCCTCAAGCAAACACGGGGCCGAAACCGTCTCCTCCGCCGACGAATCCTCCGGGTGATCGCCATTCTCCCTCTCCGAGTAAAAAAGCTCCATATATGGGATCGGTTCCGCAAGCGGCTTTTCGGCTGCAGCTTCCCGCGCCCCGTCTTCTTCCGGATTCCGGGACTCCGAGCTGTCCGTATTCTCGTTCCCGGTTTCCTCCTCCGTTTCCGGAGCGGAGGTGGCGGCGTGCTCCAGCTCCGCTTCCATGGCATCCGAACGCTTGCCGTCGCTGCGATCCTGTTTCCAACTGTCGTTTTCCATCTTGCAACCCTCCCGCGTGCGCAGCCTCGTTATTGTACCTATTCGCTGTACCCGAGCGTTTTCCTGCCGCTTGTGCCTGCGGCGTGCTCTAAAAATTATTGCATGCTCTTGGACAGGTTATGCATATCCATTAATAACACACGGGAATACAAGCCCATCCAGTAAGAAAGAAGGTCGGTCCCTTGACAAAACAATCATTTATCCAAGGAACGCTCATCCTCCTTGCAGCAGGCATTGTCAACCGCATCCTCGGCTTCATTCCCCGGATCACGCTTCCGCGGGTGATCGGCCCCGAAGGAATCGGCCTTTATCAAATGGGATGGCCGTTTCTCATCGTTATTCTTACGATCGTCACCGGAGGCATTCCGGTCGCGGTAGCCAAATTGATCGCTGCGGCCGAAGCCGAGGGCAACGCGGCCCGGGTCCGTACGATCTTTCGGGTAGCGCTTGCCCTGGCTACCGTAATCAGCTTTGTCTTTACGGCCGTCATCGTCCTCGGTGCCCGCTGGATTACGGACCATCTGTTCACGGACCCTCGGGTATATTACACATTCCTGTGTATGACGCCGATCATCCCGCTCGTCGGCATATCGGCCGTATTCCGCGGGTATTTTCAAGGCCGGCAGGACATGATTCCGACGGCAGTGTCCCAGGTGGTCGAGACGCTCGTCCGCATCGTTACCGTGCTCGCCTTTGCCTTCATGCTGCTGCCTTACGGCATCGAATTTGCCGCCGCCGGAGCGATGCTCGGCGTCATGGTCGGTGAACTGTGCGCCTTGCTCGTTCTGGTGCTGCTATACCGGCATAACCGGTGGCAGCGGCTGGCGTCTCACCGGGCAAAGACCGGAGCCAGACGATCGCTCAACCGCTTCGATAGCCTGAAAAGTCTTCTGCAGTTAGCCGTGCCCGTCACCGGAAGCAAGCTGGTCGGCTCCATCTCGTATTTTCTCGAATCGATTCTGATTATTCAAAGCCTTGCTGTTGCAGGCGTGGCAACCGGCGTGGCAACGGCGCAGTACGGAGCATTGCAAGGCATGATTATTCCGGTGCTGATGCTGCCTAGCGCCCTTACTTTTTCCCTCGCCGTCTCGCTTATCCCGTCCTTATCCGAGGCGGCGGCCAAGAACGACATGAAAACCATCCATATGCGGCTGCACCAATCGCTGAAGCTTGCCTTGGTGACGGGCGCCCCCTTTGCCGTATTGATGTATGTGCTGGCAGAGCCCATTTGCCAGTATATGTACGGGCAGCCCGGGGTCGGGGCGATGCTTCGGATGATGGCGCCCGCGGCGCTTTTCATTTATTTTCAGGCGCCGCTGCAGTCGACCCTCCAAGCGCTCGAAAGACCCGGAAGCGCACTGATCAATACGCTCGTCGGGTCTATCGTTAAGCTGACGCTGATTTATTTCTTGGCCAGCCGTCCGGAATTCGGCATCTTGGGTGCAGTTGTCGCCATCAGCGTGAATATCATGCTCGTTACCTTGCTGCACTGGAACAGTGTCGTGCGCCTGCTTCAGTTTCGCATGCAGGCCGGAGATTTCCTGAAAGTCGGAATAAGTATGGCCGTCGCCGGCTTTGCCAGTTATGTCGTGATGTATACGCCTTGGATCAACAGCGGCTTTACGCGTTTTGCCTTCTCCTGCCTGACGGGAGTTATCGTTTATCTGCTGATCGCCATGCTGCTTAAACTCATTAACCGCGATGACGTTTTCCGAATTTTATGGCTTGGCAAACGGATTGTGAAATAGCGGAGGCGCCGGCTCATCTTTTTTTATCGATAAACCAGCGGCCCCGATGATCGATGGAACAAAAAAATACGTCCTTGAAATCTTTGATTCCCTTATCTTGAAGCTGGCTCTTGAGCCAAAACCGGGTTTGACCGAGCTTGGTCAAATTTTCGTCCTGTACTTTACCGTCCATAATCAGCGGCAAAGGAAGTCCTTCGTAGCGAAACGACGGCGGCTTTTCGCCGGACGCTTCCGTTTCTTGCTTTTTTTCTACCACGGTCAGCTTGCCTGACGATTCGAGAAGGGCAAATTCCACATTCGCAAGGTTCGTCACTTTATTCTCTCGCAATTGCAGCAGCAAATCGTCCAAATTGTATAGCTGACGCTTCATTTCCTTCCGATTCAGCTTGCCGTTCTGAATAATGGGGGAAGGATTGCCTTCAAACAAGCGGCGCAGCTTTTCGTTTTTCAACGAAACAAAAGCAATGGTCAACTGAACCACGACCAGTGTTGCCATGGGAAGGATTCCATCGAGCAAAGGCTTCTTGATATCTTCCAGTACGAACACGGCAATTTCCGCGATCATGATGGAAATGACGAGGTCAAAAACCGATAGCTTGCCGATCTCCCTTTTTCCCATAATGCGCAGGGTAAAAAAAACGATCGCATAGATCAGGATGGTGCGAAAAAAAAGCGTCAGTAGATCCATGGACTCGACCTCCCCGATTGCAGTTCAATGCCTATTGTAGCCTCGGGGAACGATTGTCATGCGGGTGAATTGCTGGTAACCGATCGATGCTTCCGCAGCCGAAGAAAAGCTGTACTATTTCGGTGTACATGCCCATACAATGGGAAATAGAATGGCTTGTAACAGGAGGTCAAAAGGGATGATGAAAAGTTCGCCCTTATTTTCCGGCTTGGTGTACGCCGTGGCGTTCATGCTGGTCGGAACACTGCTAGCTTCGCTTGTATTGCTGGGAACGAATATTCCGGAAAAATCTTGGCTGGGCGCAACGCTGTTTATTCACGGAGTCGCCATGCTGGTGGGGGGCGCGGTATCGGGTAAACGCAGCGGCAGCAAAGGCTGGTACCACGGGGGACTGCTGGGGGCCATGTATACCGTGGTCGTATGGGTGATCGGATTTCTGGCTTACGATGCAGGTTTTTCCAAGGAGATGCTGGGGCTTGCGGTGGTAGCTCTGCTGGCGGGGGCGCTAGGCGGGATGATCGGCATCAATTTGAAGAAATGAACCGGACCGCCGGTCCAATCGAACGCTGCTCCCTCCGTACGGAACGGAAGCAAAAAAAGCGAGATCTCTTATCCCCGCCGGAATCCGGATGGAATGAGACCTCGCTTGTTTGCGTTTGCAGCGAAGCGAAATGGAACTATTATTTACCTTCAGAAGCCGCTGCAGAAGTTGTGACCGTATTAATGGCCGAACGCTCGAAGGTCAGCTTCGTGACGTCGTTCACCCGCAGGACGACCGTATCGTCCGTAAGCTCCAGGATCGTGCCGTGCAGGCCTCCGATCGTAACGATCTTATCCCCTTTTTTCAAGTTGCTCAGCATCATGTTGCGAGTCTTTTGACGTTTTTGCTGAGGGCGGATAAGTAAGAAATAAAGAACGACGAACATCAGGACGAGCGGGCCGTAAGTCACGAGATATCCCTCGATCCCCGGAGCCGCCGCCGTTTCATTTGCCGCTAACCACATTTGTCTGATTCCCCCCTTTCTACAGATTTTCTCTATGTATACCAAATGGTAAGTTCGATGAATCCCAAGCGGCTGCGCTCAGGATTCACCGGGCTTTTAGAACCCTTTGCTGTTCTCGTCGATGCCGTATTTCGCAAAAAATTCGTCGCGGAAATCAAGCAGCCGGTCTTCACGGATCGCTTGACGCACCCCGCGCATCAGCTCCAGCAGGAAATGAAGGTTATGGTATGTCGTCAGCCGGATGCCGAAGGTTTCGTCGGCTTTGATCAGATGGCGGATATAAGCCCGTGAATAGTTACGGCACGTATAGCAGGAGCACTCCGGATCGAGCGGACCGAAGTCTTCGGCAAACTTCGCATTGCGGACAACCAGCCGGCCTTCGCTCGTCATCACGGTGCCGTTGCGGGCAATGCGCGTCGGCAGTACGCAGTCGAACATGTCAATGCCGCGGATCGAACCTTCCACTAAAGCGTCCGGGGACCCTACGCCCATCAGATAGCGCGGCTTATGGGCAGGCAGATAAGGAACGGTGTAGTCGAGTACCTCGTACATCAAATGCTTCGGCTCGCCTACGCTGAGTCCTCCAATAGCATACCCCGGGAAATCCATGGAAGTCAACTCAAGCGCGCTCTGCTTGCGCAAATCCTCGTACATGCCGCCCTGGACGATCGCGAATAACGCCTGATCGTTCGGCCGGGCATGGGCTTTCAGACACCGTTCCGCCCAGCGGGTCGTCCGTTCGAGCGATTGCTTGGCGTAGCTGTGCTCCGCCGGATAAGGCGGGCATTCGTCGAAGGCCATCATGATATCGGAGCCGAGCGCATTTTGAATCTCGATCGATTTCTCCGGCGAAATGAACAGCTTGTCCCCGTTCAAATGGGAGCGGAACTGTACGCCTTCCTCGCTGATTTTGCGCATCTCGCTCAAGCTGAACACTTGAAAGCCCCCGCTGTCCGTCAGGATCGGACGATCCCAGTTCATGAAGCGGTGCAATCCTCCCGCCTTGTTCACAATCTCATGGCCCGGACGCAGGAACAAATGATACGTATTGCTCAAAATGATATGCGCATCCATCTGCTTCAGCTCTTCGGGGCTCATCGTCTTCACGGTAGCCTGAGTGCCGACGGGCATAAAAGCGGGCGTTTCGATCACTCCGTGGGGCGTATGCACCCGCCCCAGCCTCGCGCCGGATTGCTTGCAAGTCTTGATATGCTCATAGGTAACGGCCAATCCAATCACTTCTTTCTCTTCCGGTCAATTTTTCCATATTTAATGAATGAACATCGCGTCGCCGAAGCTGAAAAAGCGGTACTTCCGCTCGACGGCTTCGCGATAAGCGGCGAGCACGTTCTCCCGCCCGGCGAGCGCGCTGATCAACATAAGCAGTGTCGATTTAGGCAGATGGAAGTTGGTTAGCAGCGCATCGACGATGCGGTACCGGTAGCCCGGATATATGAAAATTCCGGTCCAGCCGCTTCCCGCTTGCAGCATGCCATCCTCGCCCGCTGCCGTTTCCAGCGTCCGGGCCGAAGTCGTCCCTACCGCAACCACCCGCCCGCCTTTTCGCTTGACGGCATTGACAAGATCGGCGGTTTCTGCGGATACTTCGTAATACTCCTCGTGCATCTCGTGCTGTTCGACAGTCTCGACCCCGACGGGACGGAACGTTCCCAGCCCGACATGAAGCGTAACATACGCTAATTGTATCCCTTTTTGTTCCAGCCGATTCAAATATTCCTGCGTAAAATGAAGCCCCGCTGTAGGCGCCGCGGCCGAGCCTTGATGCTTCGCATACACCGTCTGGTACCGCTCGCGCTCCGGAAGCTGCTCTTTAATATACGGCGGCAGCGGCATATGTCCCAAGCGGTCGAGCAGCTCGTTAAAAATGCCTTCGTAGCTGAAGCGCAGCACCCGGGTGCCCATCTCGCCTTCGGATTCGACGGTAGCGACAAGCAGTGGCGGCTCCAGATCTCCGTTCGCTTCCGACGGAGCACCGCCACCGAAATGGAGCACGGTTCCGGTCTTTAGCCGCTTGGCCGGACGGACGAGCGCTTCCCAGCGGTCCCCTTCGAGCTGCTTGAGCAGCAGCACTTCGGCTTTGGCGCCCGTGTCCGCTTTCACTCCGAACAGCCTCGCCGGAATGACCCGCGTATCGTTAAGCACGAGCACGTCTCCCGCCTCAAGATACCGTTCCAATTGTTCAAATGTATGGTGGCCAATTTCCCCGGTTCGTTTATCCAGCGTGAGCAGGCGCGAGGCCGTTCGATCCGGAAGCGGCGTCTGCGCAATGAGCGATTCGGGTAAATGGTAGTCGAACAAGTCCACTTGCATGATACGTTTCATCCTTCTGTAGGTTTCGTATTTATATTAACTTTTTTTATGCTGCGAACGGTCATCGTTCCTCAGGACCTCAAGGAGCGGCTTTCTGAATCGAGACGCCCGTGTAATACGTCAGCAAAATTTTCTGGTAATCGTAACCGAGCTCGGCATAGCCTTTGGCGCCCCATTGGGACATCCCCAGTCCGTGACCGTAGCCGGTGCCTTTGAAAATAAACTGCGGGTTCCGCGTAGCCAGCTTCACTTTGCCTTGCGCGTCCATCATAAAGAGCTGGTCATCGGTTTGTTTTCCCTTTCCGCCGCTGCCTGCAACAACGACGGGCTGAGAGGCAGAGGTCTGGCTTCGCGTCGCCCCCCCTGCTCCCAATATAGTATAGCGTCCCGTTTCTTCAATATCAAACCGGGTGCTGGGCAAGCCGCCGAGCATCGTGCGGAGCGAATCCGGATAAGCGGCTTTGAGCGGCTGTCCGTTCGCCGATACTTCCATTGCGCGGCCGGACGCCCCTCTCTTCGACACTTCAAGCCGGTTTACCGCCCCGCCGGTATAAGACGCGCCAAGCTTTTCCTTTAGCTTCGCCGCATCATATGGGCCGCGAATCCAGGAGTAAGCGTTCGATTCGACCTCTTGGCCGATAACGACGAAGCGGTCTCCGATGTCGACCTTGAACGCTGTCGGGTTAGTCGCATTGTCTACGTAGGGTGCCGGGCGGACGCTCACGCCGGTTGCCGTCGACTCGTAATATGGCAAGCCGGCCGGATTTTTTTGCCCTGTTGCCCTTGCGTAGTCGGAGTGGATGTAGCCGGTATTGCCGTTCGGCAGAACGATCCGGTACCATACCTTCTTGCCTGCTTGAGCGCCTTCGTCCGGGGATTTTTGGCTCTGTAAATACGCCACTTCGTTCCCCCATACTTCGGTCGGAGCCGCCGTCATCCCCCCTGCATTGGAATAATACAGCGGATTGATCAACCCGTTCTTATCTACGATCACTTCGCCTTGCGTCGCTTGCACCGCTTGCTGCGCGGCTGCGAATTCCCCCGCCACTCCTTTATAGGCTTGATCCGTGGTCGTGTCGGTGACGTGTGCCATCTGGTATTTGACGCCCTGCTTAAGCGCAAATGTACGCGCGGCGACAGCCTGCGCCTTCAACGCTTCCAATGGCCATTCTTTACTCATCTCGGAGCCGAGGACCGACACGAGATACTGCTCAAAAGGCAGCTCGTTGACGACGGCCAGCTTGCCGTTGAACCGGGACACCTCGATCCCCCCGCGGTAGGCGCGGTCGAACCGCTCGCGAACGGTGACGCCGCCCTGCCCATCCGCCGCCGTGGCCCAAAGCTTCGCGCTACCGCTAAAAGCAAAGGCCGCTAGCGGTCCGCCGGCGTTCTCCCCGCCCATGTCAAGCTCGCTGCGCTTCAGCACGTAGCTCTGCGCGGCGTCCACCGGCGTAAGTGCCACGGCCGGCAGCGCGGCCGTAATCTGCGCCTTCAGCGCCTGCAGCGCCGCGTTGTCCGCGGCTTCGCCGACGAACACGGCGTAGCCGGCTTCGGTCAGCGCCACGTCGGAATCGAAGCCCGCCTGCGACAGCGCTACCGCCTGCGCATTCGCCTCCGCCTCGCCGGCGAAGCTGCCCGCGCTCCAGCGCAGCGGTCCGCTGACGGCCGCGCCGGACTGGCCTGCAGCGGCCGACGCGGCCGCTTCCTTCGTCGCGAACGGGCCTACATAGGCCCGGTACGCCGACTGGCCGCGCTTCACGCGCTGTACTACGCCTGCAGCGGTCCCTCCAGCCGTGAGCTTCTGCGCCTGCGAACGCGCGGCCGTAACGTCGCCCGTCTCCGGCAGCTGCACGTAATACCCGTCCGCATAGACGCGAACCGGCGTTTTTGCCGACGCTTGATGGACGGGCTTCACCCCGGCCCCCCCGCGCAAGCCGAGCTGCAGACCGGCGTCCGCCGACAGCGTAACTGCGGCGGCCGGGCTGACATATTTGCCTGTATCGATAAATAAAGCGACACGAATATTGTCGAGCTTCGGCACCGACACCGCGGCGTAAGCGGCAGGCAGCACGCCTCCTGACGGTCCCGCTAAGCTGATTGCTGCCGCAAGCAGCAGCGCTGCCGGCACCTTCATTCCTGATCTAATGCGACGCGCCGCCCGCCCTACAGGAGTTTGTCCCATAGGATCGAGCGGCCGTTTCGTTGTATACATAAACCGCCGATTCCCCTCTCTTGACGGAACCGCCGATGCTTCCGCCTAAGAGCGGCTTGGCATCGGCAGCCCGAGATGTTTGCACGCGCTCGGCGTTACCATTCGTCCTCGCGGCGTCCGCTGCAAAAATCCGATTTGCAGCAAATACGGCTCGTAGACGTCTTCAATCGTTTGACTTTCCTCTCCGATCGATGCGGCAATCGTATCCAGCCCGACCGGACCGCCCTGAAAGCTCAAAATGATGGCCCGGAGCATCTTGTGATCGATCTCGTCAAGTCCCAGCGGATCGACTTGAATGCTCGACAGCGCGGCCTGCGTAATGTCAAGCGTAATGATGCCGTCGCCCTTCACCTGGGCAAAATCGCGCACCCGCTTGAGCAGCCGGTTCGCGATCCGCGGCGTTCCGCGCGAACGCATCCCGATTTCCCGGGACGCTTCGCCTACGATCTGTACCTGTAGCAGATCGGCGGTGCGGCTGACGATGTAAGACAGCTCGTCGACCGTGTAATATTCCAGCCGGCTGACGACGCCGAACCGGTCGCGAAGCGGAGCCGAAAGCAGCCCGACGCGCGTCGTCGCGCCCACCAGCGTAAACGGCGGCAGGTCGAGCCTCACCGAACGGGCGCTCGGCCCTTTGCCGATGATGATATCGAGCGCGTAATCTTCCATCGCCGGATACAGCACCTCTTCTACCGTTCGGTGAAGCCGGTGAATCTCGTCGATGAAGAGCACGTCATTTTCCTGCAGGTTGGTCAAGATAGCCGCGAGATCGCCCGGCCGTTCGATCGCCGGTCCTGAGGTCGTTCGCAGATTGACGCCGAGCTCGTTGGCGATAATATTCGAAAGCGTCGTCTTGCCAAGGCCCGGCGGTCCGTACAGCAGCACGTGATCGAGCGCCTCCTTGCGCATTTTGGCCGCTTCGATATATATTTTTAAATTTTCCTTCGCCTGGGCCTGACCGATATATTCAGCCAAATAGCGCGGACGCAGGCTGAACTCCATCCCTTGATCCTCCATCATCAGATGCGCCGAGATGATGCGGTCTTCCATGTTGTGCCTCTCCTTCCTGTCGGCTGTCCGCCAAGGCGGACGCCGCCTGCCGCGTCAAGCTTCCACACGGCTTATTTCATCAGCGACTGCTGAAACAGTGCCTGCAGCGCAAGCTTCGTCACCGCATCGGCCGTCTCGTCGCCCTTCAGCTTCGGCTTGACGGTTTGCCCCGCCCGATCGGCCTCGGCTTCGGTATAGCCCAGCGCAAGCAGCGCCGCCTTCGCCTCGCCCCAAGCGCCATTTGCCGTCGGTCCTGCCGCAGCAATTTCCGGCAAGCCAAAGCCGGAACCGTCCGCCTCGGCTGAAGTCCATGCGCCCAGCTTATCCTTCAGGTCGAGCACCATGCGCTGCGCCGTCTTTTTCCCGATACCCGGCAGCTTGGTCAAGAACGAAAGATTCTCCTGCCTGATGGCCGCCGCAATCACTTCGGGGCGGCCTCCCGCCAGTACGCCGATAGCTACCTTCGGCCCGATGCCGTTCACATCGAGCAGCAGCCGGAACAACGACTGCTCTTCCCTGGACAAAAATCCGAACAGCAGGTGAGCGTCTTCCCGCACATGGTAGTGAATGTACATTGTCACTTCCTCGCCGTCTTTACCAGCCCCAACCGCATACGGATTGGCGCAAAACACGCGGTAGCCGACACCGCGTACGTCCAGCACCACATATTCCGTTTCGCGGTGCGCCACCGTCCCTCTTAAAAAGTCGATCATCGCTTGTAAGCTCCGTTCAATTTTTGTTGTAATCCCGAAGAATGGGCATGGCATATAGCCACTGCCAACGCATCCGCCACATCGTCAGGCTTCGGCACGGCAGATAAATGCAGAAACATTTTAACCATTTCCTGCACCTGCTTCTTCTCCGCTTTCCCGTAGCCGACAATCGCCTGCTTCACCTGCAAAGGAGTATACTCGGCAATCGGCAGCCCTTGCTGAACCGCCGCCAGCATCAATACGCCGCGGGCCTGCCCGACGGTCAACGCCGTCGTGACATTCCGGTTAAAGAACAGCTTTTCGATCGCGACCGCATCGGGCTTATATTTTTCGATAAGCTGCACCGTCGCCTCGTATACTTGTTTTAGCCGCAGGGCATCTTCCGTACCGGCTTGCGTCTGGATCGATCCGTATTGAACGGGAACCAGCTTATGACCTTGTTTATCGATAAACCCGAAGCCGACGATAGCGATCCCCGGGTCAATGCCTAAAATCCGCAAGACGCGCACTCCCCCATTCGCTTTCCCCTACTGCGGCTCTCGGACCGCAAGAAGCGAACATATGTATTCACCTGCCATTATAGCAGATTATCCCTTCCATGAACACGGCAAAAAGTCCGCCCGGCCTCCAATGGCGCAGCGGACTTCGTCGCATTTCGTTATAGGACAGAGCTTGTCTGAATCGTTCGCGCGGGATTAAGCGCCTCTCCTCTAAGGAGAAGGCGTCACTTGCATCGCTTTCTCCGTTTCTTCTATCGCATAATCGCTCAGGGTTGAGAGCACGCTGTTATAATCGGCCAAATCCCTTATCCGAACCCCCTGATAAAGCTGCTTGACCGTCTCCCGGGGCAAGCTGCTTTCCAAATGCCGGATGTTCAGTTGAAAAAACGTTCGCAGCACGTTTTGTCCTCCCGCCCCCGGCACCCCTTCGAACAACGACAAGTTGCCTTTGGCGTCCAGTCCGAAATAAGCGTTGTTTTTGCACTGCGGGGATAAGTCGTCCACTTTCTCGATGAAATAAACCCGGTTTGCATTCCCGAGACTAACGGTCATCGACGGATGCGCTTTGTGGTAGGCCAAAATGTCGGCTGCGTTCATAATGCCGATCCGCTGCAGCTCTTCGCCGCAAACATACGATTTTTTTACAAAAGCGTCCCTTTGCCCGCTCATATCTTTTACCATCGCACGCACTTCTTCCTCCGGCTGCACATAGACTTCGACGGCGCGGCTGAAGACGGACTGTTCCTGACCCTGTCGGCTCCCCTTATCGTATAGCGAACCGCGCAGCATCCATGCACCCGCAGCGAACAAGCCGGCTGCAAGCAAAACGACAGCCAGATTCAGCCAACGGCGTTTCAGACGCAGCTTTTTTTTCAATTGCTTCTTTAACTGATTCCAAAAGCCGAGCAACATCATGGCGATCCCCTTCTGTCCGTGGTGTTTTGAATACCTGAAGCCTTTTTACTATTTTTCCCATGGGGATCGACGTTTATACTTTTTCCATGTATACTATGTTGCATACGAACAGCGGAAAGGAAGGGCGGTTGTTTATGCATCCTCTCATCAAAGAAATTTGGGCGTGGGTTCGTTCCATCGCAGCCGCTTTTGCACTGACGCTTGTGATCGGCATCTTTGTGTTTCAACCGACCACTGTGCTGGGCCATTCGATGGACCCTACGCTGCACAACGAACAGCGCATCTATATATCCAAGCTGTCGCATACGTTCCGCTATGCGCCGAAGTACGGAGATATCGTTATTATCGACAGCAGGGTGGAACGGGAGCGCACGCTCAAAGACGATGTGCTGGAACACCCATTGCTGATGTTCATTCGCGGGAGCGAGGACCCGAATATGTACGTCAAACGTGTCATCGGCAAGCCCGGGGATGTCCTGGAGCTCAAAAACGGTAAAGTATACCGTAACGGGGAGCTGCTGGAGGAACCGTACTTGAACGAGCCGATGCAGGTTCTCGGCGAGCACAAATGGACGATCCCCGAGGGCCATATCTTCGTTATGGGAGATAACCGAAATCACAGCAAAGACAGTCGGGAAATCGGTTTTATTCCGCTGGACCACGTATTGGGCATCAAGATGTGACATGAGGGATAAAAAAACAGCCGGAGGCTTAGGCTTCCGGCTCAGCCTGTTGAGAAACCCTCAGCAGGCTATTTCTTTGTTTCCGTTTTTTATCCATTCACCGCGTTAATATGATATAATATTGTTATCCTAACAAGGCGGTGGTTGCATGCTTCGCTCTAATCC
>NZ_JAHNZO010000028.1 GCF_018998565.1 Paenibacillus oleatilyticus | reverse complement strand
CCCCCACTGATTACCGTCGGACGCGTCAGATGTGTATAAGGGCCAGCCCTGCGCCCGGCTGCGCCGCTGCTTGCGCTCCCGCGCCTGCGCCCGGCTGCGTCCCGGCCGGCGTCCCCGCTCCGCCGTCGGGCTTCGCCCCGATCAGCAAGCTCGCCGTATCGCGAAGCTGTTGAACAAGCTGCCGCACGTTTTGCAGCAGCTCGCGGCTTTGTGGCGACAGCGAAGCGTTCCCTTCCAGCTCGCGTCCTGCAAGCTGTCCGAGCTGATCCAAAACCTCATGAAACGGCGGACCCTGCACCGCCTGCCGCACCGAAACGACCGTCTCCGGAGTCAGCGGCAATCCTTTTTGAAACGCGATAACTGCCGAAGGAAGCCATGCCTCTTGCGGCATATTCGGAGGCATTTGGGCCTGAAGGTTCGCAAACGCCTGCACATTCTCCTTCGTCAACGTAACTCCGGCCTGATTTAAAAGCTGCACCAACTGCCGGTTTGCCGGAGAATCGGGAAGTCCCATCGTTTTCACGATATCCCCAAGAGATCCATCCGATATTTGCACGTTCGACTGCAGTGGCTTGAGGACCACCTGTCCGCCCGACGATTCCGGCTGCACTTGAAGCATCGTCACTTCACCCGGCTTCAGCGGCGCTTCGAGCTGTGCCCGCACCTGCACCCCGCCGATATTGACCAGAGCCTCCTGCTCCGGTCCAACCTGAAGCACCATGCCCTTCACCACTTGCCCGACCTTGAGCTCCAAAGCTTTCGGCTCCGCCGCCTGCGCATCACCCGTCAATCCCCGGATCAATCCGCTGATATTCATCGCTGCCGCTCCTTCCATCTATACAAATAAAGCCGGCCTGGGCACCGCATGTACGTCTCCCTGCCGGCTGCATTTCCGGTTCAATGTATATATCGGCTAACCGCCGGGCTTTTTTCAGCGCAGACTTGCAACGACTAGAACAGTACCTGCTGTTCGTAAACGATGTTTCTTAGAAACGTTTTGCGATGCATCGGCGACGGACCATATTCTGCCAGACGCTCCCGATGCACTTTTGTCGCATATCCTTTATGTATCGCAATGCCGTACTCCGGAAATTTCATATCCCATTGCAGGCACATGCGGTCCCGTGTCACCTTCGCAATAATGGAAGCGGCTGCGATCGACTGGCTTAAGGCATCGCCGTGTATAACGGCAAGCTGTTCCATGTCCACATCGACCTTCTCGGCATCGACAAGCAGCGAATCGGGAACGGGGTCCAGCTGTTCGACCGCACGTTTCATCGCGAGTCGTGCCGCCTGCTTAATATTGATCCGTTCGATCGTATCGACGTCCGCAACCCCGATTCCGATGGATAGGGCCTCCTGCCGGATCACATCATATAACGCTTCCCGCTTCTTCTCGCTTAACTTCTTCGAATCGTCGACGCCTTCGAGCACCAGACCTTTTGGCAAAATAACCGCCGCAGCCACCACATCGCCGAATAAGCAGCCACGTCCGACCTCGTCAACTCCGGCCACGAGCGTCCTTCCTTGACCCCAGAGCTCTTGTTCGTATTCCAGCATTTCCTCACCCGCATTTCCTGCGTCAAAATTCGACCTTGGCGATTCGCCATGATGTTCCATTATACCGCAGGATTCGGGAGCTGCCTATCCCCTTACGCATAAAACCGCGCATTCAAGCTTTTTCTCGTCTCGTCCAATAAATGTAAAATCATGCTTTTCCCTTCTGCCGTTAACGTATAGTACTCTGTGGAACGACCCAGATCCACGAACAAACGGTCGTTATTATGAGCAAGCCAAAAATACAGCGGATGCTCTCTGCCATCCTTCAAGCTCAGGGCAATCGACATGTCGGGGGGCCGACTGTCCAGCTTGGCCGTTTCCGCAGTCGCTTCCTGTATCGCTTCGAGAAACCGTCCGATCGCATCCCGGGAAAAGATCGAACCTGTATTGCCCGACGAATCGGTAACGATCAGGCTCGCAATATCCTCCGCCCGAATATGATAAGGCTGGCCCCAAGTCCGTTTTCCGACGGCCAAATCTTTTCCCGTCTCGTGATTGCAAGCACTGAGCACTCCGATGCCGAATAAAGCGGCGGCAAAGGCCATCCGCATCTTTACTTTCCACCCGTTCATTCCGTTCATTTTCTCACGCCTTTCAGCAGCCCTCATTATAAATAAAGGACGTCGCACGCAACCGTTTTGTTTCTTGTCCCCAACCAAAAATTTTCAGGACCTGTCCCTTTCGGCTCCCCAAAAATACAAAAGGACCCGATTATGGAAAACCATAATCAAGTCCATGAACGCTATTGCCAAACTCTGCTGCAAGAGGAGAGAACGAAAGGCGTTAATATAAATACATGTTTTTGAATAAATATTCATCAGTTGATACAAAAATCTTATACTTGCAAAATCATCGCTTCATTATAACTGCGCATCATCTGGGACACGGTTACCAATTTATAGTTATTTCCAGTTAAATGCGGAAGCAGCATTTCAATAGCTTGTACCGTCTGGCTGCGTTCCTCGTCCGGATCGTCTCCGCTGCCGTCGTGAAATAAAATAATATCGCCTTTTTGCAGCGTTTCCAGCACCCGCTCCACAATCGTATCGGCACCCGGGAGACTCCAGTCCTTCGTGTTTTGATGATCCGGCCATATCACCGTATGGAGCCCGAGCCGGTCGGCCGCCTCGACGGTGTGCTTATTGAATTCGCCATAAGGGGGACGAAACAAGGAAGGCTCTGTTCCCGTAATTTCTCGAATAATCCCGTTCGTCGTTTCCAGCTCGTTGTAAACATCCTGCCTTTCGCATTCGGGCAAAGCAGGGTGGCTGTACGTATGGTTTCCTATTTCATGCCCTTCTTCAACAATCCGGCGAAGAAGATCCGGGTATTGCTTGGCATAGGAACCGATGACGAAAAAAGTGGCATAAGCTTGGTGTTTCTTAAATAAATCCAGAATTTGCGGAGTATAAACCGGATTCGGACCGTCATCGAACGTGAGCGCGAGCTGTCGTTCCCGCGAAGGCAATTGATAGATGATCATCGTAACACTCCTTCCAAAGAGGAAAATAGCAAGGAGAGGCGTTCGCTTCCTCTCCGAAAGCACGAGGTCCTCGGGTCGGATCGTCGCTAACGTTTCGATGCCATCGCCGAATCGGATAATCGTTGGTACAAGACGTTGCCTAACTCCTCCGCTACCCGGTACACGGCCAGTATACTTTCGACGTGGGTTTCAAGCGCATCCTGATTCAATAAAGGGCCGATGACAAAGCCGTTATCCGCTCCCTCAAGCTCGTAAGAATTCGGCCGCAATTGGAACCCCCGCAAGGAAGCGTTCGTTTTAAAATGATTTTCGCGGGCCCGCAAATTGCTAATCAGTGGAGAATCCGTCCGATTCACGCGTCCCGCTCCGGTGCAGTTCACCACGATATCCGCCGTCAGCTCGATCTTCCCCTCCTGTCCATCCGCTTCAATATACAACCGCCGGTCCGCCCGGCTGTCAATACGGACAATTTTCGCCTGCGTGGCGGTGACAAGCCCTTCCGCTACAAATCGGGCAGCGATCTCGATATACTCGCGGGCCGAAGGACGCTGGCCGCCTGATGTCAGAGCTTCGTCCTCTTCCCCTTCGAAGACGCCGCCCGGCAAATATCCGCTGGAAGAAACGACATTGATGCTGCGCACGGCAGAGAGCAGCTCCGCACGGTTCGACAGAAAATAAATCGCCTCAATCGCCGAAGCGTTCGAGCCTGCGATCAAGATGTCCAGCTTCCGGCCGAACGATTTGGCGCGCTCCGCGACCGCCTGTTCCAGACCGGCATAGGCATCCTCGTACAAATCGTGGATGTATCCCTCGTCCACGCTCAAGCCGCAGCTATTGCTGCGCGGAATGCACCCCGTTGCCAGCACGAACGCCCGGCTATGAAAGCTTGAATCATCAGCCAGTCGGATCGTAAAGCCCGATGCCTCCGGCTCGACATCCGTTACCTCTCCCGTAACGAACCCGACCTTGGCCAAATTCCGCTCTTCCGCCAGCTGCACCGTTTGGCGAAGCAAGCGCTCGACATAGAAGCCGAACAGCTTCCGGGGCACATAAAGCTCGTCTACTTGCCCGTTCTCGAGCTGCTCCTTGTAGCGAAATACCCAGGCTTGCAGGAGCCGATCTTCATGATGCACGCCTTCATGGACCAACTCCTTATAATGCAGCGACAGCCAATCCCGAAACGGTTTCGGCGTCGACTGGGCAGCCGGTTCAATCAGCAAAAATCCGGACGGGCTTTGTTTCCCGTAAGGAATCCCGCGCCCGAATTCGCCGACTCGGTCAATGATCAAGATTTCGATCGGCTTTTCTCCCGCTTCCTTGCCTGCTTCAAGCAACCGGTTCAATATCTGAATGACCACACGGCTTCCCGACAAGCCTCCGCCTGCGATAACCACGTCGGCATGATTAAGGTTCATCATCGTTTCTCTCCCGCTCCTTTTCTAACTATCTTTGCCACGCAATCTGTCGATATAAATTCCCGGATTCGACCCTTCGATATCGATAGCGCCCACGACCCGCGCATAGAACGGAGCCGCCTCCTTGGGACCGCCGATAATGGCATAGGCGTAGCCCATATCCGCCATCGCATGCAAGCAATGCAGCAGCAGCGCTTTGCCTACCTGTCCGCCCCGGTAAGCTTCGCCCACCCCGATCGGACCGAAAAAATTCCGGTATGTCGCTTCGTAGCAAGCAAACCCGATAATTTCGCCGTCCCGGGTGGCGATAAAGCTGCTGACCGGAGAATTGGAAAACGTGACGTCGCATTCGCTCATCCAGCCTTTGCTGAAATTGGTCTGCACCCATTCCAGCACCTGATTTTTTTCATAAGCTCTCGGACGACGCACCAGGATACCCTTCTCGCGCAGCGCGTTAATATAGTCCTCCAACGGAGGCAATTCATAAAGCTTCACTAATCTGTCCATCATTTCCACGATCGCTTCACCTCAAAATGATATTCAATATTACATCGCCGAATACGTCTGCTTGCGCGTCTCAACCGTGACAAGGTTCCGAACCCACTTGCCTTGCCGGATGCGGTAAAGCGTCATGCACGCCTTCACAAGATCTTCCATGATGACCAGAATAAAAATGTGCGGCAAGCTCCACTTCAAGACGAATGCGCCCACTAAAGCAAGCGGAATGCCGATCAGCCATTGTCCGGTAAAATCAATCACCAATCCCGCCTGCAAATCTCCTCCGCTGCGCAGCACCCCGCTAATTCCGACGGCATTGATCGTTTTCAGCCAAAACGTGAGCGCCATGATCAGATACACTTGGAACGCCGTATCGATTAACGAGTCGTCGATCGCCCCGTATAACCCGATAATCGGGCGATAAAACAGCAGCAGCAGCGAACCAAGCGCCAACGACAGCAAAAGACTGATGATGAGCATCCCTTTGGCCTGCTCAATTACCGCATTAAAGCGTTGTTGTCCAAGAGTATGTCCCAGAAGCACAGCTGTCGCCGTTGCGCATCCTTGTTCAAAAGCGGCACTGAACGAATCAACGGTTGCCATCATCGACATAATAGCTAACGCTTCGGTACCGATCTTTCCGTAAATAACATGATACAAGAAGATACCCGTAGACCAGATGAAACCATTGACGGTAGCCAGCACGGATATTCGGACAAACTGTACTAAACGATCTTTGCTGATATATCGGACGAAATCGTTCGGAACGAACGCCAGGGGGTGTTTTGTGAAGTAAATCATTGCGGCGAGCAGCAAGGCCTCCGCCACACTGCTGATCAGCGTAGCATAGGCAGCCCCCATGATGCCTAACTGGGGAAACCCGACTTTTCCAAAAATAAGCAGGTAGTTGAGCAGTACATTCAAGGCGACGCCTCCGATGCTGAAGTACATCGCTGTGGAAGCTTGTCCGATGGCTCGAAGACCGACGCCAAACACATTGACAATCGCTAAAAAAATGACGCTTAACGAAATGACGCCCAAAAACTTCGATGCGATATCGGCAAGATGACTATCGGAAGTGGCCAGCCCCATAACGACCGCCGGATTGGCGGTAAAGAAGAGCAGAACCGGCAGCACGACAAGCGCAAACGCCATACCGAAACTCAGACCCAGAATTCCTTTGACGCCGGAAAGATCGTTCGCTCCCCAGTATTGGGCGGCCAGAACGCCGCAACCGCTGCTGAGGCCGACGAGCAGCACAATCGGAATCATCATCGCTTTGCTGACAATACCGACCGCAGCCACTTCGGTTTGTCCCAGTGTCCCGACCATCAGGACATCCGACAAATTCCGCGACGACAGCATTAGCACCTGAATAATGACAGGAATCGCCGTCGCAATAAAACTGACGAAAAATGCTTTTTCAAAGCCAAAAAGCTTTCTTATTTTCATTCCGGTTCTCCCTATCGTATGTCTCTTCATCCTCTCGCCGACTGTTTTGCAGATCGGCGAAACTTTATCGCCGTCACTAGCTCTCGTTTTCCCGCCAAGCATTCACTCCTTTTTATGGTTTATTCTCCATCTCCGGTTCCCCCTCACCTCCATCAGGGAAACTTTTTCTTATAATCCAATAAATAGTAAACACTATTTATTAAAAGGATATTATCAAATATTTCCCATTGGATCAATAGGTTTTTATGGATTTAAAATGTATAATTTTTACGAAGAGAACCGTTGTTCACCGAGGGTTGAAAATTAGAAAAGCCTCTTGCGCCATAGCGCAGAGGCGGACTCTCGAAAATCAAACGCGCTTTTTTCCGGTCAAAAAATCGGCAGCACATGGAAAAACACATTCGGCGAAGCAATTCGAAAATAGTAGCTGCTCCAGCCCGCGCCTTTATTGTTAAACCGATTGCGCTGGCCGAACACCAACCGCTCCTGTTCCAATTCCTCAAGTTTATCGACTCTGCCCTCCGCGTAATCCAGCAGTCGCGCGCTTGCGCTCTCCAGCCTCGTCAAGACGCCGCCATACCGGATATCGAGCACTTCCCACCCAAAAGGCTTATACATCGCGTGCCATTGGTTCCGATGGGCGATCCGCAGCGCGTTCACGCGCCGGGAAAGCTCGGGAAGCACATTCAGGGCCGCCTCTTTAAGCTTTTCCGGTTGACCGTTGTCGTACGCCTGCTTCAGTTCGATGCCTAACTGGCTCTTTAACGCCAACACCCTGCACAATTGTTCCGGTACCTCGAACAAATAATCAAGCTCCGCCTCGGGATTGCGCCGTTCATGAATCGCTTGTTCCAGCTGCGCATAATGCTCCGACAGCTCCAAACCCTCGATCTGCTTGTCGAACAGCCCTAACAGTACATCCTGCCACAGCAAAAACTTGGACGGATTGCTCTGCTCCGTATTGTCCGGCACGCTCCCCGGCGTTTCATCCAAATATTTCAGATTGAGGAACGCCTCGGCATCCATGCCCGTACAAAACTTCACTCTTTGATGCAGCTGCTCCGTACTCACTTCCTCCGCGTAAGCATGTTCCGCATACAGCTGAATGCCGAGCAGCGCATTGAAGTGGTTATTTTCCATGCCATCGTCGCCCCACATGGCCGCATGCACCTGCTTCACGCCCTCTTTTTTGCATGCTTTCAAGGCTGCATCGGACGTTCTCAAAGAAAGCCCGTAGTTCGTGCCGAAGCAGTTCCACGTCCAGATACCGCCGAGGAAAATTGGATTTTGCCCCCGGCCCAATTGACGATGAAGATCAATCAGATACGAGTAGTCCTTTTCTTCCGTATGGAAAAAGTCCCAGTAAACTAACCGCACGTCGCTCGGAATTACGCTCACCATTTCCTCGGGAAGCTCCACGTTTTTCACGAACACGTAATGATCGCCATGGGCCTTGGAGGCCATCTTCAAGAACATATCTCCGTACATGCATGGCTCCAAGCCGAGCTTGTGCGCAATTTCGCGCACCTTGGACAAGTGCCGGATCATCACGTCAAACCGGTCCTTATAACCGAAACGGTCCAGGTATTTCCCCCTTCCCAGTTCCTCCGCTTCGTCCATGCCGATGTTCACTTTTTTACTGCGAAACGGAGCGGTAGCGGTTGCAAGCATTTTCTCAATCAGCTCGTACGTCGGCTCGTAATCGGACAGCAGCACGCCCCTCGTGTCCCGGTAGTGCGCCGCTTCCTCCCATTTCAAAAACTCCTCCAGATGCGCGTAAGTCTGGATGCTGGGATAAGCTTCGATACCAAAGATGTCGGCGTAGTCGTCAATCGCTTTCAACTCGGCGAACGAATATCTCCCCCGCATGTAGCCGAAATAAGGCTCGCCTTCAAGCTCATACACGTCTTCCATGTAAAGAACCATCGAATTGAGCCCCATCAGCGCGAGCTTGCGTATCCATTCTTTAAAGCTGTCTACCGTCAATACCGCATTGCGGGACAAGTCGAACTGCGGCCCGATCGCATCGAACTGCGGATGCTCCTCGATATGGAACGATTCTTTCTCGCCGTAATGCTGAATAAACAACCCTAAAGCGCGAAAAAATTCATGCTTTTTCCCATAGCGGATCGTTCCTTGCCCTTGTTCCAGACGAACCTCCAGCACATTCGGCGTCCGCTCTACACGCACCGGAATTCCGTCATTAGACAGCGTAAACCGCAGTTCCTCCGCCAACAGCCCGATCCCGGCAGACAGCTCTTCCGTTTGCCCTTCAAACTTTATTCTCATCGCTTATCCCTCCAAACTGGTATGGATACAAAAAAACATTGATATGTAACATTATTACGTATATTATTATATTCAGAGGAATTATATTACGTCAATGAATAAATCACAAGCAGGTGAAGGTCATGAACAATGCCGGTGTATTGCTGCAAAGCATGCTCGATACGCTGCATCCGGCTGAAAAACGGGTAGCCGAGTATATTCTTAAGCATCAACAGCAAATTAGCCAAATTTCCGTGCAAAAGCTTGCCGAGGACACCGAAACCAGCGTAGCGACGGTCGCCCGGCTTGCCCAGCGCGCCGGCTTCAGCGGATACCGCGAATTAAAGTTCGCACTGCTTTCCGCCGCAGCCGCCATTCCGAAGAAAGACGACCATTTTGACGATATTCGTCCCGGCATGGATTCCGCTCAAGTGATCCAGCAGCTTACCTGCTGGGCGAAGAAATGCATCGAGGATACCGCGCAGGTTCTTTCCCCCGAACAGGTGGACCGGGCTGTCACTGCGCTGCTTAACGCTTCGAAAACGGCTTTTTTCGGTGTAGGCAGCTCTTCTTTCGTCGCGATGGACGCCTCTTTCAAATGGATTCGTCTGAACCGGTGGAGCTTTGTTTACAGCGATCCTCAAGTCATGCTGCTTTCCGGCGTCATGCTTCAGCCGGGGGATGTGCTGGTCGCTATCTCCTATTCCGGCAAAACAAAGGAAACGCTCGAAGTGGCTGCGATGGCCAAGGAGCATGGGGCCACGGTGATCAGCATTACACAGGTCGGCAACAATCCGCTTCATCAGATGGCGGATATCGGGCTTTGGGTCACGGCGACCGAAGCGGGGATGAAACGGGGCGACATCGGTTCGCGCCTGGCGCAAACCCATGTGATCGATATTTTATACATGTCCATGATCAGCCGTAACTTTACCGACGCCGTCATGCAGCTGGAAGAAACCTACACCATGGTGCGCCAAAAAAGGAAGGACTAAACCAAGAGCAAATGGAGGCGTTGCCCATGACGGAACGCGAACGGAGCGCCGGCCGGCTGGTGCTCAAAGGGACGATCCTCGACGGGAGCGGCAGAGAGCCTTTTAGCGGTTATGTGACCGTCGAGCAGGGTAGGATCGCAAGCGTATTTCCCGAAGAAGAAGCACCTGCAGAAGTTATGTCTCAGCTTGATTCTACAGACGCACAGGTGCTTGATTTCGGCAACGCATACCTGACCCCCGGCTTGATCGACATTCATCTTCACGGGGGCGCTGGTGCGGATGTCATGGACGGCAGCGCCGACAGCCTGATTCGGATGCTCCGCTACTATCTCGCCCATGGCACCACCTCGATTCTCGCCACCACCTTGACGGCCCCGAAGCTGGACATTGACCGCGCGCTTGCCGCCGCTTTTTCCGTGCAGCAAACGGAGCGCATTGGCCAGGTAATCCAGGGCGTTCATCTCGAAGGGCCGTTCCTTAGTCCCAAATGGCCTGGCGCCCAGCATCCGCAGTGGATTTGCAACCCGCAGACCGCATGGCTTCGCGACTGGACTTCCCGCTTTCCCGGATTCATTCGCATGCTGACGCTCGCCCCCGAACTGGAAGGTGCCGAAGAAGCCGTCGCTTATGCCTTGGAGCATAGTATCATCGCCGCTTGCGGACATTCCGACGCTACCTACGATCAGGTGCGGACCGCCATCGGCTGGGGAATCTCCCATGCCGTCCACTGCTGCAATGCCATGCGTCCGTTTCATCATCGGGAACCGGGGGTTGTGGGAGCGGTGCTTCTGCACGACGAGTTGAGCACCGAAATCAATGTAGACGGATATCATCTGCATCCGGCGGCAGTGGAATTGATTTTAAGACTGAAACAGGACCGTGTCTGTGTCATTACGGATTCCATGCGCGCCGCGGGAATGACGGACGGCGTCTATCATTTGGCCGGACTGGAGGTGCACGTCGAACAAGGGGCCGCCCGCTTCGCCGACGGCACGATCGCCGGAAGCACCATTCCTTTGGTGCAAACGGTACGAAATCTCGTGCAGATGCACGGAAAATCGCTGCCGGAGGCGGTGAAGCATGCGACCTCGATTCCGGCGGGAATCGTAAAATTGCATAGCAAGGGACTTTTAAAAGCCGGGTACGATGCGGACCTTGTCGTGCTGGAGCCGGAGGGCCTGCAAGTGAAGCGTGTCATGCTCGGCGGGGATTGGTATGATCCCGAGACCCATGATTTTGCCTACATTTCAAGGAGGGGCTTGCTTTGAAATCCATTGGTGTCATTCAGTCCATTTACCGTTATCCCGTTAAGTCCTTTCAAGGGGAACGCCTGACCGCGGTCGATATCGAGCGATACGGATTATACGGAGACAGAGGGTACGCTTTTATCGATCATACGCGTTCAACCGATGCTTCCCGGTCCAACAAAAAGCTGAACGCCAAATTTGTTCCGAAGCTGCTCGCTTACTCCAGCAAATACGTCGCGGACAGATCTGACAACGAATTTCCGCCAATCCAGGTAACGGCCCCCGACGGCCGGATATTTCAATGGGATGAGAAGCTTTTTGAAGAAATTCGGGCCGTCGTTTCTCCGCGGGAAATTTCTCCCCGGAAATATTCGACTGACCATGACGACCTGCTGGGGGTGGATGAAGCAAGCATTTTGATCACTACGGATGTTTCTCTGAACGAGCTGGAAAAAATCATTGGCGTGGAGACCGACATGCGCAGGTTCAGGCCCAACTTCGTCATTCGTTACGACGAACCGCAGCCCTTTGAGGAATTCGATTGGATCGGGAAAATCGTCCAAATCGGAGATACGAAACTGGAGATATACAAAAAATGTCATCGATGCAGTATGGTGAACGTAGATCCGGACTATAACACCGTCAGCCCGACCTTCCTAAAGCATATTGCCAAGCATCTGAATGCCTGCTTCGGGGTGTATGCCAGAGTCATTCGGACCGGAACCGTTACCGTTAACGATCCCGTTTATTTGCTCGATTGAATTTCAAATGAAAAAGAGCGATTCGTTCCTTTACGAATTCGCTCTATACGGTAAATTTTATAACGTTCCCGATGTGCGCTTGCGTCTCTCCCTGCGCGCCTTACGGCGTTTATGGTCACTCATTATTGGTCGGGTAGTGCAGCATCGTCAGGCGCTTCGAGACTAATGCGTCCCAGCTTGCCTGCTCTCAGCTCGCGCAGAATGGCGAGTGAAGCCTTCTCCAGATCCACCCGTCCCCCGCTCATCAGAGCGCCGCGCTTGCGGCCTACGGCTTCCATCAGAGCCACAATGGCATCGGTGTCTGCCGGGTCTTGCGGAATCTCGTCTACGCCGAAACGTTCTTTGACCGATTGCGCATAATGCTCCGTCAAGTAACGCATGGCGAACAGAGCAACTTCCTCCACCTGCAAAATCTCTTCCTTGATCGCTCCGGTCGCTGCCAACCGCAGTCCGACCGACTGATCTTCGAACTTCGGCCACAAAATACCCGGTGTATCGAGCAGCTCCATCTCCGTGCCGACCTTAATCCATTGCTGACCTTTGGTTACCCCCGGCTTGTCTCCGGTTGCGGCGATTTTGCGTCCGGCCATCCGGTTGATCAGGGTCGATTTACCGACGTTCGGAATTCCGACAATCAGCGCGCGGATCGCTCTCGGATTCATTCCTTTGCGCAGTTGCGCCTGAATTTTTTCCGACAGCAGCTCCTTGCTGCGCTGCATAATTTCTTTCACCGGATTGCCGCCTACGGAATCGATCGGGATCGCTTTCAACCCTTGTTCCGCAAAAAACTCAATCCACCGCCGGGTAACCTCCGGGTCCGCCAAATCATGCTTGTTCAGCAGAACCAAACGCGGTTTATTTTGCAAAATTTCATCGATCATCGGGTTTCGGCTGGATAACGGTACCCGCGCATCCAAAAGCTCGATCGCCATATCAATCAGCTTCAGCTTCTCTTGGATTTGCCGCCTTGCCCGTGTCATGTGACCCGGAAACCATTGGATCGTCATCTGAGTCACCTCAATCTGTTTACCTACTGCCGGTTCGGACTATTGAAATGAACCAGGCTGATTTTATTGAACGGCCAGAAGATCAAGTCGGCACGTCCGACAATTTTATCATAGTTGACAAAGCCTACAGACGGGTCGCGGCTATCCGAGCTGTTCGAACGGTTGTCGCCCATCACGAATACGCTGCCCTCGGGAACTGTCTGCTCCGGGAAATTTCTTGTGTTATAGGGTCTCCCTTCCGAGGCGGCTTTATCCAGCGCCGGCTTCAGATAGGTTTCGTCCACCAATTGGTTGTCCACATACACCTTGTCGCCTTCGACTTTGACCTTTTGGCCCGGCAAGGCGATGACGCGCTTTATGTAATCTTTGTCTTTGGTCGCATGAAACACGACGACTTCCCCGTGCTCCGGCTTCCCGAACTTGTAAATAAACTTATTGACGATGAGCCGCTCTCCCGTATAGAAATTCGGCTCCATGGAGGGCCCTTCCACAATGAACGGGGCGAAAACGAGCCAGCGTATAAAAAACACGAGAGCCGCCGCAATCAGCAGCGCTTTGATCCATTCCCAAGCTTCGTTTTTGACGGGATTCGTTTTTTCTACGGTTTGATCCTGCTCCATTAGCTTTCCTGCCCTTTCGCCAGAGTGGGGTAAAAAACGAAAAGGGACTTGGTGTGCAAGCCCCTTTGTTTTCGTTATCGAATCTCTTGAATTCTTGCTGCTTTACCGCGCAGACCGCGAAGATAGTAGAGCTTCGCGCGACGGACTTTACCACGGCGAGCCACTTCAATCTTATCGATCTTTGGAGTATGAATCGGGAACGTTCTCTCAACGCCAACGCCATAAGAAATTTTTCTTACTGTGAACGTTTCGCTGATTCCGCCGCCGCGGCGCTTAATAACAACGCCCTCGAACAGCTGGACACGCTCGCGCGAACCCTCGATAACCTTAACATACACTTTCAAAGTGTCGCCAGGACGAAAGCTCGGAATGTCGCTGCGCAGTTGTTCCTTCGTAATCTCTTGGATCAAGTTCATGGATGACTCCCTCCTTCCACACAGGTGTTCATGCCGCTGCTATTAGATGTCGGTTCTTCGATGTCACGCGCAGAGGACCACCGTATTCAAGCAAATTGCCACAACGTTTTATATCATAGCATAAACTCTAGGGAAACACAACCAGTTCTTTGCTGTAAGATGAAGGATCGTTCCATTATTGCAAATCGATCCGTTATTGCCACATTATTCCCGTTAAAACGAAAATGTATTCCAGCCTCCAAATTAAAAAACCGTCTTGTCTCATGCTTCTGCGCATGACGCAAAACGGTTTTTCCTGGGGCCCGTCATTCCGGCTTACCTGCGGCTTCTTGCCCGGAACGCTCCTGTGCTTCCCATTCCTCAAGCCAGCGGCGCTCTTTAGGCGTGAGCTCGATCCCCGCCAGCAAATCCCGACGTTTCCTCCATGTGCGCTCCAGCGACTGCTTTCTGCGCCACTCCTCGATATTCCCATGGTGGCCGGAGATCAGCACCTCGGGAACCTCCCAGCCGCGGAAGTTCGCGGGACGAGTATAATGAGGGTATTCCAGCAGGCCGGTGCTGAACGAATCCGTCACCGCCGACGTTTCGTTGCCCAGCACGCCGGGAAGCAAACGCACGACGCTGTCGATCACGACCATCGCCGGCAGCTCTCCCCCGGTCAGCACATAATCGCCGATGGACAGCTCGTCTGTCACCAAATGCTCGCGGATTCGCTCATCATAGCCTTCGTAGTGTCCGCAGATGAAGATCAAATGCCGCTCTGCCGAAAGCTCCTCGGCTTTTTTCTGTGAGAACGACTCGCCTTGAGGACACATCAGGATCACGCGAGGCTTCGATTCCAGTCCGGAGGTTACATCTTCAACCGCGGCGAACAGCGGCTCCGGTTTCAGCACCATTCCGCCGCCGCCGCCGTACGGATAGTCGTCCACCGTATTATGCTTGTTGTTCGCGTAATCGCGAAAATTGACCGTATTCAGCTCGACTAAACCTTTTTCCCGTGCCTTTCCCAAAATACTCGAAGTAAAAACCCCGTCGAACATCGCTGGAAAAAGCGTCAGCACATCGATTCTCATAGGTCAAGCAAGCCTTCCATCAGGCGGACCGTAACCTTCTTCTCGTTTACGTCGACGTTCAGCACGACATCGTCGATATAAGGAAGCAGCAGCGGTTTGCCGGCCGGACGCTTGACAACCCATACGTCATTTGCCCCAGGCGACAAAATTTCCGAGATCGTACCCAGCTCTTCGCCTTCTTCCGTAATAACCGTACTGCCGATAATTTCGTGGTAGTAATACTCGTCTTCGGGAAGCTCGGATAAGTATTGCTCTTCGACTTTTAAGAGCCAGCCTTTATATTTTTCCACTTCGTTGATGTTCGTGAAGCCTTGGAATTTGATGATGAACATGTTTTTTTGTTCACGGGCCGCTTCTACCGTAACGGGGAGCTGCATCCCTTGCTCGGGATGGACAAATACCAGCTTGCTGCCTTTGGCAAAGCGTTCGTCCGGAAAATGCGTTTCCGGGACGATCTTAAGCTCGCCGCGGATGCCATGCGTATTTACAATTTTTCCAACCGTATACAACTTTTCGCTCATAGGACCCTCCCGGGTTTGGAATAGGAGCTTATAGGAAGAGAAAAGAGTTAGGAGCAGCTCCTAACTCTCATGTTTCCCTTATGACACGATTTCAACCGAAACACGTTTCGGTTCTTTCACTGCAGCGGATGTGACTACGGTGCGAAGCGCCTTGGCAATACGTCCTTGCTTGCCGATGACCTTGCCGACATCGTCGGGGTGTACCGACAGCTCAAACGTAATGCTGCGGTCGTCCTCGACCGTATTCACGCGTACTTCTTCAGGATGATCCACCAACGCCTTGGCGATAACGGTAATAAGATCCTTCATCGTACCCTCCGAATCTTACAGATTACTTCTGCAGTTTAGACTCGTGAAATTTTGTCAAAATGCCAGCTTTGCTGAACAGGCTGCGAACCGTATCGGAAGCTTGTGCACCGTTTTGGAGCCATTTCAGTGCTTTTTCCTCGTCAATATTCACAACGGCTGGTTGAGCAACCGGATTGTATGTGCCAATCTCTTCAATGAAACGACCGTCACGCGGGGAACGGGAATCCGAAACCACTACGCGGTAGAAAGGAGCTTTGTGAGCGCCCATACGCTTCAGACGAATGCGAGTTGCCATGTATATCACCTCCCCAATAGAGTTAAACATCATTTATCTCAAAACGGGAATTTCATCCCGCGTCCGAGCTTCTTGAGGTTCTTCAGCTGCTTGGCCCCTTTGGGCCCCATCATGCCGGAGAACTGCTTCATCATCTTGCGCATATCTTCGAACTGCTTGATAAACCGATTGACATCCTGCACGGAATTGCCGCTGCCCGCAGCCAGACGCTTGCGCCGGCTCGGACTAAGCAGATCCGGATTTTGCCGTTCTTCCTTGGTCATCGACTTGACGATGGCGGCGACGCGAGCCATCTGCTTATCGTCGACCTTGACGTCCTTCATACCCTTGATCTTGCCTGCGCCCGGCAGCATGTCGAGCAATTGGTCCAGCGGACCCAGCTTCTTGACCTGCTCCATCTGCTCCAGGAAGTCGTCAAACGTGAATTCCGCGGTACGCAGCTTGCGTTCCATTTCCTTCGCCTTGTCGGCGTCGATGCTCGCTTGCGCTTTCTCGATCAGCGTGAGCATGTCGCCCATGCCGAGAATCCGGGAAGCCATCCGTTCCGGATGGAACGGTTCGAGCGCATCCAGCTTCTCACCCATGGCAGCAAACTTGATCGGGCAGCCGGTGACGGCTTTGACCGAAATCGCCGCCCCCCCGCGCGTATCGCCGTCGAGCTTCGTCAGCACGACGCCCGTCAGCTCCAGTTGCTTATGGAAGCTTTCGGCCACGTTGACGGCATCTTGCCCCGTCATCGCGTCGACTACCAGCAAAATCTCGTCGGGGCTAACCGCTTCGACGATTTGCTTCAATTCGTCCATCAAGCTTTCATCGATGTGAAGACGGCCCGCTGTATCGACGATCAAATAATCGTTGTTATGATCCTTCGCATGCTGCAGCGCCTGCTTCGCAATCTCGACGGGGCTTACTTTGTCGCCCAGCGAGAACACCGGAACCTTCAACTGCTCGCCCAGCACTTGAAGCTGTTTGATCGCAGCCGGACGGTAGATGTCGCCTGCCGCCAGCAGGGGCCGGTGATTTTGCTGGAGCAGCAGCTTCGCGAGCTTGCCGGTCGTCGTCGTTTTCCCCGCGCCCTGCAGACCGACCATCATAATGACCGTCGGCGGCTTGTTCGCCCGTGCCAGCTTGCTCTGCGTCCCGCCCATCAGGGCCGTCAGCTCTTTATTTACAATATCGACGACAACCATCGCCGGGGTAAAGCTTTGCAGCACTTCTTGTCCGATCGCCTGTTCCTTCACCTTGGCGATGAATTCCTTGACGACCTTAAAGTTGACATCCGCCTCAAGGAGCGCAAGCCGTACTTCCCGCAGCGCTTCGTTTACATCGTCCTCGGTCAGCTTGCCTTTTCCTCTAAGCTTACTGAATACACTTTGCAGCCGGCTGGATAGTCCTTCGAATGCCACAGGTCGTCACCACCTTCCGGAGGGAATATGTTAATCCAATTCGTTAAGCTTTTCCATGACGGCCTGAATCTCCATACGTTGAGGCTCCGGCAGACCGCCGCTAAGCGCCTCAAGCTGCCGCAGAAGCCGCTGCCGCTCTTCGTGCTTCTCCAGAAGCCGCAGCTTGCCTTCGTAATCCTCAAGTACCGATTCGGCCCGTTTAATATGCTCGTAAACCGCTTGACGGCTGATGCTGAATTCCGATGCGATCTCGCCAAGCGAATAATCATCGTGAAAATAATGCTTCAAAAACATTTGCTGCTTTTCCGTCAGCAGCCGTTCGTAGAAATCGAACAGCAGATTAATCCGATTCGTCTTTTGAAGGACATGTTCCTCCGTCATTCGTGCCTCACCCCCGTTAAGGTAAAACACTTTACAGCAAATCAACCTCACTTATCATACTGAAACTGAAGAGGGATGTCAAGCTTTTCTCCTTGTCAGGCAAAAAGCCGGCTTATTGACCGGCTTTTTCCTCTTCCTTTTCCGACTCGGCAATCCATTTGCTGAACAGCGCATGCACGAATTGATCGGAATCGAACGCTTGCAGATCGTCCATCTTCTCGCCGAGGCCGACGAATTTGACAGGCAGCTGCAGCTCCTGACGGATCGCGACGACAATGCCGCCTTTTGCCGTTCCGTCCAGCTTGGTCAGCACCAAGCCGCTCAGACCGGATTTCTCGTCGAACAGCTTCGCCTGCTGCAAAGCGTTCTGTCCGGTCGTCGCATCGAGCACCAGCAGCACCTCGTGCGGTGCTTCCGGAACCTCGCGGCGGATGACGCGGTAAATTTTGTTCAGCTCTTCCATCAGGTTGACTTTGTTCTGCAGCCGGCCCGCCGTATCGCAGAGCAGCACGTCCACGCCGCGCGATTTGGCCGCATGCAGCGCGTCGTACATGACCGCAGCCGGGTCTGAGCCCGCCTGCTGCTTGATCACGTCGACGCCTACGCGGCGTCCCCATTCTTCCAACTGCTCGATCGCTCCGGCACGGAACGTGTCTCCGGCGGCAAGCAGCACTTTTTTGCCCTGGGATTTCAGCATATGGGCCATTTTGCCGATCGTCGTCGTTTTGCCAACGCCGTTGACGCCTACGAACAAAATGACCGTGAGGCCGGATTCGGCCATGCGCAGCCCGGTTTGCTCCTGCCCTTTGAGCAGCGCGATCAGCATCTCGGACAAAATCGGCTGCAGCTCGCTCGGATTCTCGATTTTGCGTTTGCGGACTTCGGCCCGCAGATCCTCGATCAGCTTCAGCACCGTGTTTACACCCACATCGGCGCCGATCAGAATTTCTTCCAGCTCCTCGTAAAAATCTTCGTCGATTTTTTTGCGGCGGGAGAACAGATCCTCAACGCGCTCGACAAACACGTCTCTCGTTTTGGCCAAGCCTTCCTTGAACTTGTTCGTCACCGTTTCGGCTTTGGTCGAAATCGCTTCTTTCAATCGTTTAAAAAAGCTCACGGGGCACCTACCTCAATCTCAATATATCGGCATCAGCCGGCTTCCATAATGGCTTCGTCATCTTCCAGTCGGACGGATACGAGCTTCGAGACGCCGCCCTCTTCCATCGTCACGCCGTACAGCACGTCGGCTTCTTCCATCGTGCCTTTGCGGTGCGTGACGACGATAAATTGCGTCGACATCGAAAACTCGCGCAAATATTCGGCAAAGCGCGTCACGTTCGCCTCGTCCAGCGCCGCTTCGACCTCGTCGAGCACGCAGAACGGCACAGGCTTGACACGGATGATCGAGAACAGCAGCGCAATGGCGGTCAGCGCCCGTTCGCCGCCGGAGAGCAGCTGCAAATTTTGCAGCTTTTTGCCCGGAGGCTGCGCTACGATCTCAATGCCCGTATCCAGCAAATTGTCCGGCTCCGACAAAATGAGGTCGGCCCGGCCGCCGCCGAACAGCTTGCCGAAGACGACGACAAAATGCGAACGGATCGCATCGAACGTGGAACGGAAACGTCGTCCCATCTCCTCGTCCATCTCGCGGATCACGAGATAAAGCGCCGTTTTGGCCTCCACCAGATCGTTCTTCTGCTCCGCCAGAAACAAGTATCGCTCGTTAACACGCTGGTACTCTTCAATCGCCCCGAGGTTGACTTCCCCGAGAATGGCGATTTCGCGCTTCAGCTCGCGAACTTTATTTTGGGTACCGGGAACGTCCTCTGGTACGGGATAGCGCTCTTTCGCCAGCTCATAGCTGAGCTCGTAATCTTCGGAGAGCTTTTTGAGCAGGTTCTCCAGCTCCACGTCCAAGCGGTTCACGCGAACCTCCGTCTGATGGAGCTGCTCCTCGATCTGCCGCAGCTGGGTGCGCTGCTCCTTGGTTTTGCTTTCCTCGGCTTCGAGCTTGGCCACCCACTGCGCCCGCTCCGCGCGCTTCATATCCAGCTGCTCCGCACATTGCTGCTTCTTCAGCTTCAAATCATTAAGCTGCTCGATCTGCAGCACGGATTCCTGCTCGTGATTCGCCATGTCGGAGTCGAGCTGCCGCTCCATCTCGCTGTTCGTTTCCAGCTCGTGCTTGATCGTTTCCAGCTCATTGCGGGAACGGCGCTCCTGCTCGTGCAGCGACTGCTTCTCCTGCGATTGCGCCGCGACCTTCACCTTCAGGTCCGTGAGCTGCGTTTGCAGCTCCTCCTTCTCCGACTCGCTCGCCTTGCGGCGGATTTCGGCGTCGCGGATCGCCTGCTGCAGCTCGGCCTCCTGCCGCTGCAGTCGCTCCTGCGCTTCGAGAGCTTCCGTCCGCCGGCGCTCCAGATCGCTGCGCTCGGCCGCCAGCGTTTCGCCGTCGGCGCCGTACAGCGTAAGCTGCTGGGCCACCTGCTTCGCTTCATGCTCCAACGGCTCAAGTGAAGCGCGAATCTGCTGCTCCTCGATCCGCCGGTTCTCGCCTTCTGCCCGCAGTTCGTCCAGCTTGCGCGTCGTTTCGCCGATTTCGCGGCGCAGCTCCTCCGCTTTGGCCCGGAAGCTTTTCAGCTGGGTTTCGGACAGCGAGATGTCCTTATCCATGTCTTCGATTTGCCGTTGACGGCTCAGAAGACTTGTCGTTTTCTTCTGTTGGCTGCCCCCGCTCATCGAACCGCCGGGGTTCACGACATCGCCCTCCAGCGTAACGACGCGATACCGGTACTGTACCCGGGCCGCGATCCGGTTGGCAACCTCCAGCGTATTCGCAATGATGACATTGCCGAGCAAGCTGCCGGCAATTTGCCGGTACGTATCTTCAAACTGCACCAAATCGACGGCGATGCCGACAAAGCCTTCCATGCCTTGAATCTGACGCTGTTCACCTTCCGGAATGGACCGGCTGCGAATAACGTCCAGCGGCAGAAACGTCGCCCGGCCGAGCTGGCGGCGCTTCAGAAAAGCGATCGCATCCCTGCCGTTCGCCTCGTTGTCCACGACGATATGCTGAAGCGCGCCGCCCAGCGCCGTCTCTATGGCGACTTCCACATGGGCAGGCACCTTGACGAGCTCGGCCACCGCGCCGCGAATGCCGCGCAGATCGCCGCGGTCCTTCGCCTTCAGCACTTCCTTGACGCCGTGCATAAAGCCGTCATAGTCGTTCGCCATCTCGCGCATCGTATCGCGCCGCGACACCATCGAATCGATCTTCTGCTCCCACTTGCGGACGGCGGCCTGCGCCTCTTCCGACAGCGTCTGCTTCGATTTCAATCCTTGGCTGAGCTCCAGATACTGATTCCGCACCTCCGCGATCGCGGCCACGGCTTCTTCCAGTTTCTTCTCCAAAGCCGCTTTGCGCTCCGCGATGCTCTCCTGCTGCTCCTGCCACTTGCGGTGCTCGTCGTCGAGCCGGTCCAGCCGGCGGCCGAGCGCTTCAAGCTGCTGCTCGGCATACCGCGCTTCATTGCGGGCATTGGCGGAGTCGTTCAGCACTTCAAGCAGCTCGCCCTTCAGCCGATCTTCCTCAGCGCTGCTGATGCCTCCCGTTACGCCGAGCAGCCGATCTTCCTCGGCCTTCAGCTTGGCCTGTGTCTCTGCAAGCTCCGCTCCGATCGCGGCGATTTTTTCGCGCAGCTGGGCAATTTCAGCCTCTTTATCAAGCACCCGCTGCTCCTGCTGGACAACGGCAAGCCGGATCTGGTTTTTATTGGAAGCGTAATTTTTTTTCCGCTCTTTCAGTACCTCGCCCTGGCCTTCGCATTTCTCAAAATCCTCGCTCAGCTGAAGCAGGTGCTGCTGCAATCCTTCGATCTCTTCCTCCAGCCGCCGCGTTTCCCAGCGTTCCTTCTCCAGCTCGGCGTCCTGCTTGCTGATCACGCCGGACAATTCGCGCTGCGATTCGCGAAGCTTCTCAAGCTGAGCGTTCGTATCCGTCCAGCTTGCGTAAATCTGCTCGATCTGATGGACATACATCGCGATTTCGCTCGATTTGAGCTCTTCCTTCAGCTCCTTGAAGCGCACCGCCTTCTCCGACTGCACGCGCAGCGGCTCCAACTGGTCTTCCAGCTCCGACACCAGATCGTGGATACGCAGCAAGTTTTGCTCCGTTTCCTGCAGTTTCTTTTCCGTTTCGCGCTTCCGCGATTTATATTTGACGATCCCCGAAGCTTCTTCAAAAATACCTCGGCGGTCTTCCGATTTCGTGCTCAAAATTTCTTCGATGCGCCCCTGCCCGATAATCGAGTAAGCTTCCTTCCCGATTCCCGTGTCCATAAAGAGCTCGGTAATATCCTTGAGCCGGCAGGGCTGCTTGTTGATCATATATTCGCTTTCCCCGCTGCGGTGCACGCGCCGGGTAACCGTCACTTCGCTGTAATCCAGCGGCAGCGACTGACTCGCATTATCGAGCGTTAGCGATACTTCGCCGTAATTGACGGCTTTGCGGGCATCGCTTCCGGCGAAAATAATATCTTCCATCTTGCCTCCGCGCAGCGACTTGGCGCTTTGTTCGCCAAGCACCCAGCGGATGCCGTCGGAGATGTTGCTTTTTCCGCTGCCGTTCGGCCCGACCACCGCCGTAATTCCTTGTACGAATTCCAGCTCGGTCCGATCCGCAAACGATTTGAAGCCCGAGAGCTCGATACGTTTCAAAAACAACTTGGCTCACCTCTTACGGCTATTGTACCATATTCCGGACCTATAGTAGATACCGTCCGCTTCAGCAGTCCGGCGATCTATACGCAGGCTGCGATGGACTTGCTGTCGTCTGAACCTAAACGACGAGATCGGTTTTTGACTAACGGTCCCGCCCGCCTGCAAAAAAAAGAGTGACGGCCCGCTATACGGCCGTCACCTTCTGCGAACTTGCTTTATGACTGATCCACCTTGACCTCCAGCTTCGAAAGCGCTTCTGCGGCCGCGTGCTGCTCCGCTTCCTTCTTGGAGCGGCCGAGTCCCCGACCAAGCATTTCCTCATGAAGATATACTTCCGCCGCAAACTCCCGCTCGTGAGCAGGTCCGCGTTCGTCTACGATTTTGTATTCCAAGGGGCCCATATTATGCTGCTGGGTATGCTCTTGCAGAATCGTTTTGTAATCCGCTGTTAACAGACGCCCTTGCTGTGGCAAGCCCGGGAACATGTGGCGGCTTAGAAAAGCGCGCACCGGCTCCAAGCCTTGGTCCAAGTAAAGCGCACCGATGAACGATTCGAACACATCTGCGAGCAGTGCCGGACGGGTTCGACCGCCGGTCTGCTCCTCTCCTTTGCCGAGCAGCACATAAGATCCGAAGTCGAGCTGCTCGGCGAAGCCGACGAGCGAGGGCTCACAGACAATGGAGGCCCGCAATTTGGTCAACTCGCCTTCCGTGCGGTCCGGATACTTGTCGAACAAATATTCCGACACAGTTAGCTCCAGGACAGCGTCGCCGAGAAACTCCAGGCGCTCGTTATCCTTGCAGTGACCGATTCGATGCTCATTCACGTAGGAAGAATGGGTAAATGCCTGCCGTAGAAGGTCGGGACGCCGGAACGAAATCCCCAGGTCCGCTTGCAGCTGTTTTAAGTTCCGATGCATATCTAATCACCTTCGTATAAGCAATTTGTTTCGTGGAGATTGAATTGTGCAGCCAACCCCACGAAACAATGTTATAGTTTGGCCAACCTCGTGAAGTCTATGCCCTTAAGCCTCGTACTTTTGCAGGATGACCGTTGCGTTGTGGCCGCCGAAGCCGAACGAGTTCGACATCACGATGCGCAGATCGGACGGGCGCGGCGTATTCGGCACGTAATCCAGATCGCATTCGGGGTCCTGATTGTCGAGATTGATTGTCGGCGGGATAACGCCATGCTTCAAGGCCAGTGCGCAGATGAGCGCTTCCACGCCCCCCGCTGCGCCGAGCAAGTGACCGGTCATCGACTTGGTCGAGCTGACAGCCAGCTTGTAAGCGTGCTCGCCGAATGCCTGCTTAATCGCGGCCGTCTCCGATTTATCCCCGATCGGCGTCGAAGTACCGTGCGCGTTGATATAATCGATCGCTTCAAGCGGAATGCCGGCGTCTTTCACGGCTTTGACCATGCAGCGTGCAGCGCCGTCCGGGTCCGGATCGGTCATATGATGCGCGTCTCCGCTCATGCCGTAGCCGATCACTTCACCGTAAATGCGGGCGCCGCGCTTCTGCGCATGCTCCAGCGATTCCAGAATGAGAATGCCGGCGCCTTCACCCATGACAAACCCGTCGCGATCCGTATCGAACGGACGGCTCGCTTTTTCCGGCTCGTCGTTGCGGGTCGACATGGCGCGCAGCGCGCAAAAGCCGGCAACGCCCGTCGGACTGATCGTCGCTTCCGCGCCGCCGCAGATCATGACGTCCGCATCGCCGTGCAGGATCGTCTTGAAGGCGTCTCCAATGGAGTGCGTACCTGTTGCACAGGCGGTAACGGCCGTGCTGTTCGGTCCTTTGGCACCCGTTATCATCGAGATTTGACCTGATGCCATATTGGCGATCATCATTGGAATAAAGAACGGGCTGACCCGCTTCGGTCCCTTTTCCAGCAAAATTTTATGCTGCTCTTCCCAAGTCGACAAGCCGCCGATTCCCGAGCCGACATAAACGCCGACCCGTTCCGGATCGGTATCCTCTTTGACATTCAGTCCTGCATCCTTCAAGGCCGTTATAGTGGCGGCTACGGCAAATTGCACGAAGCGGTCCATGCGGCGGGCTTCTTTCTTGTCAAAATAATCTTCCGGATTGAAATCTTTAATTTCGGCGGCGATCCGTGTCGGATATTCGCTGACGTCAAACGACTCAATCGCGCTGACACCGGACTTTCCGGCCAACAGATTCCCCCAAAAGGTTTCAAGATCGCGTCCGAGCGCAGACATCACGCCGAGACCCGTAATAACAACTCTTTGTTTCATGCTGTAATTCACCTCTATCGTAAATAACCTTCGTTATGTACTTCATTCGTAAGGGGTCAAGCTCACTGGTGCGCGCAGTCAGGCACGGAATGGAGATAAGTCCCGTTTATCCAAGAAAAACGGGACTTATGCGTTTACGTATGAGATTTTATGTACTCAACTACTTGACCTACAGTAGTGATCTTCTCTGCATCTTCATCAGAGATTTCCATATCAAACTCATCTTCCAATTCCATAACCAATTCCACGACATCGAGAGAATCGGCACCTAAATCATCTTTAAAAGAAGCCTCAAGGGTCACTTCCGCTTCGTCAACGCCGAGACGGTCCACAACGATGCGTTTTACGCGATCCAAAACGTCGGACATCCGGTTCACCTCCTCTTTGGTATTATACTTAACTTATGGACAAAATGCCATAGTAAAGCCTCGTTTAGTGCGAAAAAAAACTATTTTCGCCAAAAAATTCAATTTTTGCGGCAACTCTGGCAGTGCGATGCAAGCGCCCGCACCTCCGCCCATTGTTGCCGCAAGCCGCGCTACATATACATGCCGCCGTCGACATGAAGCGTCTGCCCCGTCATATAGGACGAATCGTCGGACGCCAAAAATATCACCGCTTTGGCAATGTCTTCCGGTTGCCCCAAGCGGGCCAGCGGAACTTGCGACGCAAGCTGCGAGCGCAGATCTTCTGCCAGCTTGTCCGTCATATCGGTCTCGATAAAGCCGGGAGCCACACAGTTGACATTAATGCCTCTCGAAGCAAGCTCTTTTGCCGCCGATTTGGTCATACCGATGACGCCGGCTTTGGCGGCGACATAGTTCATTTGACCGGCATTCCCCATCGCTCCGACAACGGACGAGATGTTGATGATCCGTCCCGAACGCTGCTTCATCATCGGGCGCGTAGCCGCTTTTACGCAGTTGAATACGCCTTTCAGATTCGTCTCGATTACTTGATCGAACTCCTCTTCCTTCATGCGCATAATCAGGTTATCCCGCGTAATTCCCGCGTTGTTGACCAAAATATCGATCCGGCCGAACGCTTCCAGAACGAGCTTGAACATCTCTTCGACTTCCTGCACGGAACCGACGTTCGCCTTCACCTTAAACGACTTGCGTCCCAGCGCTTCGATGGTCTGCACAACTTCCGCCGCCGCCGCTTCGCTGCCCGCGTAGTTAACCACCACATCGGCACCCGCTTCGGCGAGACCGATGGCGATGGCCCGGCCGATGCCGCGAGATGCGCCGGTAACCAGTGCTACCTTACCCGTTAGCATGCGCTAATCCCTCCCATGAATAATCGTTTATTCCGTCGTTTCCAGCTGAAATTTCTCGATGGCTTCCAGACTGTTGATGGAATACACTTTCGCGCTGCGGTCGATTTTCTTGATCAGACCTGCCAGAACGGTGCCGCTGCCGATTTCGACAAACGTGTCCACACCCTGTCCGAGCAGCCATGCGACGCTGTCTTCCCACAGCACGGAGGAATGTACTTGATCGATCAACAGCTGCTTGATTTCCGCAGGCTCCTGCACAGGCAGCGCCGTCACGTTGGCAACGACCGGAACGGCCGCCGCTTTCATTTCAACGGACTCCAGCACGCCGCCGAGACGCTCGGAAGCGGGCTTCATCAACGAGGAATGAAACGGCCCGCTAACCTCAAGCGGAATCACGCGTTTCGCGCCGGCCTCTTTGCCTCGCTCAGCGAGGGCCTGCACCCCTTCCTTGCTGCCGGAAACAACGATCTGTCCCGGGCAGTTCAGGTTCGCAAGCTCGACGACGGTTCCTTGCCCGCTAACGTCCGCGCATAGCTGGCGCAGCGCTTCGCGCTCGGCGCCGAGCACGGCTGCCATAGCGCCTTGTCCGCTCGGCACCGCCTGTTCCATAAACTCGCCGCGCGCACGTACCGTACGGACCGCGTCTTCAAAGCTCAGCACGCCTGCCGCCACAAGCGCACTGTACTCGCCGAGGCTGTGCCCGGCGGCATAATCCGGCTGAAGACCGTGGCGCGCGCGAAACAGCTCAAGGTAGGCTATGCTGGTTGTCAGCAGCGCAGGCTGCGTATTAACGGTAAGCTTCAGCTCTTCCTCCGGACCATCGAAGACGATGCGGCTGAGAGGGAAGCCGAGCGCCTTATCGGCCGATTCGAAAATGCCCCGTGCGGCGGCATCCGCTTCATAAACGTCTTTCCCCATTCCTACCGCCTGAGCCCCCTGGCCCGGGAAGACGAATGCGATTTTCCCCATATCCGATTCTCCTTTATTACCGACAGCAAGCCGTTCGGATGGACCGAAACGGCCGGTCCTGCACAGAGATATTAAGATTGAACTCCATATTCCGGATCATTCACTTACCATACCAAGACGGAAGCGCCCCAAGTCAAGCCGCCGCCGAAGCCGACAAGCACCAGGCAGTCGCCCTCTTTGACCCGTCCGGACTCCACTGCCTCCGCAAGAGCGATCGGAATCGATCCTGCCGACACGTTGCCGTATTTGTCCAGGTTGATCATGCATTTGTCCTCGCTCAAATTCAGCTTCTGCAGCGCGGACTGAATGATGCGGATGTTCGCCTGATGCGGGACGAGCAAATCCACCTCGGACTTGTCGATTCCCGCCTTGCGCAGCGCCTCTTCCGCAGCGCTTCCCATAATGCGGACCGCGAATTTGAACACCTCGCTACCGGCCATGAAGATAAAATGCTGCTTGCCTTCCAGACTTTGCGGCGATGCCGGACAACGGGAACCGCCGGCGGCAACGTTCAGCAGCGAGCCGCCCGTACCGTCCGCGCCAAGCTCGAACGATTTAAATCCGCGGCCTTCCGGCACCTCTCCCAGCACGACCGCGCCTGCACCGTCTCCGAACAAAATACATGTGTTCCGATCGGTGTAGTCCGTAATTTTGGATAAACATTCCGCGCCTACGACAAGCGCATATTTATACGTTCCGGTGGCGATGAAATTGGCGGCGTTGGCCAGGCTGTAGATAAATCCCGAACAAGCAGCAGACAGATCAAAGGCGGCCGCTTTTTTGGCCCTAAGCTTGTCCTGTAAAATACATGCCGTTGACGGGAACGCCATATCCGGGGTAACCGTCGCCACAATAATTAAATCAATCTCTTCCGGCGTAATGCCCGCATTCTTCAGGGCGATTTTCGATGCTTCATAGGCCAAGTCCGACGACGCTTGCTCCGCGGAAGCGATACGGCGTTCGCGGATGCCGGTGCGGGTGACGATCCATTCGTCGTTTGTGTCCACCATTTGTTCCAGCTCGAAATTGGTCAGTACCTTCTCAGGCACATATTTTCCCGTTCCGAGAATGCCTACAGGCTTTAAGCTGCTATTCATAACTACTCGCTCCCGTTGCTAATTTCCGCAGAAATGCTGCGGACCAAATCGTTTTTTAAAGCGACCCGGGCTTGACGCACCGCATTTTTAAAAGCTACGCCGTTGGACGAGCCGTGGCTTTTGAGCACCAGACCGTTAATGCCCAGCAAAGGCGCTGCGCCATGTTCGGTGTAATCCATTTTTTTGCGGAATTGGCCGAGGCCCTTCTTTACCGCCGCCGCCGCCAGCTTCGTGTACCACGTACGCATAAATTGCTCTTTTAAGACGGAGAAGATGACCGAGGCCGCCCCTTCCATCGATTTAAGCATAATATTCCCCGCAAAGCCGTCGCATACGATGACGTCGCAAGGCTTCCGGAGCACGTCGCGCGACTCGACGTTGCCTATGAAACGGATCGGCGCCTGCTCCAGCAGCGGAAATGCCGCCTTCGTCAGCTCGTTGCCTTTCATCGCTTCCGTACCCACGTTAAGGAGACCGACGCGCGGCTCGGCCACCCCGTGCACTTTACTTCGATACAAGCTGCCCATGATGGCGTACTGCACCAGATGCTCCGCCGTCGCGTCCATATTCGCTCCGAGGTCGAGCGCAAGAATGCCTTCCCCGTCCACCGTCGGCAGCATCGGCGCGAGCGCCGGGCGCTCGATTCCTTTGATTCGACCGACAACCAGAAGGCCCGTCGTCATCAACGCTCCCGTGTTGCCCGCCGATATCATGGCGCCTACTTCCTGCTCCTTCACCATACGGCCGGCGACGACCATCGAAGCGTCCTTTTTGCGCCGCACCGCCTTCACCGGCTCGTCATCCGCTTCGATCGTCTCGCTTGCGTGTCTCAATTCCAGATTCGCAAGCTTCTTGCCTTGAACGAGCGGCTCCAGCACGCTTGTATCTCCAACCAGCACAATCGTCGTATCCGGCCATTCTTCGGCCGCCGCAATCGCGCCATCCACCGCTGCCTGCGGCGCATGGTCTCCGCCCATCGCGTCAATCGCTATCCGCATGAAGCTCTCCTCCTTCATGCCGATCTTTGCTTGCATGATAAATAATGAAATTCCCTTGGAATACCACTTCGTCTCCGACGTATGTAAAAACCTCGACCTTCGCCTTGCCTTTGGAGATCGAACGGACATAAGCCTTGGCAATGCACTTCTCCTGCAGTTTAACCGGCCGTACGAAGCGGATGTCCGCAGCGGCGGTCAGCGCCACCTTATCGTTGATCAGCGCGACGGCCAAGGAATTGGCCTGAGAAAATATATGATGACCCCGGGCGATCTTCGTCCGGGAAAACACATGCTCTTCTCGAATTTCGAACATGGAAATGCCGCTCTTGTCGAGCTGCAGATCAATGACATCCCCGATGACTTCATGCAGCGGAAGCGAACGCACCTGATCGTACGATTGCTCCGCCATCAGCTTCATCCGCTCTCGCAGCTCGGGAATGCCAAGCTCGAGCCGGTCCAGACGAATCGTCTGGATGCTGACTTGAAACAGCTTCGTCAACTCTTCATCCGTTATAAACGGGTTTTCTTCGATCGCTTTGGCCAACTGCTGCTGGCGCTGTCGTTTCGGAAGGCGTTCGATAACGAGCACCACCTTTTTTTAGCTTAACTAGGGAGGTCCCCACCTGATGCATAGGACATGGCACTATCTCTTATGACCAAGTCACAAAGCAAAGTATACTGGATTCTGCATAAAAAGGGAAGCGCAAGCAGACAAAAAAAATAGCACTACACCTAACGGTGGAGTACTATCTCTTTTGTCTGCAGAAAGATTATTGGCTAATAATCTCTCTTTTCTTGTATTGACCGCAAACTTTGCAAACTCGGTGAGCCAATTTCAATTCACCGCAATTGTCACACTTTACCATGCCCGGTACTTCCAATTTAAAATGAGTACGACGCTTGTCGCGGCGCGTTTTGGATGTTCTCCTTTGAGGTACTGCCATATTTCCCACCTCCTTCAACGAATTCAGCCTGCGTTCCTGGTTACGATCGGTCTTTAAAAAAATCCGCAAGTCCGGCCAAACGCGGGTCCACCTTCTCCGTCTTGCATTCGCAAGCCTTCTCGTTCCGGTTCGTTCCGCACACGGGACACAGTCCTTGACAATTTTCACTGCACAGCGGGATGAACGGCAGCGCCATCAGGACGCTTTCCGCCAAATAGGGCTTCAGCTCAAACCGGTCCTCGGAGACATACAGCACGTCTTCCTCGTCCTGGTCCTCATCCTCCGACTCTTCCAGCTCTTGCTCTTCGCCCTTCACAAACGTCTCATGAAACGGAATCGTCAAATGCTGTCCGACCGGGGACAAGCAGCGCGAGCACGATTGCTCCACGTCGATGTCCAGTTCGCCCGTGACTTCGGCCGTGCCGGCCTTGTCCCGAGCTTCCAAACGCACCTGCAGCGGGCCATACCCGAGCAGACTTCCGGACTTCGGCAGAATGTCTGTCATATCTTCCGTGCCTTCGATCCGGATCGTGCCTTTGGATGCCAAATCTTTCAAATGTATAAACATGAGTATCACCCCAAACAAACAAAGATTATTATATCGACTTCGGTTCCGTTTTGTCAACATTTTCAGTTCATGCTATGTTCATGCTATAGTGATTAAACAAAATCGTTCATGGCAAAAGAAGCCTGAACCGCTGATCGGGAGGAATCATTACGCATGTCAACCGTCGGTCTCGTCGTCGAATACAATCCGCTGCATAACGGTCACTACTATCATTTCCAACAATCGAAAAAGGTAACGGGAGCGGACAGCGCGATTTGCATCATGAGCGGGAACTTTCTTCAGCGCGGCGAACCGGCGGTCGTGAACAAGTGGGCACGGGCCGAGATGGCGCTCCGCATGGGAGCCGACCTTGTGCTGGAGCTGCCGGTCGCCTACAGCGCCCAGCCGGCGGAATGGTTCGCCTTCGGCGCCGTCTCCGCGCTCGACGCTACCGGGCTCGTCGACAGCCTCTGCTTTGGCAGCGAAAGCGGCGACATCGGCTGGCTTGAAGCGGCAGCCGATGTCTTGCAGGACGAGCCCGCTCCGCTGCGGGAGCTGCTGCAGCAGGAGCTGAAAGCCGGCGTCCCGTATCCGGCCGCCTACAGCCGCGCCGTAGCGCAGCTCGTGCCGGGCGCGGACGAAAGCGAGCTCGCCAAGCCGAACAATACGCTCGGGCTGCATTATCTGATTGCCCTGCGGCGGCTTCGCAGCGGCATCCGGCCGCAAACAATTGCAAGGACGAAAGCCGAATACAATCAGACCGACATTACGGACGGTCGGATTGCAAGCGCTACCGCTCTGCGGAAGCTGCTCTTTGAGGAACGTACTTTGCACGCCCTCCGCCCTTATGCGCCCGCGGCGACACTGGATATTTTGGAGCGGGAATGGCAGGCCGGACGCGCGCCGGTCGATTGGGAGCGCTTTGCGAAGCCCCTGATGCTGCAGCTCATGAATCATACCCCGGGGCAGCTAGCGACATTCCATGAGGTAACGGAAGGGCTGGAGCACCGCATCCGGCAAGCGCTGACCGAGACGGCAGCTCCTGGAGAGGGCTGCGTCGCTTCACTGCTGGACCGGCTCAAAACGAAGCGCTATACGCGGACCAAGCTGCAGCGCACCTTGCTGCGCATTTTGCTGAATCATACCAAGGATGAGCTCTCTGCCGAAACGCTCGGCCAAGGCGTGCCGTACCTTCGCGTGCTTGGCTTTCGTCCGAAAGGAAGGGAGCTGCTCCGACGAATGAAAACAACGGCGAAGGTGCCCGTTGTCACCAAAGTAACGGACACGCTTTCGCCGCTGCTTGCGATGGATATTCGCGCTACATCTGTCTATGCGCTCGGATATGAAACGCCTGCTCCCCGCGATTGGTTCGCGGATTACTACGAACCGCCGGTCGTTGTGACGGATTAATCCCTAACTTCCCGTTTTCGCCGGCAGCTTCGCCAAATAGTCCAATGCCTCGCCCATCGTGGCCACCGGAACGACGGTCATCTTGGTCCCCAGTTCAGCAGCGCGCTTCTTCGCGTCCGAATAATTGGGGATCGTCTGCCCGTTCGGGGCCTTATAGTCTGCGGGGCTGAAAAAGATTTCGGCGCCCGCCCGGTCGGCCGCTACGATTTTATGCTGAATGCCCCCGATAACACCGACATGTCCGTCCGGATCGATCTCTCCGGTTCCCGCCACCTTGTAGCCTTTCGTAATATCGCCGGCCGTCAGCCGGTTGTAAATTTCCAGCGAAAACATCAGTCCCGCCGACGGCCCGCCAATGTCTCCCGCTTGAATGGTTACCTGCTGCTCCTCCGACTCGGCCTTCACACTGTGCAATTCCGCCAATACGACTCCAAGCCCGACCCGCGAAGCTTCTGCCGGTTGTGCGCTTGGATCGGCAGGCAGCGCGGACAAAGCGATATCCTTCGTCTGGATCACACCTTTGCGCTTGTAGCTGATCGAGACGCTGTCTCCCGCTTTTTTGCCTGTGACGCCGCCCCGCACCTCATCCATCGTTTGGATCGGTTTGTCGCCGATTTTCACGATGGTATCGCCGGCCTGAAGCACGTCATGCGCCGGAACATCCGGATACACCTGCTGGATGACGACGCCGTCCTTGCTGATATGGTAAGGAATTTTCAGCCGGTTATACGCCGCCTGAATCGCATCCGCCTGCGAGGTGAGCATAACGACTTCCTGACGCTGCGAATATTCCGCCTCGGTCTCGTTGTTGCGAAGCAGATCCCGCTTCAGCCGCAGCTCTTCGTAGGGCCGGACGTAGGACATCAAATAGCCGAAAACGGTTGCGTCCGCCACCTGCACCGTAGTCAGCATAAACTTGCCTTTTTCTTCCGAAGCCTGCTTGACGTGAACCATTGGATGAATGTCCTCGGCCGTCCCCGGCTTAAAAATATAGAGCGGCAAAGGCATAAAATAAACAATGTACAAAAGTGCTATCGCTATAAAAACGGAAAAAACGACGCGTGACGCGCGTTTCATGTGTCTTGCCTCTCCCATTGGCAGCTTTCCCCCCCAGCCGTTCGCAAATGTTATTCTCTATAGGTAACGTACGCCTGTCAGGTCTATTCCATGCGGACAAAGCGTAAACATGTACCACTAACCCAAGCTGGAGTGATGATTCGGATGCATCGGTTACAGGTTCTCTTCTCCCCGCGCTTTATGACGCTGCTGCTGGGCGCCGCGGCGCTTGCTCTTGTCGTCAGCATCATCGCATTTCCCGACGAAGCGTTTCGCTCGTCGCTCCAGGGGCTGCAGCTCTGGTGGAAGCTTGTGTTCCCGGCCTTGCTGCCCTTCCTGATCGTCACCGAGCTGCTGCGCGGCATGGGCGTGCTGCACGGACTTGGCGTGCTGCTTGAGCCGCTGCTGCGCCTTTTATTCAGGCTCCCGGGAGTCGCCGGATGGATTGTGGCGCTCGGCTTCACTGCCGGCATCCCGGCCGGTGCCGCAGCCGTGGGCCAGCTTCGTAAGGACGGCACGCTGACCCGCGACGAAGGAGAACGGCTGCTCTCGGTCTCTCACCTGCTGAACCCGGTTTTCCTCGTAAGCGTGGTCGGAGTCGGCTTCCTGCAAAGCGCGACCGCCGGACTTGCGCTGGCGGTCATCCATTATGCCTCCACATTGCTCCTGGCTCTGCTCCACCGTTTTCGCAGCGCCTCTGTACCTCACCCACTGCCGAAAACGAAAGCACGGGACAAGGAAAGCTCAGGGTGGCTCAGCCGGAGCTTCGACGCATTTCAAGAGGCCCGGACGCGCGACGGCCGGACGTTCGGGAAGCTGCTGGGAGATTCGGTGACGTCAAGCATTCAGCAGCTTTTTCTAATCGGCGGATGCATGATGATGTTCTCCGTGCTGCTTCACGCCGTTTCGCTTTCGGGGCTTGTCTCCGCTGCCGCTTCCCTCGCCTCCGCATTTGGCCTTAACCGCGACAGCGCTCTGACGCTTGCCCAGGCGCTGCTGGCCGGCTTCTTCGAACCGCATCTCGGAGCGTACGCCTTATCGCAATATACAGAAGCCGCTTCGTCGGCCTTGCCGTATGCGCTGCTCAGTCTGCTGCTCTCGTGGGGAGGCTTGTCCACGCACGCCCAAGTCAAAAGCTTGACTGCGGCTTCCGACTTGCGCTATCTGCGCTTTCTGCGCTCCCGGCTTGAGCATGGCGGGATTGCTTTTGTGCTCACCTGCTTAGCTTGGAAACCGCTCACCGATTCGCTGGGCGGAGAGAAGCCCGTGCTTGCGCACTATGCCGCGGTTCACATCGGTTGGTCCTTCGAGCGCGACAGTCTGTGGCCCTTGATCAGCCCGATGATGCTGCAGTTCGGCACGATGCTGCTTGTCCTGCTATTGCTTTCGGTATTTGCCGCTTTTCTCTTCCACCGCCGCCGTCATCCGCGGTAAGCCTTCCTTCCGAACTACAAGCTTCCGCTGCCGTATTTGCCGCGCAGCGCCTGCTCCACTTCCGGCGGAACCAGATCGACCACGGGTCCATGGAAACGGGCGATTTCTTTCACAATGCTCGAGCTCAGATATGAATATTTCGGCGTCGACGTCATAAAGAACGTCTCGATGTCTTCGCATAGCTTGCGGTTGGTGGAAGCCAGTTGCAGCTCGTATTCGAAATCGGAAACCGCCCGCAGTCCTCGAACGATGAGGTGCGCGTTTTTTTGCTTCATATAATTAATGAGCAGATCCCGGAAGCTGTCGATCTCGACGTTCGGCAAGTCTCTGGTCACCTGCTTCAGCAGCTCCGTCCGCTCCTCCACCGAGAACAGCGGATTTTTGCTCGTATTATTGAGCACGGCGACGATCAGCATATCGAACACTTTAGCCGCGCGATGAATAATATCCAGATGCCCGTTCGTCACCGGATCAAAGCTGCCGGGATACACAGCCACCCGCATCCCGGGATGATCGCCAATCTCGATAATTGGATTCATTGGTACAGTCAACTCCCTCTAATGTCGAGTTTAAGTCTCTTTACCCTCGGAGCGGGTACGGTAAATCGTAATGGCAGTATCCCCATACTCAGCCCGCCTCAGCCACTCGAGCTCTCCGAAGTCCCCCTCATGGCGGTCTTCCGCGTCATGCTCGACCACGATCCGCGCTCCGTCGGCCAGCAATCCGCCCTGCTGCAGCTCCTCCAGCAGCTCTCCGATCACCTTCAGCTTGTACGGCGGGTCCAAAAACACCAGATCAAAACGCGCTTCCCGCTTGGAAAGCGCTTTGAGGGCGCGCATCGCATCATTGCGATACACTTCGGCCCGCTCCGTCAACCCGGTCGCCTGAAGATTGTGGCGAATCGTGTCGATGGCTTTTTTGTCAACGTCCGTGAGCACGGCACGGTCCATCCCCCGGCTCAACGCTTCGATACTCAGCCCACCGGTGCCGGCAAACAAATCCAGCACTTGTCCGCCGTCGAAATAAGGGCCGATCATGCTGAATACCGCTTCTTTCACTTTGTCCGTCGTGGGCCGGGTCCCCATGCCCGGTACCGCCTTCAGCGGCCGCCCTTTGGCACTTCCCGATATGACTCTCATGCTGTATAGCCTTCTTTCCGCCAAACTTAATATTGATATCGTATCACAAACGGAATCTTTTGCACAAAAAATCCAAAAAAATTTTCCCAGTGGATGTATATCTTTCTGCAAAAAGGATCATCCTTATATCATCGACATCCGAAAATGTCGTAGACAACCGCGGAGAAGACTTACGTTCCCCATAAGCTCTTCGTCCGGTTTCTCCTCTCCCATGAAAGGGGCTCGTCGTGAGACGGGCCCCGATTTTATTTTTGATTCCCTTTATTAATAAGGGTTTGTTCAATATCTGGCCGCTTTCTTCAGGAAGCGAGATAAGATAATAAAAATAGGACGTCGCAAAACTGCTGCAATAACAGCAATCTGCATCGTCCCGATAAGGCGTTTTACTTCTTTTCTGTCCCAGAGTTGAAGTTACCTCAAGTTCAATAATTCCAGCAGGACGCAGTCGTCCTTCTTCCACATTACGATAGACGGGTTCTGCCTTCCGGATCTCAACCAGTGGGATGTATACCCTCTCTGATCATATCTCCGGGTAATAAAGCCACCCTCTATACTACCAACCCAGCCACCATATTGTGGCTCATAGCGTTGTTTATATTTTTTCAAAATACCACTACACTTACCATACCAGAATGCAAGTTCCTCCGGAACATCGTTTTCGTTCTTGTATACATCTTCTACGGTGTAAACATATTTTTTTTCATATAAATCTCCCTTCTAAAAATAATGTATAGACAATTTAAAATATAAGATGAACACTGTACCAGCCTGTATTGGCAGCGGCATGATATTTATGATCCATTTGTTTTGGAGACAATGAATGAACTGACCGTAATATCATCCGTATACACGAAAGAACGATCGTACTGAAAACCATTTTAGATATTGCAAATAGATACATTTCGTATCAAAGACAACGGAGCACCCCTTTTACCAGGCGTATCATTTCATTTCAATGTGCGTAAGTAACCTGAGCCGCTACATTCGTCCCAAGCTGTATGATAACATTGCATAGTAAGATAATACCAATTTGATTTCGGCGCAGTCAGCTCTCCTCCGGCCTCGTCCTCCCTACGGACACTGAAAGAAGCAACTTGTTCTACTTGACCCTTATCATTGAGATATGAAAGTATAATTTCCGTGTATGAATGATCAAAGGGTTCTTCCGTTCTATCATCCTTGTAATGGTATGAAATTACTTTCCCTTCGGGAACCCTCCCGCGTATTCGGATTTGAAATCGTTAAGCTGCATACGTTATATCGGAAACGGACGGCGCCTTGCCCGTGTTCCTGCGTTCCGAGAATGTTTAATGTAAATTATGGATTTATAGTTTAATATTACCTTTCAATATTTATAAGTAAATATGCCTCTGGGAGCAGGCTTATAGTTTCAAACCAACCGTCGGAAAAATTTTAAAATAATAAGGCTGACGGAACGAGGCATCTTGCATAAATTACTCATTATTTTGAAAATACAGGGTAAATATAAACTCTTTGGATGCCGATATTATATTGCTGGTATTTATTCTACGAGGAGGTACATCATGTTATTAATTATTGCTTTGTTATTAATAATTGCCGGCATTATGTATTTTTATCTTTCTTTCAGAAAATCTTACAATATTAAAGTAGTTAAAGGATTGCAGCAACCCGGAGAAACAGACCAACAATACGAACAGCGACTAAGGAAAAAACTTAAGAGGCATGGCATAATCCTATTCTTCTTGGGAGTTTTTTGTCTGGTCATGGACATCATTTTCAAAGTTTTAGATCTAACTTGAACAACCATCAGCTATCTTACTCAGAGCTATGGTTTATCAAACAAATTGTTTTTAAATCAAAACTCCCAAACAATTCAGGTCGGGAGTTTCGTTAATTATTTTTTCGCGGTTTTCTTCTCAATCGTTTTAAATCCCTTCGTATCGTTCCACATCTTCTCGAATTCATCTGAAAATGTTTTTGCTGCCCCTTCTTCCCGGATCACGACCAGGACTTCATCGTTCGTTGTACTTGCTGCCTTGGAATAGTTATACGAGCCGGTGGTTACGACCTTCTTATCTGCAATCGTCACCTTCAGGTGCATCAGGCCGCTGTGGCTGTTGATCTTCATCGGAATCCCCGCGCTGCCAAGAATCTTCAATGCCTCTCCCTGCGCTTTCCCTTCGGATTGGGTCTTGTCCGTAATCACACGCACTGCTACGCCGCGTTTCTTAGCATCCCGGATCGCTGCTACAATGTCCGGATGCGTGATGCTGTGGATCGCAACATCCAGTGTCTCCTTGGCCGAGCTAATGACATCGATCAGAACCTTTTCAGGATGCTGGTCCGCTTTCGTAAAAATAGACTCTACATTCATTGTTACTTGCTGTTTAGCTGCTTCTTTTGGTGTATCTTGCGATGTCGTAGCCGGCGCGGTATTCTGCTCAGGCGCTGCAGTTGCTTTTGGAGGTTCTGCTTGCGTACAGCCTGCATTCACGATCATTGTCACCAGGGCGAGGAGTCCGAGATACTTCTTCATGGCCTGTCTCCTTTACATTTTTTACACATCGTATCACGAACTCATCTATCTCCACAAATTCGACATTATGTAAAAAACTTCGCCTACTGGAAACAAATCGAAATCTATATAAAAAGCTCAAGAAACCTCGTATTGTCGAGTTTCCTGAGCTTTTTTCTTTTGTACCTTTTATCAAAGACTTAACAAATTCTTTTTCATCAAATGTGCGGCACCTTCGGCATCATGTGCTTCCAGAGCGCGGATAATTTCCCGGTGTTCCTGGGCAGCGGCTTGTGATTCTCCAAGCGGCCGTTTTAGAAAAATGTACTTATATCTTCGAATATGCATTTGTAAGGAAGAACTGAAAGAAACGATATACGGATTGTCCGAAATATCAACAATCATGTTATGAAGCTTCTCGTCGTACTCGACCGCCTGATATAAGCATGATCCTGGCCTCCTCTTTCTCCGTTATTATGGTCTACGCGAATGACCTGCTGCCAGGAAAAGTTGGTCTGGTTTCCGGAATTTTCTTCGGGCTGGCTTTTGGCTTAGGGGGAATTGGCTCGGCCATCTTGGGCAATCTTGCCGATTCGACCAGCATTGACTTCGTCATTTATTGCTGCGCCTATCTTCCATTGATCGGATTGTTAACGATCTTTCTTCCTTCCGATAAAAAAATGCGGGCATCGATTCGGGAGGCCGGCAAGTCATCGATCGCTTAGCGGATCGTTTATACACGAAAGCCCAAGGATCAATGCCTTGGGCTCTCCACATTCATGATATCCAAATAAGGAACTTTCAGCGTATCGCCGTCACGCTCTATATGTACCAGCCGGGTTCGCGGGTCCATGTTGGTGATTCGTCCCCGCACCTGCTCGTCCATTCCCCATACGGTCAAATAAATCTCGGCTCCCTCTTCATGAACCTCGAACAACCGATTCCCCAGCTCCTCCAATTCAAATTCGTCTCTTGCCGGGCGTTGCGCAGCGTATTTCTTGCTTAACGTCGGTAAGCCTATCAAGATTTCCCTCTCCTCTTCGAATTCATCTTCAATCCACCGCTGTGTACTGCGGTACCCTTTGCTCCAAGCCTTGGATGACCCGAAGCTCATCCCTGCGAACTTCTACATAACCGTCCTTGACGAGGCAAAATACAATTTTTCGCAGTTGCTCCACCGTACGCCCGGATAACCACGAAATCCTTTTGACATCAGGCCTTACCCAAGCGGTTTTGTATAAATTCCACAGAATTCGAAGCACTTTCTTTTCAACATCTGTCATCAACGAATGCCACCCCGTTCACGTCTGCGAGCTCAATTAGCTGCCATTAGTTCTTCATTTTTCTTCTATGATCCGATTTCGCCAGTCTGCCGGAATTAACTCATGAGACCCTCGATGACACGGAAACCTGCTTCACCGCTAAAATATTTTCGATCCGAATCACCCGCAGCGCTTGCCGTTGATGACAAAATGCTTTGACGATACCATTCTCAACCATCAAGACCTCAATTCTCCGCTGCTTGGTCTTATTGTCGATATCCAAATAAATAACTTCAATAATATGGCCAATGTATCTTTCCATTACGTTCGCCTCCAAATAAGAACATTTGTTTGTATTATATACGAACAAAATGCGAACACGCAATAGTCCATTTGGTTTATACTGGATAATACAGCATAATGATGCACATCGGAGAGGAGATAATGAGGTTGCGAAAACGAAGCGTGGATAGTAGGAAATGGGTCCCGATTCGGCGCAACGGTCTCGGGCGGGGACCGTCTTCCGCTTTGTCGGTCTCTTCCTTCTTTCGGTCAGTTTTTTGCGCTTCGGCCATCGTTTCCCCGATTTTCCCGTCCAAGCCGGCAATTTGGGCTTTTAAAGCCGTTTCTTGCTCCAATTTCGGCTTAAATACCGACTGCTCGGCGGTGCAAGAAGTCGGCTCGGACAATGTCCTTCATGGAAGAATCGGATGAACGGCCCGGTTTCGGGTCTCGGGATTCCGCGCTTGGCGAAACACCGTTTTTACGGTTTTGGGCTTGCTCCATTCGAATCTGCGCGATTTGGGCTTCAATCGTTTACTGTTCCGTTGTCAAGGACTTCAATCGTTCCGCTTTTATTTTGCTATCCAGCTCTTGACTTGCCTTTACTTTGGCCTGTTCTTCTTCAATTCGGCCTTTTTGCTTTAGCAAAGCTTGAATTCGCTATCGATGCGTCATTTTAACACCTCCTATATAAGTTATCCAATAATCTCCTTATTTACATTTACCGGTGCGGAACTTCTTTTTGTTAACGATGTTTCGTTAAATTGAAAAAGGATAGCCCGTCAGAGGTTAACTCTGACGGGCTATCCTTTTTAAGAAAATCTTGTCCGATTATTTCAGCAACCACAACGAAGCTGCGTTGGAGGGCTCCCAGCCGACCAGCGAGGTGTGGGCCTGACGGCACTCGTACGTTTTGCCGTTGTACGTAACAAGCGTGCCTACCGTATACGCCACATTCGGCGCCCATGCGGAAACCGCCGGACCGGAAGCCGTCTTGGCATTTACAGCATTGCTGTCGGCCGATACGTTGCCGGCGGCGTCAATTGCGCGAACCGTAAACGTATAGGACGTATCGGGCGTCAGCCCAGTAACCGTATACTCGAGCGTCGTCCCCGAAACCGTAGTTACTAAAGTGGTTCCATTATATACCCGGTAGCCCGTTACCCCGACATTATCCGTCGATGCGCTCCACATCAGATGAACGCTGGAGGAAGTCGGAGTACCCATCACATGCAAGCCGGTCGGAGCCGTAGGCGCCTCATTGTCTACAGGTACGGCCGGAGTCGTAACCGTGACGGCGTTGCTTGCGCCGGAAACGTTGCCTGCGGCATCCTCGGCACGAACCGTAAACGTATAGGACGTATTCGAGGTCAGCCCCGTGACGTTGTAATTTAAAGTCGAGCTGGAGACGGCGGCAATCTGCGTCGAGCCGTTATAAATTTTGTAGCCGGACACTCCGACGTTATCGCTCGATGCGTTCCATGCCAGCGATACGCTCGTGGCTGTAAGGTTGGAAGCACTTAAACCTGTCGGTGCGGTAGGAGGCTGATTATCCGAAGGATCTCCTCCGAAGTTCACGTCGATAACATTATAGAAGGCATTGGCCGTGTCGGCAATTTCCCAGACCGCCAGAATGACTTGATATCCAGTCCGGCTTGGAACGTTGCACGTATCGGAATACGTCTTAGGAGGCATCTTTCCGCCGTAATTTACCGAGCAGAACGGCGTGAGGTCGAACGATGCCCGGCTGAGCGGGGCGTTCTGATCCCAGTTTTGCTTCGTCATGTAATACTTCCAGCTGGATGTCGCATGAGGGACTTTAAGAACCCATGAAAACGTTTTCGTTCCTGCCGTCGGCGGGCCCGGCCTGCGGAAACCCTTTCAGTCCTTCCAGGCTGTACGGTTCGTAAATAATCTCCCCGCAGTTCTTGTTTTGCCCCAGACTGCATAAATAGCCGCGGCTGCCGGGCGATTCGACATAACCATGGGCGAAAGCCCGGTCCGAGAACAGCAGCATGACTACGGCCATCAGCAGCATCATGCCGCTGGCAACGAGCAGTTTGGATAGAGAATGGCGGGGTAAACGAAGCTGTATCATATATGTTACCTCCTTATTTTTGGGGTCGGTAAGGACACTATGATCAGGCATTACCCTTTCAATCGTTCGCAATTATCCGTTCGATTCAAACCTCCTCTCCACCTAAATTATAGCTATGATCCCGTGTGTGGAAGCTCTTAAACTCATAACTAGTCTATATACGGATGCCATCCATGTTCGGTCTTGCTGTCGGTAGAATTGAAAGGTGTCCGATTACTTCAACAACCACAACGATGCTGCGTTGGACGGCTCCCAGCCCACCAGCGAGGTGTGGGCCTGACGGCACTCGTACGTTTTGCCGTTGTACGTAACAAGCGTGCCTACCGTATACGCCACATTCGGCGCCCATGCGGAAACCGCCGGACCGGAAGCCGTCTTGGCATTTACAGCATTGCTGTCGGCCGATACGTTGCCGGCGGCGTCAATTGCGCGAACCGTAAACGTATAGGACGTATCGGGCGTCAGCCCAGTAACCGTATACTCGAGCGTCGTCCCCGAAACCGTAGTTACTAAAGTGGTTCCATTATATACCCGGTAGCCCGTTACCCCGACATTATCCGTCGATGCGCTCCACATCAGATGAACGCTGGAGGAAGTCGGAGTACCCATCACATGCAAGCCGGTCGGAGCCGTAGGCGCCTCATTGTCTACAGGTACGGCCGGAGTCGTAACCGTGACGGCGTTGCTTGCGCCGGAAACGTTGCCTGCGGCATCCTCGGCACGAACCGTAAACGTATAGGACGTATTCGAGGTCAGCCCCGTGACGTTGTAATTTAAAGTCGAGCCGGAGACGGCGGCAATCTGCGTCGAGCCGTTATAAATTTTGTAGCCGGAAACTCCGACGTTATCGCTCGATGCGTTCCATGCCAGCGATACGCTCGTGGCTGTAAGGTTGGAAGCGCTTAAACCCGTCGGTGCGCTAGGAGGCTGAGTATCCGAAGAACCTCCTCCGAAGTCCACGTCGATGACATTATAGAACGCATTGGCCGTGTCGGCAATTTCCCAGACTGCCAGAATGACTTGATAGCCAGTCCGGCTCGGGACGTTGCACGTATCGGAATAAGTGTTCGGAGGCTGCTTTCCGCCGTAGTTTACCGAGCAGAACGGCGTGAGATCGAACGAAGCCCGGCTAAGCGGGGCGTTCTGATCCCAGTTTTGCTTCGTCATGTAATACTTCCAGGTGGATGTCGCATGAGCAGCAGTCAACTTCCATGTAAACGTTTTCGTACCTGCCGTCATCGGGACCTTGGCCCAACGTGTAGCCGATTGCTGGTCAAGTTCCGGAAAAGCTCCGCCTGCACTGGCGATTTTGCCGTCGGCCGGTCCGGCTTGCGGAAACCCTTTCGGAGCTTCCAAGCTTTGTGGCTCATAAACAATGGCTCCGCAGTTCTTATTTTGCCCCAGCTTGCACAAATAGGCGCGGCTGCCCGGCGATTCCACATAACCATGGGCAAAAGCCCGATCCGAGAACAGCAGCATGATAACGGCCATCAGCAGCATCATGCCGCTGGCAACGAGCAATTTGGATAGGGAATGATGGGGTAAACGAAGCTGTATCATATATGTTACCTCCTTATTTTTGGGGTCGGTAAGGACACTACGATTAGACATTACCCATTCAATCGTTCGCAATCGTCAGCTCGATCAAACCTCCTCTCCACCTGAAATATAGCTGTGATCCCGTGTGTGGAAGCTCTTGTAAGTATTGCATATCCTCCTTTCTATCCCATGTTTTTATATAAACTCGTAAAGAGTCTATATATGCCTATATTCCGCGAATGTCATCCAGGTTCGATCTTGGTGCCGGTAGAATTGAAAGAGTCAAGTAGAGGAACGGACACTTTGCGCACGTCTCCCATGTCCGGTAGCTTTCGAAATATTATGGCGCGATGCGGGGAACTTGATGTAAGCGATTGCGTTAAAATGATCGACTATGTAATCCGCTCATAGTACTTGGAATTATATGAATAGTAAATATATAGTAATAATAATATATTACTTAAAAAATTACAATATAGTTCACGATTTAGCACGAAATTACTTTTCTCCACAAATTCAACAACATCGAACGACAGACTCAAGTCCTATTTGCCTAATAAACGAAGAGCGCTATCCAGCCCTTTACGCAAAGGGAGCTCTCTTGCGCAGTTGCAATCAAAGACAGAGCTTGGTAGATTTAGTTTAAGCCAAAATACGCAGCCGGGAGCGAATGACGATGAGTTTTACTTTAGACCGAATCGAGAATAAAATTGAATTTTTCGAAGCCTACGATTTGAAAACGCTCGAAGCCAAAATCGATGCGCAAATCGAGAATAACAAAGCGCTGCTGCTGGATGTTTTCTCGATCAGCCATCAAGTAGTGTTCGATCCGAATGCCGGGAAAATGCTGTACAGCGCCGTCGTTCATTTTAAAGTGAAAAAATAACGAATCCCGCCAAGACAAAAGCTTTATGCCCACAAAAAACCATCGGCCCCTCCGGCCGATGGCTAGAATTTAAATAAACAATCCGATGCCCGCCATGACCAGTCTGTACCAACCGACCATCGACAGCCACAGCGGGACGCTCAGCAGTACCCCGAACATGACTCCTATCGAAAATCTTCCTTCCATACGCCGCACCTCCATCATTGTCCCCTTGCGCCCAAGAGCTTCTGTGATGATAAGGCAAGCATAGCAAAGTTATGTTTGGAATCTTTTAGGTCCTTGTTAGATTTCAATGAGCTTTTTGAACTAGGTCGAAACAAACCTACAACTTTTTACCCATTTTTATCTGCAAGCAAACCACTTCTTGCAAAAAAAGACCCGTGCGCAGCGCACGAGTCTTGATCTATTTTTCGTACAGCTCCAAGGGCAGCCGGTCCGGATCGAAAAAGAACGTGAATCGTTTTCCCGTAGTCTCATCGACACGAATCGGCTCCACGGCGATTTCTTCGGCTTCCAAAGCCTTGACGGCCGCTTCGATATCGTCAACCTCGAAGGCCAGGTGCCTCAGACCTCTTGCTTCCGGATAGCTTGGCCGCTCCGGCGCATTCGGGAACGAGAACAGTTCGATCTGGTGGCTGTCGCCAACCCGCAGATCGAGCTTATACGACTGGCGCTCCGCCCGGTACGTTTCCCGGATGACCGTCAGTCCGAGCACGCGGACGTAAAAATGCTTCGACTTCTCATAGTCCGAGCAAATGACCGCGGCATGGTGAATGTTGTTCAGCTTTAGCATGACGTTGAGCACAGCCTCCTTCGGAACCAATCTTTATGTAGTCCGATCAATAGCTGATTAACGAAGCCAGCAAAAGACCCGACGCCAGACTCAAACAAAACGAGAAAATGCCAACGGACACATTGCCCTTCGGAATTTCGGCCAGCACTTTAAACGGAGTCAGCAGTTCGAACAAGTAGAACACGATAATCTGGAATGCGATCCCGATGAGTCCCCAGATGATTAAATCGACTAGACCGACCGAATGATATACGGCGGACGCGAGAACGAGCACTTGACCGACAATTTTGCCCCCAAGATCGTAAGCCGCAGCTTTGGCGGCAGCCGCTTTGGCGGGATCGGACAAATCGCCGCCCTCCCGGATGAGCGCGAATTCATTGTACGGCGTCGTCAGGTTGAAAAATAAAATGCCGAGCCCTACAAGCGGGACGGTCACGCCCAAATACATCAAAAAGTTAAGAATATTTCCGAACTGATCCAACGAACTCCAACTCCCCAAGTAAATGTTGTTATGTAAGGCTGTTCTTATTGCAGGCCTAGCCTATGACCGACGAAGGCAAATAATAGGACAAATTGTTCGTGATGCTCCCGCCGACGCGCGCAATGACGGCAGAGCTTCGGCCGTCGATCAGAAAGCAGCCCCAGAGCAGCCGGCCGTCATACGGGCCGTTTAACGTTTCCACCCGGATGCGGGGCAGCTCGGCATATTGCTGGTAGACCATCGGCTGATCCCCGTATTCGTCCTCCCCGCTCGCCTCCGCAATATCTCCGCTTCCCGCATAGATCGTGACCCCGCTGCCTTCGCGCCCCAGAATCGGCTTCGCCACATAAGGCATGCCTTCGGGGAAGCACGGCTCCATAAACGTCGGCAGCATGTAGGCTTCGATCGTCTCATGCTCCTCTTCCGTGTAAAACTCCCCCGCTTGATGCAAATTCCAGATCAGCGCCTGGAACGCCTTCGTCTGAGCGGCGAACCCCGAGGGCGGATTAATGATCGCCAGCTTGCGCTCCGCGATTAATTCCAGCACATGCTCGCCGGTCGGATAGCCGTCCGTATCCCGGTCTTCAGCCAGCTTCTCGATTGCATGCAGCCGGTACAACACATCGATCGGACATCCCGCCGCTTCTTCGTCATCGGCATTGGGCTGCGCCCATATCCGGTCTCCCTCTACGCGGAGGTCGGACAGCGCTGCAAATTCCGCGCCGGCAATCCCGGATTGCTTCAGGAGATAGCGAGTCGTTCCGGCATCCTCCTCATGCCAATCCAGCGAGCTGAAGACGACATGCTCGGACGCATAGCCCGCTTCGCGGTAGAGGTCTAGCATCCGCTTAAACCCTTCGCTGAAAGCCCCGCTGCAGCCTTCGTTTGGATCCTCTTCGCCATAGGCTGCGCACACCCGGCCGTTCGCATGAAAGGCTTCGACGATCCCCGTTGGCGTATCGCTGTTAAACTCAAGCATCTTGAGTCCCTGCGGCGTCAAAGCAAAATCGAACCGCCCGATCAGCGTCGGAATGTCTTCATCGAACCGGAGACGAATGGCGCCGAACGATGCGGGAGGCAGTCCCAATTCAGCCAAAAGCGCCGGTTCGCCCTGCTGGATGATCCGTACGGTCTTGGCATAGATGCGTCCTAACGCTTCGGCGGCTTTGCGCATTTCTTCCAGCTGTGTGCGCTCCAACCGGTACAAGCCGGCGAGCGCGTATTCCTGGTCGTATAAGCAGTCCCATGTAAATATCCCCTCTTGCCGCAGCGGCCCGTAGATCGCTTCCCGGCGTTCCGCATAAGAAGCGTCCGGCCGCAGCGTCTTTGCCATGCTCATGCCCGCACGCCTCCTCTCTGATCTTGCTTTTTGTCGTCGTCGGACCGCCCATGGCAGCTCTGGCGCTAGGAGCTTGAGCTGCCGCTGCCGCCGATGCCGCCTTTGCTGATCCCGGAAGAGCTGCCCGAAGATCCTTTATAGGAGCTGCCGCTCGACCCCGAGCCGCCATAGTAACGTCCTCCGGAGGACGAACCGCCGCTGCCGTCGTCACAGTAACCGTCCCCGTTACGGTCGGTACATTTCGAATCGGAGCAGCCCGCCGTACCGCCGAGCACCAGTGTCGACGCCACGAACAGCGCTACCAGTTTGCGTGTCCTGCTGCTTTTTTGCTGTTCCATTTTTCGTCACTCCTGTTTTCCCGGTTTGAATTGTGGCTACACCGGCACGGCGTAATATACATACGTCTCCCGGTCTTCGTCGATCTCGGCGGAAGTACGCTGCCATTCCCGGCCCTCCGCATACAAATAAGTCGCCTGAAGGTTCAACATCGCCTCCAGCGTATCGGGAAATGTAAACGTATGCACCAGCCGGTAATCCGCCGTCCATTCACGGTATTCCCTTAGCTCCATGCGAACGCCGCGGGGACCTTCCGGCTTGCTCCATAGCATCGTCCGCTCGTCAAGCGCTTCCTGCACATAAACGACATAACATTCCGGCTCCACAGCGCACGAGGTTTTCTCGTACACCTTGCCGTCCTTAATAAAATAGTCGCACGCAAAACGCAAAGCGACCTCGTCCCGGCCGATCCGGTCATAATAATACAGCAGCGGGAACGTCTCGCTGCCCTCGGCATACAAACGGTATTCCAATCGTGTCATCATGCTTCAGCACTCCTTTTCTCTCTCTCGGAAACGGGCCCTTCTCACGGAGATTCACCAAACATATACGCACAACGGCGGAAAAGGATTCGCCGTCCGCCCTTGCGGTTTGTTCACCGGCCCGGAAGCTGCATCCAACATCGATTATAGGTTTCTGACACGGTACGTCAAGCAAAATTTATCTCGGGTTCGGTGAAGCAACAAAAAAAAGAGGCCTGTGCCTCTTTAGAGTGTTGAGAAAGTGGTAAATTGAAGCCGCTTATCAGCGGATCCTTTTAAACGCCAAGAAAAAAAGCAGGATCATCCCGAGATAGCCAAACAGAGGATAAAGATAAGAAAGCAGCGGAGTATAACCGATCTGGCTGATCAGAAAGCTTCCGAGCAGAATCGCTAACACCAGCCAGTGGGTCGGGAGAACGAACAAGCTTTGAATTTGACGCGCGATCCCAAATACGTTGCCGATGATCGTCGTAAAAATTTCCCCGTAGATGACCAGCAAGAACAAAATATGAACCGCTCCGCCCAGATCCCGAATAATTTCGGCCATCGGAATATCGAACGCTGCAATTTCCGGCATCTTGTAATTCATGGCCCAGTGGCTGATGAGCAGCATGAATCCAAGAGCTGCGCCACCCCAAAAGCCGCCCCATTTCAAGGCGCTTTCGTCCTGTACCTCGCTGCCGAGAGGCACCATCACCGCTTGGACAAAGGCAAAATTCAATGCCGCGTAGGCAAACGGGCTAATCAGCCACGTTAGATCGGACCATGGCAAGGTTCGCCAACCGATGCTTGGAGCCGTCCCGCTGTCCCCGAGCACCTGCAAGGCAATGAGCAGCATGAAAACAAGCATTAGAGGCACTACCACCGAGTTTACCGCCAAAATTCCCTGCATGTCTCGGGTCATGACCAGATAACAAAGGACGATGCTGATCACAATGCCCCACTGATACGGCAGACCAAGCTGTTCCTCAAAAATGGAGCCGGCGCCCGACAGCATCACCGAAGTCATCCCGAATAAAATCGCGAACGTCGCAGCATTGGCGACCTTCCCGAACACGCTGCCGAAAAGATAGGTGTTAAGCTCTTGATAAGAAAACGCCTGAATTCTGTGCGCCAAAACCATCATCTTGGTTCCAATCCACATAAAAAGAAACGTACTGATCAAGATGCCTACGGTTCCCCATGTCCCGTAAACCGTAAAAAACTGCATAATCGACTGTCCGGAAGCAAATCCGGCTCCCACCACTGTCCCAGCGTATGTGGCTGCAATTTGCAAGATCGAGACCGATTTTTTAACCATAAATCCTCCGGGGGTACCGCATAAAGTAATCTTATGCTTCATTTTATGTCCGGAAGGCTTGTATATTCCCGCTTTGTCCGACTCCTTGGGACAAACTTTTCGTTTTGTTACGGCTTCCTTGGGCATAAAAATTACCCTTTAAATATTCCTTGACAGGAATATTCTCAATGGGGTATATTTTAAACAAGATTACGGTACCGGCAACCGAAACAAGACACCGGAGTAACGCGTACCGAAACGAATATTTAGGAGGAATTTTGATGTCGAACCCAATGACGATCAAGGTGGAAGGTCAGGAACTTATTCTGGAGCGTGTGTTCAATGCGCCGCGCGAGCTTGTATTTAAAGCGTTCTCACAGGCCGAGCATCTCAAGCACTGGTGGGGACCGCGCGGCTGGACGCTCACGGTTTGCAACGTTGATTTTCGTCCAGGCGGCATCTGGCATTACTGTATGAAATGTATCGATCAGAATCAGGGCGATTTTTACGGATTCGAATCCTGGGGCAAAGCCGTCTATCAGGAAATCGTCGAAGCGGAGAAAATCGTCTACAAGGATTACTTCTCGGATGCCGAAGGCAACGAAGCGGAAGGCATGCCCTCGTCTCTCATTACGATGACTTTCACAGAATTCGAAGGCAAAACGAAGCTTGTCAACCGGGCCCAATACCCTTCTGCCGAAGCGCTCAAAACCGTTATCGACATGGGGATGGAGCAAGGGATCACCGAAACCTGGGATCGTCTCGCCGAGCATTTGCAATCCATGCAATAACACAAATTTTGTTATCAGCAAAGCCGTTCGGCCCAGAGCCGGCGGCTTTATTTATTTAAGTTAAGCATTAAATTCGCTTCGTTTTAGTTCATTAACTAAAGCTCCAATTGTAGATTTATTAAAAATCGAATGTTTTTTATGAAAATATTTAAAAAATAAAACCTATGATTATAATTATATTTATAAATTTAATGATGAGGTGGTTATTTTGGACACAATCGATCTTGCGATACTTGATGCTCTAAAAGAAAATAGCAGGATGACCGCTTCCGAAATAAGCAAAAGAGTAAATCTGTCGATTCCGGCCGTATCGGAACGAATTCGAAAAATGGAGGAAGCGGAAATCATTGAAGCCTACACCATAAAAATGAATCGGATGAAGACGAACTGCCGACTATTGTCCTTTATTTTTGTCAATATTGATCAAACCGAACATATCGAGGAGTTCAGAAAGTGTATTGTTCAATGCAAGTCTGTCCTGGAATGCCACCATGTTGCCGGTGAATATGATTATTTGTTAAAAGTCCTTGTGGAAGATACCCAGGCGTTAGAACATTTTATTTCCAATACGTTAAAGAACATCAAGGGCGTGCTTAAAAGCAATACCATCATCACTCTTTCTTCCTTGAAAGAAAATATAAATATTTGAAGAGGTGCTAGATATTTTTGCAAAAGGGTTCAAATTGGGAATGATGCTACAATTGGCCATAGGCCCCATTTGTATTTTTATATTTCAAATCGCTTCCTTACGAGGATTTTTCGCGGCTGAGACCGGCGTACTCGGTGTTACTTTGATTGACGGGCTCTTTATTGTCGCCGCCATTCTCGGCATCGCAACTGTGATGGAGAAACAAAATATGAGATGGGGCTTGAAACTGTTCGGGGCCGCCGTCTTAGTCATGTTTGGGTTAAACCTGATGCTTAGCTTGCTTGACATTCGTCTCCTGCCCGGCTTAAGTATTGCAGACTTTGGGGACACAACCAATGCATTTGTCTACGCACTCCTTCTGACGGTATCGAATCCTCTGACTGTCATTTTTTGGGCAGGCGTATTGTCAACCAAGGTAGCCGAAGAAAATATGGCGCGGAAAGATATTTATGTATTCGGTTTCGGCGCATGGTTTGCAGCTGTATTCTTTTTAACTCTGGTCGCAGGCATGGGCAGTTTGACCCGCGAATTCATTTCGCCTTTCGTACTTCAAGTTTTGAATCTATTCGTAGGAGCAGCCTTTATTTATTTTGCCCTAAAAATGGTTTTGCAAAAGAAGGATTGAGTTTCAAATTCATTGTCCATTCGTTATCCATACTCCATCCGTTAAGTTTTTTTGTCGAATGATGAAGGAAAATTGCACTTGATATTGAAATTGTTTCTAAAGAAGGTTCCGACATCATGAAATTCCCATAACTTATGAACCTGACAGAAACTAATCGGAAGATGGAATGGGAGTAATGACGAGTATGGACAATGCGACAAACAACCCGGGGGCGGGAACGGCAGCCAACAAATCAAATAAGAAGCTGATCATTATCATGAGCTCGCTTCTCGTTGTATTGGCAGCGACCGGTGGAATTGCCTACAAGCTTACGAATAACATGAAATACGATTCGTTGGTCAGGCAGTACAATCAGGATTTTGAGTCGATTCAGGCGGCGGGCTCCGCATTCAAAAAACAGATCGAAACGCCTCCTGTCGACAAAAAAACGCTTAAGGAAATCGTCGGTTTTTATGAAAGCTCCAAATCAACGATCAATTTTGAAGCCCAAGTCAAGGAATTGAATAGCAATCCCAAGTACGCTTCGCTTACGGCGGAAAAGAAAGATTACTCCAGTCTTAACTTGGAAACTGCAATCGCGGAATACAAAGACCGGTTGAAGGATATCGAAAAGCTTCAGAGTGTCATCCAGCGAAGCGATAACATCGATTCGGAAATCAGACAGTTAAAGAAGCCCAACGACAATATGTATGCCATTTATGGCACCGTTGACTCTCTCATCGAAAAAAACAACAAGCTTAAGGACGAAGTGCTGAGCGTAGTTTTATCGCCGAAATTAAAAGATATTCAATCCAAGTTCGTCGATGCTCTGACCTACCGCGGCAAATATTTGACCGAAATGCAAGCTGCGCATGAGGCTGCAGAGAGTTATAAATACAACGAAAGCAGTTACGAAAGCAATATCGCCGACATCAAGAAAAACAAGCAGCTGGCGCAAAATAATACGTATTCCTACGGATTTATTACTGCTGCCTACAAAGCGGCCGATAACGCGGAGTCCAATCGAAAATATTTAGAAAAAAAGGGGGCCGAGCAAAGAAGTCATGCAACCGAAGCCGCCAACATGCTGGCTAAATATTTGGAATTGACGGGTGCCGAGTCGGCCGATTTGACGAAAAGCGAGATCAATCCCAAGCCGCTTCCTGAGAGTCCGGCAAAGCCATCCGGCGATGAGGAAAAGGCCAAGATGATGGTCGAGATTTTCCTGACGAAAAACATGTGGGCCCTTGCCTCAGACAACATCCATGTCGTGACGCCGTATTTGAGTTCAAAAAAATACCAAGAACAGGCCAATTACATGCAATACCTGAAAAGCAAAGGGATCAAGGAATCCATGACCCTTGCCGAAGCCAAGTCGGTAGAAAAATCGGGCGATTCCGCCTTCATCGTTACGACATCGGAAAAGTATAACATCTCCTATGGCGATGGCAGCCGCAAAACCAAGAGCTTCACTTCCAAATATAAAGTCGTGAAAACCGACTATGACGATTATGACTTCGTGATTGACGAATTGCTCGAAGCGAAAGAAACGGAAAGCATAGACAGCTGAGATTGTTTGACAATCATACCAGCCTCCGGATTTTGATTCCGGAGGTTTTTTGACGATGCAGCGTGAGGAAATTTCAATTATTTACCTTTGCATAAAGAACATGTGTTCGGTATATAATATCCACATACGAACATATATTCGCAGGTGATGAAATGCAACGAACTGTTCTTATGGCGGATTTAATTAGACTATAATTAGAAGTAGTTATTAACGTATATAACGTTAGTAATTACTTCTTTTTTATTTCATCATATTTTTATTAATTATATTAAATCATTATAGTTTTTATAGTATATAATGATAGAAACTATTTGAGGGTGGTGAGTGTAGCCCAAGCGAAGGCGCGGGAGTTGATTTTATATTCTATGTTAGGAGAAGGAAAAATTATGAAGGTACATGAAGTATCTGTTCCCGGTTTTAATGGAGAAAGTAAAACTAGATATATGCTATTAGATTCTGACGGATCTCCGGTTATTCCAGTAATCAAGTATCTCAAATATCTCGATGATATCGGTAGAGCACCTAATACCCTCAAAGCATATTGTTATCATTTGAAACTATATTTTGAGTATTTAAATGAAACCAACCAATCATATACAAACGTAAATCTTCGATTACTTGCTCAATTTATTGGATGGTTAAGAAATCCTTATAAGACGGACAAAGTCTCACCTATTATACCTGTTGTGTCTAAGAGATCTGAGAGTACAGTGAATGCTATTATCACCTGTGTTGTGGGCTTCTATGATTTTTTAATGAGAACAGATGAAATTAACCAAGATATTTTGAAAGATGTCACCAAAGACTCATCAAGAAGGGGTGTGACTTTTAAACCATTCCTCTATCACATAACAAAAGGTAAAAAGATTGCTAAAAATATTTTAAAAGTAAAGCCACCTAGACGAACAGTAAAGATATTGACCCAGGCACAAATACAAAACATACATAATATCTGTAGTAATATTCGGGATAAACTATTAATTCACGTATTATACGAGGGTGGATTACGAATTGGTGAAGCGCTTGCTCTATGGATCGAGGATTTCAATATAAGTAGAAACAGCATAAAAGTAAGAGATTCAAAATCAAAAGCTGGTGAAGGAAGAATCGTTTATGTTACGGAAAATACAATGAATTTATTTCAAGAGTATATCTTTGATATCCACGCTGCTGATTTCGATACAAATTTTGTTTTTATCAATCTAACTGGACCTAATAAGGGTGAACCTTTGAAGGATTGGGCAGTACGTTCCTTTGTAAAAAGAATTAAAAAGAAATCTGATATAGATTTTACCCCCCATATGCTGAGACATACCTTCGCCACTGAATTACATAAAAACGGAGTCGACGTAGCGATTTTGCGAGAATTACTTGGTCATGCTCATGTTCAAACCACGATTGGACTGTATATTCATCCATCGGATGAGACAATTAGACAGGAGTATCAAGCAGCTCAAGAAAAAAAACAAGGAAAAAAACAATCATGAGAAGTCCAACTCATAATTTAAAACCGTCAAGTAAACATCTGCAAATAATTAATGCGGCGATAACTAGTTATTATGAAAATGACATTTGGGCGGTACTTGATTTTCCTTTATTAAATGAAAAAGAAAAGGAAAAATGGATCGAGACCCCTCGGGTTATAAATTTTGGTTACATTCAAAATTACGCAATAAAAAATGAAATTAAATATTATTTTTACTATAAATTATTAAATGGTGATTTGACAGTCACTACGGTTTGGAGAAATTATTGCAGTGTGCTGAAATGTCTTGGGAATTTCTTGAAAAGTCATTTCCCTGCGATGGAATCCATTACGGAATTACCGTTAGAGGAATTTCTTACTCGTTTTCGGACATATCTGTTGGTAATTGGAAAGCCAGTAACAAAAAAAAGATATCTTAACCCTTCGAACTCAAGGTGGCAATCTTATGGTACGTCAGAAAATGCACGGCTAACAGCCTTTCGATCCATCTATTCTTTTTTTGCTGAAATGTATGACGAGGTTCCGGAGTTTGAGAAAGATCGATGGGATATACGTAAGTTGAATATTGACTTCAATATTACCTCTGGATTACATTACCTAGATTTCACTTCAATTCCGGTTACATTTAGAGAATTGTGTAAAAAATATATCTATGAACGTGTATTTCTTAAAGAAGCTGTGAAGCCGATAACGGCTGTTCATTATCTAATACATCTTCGTTTGTTTTTTGGATTCATTAAACAAAAACATTCTGATTGGACAGATCTAATGAATCTTTCAAGATCCGATATTATCGAATTTATCAAATATATTCGCATTATGCCTATGGGTGGGAATAGCGCAAAAGCCGGTCAAAAACCATCTGAGTATTATGTTTATAGAACATTAATAAATTTAGAGGTATTCCTACAGTACATTCAGTTTTTCGAATATGAAGAAGCGCCGCTTAAAAATGCGGAACTTTTAATTTTGCCAGAGGATAGGTCAAAGCAAAAAAAGAGAAAGGCAGATGATTTAAAATATATTCCCGATTATGTATGGGAACAAGTTGTTGAAAATATTAACTTTCTTCCTTCGGATATGGTGCCGGTATTTTTACTTATGGAAGCAACTGGTTTTCGTATTTGTGATGTTTTGCAAATAAAGTTGGACTGTTTATTAGAACAAGACGATGGGTTCTGGATTAAAGGGCTTCAAAGAAAAGTGAAGAAAATCGACCATAAGGTCCCAGTATCAAAGGAAATTGCAGATATAGTTAAGGCTCAAATTCAATTTATCCGAAATTCTTTATCCCCTTTGGAGAACCCAAATAATTATCTTTTCCCAGTCTTAAGAGGCAAAAAAAAAGGCATTCCGCCACTAAATTCTACTGTTATTCGACGATTAAATGACATGGCGTTCAAATGTAACATCAAAGATAGTAATGGCGAACTTTTTTGGTTTACAAACCATGCCTTCCGTCATCGTTACGGGGTAACATTGGTTAACAATGGAATGAATATTGTTCATATTCAAAAACTAATGGCTCATGCGTGCCCTGAAATCACTTTACTCTATGCAGAACTACTTGATCAAACACTCCGTAAAGAGTGGGAAATGGCCTGGACCAATAAAGGTTTGAGATTTAATCCTAATGGAGTAATGCAACCAACAGAGAAAGAACAGCATGCTAACGATATTGGACTGGAATTACGATGGATTCGGCATAACATGGACTCAATACGATTAGAACATGGTTTTTGTATTAAACTCCCAAATCAACATTGCGATTTTCTCGAGACAACCTTAGATCCTCCATGCATTAAGAACAAGTGTAGAAGTTTTCATGTAGACACTACGTTTTTAGCTTATTATCAGGAACAAATCAATAAGATGGAAGACGATATTAATATTTATAAAGAAACGGGGCGACTTCGTTCGATTGAAATTATAACCCCTAAGTTAGAGAGATATAAACAAATCGTTCAAGAAATTCAAATGAACAATGGTGTTATGGGAATGCCTAAAGAAAAAAGGGAAAACCTTCAACGTGAAATGTAAATGGAGGAAACTACGTGAAAAGTATAGATAGTTCGGTTCGCGAAGTTAATTTAAAAAATTCGTCTCAGGACGAGCAAATTGACCAAGCATTGGTAGGATACTATGAACTGGATATATGGAAACTCTCTGAATATCCAGAAAATAATACTGTGACGTCTAGTTCTCGTGAGATAAATTTTCAAATTTTTAAAAATAAGAACTTAAAGAGAGAACTCAAATATTTCTTTTATACTCGTTTGACTAAGAAAGAAATAACGTCTATTACGGCATGGAATTACTACTCACCTGCTTTAAGGGATTTGGGTAAATTTATAGAAAATTATCACCAAGACATTCCATCTATCTTGGATGTGCCACATGAGATATTCTTGCTTCAATTCAGATCGTATGTTTCCTCTTTACGACTAAGAGAAGCAGGTTCATCATACATGGCAAGAATTAATCTTTACGTCAAAATATATGCATTTATTAGTGATCTACACGACAACCGTCCTGAAATAGAAAAAGATAGGTGGGATGTTCGGAGGCTAGGGATTGATTTTAACAAAACCGATGCTAGATATCATTTGGATTTTCAAAAGATCAGTTCCCCTTTTAGAAAATTAATAAAAACATATTTTTATCAACGAGTTGTTGTTCAGCAGTCGCTTGCATGGAGCACCGCCCTTATTTCAATTAATGCACTACAATTATTTTTTAGCTATATTGTTCGAGATTTCCCAAACTGGGCTAACTTAAATGACTTGAATAGATCTCACATCATAGGGTTTATCAAGTTTATTCGGGAAACGCCTATGGGTTTGGGAAGTAATATCGGGAGAAATGTTGGCAAGCCGACGTCTGAAAATTATATCAACAGATACCTTAATTTGTTGGAGGTGTTTATTCAATATATTCAACGGCATGAGTTTGAAGAAGCCCCTAGAATACACATAAAAAAGTTAATTCTTCCAGTGGATAAACCGAAAAAAATAAGCACTCGGCCTGAAGATATTAAATATATTCCAGATCATATTTGGAATCAGGTAATTGATAATATCCACCATCTACCGGATGAAATCATTCCAATTATTCTTTTGATGGAGGCGACCGGATTTCGTGGCTGTGATGTCTTATTATTAAAACTAGATTGCTTGTTAGATCAAGAAGATGGATATTGGATTTCTGGTGCACAAAGGAAAGTTGGAGTGGACAATCACAAAGTCCCAATATCCGAAGAGATTGCAAATGTAGTACGGGCTCAAAAGGAATATATCAACGAAACCCTTCAAGAAAATGAGAATCCAGAGGAATATTTATTTCCCATTTTATCAGGCAAGAAAAAAGGGCAACCTCTCCTTAGAACCACGGTCTCGTACCATATAAATAAAATGGCAAAAAAATTAAATATTATGGGTCAATCAGGGAATATTTATAAATTTAATAATCATGCTTTTCGTCATCGTTATGGAGTTACTTTAATTAATAATGGAATGAGTCTACTTCATGTACAAAAATTAATGGCACATTTGAGCCCTGAAATGACACTTAAATATGCGAAGATTCATGATCATACAATTAGAAAAGAATGGGAACGAGTTAAAAATCAAGGCGCAGTTAGGCTCGATACTAATGGTAATGTTATCGAAGCAGATATTGTCCGGCAAGCAGAAGAAAATGAGCTTGAGTTAGAGTGGATTAGGCATAATCTTGATTCTATTCGCATGGATCATGGGTTTTGCATAAAAAGTCCTAAAATAAATTGTAGCTTCCTAAGTGATAGTATTGAGCCGCCGTGTATTAAAAACAAATGCCCGAGCTTTCATGTAGATCAAACGTTTCTCCCCTATTATCAACAACATATTGAGAAAATTGAAACAGATATTAAAGTATTCACTAAGACAGGCCGAACCCGTTCAATCGAAATTATTCAGCCCAGGCTTCGGGCATACAAAAAGATTGCCGCGGCACTTACCAGATCGGAGGTCATTTTGGGAACTCCTAAATCAAATCGAGAATACACAGAAAAAGAACGGAAACAGGTGGAGTTATAATGGCAAATAATAATCCAAATTACTCGGGGCTTCTCGTCCATGCAAAAGCCAAAACAGAGATGTCCATTAAAAAAGTAGAAGAAGCTCTCCGTACGATGATCAAAAAACAAATGAAAATAAACTTCAATACAGTTTCAGAAGAAGCGAAGATCTCAAAAGGGTTTATCTATAAAAATAAGGATTTGCGAGAAAGAATAGAGACATTACGGAAACAACAAATGGGTTTATCTTCCCCCAAGCAAGTAAAACGAAATATGAGTGATGCCTCGAAGGATGTTATCATTGCATCTCTTAGAAAAAGAGTCAGCGACCTTGAAAAGGAAAATAAGCAGCTTAAAGAACAAATGAAGGTACATTTTGGGAAGTTGTATGATGAAATTTAAAAATTGAATAGTATCAACGGCATTATTGAAATTAAAATACTGATTATTTCAGTGAAATTCGGAAACAAGCCGGGCATTGTATTATATGCAAACTTGCTCGGCTTTTTATGCAATGACTTACATACCCCCCATGGTAACCCGGAGACTTTTTTGTTCAATTGTTCAAAAAAGCCAGTTTATCTATTTTGTATCAAACACTCTAATTACATCTAGAACTAATCTTTTAATTACCTCTATTTCTGTAATCGTGCGATTGCTTAAGGATATTGAAATAGAATCAAGAATTTTATCTTTTTCGAGCTGATCTTTAGTTGATTTATAATACGATTTAAATAATTCTGATGGATCGATGTCTAAGGCTGCGGCAATCCGCTCAATTGTATCTAGAGATACGTTTTTTTCCCCCCGTTCTATACCACCTATATACGATTGAGGAATTTCTGCCATTTCCCCCATTTTTTCCTGTGTGAGTCCTCTGTTTTTTCTGAATATACGGATCTTAGCACCAACATGTTCAGCTAATTTCACCACATTGACCACCTCTACATAAGAGTAGGTAAGTCAAAGTATTAATTGAATACACTCATACTATATATATCCATTTGATTTTATATGTTATAAGAACTATATTAAAAATATTGGAACTATGAAAATACAAGGAGCGCACTTCTATGGATTTACTCCCTAGTCAAGTAGTAATTGAAAATGTCTTACAATGCAAAATACGAGGCAAAGTTGCTTACCAGAGTCATTTCCCTGCGACTATAGGACTTAATCTAATCTTCGTAAAACCCTATGACTTACCCTCGGGTAAAGGGTATCAGAGGCCAGTCGATTCTAAACGATGTAATGATTTTGCCAATTATTTATCACAAGGAGAAGACGCTCTATTTACACCAATACTGCTTAATGCAGCTTCGAATTGGGAGTTTATTTGTTATGATCGAGAACGCCCTGCTTATGGCCGTCTGCTTTGTAAGGGTAAAGCTTCACTGATGGATGGACAGCACAGAATGGGAGGAATTAAACAATATATCCTAGATACTAATTCTGAGATCAACGTACCCTTTCTGGCTTTCCATTGTCTTGATGAAGATGAGGAAGTGAAACTATTTGATACCATTAACACGAAAGCAAAAGGGATCGGTTCATCGCTGAGTAAATTCCTTCGCCGTGACTCTGACGAAATCAGTTGGGTTGCCACGGAAATGATGGTCCGGAAAGAGAGCCCGTTTTACCACATTGGGAGTATTATTGGTAAACGCAGCAAGGGACGTCATATTACGCTTCAAAACGTGTATAGAGCCCTTCATATGCTTACTGCAGATAGCAAACTCTCCCGATTGTCAAAAGAAGAAAAATTGTTACTTGCCATGTCATACTATAATTCTATAAAAGAGAAATTTCCCACTGAGTGGACTAACTACAAGGAATATCGGTTAACTCATATTGTTTGCCTCGATGCTCTTTCAATTACAGGAAGTTATGTATTGAGCAAGTGTCTCCCAGAGGGAAAGAAACAGATAGATCATGCTGCTATTATTAAATATGTGGATAAGCTGTCTGTTGACTGGTCATCTAATGGGCCACTTAAATATATCAAAGGCTTAAGTGGATCAAGATCTCTTGCTTTAGACTTAAAAGAACAGCTACTTCCAACCTAGGAAGTAGCTGTTCTTTTGTAAGTTTATTTTTAAAAGGTTATCACTATCGTAAAATGTGATCACTAAAGATGTAGTCTGTAACTGCTGGGATTGATTATGTTGAGTACCATAAAAATCCCTTTCACCAGTTAGGAATTTGCGTTTCTATCCAAATGTTTACACTTGGCTCAACTACGCTGGTACGCGCTATTATCTGCCACCACTCAGCCGAAATCGCAGCCCTATGTGTGTGCTGTTATGCGGATCGTCAGTGCATGCTGCTCGTACGAGCGCTCTAGCCTTGGTGAAGTCTACCTGATTTAGCTTTAGCTACGACAACAATTTTATCCCATAACACGAAAAGACCGCGATTCATGCAGTCTTTAGTGAGATAATATTATTGTAACCTAATATGAACCTTACCTCTTTCAGTTAAATGCTCGCAGCTATTAAATTAACTGCTGTATTTCTGAAGCGCCTGAAGCTTTTCCTGTTGAAGCTGATTAATCCGGTCTTGGAATGTAAGTACCTGCTGAATCAAACGTACCAGCAGACTGAACTGATTATCATGTTGTGCGAACCGGAAATTATCACGAATCACCTTCATAATCAGATTAAGAACTTGGGAGGAGGGCATCACGAGATCCGCTAATCTGAACGTATGTGAGATAGACTGTTCCCCCAGAGGCCAAGGCAAAGGTACACTAAAGGAAACGGGAACCTCTAGATCTAATCCGATCCTTTTCATCCTAAGTGCCTTGCTGAGTTGGGTTTCGATTTGTTCGAAAATCTGATTGGTAAACAGCCTATCAAATGTGTCAAAAGATAAATCGGACACGCCCCGGAAGGTATCTACGATTTTACGGGGATCAAGCTTAAGGGCATTGACTGGCAGCAGGATGATAGGTAAAATATCTCGTTCAACGGCAGATCTCACGGCCCCGTCCAAGGCTTTGAAGAAGGCAGCCTTCACTTGACCAGCCCCAATGAGATCGAATATGTTGAAGCTTAGGACTTCTGCAGAGTTCTTAGCCAGCTCGAGGAAGGGGCCCACTAATTGGTCGAGTATTTTTTTAGTCACAATGTTTTTAATGATCTCAACGAAGGTATCAAGTATTTTGTTAAGCTCGCCTAATAGTTGTTCAATCTTTTCTAGCAGCTCGTCGATTAGGGCTTGGAACAAGGCAGGAATGAGCTTCACCGCGAAATTGATCATATTACCGGACAAATGCTGAAGTAGCAATTTCGCGATCCCCTCAATCTCATCGAGTTGCGGCATATATTTGACATCATTTTTTAACCGGTTCGCATATTCCACCGCATTACCTTCAATAGGAGATACTAAGTTGGCTGCTCTTTCAAATAGCTGGTTCTGTACATTAGCCGGTAATGGTGCTAACTGGTCTGCAATAATCTTGACGGCTTCCTCCAGCGGCTTCCTGACAATGTCTTGAACGCCTAAGGGCTTAAGAACACTGGTTACGTTTCGTGCTGCATCCCGCAATATATTCTCAATCCGAGTGTTTACCACCGAAGTCAGGGTACCCATGACATAGACAACACTGCGGCCAAGCATCGTCAAGAGTGCGCCGGAAAGCATCTCCTGCATCGTTTTCCGATCATAGTTTTGAAACCCTTTGGCCACCTCCGGTAACAAAATATCCGATACAATCTGAATGCCCGGAACGAGCCCCCGCTGAAACAACACTACAATTTCCGGCTCGTCGAACAGTACGTTAGAGATTGCCTCTGACCTACCGCTAATTTCTCGATCCACGTAGTCATCAAAGGGTCTGCTCATGGTACTTAGCACTGTCCTGAAGCCTCCTGTCGAGGTCAGCTCCGCCTGTGTGCTAAACAGCCTTTGGATACCCTGCTGTGCATCGCTCCCGATGGTAGGCCCCACAATTTTGCCAATATCAGATATGTTCTCCGCCCCTTGTAGAGCAGATGCTACAGGCTTATCAAGCAGGAAACGCAACAGATCTTTCTGGGTGAGACTGGCGTCCTTATCACGGTTTAAGCTAGTATTAATCCAGTGCCTGACCTCTAGCGAGAATTGTGTAGGTAACGCACCAGAAAACTCGGGAAAGCTGATACCTCCAGTATCCTGTGACGTTGAAGTGATAAAATAAGCCGCTGCCCATAAGGCAGAAACGGCTGCGAGCATATCTTGCTTCTTTGCTTCCTCCTGTATGGAACTAGCGAGATGCGTTACCGATGTGAACATCTCAGACGAATACGATGGGAATTGCAGTGGTTGAATATCCTGAAGTGAGCGGAGGACAGGAGCGGTCTGGTCCGAAGGGAGACCCGAACGATTCAGCAGACTGACTACCTGATTGCGGAAAAATAAACCCATCTGCAGGAAAACCACTCGTTGTAATTGTCTCCATACAATAGTGACGACTTTTCGGGCAATTTCATCTGTATTGATGCTTATTTCGCTGCTTAGTTGATCACTGATTTCGTAAGAAACCAAGATCCCAATCCTGAGCATAGCCCCTAGCATGATAGCCTGGTCTCGTTGGGAAGCTATTGCCTTCCCGATGATTCCGTCGATCAGCTTGTTGCTAAAAAGCTCTACGAGTCGCCTTGGATGAGGCATAGCCACATGTATATAGCTGCGGTATCCTCCCCCCACGATGAATCCCATTCCTACTTCATATAGGAACTGAAATGCCGGCTCTGGGAAGTTTTCATTCTTGTGAAGAGAACCGACTGTAACGAAGTTGGCATACGCCATGAAACCTACAGCATACTGCCCGAATAAGGCACCCTCCAACTGGGTTTCGTTCAGAAGTATTTCAAGCAACTGACCAGACAGACCTCTACCCTGCGGCTTTGCTTTGAGCATCTCAGCCAGTTGCCCCATGGTTATGTTCATGCTTAGTCCGACAGCGACAGCCGCCTCCAGTACAGCCCTCAATCGAACGGCCAACCCTGCTTCGTCAAACAAATCAAGCGGTGTTTGAATCTGTGCCTGCACCACTGCGGAAGCCTTCGCATCAACCAGTATTTTGAGCTGAGCCCACTTATTAATTAAATTATTTATCTGTGCAAGCAACTCTATCCCTAGCTCGTAGTTCCTGCCCCTCCGCTCTTCACTCCGCGCTGTGAGGATTTGTTGCCCCTTGATATTCCCCCAGTTTTGAGTGGTTGTATCCGATATAAAGATAGGGCGATTGGGATCAAACGCCAAAACAAACACCCCCTCCATAAAAACATTTTGTTTAAACTTATGAAGGTATATTTTGTACTATTACCATTAATAAGCTTCATAAATGCCAGGGTTGCATTCTACACATGCTGGTCACATCAACATCCGCAAAGCTTACAACGCTAAAAAGCAAGGAGCCGGTCAGTCGATATTCAATCCCTCGGGTTGCCAAACAACAAAATTTGAGTAATAAAAAGAAGAACTGCGGTGACAGCAACTTAACCCTTCGGTAGTCACTCCTTACCGAGTCCTATCGATGTGAAGTTGATAAGAAATAATTCCCAATAAAAACTCCCTTGCATAACAAATGTATGTTCGTAGTATAATATCAAATGAGAATACATGTTCGTAAAAATGGTGGTGTAGATATGAGCATTGGTCCGCAGATGGAAACAGAAGAGGATATTCAAATCATCAAAGATTATACATTGCTGCCTGTATTGCTCGATATGCTGGCAAGAGATATCGATGAACTACAAATATACAAGGATAGGATTGTCTACAATCACGTTATCTTTTATTTGAAGGAAATCGAAAAAACAATTTATTCCGAATTACTGAGCCTTAAAAACAGGATGAGGAAAGAGAATATAAAAATTTTAGTCACGGAAATGAATGCGTCGGGTATCGAGGTTGAATACAAAGTTCGTGGCTATATCCATCATTTCAAGATGTTAAGGAGCTTGGTAAAAGCAGAGCTAATGACCCTGCTTATGAACTTGCGGAGGCGAACAGGGTGAACAAAAACAGCGTAAACACCATTGTATTGGCGGATTGTCTCAGTTTCTACGCTAGCGTAGAGAAAGCAGATCATCCGGAATATAAGAACAAACCCGTTGCTGTGGCAGGTGACCCCTCACGTCGTTCTGGTATTATTCTAGCTGCCTGTCCTATTGCAAAAAGCTTCGGAGTAACTACAGCAGAACGATTAGGTGAGGCCTTGGCAAAGTGTCCTGAGCTCGTTGTAATGCGCCCACGTATGCAGCATTATATTGATGTATCCCTCATGATTACACAAATTTATAAAGAATACACTAACCTTGTTGAGATATTTTCCATAGATGAACAATTTCTTGACATTTCCGGTAGCCTGTCTATCTTTGGAGATCCTATAACCATCGCTCAATCCATTCAACAAAAAGTACTCAAACAAACAGGGGTCTGGGTAAGGCTTGGCATTAGTTCGAATAAGATACTTTCAAAAATCGCCACTGACGTGTGGGCTAAAAAGAATGAAACCGGAATTTTTACATTAAATAAAGCTGATATTGAGACGTTGCTCTGGCCTCAACCGGTACAAAAAATGTTCGGAGTCGGATCACGGATGACGGCTCATTTTGCGAGACTAGGGATGTTTACAATAGGTGATATTGCAAGGACCCCATTACCACGACTTAAGGAAAAATTCCGAGCCCGTTTCGGTAAACAAAGTGATATCCATGCCGAAGTCATGTGGCGAACTGCAAATGGCTTGGATGACTCACCTGTAACACCTAGTACATTCAATACGCCACCTAAATCAGTCGGCCATATGATGACTTTGCCCAGAGACTATATTGAAAATAGTGAGGTGGAGACAATTTTATTGGAGCTTACGGAGGAGGTTTGCCGAGACTGCCGACATAAAGGGTATATGGGTTGGGTTGTATCTGTTAGCTGTATGTGTAGCCCCTACGAAGCCCCGACAGGGTTTTCTAGGCAAATGAAGATGTCAGATCCAACCAACAGCACCAATGCTGTCTTCAAAGCCGTCAAGACACTTTTTTATCGTTTCTGGGATAAAATGCCGGTTCGTCGCATAGGGGTAACACTTAGCAACCTTGTAGAGGATCAAGGGTATCAATTAACACTCTTTGAGGATCAGGTGAAATCTCGGGCTCTGGATAAGGTTACGGACCATATAAAGGACCGCTACGGCAGCGCCGCCATTATAAGGGCCTCATCACTTACAGCATCGGGGCAGGCGCTTGAGCGGTCACAGAAAATCGGGGGGCATTATAAATGAGCAAGAAACTCGAAGGCAATGGATTGTGGGAATCTAGCCGTATGATGCTTCCACAACATAAAGAACAATCGCTACCTATTCAGAGCAATCTTGCTTCCTTACCATCGAAACTTCCTACGAATAAGGAAGTCGAGTCGATGAGGGATTACATTATTCTTTCAGTTGCGCTCCAGATTGTGGAGAAGAAAAGTCGGGAAATGGAAGCATCCTCGCAAATGCTTAAATTGCTGTACACCGCAACTGCAAAGGTTTTAGTTAAAATCATGAGAGAGGATATGCAAAAATTAAAAAAAGTCCTTTTCCAACAAAATATTCGTGTATTCGAAGAATCAAAAGACGACACTTCGCTTTACTATCGCTTCGTTTGCCGCGGTCACGAAGAGAGGTTTACGATGACCAAAGATTTTATACGGGCCGAAATTAGCGTTAAGATTGGCAACTACGCAAAAAAATTCGTTTCTATCCTTCATGAGGCAGCTAGGAACAAGTAGGAAGACAAATAGCCCAAAGAGTACTTTTTTCCCTTTGGGCTATTTGGTTACCGATACTTTCGGATTTATAAATATTATACCATTTAACTCCATAAATGTATAGTAAACTAAGTCTGAATTGAAATAGAGACTGGTCTCCCCCTAAGGGCAAGCTCAAATAATCTTCTGACCTTTTCCTTCAAATAGTTGCCCTCCATCCTGTCTCTTGACAAGGTGCAGGGCAATCTTCCTTTCATGGAATAATCAGTAATTCCAATCCGCCAATTGGGAGTGTTGCGGCATCCACGACATCTCCAAACTTATTGATAGCCGTGAGTTGTAGTTCTACCGACTGGACTGACTCATCACGGCGCAGCCCCAATTTATCAATGGCGTCAGAAATGTCGACCCGCTGGCTAGTCTTGAATGCATTGTGATGGTTGTGGTTCATTCCATGCAGACCTTCAGTCCCAAGAATGCCAAACGATCCACCGAAGACATACGTTGCCCCATCGGAAGATGGTTTCCTCCGCACAAATATGTCTACCATGAAGGACTCCCCGTCTCGAGCCACATCTCGTACTTCTACTATAATCCGTGGCTTGCCCACGCGAATAGCATTCTCAGGAACGATGTCCTCGGGTTCAAGACGTCGCTCTAGCATGCACTGGAGCGTGTCAAGCCCCTCGTAGGTATAATCAAGGCGGGGCGAAGAGAGTTTAATTGTATCGGCAACTGTCCAATCTGGAAAGCCAGGTAATTCCTGTGACATTAACTCGGGCTGCGGGTTTTGTTCGGGGTTACACTTCTGCCATATTGCCCATTGCCGATCAACTGTGGCATGGTGCGACCAAAAAATGGGGTCGTAAGCCGCGCGAGGAACGGAGGTCATGTCTCCACCCGGGCCGCCGACCCATACGTGAATACTGCCATGGGGCCCCTCAATCCCATTGTTAAACTCAATGTAGTCGTTTTGTTCCATCGAGAGTTCCAACGATAAGGCGAAGCTCCTCAAGCGATTTGGATTATGTGGGGGAATTCGGCGAGTTTGACGACTACGATCCTCAATTGGACCTGAAGCGAGCGGATTCGGATGGTTGCCTCCATCGTCATTGAAGAAGATATCTGAATGTGCGGTAGCCATGCCTTCGGCGAAAGATTCGCTAGACGTCCAATCCCAAAAAGGTAATGCAACTGTCGAATCGATCGCCTGGAGTGATTGTTCAAAGACACGGATGTAAGCCCGATGCCATGGAAGGAACAGTGGACTTCCATGCGGGCAGTAACCTCGTGGGATACCATGATACCCCGCTAGGTAAATATAACTTCCTGGCCCATTCCGGCGTTGTAGTTCCAACATCGCCCGGCGCAGAGCAAGCAATTCTTCTGCGGTCATTGAACGTATCTCTTTTCGCTTGTGCATATTGTCGATCTCCATTCTGCCTGTGTGTTCAATTAAAACCTAACAAAAGTAATATTTGTCGAAATCGGCCGTTTTATGTCATCGAGGTATCGTTTTAGTTTTGGATTTTTTGGGTGAGAGGTGTATGCGAGCAGGCTTTTGGGGCCGGAGCTTCTACCTCGCTCGATTGGGTAGGCTTCGCTGACTCTATACAGAAGTGTATTGGATCAATGTGAGGGAGCGTGTCGTTATTTCAGCGTACAATGTGATATTCGGGGATTTAATTGCAGAGAAAAGAAAGAGTACATCAAAAGAAACATATCACTGCGTTGTAGGTGTATAAGACAAAAATTTTTGAGTAAATTATTCCTGTAAATTAATTTTGAATTAAACAATTTTCCTTAGTCTCATTGAAACAAAAGGAGGGGTATGGAAGTGTATTCAACCACGCTAAATGAGCAGTATCAATTAGCAGAAGTTGCCTCGTGTATTACCAACCTTTTAGCTCTGGATAAGGTGTGGACAAACCACCTTGAAACATCTAATGAGCTTCACGAGTCAGATGTACTAGTGCTTCAAGAGTTAACAAACAATATGAATCAGCTGTTGACTGAAAGCAAACACCAGTTTCAACAACTGAAAGAGCTCGTAAAACGTCACCCTGAACTGTTCGAACAGATACACGAAAAATTGATTAGTGACAATGGGATGACTAAGGAGCAGAAAGAAAACTGGAAATTCTTTGTTCAACGAAACGGTGGCATTGTGACGTATATTACTGAGGCTATGGATACAATTGTTCAACAAATCCCACGTGAGCAAGAACTTATGCAGTCCAAAATACAGACCAAAATTAAGAATGGTGGATTTGTATCTGGAGATTTTAGCTTTGGATGTGGTCTTTATGCCGGTCTCGCGCTAGTTGCTGCTGCGACTGGGAACGTAATACTTGCTGCGGGAGCAGCCACTGCCGCAGTTGGCGCTTGTGCCCATGACGTTTAACTTATTTAGGTTTGCTTTTGATCAAACCCTTTATTAAAAATAAAAAAGGATTAAATCAATCTTGTTAAAAAATAATGCATTATTTTCCATATCAAATTCAAATTGAAAAAGGAGATTCCAATATGTATTCAGTCACGTTAATGGAACAGTACCAAGCAACAGTAGCTGGCTCTTGCTTTTTCCAATTTCTCACCTTGGATTCAGTCAGATCTCGCCATTTAAAGGAAGTCAAGGAGGTCTCGGACTCAGAAATGCATGTGCTTCATAATTTAACAAATAAGATGAGCCAGTTGTTAAGTGAGACTGAGCATCATGCTCAATGGCTGAAAGAGTTTGTAAACCGGAACCCTGAAATTATTGAACAGATCCACCAAAGATTGATTAATGATAATGAGATTATGTCTGAGGAGCAGAAACAAAATTGGAAATCCCTTATAGAGCGTAACGGCGGTATCGTAACGTATGTTGCTGAGACTATGGATATGATTATACGTCTTATTCCAAAAAAACAAGAACAATTAAGGTCCCAAAACGAAACCAATAATAGAAGTGTACTCGCATTGAGCGGAGACTGCGGTTTTGCTGTTGGAGTGACCATAGGCCTCGCCGCCGGGGGCGCTTGGCCTCTTGCTGTTATAGGAGCAGCGGCTGCGGCAATAATGTGTTCACTTGATTAATAGTTAATTTGTTTTTTGTGAACGTCAAATCCTTAAATGATATGCTCCCATACGGTAGACAGGTTAAATAATTAAACCTGCTGCTGTATGAGAGCATATCACCATCGTTGGGCTAGAGTCCTCTACATTCTTTTACCAATTCTTAATTAAAGCACAATGCGCAAGTAGCATATAATTAATTAATTTGGACTAAGCAATAAGAAATCACCTTTATTTTCAAAATAGGGACAATTTTTAGTCAAAAATTTCTAAGCTCTACGTCCCTGTCCTGCCTAGCTGCGTCGGATTCATAACTTTTAGCTATCGATCGAAGTATATCTGCTGTCCTTGGATATTCCAGTTCAATTGATTCAGCGTTTTTACAGTAGCTTCTCGCTAAAGAACGCTCTTGTTCACCACCGTCATAAGGGTTTCTGACTGTTACTCCTCTTGCATTTCTATGCCCTACAATAAATGCAACCTCTAGTACTTTACTTTGTACATTCTCAATAATGAATCTAACAGATTCATGCGGCCATATTCCGTCTCCTCCAACAGAACAATTTGATAAATATGCACCAATTCTATCGTCTCCTATATCTTCACGGTCTACTTTTGCAAGCTCATTTCTTACAGTTCTTACCCATTCATATAATTTACTTTGATCAATTTCTTTTCCGTTTTGTCCTGGTAAATTAGAAGTTTTAGAAAGTAATTCTCTTGAAATCTCAGCTCGTTGAATTAGTAATTCCTCGCTCAGTTCTTCAACCTGATCTTCCCCATGTTTTCTTTTAAATGCCCACGTTACTAATTGGACGAAAAATGCTGGCTCTTCTGCGATGCTCTTCATTAGAAATTTAGGAGTGAAGTCATCAAACTTAAAGATTTTTAAATATATCCATTCCAATTGTCTAATCTCTGCTTCGGGTAAATCACTTGAATCTTGTATGTATTCAAGCGTACTAATAATATCATATCGAACATATTGTAGTGGTACATCAGCTATATCACTTGGATTAGTGGCGATCCTAAATAGGATAGATGCTATCAATCCACTACTTAGATTACTTGTATCTATACCACTATGAAATACTTGAGCAACCACATCCACCGCGGCTAGTGGCCTGTTATGTTCAAGGAATTTGGACGCCACGTGAGATAATGTTTCGATATCTTTTTCACTTATATTGTAATGATTCAAGTTAGACCAAAACTCTTTAATACCTTGGGCCGGTAATTCTGCAACTAATTTTATCGTCTCAGCTTTTAAAGGCATGCATAACAAAAATTTCGCTTTCTTAATAGCAAACTCAGCATTAATACTTGTCAATAACTGTTTTGCATATTCGAAGTCTTCGCTAGCTAGGGTTGAAATTAAACCTTTAGCAAACCATTCACGATTGTCATCGTTCCCCAACCAGCTTAATGCTGTGATTGTTGCTTCTTGTGCGAATACTGATTTGTACGCTATTTTTCCAATAAGGCTTGGTAATTTAGAACTTGCTATTAATTCAAGCAAGCCACCTTGTCCGAGTTGTGTCAGTATCTGTTCAAATGCGATTACTCTTTTGGTTTCCACGTATTTTTCACGTTCATCGTGGTCTATCTCTTTTCTATTCATCGGATCTATAAGTTTGGGCCAAGTATCATTAAACAAAAATAAGTTGGTTTTTATTATATCGTCAAAGTTAATATGATCTAATACTTTCTCCAATCTTGAAAGTAATGTTTCTGGCCAAGCCCATCCTGCTTCTGGGAATTCGCGATGATGAGATATCACTTCTCGCAGTTCATCTATTATCTTCATTCGTTTTTCAAAGCTAGTGTACTGTAGATTCGAGTTCAACATTAGGTCGATTACTTTACTCGTCTGTTCATCATTATAAGAATCAAAATTATGAATCAAGTCTATAACTTTTTCCTCGATATTAATTTTTGATTCGGCTAAAAGCAGATCAACAATTGCGCTCACGTAACTTATATGCTCACTCCGTGTAGTATCCTTACTAACGTTATTGGACCAATCACGGTATTCCGGCTCACAAATACCAGACGAAACGGTTGTATTATTTAAGAGCAGCTTTATCATTAATCGCCATGCAACGCTAGGATGATTGGATATAATTACTTTTGACAACACTTGAAGTCGTTCCTCATGAGTCACCGAGGTATTGTTAATCCATCCCTGATAGATTTCTACAAGTGAGTTAAAGGGGCGGTTACTCATTTTTCCGCCTGGGTCAATTTCAGATAATCTCGATAAACACATGCTTACTTTACCAAAATACTGTTTCTTCCAAGATAATAATTCTAAAGCCCACAGAAGGCCAGAATGGTTACATCTCCCGAAAATCCCATCTTTTTCTGTATTGAATAGACCGAGTATTGCCGAATCAGTTCCTTTGCTGCCGTCTTCCACTGCTTCTAAAAAGGCATCCGGGGCAGCCTCAGCCAAGACTCTTGCTATGCTATTAATTGAATACCAAAAGGCGGTGCTATTATTTTGTTCAAACAAATTCCTAACCCAATAGTTTACTAATAGTGATGGTCTATCACCATCAATTTCATCGACATATTCGTCTCCATACACCGAAATAATTACCATGCTATCAGCTAGACCTTGCTTTAGTTGTCTTGAATATAATGGTATAATGCCTATAATATTAGCCATAGGACGCTCTTCACTCGATAATTTTACAGATGGGTCTATTTCTGATATTACTTGATTAATGGCATATTCAAATCGATCCAAATACTGTTTTACAAGCAATGGTGCTATAGCTAGCCACAGATCAATTTTTGAAATTACTTGCCAGATAGATCCTACTTTCCTAATTGGTGGATCTTCTAAGGTTGATAATTCTATAATTTCCTTTTCAAAATCTCGATAAGGTAACTTGGATAAAGAAGCAAGGATTTCTTGATCGTTTTCATTTACTTCATTCCATTCAGTTGCAAAAAACATGGCGAATAGCACATCAGGTGAAGTTCTATATTGCCAACTTGGTTCGATAAAATCGATAGGATTCATATATTTATGCCGAAGAATTGGTTCAAAATACCCTTTTGTGTCTTGATATATTTCTGCTGCTTTATCGTCTGTAAACCCTAGTTTTTTTATTGCTTGTTGTCTAATGGATCTTGTTTGCCTTGATAGTAGGATAGAGGATTTTTTTGTATCCTTATTATCAACTGGTATTAATACATGGTGTCCGTTGTTTATTGCTGCACCTATACCATTTGGGATAAACCCGTTGGGAATCAATATTAACTTCTGATTATTATCTGTTATAGTATCCCAAGCAGTTTGATTATTAACAACAAGGCAACGAGCTTCGTAAGAAACGTTAGATTGTATTACAGCTAGCATAAAGGCGTATGATTCGATTTTTGATCTTGACTTAACTCTTATAACGTTAGGTGAATCTTCTAATACCTTTTCGAGAGCTAGCTTTTCATCCTCTCGCTCGTGGAGGAAAAAATCTAGAGTTAAATTAACAGCTGTTGAATGAGATATTTTATCCCACGCTTGATTCACGTCCCAAAGATTAGCAGACCTTTTGCCGATAATTTCAGCAAACCATCTACTTACGGCTGGGCATTGCTCTAACCAATTTTCTAAACTTTCGGCATTTATCGCCTTAACATCTTTCCAAAACCCGTCAGTCTTTTTGGATTCTACCCATTCATTTCTTTTGGTCCATAGGCGAGACGTCACGAAAACAAATGTTGAGTCTGTTGGTGTAAAAGGAGAGGGACTACTTTTACGTTTTTCATAATCACTATCCGCTTTGCCTTTTACTCCACTGTCAGTCCCAAATTCCCAACCCGATTCACCTGCTGGAATAAATTCATTGCCTACTTCAACTTCTAATATTCCGTCCCAACCTCCTATTGCAACTGAATCGCCGGAAGGGAAGTCAATGTGTTTTGGTTTACAAGATGCTAGGACTAGTTTCTTTACAAGAAGCGGCAGTATTTCCTCTGATCGTCGTTTTTGAGTTTCAGTCCAATTTCTTATATCATTTGCAGTTACTCTCCAACCGATCATGCATTTCACTCCCGATTCTTTTTAGTAACAAAATATCTTCTATGAAAAAAACACAGGCTGGCCTTTATCAATTATACCTTGGTAATAAAATCTTATTGTAAATAAGTGGATTGGTCAATTATGTTGACATTAAGAAATACTGATTCGATATATACATATAAACGACGATATAATTCGCAAAAATATTAAAATTTTTATATTTTAGTCTTGATAAATTGATGGGCAAAGTTTTTACGCGAGTATCGAAAAAGCAGCGCACCCGGAATATCGGGATAAACCCGTTGCGGTCGGGGACCCGGCACGCCGTAGTGGAATTATTTTAGCTGCCTGTCCGGCTGCAAAATCACGCGGTGTGACTACAGCCCAAAGAGTCGGTGAAGCGCTGGCCAAATGCCCGGAATTGGTCGTCATACGGCCACGAATGCAAACGTATATTTCCGTATCCCTGCTCATTACAGAAATTTTCGAATCCATTACAGATCAAGTTGAACCGTTCTCCATCGACGAACAGTTTCTCGATGTGACAGGATCGTTGGCCTTGTTCGGTTCTGCTGAAGAGATTGCCCGTTTGATACAAACCCGAGTAAAGCTTTCAACCGGAGTATGGTCCCGTGTCGGTATCGGCCCCAACAAAATCCTTGCCAAAATGGCAACGGATAATTTCGCAAAAAAAAGGCCCACGGGTATATTTAAACTTACCCATGACAATATCGAAAAAGACCTTTGGTCCCTGCCTGTCCATCAAATGTTTATGGTAGCCGGGCGCATGACTTCCCATTTTGCTCGAATGGGCTTACATACCATCGGCGATATAGCGCGTCTCGATCTCGGTGAATTCAAAAAACGGATGCGCTGCCGGATGGGCCGGCAAAGTGACATTCAGGCGGAATATTACTGGCAAACGGCGAATGGCATCGATCCGAGTCCCGTTGTCACCGGAATGCGAAGTCAAATTAAAGTGATCAACCACGGTAGGGCATTAAAATGGCAAACCTATCGAACGATCGAAGACATTGAACCGCTTATGCTCGAACTTATCGTGGAGGTTTGCCGTCGTGCCAGGCGATACGGATATATGGGCAGAGTCGTTGCAGTAGGAGCTGCAGAAACCGACGGGCATCGGTCTTCAAGTTTCGGGAGGCAAAGAACATTGCCGCGTCCTACCCATTTGGAACATGAAATTGGCCCGGTTATACGCTCACTCTTTTTGGAGCACTGGAAGGGCTTGCCTCTTACTCATTTGCATATTACGCTCACGGACCTTTCGAGAGATGATGTTTATCAACTTGACTTATTTGAGAATCGAGAACGATTGATTCACCGTGAAAAAACAGTCGATGCGCTGAAAGAGAGGTTTGGACCAACGGCTATTATCCGTGCATCGTCCTTGTTAAAAACGGCTCAGGCATTTGAAAGAGCGGCTCAAATAGGGGGTCATTGGGCATGAGTAAACTAGACGGGAATGGCCGCTGGCAGTCGAAAATGACGCTCACGGAACACACGGAGCAATACGAGGCGCGTAATGAAGCCAAAACTTCTCGACCGACACCCGAGGAATACACCATGGCTCGGGATTACATTCTGCTGCCGCATATGCTAACCATAATTGACCGGAATGTCGAGGAAATAAGAGCCTCAACAAATATCTTAAAGCGGTTATCTTTGACCGCTGCGCAAACCGTTATGAATCAAATCCATAAAGACATGCACACGTTACGTCGGGAATTAAGTAAACGAAACATTAAAGTAATTAACGACGAGCAGATCGACCTCGTTATTTATTACAAAATCATATGCCGAGGTTACGAAGAACGATTCGGTATCGTTCGTGATGTAGTTCGATCGGAGATCAGTGTGCGTTTAACCAGGTATCTGCAAGACGTTGCGAAATACCTTGGGCAATACGGTAAATAATGTGCGTGACCGGAACTTCTTATCTATCAAGAAATTCCGGTCATCAGCAGGGAACTCATCATCTCCTCTAGTCCAGTTTCACTATGAGCGTATCCCCGGATCGTGCTATAATCGGAAAAAGAAAAGCGTCCCGCCTCGGCAGAGACGGAACGCTGAAAATGGAAGCAAAGGTGAAGACGCATGCTGCTGCATAAAGGCGAAACGTTGTTTCGCCAAGGAGAAGCCGGACCGCTGTACCGCATCAAGAGCGGCCTGCTTAAGATTGTCCGCATTCACGAGGACGGAAATCCCGTTCTGGTTAATATTATCGTTCCGGGCGAGACGATCCCTCATCATTCCTTGATCAGTCCGAAAGAATATTACGGGACCGCGATTGCGCTCATGACGTGCGAGATCGAAACGCTTCCCGCTCAAGAATGGTATGCCAAGCTTCAACGGGAACCGCAAACGTGTCTTGAAATCGCCATGCTGCTGGAAAGCAAGCTGCGAATGATGCAGCAGCGAATCGACCAGCTGACGCAGATTACGCCGGCGGACAAGCTCGCGAAGCTGCAAACCTGGTTCGAAGCCTATATTGCCCCGGCCCGTTTGACCGATCTGCTGACACAAGAAGAGATCGGCCAGTTTATCGGGCTGCGCCGCGAGACGGTCAATCGTCTACTTCGCGCTCAAGCCGGCAACCGCGCTGCCTTGCAGGCCCGGGACGATAGCAAACGCTGACCACTAAGCATACCGTTCCTCTGTTGATCCGGACCGCATTTTAGCGGTGTGCCGGAGCTGTTGGTTCCCCGGCTTCCTCCAGCGAACCCGATGGTCCGAAAAACTCGTAACGCGCGTCCTCCTTGCGTACGCCCCAGGATTGCAGCATCCGGTTGACCGTCTTCATGAACGGCACCGGCCCGCAGAAATAGAACGCCGCGTCCGGCGAAGGAACGACGGATTGCAGCCACTCCAGATCGATGTAGCCCTCCTTGTGGAACGTACGTTCCTCCCGATCGGCAGCGGTCGGCGATTGGTAGCAAAAGTAGTACGAAAAGCCCGGATACCTGCGAGCCAGCTCTTCCACCTCGGCGCGCATCGCGTGCGTCTCGCCGCTCAGGGCTGCGTGAATGAACGTGACCTGTCGGTCCGGCGTCGTTTCGCCGAGCGTTTTCAGCATACTGAGCAGCGGAGTCAGACCGACGCCGCCGCTCAGCAATACGACCGGGCGCGAATCGGAGGTGTCGAGCGTGAAGTCCCCAGCGGGAGCCGTCAGCCATAGCGTATCGCCTTCGTTCACGTGTTCGTGAAGGAAGACGGACACTTTGCCGGCCGGGCGGTCCGGCGTACCGTCCTCACGTTTGACGGAAATGCGGTAATACGGCTTACCCGGCGCATCGGACAAGCTGTACTGCCGGATATGCGTATACGTCTCGCCGGGCATCTCCGGCTTTACGCTGACATACTGCCCGGGCTCGAACGTGGCAATCGCGCCGCCGTCAAGCGGAACCAAATAGAACGACGTAATGACGCTGCTTTCCTTTTGCTTGCGCTCCACCCGGAACGCGCGGAATCCTTCCCAGCCGCCCGTCTGCCGCTCGGCCTGGGTATACATTTCCGCCTCTACGCCGATGAAGGCGTCGGCAATGATGCCATAGGCAGTTTCCCACGCCTGAAGCACCTCGTCCGTAGCTGCCTCGCCGAGCACCTCCCGCATGGCCGTCAGCAGCGTCCGACCCACGATCGGATAATGCTCGGGCTTTATTCCAAGGCTCCGGTGCTTATGTCCGATCTGCTTCACCACAGGCAGAATGGCAGCCAAATTATCGATATGCACGGCGGCGGCATACACGGCATTAGCCAGCGCCGTCTGCTGACGTCCCTGCTTTTGGTTCGCGTGGTTGAAGACGTTCAGCAGCTCAGGATGCTCGGTGAACAAAATTTCATAAAATCGTTTCGTTACTTCAGTCCCCTTCGATTCCAGAACCGGGACCGTCGATTTAATAATACGGATCGTCTGTTCGTTTAACATCGTTATCCCTCGTTTCATCATTGCGGATTTCGTTACCCTTGCATGAGAACAGTATACAAGTACGCCAAGAACGTTCTTGTGATTTAGATCACATCAAAACAAAACGATTTGTGGCAAAACAGACAGCAGCCGGTCGGGTTTTCATTTCTCCGACCGGCTGTCCGCTTGCCGAGTTATTTGATTCCGGAATTATATGCTTCAGAGGTTAAAAGCCCGCCTTCGACGTATCCTTCCCTTGATCGGCCAGCGTTTCGCCGTTACCCGTACCGGCATTGCCGTAAACCGTGTTATTTTCGCAGCGGCTGCCGGCGATCTGGATAGCGGCAGTCGAACAGCGGGACAGCATATTGCCCGTAACGAGATTGTGTCGGCTGAAGGAGCCGTCGGCATTGCCGGACGTTTCAAGCGTAATGCCGGTTTGGACCCGGCGCACATCGTTGCCCGTTACCGTAGTGACGTCGCTGTTCAGCAGGACGATGCCGCGCTCGCTCTGATCGATTTTGTTGCCGGAAACGATGTTGCCGAACGGCCGCTCGTCGTCTGCCGCGCCGTCGCCCGTCAGCGAGATGCCGGATTCTTTTGCCCGGGAAATGATGTTATGGACGATCACGTTGTCCGTACAGTAATCGCGCAGCACGATGCCCTGCTTGCCCGCAAAAGCGCCGTTTTCCAGCCCCTCCGCCGACAAGATGTTGCCTTCGATCCGATGGTACGAGCTCGGCTTCAGCTTGGAGGATATCACGATAAAAGCATCCTCACATTGCTGCGCCACGTTATCGGAAACGATCGAATACGAGCTGCCTGCGGAAATATAGATGCAGGGTCTTTTTAACAAACGAAACCGGTTATCCGTCAGCCGGAAATTCGCCGCTGATTCGGCAAAGATCCCATAGCCTTCGTAGAAATTTTCATAAGCAAATAGCTGAGAGAACGAGCTTTGGCTAACCGAGACGTGCCGGCTGTCGTTGAGCCACACGCCGTTGACTATGGCGGTGAAATGACAATTCCGAACGGAGACGTGCTCGCATTTTTCAAAATAAACGCCGCGTTCCGTCATCTTGGAATTTGTCAGCGATAGGGCGCCCATGCCTTCGAAGCCAAGTCCCTCGACCGCATTTTTCTTCGTGCCGAGCCCCATCACCATGGATAGATTCGACTCCGCCGCCTTCAGTATGGATGCGCCCGGCCCGTCTCCGACCAAACGTACATTCGGTCTCAGCATAATGGAGGATCTCAAAATGTAGCGCCCGGGCGGCAAATAAACGGTCCCTCCCAGAGGCGCCGCCGCTTCGACGGCCGATTGAATCGCCGGTGCGTCGTTTTGATCGAAACGACCCAAGCCTTGCGCTCCGTAGTTTTTTACGTTGATCCAGGCGACCGATTCCGGGCGAAACCCCGGATTTTGCATCGGATTGGGCATCGGCTCCGCCGCGGCCGTGCCGCTCCAGCCCGTACCGGCGGCCAGGATCATGCCGGCCGTCGCCGTGCCCATTGTGGCCAGCAGCTCGCGGCGGGACATTGCTTTGTCTTTGGGTGAAGATGAAGATTCCGAAGTCGACATATCGTATATCGTTCCCCCTTCCACAATCTAGCAATCTATCAGCATTATAGCCTTCTCCGCTTCATTTGACAATTGGGCCGGAGCCCGGCGCTCCGACAAAAAAAAGAACATGCCCGCTTAGCGGAACATGCTCCACAGTTTAATCAGATGAAACGCATTGTTCGGATCGATTTTTTGCGAGATCACGAACTGAACGAGCTGCTCGGTCTGCTGCTCGGTGACTCTTTCGCCGAGCACCTTCGTCAGCATGCCGACGAACCGGCGAACCTTCACGCGGTCCTGCAAATCGTACTTCGTAACGCCCTGCAAAATCATTTTGACCCGTTCTTTCGTCTCCGGATTTTTCATCTTCAGCTTAATCCGCTCGACTTGCGCAGGGTCAAAGCCGTACTGCGTATAGCTCATGCCGCACACCTCCGCGTTCTTGCAAATAGGACTTACAACCACCACAGTAGTAAGTCTATGTCGGAGAGCTTGGCCTTGTGTACCTATTTCTTTCGCCCGTCTTTCCCTTTCGCCCCGCAGGCGGAGCGTCAAGCAGGCTATCGTCTAATCCAGCATCTCGCTGTCGAAGATATGCTCGCGCTGCAAATAGTGACGGAGCGGCACGTAGTCGGCCTCGGTCCAGAAATCCGGCTGCTTGACAAGCTCCGCCGCATCGTCTCTTGCCTGTTCCATCACTTCGAAGTCGGTCACCATGTCGGCGAGCCGGAAATCCGGCACCCCGCTCTGCTTCGTACCAAAAAAATCTCCGGGCCCCCGCAATTCGAGGTCGCGGCGCGCAATCTCGAAACCGTCGTTCGTATCCGTCATCGCCTTCAGCCGTTCCTTGCCGACTTCGTTCTTCGGATCGGCAATCAGCACGCAGTACGACTGGTGCTCGCCCCGTCCGACCCGGCCCCGCAGCTGGTGAAGCTGCGATAATCCGAACCGGTCGGCGTCATAGACGACCATCAGCGTCGCGTTGGGCACGTCCACACCGACCTCAATAACGGTCGTCGAGACCAGGACATGAAGCCGGCCTTGGCTGAACTCGCGCATCACCTCGTCCTTCTCCGCCGGGGCCATCCGTCCGTGCAGCAGCCCGACTTTGTACTCCGGAAAAGCAAATTGAAGCTGCGCGTGCACGTCAATCGCGTTCTGCACGTCGAGCTTCTCGGATTCTTCGATCAGCGGGCAGATGACATACGCCTGCCGTCCTTCGGCCACCTCGCGGCGAATAAAGCCGAGGACGCGCTCCAGCATATTGTGCGTGACCGCATAGGTCTGAATCGGCTTTCGTCCCTTAGGGAGCTCCCGCAGCGTTGAGACGTCCATATCGCCAAAAGCGGTAATTGCGAGCGTCCGCGGGATCGGCGTCGCGGTCATCGTGAGCACGTCCGGATTCATCCCTTTGCGGCGCAAAATGCTGCGCTGCTGTACGCCGAAGCGATGCTGTTCGTCCGTAACGACAAGTCCGAGCCGACGGAAAAACACATCCTCTTGAATGAGCGCATGCGTACCGACGACGATGTCGATCATCCCCATCTGCAGCGAGCCGAGCACATCCCGGCGCTGCCGCTCCGTCAGGCTGCCCGTCAGCAGCGCCGTCTGAATGCCGTACGGCTCGAACAAGCGGTCGAGCGAGCGTTTGTGCTGCTCCGCAAGAATTTCCGTCGGCACCATCAGCGCGCCTTGATAGCCGGCTTTCACGACAGCAAATAGCGCCACCGCCGCGACGACGGTTTTCCCCGCGCCCACGTCGCCCTGCAGCAGGCGGTTCATGCAAAAAGGCTGCTGCAGATCATGAAGAATTTCGGCCAGCACGTTTTTCTGGGAAGCCGTCAGCGTGAACGGCAGCGCGCGTACGAACGCGCGGACCGCCGGCAAATCTACGGGGTGCGCGACCCCGTCCGCCCGCTCGTGATTCAGCGTGCGGTACGCCTGCATCTTGAGCTGGAACAAGAACAGCTCCTCGTACACCATCCGGCGTCTCGCCCGTTGTCCCTGTTCCATGTTGCCCGGCAGATGCAGCAGAGCAACCGCCTGCTTGCGGGGCAGCAGATTGTATTTGCGCAGCAGCTTGCCCGGAAGCACCTCGGGAATGAGGTCGCCGAATTGCAGCAGCGCTTGCTTCGTCGTTTGCCGGAACCATTTTTGCGTGATCGATCCGGTCACCGAATAAACCGGCTGCAGCGTGCCGGTCTGCGACGTGCCGCGGCCCGGGAATTCGACCTCCGTCACGGTCAAGTGCAGCCGCTTCTGGTCCCATTTTCCGGTCAAGACGACATCCGTGCCGGCTGTCAGCTTGTCCTTCAAAAAATGCCGGTTGAACCAGACGGCCGTAATGAAGAGCGGGTCGACCACGATTTTGCAGGTCATGCGCGATTTGGTGCGCCCGTACATTTGCACTTGGGGAACCCCTGCGACCGTGCCCTGCACCGTAATCCGGTCTCCGTCCTTCACCTGCGTCAAATCGCGAAGCGTGTAATCCTCGTAGCGGAAAGGATAATAATCGAGGAGCTCTCCGACGCTCGAGATGCCGAGCGCAAGCAGCTCCTCGGGCTTCTTGCCTTTGACGCCGGACACCTTCGTGACCGGAAGCGAATAAAGATCCAAGGTCATATCAGACCGGTATGGCAAAGGCCGCTACGGTTCCGGGTCCGACATGCGCTCCGATGACGGGCCCGATATGCGTGTATTGCACGCTTTTTACATCAAAATGCTGCTTCAGCAACGAGAAAAATTCCTCTGCCGTCTCGCGACCGGTCGTATAAGCCATGATCAAATCGATCGGCTTGCCGGCAAAATCCTTCTGCATCAGCTCGATGATCCGGTTCATCGCTTTCTTCTGTCCGCGAACTTTATCAACGGAGTACACGACTCCGTCATCGTTGACCGATAGGATCGGCTTAATATTAAGCAAGGAGCCGAAGAGCGCCGCAGCCTTGCCGATCCGTCCGCCCTTATGCAAATACTCGAGCGTATCCACCAAAAAATAAAGTCCGATGTTTTGGCGCAGCGACGCAATCCGTTCCAAAATTTCCGACTTGCTCTTCCCCTGCTTTGCCGCCTCCGCCGCAGCTACGACGAGCATACCGATGCCACAGGAAGCCGTACGGCTGTCCACCACCTCGATATCCGCCTTCTCGTCGATCATCGATTTCGCCACAAGGGCGGACTGGTACGTGCCGCTCATCTGCGATGACAAATGAATCGAGATGATCGAGTCGGCGCCTTCGTCTGCCAGCCTCTCGTATACTTGGATGAAATCGGCCGGCGACGGCTGCGATGTGGTCGGAAAAATACCGGACGAGGCCAGCTTGTCATAAAATTGCTCCGGACCCATATCAACCCCGTCGCGAAATGCCTCCGAGCCGAACAATACTTTAAGCGGCACCATCTCAATGCCGAGCCGCTCCCGCAGGTCGGCCGGAATATCCGCCGTGCTGTCCGTTACAATACGAACCTGGCTCAATAGCCTCCCTCAATTCTTTGCAAAATTTTGATCTATAGTAATAACGTCGAAAGCCAACCCGCTTACTCCGCGGAAATAATGTAGTAATAGAGCGGCTGTCCGCCGTCCTGCACTTCCACTTCTACCTCTTGATACGTTTGTTCGACATACCCGACAAGCTCCTCGGTCTGCTCCTGCACCGCATCCGCTCCGGTATACAGGGTCACGATCTCGGCACCCGCATCCAGCATGGAGTCAATCAGCTTTTTGCAGGAATCGACGAGGTCCGGAGCCGAGGAAACGATGCGGCCGTTATGAATGCCGATATAATCGCCCTCTTTAATCTCGATCCCATCCATTTGCGTATCGCGTACGGCATGGGTGATTTGACCGGCCTGTACCTGCTGCAGCGCCTGCTGCATTTCGCCGATGTTTTCCTCGGGAGCCGCCTCCTCCTGGAAGGCGATGACAGCGGCAATGCCTTGCGGAATCGACTTGCTCGGAATAACGACAACCTGCTTATCTTCGACAAGCTCCACGGCCTGCTGAGCAGCCAGGATGATGTTCGAATTGTTCGGAAGCACGAACACGGTTCTCGCTTCAACCTCGTTGATAGCGCGGACGATATCTTCGGTGCTCGGGTTCATCGTTTGTCCGCCATGCAGAATCCGGTCGACGCCCAAGCTGCCGAAAATACCCGAGATGCCTTCCCCTGCGGATACGGCGACAAAGCCATACGGCTTGAGCTCGCGGGACGGGTTGTTCGCTGCGGGGACGGACGGTTGGCCCATTTCGAGCTCCTTCGCCGCGTCCAACAGATGCGTCGCCTTGGCCAATGCCGCGACCGCGCCGGACGGTCCGGCCTCCTCCATCAAAAGATGCGTATGCTGATCGCGCATATTTTCAATTTTGATCCGGCTGAGATCTCCGTAGTTCTGAGCCAGATTCATAACGCTTCCCGGGAATTCGGCATGGATATGCACTTTGACCAGATCGTCGTCGGCCACGACAAGCAGGGAATCGCCGAAGGCGGACAGCTCCTCGCGGAACAGAGCCTCGTCAAACTTGCGGCCGTTCAGCTTGCCCGGGTTCAGCGTCACCATAAACTCCGTGCAGTACCCGAACTCGATATCCTCCGTCGCCAGCTTCGCCTGAGCGCGTTCATGGCCGGTAAAATCAAGCGGCGTCGCCGCGGGCTCAAGCGTCTCCTCGAGCGGCTGCACCGCGCCAAAAGCGACGTACGGCATATCGGCCGGCTCCTCCAGCAGCGCTTCCTCCATGTCCAAAACGGAAACAAAGCCCTCGTAGATATACACGAGCCCCTGTCCGCCGGAATCGACTACGCCGACCTGCTTCAGTACAGGAAGCATGTCCGGCGTTTTGGCCAGCGCCTCTTTCGCTTGATCCAGCAGCTCCGCCATGACGACTGCCACGTCCGGCTGCCGCTTGGCGGTCTGTACGCCCTGTCTTGCCGCCTCCTTGGCTACGGTCAGAATCGTACCTTCCACGGGCTTGACAACGGCTTTGTAGGCCATATCCACGCCGTTCTGAAACGCCGCAGCCACCTGCTGGGCGTTGGCCGAAGGCAGATCGGATACGGCTTTGGCGAAACCGCGGAACAACTGCGACAGAATCACGCCCGAATTGCCGCGGGCGCCCATCAGCAAGCCTTTAGCAAGCGCTTCCGCTGCTTTACCCAAGTGGTCCGACGGACGGCGGCGAAGCTCTTCCACCCCGGAAGTCAAGGTCAAATTCATATTGGTGCCCGTGTCGCCGTCCGGTACCGGAAAGACGTTAAGCGCATTGACCCGTTCTGCGTTCGTCGTCAGCCTATGCGCTCCCGCTTCTACCATTCGGATGAAATCTTGTCCATTCATTTCTTTTAAGCGCTTACTCAAAAAGACCGTTCCCCTTTCGCTATAACCCTGTCGGCGATCCATAACATGTTTCGGCCACAACCGCTGTCATCACAGGTCTCATTCCGCAATCCTCACGCCTTGGACAAAAATGTTCACGTTAGCCACTTGCAGGCCCGCGACTTCCCCGAGCATGTATTTGACTTTGCTCTGCACGTTATGCGCAACGACCGAAATTTTCGTGCCATAGCTGACGACGATATATAAATCAATGGTCAGGACATCCTGCTCGTCGCGGTGAACCTCAACTCCCCGGCGCAAATTGTCCCGGCGCAGCAGTTCGGCAATCCCGTCCTTGAATTGATTGCGCGAAGCCATCCCGACAAGTCCGTAGCAGTCCAGCGCCGCCGAACCCGCAAGTACGGCGATTACTTCATCCGTAACATAGATTTTTCCATATTCTGAAGCCAGTTCGATTGTCATCTCCATACAGCTCCTTCGATCCCAAAATTAGCATGGACTACGAATCATTGTACTATATTCGCCGCAAGAAATAAATAAAACTCAGGCCTCAGGGGAAGAAAACGAAGAAGCTGCGTTGACGGCCTTTAGGCCGCTGTGATATGATGTTTAAGTGTGTTTTTGAAGCGTGTATGCTTTAAGGAGGTGTAATCAATGTCCCGCAAATGTTTTATCACAGGTAAAGGCCCGGGTACCGGCAACCATGTATCCCACGCGAACAACAAAGCGAAACGCACTTGGGGTGTCAACGTTCAAAAGGTTCGCATTCTGGTCGACGGCAAACCGAAACGCGTTTGGGTGAGCACGAAGGCTCTGAAATCCGGAAAAGTAACTCGCGTGTAATCTGCGTCCGCAGACAAAAAGCACCTGGCTCAGGTGCTTTTTTTAGTTGATAAGCATAAATTCCTATCAACTTAGACAAACGCGCTTGTCTTGCAAGACAAGGACGGCTGAGCCGTTGATTCCGGGTGTAGCGCCTGCCTTAGCCGGCAGCCGGCGCCTAAGTATGGACGAGCGTACCTTCAGTTTTTGCTAAATGTATTAAGTACGGCTTTCACAAACCCACCCAAAAACTTCGGAAGCTTGATTGTGTAAAATTTCATTTTGCACCCTCCCTCCAGACTTTGCGCAGCAAAGTCAGCATCGCTTGGCTTTGCGACGCAAAGCCGACCTCGAGCCATGCGCGCAGTAAACCACCTCGTTAAAAGTATATTCCGCTGCTCCCCAAAACGTGCCATGCAAATTCCGGGCACCGAAAAAACAAAAAAGGCTACAAAAGCCGGAAGCCGTACTTTTGTAACCATGTGTATGCGAACCCCGGGCCGGTTATGCACGCCCGGGTTTTGTTTTTTTTCTCAAACTGCAGCCTGCTGCTGCTGAACAGCCAAATACAACGCGTAGAATACTGTATAAATAAAATAGAATAAGATCGTGGTTAAGACGAATGCAATGCGCGGGCCGCGCGTCTCGAATCGCTTAAAAAACTGGATACCGACGTATAAAGCGCCCAGCGAAAATGCAAACTTTACCACGCCGTCGATAATGGAAAACACGAACAGCAGGGCGGCGCATAATAAACAGAAGGCAAAAATTTGAAGCGCCCGCATTTATCGGCCGCTCCCGGCTTCCCGGATCGCGCGGATCGCCTTGGCGCGGTCCGGCCGGTTGAACACCGCGTTCCCGGCAACGAGCACATTGGCGCCCGCTTCGGCAACGAGCTTGGCCGTTTCGGTATTGACGCCTCCATCAACCTCAATGTCCACGTGCTGAAGCCCGCGCTCGTCCAGCATGCGGCGCAGTCCGGCGATTTTGGGCAGCACCGCGGAAATAAACTTTTGCCCGCCGAAGCCCGGGTTAACCGTCATCAGCAGCACGTAGTCAAGCAGACCTTCCTCAAGCACATATTCCAAAGCATGGAGCGAAGTGGCCGGATTCAGCACGACGCCGGCTTTTACGCCCTGCTCCTTGATATAGTGAAGTGTCCGGTGCAGATGGACGCATGCCTCGGCATGAACCGATATAAGGTCAGCGCCGGCCTGAACGAACGAGGCGATGTAGCGATCCGGCTGCTCGATCATCAGATGCACGTCGAGCGGCAGCTTTGTTATCGGACGGATTGCCTCTACCACCAGCGGTCCGATTGTAATATTCGGCACGAAATGTCCGTCCATCACGTCGACGTGAATCCAGTCGGCCCCGCCGCGCTCGACGTCGGCAATTTCTTCGCCCAGCTTGGCAAAGTTCGCGGATAAGATCGAAGGAGCGATACGCAGCATCTCAGTACCTCCTTTTTTTGTCTTTGATCTCGTTTAAAAATTGAATGTAATGGTCGTACCTCGATGCGGCGATATGGCCCGCTTCTTTCGCCTCCTGAACCTTGCAGCCCGGTTCGTGCAGATGCAAGCAACCGCGGAAGCGGCATGCTGCGGCATAAGGCGCAAATTCCCGAAAAGCCCCGCTAAGCCCCTCCGCATCCACCTGCAAAAAATCGAGCTGGCTAAAGCCCGGCGTATCGGCGATAAGCCCGCCGTTCTGCAGCCGGATCAGCTCGACGTGACGCGTCGTATGCTTGCCCCGGCCAAGCTTCATGCTGATTTCGTTCGTTTCGAGCGACAGCCCCGGCACCATGGCGTTAAGCAGCGACGACTTTCCGACGCCGGACTGCCCTGCAACTACCCCGATTCGGCCTGCAAGCCGATCGTAAACTTCACTCACGCCGATGCCTTCCTTGGCGCTTGTCACAAGCATCGGGTAACCGATCGACTCGTAGAGCCGGATCACCGGCACCAATTGCCCGGAAACGCCGTCAGGCGAGCTTCCTTCGGACAAGAGATCATGCTTGGTCAAGCAGATCAGCGTATCGAGCCCGGCGCTTTCGGTATGTACCAGAAACTTGTCCAGAAGCGGCAAATTAAGCGCCGGCTCGGTCACTGAGAACACCAATACAGCCAAATCGATATTTGCCACCGGCGGCCGGATCAATTCGGAGGAACGGGGAAGAATTTCGTCGACCGTTCCTTCCCCATTCTCCGTCAGCCCGTACACCACGCGGTCGCCGACAAGTGGCGAAATGCCGCGCTTCTTGAAAATCCCCCGCGCCCGGCATTGCACCGATTCAGTCGTCTGCGCGTCGTCGGCAAGCACGTAATAGTATCCGCTTAGCGCCTTCACGATTAACCCGGTTGGCATTATGGATTCTTGCCTCCTGTGCTTGTCGTATTCCCGGCCGGAGGCGTTGCTGCGCCTCCGTTCTGCCCGGTCGGCGGCGCCGTTCCGCCGCTTCCCTGCTGCGTCGGCTTGCTACTCTCGGCCCCCGTGCCGGAAGCCGGAGTGGCCGGAGGCTCGGTCTTGCCGCCGCCGTTCGTCCCGGTACCTGTATTCTGCTGCGTACCGGTACCGTTTGACTGAGTCTTGCCGCCTTTTTGATCCTGATAATCCTTATAGGTGATCGTTATCGAATCGTTCTGAATGTTATCCCCGCGAATCTGAATCGTCGCATCTTTATCCGGCGAGACGACCAGCTTCACCTCAAGCGTTTCCGTCTTGGTCACGTTCGTAAGCTTCTGGTATTCCGAATTTTCGGCCGTCGCATCGCTTAGAATAACTTTGGCCGTACCCGCCTGCCCTTCCTTGGTCGGCTTAATCTGCACCGGCACGGTCATCTGTCCCGCTTCCGGCGGAAGGCCCGAGCTGACGGTCAGCGTAATCTCCGTCCCCGGCGTTACGTCGTCGTCCGGCTCGAACGGAAATTGCTTAGTCACACGGCCCTTGCTCTGCTTGTAGCTCGGCTGGCGGACAATCCCGTCCTTGGAAAGCTTCAGCCTATTTACACTAAGGAACGTTTTGGCTTCGTTCTCCGTTTTGCCGACCAGGTTCGGCATTTTGAACGTTTCTCGTCCTTTGCTAACGATCAGCTCGACCTTAACATCGTCCGGCAACGTGTATTCCTCATTCACCGCAGGCTTTTGAGACGTGACCGTTTCCGGCTCGGCTTCCAGAAACTGTTGATCGATCTTGATATTTTCCGACTTGAAGCCAAGAGAGATCAGCTTTGTTTTGGCATCCGCCAGCTTCAGCTTGGTAACATCGGGCATTTTTTTACTTTCGGGCCCATCGCTGACAGTCAGCTTGATCGTCGCACCCGCATTAACCTGCATATTCGACTGGCTCTGCCGAATGACGATATCTTTCGGCTTCGCCTCATCATTCTGGCGCTCCACTTCCACCCGAAGCTTGTTGTCCTCTAAAATCTTCGTAGCTTCGGCAAGCGGCTTATCCACCACATTCGGGATATCGACCCGCTGCACCGCCAATTTCTGCTGCACGTACTGGACCGCATACCACATGCCGCCCACGAGCGACATAAGTACCACGAACCAGACCAGCGGCTTGACCCAGCCCTTTTTCTTCTTCTCGGGCGGCGCGGGTTCCTTCGCACGGGGCTGCGGATCGTCGTCATCCTCCACAACGGCGTATTGTCCCGGCCGCAGCGCGGGCATGACCCGTGTCTTTTCCTCATCCAGCTCATCGTCGTCCAGAAAGTTGACCTTCGGCTCGTTGCGGCGGTGCGGCAGCAGGCACGACTCGAGGTCGCTCAGCATGTCTTTGGCCGAACGGTACCGCTCGGACGTGCTTTTGCGCATCGCGCGCAGAATGATGTTTTCCACGCTTTGCGGGATGAGCGGATTCACCTTGCGCGGTTCTTCGACATCCTCCTGCAAATGCTTCAATGCTACGCTGATCGGACTTTCGCCGAGAAACGGCAGCCGGCCAGTCAGCATCTGGTACATGACAATCCCGAGAGAGTACAAGTCCGATTGCTCGCCGGTCGGCGTCCCTTTGGCATGCTCGGGCGAAAAATAATGAACCGAGCCGACGACGGAGCCGGTTTGCGTAATCGTGGAAGAAGTGACGGCACGGGCGATCCCGAAGTCGGTCACTTTGACGCGGCCGTTTTTGCCCATCAAAATGTTGTGAGGCTTAATATCGCGATGAATAATTTGATTATGATGCGCGTGATCGAGAGCGTCGCAAATCTGGCCCGCAATATGAACGGCTTCCTCCACCTGCAGCGGTGCCCTTTCCTTAATCAGCTCGTTCAAGGTCGTTCCCTCGATGTATTCCATCACGATGTAATGGATGTCTTCCTCTTGGCCGACGTCGTATATGCTGACCACGTTCGGATGCGACAAGGAGGCTGCGGCTTGCGCTTCGCGGCGAAAACGCTGAATGAATTCTTCGTCGTGCACGTACTGCTGACGCAGCACCTTCACGGCGACATGCCGATGCAATAAAATATCGAGTCCTTTGTATACGATGGCCATTCCGCCGCCGCCGACGCGTCCCAAAATCTCGTAGCGTCCTCCAAGCTGCTTACCGATCATTCCTTCCTCACCCCGCTTCTCCGTCGTCATCTACCGCCGAACCCGGCCCGTTCTCGATCAGCAATACCGTTACGTTGTCGTCGCCCCCGGCATCCAGCGCAGCCTGGACCAAGCGGTCCACCTTACGCTCCAAACCGTCCGTCTCCTTCACGGTTTGGAGCATTTGGCCCGGCTCAACCAGGCTGCTTAGTCCGTCGCTGCACAGCAGCAGCAAGTCTCCGGGGCCCCAACCGATTTCCTGCACATCCACCTCGATCGTCGGCTCGGTGCCGAGCGCCCGCGTCAGAACGTTGCGCCGCGGATGGTGGCTCGCTTCCTCACGGGTGATTTGGCCGCTTTTGACCAGCTCGTTGACAAGCGAATGATCCTCCGTTAACTGCTCGATCTGCCCGTCGTGAATCCGGTATACGCGGCTGTCGCCGATATGCGCCACGACAGCCCGCTCGTCGTTCGCCAGCACAGCAACGACGGTCGTCCCCATCCCGTGGTAATTTTCGCGTCCGGACGCAAACTCGAAAATGTTATCGTTGGCGGCTTCGATGGCTTCTTTCAATTTAAGCTGCCTCTCCTCGGACGACCGGTTCGGATCCAAGGACTTCACCTTCAGCGGGATAAGCTCCACCGCCATTTGACTTGCGATATCTCCGGCCTGATGGCCTCCCATGCCGTCTGCGACAATGGCGAGGGTCCAGCCGTTCAAGTCTTCTTGAACGGCTGCACGGTCCTCATTGACTGCCCGCACCCGGCCGATATCGGATTGATAAGCCAATCTCAGCATCGCTTGCTTCACCTCGCACCCGACTCCATATGCTTCGCCCGCAGCTGCCCGCAGGCGGCCGCGATATCGCTTCCCTGCTCCCGGCGTATGGTGGCGTTGATTTTGTTGCGTTCCAGAATGCGTTGGAACGTGAAGATATCATTCCGGGGCGTACGCACATAGTTGCGCTCGGAAACGAAATTGACCGGAATCAAGTTCACGTGCGCCATCGGAAATGCTTTTAATACTTTCGCCAGCTCCTCCGCGTGCTCCGCCTGATCGTTTACGCCGCCCATCAACGCGTATTCGAACGTAATACGCCGTCCGGTTTTTGCAACGTAATATTGACAGGCTTCGATCAACTCGGCAAACGGGTACCGGCGGTTGACCGGCATCAGCTTGGAACGCAGCTCATCGTTCGGCGCATGGATCGAAATCGCCAGATTGATCTGCGTATCCTCGTCGGCAAACCGGTAAATGTTCGGAACGATGCCGCTTGTCGACACCGTAATGTGCCGCTGGCCGATATTCAGCCCCTTCGGATGGATCATCACCTTGAGAAACTTCATCACCGCGTCATAATTCTCGAACGGCTCGCCGATTCCCATGATAACGATGCTGCTGACCCGCTCCTGCGTTTCGTCCAAGAGCTGCTGCGCCTTGACGACCTGAGCGATGATCTCGCCGGACGTCAAATTCCGCTTCAACCCGCCGAGCGTCGAGGCGCAGAACGTACAGCCGACCCGACAGCCGACCTGCGTCGTTACGCAGATACTGTTCCCGTAGCTGTGCTTCATGATGACCGTTTCGATCGCGTTCTCGTCGCTAAGCTCGAACAAAAACTTGACGGTCCCGTCCTTCGAACGGTAATGCGCCACTTCCTTGAGCGTGACGAAGTCGAACTGCTCCTTAAGCCGATCCCGGAGCGTTTTCGGAAGATTCGTCATCTCGTCGAAGCTTGAAACTCTTTTCACATACAGCCAATCGAAAATTTGGCCGGCGCGAAAGCCCGCCTCTCCGTTGTCCTTGACCCACTGCTGCCAATCCTCCAGGGTAAAGTCGTAGACGTACGGCTTTTCGTTTTTCGGCTGCCATCTGCTTTCTATTTCGTTCATTGTATGCATCACAACCTGTTTAGTCTATAGTGAAGCCCTTTCGGGGACAATCCGCCGAAAAGGCCACGTTTTATTTTACCACATTTTGCGGTTCTATGCTCGCTTGCGCAGCCGGGCGATAAAAAAGCCGTCCGAACCGTAATCGTACGGCATAATCCGCACCGCGGCGAGTTCTTCGTCCAGCCGCTCTTGGAGCGTCTCCGGCACTTCGGGCAGGTCCGGCGCAAACGAAGGATGCCGCTCCAAAAAGGCGCGGATCATGTCTTCGTTCTCGGCCTTCTCCACCGTGCACGTGCTGTACACCAGCACGCCTCCCGGCTTCAGCAGCGGATGCACCGCCTCCAGCAGCTCCCGCTGGATATCGCAGATCTCCGTCAGCTCCGCTTCGCTTTTGCTCCACTTCATATCCGGCTTCCGCCGAATGACGCCAAGCCCCGAGCAGGGGGCGTCAAGCAGGATGCGGTCGAAGCTTCCCGGGGCAAACTGCTCCGCCAGCCGGCGCGCGTCCGCCGTCAGCGTCCGAATTGACCGCAGCGCGAGGCGCTCCGCCTGCTCCTCGATGAGCTTCCGCTTATGCTCGTGCACGTCGCAAGCGACGATTTCACCGCGGTCGCCCATCTTCTCCGCTAGGTGCGTCGTCTTGCCGCCGGGCGCGGCGCAGCAGTCCAGCACCCGCTCGCCCGGCTGCGGATCCACCCATTCCGCGACGAGCATGGAGCTCTCGTCCTGGACCGAATACAGGCCCGCCGCATAGTCCGGCGAGAGGGCCATGTTGCCGCCGCCGCGAACGGTCACGCCGGCGGGCGCAACGGCGGAGGGCTCCGCTTCGAGCCCTCCTTGCCGCAGCCGCTCGGCCAGCTCGCCCGGGCCGAGCTTCAGCGCATTCGCGCGAAGGCTCACGCGCGGTGGCGTGTTGTTCGCCTCGCAGAGCCGCTCGGCCGTCTGCTCGCCGAACTCGCGGACCCAGTGCCGCACCAGCCACTCCGGGTGCGACTGCGCAAGCGCGATGCGCCGCTCGGCCGGCAGCCCGGCGGGCAGGACGAGCTCGCTTTTGCTGCGGAGCACGCTGCGCAGCACGCCGTTGACCATGCCGGAGATGCCTTGATGGCCCCGCCGCTTCGCGATATTGACCGCTTCGTTGACGATCGCATGGTCCGGAATCCGGTCCAAGTAGTGAAGCTGGTAAAAGCTCAACCGCAGCAGGTTGCGAACCCAGGGCTGCAGCTTCGCCAGCCCTTTGCTGACGAACCGCTCCAGGAAAAAGTCGATCGTGCCGAGCCGCTGCACCGTTCCGTAGACGATTTCGGTCGCAAGCCCTGAGTCCGGCTTATCCAGCTTGTACTTTTGCAGCGTCTGGTTGAGCAGCAAATTGCTGTACGAACGGTCCTGCTCAATCCGCACCAGCACATCAAGCGCCGCTTCCCTGGCCGAGCCCTGAGCCGTGCCTTTGCTTGCCCGGGGAGCATTCCCCTGACGGTTCCCCGAGGCTCCACCACTGGCACGTTTGCCTCCTGCCGCTCCCGCCCGCTTGGTCCGTCCGGAGGACGGTTGATTCGTTTCGCTCATAATTCCTCCGCTTTTCTTCTATAGCTCACAGCTCAATCGCCCGATGTCCCAAGCACGGTGCCCGGCGCCAGCTGTCCGCTTCGCGCGAACGCGGCGGCGTCCATGGCCTTCTTGCCCGCCGGCTGCAGCTCCGTGATCCGGAGCACGCCTTGTCCGGCAACGACGGCGATCCCGCGTTCTCCCGCTTCCAGCACGGTACCCGGCTGTACGCCTTCAGATGCCTGATCCGACTCGTCGGGCTTGGCGCACGTCCATATTTTCAATACTTCGCCGTTCCACAGCGTGTAAGCTCCCGGACGAGGATGCAGCCCCCGCACCAGATTCCACAGCTGCTCCGCCGGCTTTGTCCAATCGATAAGTTCCTGCTCGCGGGTAATATTGGGCGAGTATACCGCCTCCGCATCGTTCTGCGGCACGGCCTGCACACGGCCCGCCAACAAATCCGGCAGCGTCCGCTCCAGCAGCTCCGCTCCGGCCAAGCTCAGCTTGTCGAACATCGTGCCGGTCGTATCGCTGTCCTCGATCGGCACCTCGATCTTGCTGATCATGTCGCCGGTATCCAGACCTTCCGCCATGTACATGATCGTGACGCCGGTGACGGCGTCGCCGTTCATCACGGCGTAATGAATCGGCGCTCCGCCGCGGTATTTGGGGAGCAGCGAAGCGTGAATATTAATACAGCCCAGCTTCGGCAGATCGAGTACCGATTTTGGCAAAATTTGTCCGAAGGCCGCAGTCACAATGAGATCCGGCTGCAGGGTGCGGATCGCCTCGACGGACTCCGGGCGGCGCAGCCGTTCCGGCTGAAGCACGGGCAGGCCGTGCTTCTCCGCCTCGACCTTGACGGGAGTCGGCGTCAGTACGCGTTTGCGCCCGACCGGACGGTCCGGCTGCGTGACGACCGCGACGACCTCCAGATTTTTATCGTTCAGCAGCGTCTGCAGAGACGGCACGGCGAACTCCGGCGTGCCCATAAAAATCACTCTCATGCGTCATCACGATCCTCTTGCTCGCTGCGATACATTTTTTCAGCGAGATCCGTATACAGCACCCCGTTTAAATGATCCACCTCATGCTGGATGCAGCGGGCCAGCAGCTCGGTCCCTTCGATGACGATCTCCTCGCCGTTGCGGTTGAGACCTTTCACCTTCACACGTGCTGCCCGCTTCACATCGCCCGTAAATCCGGGAATGCTCAAGCAGCCCTCCGGTCCGAACTGCTCTCCTTCCCGCTCGATGATCTCCGGATTGATCAGCTCGATCAAGCCGTGCTCGTCGCCGACGTCCATAACGATGACCCGCTTGAGAATGCCGATCTGCGGCGCGGCCAGTCCTACGCCCTCCGCATCGTACATCGTATCCGCCATATCATTCAACAGCTTATGAATGTTCGGTGTAATTTTAGGAACCGGCTTGCATTTTTCACGCAGCACCGGGTCCGGGTCCTTCACGATGATTTTGATTGCCATTTCGTGCACCATCCTTTTTCAGTTCAACAGAATGAACCGGCTTTTTACAGCCGGACTGATACGTTATGTATATTCCGGCCGCACGGGCCGGTTGACAGCGCCTTACATTAACACTTGGGGATCGACATCGATCGACACCGTCAGCTTTTGCTGCTTCACGATATCGTCAAGCACGGCGGCCGCTTTCTGCACCAAGGCGGAAATGTCCGTCTCTCCCCGATATTTTATCATGCATTGAAACCGATATCTATCTTTGATCCTTGAAATCGGCGAAGCGACGGGCCCCAGCACCTCCAGCTCGGTTCCGTCCGCCTGCATCGTCTGCGCCAGCTCCTTGAGACGGGAAGCGAGCATTTCGCCCGCGCGAAGCAGCAGCTGTACCTGCTCGTGCGACAACGTAATCAAAACCAGCCGGTGAAACGGCGGGTAATTGTGCAGCTTGCGCATCAGCATCTCCTTGCGCATAAAGCCCATATAATCGTGCTTGCTCGCGCTCATAATGCTGTAATGCTCCGGCGTGTACGTTTGCACGAACACCTCGCCGGGCAGCTCGTGCCGTCCGGCGCGTCCCGCCACCTGCGTCAGCAGCTGGAACGACCGTTCGGCCGCGCGGAAATCGGGCAGGTTCAGAACGGAATCGGCAGCTAGCGCGCCGACGAGCGTCACGTAAGGAAAATCAAGCCCTTTGGCGACCATCTGCGTTCCCAGCAGCACGTCGGCCTGACGGTTGCGGAACATCGTGAGCCATTTTTCGTGCGAGCCCTTTTCCGTCGTCGTGTCGACGTCCATGCGAATGACGCGAATGCCGGGAAACAGCTTGCCGAGCTCCTCCTCGACGCGCTGCGTTCCCGTGCCGAAGTGGCGGATATGCTCGCTGCCGCAGTCCGGACAGACGGCCAATTCGCGCTCCGCGTAGCCGCAGTAATGACAGCGGATTGCCTTGGAGCTTTGATGGTACGTCAGCGAGATATCGCAATGCGGACAATCCGCGACATAGCCGCAGGTGCGGCACATGACGAACGTGGCGTACCCGCGCCGGTTCAGCAGCAGGACGACCTGTTCCTTCTTGTGTAACCGATCTTCGATCGCTTTATACAAGGCGCGGCTGAACATCGACCGGTTGCCGTTCTTCAGTTCCTCGCGCATATCGACGATGTTCACCCGCGGCAGCGGCCTTCCCTCGACGCGCGAAGGCATGGAGAGCAATTCGAATGCCGGACGATCCGGGGTTGCTAAAGCCGTGGCCTCGACGGAAGCCCGGTACATGCTTTCCAGCGAAGGCGTAGCGGAGCCCAGCACGACTGAGGCCCCGTGTTCACCCGCCCGGGCGATCGCCACATCGCGAGCGTGATATTTCGGGCTTTCTTCCTGCTTATAGGTCGATTCGTGTTCTTCATCAATAATAATGAGTCCGATATTCGTGAATGGCGCGAAAATCGCCGAGCGGGCGCCGATCACGACGCTGACTTCCCGGCGCACGATTTTGCGCCATTCGTCATAGCGTTCGCCGTTGGAGAGACGGCTGTGCAGCACGGCGACCCGATTGCCGAACCTTCCTTTGAACCGCTCCACCATCTGGGGCGTAAGCGAAATTTCCGGGACAAGGACGATCGCTTCGCGGCCTTGATCCAAGCAGGATTGGATCGACTGGAGGTAGACCTCCGTCTTGCCGCTGCCAGTCACGCCGTGCAGCAAAAAGACGCGACGCGTCCGTCCTTGCGCCGCTTCTCTGATCCGTTCGAACACCGATTGCTGTTCGGGCGTCAGCGGGAGCGGCGAGGTCGGCTTGAAGGTGCGCGACGCATAGGGATCGCGCTGCACTTCGGTTTCCTCCAGCCGAAGCCAGCCTCGTTCGGTGAGCCCTTTGACCGCTGCGGCGGTGATTTGCAGCTTCGTCAGCAGCTCTGTCAGCTTGATTGGCTCAGGATGCTCCTGCAGAAAAGCGAGCACTTGCTTTTGCTTGGCCGCGCGCGCCGGCAGCTCGGCTTGCCACGCTTCCATCTGATCGGGATCGTTCGGCGGAAACACATACAGCGCTTTTTTCGAAGACATCCGGTCTTTGACCATTTGAATTTCCGTCAGCCGGCCGTCCTCCAGCAGCTGCTTGATCAGTGCGCCTTTTTCCGAAAAGGTTTGCAGCAGCGATTCCAGCTCGACCGATTCGTGCTTGCGGACATAAGCGAGGATTTCTTCCTGCTCGGGAAGAAGCAGAGGCAGCAGCTCCGGCTGCTTTTCTTTGGTCTCCGGTTCGTCGGCCACCTTCACATGCCGTTCGTACTTGGCCTTCAGCGCGCCGGGGATCATTGCTTGCAGCGCAATAATTTCGTGGCAAAGATACGTGCGGCTGATCCAGCGGCCCAGCTTTACCAGCTCGGGAGTTAGCGGAGGAGTAACGTCCAGCGTCTGGCGGATCGGCTTCAGCTTCTCCGGGTCGAGGTCCGTTCCGTCATGAAGCTCCACGACAAACCCTTGTACGGTCCGCGGGCCGAAGGGAACGCCTACGCGGCTCCCCACGGCGATGTAGTCCCGCATCGTTTCCGGTACTATATAATCAAATGCCCGGTTTGTAGGCCGGGCCGGGACATCCACAATAACTTTGGCGTACATTCGTCGGTCATCTCCCCTTTCCGAGACGATCCGCAACTAGCGCGAGCAATCTGGCCGCGACTTGTCCTTTCGACATCAGAGGCAGCGCTTCAACCAGCCCCCCGGAATCATAAATCCGTACGACGTTCGTATCGGTCCCGAAACCTGCGCCTTCCATCGTCACGTCATTGGCTACCAGCAGATCGCAGCGCTTCTTCTTCAGCTTTTCCTGCGCAAATGTCTCCAAATGCTGCGTTTCGGCCGCAAAACCGACGAGAAGCTGCGACGGCTTCTTCCGTTCGCCGACCGCTTGCGCGATATCCGGATTTTTCACCAGCCGCATCGTCATTTCATCTTCGTTTTTCTTGATTTTATGCTCCGCCTGCTCCGCAGGCCGGTAATCGGCCACGGCCGCGGCCTTAATAATCACATCCTGCTCGGGCAGTCGGGAAAGGACCGCTTCCATCATCTCCAGCGCGGATTCGACTTTGACCACGGTCACGCCGGCGGGCGCGGCAATTGAAGCTTTGCCCGTGACGAGCGTCACGTTCGCCCCCATCCGCTGCGCTTCCTCGGCGATTGCGTAGCCCATTTTGCCCGAGGAATCGTTGGTCAAGTACCGGACGGGGTCGATCCGTTCCACCGTCGCGCCGGCCGTTACCAGAACACGCTTCCCTTCAAGCAGCCGCCTCTCTTGAAAAAAACGTTCGACCGCAGCCACGATCTCTTCCGGCTCCGCCAGACGGCCCTTGCCCACATAGCCGCAAGCCAGCTGACCCGTGCCGGGCTCGATGAACCGCACGCCGCGCTCCGCAAGCTTCTGCATGTTGGCCTGCACCGCCGGGTGCGCATACATATGTACGTTCATGGCGGGAGCTACGAGAATCGGCGCCGTGGTGGCCAATAGCGTCGTGCTAAGCATATCGTCGGCGAGGCCCAGAGCGATTTTGCCGATGACGTTGGCGGTAGCCGGGGCGATCACGACGACGTCCGCCCGGTCCGCCAGATCGATATGCGATACGACGGAAGCGTCCTTTTCGTCGAACGTATCGACAATGACGTCGTGTCTCGACAACGTTTGAAACGTCAGCGGCGCTACAAATTTGGTCGCCGATTCCGTCATGATGACCCGCACGTCGGCTCCCGCCTGTGCCAGCTTGCTGCACACCGCCGCCGCTTTATAAGCGGCAATGCCGCCGCTGACCCCGAGCAAGACCGTTTTTCCGTTCAACATGGGCTTCGCTCCTTTCCCTTACGGGCAATGAATCGTATCCTTGCGAAAAAAATAACAACCGCGAGGGTTGTTGTTTACTTTAAGGACTCTTTGTTTTGCAATTTCTCGTAGGAAATATGATCTTCGTAGATTTCTTCCAGAGCCAGACCTACATATTTATGCGACTTCTTTTGCTTTACTTCGGTTTTGGAGCCGTCACGCAGCATGCGCGCCCGTTTGGCGGCCGCTACCACGAGCGAATACTTGCTGTCTACTTTGTCCAAAAGCTTGTCGATTGAAGGATACAACATGTTATTTTTTCACCTCAGCCATCCAGTGTTGAATTTTGGAAACCATCCGGTCTTTACGGCAATGCTCCGCCGTCAAAATGCTGCGGATCCGGGAACAGGCGAAATCTACTTGATCGTTGACGATAGCATAATCGTAATGCTCCATCATCGCGATCTCGTCGACCGCCACCGACATGCGGCTGCGAATCGTTTCCTCGGATTCCGTGCCGCGTCCGACGATGCGGCTTTCAAGCTCCGGCAGCGACGGTGGCAGCAGAAAAATGAAGACTCCTTCCGGGAACTTCTGCTTCACCTTCAGCGCACCCTGCACTTCGATCTCCAAAATAATGTCCTTGCCTGCGTTCAGCGTGTCTTCTACAAACTTGCGCGGTGTTCCGTAATAATTGCCTACGTACTCGGCCCATTCCAGCATCTGGTCCTGCGCAATCATTTGCTGGAATTGCTCTCTCGTCTTAAAAAAATAATTGACCCCATCCACTTCGCCCTGCCGCGGAGCCCGCGTTGTTGCGGAAACCGAATATACGATATCCGGCGCACAGCCCCGCAGCGCTTTACAGACGGTACCCTTGCCGACGCCGGAAGGACCGGAAAGCACGATCAAAATTCCCTTATCCGCAGGGGTATATCCTACATTACTCGTCATGATCATCGTCCTTATTGGAAAGTCGATGCGCCACCGTTTCCGGCTGTACCGCGGACAAAATGACATGATCGCTGTCCGTGATAATGACGGCGCGGGTGCGGCGACCGTAAGTCGCATCGATCAGCATATGGCGGTCGCGCGCTTCTTGGATGATCCGTTTGATCGGTGCCGATTCCGGGCTGACAATGGAAATGATTCGATTCGCAGATACGATATTCCCGAAACCGATGTTGATTAGTTTGATCGCCATTGTTATAGGTTCCCCCTGGAACTTTCTTTTAAAATGAGAGGTTGTTCGTCAGAGGCTGCGAATCAGCAGCATCTGCCTTCGGCCGCTCTTGAAATCGGGTTCTTCATGAACTTCCTTTGCGGTAAGAACCCAATTTCAAAGGCGGCACGTAAACTGCAAGTTTTCCGCAAAGGAAAACTGCATCGGAAGCATATGCTCCGGCAGATCCTCTGTTCTCCGCCAACCGCAACGAACAAAAATCATTTCAAAAGAAAGAGTTAATTACTAAAATTACTCGATATTTTGAATCTGCTCCCGCATTTTTTCAAGCTCCGCTTTCATGTCGACCACCACGGCGGCCAGTTGGGCATGATTCGCTTTGGAACCGATCGTATTCGCTTCCCGGTTCATCTCCTGAACGAGGAAATCGAGCTTGCGGCCCACCGGCTCGGAAGATTTCAGCAGCTCCCGGAACTGCTTGCAGTGGCTTTGCAGACGGGTCAGTTCTTCGGCGATGCTGGCACGGTCGGCGAAGACGGCGATCTCCATGGCAAGCCGCTGCTCGTCCGGAGGCGCTTGCTGCAAAAGCTCTTCGATCCGGGCGCGGAGCTTGCCGGCATAGTCTTGGACCACTTGTGGCGCAATCCCCGAGGCTGTGCTGCAATAATGCTCCATCGTCCCGATACGCTGTATCAGATCGTTCTGAAGAAAGGCGCCTTCCTTCTCGCGCATGTCCGAAAGCTCCCTTGCCGCTTCCGCTGCGCAGGCAACGAGCTCGGCTTCCATCCGCTCCTCGGCCATCTCCTGATGTTGCCCGATCGCAACCAGGCCGGGAATGGCAAGCAAGTCGCGCAGGCTCAGCTCGTCCTTGAGGGACAACCGCTCCCGCAGCTGTTCGGCCGCCTGAACATAGCCCATCGCCAAGCTCCAGTCGATCTCGACGGCTTGCGGTACGTCGCGGTCGCGTTCGACCGTAACGAACGCATCGACACGCCCGCGCCTTACGTGCTGCTGAACGGCGGCTTTCACCGCGTTCTCGTAACGGGCAAATTCCCGGGGCATCCGTACCACGATCTCGCAGTAACGGTGATTGACCGATTTCAGGTCAATCTGGATCCGGAAGCCGTCCGTCGTACGTGCGGCTTGTCCGAAGCCGGTCATACTGATGACCATGGCCTTCACATCCATTATCCTATTCTAATTCATTTTGATAGTGGGTACAAGTGGGAATCAAGCCGCTGCGCTTTCTCCCAAACGTACTCCGTCAGCTGTACGGTCATCTCGTAGGCAAGGAACGGCGTCATCAGGTAAATTCCTTTAAAATAACGCATCGCCGCATCGAGAAGCTCCTTGGCGATCTGCACGCCCATGGCCCGTCCTTCCTCGCCCTTGAGCCCGTTCATCCGCTGCCGGACTTCGTCCGATAGCTGAATGCCCGGAACCTCGTTATGCAGGTATTCGGCGTTGCCCCCGCTGGCGAGCGGCATAATGCCGATGAAGATCGGAACGTCCAGATGCTTTGTTGCTTCGTACACCTTCTCGATCAGCTCCGCATTATAGACCGGCTGGGTCATGATATAATCGGCGCCGGACTCGATTTTGCGCTCAAGCCGCTGCACCGCTTTATCCAAGTGCTTGACATTGGGATTGAAGGCGGCGCCAACGACGAAATTCGCTTTCTTCTTCAGCGACTTGCCGGAAAAAGCGATTCCCTCGTTCAACTGCTTGATCATCCGGATGATCTCGAACGATGTCAGATCGTACACGGAGCTCGAACCCGGCAAATCGCCGAATTTGGCCGGATCGCCCGTCACGGCCAGCACATGGTCGATGCCGAGCGCATGAAGCCCCATCATATGCGATTGGGTACCGATCATGTTGCGGTCCCGGCACGCGATGTGAATGAGCGGCTTCATGCCGATTCTCTCTTTTACCAGACTGCCGAGCGCCAAGTTGCTCATCCGTGTGACGGCGAGCGAATTGTCCGCCATCGTCAACGCGTCGACCCCGGCATTTTTGAGCGCCTGCGCCCCCTGCATGAACTTCTCGATGTCCAGATCGCGCGGTGGATCAAGCTCCACGATGACGGTATAGCGCTCCTTCGCGAGCTCGGCGAGATTCGGCTCCGGAGCGGAAGGCGTCGGTACGGGCTGCAGACGCGTCACAATGCGGCCGGTCTCGCTTCCGCCGCCGACTTCCTGCAGCAAGCGCAAAGCATCCGGATTGGGCGAATAGTTCCGAAGCGACTGCGCCATGGCGGCGATATGCTCGGGCGTCGTGCCGCAGCAGCCGCCGATGATGCGCGCTCCCAAGTCGACGAATTTCCGGGCGGTTTCCCCGAAATATTCCGGAGTGGCCGCATAGGTGTAGCGTCCGTCCACATAGTCGGCGATCCCTGCGTTCGGGAACACCGAGAATGGCGGCGCGCCCTCCATGCCGGCGACCCGCTGAAGCGAACGCATCAGCCCGTTCGGACCGCTCCGGCAGTTGAAACCGACAACGTCCGCCCCGGCCGCCGTCAGTTTCCGGAACGCTTCCGTCAGCAGGATGCCGTCATGCGTCGAGTCCGTTCCTTCGGTCGCAAACTGGCAAATGACCGGGAGCTCGCTGACCTTGCGGATCAGCCTCAACGCGATCAACATTTCCTCCAGATCGTAGAACGACTCGAGCAGCAGCCCATCCACCGGCGTATCGACAAGCACCTCGATCTGATCGCGCAAATCTTCCTTAACCTTGGCGGTGCGGACATTTTTGCGTTTGCCCGCCCGGATCGAGCCGATAGCGCCGACAACATAGGCGTCGTCTCCAACCGCTTTTCTGGCCAGCTCGACGCCGGCGCGGTTGATCGCCTCCATCTCCTGCTCCAGCCCGTATTTGGACAGCTTTTCGCGGTTCGCCGAGAACGTATTGGTCTCGATTAAACGCGCTCCGGCTTCGTAATAGCGCCGATGCACGTCCATAATGACATCGGGCTCCAACAAATTTAATTCTTCATAAGAAATGCCGACAGGAAAACCCATCTGATACAGGTACGTACCCATGGCCCCGTCCCCTACCAGCACCTGACGTCTGAGAGCTTCTCGCAAATCCGGTTTCACCAACGGCATCTCCCTTCTCTCCATGATGGACCTTACAGCGTTCCTTTAAACACGATTTCCGCCGGTCCGGTCATATAGACATGATTATTCGATTCGCTCCATTCGATCCGAAGCTCGCCGCCTTTTAAGGAAATGACCGCTTCCCGGTCCATTTGTCCGGTAAGCACCCCGGCCACCAGCGTGGCGCAGGCGCCCGTTCCGCAGGCGAGCGTCGGGCCCGCGCCGCGTTCCCACACCCGCATGTCGGCGTAATCGCGCCTTTGGACCGTCGCAAACTCTACATTAATTTTACGTGGAAACAACGCGTGTGTTTCAAGCTTTGGGCCCCAGGCGTACAGATCCGTTCCGACGGCGTCCTCGACAAAGATAACGCAGTGAGGGTTGCCCATCGACACGGCGGTGAACCGGAATTCGCGTCCGTCGACGGTGACCGGATACCCGATGACCTGCGGCTCGTCGATCGTCGTAGGAACTTCGAGCCCGTTCAATACCGGCTCTCCCATATCGACGCGTACCGTAGCGACGCGCCCTTCCTTGAGCGTCAGCTGAACCTCCTGCGCCCCGGCTCCGATCGTTTCGATCGTCAGCTCCGTCTTGTCCTTGGGAACAAGCTCGTGATCGTAAATATATTTGGCCGCACAGCGGATGGCGTTGCCGCATTGCTCCGCCTCCGAGCCGTCGGAATTGATGATTCGCATCATATAATCGGCTTTTGCCGAAGGAAGCAGGTAGACAAGACCGTCCGCGCCGATGCCGAAATGGCGGTCGCACAACCGGATCGCTTGCCGGGATGCATCCACAGGCAGCTCCTTGTGGCCGTGCAAGACGATAAAATCGTTGCCTAACCCTTGCATTTTCGTGAAATTCATCGTTTTGGCTCCCATTTCAGCGTTTTACACCCTACTATATCGCAAATTCGCAGCTATGCATAGCGGTTCCGCAAAATTTTATCCGAATTCGGGCGAAAATGCAAATCGCCGAACCCTCTGCTTTCGCAGGGGTCCGGCTCCCATCCCTTTTACCGTATGACCGGCTTCATCGCCTTCGCCCCGCCGCCTCCGTAAGAAGCAGGCTTGCGTTTCCGCGGCTTGCTCATCAGGCTTCCGATGCCCATCAGAAATGTCGGGATACCCGCAAATACGAGCACAAGCATCCAATCCGCAACACCGAGCGGCACCGTCTTGAAAATCGGCTGAAGCTTTTCCACATAAAGAACCGGCAGCATCAGCAGCAGCGAAGAAACGACCGCCATCACAAGCCACTTGTTCTGCAGCGGGTTCCGGTGGAAAATCGAGCGTGAGCTGCGGCAGTCGAACACGTGGATGAGCTGCGCCATCACCAGCGTGACGAAAGCGACCGTCTGCGCCTTCATAAGCGCGCCCGAGCCGTCCCCGCCCTGCTTGAGCGTGATGTAGAACGCCGCCAGAGTGCATAGTCCGATCAGAATGCCGCGGCTGATAATTTTCCACCCGAGGCGGCGAGCGAAAATATTTTCTTTGGCCATGCGGGGCTTCTGCTGCATCAGATCTTTCTCCGCCTGATCCACCCCGAGCGCCATGGCCGGCAGGCCGTCCGTCACGAGATTGACCCATAAAATCTGAATCGGCACGAGCGGCAGCGGCAGCCCGGCCAGCATGGCGAGGAACATCGTCAAAATTTCGCCGACATTCGAAGCGAGCAAGTAGCGGATAAATTTGCGGATATTTTCGTAAATTCCGCGTCCTTCCTCGATGGCCGAGACGATCGTGGCAAAATTATCGTCGCTGAGCACGAGCGCGGACGCTTCCTTCGATACGTCCGTCCCGCTGATCCCCATGGCGATGCCGATATCCGCCGCCTTGATCGCCGGCGCGTCGTTCACGCCGTCGCCGGTCATCGCCACGACGTGGCCTTGGCGCTGCAGCGATTTGACGATGCGCAGCTTATGCTCCGGCGACACGCGCGCGTAGACGTACACCTCGCCGATGCGTTTATCCAGGTCGTCGTCGCTCATCGCGCTAAGCTGCTGGCCGTTCAGAGCGAGGCCGTCCTGCGGCAGAATGCCGATCTGCCTGGCGATGGCCTCCGCCGTCGTCTGGTGATCGCCGGTGATCATGACCGTTTTGATGCCGGCCTTGCGGCATTTGAGAATCGCTTCCCGCGCTTCTTTGCGCGGCGGGTCGATCATCCCGGTCAGACCGACGAAAACAAGCTGGCTTTCCACCGCCGTCTCTTCCTCGCTCCGTTCCGTCGGCTTCAAATCGCGGTAAGCCAGGCCGAGCACGCGGAGCGCGTTTTTGGCCATCCCTTCATTCGCCGCCATCACCTTCTGCTTGAGCGTCGGAGTGAACGGGATGATTTTGTCGTCCCACAGCACGTAGGCGCACTGCTGCAACAGAACGTCGGGCGCTCCTTTCGTGCAGACCATCCGGCCGCCCTGATGCTCGACGATGACCGACATCCGCTTGCGCTCCGAATCGAACGGGAACTCCACGACGCGCCGGTACAAGCCTTCGAGCGATTGCTGCGTTACGCCGGCTTTGGCCCCGAGCACGACAAGCGCTCCCTCCGTCGGATCGCCCTTGATGTTCCACACGCCCTCCGTCTCGTCGTCCGGCTGATTTTTCTTGGACTCCGCCCGCTCCTCCCGCAGCTCCGCGTTGTTGCAGAGCACGGAAACCTGCAGCAGCCGGCGCAGCATCTGGTTTTTCCGCACATCGACGTGCTGCCCCTGCTTCAAAATATCGCCGCGCGGGTCGTACCCGTTCCCCGTCACCTCAAGCAGCTCGCCGCCCGTCCATAAGTGCGTCACGGCCATTTTATTTTGCGTCAGCGTGCCGGTTTTGTCCGAGCAGATGACCGAAGCGCAGCCGAGCGTCTCAACGGAAGGCAGCTTGCGGACGATCGCCTTACGCTGAATCATCCGCTGTACCCCAAGCGCCAGAGCGATCGTCACGATCGCCGGCAGCCCCTCCGGAATCGCGGCGACCGCCAGGCTCACCCCGGCGAGGAACATGCCGTACGGTTCCTGTCCGTGCAGGATGCCTGCAACCACGACCATCACCGTCAGCGCCAGTGCAACGACGATCAATATTTTGCCGAGCTGCTCGAGCCGGTGCTGCAAAGGCGTCTCGGTGGCATCCGTGTTTTGGATCAGGTCGGCGATCTTGCCCATCTCCGTCGCCATGCCGGTACGGACAACGACTCCTTTGGCCGTTCCTCTCGTCAGCATCGTCCCCATAAAGCCTACATTGCGCTGGTCCCCTAGCGGGATATCATCTCCCTCCAGCGGCTCCGTATGTTTGGCGACCGGTACGGATTCCCCCGTTAGCGCGGACTCTTCCGCATAAAGGCCGTTCGTCTCGATGAACCGGACGTCCGCCGGCACCCGGTCGCCGCTTTCCAGCACGACGATATCCCCTGGAACCAGCCATCGTGCCGGGATGAGCTCCACTTGGCCCTCCCGCAGCACCTTGGCGTTCGGCGCCGAAAGCTCCTTTAGCGCCCGCAGCGATCGCTCCGCCCGGAATTCCTGCACAAAGCCGAGAATGCCGTTCATGATAATAATCGCAATGATCGCGACCGCGTCCAAATATTCGCCCAGTAGCCCCGAGACGAGCGTCGCTCCGGCGAGCACGAGCACCATGAAGTCTTTGAATTGGTTCAAAAACAGCGTCACGGGAGACACGCCTTGTCCTTCCGCCAGCTCGTTTTTGCCGTATGCGGCCAGACGCTTTTCCGATTCCTCCATAGTCAGCCCTTTTGAAGGCTCTGTCCCGGACGACTGCAGGGTTTCTTCCGTCGACATTTGATACCACTTCTTCTGACTCATCTGCTTTTTCCCTCCCAAAAGGTTGTCTACGTTAAATGTATTCAGACAAGCTGGAAATTAGCACCTGGAAAGGAACGCCGGGGTCGCTCACCGTTCGCCCCACAGATCATTGAAAAAATGCGGAAACGATGTATAATATGACTATATAGTCATATGACCGTATAGTCATATTCAAAAGGAGCTGTGTTTGATGCCGCATCCGACATTTTTTAATTTGCCTGCCGACAAGCGAAACCTGATTTTCGAAATGGCCGTGGAAGAGTTTTATCAACTCGGGTACGCCAAAGCCAGCATTTCGCGTATCGTCGCGAAAACCGGCATTGCCAAAGGCAGCTTCTACCAGTATTTCGAAGACAAAAAAGACCTCTACAAGCATGTCCTGGAGGTCATAGGCGGGCAAAAGGCGGACTTCTCGGTCGCAGCCTTCCGTGATCTCGAACGGAACGATCTGCTGCAAACGGTGCGAGAGCTGTTTGTCTCCGGCATTCGCTTCTACCGGGCGCATCCGAAGCTTGCTTCGATCGCGGGAGATTTCGCCAAGCTTCGCGATCCCGGGCTGAAACGGGAAATAACCGGCGATGCCGCGGCCAAAAGCAACGAATTTTTCATTCGGCTCATTGAGCGCCAAAAAGAGTCGGGCCGGATCGCCCCCGACGTCGATGCGCCGGTGCTTGCCGATTTGATTTCGTTCCTAAGCGTGTATGTCGCGGAGCATTACGCCGATCAAGCCTTGTCCGGCAGTGAGGAACAGGCCATGGAGACGATCGACAGCCTGCTTCGGATCGTGGAAAACGGCATCGCCGCAACAAATCGTTCGGGGAGGTAAATACAAATGCTGGAGGAATGGTTTTTCTGGGCTTATGAAAGGCATCAAAACGTGTTGAGCTGGTACATTCGTCCGTTATTTCTTCTGCCGTTCTGTTTCTTCGCCTATAGGCGCAGCCTCAAAGGAATCGCTGTCGTGCTTCTTCTGCTGTTGAGCAGCATGTTCTGGTTTGCGAAGCCAGCCGCGGTTGACCCGCACGTGCAGCAATTTTTGCAAATGGAGCAGGACTACTTGCTAGGCGAATGGAACTTGGCGAAAATGTTGATGACGCTGCTGGTGCCCGGGTCGCTGGCCGCTCTCGCATATGCGTTCTGGAAACGGTCCTGGCTGTACGGCCTGCTCGTTCTGAATCTGATCGCCGTACTGAAGATCGTTTGGAGCATTTATTTCGGCGGCGATTCCGGCTTCGCGGTCGTCGCGCCCGCGCTGACGGGTCTTGTGCTATGCAACGCGGTCATCGCGGCGGCGCTGTATTGGCTCCGGAAGAGGAAACGGCAGCCTCGCCAATATTGACACGAACCGTCCCTCTTCCCGTCGGCTCAGGCTACAAAAACGGTCCCGAAAACGGCATCCGGGTCTTACAGCTTAAAATTTGCTTCAAAATATGGCATGATAGAGGGTAGCACTCAAAAATCGCTTTCTGCGCATGAAGAATGGAGTTGTCCCGCATGTCTTTCGACGGTCTCGTCGTTCACAGTCTGGCCCGCGAGCTGCAATGCTGCGTCGGGGCCCGCATCAATAAAGTGCAGATGCCATCGGAAAACGATATCGTCCTGCAAATCCGCGCGGCCGGCCGCAACCTGAAGCTGCTGCTGTCCGCCAATCCAACCTACCCCCGGGTGCATCTCACCGAGCAGAGCTTCCTGAATCCGCTGGAAGCACCTATGTTCTGCATGCTGCTGCGCAAGCATTGCGAGGGAGGCATCATCGAAGCGATCGAGCAGCCCGGTCTCGAGCGGATACTGCATCTGAACATCCGGCAGCGCGACGAGCTCGGAGACCTCAGCCTCAAAACCATCGTCGTGGAGATTATGGGCCGCCACAGCAATATTATTTTGAAGGACCCGGCGACCGGATTCATCACCGACGGCATTCATCACGTCACGCCGGCAATCAGCAGCTACCGCATCGTCATGCCGGGCAGCGTCTACACGGCGCCGCCGGAACAGCACAAGCTGCTTCCGTTCGGGCTTAGCCAGGAGCGGTTCACCGCTCTCCTTGCCGAAGTGGCCGAGGCGGCCGATGAGCCCGCTTCCTCGCGCTTCTGGGAGCAGGCGCTTGTCGCGCGTTTCAGCGGGTTTAGCCCGCTTGTCGCCCGCGAGCTTGTGTACCGCGCTGTCAACGGAGGAGGCCTGCCTCTACCGTCCGAAATGCCCGCGAAGCTGTGGGCTCCGTTCCGGGAGCTCACCGAAAGACTGGAGGCCGGAGCGGCGGAAGCGGTTATTGTCGAAGAAGCGTCGACGGGCAAAACGTTTTTCTCCATTACGGAGCTGAGCCACGTGCAGGGCGAGACGCAGCGCTTCTCCTCGATTAGCGCCTGCCTCGAGGCGTATTACGGAGACAAGGCCGAGCGGGATACCGTGAAGCAGCGCGTAGCCGATCTGTTCCGGCTGCTCAGCAACGAACGCAGCAAAAACATAAAAAAGCTGGAAAAACTGGAAGAGACGATGGAGGACGCCCGCGGCGCGGACCGTTTCCGCATCCTGGGCGAGCTGCTCACCGCTTCGCTGCATCAAATCCGCAAAGGCGACAAGCAAATCGAGGTCGTGAACTATTACGACGAAGAGCAGCGTCCCGTCACGATTGAGCTTGATCCGCTGCTGACGCCGTCCGAGAACGCCCAGCGGTATTTCAAGAAATATACCAAAAGCAAGAACAGCTTGATCGCCGTTCAGCAGCAGATGGCGGAGGCGCACGAGGAAATCCGCTATTTGGACAACTTGCTGCAGCAGTTGGCCAGCGCGGGACTCGCCGATATCGAGGAAATTCGCGAGGAGCTGACGGAGCAAGGCTATGTGCGGAACCGCGGCAAAAAAGGACGCAAAAAAAAGCCGAACCAAAAGCCGGCTCTGGCCTGCTACACTTCAAGCGAAGGCATCCCGATCTATGTCGGCAAAAACAACACGCAGAACGAGTACTTGACGAACCGGCTCGCCCACCCTGGCGATACGTGGCTGCATACGAAGGATATTCCAGGCTCTCACGTCGTCATTCGCAGCGCCGAGTACGGCGAGGCGACGCTGCACGAAGCGGCCCAGCTTGCCGCCTGGTTCAGCCAAGCCAAGGAATCGAGCCAGGTGCCGGTGGACTATACGCTCATCCGGCACGTGCGTAAGCCTAGCGGAGCCAAGCCCGGATTCGTCATTTACGACCATCAAAAAACACTGTTCATCACGCCCGATCCGGGCAATATCAAGCAGTTGCCGGTAGCCATAAAATAAACCTGCGCAGCGAGCAAAAGCACCTGAATCCGCAATATTGCGAATCAGGTGCTTTTTCTTTTACGGCACCCCCGGAAGTTCAATAACGACCGTCGTTCCGACTCCTTCCTTGCTCGTTATGGTCATAGACCCGCGATGATTTTCGATAATTTTGTAGCTGACCATGAGCCCGAGACCCGTTCCTTTGTTTTTCGTCGTATAAAACGGTTGGCCCAGCTTCGCCAGCTTGCTCTCCGGAATGCCGCAGCCTTGGTCGATAAAGCTGATGCGTATGCTGCCCCGCTCCGACTTTTCCATCTTGACGAGGAACGTACCGCCTCCGGGCATCGCTTCCACCCCGTTCTTCAGCACGTTGATGAATACCTGCTTCAACTGGTTTTCCACGCAGCTTGCCAGTGGGAGCTCATCCTCGATGTCCTTTTCAATGGTCACCTTGCTGATGATGGCTTGCGTTTCGAGCAGCATAACGACGTCATGCAGAATTGAAGCCACGGATTTCGGCAAAAAGTCGGCCGCCTGCGGTTTCGCCAGCACGAGCAGCTCGCTCACGATCTCTTCGATCCGCTCCAGCTCGTCCGTCATGATGGACAAATAGTTTCCGTGCTGTCCTCCCGAACCCATCAGCTTGGTAAAGCCTTTGAGCGCGGTCAGCGGATTGCGAATTTCATGCGCGATGCCGGCCGCAAGCTGGCCGACGGCCGACAGCATCTCCGATTTCCGCAGCAATTCCTCCGTTTGCTTCCGTTCCGTAATGTCCTCGGCGATTTTAAGATAATGGATAATCCGGCCATCCTGATCTTTAATCGGCAAAATTTTGACGAATTCCGAGTAATTCGGCCCGTTTTTGCGCCGGCATTCCAACTCGCCCTTCCACTCGTGTCCGGACGAGAGCAGGCTCCAGATTTCCTCGAATGAGGTTGGAGAGGCGTCCCAATGATTCAGCTCGCGAAGGGAACTTCCCGCCACCTCGGCCATTTGGAACTCGGTCATCTCCGTAAATTTGGGGTTCGCGTATTGGATCTTTCCTTCCGCATCGGCAATGACGGTGACGGAGGGACTTTGCTCTATGGCGCAAGAAAGCTTAAGCAGCTGCTCGTTGGCCGACTTCAGCTCCGTAATGTCCGCGAACGTCAGGACGACGCCTTTGATCACATGATCGCTCGTACGGTAAGGCAGGACGCGCATGCTGTACCACAGCCCGCTGCGGCTCCGAAGCTCCCGCTCGACGGGAATCAGCGTCTTCAGCACGTTTTGGGCATCGCGCACGATGCCGTCGTCATCGAAGTTATGGGAGATATGCCCGAGGGGACCCCGCAATCGACCTCAAGCAAGTTGATTTCCTTCGTGATGGCAGGCGTAAACCGGCGAATGCACAGGTTGGTGTCCAAGAACACCACCCCGATATTGGTACTGGTCAAAAAATTGTCCATATCATCGTTCGCTTCGCTCAGCTTCTGAAGCTTGAACTGATATTCCGAGTTCATCGCAGCCAGCTCTTCGTTAACCGATTGAAGCTCCTCGTTGGACGTCTCCAGCTCTTCAATCGTCGCCTGAAGCGACTCCTCCGCTTGTCGCAGCTCTTGCTCCAACTCGATCATCCGATGGTTGACGTTCGGTTCAATTTCAAATTCGTCGTCAGCACGGACCGGATTGCCAGAATGCTCCGGCTTCTCGAACAAAACGAGCACCAGCTTGTCGAACTTTTTGTTTTTCAATGAAAACGGATTCACGATCAAATTAACGAATGTGGGCGGCTCGGGGCCGCTTACCTTTATGTTATGATAATAAACGTTACGCTTTTCTTTGCGGACTTTTTGCATGGCCGTTACAATCGCCACTGCCAGGCGACCCTCAACGATTTTGTAAATGTTCCAGCTCGGTCTTCCCTTCGCCAGCGTTACATAAGGATTCACGTTGCCGCTGAGGTGAATCACTTCGTTGTTTTCGTCGATCACCATACAGGGCGGCATGTGCTCGTCCACGAAAGCCGTATACAACTCGTCCGTTCTCATGAAGCTTTGCAAATCCTTCAACTGCCGATGCCCCCGCCTTGCCGATGCCAGCGTACGTGTCCGGGCAGCCTCAGGGTTGCCCCTGTCGATTTCGCTTGCGAACACCGGCCCCGGTCCAGGCGGCTGCTTCTGCCTGAAGATGTTCCACTTGCGGTCATAAGGGACAAATAAATGCGTGAGCCGGCCGATCGTTTCGCTCGGTCCCAAAAACATAAACCCATCCGGATTAAGCGCAAAATGAAACGTCGACAGCACCTTCTGCTGCGTCTCGGATTGCAGGTAGATCAACAGATTGCGGCAGGCGATCAGGTCCAGGCGGCTGAACGGCGGGTCCTCAACCATGTTGTGATGCGCAAACACGACCATCTGACGAATGTCTTTATCGATGTGATACAGGTCTCCGTTTCGGGTAAAATACCGCCTCAGCCATGGTTTCGGCAGGCTTGTCACCGCCGCTTCGGGATAGATGCCTTGACTGGCCGCAGCGATTGCGTCCTTGTCCAGATCGGTGGAGAAAATTTTGACCGAATAAGCCTCCGCCGAGTTCTCGTTGAATTGATGAAACAGCATAGCGAGGGAATAAGCTTCTTCACCGGTCGAGCATCCCGCAACCCAGACGCGAATATGCCGTTCCTGCCGCCTGCATTCTGCGATGGCGGGAATGACCTTTTTCCGAATCGTCTCGAATGCCTGCGGGTCGCGAAAAAAATGCGTCACCCCGATAAGCAGATCTTTGCCCAGCGCAAGCAGCTCGTCCGGCTCGCCTGTCAATACTCGCTCATAACTCTCTATCTCTGCCAGGTTCAGCCTGCCCATGCGGCGTTCGATGCGCCGGATGAGGCTGCTTCGCTTGTAATTCTGGAAGTCGATTCCACATACTTTGTTTATCAGCCCGAGAATCCGCTGCAGCGTCTGTTCGTCAAACACAGACTCCTTTTCGCCGCCTTCCGGCCTAAATTGCGGAGGTGCTTCAAGCCCTCCGGCCGGCGTTCCCCTTCTGACGATCTTTCCCCCCGATTCGTACGGACACAGCCTGTACTGCAATGCTTGATTACCGTTCATTCATTTCAACCTCTTTCCCAGCCGGTACATGAATCCCGGTTCCCTTCCACGTTTAACCCGTTACGCCCACAGGATTCCGTATCAAAAATAAAGCTACAGCTCAAGTATACCCGTTTTCTTCCAATTTCGCTCACTTTTTTTGACAGCACGATGCTCCGGTACTAGAGTGAAGGGCAGAGAAATCTGCCCCTCCTCATCAAACCGTACGTGAGGTTTTCCCTCATACGGCTTTCCGAT
>NZ_JAHNZO010000027.1 GCF_018998565.1 Paenibacillus oleatilyticus | reverse complement strand
CTGCCGCATCCGCGCCGCCGCCGCGCCGCCCGCGCGCTGCGCCTTCACCCGCGTCGCCGCGCTCTGCCGCTGCTTTCCCCGACCGCTTCGCGATCGTCGCTTTAATGCCCCGCTCGATCTGCTCCAGATACATCTTATCCCGCTGCGCGGCGAACGTAAACGCTTTGCCCGTCTGCCCTGCGCGTCCCGTCCGCCCGATGCGGTGAATGTAGCTTTCGGCATCGTGCGGAATGTCGTAATTGAACACGTGCGTGATGCCTTCGACGTCGAGGCCGCGCGCCGCGATATCGGTCGCTACGAGCAGCTGGATTTTGGCCTCGCGAAACCGCTTCATGACCTGCTCGCGCTTCGCCTGCGTCAAATCTCCGTGCAGCTCGTCGCACGAATACCCGCGTTCCGCCAGCTCGTTCATCAGCTTGCTCGCTCGAAGCTTCGTACGGCAAAAAATCATTGCCAAATACGGATTCTCCTCGTCGATCAATTTACAGAGCGCTTCCAGCTTTCCGCGGTCCGTAGTCTGAATCACGACCTGCTCGATTTCGTCCAGCGTCACGCGTTTCGATTTCACTTCGATTTCAACCGGCTGCCGCATGTACTCTTTGGCCAGCTGGCGGATGCGCGGAGGCATCGTAGCCGAGAACAGCAGCGTCTGCCTGCGGCTTGGGGTCACCGAAATAATTTCCACGACCTCCGGGAGGAAGCCCATGTGCAGCATTTGATCCGCTTCGTCCAGCACAAGAACGGACAGCTTATGAAGCTGCACCGTTTCCCGGCGCAAATGATCGAGGAGCCGTCCGGGCGTCGCTACAATAATATGTATATTTCCTTCCAGCTTGCGGATCTGGCGTTCGACATCCTGCCCCCCGTAAGCGGACAACACGCGCAAGCCTTTGAGCGGAGCCCAGCGCTTGATTTCTTCCGTAATTTGAATGGCAAGCTCACGGGTCGGGGTAACGATCAGCGCCTGCACGTTCGGGTTGCCGGGATTGACGTTTTCCAGAATCGGCAGCGCAAAAGCCAGCGTTTTGCCCGTGCCGGTCTGTGCTTGAGCGATGATGTCGTGGCCGGCAAGCGCAACCGGGATCGCCTCGCTTTGGATCGGCGTCGGCTCGTTATATCCATGTTTTTGCATGGCCTCGGCCAAGTCGCTCCCGATCCCGAGCAGGGCAAAATTATTTTTCTTCATTATATTATCTCCTCGTAATTCGAATTATTCTTCTAAGAGAACCTTCAATTATAAATGCAATTCTACAGGAACCGACGGCAAAAAGAAACTGCACGGGGCTGAAAAAAGCCGGGTGCAGCCTACTTTCCGCTGAAGCGATGACGGGACCGGGGCTCAATATTCCCGGCCGTTTCCTTCCGCCTGATTCGGGACCGTAACGTCCGTTCCGAACGTCCGTTCCATCATTTCCGCGAATTGGGCGCGGTAGGGCTCCAGACTTCTTCCGCTCCAGCTGTCCTGCGCCATCCGGTTGAACGCGTTGACGACAACACGGTTGGCCGAAATATAGACGTCATGCACCGTGGGCTGATTCAGCCGTATTTTTTCCGCGATCTTCTGCTTGAACAAATGCGACAAATGCTCGTGGTGCATTTCCGTCTCGCCGCCGCTGCCTCCGCTGATCAATTGGTCCGATGGGGCAAAATCGCTTTGATCTCCGTAAGTGCTGTACAGCCCTTTGACCAAACCGTAATTATTGGTTTCCGTTCCAGCGACGTCGCCTCCCCGCGTCCCGCTGGCGGTGCTGTCCATCGTGATAGCGACATAGGCGGTGCTATCGCCCATCATGACGATCGCGCTGCTGACCCCGTCCATCGCGGCTACTTGATCGGACAAATGTTGATTCATCTCCAGTTTGGTTACTTTGTGGGAAACGGGGGCATACTGCTGCTGAGTTTGATAAGCGCGCGACGTGTCTTGCCTCGGCATATCCCGCTTGCTGCCGTAATTCTGGGCGCTGTTGTAATCGTACCAAGAAAAGCAGCCGGTCATCGTCATGGCGAGGCCCAAGGCGGCTGCCGATCCGATCCATCGGAAATAACGCATCATGAGTGCCCTCCTTTGCAAATCTCCTTCTTAGGATTGATTATCGGGGACGATTTATGCGCAGGAAAGCGAGGTCCAAATGATGCATAAAACCACCGCTATATGGAAATAACCAAGTAGAGGCGAAAACGCTTAATCCCTAGCAAATAAAGAGTTCCGAACAATTTGTGAACTTCTTCAGATTCATTGACAAAAAACGGGTCCGAATTTATAGTTAATATGGTGATTAGGTTCATTGACAAGTTATGACCTATGTTGATCGAAAAATATTTGCTTTATAAGGTGGGATTGATTAAGATGATTCGATGGCAAAATCTGTGGCGGTTCATCCCTCTTTTTGGGTTGATGATGTTGCTGTTAACGGGGTGTGGAGACCAGACGATTTCCGCCTTAAATCCAAGGGGGCCGGTCGCCAGAGATCAGCTGTTCCTGATGAAGCTAAGCTTCGGGATCATGCTTCTGGTTGTCGTGGTCGTTTTTGTACTTTATTTGTACGTCTTGGTCCGCTTCAGAAAGAAAAAAGGCGACAAAGACATCATTCCGAAACAGGTGGAAGGAAGCCATACGCTGGAGATTATTTGGACGGTTATTCCGATCATACTGCTCCTCATTTTGGCCGTTCCTACCGTACAGTACACATTCAAGCTTTTGGAAGACCACAGAGACAACAAAGAAGCGCTGCATGTTAAAGTGACGGCTCACGCCTTCTGGTGGCAATTCGAATATCCGGAGTTGGGGATTGCAACAGCCCAAGACTTAGTCATTCCGACAAACAAAAAGATCGCCTTCGAATTAACCGCTTCCGATGTGAAGCACTCCTTCTGGGTTCCGTCGCTCGGCGGTAAAATGGACACGAACCCGGGTAACACCAACGTGTACTACTTGCAAGCAGACGAAGTAGACGTCTTCAAAGGAAAGTGTGCGGAGCTCTGCGGCGCCTCTCACTCCTTGATGGACTTTAAAGTGAAATCGATGGATCAAGCCGATTTCGATCAATGGGTCGCCAAAATGAAAACGCCTGCTTCCGTTCCGGCCGATGCGCAAAAAGGCGAACAGATCTTCAAAGACAACTGTTTGTCCTGTCACGCGGTTAACGCACAGGGACTCGGCGCGGGTCCGAACTTGAACGGCTTTGCTTCCCGTGAGCTCGTTGCTGGCATTTTGCCGCACAACGATGAAAGTTTGAAGCAGTGGATTTCCGATCCTCAATCGGTGAAACCGGGCAACAAAATGCCTCAAGTCGGATTGAAGGACGACCAAATCAATGATGTAATCAAATACTTGAATTCGTTGAAGTTAAAGTAACGAGCATCGCGGAAAAAGGAGGTTTATACGGTGGCTCACGGACACACGGCAAAACGGTACACCGGGCTGATGGATTGGCTTACCACGGTGGACCATAAAAAGATCGGAATTTTATATTTGATCGCGGGCGGGATCTTTTTCCTGATGGGCGGCATTGAGGCCATCTTGATCCGGATTCAGCTGCTTTACCCCGATCAGAAAATCTTTTTCGGAGATACGTTTAACCAATTGACAACCATGCATGGTACGACAATGATCTTCCTTGCGGCGATGCCGGTCATCTTTGCTTTCATGAATGCGATCGTACCGCTTCAGATCGGAGCCCGCGACGTAGCGTTCCCGTTCGTGAACGCACTGGGCTTCTGGTTATTCTTCTTCGGCGGCTTGCTGCTGAACACGTCGTGGTTTCTCGGCGGCGCACCGGCGGCAGGTTGGACGGCTTACCCGCCGCTTGCAGGCATCATTGATCCAAGCGGAGTGTTCAAGGGTGTAGACTTCTACGTTCTCGGCTTGCAGATCGCGGGTCTCGGTACGCTGATCGGGGGGATTAACTTCCTCGTCACGATCATCAACATGCGTGCGCCAGGCATGACTTACATGAGAATGCCGATGTTTACATGGACTGCATTCATCACTTCTTTGCTGATTTTGTTCGCTTTCCCGGCCATTACGGTAGGGCTTGTCGAACTGATGTTCGACCGGATTTTTAGCGGCGCATTCTTTGATGTAGCCAAGGGCGGTAACCCGGTACTTTGGGAACACCTTTTCTGGATTTTCGGGCACCCCGAAGTTTACATCTTGATCTTGCCAGCTTTCGGTATCGTCTCTGACGTCGTTTCGACGTTCTCCAGAAAGCGTTTGTTCGGTTACAGCTCGATGGTATTCGCTACGGCGCTGATCGGGTTCTTGGGCTTCATGGTTTGGGCTCACCATATGTTTACGACAGGGATCGGTCCCGTCGGGGATGCGATCTTCGGGGTCGCCACGATGGCGATCGCGGTTCCGACCGGGGTCAAAATCTTCAACTGGCTGTTCACCCTGTGGGGCGGACAAATCCGGTTCACAACAGCGAACATTTTCGCAACGGCATTTATCCCGACGTTCGTTATGGGGGGAGTTACCGGGGTTATGCTTGCCGTACCGGCAGCTGACTTCCAATACCACGACACGTACTTTGTCGTAGCTCACTTCCACTACGTTATCGTAGGCGGTCTCGTACTCGGATTGTTCGCGGCTTCGTACTACTGGTGGCCGAAAATGTTCGGCCGCATGCTGAACGAGACGCTTGGTAAAATTCATTTCTGGACTTTCTTTATCGGGTTCCATATGACGTTCTTCCCGCAGCACTTCTTAGGCTTGATGGGCATGCCTCGCCGCGTGTTTACGTATCAACCTGGTGTGGGACTTGAGCAAGGTAACTTTGTCAGTACCATCGGCGCATTCCTGATGGGGATCGGCACGATCATCTTCTTGATCAACATCTTTGCTTCCTTGAGAAGACCGATGGATGCCCCGGCAGATCCGTGGGATGCTCGTACGCTGGAATGGACGATTCCTTCGCCGCCGCCGGAGTACAACTTCAAACAAACTCCGCTTGTTCGCGGATATGATGCATTCTGGAAAGAAAAAATGGCAGGCAACAAAGAAATGACGCCGGCCGAACCGATCGGTTCGATTCATATGCCGTCGCCTTCGATTCTGCCGTTCCTGATGTCCGTCGGTTTGTTCATCGCAGGATACGGATTTATGTATCACACGTATATTGTCAGTATCCTCGGTATCGGTATGACGTTAATCTGCATGTTCTTCCGTTCGGTGTATGATGATCACGGTTTCCATATCGAGCCGGAGGAGTTAAACGATAAGGGGGCGAAGGCATGAGTGCAGCACATCATGAAGCGGGCGGCGCTTTGCCACCTCACGCGGAAACGGCAACATTAGAAGGCAAAAATAAAGTTCTAGGCTTCTGGCTGTTCCTTGGCGGTGAGTGCGTACTATTCGGTTCGCTCTTCGCCTCCTACATCGCGCTTCGTAACCAAGTGCCGGACGGCCCGACGGCTCAGCATTTGTTCTCGCTTGATTTGGTCGGTATATCGACGTTTATCTTGCTTACCAGTTCTTTGACCAGCGTGTTCGCCACGATGGCGCTGCACCGCAACCAGTTCCAAAAGCTTCAAGCTTGGATGGCTGTTACCGTATTGCTCGGCCTCGCTTTCCTGGGCCTTGAAATTTACGAGTTCGTACACTATGTCAATGAAGGTCATACGTTCTCGAAAAGCGCGTTCGCTACTTCCTTCTATACGTTAGTAGGCTTTCACGGCGCTCACGTGGCTTTCGGTGTTCTGTGGATCTCGCTTTTGATCATCAACGGCTTCAAAAAAGGCTTGACTGTCGTTACGGCGCCCAAATATTACGTCGCCGGCTTATACTGGCACTTTATCGACGTCATTTGGGTATTCATCTTTACGGTCGTATACCTGATGGGGAAGGTGGGTCCATAAATGAGCAACCAACACCATTCGTCGTCTGCCGGTGATCGTCATCGTTTGGAAGGTCCGAAGAATCACTACTTATCGTACATTATCTCCATCGTACTCACGATGCTGGCATTTGCCGTCGTGCTGTACGGCGGGCTGGACCGTTCGTTTATTTTGTTCTTCATCGTCGGCTTGGCGATTGTTCAGATTATATTCCAGTTGGCTTACTGGATGCATATGAAAGACCGGGGACATTTCTTCCCGATTGTCGGATTGGCATTCGGCGCGTTTATCGCATTAACTGCGGTTATCATGGCCGTATATTGGGTTTGGTGGTAGGATAGAGGAGAGAGGAGGCTGCGTACGTAAGCCCCTCTCTTTTGCGTAACGGCAGACATTTTCACCGTTTCGACACAATTCCCGGCGCAAGAACCGGGTTGGGAAAGGAGCATAATCGTCTTGGACCCTACGATGTCCCATGGAGGGCACGAAACCGGCCCTACGTTTGCTGCATTATGGAGCCCCGGTTTTTTGCTGCTGTTGATTGTTGTCGGTGTATTATATACGCTTGCGGTAGGCCGCTGGCGTAAAGATTTTGCGAATAGCGAGCCCGTCGCATTGAAACAAAAGCTGTGGTTCTGGCTCGGATTGGCTTTATGGTACGCGGCGGAAGGCAGCCCGCTTTCCTATTACGGCCATCACTACTTTTTCAGCGTTCATATGTTTCAGCAGTCGATTCTGTATCTGGTCATGCCGCCGTGTTTGCTGCTCGGTCTGCCGGGGTGGTTGCTTCGCCCCGCGTTAAAAGGCGAGACGGCCAAACGGGTGATGCGTTTCTTGACCAATCCGCTGCTGTCGCTGTTTCTGTTTAACTTTATTTTCTCTATGTATCACATTCCGATGATCATGGATGCTTTGATGGCCAACGCCGCAGCGCTTTTCGTGTATAAAATCTTTTTCCTGCTGGCCGCCTTCCAAATGTGGTTCCCGGTGTTTTGCCCGCTGCCGGAATACAACACGATGTCCGAGATGAAACGGATGGCGTACATTTTCGTGAACGGGATTTTGCTGACGCCGGCCTGTGCGTTGATTATTTTCGCCAGAGATCCGATGTATGCGATGTATTCGGCCGTTCCGGAGCAGCTCTTGCTGCTGCCGATGCTCGACGATCAGCAGCTTGGCGGCGTCATCATGAAGATCGTTCAGGAGATTGTATATGGCATGGCATTGGGCTTTACCTTTTTCCGTTGGTATCGGAGGGAGCGCAAGCAGGACGACGAGCTGCCCGACGAGCCTTATTTTCCGGCAGGGAGCGCCAATCGGGCCTAATGGGCATGGTTGAATGTTTATTGCAAAGTGAACGGGTGGGGTACACGTGAAAATAGCGATTTTGCCAACGATCAGTACGTCTTTTATTGTAATTAGCGCTATCTTTGTCGCGTTCGGCTGGTATCATATTGTGAAGGGGAACCGGGAAACGCACCAAAAGCTGATGCTCTGGGGCGCGGGATTTGCGCTGGTGTTCTTTCTGATTTATGCCAGCCGGACGATCTTTATCGGCAATACGTCTTTCGGCGGACCGGAGAATTTGAAGCTGGCTTATCATCTGTTTTTGTTTTTCCATATTACGCTCGCGACGCTCGCAGGTGTTTTCGGCATTGTAACGCTGTTGTACGCGTTCAATAAGAGATTTGCCAAGCACCGCAAAATCGGCCGTTGGACGGCAGTCATGTGGCTGCTGACGGCGCCGACGGGTGTGGCGGTGTACATTTTGCTCTACCTGATGTACCCGGGCGGGGAGACGAAGCCGATGATTGATGCGATTTTAGGGCTGTAGGCCGTTGTTGACTAAGAAGAGGCTGTTTGCCGAGTGGTAATGCTCGGGTGAACAGCCTCTTTGCCATGAAGGGAGCGCTTAATTATGCTTGAACCAGATGCCGGCGCACTCGGGAACGGTCGTCCAGCCTTTAGCGGCGACTTGGGAGGCCAGTTCATCGCCGAAGAAGAAGCGGGTTAGTTCTTCCGCTTCGTTCAGGGTCTCGAATGTATAATCCGCGCGGACCCATTGGTGGGTAAAGCCATACTGCCGCTCCAAAGCCGCATAATAATCCAAGAGAAAGTCTGGCGGATTCGGCGTTTCGAAGCCCGTACCCATCGTTTCGAAGATGATCACGGTTCCGCCGGGACGAAGCACCCGGTTTATTTCCTGCAGGATGCGGTCCAGGTTGGACGCCCACAGCGGATCGTTGCTGTTTGTCAAGTAGCCCAGGCTCCAACCGGAAACGATCAAGTCCGCGCTGGCGTCCGGCAAGGGCAGCTCGCGGTGATCCGCGACGACTGTGCGCAGGCGGGGACGGTCCGCTTCAGGGATGCGCTCCTTCAAGACGTCCAGCATCGCGGAGGATGCATCGGTTGCCGTCAGCGACCGCGCTTGTCCGATCAAAGCGGACGACAGCCTGCCGCTTCCTGCGCCCAGATCGACGATGTCGAGACCTGCGAACGGCTTGATGGATTGCACGATATGCGCCAGTTCGGGTTGCTTGCTGATTAAGCGGTCGTAACGCCCGGCTTGCTCGGCATAAATTTGATCATGATTTGGCATAAGTACTAAGTACCTCTCCTTCATCGGATGTCGTTGCACCGATAGCGTACACCTTTCCGTTACGTGAAGGTCAAGAGGGGATATTCATTTCACTTAGGCCGGGTCGGACTTCTTCAGCGAGGTTTGCAGCAACTGTTCTGTTCGGACATAAAGCTCAAGCAGCCGGTCCCGATCAATGAGATTCGCGTGATGCTCGAAGGTTACGTGAAACCGTTCGTTCCGCTGCGCTAGGTAGGCGAGATAGGCGTAGGCGTTCCCGAAGCGGTCGTCATCGTCATGCTCCGGCAGAACGGGAAGATGATGAATGAACCGGTCCGCTTCGTACCGGACGTTGCTGTAATGGATCAAATAAACATACGGAGCTACGGCCTCAAGCCAGCGCATCGGTTCGACGTTGTGAAACGCTCTTGCGGAAATATCCAGCCGGGACGTATCCACGACGAGACCAATCTCCGGATGCTCCCGGAACATCGTCGTAAGCAGCTCCTTATGCTCTCCCCAAAAATCATGCTCCAATACGATACGCTGCCCATAGCGGTGTTGAAGCCCGCAAAACGCATCAAACAATCGGAGAGAAATGTCCTTTAGCTGAGCCGCATCGATCTGATTGGCTTCGTAACGCTCGTCCGGCTTCGGCATGTTGGCGAAAACCTGCTTCGTTTCCAATGGGAATATCGGCACAAAAGGATAATGAAACAAAATATAATCGGCGCCATATTCCGCTGCTATACGGACTTCGCATTCTACGCGGCGCAAGGCTTCTTCCCGCTCCTCGCGGTCTATGGAGGTAATCCGAGGCGGCCTGTACGGCTGTCCGCCGAAAACCGGCGAATGAATGCCAAAGGAAAGACTCTTCTCTCTACAGACTTTCGTTGTATATAATAAGCTTTCGTTATCGCGATACTGGCAAATTTCAATACCGCCAATCGCATCGGAACCGAAACGTTCCATATCCTCTTCGCTGAACGCATGCCACATGCCAATCTGCAATCTTCTTCGGCTCATGCCCTGATCCCCTTTTAATAGATAAAATGATAGGTACTGCATATTTTACCATTTCCCCTTGTTGTTTCCCATTCTCCAGATAAAAATGGCCTTCACCGTCGAGAGGGCGGCGAAAGCCATTCGTGGAACGTTATTCGTTAATAAAATGCAAATATTGCAGCATTCGTTTCAGCATGACGGCGCTTTGAGCGCGGGTGGCCCGCTCCTGGGGACCGAAGGTCGTTTCGGTCGTTCCTTGGATAATACCTGCCGCATAAAGCTGAGCAGCGGCTTGCTTGGCCCAGTCCGCAATGCCTGTATCGTCGTCGAACCGATCAAGTACGACCAAGTTCGGTTGAGGAGCTTTCCCGGCGAATTTCAGAGCCCGCGCAATCATGGCCGCCATTTGTACGCGGGTAATGGTTTCATTCGGCCGGAAGGTTCCGTCTTCGTATCCGTTGATCCATCCCGCTTTCTGCGCTGTTCCTACTGTTCCGGCATACCAATCCGTGGTCTCGATATCCGTAAACGGGAGGGCTTTCTTTTCTTCGGGGAGCCCGAGCGAACGCACCAGCAGAGACGCGAATTCGGCGCGGGTAATTGGAACGTCCGGGACAAACGCATCCACGGTCACCCCTTCGGCAATGCGTTTATTCGCCAGCCGCTCGATATCCGCTTGCGCCCAATGGCCTCTCAAGTCCGCGAACGATTGATTCGATTGAATAACCGTCACCATGCCGTTACGCGGAGAGAAGATGGTTGCCATGTTCTCTCCGCCATGACTTGTAAATATGGACGGGATAAAATGCACCTGGTTGAACGCATCTACCCAAACTGCCGTTGCTTTGCCCGAGTCCGCGGTGGAGTGCAGGGACAATGTCCGGGCCGTGTAGCTTCCATTGAAATCCGTGATTTCCTTCCCGTTGGAAAATACTGAGAAACGAACCGGGTTATCAAGCAGCGGCCGTGCGCCTTGCCTTTGAACTGCGGCATTAACGGTTGCGCTTATTGCATCGGATGCTCTTGCTATCGCGATGGTGATGGTGGCATCCTTCGGTTCATTCGCCAACAGGCTGAGCGGAAGACTGTAGCTCGCTCCTGCTGCCTTGATTTGCACAAGTGCGCCCGATTGTTTGGCTAACGCCTCCAGAAGCGGCGCCGCGGGCAATTCCGCCTTGATGACCGGCTCGTTGTTCATAACTTCAATGACGACCTCCGGCTCGGCTGCGAACGCTGCTGTCAATGGCTCCCCAGGCAAGGCAACTCGCAGAATGGATTGGCCTTCGCTGGACGTTTCTTTTGTCGCTTTCACGTCCGTCTCTTTGCCGTTGATTCTGACGATTGCCGTTATTGTTGATTGGTCCTTAGGTGCAGACGGAACGGGTGACATTGAACCGCTGGAATCGCCGGAACTGCCGGAATCTCCCGAGTGTCCGGATTCGCTTGTGCCAACGACGGTGACGGTTCGAGTCGCCTCGGCTGCGGCAAGGCCGGCCGGGTTTTGGACGTTGTAACGCAGCGTATAGACGCCGGGTGCCTGCGTGTTTACGGCTCCGGTTACCGTTATTTGACCGGAAAGGTCTCCATAGTAAGCATCCTTCGCCTGAGCTCCGGGATCGGTGAAGGATTCGCCTGCCTTCAGGCTCATCGCAGACGGGCCCAGAAGGGTAATCGCCGGGGGAGCGACGACAACGACCGCCCGGGTTACCGGCACAGCTTCGTTAAGCGATTGGTCCGTCGCATGGTACTCTAACGTATAGGAGCCCGGACGGCTCGTATCCACGCTTCCCTTAACGGTGATCAAGGAAGAAATGTCGCCGTCATAGCCGTCCTGCGCCTTTGCACCGGGATCGTTGAAGGAACCGCCGACCCCAACAATTAGCGGATTGTCACCCAGCAGCGTTAACACGGGCGGCTGCGTGTCCTTCACGTAGACGGTGCGCGTCACGTTTGGCGCTGCATACTGGAAACGGTCCGTTGCGTTATAATCGAGCCGATAGACGCCCAGGCGGCTGGTATCTACGGTTCCCGTTACGGTAATCGACGGGGTAATGTCGTTATCCAGCACGTCTACTGCCGTTGCGCCGGGGTCCGTAAACGTACCGTTTGCTTCGACGGTCATGGTGCCGGGCCCCTTCAAGTAAATGGCAGGCCCGCTTTTGACATACACGCTGCGGGTAACGGTGGAGGCGTTCCCTGCACGATCGGTGGCGCGATAGCGAACCTCGTACGCTCCCGGACTACCGGTATCCACATCTCCCGACGTCACAATAGAAGCAGCCGGGAGATCGCCGTCGATCGCATCCCTCGCCGTCGCACCCGGTTCCATATAAGGCTTGCCCACGGGAACATACATCGGATTGCTGCCGTTCATCACGATCTCAGGGGCCGTGTTATCGAGAAGGAAAGGACCCGCGATCCGATCGGCCGTATTCCCGGCCCGGTCGGCGGCGCGAACGTGCAAATACCATTTGCCGTCCCCGCCTGCCTGCTTCAGCGTATCTCCGTTTGTGAAAGGCGCCCAACCGTCGGCAGGCACGACCAAGGACGGCGTCCAAGCGTATTGAAGAGAAGCGGGAGCGACACCGCTCTCCGTATCTTCAACCGTCACCATGGCGGCAGCCGACTTTGCCGATGAATCGTTACCGTTCGGGCTGAATGTTACAACGGGGGCCGTGGCATCTTTCAGAATCCGGATCGTGTAGGTTTTTCCCGGCAAAAGAAAAGGCTCGACACGAACCGGTATGTCGGTCGATGCCCCGGTTACGGGAACGGCCGTCTCACCGCCGCTGGATTGCAATTCGTCATTGATATATAAGGCCCCGTTGGTCGAATCGGCGAGCGTCGCCGTCAGATGGACCTTGGAAACGGATGGCCCGACATAGGCATACGTATATTCCGTGACCGAAGGTTGGAACGGTGGGTTGATAGGGCCCTCCTGCAAAGCTAACCCCCTCAGGTCCGCGCTGCCCGGCACTTTCGTCTGTCCCTCTGAATTCCAGCCCCAGCCGACGACCGTGCCGTCCGATTTCAAAGCGAGCGAATGATATTGGCCCGCCGCGATCGCTATGACTCCGTTCAGTCCCTGCGGTACGTCGCTTTGCCCAAACACGTTTCCTCCCCAAGCGACGACGGTCCCATCCGACTTGAGCGCCAGCGAATGAGTCCTTCCCGCCGCAATCGCCAAGACCCCATTCAGCCCGGGCGGCACGTCCGTTTGGCGGCTGTCGTTCATTCCCCACGCGATGACGGTACCGTCTGCCTTCAGCGCAAGCGAATGATAAAATTTCGTGGCAATCGCCGTCACCTGGTGTAACCCGGGCGGCACGTCGGTTTGCCCGGAATCGTTGTTTCCCCAGGCGACGACCGTGCCGTCTCCCTTCAAGGCCAGCGAATGATACAGCCCTCCCGCGACCGCGATCACATCGTTCATCCCGGCCGGTACATTCGCTTGTCCTTTTTCGTTATCCCCCCAGGCGATGACGGTCCGGTCCGGTTTCACGGCCAGCGAGTGGGATACTCCCGCTGCGATCCCCGTCGCTTTATTAAGTCCGGGCGGTACGCTGGCTTGCCCGCGAAAATTTTCACCCCAGGCGACGACGGTCCCGTCGGCTTTCAACGCCAGCGAATGCGCCGCCCCGCCGTCGATCGCCACGACGTCATTCAGGCCTTCGGGTATCCGCGAATAGCTCATCCCGTTATTTCCCCAAGCGACCGCGGTTCTGTCCGATTTTATGGCGAACGAATGGAACAATCCGGCGGCGACATGCTTCCCTTTAACCGGGGAAACTGCCAAGCCCGCAGACGCGTTCGTTTGCCCGCCGGGAACGGAAGTCAGCAGCACGACAAAAAGCAGAGCCGTACGAAGCGTCTTCCGCCATTTCATCGTTCGCATAAACTCTCCTCTCCGTGCCGCAGCGAAACGTTTTTTTCTTCGGCTGCCGCCTCTGCCATCCGGCCAACTCCTGTGCTTTGCATCATCCTGGTGCTCCTTCCGTTAGCTTCTTATCCACGTTAAAGCATAGCGGATTCAGCCCAAAATAAAATCTAACCCCGGTTATAGACGAGGTTAGATTTTATGGGTGGATCTATTCCAGCATTTCCTTGCCGCGGCGGATCGCTTCGATCCGGTTTTTGACTTGAAGCTTGCCATAAATATGGTTGACATGCGTCTTCAACGTACCCATCCCGATCGTTAAAGCATCCGCAATCGCTTGATTATCCATGCCCTCCATCATACAGCGAAAAATGGCCAGCTCCCGCTTCGTCAGCAGCCGCTCCAGCCGGTCCAATCCGTCCGCAGATTTGCCGATTCCCGGCGCCGTTTCGCCGAAGCAGGAAAGCACCCGCTGGACGAAATGGAGGGACGGCCCCTCGTTTTCCCGCACATGACCCTTGCGCCGCATGCGGATATACGTCATCAGCAGCTCGGCGACCGGCTTGCCACGGTCTGCGAACACGCGGATATATTCGTCCGGCTCGGCGTATTTCAGAGCCTGTTCCAACGTTAAGACGGCCATTTCCGTCTTGCCGAGCTTGTGCCCGAGCAGCGCCTGCAGCACTTGAAGCTCCAAGGCATCCATAGGCCGATGCCCCTTAACGGCTATCGCAAGCAGCCTATCCGACAGCGCCCACGCCTCCTCATAACGTTCTTCGCCCATTAAGACCCGGATCAGGGACGTATAAGGAAACAGTTGAAAAATGGAGACCGGGTCGTGTGCCTCAAGCGCGTATTTGTTCTTCCACTTTATCGCCGCGGAAGCATCGCCCAGTTCCAGCCGCAGCCCGGCCAGCTCTGCCTCGACGAATAGCGGCACGCCGGCGGCCCGGTCGTCGGCTGCCTTTTTGCCGGCGGCTTCAAGCCATTGCTCCGCGCCTTGCCAGTATCCTCTGGCCCTGGAAATCCGCGACAAATACAGATAAGCGGGCAAGTACACTTTTTCCGGCTGGTGCCGGCTGTGCACGTTCTCCTGCAGCCCCAGCTTAAAATGCTCCTCCGCTTCCTCCAGCTCATTGCGCTCGTAAAGCAGCTCGCCGTAGCAGACGAGTGCGGTATCGTGCACGCCCGTCGGCGTTAGAAATTCGATCATACTTCGGAAAAAAGGGTCCGCCACCTCTCTTGGCAAATGCTTTCCGCGCTTGCCGTTGTACGATCGGAAGATCGAGGGGGATAGCGGCATATGGGGCGGGGCAAGCAGCAGGTCCGGGCCCTCCGGACTGTACCGGAGAGACAAGCGGATGTATTCCAGCCCTTTGACGACATCGATATCGTATTGTGTGGCCTTCGAGTTTCTCAAATAGTACAGGTTCCCCAGAAAACGATGTCGCTCCTCTTGCGTCCAAGTCCCGGAGGAAGCCCGGAACCGCTCTTCCGCGGACTGCAAATAGCTCTCGGCCAGCAAAGGCTCATTATCCCATAGCAGCGATAAAATATACGAAAAATACAAATAGCGGTGCTCCCACAGGATAGCTTCGGGAATGAGCGACAGCCAGTGGCGCAGGGTCGAAAATTCTCTTTTGACCATAATCGCTTTCATTTGCTCCAGCAGCCCGATCGCTTCGGAAAAATGCCGCCCCGCCAAATAATAGTCCACGGCATCCTCTTGGAAGCCATGCTCCGCACACCAGGCGCCCGCCGCCTTGTACGCTTCCCGGACTTCGCCCGGCTCCCGCTCAAGCCACTGCCGCTGGAGAAAATCGGCGAACAGATGATGGAAACGAAACCATTCCTTATGTGTGTCCAGCGGCATTAGAAACAGTCCAGCGCGGGAAAATTGCTCCAGCTTGGTCCGGCTGTCGGCGTCCCCCGAAACCGCTTGGCATAGCGGCCCGCACAGCCGCTGGAGAATGGAGCATTTGGTCAAGAAAGCTTGTGCGGAGGGCTCCAGCGCTTCGAACACTTCCTCAAGCAAATATTGCCCGATCCGGCTGCTGTCTCCCGACAAGTCTTGCATCAAAAGCCCCGGCTTCATTTTGCCCATAGAGAGAGCCGCCAGCTTCAAGCCTGTCGCCCAGCCCTCCGTCCGCCGGACAAGCAGCTCGAGCTGCTCTTGGGGACAGTCGGCCATGCCCTCCTGCAAACGGAGCAGCTCCGCCGCCTCCTGCGCATCGAACCGCAGGTCGTCGGCATCGAGCTGCACCGCCCACCCGCGGCTGAACTGCCGCGCTTTGGCGAAGGGCACCTCCTCCCGGCTCGTGACATACAGATGAACATGAGCAGGCAAATAGTCGAGGAGAAAAGCCAGCGAAGCGTGGATGTTCGGATCGCGAATGACGTGATAATCATCCAGGACGAATGCCAGCTTGCCCTGCATTCCGTTCAGCTCGTTGAGAAACGGCACAAGGAAGGGCTCGCAACTTCCCGGAGTCAGCGACTCCAAGGCCGGTGTAACCCGCTGCGCGAAGCCTTGGCAGACCCGGTCAATCGCCGAGGTGGCGTAATGCCAGAACCGGAAAATGTCGTTGTCTCCCTTATCGAGCGACAGCCATCCGACAGGCAATCCGGTCTGCTGAACCCACGCGCCCGCCAGCGTGGACTTTCCGTAGCCTGCAGGGGCCGTAATGAAGGTTGCTTTGCGCTGCAAGCCTTCTTGAAGCCGCATCGTCAAGCGGGGACGCGGCACAAGGGCTGCCGGAAGGGGAGGTCTATGCAGTTTCGTATTCAAGAGGACCGGTTCCAACAGCAATCACCCGTTTCTTTACTAAGCGTTGTTTCTATTATAGCGAGGTGTATTTCCAGGCGACAATGGAATATTAGAATTTTCCTATAGGCAAAAAAGTTTTCCGTGTACAAATTTATTCTATTCGGTATATAATGGTGAATAATTGAATCGTCCGGTGATCAAAATGATGAAGACAGGCAGGTGTAAACGAACCGTGAACATTCAAAGCTTGCATCAAGAGGATCGCTCGACCCGCAGAGCGCTGCTTATCTTGTTAAAGAAGCGGGGTAAAATCAGCATTCAGGAAGCCGCCGAGCAGCTAGGCATCTCGGGGGTAGCCGTTCGGCGCCATATTCACGAACTGCAAAAGGATCAATATGTGCAGACGAATATTCAACGCCAAAGCGCCGGGAGACCGGCTTATTTATACAGCCTTACGGAAAAGGCGGGCGCTTTGTTTGCGAACGGCTACGACGCGTTAGTCAACGATTTGATCGACGAAGTGAAGGATAAATTCGGGGTCGGCCAAGTCAGCCGCTTGTTCGATCGGCGGAAAGAGAAATGGCTGCGAAAGCATGAGAATTCGTTTCAAGGTCTTGATTTGGAAAACCGGGTGGAGCGGCTGGCCCGGCTGCAAGAGCAGGAAGGGTATATGGTTAAGGTAGAAAAGGGAGGGGACGGAACGATCGTCTTCGAGGAAGCGAACTGCCCGATCTATCAGGTGGCCGTCCGCTACCGGCAGGCTTGCCAATGCGAGCTGTCGCTGTTTCAGGCATTGCTTGCCGTACCCGTTGTACGCACGGAATGCATGGCCGAAGGCGGGCGGAAGTGCCAGTATAGAATCAACTCGGGTCAGGCCTAGACCTGGAAGCGGAAGAGGAGGGCAGCGAATGGACGATACGATGAAGGACCGCCCCGACCCGGAGAGGATTACGGTGACGGATGACCGGTTGATTCCGGTCGTGGCTGCGCTGACGAATTTGACGGAAAGCTGGAAGGTCCAGCTAAGCAAAAGCGCCGTCAGTCTTCCGATGGCCGTACAGATCGGAAAGAGGCTAAACCGTGATCAGCAGCGGGCCTTGCTGGAGTTTTGGGAGGATGCCCGCTTGCCCGACAAATATATGAGCAGGGTGCTGCATGCCTTCGCCCGGAATATGCCCGAGTGGGCAGTGCATCAGGTGATCCGGATTTTCCGGCTCACGGAGAAGATCAAAGCTTCGGTGGTCATGCTGAACGATTGGATGGAGCGCTTCGACGCGCTCTACGAGCAATTTGAGCACGAATTCTGGGAAGGGGAATGGCTCGGGGCGGAAGAGGAGCTGGAGCCGTATCTCGATAGGCTGGAAGCCGAATTTCAAGAGCTGTACCGGCAAGCATCGGACGAGAAAAAGTCGTATAACCGGCATTACGGGGACAGCTCGTCGGACTCTGCGAGAGATTCTGCGAGACCGTCGGGACCAAGCAGGGGACCGGTGTCCTTTTCGACGCTAATCGGCGCTGCGGACGACGCCTCGCCCAAAGAGCTGAAACAGCGCTACCGGACATTAATGAAAAAGCTTCACCCGGATCACGGCGGCAGCGCTTATTTGTTCGATTGGGTCAAGCAGGCGCACGACAACTATATGCAGGGCAAATCCAGCTTTTGACAAAGAGACCTGCTGTCACGGCAGCAGGTCCTAGGCTGTTGAGAAAGTGGTTTTAATAAAAATAGAAATACATATGGCGGTGGGGTATCCACTGGAGGAGCGAAGCGTTCGCCTTTGTGTGCGGGAAATACCCGCTGCTAAGCGGCTTCCAATATAAATTTCCTGCAGACAACAGCGACCGGAAGTGGATACCCCACCCCCCCTCGTACATTTATATTTCCCTAATTTATCACTTTAAGCAAACGCGAGCCGTCGTCTGGCGAGTCCGGTCAAGAAGTACAGCAGAACATGTAGGCTTATGCGCGATGTCCGGTCGCGCGTATCCCGGCTCGGGTCCACACAGACCATGTCCATGCCGATGACGCGGTTCCACTCTCCGAGCAGCTCGGCGCAAATGAACAAGTCGACCGGCGAGAGGCCGCCCGGCCCGATCGCCGGCACGCCGGGGACGTCCGCTTGGTCCAGCACGTCGATATCGAACGTGACGTAGACGGAATCCGTTTTGGCGGCAAGCTCGCGAATCGTCCGTTCCAGAATCGGCTTGATGCCTTCCTCCCGGACTTGCCTTGCCGTATAAAGCGTAATGCCCTGCTGCTCGGCGAAGTCGCGGTACGCTTTGGAATTGGCGAAGCTGCGCAGGCCGATATTCACGATATCCTCGCCCCGGATAATGCTGTTTTCCACCAGACTGCGGATAGGGGTTCCGTTCGATCTGCCGCCGTAGGCCGTATCCCGGACATCGAGATGGGCGTCGAACTGGATTAGCCCAATGCGTTCTTGGCGAACGCTCTGAATGCCCGTCAGCGCCGGAAACGTAATCGAGTGGTCGCCGCCCACCAGACACGGAATCGTGGAGGGGAGCTGCCGCGAAATTTCTTGAAACGCCTGTTCGATGTTGCGATGGCACTGCGGAATGTCGGTGACGTGCATACCTACATCTCCGAGATCGCTGACTTGCAAGCTGCTCAGGTCCAGATCCGCTTCGAAGTTATACGTCGTAAAGGCGCTGAACAGCTGTCTTAGCGTAGCGGGATGCAAATGGGCGCCCGAGAAGCTGATCGAGCTTTTCGACAGAGGAGCGCCGACGATTGCGGCGTCGAGCGGCCGCTGCCCGTCCCATTCCGTAATCCAGTCGCAGAGCCGGGTCACATACGGGTCGCCTGCGCCCGGAGTAAACATTACGCCGGGCCGCTGCAGATGAGTGAATTTGTGCATGACGTTTTTTTCTCCTTCGTGCGATTTTACGCGCTTCCTTACTTGCTTTCGAGCACTTGGCTCAGGAACATTTGGGTGCGGGGATGCGAGGGCTTTGTGAAAATTTCGGACGGCTTGCCTTCCTCGATAATGACGCCGCCGTCCATCACGACGACGCGGTCCGCGACGTCCCGGGCGAAGCCCATCTCGTGCGTGACGATGACCATGGTCATGCCTTCCTTCGCCAAGGTGCGCATGACCTGCAGCACCTCGCCGACCGTCTCCGGGTCCAGCGCGGAGGTCGGCTCGTCGAACAGCATCACCTTCGGCTTCATGGCTAGCGCGCGGGCGATGGCGACCCGCTGCTTTTGCCCGCCGGACAGGCTGGACGGACGGGCTTCCGCCTTGTCCTGCAGGCCGACCTTGCGCAGCAGCTCGCGCGCCAATTGCTCGGCGTCTTCCTGGCTCATGCCCCGCAGCGAGATCGGAGCCATCGTAATGTTGTGCAGCACCGACTTGTGCGGAAACAGGTTGAACGATTGGAACACCATGCCGACATCCTGACGGACGGCATTCAGGTCCTTCTGCGGCATTTCCACGGACTGGCCGGCCTGTCCTTGCGCGGGAATGCGGCCGATCGGCTTTCCTTCGATGACGACGCTGCCTTTGTCGTACGTTTCCAGATAGTTGATGCAGCGCAGCAGCGTGCTTTTGCCCGAGCCCGACGGCCCGAGAATGACGACGACCTCCCCTTGCTGCACCTGAAGATCGACGCCGCGCAGCACGTGGTTGCTGCCGAACGACTTGTGAATCCCGTTTATTTGTATCATCGCATATCATCCCCCGTTCCGAGACGTCTTTCCAGCAGCAGGCCGATAAACCCGATCAGGTTGTTGACCAAATAGTACAGAATTGCGATAGCCAGCAAAAATTCGATCGTTTTGTACGTATCGGCAATCAGCAGGTTCGCCTGCCGGAACAGCTCGACGACCGTAATCGTCGACAGCAGGGAGGAGTTTTTCGTGAGCGAGATGAACTCGTTGGTCATCGGCGCCAGCATGCGGATTACCGCCTGCGGGATCACGATTTTGCGCATCGTCTGCGCATAGGAGAAGCCGAGGGAACGCCCGGCCTCCATCTGCCCTTTGTCGATCGATTGAACGGCTCCGCGGATGACCTGGGAAGCATACGCGCCGCTGTACATCCCCAAGGCGATGACGCCGGATACCCATGGTACCGTGTCGATGCCGAACACGATCGGCAGTCCGTAATAGAGCAGGAACAACTGCACGAGCAGCGGAGTCCCCCGGAACCAGGACAGATAAGCGAGCGATACATATTTCCACGGCTTGAATTTGGACATTTGTCCGAACGAAATGAACGCCCCGATGATCAGGCTGAGCACAAACCCGCCCAGCGTATAAATGACCGTATACCATAACGATTGCAGCAGCAGCCGGATATTCTGCCACTCGCCAAGGACGCTGAAGTCAAAATGCTGCATAGTTTCCCTCCTAATCGCGAGCTAAGCTGCCTGGTCGATTATTCGAACCATTTTTTAACAATTTGGTTGTATTTACCGCTGTCTTTGACCTTCTTGACCGCATCGTTGACAGCCTTCACGAATTCCGGGTTATCCTTGCGGATGCCATAGCCGTAATACTCTTCCGTGAGTGTTTGGGGCAGTACTTTGACCGTGCCTTTTTCTTTGGCGTAAGCTTTGGCGGCCGGGAATCCGGTGATGACCGCGTCGGCTTTGCCGGTCTCCAGCTCCAGGAACATTTCCGTGTTTTTCTCCACTTTGACCAGTTCGATGTTCTTGCGGCTTTCTTCCACGAATTTGACTGATTTTGTGCCGATTTGCACCGCCACTTTTTTCCCGCTCAGATCGTCGAAGCTTTTTACCGCTTCGTTGTCTTTCTTCACCATGATCGAAAGGCCGCCCGGAAAATACGAATCGGAGAAGTCGATCGTCTTCTTGCGCTCGTCGGTAATATACATCGCCGAGACGATGAGATCGAACTTCTTCGCCTGCAGCCCCGGAATGAGACCTTTGAACTCGGTATCCACGAATTCGACTTTATCGGCGCCTAGCTCTTTGGCTACCGCACGGATCAGCTCGATGTCGAAGCCTTCAAATTGATCGCCGGATTTGTACTCGAACGGCTTGAAAGTGGCGTCCGTTCCTACCGTAAGCGTTTTCGTCTTGGCGATTTTAGATAAGATCTCGTTGCTGCTCGCAGCCGCCGCCGGAGCTTGCTGTCCTGCCGAAGCGTCGGGCTTGCTGCCGCACGCCGAAACCATGAGCGTTAACATACAGAATACTGCCAGAAAAGCCTGCTTTTTTGGTTTGAACATCATTGTATAATTCCCCCTGCATATCGTTTTGTCGTTACGCTTTTTCTATAAGCAAATATCGTGCCAATAGGTTTTCGGCAGAGCGAACGGCAGGGGGGATTGGCTTGGATTGGGGGGGCGCGGGATAGGATAAGGAGCGGATACAATAAGGTAAGCCATGGAAACGGAAAAAGCGGAGAGAAGGGAAAGTGGCGGAATGATGGCGGATAGCGACAAACGGTGAAGCAGAACGGGAAGGCAGAAGGAGGAGGAAAAGCCGGTGAGCAGGTGAAAACGGTGAGGTAGGAGGAAAGGTGGCGAGCAAGCCGAAAAAGCGGAAGCAGGTAGGAGTCAACGGGCAGGGGGGAGGTGGCGGATAGAGCGAAAAAAGCGGCGGAAATTGCCGGGGCGGCGAAATTTGCCGGGCGGTTTTTGCCGCCCGGTTGTCATTCGGCCCGGTAGCGGGCCAGCTTGTCGCGCAGCGTGCGCTCCCCGATGCCGAGCGTCTCCGCTGTCTTGCGCCGGTTGCCGTCCATCGCCTGGAGCGTGGACAGAATGACCTTTCGCTCGATCGTGTCCATCGTTTCTCCGACGTAAACGGGCACCAGCTTGCTGTCGGCGGGTTGCGTCGGCTTCATCTGCAGATCTCCGGGCAGATCGCTGACCGTCACCCGGTCGCCGTCCGCCAGCGCAATCGAGCGCTCAATGATGTTCTGAAGCTCCCTCACGTTGCCGGGAAACGGATAGTCCAGCAGCAGTTGAAGCGCATCCGGCTCGATGCCTTTGATTTGCTTCGACATGCGCTCGTTGATTTTGTTGATGAAGTGCTGAATCAGCGAAGAGATATCTTCTTGCCGGTCACGCAGCGGCGGCAGCAGAATCGGAATGACGTTCAGCCGGTAGTACAGGTCCTCCCGGAACTTGCCCTGCTGAATTTCCTTCTTCAAATCCCGGTTGGTGGCCGCAATAATCCGCACGTCGATCGCGATTTCCTTTTGCCCGCCGATCCGCATGATCGCTTTCTCCTGAAGCACGCGGAGCAGCTTGCTCTGCAGCCCGATGTCGAGCTCGCCGATCTCGTCCAGAAACAGCGTGCCGCCGTTGGCCGTTTCGAAAATGCCCGTTTTCCGCGCCACGGCGCCGGTAAAGGCACCCTTCTCATAGCCGAACAGCTCCGATTCGATCAAGTTGGCGGGGATGGCGGCGCAGTTGATCGTCGAGAACACCTGCTTCTGCCGGTCGCCGGCAAAATGAATCGCGCGTGCCACCAGCTCTTTCCCTGTACCGCTTTCCCCCATGATCAGGACGCTGGAATCGATGTTCTTGACCTTGTCGATCAGCGAGAAGACGTTTTGCATCTGCGCGCTGTTCCCGATCAAGCCGTGCACGTCGTACGCTTTTTGAATCTCTTCGTTCAGCCATTCGACCCGCGATTGCAGCTGAAACTGCTCCATCGCTTTTTCCAGCAGCACTTTCAACTCATGAATATCGATCGGCTTGGCAGCATAGTAGAACGCGCCTTGCCGCATCGCTTCCACCGCCGACGGGATGCTGCCGTACGCCGTCATGATGATCACGATCGTCCGGGGGGAGATGCTGCGGATTTGCTTCAGCACCTCGATGCCGTCGCGCATCCCGAGCCTCAGGTCGAGCAGGGCGATCGAGAAGGCGACGTGGGAGAACAGGGCGATGGCCTCGTCGGGGTCGGTGGACGCATAAACCTCGTAATCGTCTTCCAAAATAAACGAAAGCGATTTGCAGATCGCAATTTCATCGTCCAGTATAAGCAGGTTCGGTTTAGGCATGCTCGTCTTCCTCCAGTTGGCTCGGTAGTTTCAATACGATTCGGGTCCCGGCTCCTTTCTCGCTCGTCACTTCGATTTCCCCTCGGTTATCCCGCACCAGCTGATAGCTGATCGACAGCCCGAGGCCGACGCCGCCCGCTTTTTTGGTGAAGAACGGCTCGAAAATTTTCGGCAAGTCGTCCGCATCGATCCCTTCCCCCGAATCCTCGATCTCCAGAATGACGAACGGCTGCTGCTCCTGCGCGGCGATGCGGAGCGTTCCGCCGCCTGGCATCGCATCGATGGCGTTGCGGATGAGGTTGATCAGCACCTGCTTGATTTGCTGGGCATCCGCCCACACGTATGCGGAATCCGGTACGTCGAGCTGCACGACAATGTGTCTTTCCTCGAAAAGGTTATGAAAAAACAAAGCGACGGCCCGCACCGGCTCCTCCAGCTTGAACAGCGTTTTCTCGGGCGGCTTCTCGCGGGCGAAGTCCAGCAGCTCCGTCACGATCCGGTTCAGCCGCATCACTTCCTCGGTGACGTGCATTGTGAAAAATTCGCGGTACTCCTTGTTGTCGTACTTGAAGGGCAGCGCCTGGGAATACGATAAAATCGAAGTGATCGGATTGCGGATCTCATGAGCGATGCCCGCGACCAATTGGCCGAGCGATTGGAGCCGGTCCCGGCGGGCCAGCTCGTCCAGCGTCTTCTTGTAGGCGTCCAGCCGCTTTTTCAATTCCCGCTTGAGCGTGAAGTTCCACCATAGAATCAGCAGCAGGACGGCTGCCGTAATGACGAGTCCCGCCACGACGTAGGATAGCAGCTCCTTCAGCCGCGGGGCGGACGGATAAATATATTCGCCGAACCATTTTCGTTCGATTTTGGCATAGGTGCCGTTCGATTTCAGTTCGCGCAGCCCGTGATTGATTTCGCCGAGCAGCGCTTCGTTCTTCTTGAGCACGGCAAGGCCGTAGTCCGTCGGAGCGATCGGATCGCCGACCAGCTTCACCTGGTCCTGCTGACGGTTTTTTTGCAGCACGTACTGGCCGGTGATCTGGTTGCCGATAAAAGCGTCCACTTGACCGCCGAGCAGAAGCCGGATCGCCTCCTCCTGATTTTCCGCCGCGAGCACGGTGGCGTTCGGAATGCGCTGCATCGCTTCGCTGCTAATGTCGCCTTCCTGCACGGCGATTTTGCGGTTCTGCAGATCGGTCAGCGAATGGACGGAATACGAGTCCTTGCGGACGAAGATGCCCTGCGAGCTTGTAAAATACGGCTCGGAGAAGCGGTAGCTCTGGGCTCGCTCCGGACTGTACTTCATCCCTTGGATGGCATCCACCTTGCCGCTTTCCAGCGCCTTGATCGCATCGCTCCAGGGCATCGGATAAAATTCGAACGAAATGCCGGTTTCGAGCGAGAGCGCATTCAACATATCGACGTTAAATCCTTGAAACGTGCCGTTGGCGACAAATTCGAACGGCGGAAAATTGTTGTCGCCGGCGACACGCATCACCTTGCGCGGCTCCGAAGGAACGATATCGACGGCGGCGGCTCCGGGGAGCATGACGGATAGGAGCAGAACGGAGAGTATCGGAATAAAGGCGGCAAGTCTGACAAGCTTCATAGATGTTCGATCCTTTCTGCCGGGAAGGGGATAAAGTCCGGACTGGAACGATCACTCGTTCCTGAGCTTGTTGAGAAAGTGGTCAATTGAGGTAATAGATGTTACGAAGGGGTGGGGTATCTACTTCCGGTCGCTGTTGTCCGCGGGAAATTTTAATTTAAGCCGCTTAGTAGCGGATATTTCCCGCAGACAAAGGCGAACGCTATCGCTCCTCCAGTAGATACCCCACCTCCGTATGTTGCTCTATTTATTATAACCACTTTCTCAACAGCCTGTGGAACGATTGCTCGTTTCGCGGTCTATTGCCGGACTTTTACCTAGTATTATATCTCCAAAAGCGGTTCATCGATCAAGTTTCTTCATTTCGTCCACTGGATCTTTAATAATTCCACTTTTGGAAGCGCTATGTTTTTCCATACAATGGGATGGAAGGATGCGCTTTCATGGAATATGGAGCGTCTTCGAATCCTCTGAAGGGTGGAGGGGGATGCCCGGAACGCATGCCGGACAGTCCGAAATTTAACCAAACGGGAGGAAGCACGATGAAAAAACGATGGACCGGTCTCTTACTGTTCATGTTCTCATGCCTGGTGTTTGCCGCGGGCGCTCAAGCGGCGCAGCCGCACTCGTCCTACTGGTTCCCGGAGGATCTGCTCCGTTGGACGCCGCAGGGAGATAAGGATGCGGAGTTCAACCGCAGCACGATTGCTTTGCAGGACCGCTTTACAGGATATCAGGTAAACAAGCACGCTACGGTCGAGCCTAAAGTGGCAGCGCTTTCGGCGATGAACCGGCAAACCAGCGGCGTGCCGTCGCAAGGGTCGGAGAAATTCGACGCGAATACGTTCGGCTACTGGGCTTACGTCGATAAGCTCGTCTATTGGGGTGGATCGTCGGGCGAAGGCATCATCGTGCCGCCGAGCGCGGACGTGACGGATGCAGCCCATAAGAACGGCGTTCCGGTGCTGGGCACCGTCTTTTTCCCGCCGAGCGTATACGGAGGAAAGTTCGAATGGGTGAAGCAGACGATCCGGCAAAACCCGGACGGTTCGTTCCCGGTAGCGGATAAGCTGCTCGAAGTGGCGAACTATTACGGCTTCGACGGCTGGTTTATTAACCAGGAGACGGAAGGCGCTACGCCGGAAGATGCCGCGGCGATGCAGAAGTTCCTTGCTTACCTGCAGGCGAAAAAGCCGGCAGGGATGCAGATCATGTGGTATGACTCGATGACATCCAGCGGATCGATCGATTGGCAGAACGCGCTGACGGACCGCAACCAAATGTTCCTGCAGCAGGGCAGCGAACGCCGCTCCGACAGCATGTTCCTGAATTTCTGGTGGCGCTCGCTGGAGCCGTCCGCGAGCAAGGCCAAGAGCCTGGGCCGCAGCCCGTACGAGCTGTTCACGGGCATCGATGTCGAAGCGAAGGGTTACGATACGAAAATTAGCTGGAACGCGATTTTTCCCGAGGGCAAGAAAGCGGTTACGTCGCTCGGCATTTATCGCCCGGACTGGGCGTTCAACTCGTCGGAAAATCAAGAGCAATTTTACGCGAAGGAAAATAAATTCTGGGTCGGTCCGACCGGCAACCCGGCCAATACGTCCGGCACGGCGGATTGGAAGGGCATCGCGCACTATGTTGTAGAGCAGTCGCCGATAAACGATCTGCCGTTTACGACGAACTTCAATACGGGCAACGGTCAGTTGTTCGCCGTGAATGGGGAAGTCGTACGGACAACGCCGTGGAACAACCGGAGCTTGCAGGATGTGCTGCCGACATGGCGCTGGATTGCAGAGAGCAAAGGGGAGGCGCTGAAGCCGAGCTTCGACTTCACGACCGCTTATTACGGCGGCAGCTCCTTGAAGCTGGCAGGAACGCTCAGTCCGCAGAACGCGACAAATCTTAAGCTGTACAAGACGGACCTGCTCGTAGAGCAGAATACGAAGCTGTCGCTTACGTTCAAGACGCAGACGAAGCACGCGGACTTGAAGGTGGGACTGTCGTTCGCCGATCAGCCCGACAAGTTTGTATTCCTTGACGCGGGCGGCCTGCATCCCGGAACGTGGGATACGCAGACGTTCAATCTGAATCCGTACCGTGGTAAGCGGATCGCCGCCATCTCTCTGTATGCGGATGCGAAGCAGACGATTTCGGACTTCTCGGTCAACATCGGGCAGCTTTCCGTCTATAACGCAAAAGACGATCCGAACCCTGTACCCGAGGTACGCGGCTTGAATGTGAAGGAAGCGGAGTTCAAGGACGGCATCTACAGTGATGCCCGGTTGGAATGGTCGGCGACGGACCGTCCGGTCCGCTATTTCGAGGTGTACCGGGTGAAGCCGGACGGCAGCAAAGAGCTGCTCGGCGTCACTCCGAACCGGGTGTACTACGTGCCGATGCTGCGCCGGATCGGACCGGAAGCGCAGACGAAGCTGGAAGTCGTCGCTCTCAGCGCGGACGGACGGCGCGGCAAAGCGGCGCAGACCATGGTGACCTGGCCGGCGTATCCGAAGCCGGTAGCGGCGTTCGCGGCGGATAAGACGCTCGTCGCGCCGGGACAGCCGGTGACGTTCATCGATCAATCGTCCGAGGTGACGGAGCAGCGGGTATGGTCGTTCCCGGGCGGAACGCCGTCCACAAGCACCGAGAAGCAGCCGGTCGTTACTTATGCTGTTGAAGGAACGTACAGCGTAACGCTGACGGCGAAGAACTCGGTAGGCGACAGCACCGTAACCAAAGAAGCGTTCATCACGGTGACCAAGGACGCTGCTGGCGGGGTGAAAAATCTCGCCCTGAACAAGCCGGCGACGGCGGACGGAGCTTGCGGACCGAACGAAGCGGCAGCTTACGCCTTCGACGGCAAGGTGACGGACAACAGCAAGTGGTGCGCGCTCGGCAGCGGGCCGCATTGGTTGTCGGTCGATCTGGGCGCGAGCTATACGATCAGCGAGTTTGTGGCGAAGCATGCGGAAGCGGGCGGTGAAGCGGCCGCGTTCAACACCCGCGACTTCCACATTCAAGTGAGCAACGACGGCAGCACTTGGAGCGACGTCGTCCAGGTTCAAGGCAATACGGCCGCGGAGAGCAAGCATCCGATCGCGCTGACGAAGGCGAGATACGTGAAGCTGACGATCGATAAAGCCACGCAAGGCGGCGATACGGCCGCTCGTATTTACGAGTTCGAAGTGAACGGATTGGCGAAATAGCACGGAGGCCGCTTGTCTCTCTTATCTGCGGATAAGGAGACAGGCGGTCTTTTTGCCCCTTTCCGAAACACGCTGGTGTCCGAAGCCGCGAAGGCCGAAACGATATTTCCGGACAGCCGCGAATACATATGACTTATTGGGGAAAATCGGATGTGGAGGAGGCGCAGTCATGGTTTCGGGGGTCCGGACATTTTACAAAAATCATATCGAGAAGAAGCTGTTCAACAAAATTTTGCTGCTGTATTCGCTCATTATTGTCGTCTCCTTGACGGCGCTCGCCGTTCTGATTTACCGCAATGCCGCCGAGCAATCGACGCGCAAGGAGCTGGAGGCGGCGAAGCAGGTGCTGGAGCGGGCGACGCACGAAGTGGAGCGCAGGTATGAGGCCGGTCAGCAGATGGTGTTCCAATTGTACAAGGACGAACGGCTGCTTCGGGACGTGCTGTTTTTTCTGAACAACGATTTTTCCGATTATCTTCGTTATCGGCTGGACCGTTTTGCGGACAATGCCGGTTTTGTCGACAAAAACATGGATTCATATTTCCAATCGCTGGCCTTCGACCGGGAAATTCAGACGATCTGGCTGTACAGCAGCGTCAAGGGCTTCCTGTACGCGTACCGCGGGCTGGAGGAGCAGGGCTTCGTCTATCCGGGGCCGGAAAACCCGAAAGTTGCCGAGCCGATCCGCCGCATCCGCCAGACCAAGTCCTTCGCGCCGCCGCCGTCGTTCGAGCCGGGAGCGGATGGGGACCGCAACCGCATGTTTACGATGGCTAACGACATTAACGATCCGATCACCCTGCAGAATCACGGTACCTTGCTAGTCGATTGGAAATGGACCGGCATGGACCGGATTGTGCAGAACGACCGGAGCGATTTCAAGGGGGAGCTGCTTCTGCTGACGGCGGACGGCACCGTGCTGTACGATTCCTCCCGGCGCTATACGGGGCAGAGCTACCCTTACATGCACGTCCTGCGGGACCAATCGGACCCGGTCGCGCTGGACGAACCGGCCTATGTGCAGCTGAAGACATTGAATCAAGGCGGCATTGTGCTCGCGAGTATTGTGCCGGTAGCGAAGGTAAGCGAAGGACTTCAGGGGATGAAGCGAACGGTGATCGCAGGCACAGGCTTGTGTGTAGCTGCCGCCGTGCTGCTGTCGTATTTGCTGATGATCAATTTCTCGCGCCGGACGCAGACAGTCATTCGCGCCATGCGCAAGCTGCAGGACGGGGATCTCTCGGTTCGCGTAACCGTGCAGAAGGAAGACGAGCTGTTCCACATCGCCACCAGCTTCAACAAAATGTGCGAAACGCTGCAGGAGCACATCCAGCGGGTATACTTGTCCGAGATCAAGCAGCGGCAGGCGGAGCTGCTGGCGCTGCAGGCACAGATCCAGCCCCATTTTCTGTATAACACGCTGGAGGCGATCCGGCTCAAAGCGGTGATGGACGGCAACCGGGATGTCGGGGATATGATCTACAGCTTGGGCGCGCTGTTCCAAAATCTGATCAGGCACGAGACGATGGTGACCGTTCAGGACGAGGTCCAGCTGTGCCGGCTGTATTTGAACCTGCTGCGGGCCCGCTATCCGAACCGGTTCGACTATGAGATTGCGGTCGACGAAGCCGTGGGCCGCTGTACGATTCTGAAGCTGACGCTCCAGCCGATCGTCGAAAACTGCATCCGCCATGCCTTCCATGGCGCTGCTCCGGACGGCCGGGAGCGCCGGATTCTCATCCGCGGCTGGACCGAAGGCTCCGACGTCCACATCGCCGTTGCCGACAACGGCTCGGGCATCGTGCCGGAGCGGCTGGCGCAGCTGCAGCGAGATTTGGCGTATCCGCCGCAACCGTCCGGGGCGTCCATCGGTCTGACAAACGTGAATGAGCGGCTGAAGCACAGCTTCGGGGAAGCGTACGGCTTGCGGATCGACAGCCGTCCCGGCGAAGGAGCGACGGTGACCGTAACGATTCCGGGAAGCGTAAGGGGGAACGAGTATGTATCGCGTATTTCTGGTTGACGACGAGCCGTTCATCATGGAGGGACTCGCTTATTTGATCGATTGGGAGCGGCACGGGCTGCAGATTGTCGGCAAGGCCGCGGACGGGGCGGAGGCGCTCGAAGCTTTGGCGGCCGAGACGATCGATATTTTGATTACCGATATCCAGATGCCCCAGATGAACGGCCTGGAGCTGATTCGCAGCGTAAGGGAGCTGCAGCCTGACGTGAAGTTCATTATTTTAAGCGGGTACAACGATTTCGACTATGTGAAAGAAGGCGTCACGCTCGGCATCGAAAATTATTTGCTAAAGCCGGTCAATACGGAAGAATTGATCCGGACGCTGACCGCCACCGTTGCCAAAATCGAGCAGTCCGTCTACAAGGAAGAGAGCATTAAGCGCCATCTGGAAATTATCCGCGATAATCTCCTGTACCGCTGGGTCACGGCGGCCATCGAGCCGGAGGAGCTGCGAAACCGCGAGGAGCTGCTCGGCATCCGGCTGGGCCTGCCGGGGTATGTCGTGGGCATCGTCAAGCTGTTGTTCGATCAAGAGCAGGCGGAGACCGCCGAAGTGTCGTCCCGGGCGGAGACGATTGCCGCTGTAAGGACGTATTGCCAGCGGACGGCGCAGTCTTACGGCCCGGAGCAGGCCGTGTTCGCCGATCTCGAAGGGGATCTTGTGCTGCTCGCGGGGCTGAATGATGTCGATGCGGACCGGACCGGCTTCGTCCGCTTCATGGCGGAGCTGCAAGCCGCCATCCGCGAGCGGTGGGGTCTGCCGCTGCTGGTGACGGTCGGCGAAGCGTCCAAGGGCGAGGCGTCGGCCCATCGCAGCTATCGCACCGCCAAGCGGATGCAGGACTACTATGTGCTCGCGCCGCACGACGGGCCGCTTGTCTACGAAGCGCCTGCTCTAACTACAGCGACGGAACCTGCGGCGCCTGCGCAGGCGGAGCTGGCCCATTTCTGCAAGCTGCTGTCGGCCGGGAAGAAGGACGAGGCGCTTGCCTGGGTCGGGGAAGCGTTCGCGCGTCTCCGGGGGACGGAAGGGCTTGCGCCGTCCGATGTCCAGAACACGGCGATGGCCGTACTTGCGGCCGCCGTTCATCATGCGAATCTGATGCGGCAGGAGCACGAGGGTGCCATCGGCGATTACAAGCATTTGTTCTCGCAGGTCGTCAAGCCGCAGACAATGCAGGAGCTGGAGGAGCTGGTCGAGCGCTTCGTCGACCGCGTGCTTTTCGCATCCGAGGCGGCGGAGCGGGAGTACAGCCCTGTCATCCGGCAGGTGCTGCGCGAGGTCGAGCGTCGCTATGGGGATGAGCTGTCTTTGAAAACGCTAAGCCAGGCCTTTCACATGAACCCGGTTTATTTGGGCCAGCTTTTCCATAAGGAAACGGGGGAGACATTTTCCGATTACGTGAACAAGTACCGGCTTGCCCAAGCGAAGGCGCTGCTCGTTGAATCGAATCTGAAAACAAGTGATATCTCCGCCCGGGTCGGGTATACGGATACGAGCTATTTTTACAAGCAGTTCCGCAAATATTACGGCTTCTCGCCGACGGAATACCGCAATTGGAGCAAGCTGGGAGACGGATGAAAACGTTTCTATAATTTCTCCACCCGTTCTATAGTTTCTTAACTTTCTGCCGCGGACCACATTGGGTAAAGTTAGAAAAGAAAGCGATGTATGCGTTTTCCGAAATGGAGCTTGCAGACGCAAAGAACGGGGGTGAAAAGCTTGTGGGAACCATCGGACGTACACTCAAGAAGCTAAACCGCAACAAAACCTTTTTGCTCATGGTGCTTCCGGGAGCCGTCTATTTCCTGCTGTTCAGCTATTTGCCGATGCCGGGGGCGATCATTGCCTTTAAGGAATACCGCTTCGACCGGGACGGCTTCCTGGCGAGCATATGGCGGAGCAAGTGGACCGGCTTCAAAAACTTCGAATTTTTGTTTCAATCCGAAGACGCTTACATCATCGTGCGCAATACGCTGCTGTACAATTTTGCGTTTATCGTGCTGGGCACGGTTTTATCGGTGATTATGGCCGTTATTTTGCATGAAATCGTCAGCCGTCGGTGGGCGAAAATGTACCAGACCGGCATGTTCCTGCCTTACTTTTTGTCCTGGGTCATCGTCAGCTATTTCTTGTTCAGCTTCCTGAGCGTGGATCGCGGGGTGCTGAATCAGGCGCTGACGGCGCTCGGCATGGAGCGCGTCTCCTGGTATGCGGAACCGGCTTACTGGCCTTACATTCTCGTGCTTGTCAACCTGTGGAAAGGTGTCGGTTATTCCAGCGTCGTCTATCTGGCGGCCATCATCGGCATCGACAAGTCGTATTACGAGGCCGCGATGATTGACGGCGCAGGCAAATGGCAGCAAATTTGGAGCATTACCCTGCCCTTTATCCGGCCGATGATCATCATTCTGACGGTGCTGGCGATCGGCGGCATTTTCCGCGCGGACTTCGGCTTGTTCTATCAGGTGCCGCGCAATACGGGCGCGCTGTTCCCAGTGACCAACGTCATCGATACATACGTGTACCGGGGACTAAAGGTGACGGGCAATATCGGCATGAGCACGGCGGCCGGGCTGTATCAATCGGTGGTCGGACTCGTTCTGGTGCTGGTGACCAACGCCATCGTGAAGCGGATCAACAAAGAGAACGCTTTATTTTAACCACTTCGACGAAAAGGAAAGGGGGGAGTCGGCTTGCCAAGTCCGAATGCGCCTACCGCTGCCATGCGGAAGAAGAGTCGAGACTTTACGAAGCTGTCGCCGTTCTGGAACGGCGTATGCCACGCGATCGCCGGCGGGTTTGCCATTGCCTGCGTATTTCCGTTTATCTTCGTCGTCATTATCTCGCTGACGGACGAGCAAGCGCTGGCGAACAACGGCTATCAGGTGTTTCCGGAGATGTGGAGCTTCGAGGCATACCGGTACCTTTTTCGAACCGGAGGTCAGCTGTTCCGGTCCTATGGGGTGACGCTCTTCGTCACCGTCGTCGGAACGCTGCTCAGCGTGCTGACTGTCGCGTTGTACGCCTATGCGCTGTCCAGAAACAATTTTGCGTACCGGAACGCCTTTGCGTTTTTCGCCTTTTTCACGATGCTGTTTAACGGCGGGCTGGTGCCTTCCTACATCGTGACGACGCAGGTGCTGCATTTGAAGGATACGGTGTGGGCGCTTATTTTGCCCACGTGCGTCAGCGCTTTCTCGATCTTGATCATGCGCACGTTTTTCAAGCAGATGATTCCCGATGCGATCATTGAATCCGGCCGAATCGACGGGGCGGGCGAATGGAAGGTGTTCACGCATCTGGTGCTGCCCATCTCGCTGCCGGGACTGGCGACGATCGGCCTGTTCAGCACGCTCGGCTACTGGAACGATTGGTTCAACGCGCTGCTGTACATCGACAGCCCGAATCTGCTTCCGCTGCAGTCGCTGCTGATGAAGATCGAGAGCAACATTCAGTTTATCGTGCAAAACTCCAATCTCAGCGACGCCACCCAACGCTTCGAAATCGCCAAGTCGCTGCCGCAGGAGTCTTCGAGAATGGCCATGGTCGTCCTGGCTACCGGTCCGATCGTGCTCGCTTATCCGTTCTTTCAGCGGTATTTTGTGCAGGGGCTGACGATCGGAGCGGTCAAAGAATAACATCGTACAAGGAGGAATACTGCATGTTCAAACGGAAACGAATCGCCGCCGGGCTCGCCTCGGTGCTGATCCTGTCCGCGCTGGCCGCCGGCTGCTCCGGCGGTGCAGGTAACCCTGCCCAAGAAGGAGCCGGCGCCGGAAAAGCGGACGGCCAGCCTGTCGAGCTGATCTGGTACACGATCGGCGGACCGCAAAAGGATGCCGACAAAGTAATGGAGGCCGTCAGCAAATATACGAAAGAGAAAATCAACGCCACCGTGAAAATGAAGATGATCGATTGGGGCGACTATTCCCAGAAGATGCAGGTCATCTCCGTATCCGGCGAGCCTTACGACATCGCGTTTACGAGCTCGTGGGCCTTCGACTACGTGCAGAACGCCCGCAAAGGGGCGTTTTACGAGATGGACGGCCTGTTGGACAAATACGGGCAGGGCATCAAGAAGGCCGTGCACCCGTCGTTCCTCGAAGGCTCCAAGGTGAACGGGCACAACTACGGGGTGCCGACGAACAAGGAGCTGCCTGCACAGGCGGTATGGCGGTTCAATAAGCAGTACGTCGACAAATATAAGATGGACCTCTCGAACGTCAGTTCGCTGGAAAGTCTGGAGCCGCTGCTCAAGACGATGAAGGAAAACGAACCGGGCGTCTACCCGATTCCAAGCAACGTCGACCCGTTCGTACCGTTCGATTTCGTCGTACAGGGTATCCCGTTCGGGGTACGGCTCGATACGCAGGACTACAAGATCGTCAACGTATTCGAGACGCCCGAGTACCGGCAAATGAGCGAAACGATGCGCAAGTACTACAAAGCCGGTTATTTGCCGCCCGACGTTGCGACCAAAACGGGCAACGATCACGAGAAAACCGGCAAATGGCTCGTCGACAAAGCGCATACGGTCCCGTTCGCAGACAATTTATGGTCGGAAGGCTTCAAATACGAGATCGTCTCGAAGCCGATTCACGAGCCGATCGTGTTCAACTGGTCGGTGACCGGCTCCATGATGGCAATCTCGGCGAATTCCAAGCATCCCGAGAAAGCGATGGAGTTTTTGAACCTGCTGAACTCCGACGCGTATCTGCGGAATTTGGTAAACTATGGTCTCGAAGGCACGCACTATAAAAAAGTTTCCGAAGGCGTCATCGAGCTGACCCCGGATTCCGGTTACTCCATGCCGTCGTTTACGCTCGGCAACATGTTCCTGCTGAACCGGTTCCCGAAAGACCCGACCGACAAGTGGGAGCAGTACGACAAGTTCAACAAATCGGCCAAGAACGCGCCGCTGCTCGGCTTCCAGTTCGACTCCTCGAAGGTGGAGAACGAGCTTGCCGCTGTCAAGAGCGTGTCGGAGGAGTTCAAGAAAGCGCTGGAGACCGGCTCCGTCGAGCCGTCGGAGGTGCTGCCCAAAGCGATCGACAAGCTGAAAGCCGCCGGTATCAACAAGGTGATGGACGAGGCGCAAAAGCAGCTCGACGCGTGGAGAGCGAAGAAGTAAGCGTAAAGGTGGGGCCGTCTCTGGCGCAGGCAATCTGTGGCGGGGGCGGCTTTGTTGTGAGCTGCTGCAAGCTGCAGCCCCCTTTACGGAAGGAAAAGGGGGCTACCGCAGCAGGACTGATGGAGGCGGGGGCGGACTCGGACACGGCATCCGGCGCGGAGCAGACGCGGAGCCGGACGTAGCCTATGGCGTGGACAGGCGCGGACCCAGACGCGACTATCTGGCTGGGGATCTGGACGTAGGTAGCATCTGGCGCGGACAGATGCGGTCCCAGACGCGACTATCTGGCTTGAACAGGTGAGGATCTGGACGTAGCATCTGGCGCAGACCAGCGCAAACATGGACGCGACATCCGGTTCGAACCACGCGTGAACTTGGACGTGGTTTGGATCAAACTCGGAACAGCCAAAAGCCTTGACCGGACCAAGCTTGAGAAAATAAAGGAACCACGATGCGCTAAGCGGAAGGTTAGTGTGATTTCGGGAACATAGAGGAACTGAGATCATTTAAGCGTGTCGAAAAATGTTCAAACCCCCTGGAATGGAGGCAATAGCGCACCATGGATTATCTATTTCTGCGCGTGCAGGAAAAATTGGGATGATAGCGCATTGCAGTTCCTCTAATTTCCGAGCAGGCACTATGGATGCGGTAGAGGAAAGTCTATTTGTATGGGCTTGGCGTTTTGCCGATTGCGGACCGGTACTTGAACCAAACGTTTTTAGCGAAGGAAGCGCTCGGCATAAAAAAAGCTCCGGCCGCCCTTGAAAAAGGGAGAACCGGAGCTTTTGACAAAGATTATTTCAACGCGCTTCCGCCGAAGACGAAGCGGTGTTCCCAGTGCTTGCCCGCAATCGAGTCGATGCGTACGCCGCCCGATGCTTTCGAAAACGTATGCAGTATTTTACCGTCGCCGAGGTAAATGCCCACATGGGAGATGCGCTGGTTTGACTTATCCGACGGGTAGGCCGACGCTTTCGTTCCTTTATAATCCATGAAGAACATCAGATCACCCGGCTTCAGATTGTGCCAGTCCGTTGTCGTGCCGCCGAGAGACTTGACGTAAGAGGCTTGTCCGCGCGAGTCGCTGGGCAGCGTGATGCCTGCGCCTTCCTTGAACGCCTGGCGGGTGAAGTCGGAGCAATCGAACGTACTGGTGTTCGAACGGCTGGAGCCGAATTCGTAGGGAGTGCCCATATATTTTTTACCTGCGGCTATGATCTTGTTAACGAGCTCACTGCTATTGCCCGTACTCGGCTTGGACGTGCTGCCGCTATTGGACGAGCCTCCGGTATTGGACGTGCTACCGCCATTAGATGTGCCGCTTCCGTTGGATGAGCTTCCGCCGGAACCGTCGGTGCGGACGTATTTGCTGCTTGTGGAGATGTAGCCGACTCTGCCTTGATCGTCGCGAACTTTATACCAATAATTATTAACCTTATCGAGAATGTCTACTTTTTCACCTGTTTTTAGAAGGCCATAGGTGGCTGAACCCGTATTCGGCGCCTTGCGGAAATTCACGCCGCTGACAATGGTGGCATTCGACGCGGCAAGGGCTTGTTCGGCTGTCAAAGCTCCGACGCTGAACGTGACGGTAGTGGCGAGTAACAGTGCGGTAAGTTGCTTTTTCAAGTGGAAATCCCTCCTGCAGTTCTAGTTGTTTTATGTACAAGCCCGGGAATCCATGGACGGAAATCGTCCGGTTCCCCAAGCTGGGACACCATTTGACAACGTCCGGCCGCCGCCCCACAATGAAAGCAGGATATTTGACGAAAGTACGGTGAGCAAACAATGGAAACGTGGACGTGGGGACCTTTCATCCTGCAAAAAAGCATGCTGGTCGTCATTGCGGCAGTTGCGGCGGGTTACGTCATTTCGAGGCTGCGGTTAAAAGGTTGTTCCGTCGGAGGAACGTTCGGCGCGATCGTATCGAATGCGCTTCTTATATGGGTGGTCAGTTGGAAGCTGAGTATCCTTGTCTTCGATCCGGGGAGCGTGCTGTCCAATCCGATGTCGCTGCTTTATTTCAGCGGTGGCGACAAAGGCGTCTGGCTGGCGACGCTGCTGTCCGGCGTCTATGTATGGTGGAGCGCCAAAAAGGCCAAATTGAATGCAGCCGTTTATATGGATTCGGTGCTTGTCTCGGTTATTGGGGGGTATGCCGTCTACGCGGCGCTGATTTTTTTTACGGAAGAGGATAGCCCTATCACTTGGGGACTCAAAGCACTGCTCGCGGCGGGTCTAACGGTTTTCTGGTTCGTGTCCAAAACGAAGACGGAGTGGCAGCCGCTCCTCCAGCGGACGGTCGTCTTCGTCGTGGGGTATGCGCTAATTGCATCGCTGGCCGCCAATGTGTGGGATAAGCCTTCGACGGGGACGGTTGAAGCAGGGGCGAACATCGGTCTCAAAATCGGCCAGCAGGCGCCGGACTTCGAGCTGCCATTGCTTGACGGCCAGACGGTCAAGCTGTCCGACTACCGGGGGCGGACGGTCGTGCTTAATTTTTGGGCGACGTGGTGTCCGCCATGCCAGGCGGAAATGCCGCATATGCAGCAGGTGCATAAGGAGCAGGAGGGCAATGGCGTGACGATTCTCGGCGTCAATGCTACGTCGACGGAGGTCAGCGAGCCGGTCGTGCGCGCATGGGTCAAGGAATGGGGGCTTACGTTCCCGATCGTGCTGGACCGTCAAGGCGAAGTCGGCAAGGCGTACCGCGTGAATGCTTATCCGGCCACGTTCGTCATCGACGCGCAAGGAACGATCCGGGAGAAGCATCCCGGGCCGATGAATGTGGAGATGCTCGAGCAAGCCATCGCGAAAGCGAAGAAGAGCGGGTGAAAAAAGAATTTAATAGGGGATTATAGAGTTTTTCATTTGCGCGAAAAATAAATGTCGTGATAACATGTGATTATTGCAGGTCATATTACTAGGTTCGATACATCATTTTATATAAAAGGAAGGATATCAGCATGGCACAGACAAGTATTATCTTGCGTGTGGAGTTAGACCACGAGAAGGTCACGTTCGGGGATGTAGCCGCCGCAATCAGCAAATCCGGAGGAGACATCACTTCGATCGACGTGATTCGGCCGGGTAAGGATTCCTCCATCCGGGACATCACCGTGGATGTGGCGGAATCCGTGGAATCGCAAGTGGTGGAAGCGCTGAAGCAGCACGAAGGCATCAAGCTGATCAACGTCTCCGACCGCACGTTCCTTGTGCATTTGGGCGGCAAAGTGTCCGTTCAACCGAACCTTCCGATCAAAAACCGCGACGACTTGTCCCGGGTTTACACGCCGGGGGTTGCGCGGGTATGTACGGCAATTCACGAAAATCCGAGGAAAGCGTATTCGCTGACGATCAAACGGAATACCGTAGCGGTCATCACCGACGGGACCGCCGTGCTCGGTCTGGGCGATATCGGTCCGCATGCGGCCGCGCCGGTCATGGAAGGAAAAGCGATGCTGTTCAAGCAGCTCGCTGGTGTCGACGCTTTCCCGATCTGTCTCGATACGAAGGATACGGAAGAAATTATCCGCACGATCAAGGCGATCAGCCCGATCTTCGGCGGTATTAACCTGGAAGACATCAGCTCGCCGCGCTGCTTCGAGATCGAGAGCCGGCTTAACGAAGAGCTCGACATCCCGGTATTCCATGACGATCAGCACGGCACGGCCGTCGTCGTTATCGCGGGACTGCTTAACGCGCTGAAGGTTGTCGGCAAGCGGATCGAGAACGTGCGCGTCGTCGTGAACGGCATCGGCGCCGCAGGCGTATCCATCTGCAAAATGCTGCTGGCCGCAGGCGTTACGAAGCTGGTGCCGGTCGATCGCGAGGGCGCGATTGTCCGCGGCGGCACCTACGAGTATCCGATGTGGCAGTGGCTGGCCGACCAGCCGCAGGTGGAAGCCGAGCCGGGCACGCTGAAAGAAGTGATCCGCGGCGCGGACGTCTTCATCGGCGTATCCCGCGGCGGCCTCTTGAACGGACAAGATGTCCAAACCATGGCACCGGATAGCATCGTCTTCGCGATGGCGAATCCGACGCCGGAGATCGCTCCGGAAGAAGCGCTGCCGTATGTGCGCGTATTTGCTACCGGCCGGAGCGACTATCCGAACCAGATCAACAACGTCCTGGTATTCCCGGGTATTTTCCGCGGGGCGCTTGATTGCCGGGCCCGCAACATCAACGAGCCGATGAAGCTTGCCGCGGCACGCGCCATCGCCTCCGTCGTCACGGATGCCGAGCTGAACGAGCAGTACATTATCCCGAGTATTTTCAACGAGCATGTCGTGAAGAAAGTTCGCCACGCGATTATCGAAGCGGCGATCTTGACCGGCACCGCCCGCCGGATTCCGCCGGATTTCCGGTAAGAACAGGCAATCGCGAACGGCAGCACCATAAGATAGCCGCTCATAGCGAAAAAAGCGAGTTCCTCGAAACGGGGACTCGCTTCTTTTTTACTGCCCGCTTGCTTCGTTCGCGCCGATTACAGCCTGCCATACCTCCCGCACGGCTCACGCTCCGCTCTGCTTCTTGCGGTATTCTCCCGGCGTCATGCCGGAGTAGCGCTTGAACATGCGGATGAACGAATTGACGTTCTGGTAGCCGAGACGCAGCGCGATATCCTGGATTTTGAGCTCAAGATCGAGCAGCAGCTCTTGCGCGTGGCGGATACGCACATGGTGCAGGTAATCACTGAAATTCATCCCGGTCTTCTCCTTGAAATACGTCGATACATATCCCCGGGAAAGATTCAGCTTGTCGGCGATCAGATCGAGCGAGACGTCCTCGCTCAAATGCTCCTCCGTGTACCGCTTCACGAACTCGATCACCGGGTCTTTGTGCTCGCTGGAAGCGGCAATCGCCTCGGCCGCCTGGCCGAGCAGGCGTTCCAGCAGCGACTGCGCCTCCGCGTACGTGAAGCACTGCTCGATGTCCGCGAGCAGTGCCCGCTCGGCGGGCATCGCCTGCAGCGGCAGCCCCGCCGCTTCGACCGCCTTCAGCGCCAGACCCGCAGTCTGCTGCAGAAATCGCCGCAGCTCCGGGACCGTCGCTTCACGCCCGCGCAGCGCCTCAAGCTGCTGCAAAGTCCACTGGCGCAGCGGCTCAAAGCTGCCGGAGCGCACCTTCGTCTGCAGCTCCTGCTCCTGCATCGCCGTCAGCCGGTACGGCTGGCGAACCGCCGATTGGCGGATGATCTGCGTCTCCTCCAGTGGTTGGCGCTCTCCCGCAAGCATCAGCGCCCGCTCGTAAGCGGTGGCGAACTCTGACGCCGGCAAGGAGGGCCCGCTGACCGCAATCGTAAAATGACACCAATCCTTGTCGTAGTCGAACACTTCCTTCAAGCCGGCCAGACAATTGTCTGCAACCGGTTGTCCATGCTCGCTGAACGCCAGCGTCAAGATTTGATCCTTGTCGATCTGGAACGTCAGCGCATCCGAATGAGAGCGCTTTACATAAGACTCGATATATTCCCGGATGAAGTAGGTCGCCCGCTCGCGTTCGAGGCTCGTCTCCTCCATAAACCGCGGCAAGAAACGAAGCTGGAACAAGATCAGCGTAAACGGCTTTTGAATAAACGACGTATCGTTCAAATCCGGATGCTTCGTATGAATCTGCTTCAGCTTGTCGGTAAATGCGTAGTATCGCAGCAGCGAATTTTTGTCCGACAGATCCCGGCGCATCCTGCCGATCTGCTCGCCAATCAGCTCGAATTCGCGGATTCGGAAGTCGGCGGACACTCCCGGATCGTTGTATTGATGGACCGTACGGAGCAGCCGCTGAACCGGATAGTTCAAGCGCACGCTGAACAGCACCGACGTGACGACGCTGATCCCGATCGTGACGGCGAGCAGCGAGATTAGAATCAGATTGAGCCGCAGCAGCTCGGACGAGATGCTTTCGATCGGCACCATCGTGACGTACCGGAACCCGGTGTGCTTTCCTTTTTGCTGGAACAAATAATGATCCCCCAGCTTCGTCTCGCTGGCGTCCTCCGTAAACGCCGGCAGCCTGGCCGCAGCTGCGTCCGGATCAGAAGCGTAAATCAGCTTCTGCTGCTCGTCCAGAATGAAGAACGGGTTGTCCAGCGAGTAATGGAGCGTCCGCGCCATCTTATCGCCGTCCAGGAAGACAAGGAAGAGCACGTCACGGTACAGCGCGTTTTTGACCGAGACCGGAATGAGCCGCCCGAGCCCCTGCTCCAGATTCATATATTTCTGCGAAAAGAGTGCCGCTGGATGAATGCGGTAAAAATACGGCTCTGCGAGCTGTCCCCTCCAATAATCGGGCGGGTAGGCGGGCGACCGGTAAAACTTGCCGAACATGTCCTCCACACGGCTTGTCCCTTCTTTTTCCAGCACGAAGTCCCCGTTTTTGAAATAAAACACGATATTCTCATAAAACATGAGCGGATTGGCCATCAGCGCCTTAATTTCCGCATGCAGGTTGACCGTCTTCTCAGACCCTGCCGTTTGCGGCAGCTGGCGGAGCACGTTCAGATTAGCGGTCAGCTCGTTGTTCTGGTTCAGGCTGAGCAGCATATCGATCGTCAGCTTGAAATGCGTTTCGTAGCTTTCCATCGTATGTCTCATATTCAGGCTGTTGTATTTGACAATTTCGTCGTGGATTTTGCCCTTGAGATAAAGAAACGACCCGAAATTGAAGGCGGCCAGCAGCAGGATGATAGCAAGAAAACTCACAAGCAGCCGGGCAAACAAGGAATTCGTCCTCCACTTCTCCGGCCAGGCGATGCGCATGGATTGCCCTCCTTTTTCGTGCTGCGAAACTATGTCTCAATTATAAAGGCTCGGATATCCCGATCCCAATACTCATTTTTTCAGGTTCGTATGCATCCTGTCACATTTCCGAACCAAAGTCGATCCCCCGGCAATCTGGAGGATTTCGCAGCGGCCTGCCGCTTTGCTATGCTAACGCTGACACCGGAGCTCGGGCAGGGCAAGCCGGCAAACTACCGAGACAGAGGGGATGAGTATGGGAATGGAGGAGACGGCGGGAATGAAGCTGACGGTCCGGCAGCCGGCGGCGAATGCGAATAAAAGGTTAAGCAGCCGCGCTATCCGGACGTGGCACCGGACCAAATATTTATGGCTGCTGTTTTTACCGTGCTTGATTTATTTTCTGGTGTTCCGCTACGCTCCGATGTTCGGTTTGATCATCACGTTTCAAAATTATAACGTGTTCAAAGGCATCTGGGCGAGCGAATGGGTCGGCTTCAAATACTACGAGATGTTTTTGAGCAACCCCGATTTTTTCAAGCTGCTGCGCAATACGTTTTTGCTCGGGCTGTATAAGCTGGCATTCGGATTTCCGGCGCCGATCGTTCTCGCCCTCATGCTGCACGAGCTGAAAAATGCCGTGTTTAAACGGTTCGTACAGACCGTCAGCTATTTGCCGCATTTCATCTCGAACGTTATCGTAGCCAGCATGGTCATTATGTTTCTGTCGCCGACAGGCGGCGTGATCAATCACTGGATTCGCGCGCTCGGCTTCGAGCCGGTCAACTTCATGATGGAGCCCGGCATGTTCCGCTCGATCTACGTGCTGTCGGAAATTTGGCAGCATATCGGGTGGGAGACGATCATCTATCTCGCCGCGTTGACTTCAGTGGACCCGGGGCTGTATGAGGCTGCCGGCATCGACGGAGCGGGACGGTGGAGCAAAATGTGGCACGTCACGCTGCCCGGCATCGCGCCGGCGATTGTAATCGTATTCATTCTGAACGTAGGGAAAGTACTGGAGATCGGTTTTGAAAAAGTATTTCTCATGTATAATCCCGCGGTATACGAGACGGCGGACATTATCGGCACTTATGTATACCGGGTCGGGCTCGTTCAAGGCAACTTCAGCTATGCCTCGGCCATCGACTTGTTTATGGGGGTCATCAGCTTGATCTTCATCTGCTCGGCGAATTACATCAGCCGCAAAATCAGCGAGCACAGCTTATGGTAGGAGGGGGAAGCATGCGCAGGTGGAGCTGGTTCGACGCGGTCAATATCGTTCTGCTGCTCGGGGTGGCGGCGGCCACGCTGTATCCGTTCGTGTACATGGCGGCTGTATCGGTGAGCAAGGACATTTACGTGATGAAAAACGAAGTGTTCCTTTGGCCCAAAGGGTTCAATCTCAACATGTACGAGGTCGTCTTCCGCGACAAGCAGATTTGGAGCGCGTACAGAAATACGATTTTGTACGTGACCTTGGGAACGGCCGTATCGCTCGTCGTCACGTCCATGGGCGCCTACGCGCTGTCCCGCAAGGATATGGCGTTTCAACGGGGCTTTACGCTCATGATTGTATTCACGATGTTTTTCAGCGGCGGGATGATTCCGACCTTTCTCGTCGTCCGCGAGCTCGGGCTCGTCGATACGATCTGGGCGATGGTGCTGCCGGGGGCGGTCAACACGTGGAACCTGATCATCATGCGGACGTTTTTCAGCGGTATGCCGAAGGAGCTTGAGGAGTCGGGGCGGATGGACGGCCTGACCGATATCGGCGTCTTCGTGCGGATCGTGCTGCCGCTGTCCAAAGCGGTGTTCGCGACCATCGGCTTGTTCTACGCGGTGGCGCTGTGGAACAACTTTTACTTGCCGCTGCTGTACCTGCGCCAGCCCGACTTGTTCCCGCTGCAGGTGCTGCTGCGCAATCTGATCCTCGCAGGGGCGGTCAATTCCGGCGAAGTCACCAGCATTGGAGGTGATAACCTGATCGTCGAGGATTCGCTTAAATTCGCCACTATTATGGTATCAACCGTGCCGATTCTGCTCATCTATCCGTTCATCCAGAAGTATTTCGTCAAGGGCGTCATGATCGGAGCGGTAAAAGGGTAACGGCCATCATGCGGCGAATGGTTAGGCCAAGAAAGCCCAAATAGCATGATTGACATTACAGGCATACAGAAGGGGAGGAAGCTTTTTCTATGACAAAAAGTGCGCTTCTCACGCTTGCTGCGATCCTTGCGGTCACGGCCGCCGGCTGCAGCGGCTCGGAACCGGGCAAACCGCCGGCGGCGGACGCCGAAGGGGGCCAACAGCCCTCCGGGAAAAAAACGTTCACCGCGCTGCTGGACAATAACGCGACGTTCCCATACAGCAAGGACTGGCCGATCTGGAACATGATCGAAGAGAAGACGGGCGCCCGCCTGGAGGTGCAGCTGCCCTCCGGCAAATTGAGCGATTCGCTCAGCCTGGTCGTCGCCTCCGGCAATATGCCTGACCTGCTCTATATGCCGAACCGGAAGAAGGAATCGAACAAATACGGCCAGCAGGGCGCGCTTGTCAACATTTTGGATCATCTGGACGTCATGCCGAACCTCAAGAAATGGATGGAGAATTACCCGGAGGAGGCGAAGGCAGCCGTGGCGGCGGACGGGAAGATGTACATGTTCCCGAACCAGGGCTTCGGGGAAACGAACCGGATGATCTGGATGTATCGGGAGGACGTGTTCAAGAAGCACAATTTGACGCCGCCGAAAACGTACGACGAGCTGTATACGGTGCTCAAGAAGCTGAAGGAAGCGTATCCGGACAGCTACCCGCTGTCGTTCCGGTTCGGGCAAATTCCCGACGAGATGATGGCGCACTTTACGACCAATTTCCAGACCGGCGAAGACGTCTATTACGATTTCGACGCCAAAGCGTGGAAATATGGCCCGACCGAAGACAACTACAAGAAGCTGCTCGAAACGTTCCATAAATTTAACAAGGAAGGCCTGATCCAGCCTGATTTTCTGACGGTGCAGACGAAGCAGTGGCAGGACATGATGTCCACGAACAAGTCGTTTATTACGATCGACTACATCAGCCGGATCGATTTCTTCAACAACGCGATGCGTAAGGAGAACCCGCAGTACAACCTGCAGTTTATGGCTCCGCCGGCGGGGATTGCGGGCGGCAAGCAGTACAATCCGTACATGCATTTTCTGGATGGCGGTCTGACCGTATCGTCCACCTCCAAGAGAGTGAAGGACGTCATGAAGTACATGGATTTCTTCTACAGCGAAGAAGGGCGTACGCTGGCAAGCTGGGGGAAAGAAGGCGAGACGTATGTGACGGACGGCGGCAAAAAGAAGTTCAAGCCGGAATTCACCGACCTGACCGAAATGCGCAAGAAGACGGGGCTCGCCACGAGCGGTACGTACACGTGGATCGATTTCGACTCGCATCTGTCGCTGTTTACCCCCGATCTGCAGAAAGCGTATCAGGAGGCGCGGCAATACGATCCTCCGGCGATGCAGCCTAGACCGGCCTTCACGGAGAAAGAGCTGGAAACGCTGTCGGTGACCGGAGAAGCGGTCAAGAAATACCGCGAGGAAAGCTTCGCCAAATTTGTGACCGGCTCCCGGAATTTGGCCGAGTGGGACAAATATGTACAGGAACTGAACGGGCTTGGAACGCAAAAGCTGGTCGATCTGTACATGCAAGCATACCAGCGGCTCGATGCAGCTGCGCCAAAAAAATAATCCGCTTTAAACGATGGAGGAGAATCCTATGAAACGCAATATTCGATTTGCTTTGGTGGGTACGGGCGTTATCGCTGTGAACCACGCGAAAGCGATTGCCGCGCATCCTGAAGCGGAGCTCGTCGCGATCGCCGAAAAGGATGCCGACCGCGGCAGGGCGTTCGCCGCCGAGCATGGCATCGGGCAAGTGTTCGGCGATTACGAGCGGATGCTGAAGCAGGACGACATCGACGTGATCTGCGTCTGCGTGCCGAGCGGGCTGCACGGCGACGTGACGATTGCGTCCGCGCAGGCGGGCAAGCACGTGCTCTGCGAGAAGCCGCTCGAAATCCGGCGGGAGAAAATGGACGAGATGATCGCTGCGTGCCGCAAGTACGGCGTCAAGCTGGGCACCGTCTTCCAGAAGCGGACGACGCAGCAGGCGGCGATCGTCGGGCGCGCGATCCGCGAAGGAAAGCTCGGCAAGCTGGTGCTTGGCGATGTATACATGAAATATTATCGCAGCCCCGAATACTACCGCAGCGCCGATTGGCGAGGTACTTGGGCGGTCGACGGCGGAGGCGCGCTGATGAACCAGGGGGTGCACGGCATCGACCTGCTGCTCTCGCTGATGGGCGACGTTGAATCCGTATTCGCTTACGCCGCTCCGCTGGTGCGCGATATCGAAGTGGAAGATACGGCAGTCGCTACGGTCAAATATAAAAACGGCGCGTTCGGCGTCATTCAAGGCACGACGTCCGTCTATCCGGGCACGGAGATGCGGGCGGAAATTCACGGCGAGCTGGGCTCGATCGTTTTTGCCGACAGCGGATTTAAAGTATGGAAATTCGCTGGAAGCGACGAAGAAGCTCCGCAGGCGGCGGGAAAGGCGGAAGGCAGCAGCGATCCGCGAGCGATTTCCGGCGACGGCCACTATATTCTCGTAGACGACATGATCGGCGCGATCCGGGAAGACCGCGATCCGCTTATTCCGGGCGAAGAGGGCCGCCAGGCGGTCGACCTGATCTTGGCGATCTACGAATCCGCGCGCACAAGGCAGGAAGTAAAGCTATAGCTTTTCGTTTCTTTTGTTTCGGGAAGGCGACTTCACAATATAGGAGCTGGTGATCGGGATGTGGAAACGTCGTATTCGTTTGCGTTTTGCGGTTTGGCTGCTGCTCTTGGGGCTGTGTTCCGTCTTCGGCGCGCCGGGGACCGTTCCCCGGGCGCTTGCGGCAGCGGCCGTCACCATCGACTCGCCTGTCGACGGCACGCCGGTCGGCTCGGGGACGATCCGGATTACGGGAACGTATCAGGACGTGTACGATCTTGTTCTGTTGATTGACGGGAAAAGGCAGGCCGAGGTCCGCAAGGAAGACCCGGACGGGGACGACAGCGGCAGTTGGTATTACGATCTGGATACGTCGGCGTTTAACGGTCCGGTTCGGATCATCGCCAAAGGACTTGACGTGAATACACGCTACGGGGTTTGGAGCCGGACGCTTACACTGTTAGCGAGCAATCCGGCCCGGACCGCTCCGGTTGTCCGGATCGACAATCCGCAGGAAGGGAAGGGGCTCACGGGGGAGGTGCCGGTCCAAATATCCGTGGATTCTCCAAACGCGGTGCAGCGCGTTGATGTCCGCATTAACGGCGGACCGTGGGAGGCGGCGGATCGCAAAGGGGACCATTATCAATATATATGGCAGACGCAGGACATCGGCGAACGGACGAGCAGCATCGAGGCTAAAGCGGTGGACGACCGCGGCAATACGGGCTTCAGCATGACGACCTATGCGCAGGTGGGCAAAGGGACGGATGAGCCGGTCACGGTGGAAAAGCAGGACCGCGCCATGTGGATCTGGGAGCCGGCTTCGTACAATCTGCTGCTGAATCCGGGCTCGCGCAGCGTGCTCGACGCGATGGCCAAGGATACGGCGACGTTCGGCTCCGATCCGGTAACCGTATTTTATATCGCGGTAGGCTCTTATGGCGGGATCGACATACTGGAGGATAACCGGGAAGCGGTCCGCGATTTTCTGACTTGGGCGCATGCCCGGGGGTATCAGGTATTCGCTTGTATCGCAGGAGGCACGTCGCCGGCATATATGGGCGCCTATACTGAATATCATCCGTTGGCACTGCGCCAGTTGGAGAAGATCATCAACTACAACATCGCTTCCCCGGCAGGCGCGCGCTTCGATGGCGTGAACGCCGACATCGAGCCGTACATCTCGCCGGATTTCAAAGAACAGTACCCTTCGCTTCAGAAGCAATATTTGGACCTGTCGAAAAAGATGGCGGACCGGCGCAATGCCGCAGGAATCGATCTGCCGATCGGTCCGGCCATACCGAAGTGGTACGACTCGTCGAACGAGTCCAAGAATATCGAATGGAACGGCGCAACGAAATGGCTGTCTGAGCATATTCAGGACATTTCCGATTATATCTCGATCATGGATTACCGCGATACGGCCGACGGGACGGCAGGCATCATTGCAGGCGCAGAAGGCGAAATTGCCTACGCCGCGAAAATCGGCAAGCCGAACTCCGTCGTCATCGGCGTCGAGACGCTCGATATCGCCAATAGCGGCGATCCGGAGACGATCACGTTCCGCGAGGAAGGCCGGACGGCGATGGAAGCGGAGCTAGATAAAGTGTATGCAGCGTTCGAAAACAAGCCGGGGTTTGGCGGCATCGCGATGCACCATTATGATTCGCTGCGCGCCCTGCCGTCGCACTGGGGGCCGGGAGCCGTGTTCTGGCAGCCACCGGCCGATACGGAGCCGCCGACCGCCGTCTCCCGCAATCCTGTGGCGACTGCGACGGACTACAGCACCGTTCAACTATCCTACGGGATGGCGTTCGACAATACCGAGGTGGACAAATACGTCGTTTACCGGAGCACGCAGTCGGGCTTTACAGCCGGAGCTGCGACCGCGGTCGGCACTGCAAGAAGCTTATCCTTCAAAGATACCGGGCTGCTGCCGAATACGACGTACTATTATAAAGTCGCGGCTATGGATGTCCGGGGCAACGTCGGCCCCGCTTCGGCGGAGACGCAGGCGACGACAAGAACGACGGCGCTTAAGCCGATGATCGTCTCGGAGCTGCAGGTCGTGCGCAGCGGGAACAGCGCCAGCGCAGCGCTGCAAGTCGTCGACAAGGCGACGGGACAGCCTGTGACGACGGAAGTGTACGGCCGCTTCACCTATGCCGGCGGCAAATATACGGGCGGCCTTGCGACCGGCGGCGCCATCACGCTTGTCTCCGAGGCGCTGCCGCAGGCCGCGCAGGTTGGGTTCGAGCCGCGCCGCATCACGGCGGCCGGCTACTACTGGGCGCAGGCGTACGATGCGCCGCATGCGGCGGCGCTGTACCCGCGGGTTCGCCTACAGGGTCTTAGCCTCGGCGCGGGCGCGCTGGAGCCAGGCTTTACGCCGGACCGGCTCCAGTATACCGCCTCGGTATCTGCCGATACGTACCGGCTTGCCGTGACGGCCCGTCCGGAGGCGGCGAACGCCGCCGTGTTCGTGAACGGAGCGCTGGTGACTCCGGGTGCTCCCGCAGAGGTGGCTCTGCAGCCGGGTGCGAATCGCATCACGGTCCGGACCGCCGGACCTGACGGAACGACGGACAGCTATACGATAACGGTCAACCGCGCAGCAGTTGGCAGCAACATGTTGCGTCCGGTTACCGACGCGTATGTCTTTGAGAACGCTCCGACCGAAAATTACGGGTCCGCCGAGCTGCTGGACATCATCGATGCCCCGCGGGCGGCTGGGGGAGGCGACAAGCTTGCGCTGATGAAATTCAATTTCGGGGCGTACCCGGAGCCTGTGCATTCCGCCAAGCTGTATGTGTACGTTCATGCGGCTCCGGCTGTTGCCGTGCCGATCACGGTACAAGGGCTGACAGCGGACGGCTGGAGCGAGGAGACGGTGAATTGGAACAATCGTCCTGGCGGCACGGCGCTTAGCATCGGTACGCTGTCCGTCTCGCAAAGCGGCTGGTATGGTATCGATGTTACCCCATTCCTTCAGAGCCAGACGGACGGGCTTGCGACATTCCGTTTGACGGACTCCAATACGAAGAACTCGTTAGTGCAGCTTCACTCGAAAGAGCATACGGAGCATCAGCCGTACGTGATTATCAACCCTTAATCCAAATCGCACAAGGCTCGGATTTTTATGTGCAAGCAAGCCCAAGAACAGGAGGCAATTGCAAATGAACTCTGTACTTCGCATCGGCATGATCGGCTTGGATACGTCGCATGCTGTCGATTTTACGGAACTGCTGAACGACCCGAATCATCAGCATCACGTCCCGGGAGCCCGGGTAACGGTGGCGTTTCCGGGCGGCTCGCCCGATTTCGAACTGAGCGCCGGCCGGGTGGAAGGCTTCACGGAGACGCTGCGGAGCAAGCACGGCGTGGAGATCGCGGATACGCCGGAAGCGGTCGCGGAACGCTGCGACGCAATTCTGCTCGAATCCGTGGATGGGCGGGTGCACCTGGAGCAGTTTCGCCGCATTGCGCACTATGGCAAGCCGGTGTTTATCGACAAGCCGTTAGCGGCCAGCTCGCGGGATGCCGAAGAAATCGCGCGCGTTGCAGAGCAGTACGGTGTCGAGGTGATGAGCTGCTCCGCCGTCCGCTTCGCGCAAACGTTGACGGAGGCGGTCGCTTCGGAGGAGGGCGGCGCCATCATCGGCGCGGACTGCTACGGTCCGATGGACCTGCAGCCGACTCAGCCGGGACTGTTCTGGTATGGTGTGCATACGGCCGATATGCTGTACGCCGCCATGGGGACGGACTGCATCTGGGTCCAGGCGCATACGAACGACGACCACGATCTCATCGTCGGCACCTGGGCGGACGGCCGCATCGGCACGATCCGCGGGAATCGCCGAGGCAATCGGAGGTTCGGCGCGTGGGTGCACCGCGAGAAACGGACGTTGTACGCCGATGTCTACGCGTCCGACAAGCCGTACTATGCGCTGCTGCTCGAAAGCATCGTCGGCTGGTTTGCCGGCGGCCGTCCGGCGGTCGATCTGCGCGAGACGCTGGAGGTCGTCCGCTTTATGGAAGCCGCCAACGAAAGCCGCGTCACGGGCCGGGCGGTATCGCTCGGCGTTTCCCCGGCATCCGCTCAAACGGCTATTGCCCGGGAAGGGGGCAAGCCGTCATGACATGGCCGTTTCGGCTGGCTGTGTTGACCGACGAGGTGTCGCAGGATATTGAGGCGGTGATCTGCTTTTGCCGCGACTATAAGCTGGAAGCGGTCGAACTGCGCTCCATCGACGATCAGCCGCTCTTCAAGCTATCGGACGAGCGGATTGATGCGCTTGCGACGAGGCTGCGGGAAGCGGGTCTGACCGTATGCGGCTTGTCTTCGCCGGTATTCAAATGCGAACTGGACGACGAGGCGCAGATCGAGGAGCATCTCGGGATTCTGCAGCGATATGCGGAACTGGCCCGCCGCTTTGGCTGCCGTTACGTCCGGGGCTTCAGCTTCTGGGCGCACGGCCCGTTCGATGAAGCGCTCCCGCGTATCGCGGAGCGGCTGCGAGGAATCGCCGGGATGATGGAAGCGGCAGGGCTTGTCTACGCGCTCGAATTCGACCCCGCCGTCTATGCGACGAACGGCGCCAAAGTGCGGCGGCTGCTGGATGCGGTGGCCTCCCCGCACCTTCGGGCGCTGTACGACCCGGGCAACGACTTATGGGACCCGGACGGCGAAGTGCCTTATCCGGACGGCTACGAGCATTTGCGCGGGCAGATCTGCCATATTCATTTGAAGGATGCGGTGCGGACGGCGGAAGGCGTTCAAGGTGTTGCGATCGGGGAGGGCGAAGTGGATTACCGGGCGCTGCTGCTGCGCTTGCTAGCGGACGGCTACGACGGCTATCTGGTCGTCGAGACGCATTACCGCTTGCGCTCGCAGCTTACGGAGGAGCAGCTCAAGCGTCCTTCCGGCAGCGCCTTCTCGGAAGGCGGAGAAGAGGCGTCACGGGAGTGCATGGATGGCTTACTCCGCTTATTGGAAAGCATTCGTCCGGCAGCGGAGAAGCGGAGATCGTAAACCGCATTATAAAAGGGAGGCATCGGGGTTATCGATGCCTCCCTCAGAGTGTTGAGAAAGTGAGCATTTACAAAAATAGAGAAATATACGGAGGTGGGGTATCCACTGGAGAAGCGATAGCGGCCGCCTTTGTCTTCGGGAAATGTCCGCTGATAAGCGGCTTCAATAAAAATTTCCCGATGACAACAGCGGTCGGAAGTGGATACCCCACCCTTTCGTAACCTCTATAATCCCGTTTGACCACTTTCGCAACAAGCTCAGGGAGGCATCGGGTTATCGATGCCTCCCTTTTTTTCATAAATGGACTCCTGCTTCTTACGGCAAAAAGCCCGCCTGACTGACCAAGATCCGCTCTTCCGAAAAATGCCGCTTCAACTGCTCCAGTACTTGGCGGTAAGCGTCGCGGTCATACCAAGCCTCCAGACCGAGCGACTCGTAAATGCGCCGGATGCCGAGGCGCTCCGTGCGCCGACCAAGGCTGCCGTCGCCCATGAAGAAATCGTCGACGACGAGCCGCGTCACGCCGGTATCCCGCAGCGCTTGCGCAAAGCCGTCGCTGCTCGGCAGCACGGGCGAAACGGCCGCTTGCGTGGGAACGCCCGCTTCGACGAGCTTGCGCAGCGCCCGCAGCCGGGCGGGGATCGGCGGCGCGGCGGGCGAGAACGCCTTGCGGACCGACTCCAGATCGGTCTCGATCGTGAGGCTGACACGTACGCGCGATCCGAGCCGCTGGAGCAGATCGATATCCCGGGTGACGAGCGGGCTGCGCGTTTGCAGCAGTACAAAGTCGGGCGCGTCTCCTTCCGCCATCGTTTCGAGCAGCGAACGGGTCAGCCCGGTCCGGTATTCGACCGGCTGGTAAGGGTCCGTGCTGGAGGACATAAAGATGGAGACAGGGCCCTTGCGCTTCGCCCGGACGAGTTCTTTGGCGAGCAGCTCCGCGGCCGACGATTTTACGTCGACCCAGCTTCCCCAAGGCTCCGGGCGAAACTTCGCCACCGGCATTTCGCGCACGTAGCAGTAGGTGCAGGCGAAGGCGCAGCCGGAATAAGGATTGAGCGTATGCGTATAGCCCGTCAAGTAGCCGGTGGCTGGATTAAGCAGCTGCTTGGGGGCTTTGAACGTAACGGTCGGAAGCACCTCCCGCACCTCGCTTCGCTTGTAAAATGTGAAATCGGCCGGGTCCTGCCCCGGTTACTCGATCATAATCCGCACGGTATCGCCTTCTGCGATCGTGCCTATGCGCTCGACGGAGCAGACGATGCCGCGCCGCTTCTTCGCGGCAGCCGTGAAGCGGGTAGCTGCCGCAGCATGGCCTGTCGCTTCGGCGATCATTTCGCCCGGCCCTGTGCAGGGAAGGTTCTCACCTTCGCCGATCAAGCCCGTTCCGGCAGGGAACAGCAGGCGTGCACCCTGCGGCAGCAGCGTAAGGGAGGGATATCCTTCCAAGAGCAGATTGGCGCCGAGCCATTCCGGGAGCACTTCGGGCAGCCCTAGCCGCTCGGCGATCTGGGCCAATTCCTCGACGGAGACGATGCTGATTTGCCTCCGGTTGGCAATTTCGGTGCCGCGCGGATAAAACCGCTGCCGGCTGTCGGCAGGCCGCGTGAGTCCGTAATGCCGGTCACCGGGAATGCCGGCAAGATCCACAGTGACGGAGCTTTCCCGCGCGGTGACAAATGTATGCGGATCGCGGGCGGCCAGCACGGCCTTGACCCGGGCTTCAAAAGTTTTCATAGTCGCGTATATCCCCTTTCCGTACAAGGTTAAGCTTACCAGAATGGCGTGCGAATAGACAAGAAACCCGGCTTCCTCCAGGGGAAACCGGGTTTTTTCTGCGTGAACCGCAAGCGGCAGCCGGATTACTCGCCGGCCGGCATCGCTTCGGGGGATGTCATTTTGTCGTAGAATTCCACGAACTTGTCCTTTTTGTCGCTGGCGCGGACCGCCATAGCCGAACGCGGATGATCGTTCAATACGCCGGCGATCATGTAAGGAATAATGTAGCCCCACTCCCACTTCTCGCGCATGGTGATCATATGCTTCTCAATGATGCCGAGGATCGGACGAACGTCGTACTTCGGATTTTTCAAATGGCTGACGATCAGCTCCGTCGGGCAGTTGCCGGCAGCTCGTCCCATACCGTATACGGAGGTGTCAAGGAACTCGACGCCTTTGGTGGCGCCCATGATCGTATTGGAGAAGGCGAGCTGCATGTTGTTGTGCATATGCAGGCCGAGCTTCTTATTTGGCAGAAGACGCTGGAATTTGGAGACGAGATATTCGACGTCCCGGTAGTCCATGCTGCCGTACGAATCGACGATGTACACGACATCGACCGGACTCTTGGCAATTTCTTCGAACGCTTCATTCAGATCGTTCTCCATCACGTGGGAGAGCGCCATAATGTTGATCGTCGTTTCATAACCGTAGTCATGGAATTTCTGCACCAGATCGAGCGCTTTATCTACATCTTTAATGTAGGTCGCAACGCGGATCAGGTCGAGCAGACTGTTTTCCCGGGGGAGAATGTCCTTCTCGTCAACGCGTCCAATATCGACCAGCGCAGACAGCTTGGTGTCGGTCTTTTGCGGGATGACTTCCTTCAGGAAATCCTCGTTCAAAAAGCGCCAAGGCCCCGCTTCAGCGCCTTTCAGCAGCTTAGCCGAGTTTTTATAACCGATCTCCATATATTCGACGCCGGCTTCGCTCAGACCGTAATACATGTCTTTGACAAACTCGACGCTAAAATCCCAGTTGTTGACCAAACCGCCGTCGCGGATGGTGCAGTCCAAAATATTGTGGTTTTCCCTGACCATAATGATTGACTCCTCTCCAAAATAGGCGAACGCTTCGTGGCTTTTAAGCTTTTAAGCAGTAAAGCATACGTTTTTATAATTAATATTACATATGGCTCGCCACTTGTCAATGATAACAAATTCCCCGTACTGTTGGCAATCTCATATTCGCCGAAAATAAGCAAAAGTTGCAGGATTTTCCGTGGTTTTGTGGAAACTTGCATTATAATGGAGACAGACTTGCGGATTTTGCGGGTCAGGAGGATGAGACATGCTGAAATTCAATATCGCTTTTATTCGCAACGGCGATCGATTGCTTATGCTGAACCGGGACAAGGCACCGCTGCTCGGACTGTGGAACGGAGTTGGCGGAAAGCTGGAGCCGGGAGAAACGCCGCTGGCGAGCGTCATACGGGAAATCGAAGAGGAGACCGGGCTCCGACTCGAAGAGGAGGCGGTGCGCTTCGGCGGGACCGTGACGTGGGAGGTGGACGGCAGGGATGTCGGGGGAATGTACGCTTTTATCGGAGAAGCTCCGGGTGACGCACTGCCGGATTTGCCGATGGAGACGGCCGAGGGGATCTTAGCGTGGAAGCCGATCGAATGGGTGATCGACCCGGAAAACAACGGCGTGGTGCAGCATGTCCGGCATTTTCTTCCGGCGATGCTGGCCGGAGAGCCTTGTGCGGAGCACCGCTGCTTTTTCCGCGAGGGAAAGCTGCTGACCGTGGAACGGCGGCCATTGCAAGAGGTTGTGCGCCAAGAATAACGCCGCGATTTGTGACAAAACCAAAAGACGTCCCGTTTCCTTACTCCAAGAGAAGGATACGGAACGTCTTTTTGGTGTGCTCGCGCGCTAAGGTGTTCTGATCAAGCTCAGGCCGCCGATGAACGGCAGCGGCTTCATCCACCCGTTCACAGTATTCAGAATACCCATGATAAATAGGACGAGCAGGCCGAGATTAGCCAGCGGCACAAGCAGCAGCCCGATCAGCGGCAGCAGCCAGAGCACCACATTGGCGGCGATCGCGGCCAAGAGCAGCACTAGCCCCTGATTGGCGTGGTACATGGCAAACTTCGACTTCGGAGCAGCAAGCAGCGGCACGAAAAATAACAAGTACGCCGCGGCGGCAATCCATTGGTTCGAACGTATGTCCTCCAGCTCGGGGCTTTCGGGCAGTCCGTTGTACATGGTGTGCACCTCTTTCGGATCAGGATTCGGCGAAGCCGGATAAGGCAGCGGTTTCGCTATCATCCTATGCCTGGGGGCGAGGGAGTATGTGCCGCGCTTGGAATAAGCCTCCTTCATCGGGGCAAACTAGGACCAAACGTGAACCTACTACCGACAAGCGGAGGAACCTTATGAGCAGCACACCGATTTTGTTTCAATTCGATTCTCAGAATGCGGCCGCTTTGGCCCAGGATATGTTGGAGGAGCTCGGGTACCGTGTGAGTCCGCATACGAACCTGAAGCAGCCGACTCTGCATGTCATCGTAGACCGGCATGATCTGACGTCCGCGCTCGAAATTGTCCAGGCCTATGGGGGCCGTTTGGTGGAAGCGGAAGGCTCGCTGAGCGAAACCGCCGCTTTCGCCATGGCTTACGACCCAGACAGCCTGATCCCGATTCCGGCGCATTTCGTGAACGACGATTGGACCGAAAGCGAGCCGGCTGTGTCCGCTTCGGATTATGTCAACCGATCCAGCGGCGCATATAATGACGAAGACGTTCCGTTCGATCCGTCGGGCGACAACTATAACGGCTTCGATGCCGGCCTGCGTTTATAAGCGGCAAGAGGCGGTCCGTCGCCGCGTCCGGACAGCGGTACCCGGCGAGACGCGGGCCGCTGTTTCTTTTTTTGGTCCGGTCCTTTTTTGTTGGCTGTTCCCCACATCCTTTGACGGGTAAAACAAAGTTGCACGGGACCTATTTTTATTGGCGGGTAAAACACTGTTTCTCTAGACCCACACGGTTTTCGTCTGATATGATGAGCCTGACTTCAATCAAGGTGATTTTGGCAAGAGCAATGGAGGGGAACCGCCGTGGAAATGCATGATCCGTTAAAAGAAGGCGAAAAGGGCGCGTGGGTCAGCATCGTCGCGTACATCCTGCTTGCCGCTTTTAAGATCGGCATGGGGTATACGACCGGCTCCGAGGCGCTCACCGCCGACGGAATCAATAACTCGACCGATATTATCGTATCGCTCGCCGTGCTGATCGGACTGCGCATCTCGCGCAAGCCGCCGGATCGGGACCACCCTTACGGACATAGACGGGCCGAGACGATCGCCTCGCTTGTCGCGTCGTTCATTATGGCTGCCGCCGGGATTCAAGTCGTGCTGCAGGCGTGCAAGAGCTTTTTCGTAACAGACCGTCAGGCTCCGGATTTGCTGGCCGCATGGATTGCCCTCGGGTGCGCGGTCGTCATGTGGGGGGTATACACATATAACAGCCGTTTGGCGAAACGGCTAAACAGCCAATCGTTGAAAGCGGCGGCCTACGATAACCGGTCGGATGCGCTCGTCAGCATCGGGGCAGCCGTAGGCATCATCGGGTCGCGCTTCGGCTATCCGATCCTGGATGCGGCCGCGGCGCTCGCTGTCGGCTTGGTCATTTGCAAGACGGCATGGGATGTATTCATCGATGCCGCCCATGCGCTCACGGACGGGTTCGACGACAAGAAGCTGAAGGTGTTCCGGCAGACGGTGCACCAGACGCCCGGCGTGGAGCGGATCAAGGACATCCGGGCCCGAGTGCACGGCAGCAGCGTGCTGTTGGATGTCGTCATAGAGGTCAGCGCCGAACTGTCCGTCGGCGAAAGTCACGAGATCAGCGACGAGATCGAGAAGCGGATGCTGGAGGAGCATCAGATTGGCAACGTGCACGTTCATATCGAGCCTTACTTCGAATAAAAACGGGAGTTCCTTTTCATAAAAGGGACCCCCGTTTTTATTTGATTTTACCTTCGTTTCAGGTTAGCGTCATAAATTCGTAACAATTGAAAATTACAATGAAAGTAATTCACAGATTAGACACAGATAAAAAGAGAGTAGGGAGGAAAACATCATGAAACATGCTTTAAAGTCCATCGCAAAAGGGTTTCTGTTCGGTCTTATCGCCATCGGGATGGTGCCTTACTTGGTGGTTCAAGCGCTGACTGAGCTGTAACCTGTCGACAAGCCGCTAATTATAAACCGAAAGAGGATGGCCTCCGGGCCACCCTCTTTCTTTGGTTTTCGGGAAGAGACCGGGCTTCTACGCTTCGAGCGCGTCTTGCGCGGCCTGTGCGGCGAACGTCCCTGCCGTATAGCCTGTGGCGAAGGCCGCCGTGATGTTGTAGCCTCCGGTATACCCATGGATATCGAGAATCTCGCCGCAGAAGAACAGCCCTTCCATCAGCTTCGACCCCATCGTCCGCGGATCGAGCTCCTTCAAATTCACCCCGCCGCCGGTGACGAAGGCTTCTTCAATCGACAGTGTCCCGTTTACCTGCACGGGAAACGCTTTGATCCGCTTGCTTAAGTCCATCCACGGCTGCTTCGGGATATTATCGTACGTCGTTTGCTCGTCCAGCCCGGCTTGCCGGAGCAGAAGCGGTAGGAGGCGTTCGGAGACATACCCCTTTAGCACGTTTTTGACCGCTTTTTTCGGCTCGCTTTTAGCCAAAGCCATCGTCTCGTCGTAGATCTCCTGCACACTTTTGTCCGGATACAGATCAATGGTGGTCAGCACGTGTTGCTCCGCCGTTTTTTGCCGCTCCTTCACGACGAATTGACTGCACCGCAGCGCGATCGGGCCGGATAGGCCAAAATGGGTAAACAGCATGTCGCCCTGATGAGAAATGATTTTCTTCCCCTTGGCGTTCCAGACCGTAAGCTCCACGTTCCGCAGCGACAAGCCTTGGAGCTCCCGGCTTTTGATAAAAGGCTCGCCGGACGTCAGCGGAACCTCGGTGGGAAACAGCGGCGTGATCGTGTGCCCCGCGTCCTCGGCCCAAGCGTAGCCGTCGCCGGTCGAGCCGGTATGCGGCACCGATTTGCCTCCGCTGGCGATGACGACGCATTTGCCGGCAATTGTCTCGCCCGTCTGAAGGCGAATGCCTGCGGTGCGTCTGTCTTGATAAAGCACCCGCTCCACCGCACGGTTCACCTTAATGTCCACGCCTTGCTTGCGGACTTGGCCGACAAGCGCGTCGACGACGGTTTTGGCTTTGTCCGTCACGGGAAACATTCGCCCGTTGTCCTCTTCCTTCAGCCGGATACCGAGATTTTCAAAAAAAGCGATGATTTCACGATTGCCGAAATGGGCGAGCACACTGTGCAAAAACCGTCCGTTGCCCGGAATATGCTTAATAATCTCATCGATTTCCTTCGCGTTCGTGACGTTGCACCGGCCTCCGCCGGAGATGCCGAGCTTGCGTCCGAGCTTGTCCCCTTTATCGATCAGCGCGACGCGTGCGCCTTGCCTGCTGGCTGCAATACAGGCCATCAAGCCGGAGGGTCCGCCGCCGATGACGATAACATCGTACTTCATATCAATTCTCCATTCTGTTCCTGCTCATGAAGCGTCTTTGCTAGTATTATAGCCCAAAACGAAACGATCCCAAAATGGCTGCGGAAGACGGCTGACGCACGAAAGAACAAAGAGCGGGCCGCAAGCGGTTGCGGCCGTTCGTGGGCAACGACGGACGGTGGAAAATGGGGTGCTTTTTCAAAGGCAATACGTTACAATGGGGTTCGTACAATTTGTGTTGTTCGACATTTATTTATGAAATTCATACTATTTCTACAAATATTTCTTTTTTGTATTATAGTCAATATTAACCAATGAAACAAGAGAATAATGGAAAAACATAGGATGAAATGCCTATAAGCTGTCTTTGAAGCAGTCTTCGACATAGTCGGGGGCCGCTTTTTTAATTTGCTGGACCGTATGGAGATAGCGCTGTGTGGTGTTGATGTGCGTATGCCCGAGCGATTCCTGTACCTGTTGCAAGGAAGCGCCGCGCAGGAGGGCGAGCGTCGCGTTTGTGTGGCGGAGCCAGTGAGGGGTCGCCTTCTTCTCCATACCGCATTGCTCACGGGCTTTCTTGATAATTTTCTCGACAATGCGGACGGATAAAGGGAACAGCTTGTCCTCCGGACCGGACGGCCCCGGCTTTGTAGCATCATAAGCTTGAAGCAGCGTCCACAGCATATGCGGCACCTTAACTTCGCGTTCTTTATCGCCTTTGCCACGAATCGTTAGCCACATCGAAGCACCTTCGGGGTCGGTGTGAAAATGGTTCCATTGGATCGAAACCAGCTCCGATACCCGGATGCCGAGCAGCACCAGCGTGACTCCGATGACGTAATCGCGCAGCCCTTGCTGCTTTAACTGCTCGAACAAACGCAGCACTTCGGCCTTCGTCAAATAATGATTTTTGCTGTTCACGGGGATTTTAGGGATGCGGATGCAGGTGGTCGGATTATGCTTAAACATGCCTATGTTCGGGTCGCTGCCCCATTTATAAAGCGAGCGCAGAGGCGCGATATGTATGGCCACCGTCGCCGGAGCCTGAGGCTTGTTTGCGCGGCTTAACAGCCCTTCCAGCAGGCCGATTTTATAGACCTCGATTTCCCGCCAGGTCACGTCCTGTAAGGATTTATCGCCGATAAAGCGGCGGAATTTAGCGATCGCGTTGCGGTAATTTCTCATCGTATACGGGGATCGGGAGCAAGTCGTCAGGAACATGTTGACGATTTGTTCGTCCGTGTATTTTTCGGTTGATTTCAATTGTTCGGGAAGATGGATTTGAGCGAGCAGGGTTTGCATAGGGTCTCCTTTCTTTTTCGAACAACACAAATTGTACGAACTCTATTGTATCACGCCTGACTACGGAAAGGAGGGGCTTGAAGGATTTCGGCTGGGCGCGACACATGGGCTGAGGAGGGGTAACGCGTGCGGGATCGTTTAGTCACTCAAGAGTTGGTTCGGTTAATGGAAAAGGACGTCGATACCTATGAGCATAGTCTGCGGGTGGGGAAGCTTGCAAAGAGCATGGCGCTGATGATGCGCCTGAATCTGGCGCAGACCCGGCAATTGGTGATCGGATGCTGCTTGCACGACATCGGGAAAATCTACATGCCCGACTCGATTCTAAAAAAGGAGACGTCGCTGACGGAAAGAGAATGGAAGATGATGAAGCAGCATCCGGTGCTGGGGGCGGATATATTGAAAATTCATGCGCCGGAGGAACAGGTGATCATCGACATCGTCGAATTTCACCACGAGCGATGGAACGGAACGGGTTATCCGTACGGCTTAAGCGGGGTGGACATTCCGGCGTTCGCCCGGATCTGCACCATCATCGATTCTTTCGACAGCATGCTGTCCGACCGGCCCTACCGGGCAGGAATGTCGCTGGAGGAAGCGAAGGAAGAGCTGCGCCGGCACAGCGGCACGCAGTTCGATAAGCAGTACGTGGAAGTGTTTCTGCAAATGCCGGGCGAGATGCTTCACCATTCTTACGCAAGACGCGAAGGCATCAATTCTACCGTTCAATCCTGAACATAAAAAAGAGAGGTCCCCGAATCGAATGGGCCTCTCTTTTGCGTTCCAATGACCATCTATTATGCCTTACGCCGACTGCGTTTGCGAATCCGCTTGCAGCTTGCGGACGGCGAGTCTTGCGATTCGCAGGTCGTCCGTTTCCTCGATAACGAACTCGAATTCGTCCTGATAGACGACGCTCTGTCCATGCTTGGGCGGAAGCTCCACCTGCGAGTACATCCAGCCGCCGATCGTATCGTAGTCCTCGGACTCGATTTCCAGCCCGAACTGATCGTTCACTTCGTCGATTAGCATCAGACCGTCGATGGAGTAGTTGTACTCGTCTTTCTTCTCCACCCGAGCCCGCTCATCCGGGTCGAACTCGTCTTGGATTTCGCCGACGATTTCTTCCAGAATGTCCTCCAGCGTCACCATCCCCGAAGTTCCGCCGTATTCGTCGATAAGCAGGGCAATCTGCACTTTTTTCCACTGCATCAGCTTGAGCAGCCTGCTGATCGGCATCGAATCCGGCACTTTGGCGATCGGACGCACGATAGAGCGAAGCTCAGTCAGCGCACCGTGCGACTTCATCAAGTCCTTGATATGCACGAAGCCGATAATGTTGTCTTTATCCGGGTCGCATACCGGATAACGGGTACGCATTTCGCGATGCGCGATTTCCATGTTGTCCTCGAACGGCAGATTGGCGTACAAGCAAGCCATTTCCGTCCGCGGGATCATAATTTCGCGCGCGTTCGTTTCGGTAAACTCGAATATATTGTCAAAAAGCGTAAGCTCCGTATTGTCGATGAAGCCGCTTTTATGGCTTTCCTTCACTAAGACGCGGATTTCTTCTTCCGTATGAGCCGATTCGTGCTCTGTGGCCGGCTCAATGCCTGCGCGCTTCAGCATCCAGTTCGACGCGCCGTTCAGCATCCAGATGAAAGGGTACATCAGCTTGTAGAAAATGATAACCGGCAGCGCGGACCAAAGCGTCACGTTCTCCGATTGGCGGATCGCGTACGTCTTCGGGAACTGCTCCCCGAGCGTAATATGCAGCGCGGTAATGAGCGAGAAAGCTACAAAGAAGGAGATCGTATGAATAACGACGGGGCTTAAGCCGAGCCAATCTTTCAGGATCGGTTCGAGAAAAGCGGCGATAGCCGGTTCTCCGACCCAGCCGAGTCCAAGCGACGCAAGCGTAATGCCGAGCTGGCAGGCGGATAAATAAGCGTTCAGGTTGCCCGTAATTTTTTGCGCGAACCGCGCGCTCACATTGCCGCTTTGGGCGAGCGTATCAATGCGGCTGTTTCTTACTTTGACCATGGCGAACTCCGCGGCGACGAAAAAGCCGTTCAGCAGCACCAAGACGATAATGAGAACCGCGTTAAACAATAAAGGTAACGGGTCACTACTCAAATATTCCCTATCCCCTGCGTGAGGTGGATAGGTACACCTCCCTTAAGCGTTCAAATAATAGACAAAAATAAAGATTGCTTATAATCCATTATACTCGGAACGCCTATCAGCGCTCAAACGGCGAGCAGGGCACTCCGGGGTATGCACGGGGTGTGCGGACTCCGAATCGAGAGGTAGTAACGAAAATCCCCCCATTTGCCGCGAATTTGTTCATTTTCGTGCGAAAATGACGAAAACTCGGTTGATTTTTAGATTCAAACGAATTGACGGGTTGACATCCGGGACGAGCTATGGTAAATTTATTCGATATTCGCAAGAATATACTTAAACCCTCATACAACCCCTACACGGAAGATTTTCCTCGAGAAAGCAGCGTTATTTCCGCACATGTTTAATCGTTCATTCAAGGAACTCCCATGATTAGGAATTGTTGTAACACTGATTCACACTGGCGCGGTCTTCGGAGCCGCAAGGATGGAAGAGAGGCAGGGCTTTCATTGTTTTAGTATGCGCAGCATCATGTACAGAAATTGGATTTGCTTTGGGGTAAGGAAGGGTAACCGGTATTTATAAACGGCCAAAGAAGGCTCGGTCAGGGACAGATCCGCTGACGGAGCTTTTTTTGTTGCCGCGGAGCCGCCCATTCCGGCAAAAATTTCCGTCCCTAATACATTTCTAACAGTTTTCCCCTATAGTTAAGCTCAAACGGTATTCCAGAGAAAAGAGGTTGCGGAATTGAATGTGTTCGTGTATGGCGTCGTTTCCTTGAATCACAAAGACAACCCGTTTATTTCCAGGCATTCACAGCTGTTGAGCGATGAGGCCTGGGTGAGAGGCGTTCTGTACGATACCGGACTCGGTTTTCCCGCATTAACCTCGGGGGAAGACAAGGTGAGCGGCAAGCTGCTGGCGATGGGAGATGTCGCGTTTGAAACCGTCCGGGAATTGGCGTCGAATTTTAACCGGATGAACCCGCCGTACCGCTTTGAGCTGAAGTCCGTTCAAGTGTTTGTGGGAGCGGTAATCTACGAGGCGTTTGCTTATATGTACGCCTCCGGCCATGGCTTGGCGCGGATTGAAAGTGGAATCTGGCTGTAGCCGGGAACGGAGTGCTGAGAAAAAGATCACGATTTATGAAAAACGAAGAAATAGTGAGATTTGTAGAGATTGGAAAAGAACCATATCTGAGAAAGCGCTCTTATGTGCCTGAACCTCCCCTATTTCGCTCCAGAGCCATTCCCACCGTTCTTTACAGTTGCTTCCGACAAGCGTAATATTCAATTCATAAATTTACAGTTTCCAAATTCTTATCGCTTAATTTCCGCCATCGTGCGGAAAGCGGGGGAACCACAAGGGAAGCCTGCGCTGCCGGTGTGAGAGCCGAAAGCCATGCGTCCCCGGGGTGAATCCTCATCGTGCATGTGAAGCGTGCACTGGGGTAGGGCGACTCTCACCGTCCGAATCCGTCAGCTAACCTCGTCAGCGTTGGATCGAACAGCCGTTTAGCGGCCGGCCGCGGCCTATGTTCGAATGGAGAGAGGATGATGAAGCTTGTGATCGTATAGCGACCACAGGGCTCCTGCCTCTGTGGTTTTTTATTGTCTTTTTTGGAAAAACGGAACGTCAGTTCCATTCGCAAACTTATAAAAATGCAGCCATTCCATGCAATATATCGCTGAATTCCCGGCTCGCCGGGAAGCGGGGGAACCAACGGGACAGGACGGGGCGTTAAACGCGCCGTTCCTATTCCACGGGGTGAATCCTCATCGTGCATGTGAAACATGTACTGGGGTAGGGCGACTCTCACGCCCGAATCCGTCAGCTAACCTCGTAAGCGTATAGAGAGAGGCAACGATTGTCGTGAGCTCATAAGACACGGTTTGTTTTACCGTGCCTTGGAAGCCGCGGGAAGAGTCACCTCTTGCCCAAGGCTTCTTTTTTGTTGCCTTTTCTCCTGGAGTGAACAGGAGGAGAACGTATAAAAATGATCAAAGCATCATCCGGCTATATTCTGGTATCGGCGCCGAACAAGGCGGGAGAAAACTTTATCCGCGAGCTGCAAAGACGGCAGCTTCGCCTCGCGGCCCTTGCCAACAGCAAGGCCGAGCATAGGAAGCTGGCCGGGCTTGGCGTCGGGAACGTGGTGACGATCGACACGTCGGGCTGCGAGTCGTGGACCGTGCCGCAGTTCGCGGTCAGCCGGGTATTTTTGTTCGAGAAAAGCCTGAACTTGTCATGCCGGTATATTCAGATTTGCCGGACGTGGACGAACGGGCCGATTTATCTGATTACAAGCAATCCGAGCCCCCGGCTCGTATATAAGGGGCTTGGCGCGCATCATGTCATTTATACGAACGGCGATGATGTCGGATTTTTAATAGACGGCCATTTGGAGTAATCGAGCGCAATCGCTCGGAAGGAGACGTTGGGAAGTGGCGGACTTGTACATGGTATTGCTGTTGGCTGGAACCTACGTGGTGTTCTGGGGCTTTCTGACCTGGTGCAGCCGGGTAACCGAGGAATCGGGAGGGGACGGGCGATGATCGTCATCGGAGCATTGACTTTATTCGTATTCATCTATTTGGCGTATGCCTTGATTCATCCGGAGAAGTTTTAACCAACCGGATTCGGCTTGTTCATTAAAGGAGGTTTGGACCCCGTGGGTATTTTGCAAATAGCCATTGTCATAGGGATTCTGGTGCTGCTGGCGAAGCCGCTCGGCACTTATTTATATCATGTCTTTTCCGGCGAGGCCAATCGTACGGACCGCTTGTTCGGATGGGCGGAGCGGCCGATCTACAAGCTGATCGGGTTGCGCGAACGCAAGGGGATGACATGGAAAACGTACGGACTCAGCTTTATCGCAACCAATATTGTGCTGGTTGCTTTCGGATATTTGCTGTTAAGGGTGCAAAAGCTGCTGCCGCTCAATCCGAACGGCATCGACAATATGGAGCAGACCTTGTCGTTCAATACGGTCATCAGCTTCATGGCGAACACGAACCTGCAGCATTATAGCGGGGAGTCGGGACTTTCTTATTTGTCGCAAATGGCTCTGATCACCATGATGATGTTTACTTCCGCGGCGACGGGGCTGTGCGTGGCGATCGCCTTTATCCGCGGCGTTACGACCAAGGGCAAGACGCTTGGCAACTTCTACGAGGATTTTGTCAAAGCGCACACCCGTGTGTTTCTGCCGTTTGCTTTCGTTGTCACGCTGGCGCTGGTAGCCTTGAACGTGCCGCAGACGCTGCAGCCGACGATCACTGTGCAGACGCTCGAAGGGGCGGAGCAGCAAATTGCGATCGGACCGGTCGCGTCGCTGGAATCGATTAAGCACTTGGGAACGAACGGCGGCGGATTTTTCGGCGTCAACTCGGCGCACCCGTTCGAGAACCCGAATCCGCTGACGAACGTGATCGAGATGCTGTCGATGTGGTGCTTGTCCGCGGCGCTGCCGTACACGTACGGATTGTTCGCGAAGAACCGGAAGCAGGGCTGGGTTATTTTCTCTGCGATGCTCATTTTGTTCTTGCTGTTCCTGTCGCTCGTCTACACGTCCGAATTGAACGGTAACCCGGCGTTGAACAAGCTGGGCATGGACGCTTCCCAAGGCAGTATGGAAGGCAAAGAGGTGCGCTTCGGCATCCCGATGTCGGCCTTGTTTACAACGGTCACGACGGCGGCGACGACCGGCTCGGTCAACAACATGCACGATACGCTGACGCCGCTCGGAGGCATTACGCCGCTCGCACTGATGATGCTGAACTGCGTGTTCGGCGGTAAAGGCGTCGGCCTCGTCAATATGCTCATGTACGCCATTCTGGGCGTGTTCCTTGCAGGTCTGATGGTCGGCCGGACCCCGGAATTTCTGGGGCGGAAGATCGAAGCCCGCGAGATGAAATTGATCGCCATTGCGATTTTGGCGCATCCGTTTATTATTTTGGCGCCGACGGCGATTGCGCTTGCGACCGAGTTAGGCAAAGCGGCGATCACGAATCCGTCGTTCCATGGCATTTCACAGGTGCTGTACGAGTATACGTCATCGGCGGCCAATAACGGGTCCGGCTTCGAGGGTCTGGGCGACAATACGGCGTTCTGGAATATTACGACCGGCCTTGTGATGCTGTTCGGGCGTTACATCTCGATGATTGCGCTGCTTGCCGTGGCCGGTTCGCTCAGCCGCAAGCAGTGGGTGCCGGAGACGGTCGGTACGTTCCGTACGGACAACGGCTTGTTCGTCGGCATACTCGTCGGAACGGTGCTCATAATCGGGGCACTGACGTTCCTGCCGGCCATCGTGCTTGGGCCTGTAGCCGAGCATTTGACGCTGCGTTAAACGTGAAGATCGGGAAGGAAGAGGGGAGTTACCCATGAGTTCGAATCGAAAAAGCATGATGTCCGGACCGATCGTCCGGAATGCGATAAAAGAAAGCTTCGTGAAGCTGAATCCGGTCACGATGATGAAAAATCCGGTGATGTTCGTGGTCGAGGTAGGCACGCTCGTCGTGCTGTTAATGACGCTGCTGCCGGGGTATTTCGGAACGGAAGAGAGCGTCGGCTTCAACTTCACCGTATTTGTTATCCTGCTGTTCACGGTGCTGTTTGCGAACTTCGCGGAGGCGCTCGCCGAAGGGCGCGGGAAGGCGCAGGCCGACTCGCTCAAGAAATCGAAGAAGGAAATTACCGCGAATAAAGTGACGGGAGCCGGCGTGAAGCAGGTTCCCTCCACCGAGCTGCGAAAGGGCGATATTGTCATCGTATCCCAAGGCGAAATGATTCCCGGCGACGGTGAAGTGATCGAAGGGCTGGCGTCCGTGGACGAATCGGCGATCACCGGGGAATCCGCTCCGGTCATTAAAGAAGCAGGAGGCGATTTCAGCTCGGTGACCGGGGGGACCCGGGTAGTGAGCGACAAGATCCGGGTGCGCATTACGAGCGACCCGGGCGAATCGTTCATCGACCGGATGATCTCTTTGGTCGAAGGCGCGAAGCGGCAGAAGACGCCGAACGAAATTGCGCTGAACACGCTGCTCACCAGCCTGACGCTCATTTTCCTCATCGTCGTCGTCACGCTCGCTCCGATTGCCCGTTACCTGGAGATCGAGCTGCAAATTCCGGTGCTGATCGCCCTGCTGGTCTGCTTGATTCCGACAACGATCGGCGGTCTGCTGTCGGCGATCGGGATTGCCGGGATGGATCGGGTGACCCAGTTCAACGTGCTGGCGATGTCGGGGAAAGCTGTTGAAGCGTCCGGCGACATCAACACGATGATTCTTGACAAAACGGGCACAATTACGTTCGGGAACCGGATGGCGAGCGAGTTCGTGCCGGTTGGCTCAGCGGATTCCGACACGGTGGCGGAGTGGGCTGCAATCAGCTCGGTCAAAGACGAGACGCCGGAAGGACGCTCCGTGCTGGAGCTGATGAAAAAGCAGAGCTTTTCGTTCGATCCGACGCTCGCCGAAGGCGGTGAGTTTATCGAATTCAAGGCGGAGACCCGGATGAGCGGCATTGACCTGACGGACGGCCGTCAGGTGCGCAAAGGCGCTGTGGATGCGGTGAAAAAATGGGTGCAGGCACAGGGAGGCGTCATCCCGGCCGATCTGGAAGCGAAGGGCAATGCGATCGCCTCCGAAGGCGGCACGCCATTGGCCGTGGCCGTAGACCGCGAAATCGTTGGCTTGATTTATTTGAAGGACACCGTCAAGCCGGGCATGAAGGAACGGTTCGAGCAGCTGCGCAAGATGGGCATCAAGACGATCATGTGTACGGGCGACAATCCGCTGACGGCCGCTACGATTGCCCGGGAGGCCGGGGTGGACGACTTTATCGCGGAGAGCAAGCCGGAGGACAAAATCGCCGTGATCCGGCGCGAACAAGCCGAAGGCAAGCTGGTGGCGATGACCGGCGACGGCACGAACGACGCGCCGGCGCTGGCGCAAGCCGACGTAGGCCTTGCGATGAACAGCGGGACGGTGGCGGCGAAGGAGGCGGCCAACATGGTCGATCTCGATTCCGACCCGTCCAAAATCATCGAAGTCGTGGCCATCGGCAAGCAGCTTCTGATGACCCGCGGTGCGCTGACGACGTTCAGTATCGCCAACGACGTGGCGAAATATTTTGCCATCATCCCGGCGATGTTCACGCTGGCGATTCCGCAGATGGAAGCTCTAAATATCATGAAGCTCGGCTCGCCGATGTCGGCGATTCTCTCGGCGTTGATTTTCAACGCGATCATCATCCCGCTGCTGATTCCGCTGGCGATGAAAGGCGTAACCTACAAGCCGATGAGTTCGACGCAGCTGCTGCGCCGCAATTTGTTCCTGTACGGGCTCGGTGGGGTGTTGGTGCCGTTCGTCGGCATCAAGCTGATCGACCTGGCGGTTCACCTGTGGATTTAATGGGGTAAAAACTTGCATCCGTTTTTTCGCTGTCAAGATTTGTAGAGAAAACAACTTGGAGATATGATATATAGAAAGGGAATGATTCCTTATGGTAAGCCGCGTCAATCATGAAGGGGCCGAGACGGCCCGCTTCTCGCTCAGTATTGCCGTACGCGCTTCGCTAGTGTTTATCGTCGTTTGCGGTCTTATTTATCCGCTTGTCTCGACCGGAATCGCGCAGGCGATTTTCCCGGCTCAGGCGAACGGCAGTCTGGTTCATAACCGCAGCGGCGCTGTAGTCGGCTCCGAACTGATCGGGCAGCAATTCAGCGATCCGAAATATTTTCAGGGACGCGTATCGAGTATTGATTATAAAGCCGACGCCTCGGGCTCGAATAACTATGCGCCGTCGAACCCCGAGCTCGTGAAGCGGACGCAGGAATCGATCGAGGCCTGGAAGACAGCCAATCCGGGCGTGCCGGTCAGCGAAGTTCCGATCGACCTGTTAACCAACTCCGCCTCCGGTCTCGATCCGCATATTTCCCCAAAGGCCGCCCAAGCGCAAGTGCCGCGGATCAGCAAGCTGACGGGGATCAGCGAAGCGGACCTAGGGAATTTAGTGGAACGCCAAACGGAAGGGCGGGATCTCGGCGTATTCGGCGAGTCGCGTGTGAACGTGCTGAAGCTGAACCTGGCGCTTACCGAAATGATGACGATAAAGTAGTGTAAAGGAGCTGTTGTGTCTTGTCCGGAAAAGCCAAACATACCGCCGCCGTGTCGCTCGGCGTCATGGCCGCGGGGTTCGCGGCGACCATACCGTGGGCGGATCATACGTGGGTACGCTTGCTGCAAAGCGGATTCGAAGCGGGACTTGTAGGGGGGCTGGCCGATTGGTTTGCCGTTACCGCCTTGTTCCGCCATCCGCTGGGCATTCCAATCCCGCATACTGCGCTGTTACCCAATAACCGGAAGCGGGTAACGGAGGCGCTCATTACAACCGTCGAGCAGGAGCTGATCAGTAAAGAAAGCATCCGCAGCAAGCTCGCCGGGCTGAAGATCGTTTCGCGCGGACTGGAAGGGGCCGAACGGGTTCTGGAATCCGACAAGACACAGCAGAGCATCGCCGTATTGTGCGAGCGGCTGCTGGACTATATCCCATGGGATCGTATACCTGCGCTGCTGGAGAAGGAAATCCGGCAGCGCATTGACGCGTTGGAGGCCGCACCAGCTCTTCGCAAAGTGCTGGATCAAGTGTACCAGCATCAGGGCGACGAGAAGGCGCTCGATTTTTTGCTGGATTTGGCCGAGCAGCTTGTATTGACGAGAGAAACGCAGCACCGGCTGGGCGCGATGGCTGCGCAGGCGATGCATGGGCTTCAGACGAACGGATTTATGCAGCTCGCGGTTAATGCGTTTCTCGGCTTTTATAATGAAGAAAAGCTTGGGGCGATGATCCAGCAGTTTGTGTGGAACGCCATCCGCGACATGAAACGGCAGGGGAACAAAAACCGCCTGGCGCTGCTGGCGGAGCTGCGCGTCCGGCTGGAACGTTGGCTGGCCGACCCGGAGACGGCGGATACGTTGGACACTTGGAAGGTCCGGCTGCTGGATAACCTGGACCTCTCCGCCCGGACGGAGCGCTGGGTAGAGCAGTTGAAGGAGCGGCTGGTGGAAACGGTGCGCGCGCCGGAGTTTGCCGAGCGCTATGCGATTCCTTTTTTGAAAGAGCTGTTGAGCCGGATTCGGGAAGACGAAGAGGGTATGGAGAAGCTGGAACAGTGGGTCCATGAGCAGCTCGGCCGCTGGGTGGAGGCCAACCATTCCAAAATCGGCGCTTTGATCCGGGAGAATGTGGATCGGTTCGACAATGAGACATTGATTGCGTTAATGGAAGATAAAATCGGAAGCGACTTGCAGTGGATTCGGGTCAACGGCGCGCTATGCGGCTTTTTGATCGGATTGGTGCTGGGAACGGTCAAATTGTTCGTCTGACGCCGTGGGAGAAGAGAGGCGAACTCAGGATGGGGACGGAAACGTTCAAGCGAAAAACGCCGGAAGAAATTTTGCGGTCCATTTCCAAGCTTCATCAAGGGCGACTTAAAGTGTATATCGGGGCTGTGAGCGGGTCGGGGAAGACGTATCACATGCTCCGGGAAGGACAGCTGCTGAAGGAACAGGGGATCGACGTTGTCATCTGTGCCGTTTCCACGATGCAGCGGCCGGAAACGGTGCGGCAGATCGGCGATTTGGAGCGGGTGTCCAGCATCCACTGGCAGAAAGACGGTGTAGATAAGAAGGATTTGAATCTGGAAGCGCTCACCGAGCGCAATCCCGAGGTCGTGCTGGTGGACGGCTTGGCGCACCGCAACCGCGAAGGGGCTCTTTATCCGAAACGGCTTGAGGATATTCGGTACCTGCTCAGCAAGGGCATCAGCGTCATTACAACGATCAACGTGTACGAGCTGGAGGGCGCAACGGAGCTGGCCCAGAAGCTGACCGGCATTGAGGTGCGGGAGACGGTACCGTCCGATACGCTGGAGCTGGCCGACGAAGTTGTGCTGATCGATGCGACGCCGGAGATGATTTTAGGCCGCGTCGAGGAAGGCAGCGTGAAAGCGCAGAAGGGCGCGGGCGTATTCAAGCGGGGCAATCTCGCAGTGCTCCGGGAGCTGGCGCTGCGGCTCGTGGCGGAAGGCGTCAACGATTCGCTGGAGAAGCACCGCGAAGAGCTTGGGCTAATCGGACCGTCAGGCGCGGCCGAACGTATTCTCGTATCCGCTCAATATCATTGGAACGGCTCGATCTATGTAAGGCGGGGCCAGCAAATTGCCAAGCGGCTGAACGGCGACCTGCTTGTCGTTGCTTTTGTTGATCGGAAGAAGGACTTATCCAAAGAAGAGGCGGCGTTCAAGCGGTCGATGGTGAAGCTGGCGGAGAAAGTCGGCGGAGTGTTCGAAGAGCTGCCGCTGTGCGGGCGGCGTTCCTTGCCCGGCGTGCTGGTGAACTATGCGCTGGCGCATAGTGTAACGCGCATCGTCCTCGGGCATTCCAAGCAGACGTTATGGCAGGAGCTGTGGCAAGGGTCGATCGTGCACGACATGCTGAAGCGGACGCGCAATATCGATATTTTTGTCGTGGCGGACCGGGCGGCGCATGAGGGCGAGCGTATTCTGCCGACCAAGCAGACCAAGCGGCAGAAAGCGTCCGATCTATACCGCCGGCTCAGCTCGGATGAGGTCGAACGGGAGATCGCGCAGCTTCGCAAAGGGCGGTTCAAGGTGTATATCGGCGCGGCTCCGGGCGTCGGCAAGACGTATACGATGCTGCGGGAAGGCAACGATCTGCTGAAGAAGGGGATCGGCGTGCAGATTGGACTGCTGGAAACGCACGGCCGCAAGGAAACCCAGGCGCAGATTGGCGAGCTTCAGACGATCCCGCGGCAGGTGATCGATTACCGCGGCACGAAGCTGGAGGACATGGATACGGACGAGATCATCCGGCGCAAGCCCGAGGTCGTGCTAGTCGACGAGCTGGCGCATACGAACGTGCCGGGCAGCAGGAACAAGAAGCGCTACGAAGATGTGCTGGAGCTGCTGTCAGCAGGCATTTCGGTCATCTCGACGGTGAACGTCCAGCATCTGGAAAGCTTGAACGACGCGGTGGAGAAGCTCACCGGTGTCCGTGTCCGGGAGACGGTGCCGGACCATATTTTACGCCTGGCGGACGAAGTTCAACTGATCGACGTCGCGCCGCAGACACTCCAGCAGCGTATGAGAGAGGGGCGCATTTACGCGCTCGACAAGGTGGATCAAGCGCTTGGTCATTTTTTTCGTACTGTGAATTTGATAGCGCTGCGGGAGCTGGCTCTGCGTGAAATTGCCGATGACGTGGACGAACGGCTGGAATCGTACGAGCGCAAAAGCTCGCTTCGCGGTCCGTGGCGCAGGCAGGAATCGATCTTTGTGTGCGTGGACGTTACACCGGAGGCTGAGCGGTTGATCCGACGCGGTTTTCGGATCGCTCATCGGCTGAAAGCCGTATGGCATGTGGCCTACGTTCAGCTTGGCAGCGGGACGCATAGCAACGAACTGGGCGCCAGGCTGGAGCAGCTCCGCAAGCTGACGGAGCGGCTTGGTGGCATCTTCGAGGTGCACCGCGCGGACAATCGGCGGCGTCTGCCGGAAGTGTTGGCTGCCAAGGCCGATGCTTGTCAGGCGACGCAGCTCGTTATCGGCCAATCCAGCAAGCCTTCCTGGAAGGAAACGATACAGGGCTCGGTCGTGAAAAAGCTGCTTCGCCGCTCCCGGCATATCGACGTGCTTGTCGTAGCGGATGCAGAGACCCAATCGGGCTGATCTACGGGAAAGGAGACGTTAACAGGATGAAAATTCAAGAGCTGGCCCGGCGGCTGAACGTCTCGACCCGGGCGATCCGATTTTATGAAGAAAAGGGCCTCCTGTCGCCAGCCAAACATCCGGACAACGGCTATCGCCGGTTTACGGAGGAAGACGCTTGGCGGCTGCAGACGATTCTGGCGCTGCGGGAGGCCGGCATTGCCGTAGACGATATTCGGACCGTGCTGGAGCGGACGGACCGGGCCGAAACGGACGAGGTCCGGCGCTATTTGGAGCTGCAGCGCTCGGCTCTTTACGGGCAGTGGCTGGAGCTTCGGGAGACGCTTGCCCTGCTTGACGGCATGATCGAGCGGACAGAGGATGAGCCGGAATCGCTTCGGCACCGTTGGCATGCGCTGGCGGAACGGGCCAAGGCAAGCAAAGCGATTCGCGATTCATGGGCCGATCTCTGGAACTTCGACGCGCTGTCGGAACAATGGGAGCTTAACGGCAGCGCCGGACTGGCGCCGCATGTGCCGACGGAGCCCGCTTACTCGCGCATACTGGCCCAGGCCGCAGAGCGGGTCGCTCCGCAGCCCGGCGAATGGGGACTCGATATCGGAACGGGCACCGGCGGATTTGCTTCCCGCCTGCTCACAAGCGGCGTGCGCATGGTCGGTATCGACCAATCGGCCGAAATGCTGCGGCGCTGCCGCATGCAATTGCCGGCTCTGGAGACGAGAATCGGCAATTTGCTGTCCGTTCCGTCGTTTGACGGACAATTCGATTTCGTCGTGACCAGCTTCGCTTTCCATCATTTGACGGAAGCGCAGCAGCCGCTCGCCCTGGCAGAGATGGCCCGGGTATTGAAAGCGAAGGGGCGCATCGCCATCGTCGATTGGATGGATGCTCCGGATGACCTATATGCGGCAAGCGGAACGGCTCCTGGCGAAGAACATTATGCCGAATCACAGCGGTTGATCGCCTGGTTTCAGACCCATGGATTTCGTGCGGAAGCCGTGAGCTGGAATCAGGCCTCCGTCTGTTTAGTTCTCGCGGTGCGCGCTCCGTTATAACCCTCCTGTGTACAAGTCAACCCACCCAATCCCTTCAATTGTTCCACATAATAACACACATTCCTCCCGAGCCGGAAGAGTCATACTAGCTTAGAAAGCGGTAACCTGCGATGGGGGGATGATGTTCATGAGCCTAAAAGACCGAAAAGGCATTTCTATTTTTTGCTGTTTGGCATGGTTTACTTTGTGTGTTTTGACCGGATGCAGTCCTGAGAAGGGAGAACTCCGTACGAGTGCTGGGCAAAAGCATATTGCCGGTAAGTCTTCGTACGATGAGGAGGAGCGGGTGCTGTCCGGCTTCCAGATGATCGCCGAGTATGCGGCAAAGCCCTATGCTATCCTCGGGACGGACCCGCCATCTACCGAACGGGGAAGCAGGAAGAAAAAAGCCTACCTCACCTTCGACGACGGACCCTCCCGCCAAACCAGACATATCTTACGCATTTTAAGGGAAAAAGGCGTTAAGGCAACTTTTTTCGTTACGGGAAAATCGTCTCCGGAGCTTAAATCGTACTATAAGCTCATTGTGAATGAAGGGCACAGTCTTGGAAATCATACATATTCGCACAATTATGGCTACATTTATTCCTCGATCGCGGCATACCGCAAGGATACGGAAAAATTAAACGATTTGCTGGCTCGAACAGTTGGAGTCAGGCCGGATATTTTTCGTTTTCCGGGAGGTTCCGACAATCATTTGAGCCGCAAAGCGGGCGGACGTCATATCATGGCGAAAATTGCCCGGGAAATGACTAATATTGGATACCAATACTTCGATTGGAACGTCAGTTCGACAGATGCAGCCGCAGTTACATTGCCTAAACAGGATATATTGGCATCCGTACGGTCGAACAGCCGCGGGAAAAATCAAATCATCGTGCTCATGCATGACGATGACCATAAGACGACCACGGTGGAGGCGCTCCCGGATGCGATCGATTGGTTGAAGAAGCAAGAATACAAGTTCGAGACATTATCGAAATCCTCTTTTGTTTTTCAATTTTTGCATCCGCCCGGCTAATTATTTTGGCAAAGCCTTCGCATACTAACATCATCATGAAGGGAGATGAATCTGCGCGATGGCACAACAGCAATCGGGATCTGGTGATTCCAAGGAGCAACAGCGGCAGGCAAACGCCAATCAGGCTGGAGCCGATAGCGATGCAGCCGAAACGAATAAAAAACTGAACGGTCCGAACCGTCCGTCCACCTAAACGGGGCAGAGGAGAGGCACAGCTCATGAACGATAAGGAAAATCGGGATAAAAACGCATCGTACGAGCAGGTCGATACCGGCATTTCGTATAACGCCAAGAACGATCCGGAGCTTGATCCTTTTGAAATTAATTTTAGGCAGGAATATCATCAAAAACGGGGGCCGCGCGAGGCGTTCGTGAACGAATACGGCGTGCTGATCGGAGATCACATCTACCAATCGGACCAATCCCCGCTTGAACAATGGAGCGATGAGACTGATCCGGCCATCATGTCCGGGGACCAATGGGTGCATCCGTATAAAGACGTAGGTTTTCAAACGACGGAAAACCGCGAGCTCTTCGAGCAGGGGATCGTGCCGCAGGGCTACCCATTCATGCACTCGGACAAAGATGTGGCCTATAAATCGTATCCGAGCGGCGAGCCTGACGAGAAGGATGCCGATAAAAAATAGCGGCGAACAGTGTGCTCCGGCTGCGGTTTCAGTGCAAGCCGGAGCGTGCTGCATAGAGAAGTTGGCTGGAATGCCTTGCTTTCGCCCCGTACCGTTGTATAATGGACATAGGAAACTTTATATACCTTTATGTTCGATCAAAGGAGTGAAAGCTTAACATGTCCATGTCATTTGAAGCATACATGAGAGATATGGTGCAGCCGATGAGAGACGAGCTGACGCGTATCGGGGTAACCGAGCTTCGTACACCGGAGGAAGTATCCGAGGCGCTCGACAATATGAAAGGGACCGCTCTGATCGTGGTCAATTCCGTGTGCGGCTGTGCCGCCGGCCAATGCCGTCCTGGCGTGGCCAAAGCGCTGCAGCACGAAGTGAAGCCGGATCACCTTTACACGGTGTTTGCTGGTCAAGATAAGGAAGCAACGGCAAAGGCGCGCGAATATTTTGCGCCGTATCCGCCGTCCTCGCCATCGATCGCGCTGATGAAAGACGGCCAATTAGTGCATTTCATCCAACGCCACCAAGTAGAAGACCGTTCCGCCGAAATGATCGCCAACGATCTGATCGGCGCTTTCGAAACCTATTGCAAATAAGAGGTTAATCCTTCTATCGGCTCCTGCCGGCGCTCTAAGCGTCAGGCGGGAGTTTTTGTAATTTCCGGATCGTGCTATAATGTAAACAAAATTGACAAGCGGTAAGACCGGAGCGGCTGTCCGGCTTCCGCAAGTCGCGATTACTCGCGTGGAGAGGTGTGGAGAACGATGAGTCTGCAACAGGACATTATTGCAAAGCTTGGCGTCAAGCCGGTGATCGATGTCAATGAAGAGATTCGCAAACGGGTCGATTTTTTAAAAGAATACGTGCTTAAAGCAGGCGTCGACGGGCTCCTGATCGCCATCAGCGGCGGGATCGACAGCGCCGTGGCGGCAGGGTTGTGCAAGCGGGCTACGGATGAGTTGACGGCCGAGAAAGGACGCGAATACAAAACGGTCGGCGTGTTTCAGCCGTACGGGGAGCAGGCGGACATCTCCGACAGCTACGCGACGGCGGAAGCGTTCGATTTGAAATATCGCATCGAGACGAACATCGAGGAAGCGGTCAACGAGATCGCGCTCGAAGCCGAGTACGGGTTGAAATCGATCGGCGTGCACAAGCACTTGAGCCGTGGCGGCAAAGGGAATGTCAAAGCCAGAACGCGGATGGTCGTGCAGTACGCGCTTGCGTTCGAGCTGAATTTGCTCGTGGTCGGCACGGATCACGCGTCGGAGGCGATTACGGGCTTTTTCACCAAGTATGGCGACGGCGCCGTCGATATCACTCCGATGAGCAGTCTGAACAAGCGTCAGGTGCGGCAGCTTGCCCGCGAGTTGGGCGTACCGGCTAGCGTGCTGGATAAAGCGCCTACCGCCGGCCTGTGGGAAGGGCAGACGGACGAGAACGAGCTCGGCATCACTTACGACGACAACAGCAATTACTTGGAAGGCAAGACGATTTCGCCCGAAGCGCAGGAGAAGCTGGAAAAGCAATATTTGAAGACGGAGCACAAACGGGTGCCGATTCCCGGCATTTAGCCAGTGCTTCACCCATAACGAAAAAAGCATGCTCGCCCTATACGGGTAGCATGCTTTTTTTATCATTTTAAGCTTGCTTCGCCTGAATTTCCCGGCGCAGCCGTTCTACAAGCTCTTGCACTTGCATCGGGCCCATATCGCCTTCGCCCCGTTTGCGGACGGCAGCGGTGCCGGAGCTTTGCTCGTTCTCGCCGAGGACCAGCATATACGGTACCTTTTCAAGCTGCGCTTCGCGGATTTTGTAGCCGAGCTTCTCGCTGCGCAGATCGGCTTCCACCCGGATGCCCGCTGCGGCAAGCGCCTTTTTGACTTCCATAGCGTACGAATTGTAAATGTCCGAGACGGGCAGAAGCTTGACCTGCACCGGCGACAGCCAGAGCGGGAACGCCCCGCTGTAATGCTCCGTCAAAATCCCGATGAACCGGTCGATTGAGCCGTAAATCGCACGGTGAATGACGACCGGACGGTGCTTTTGATTGTCTTCGCCGATGTAGGACAGGTCGAATTTTTCCGGCATTTGAAAATCGAGCTGAATCGTCCCGCACTGCCAGCTTCGTTTGAGCGCGTCCAAAATGTGAAAATCGATTTTCGGCCCGTAGAAGGCTCCGTCCCCTTCGTTGAGGCTGTAGGCGATGCCCCGGCGTTCCAGCACGCTGCGCAGCGCCGTTTCCGCCTGCTCCCACAGCTCGGCGGAGCCCATCGAATCCTCGGGCCGTGTGGACAGCTCGATCTTGTACTGGAAGCCGAACACCTTGTACATCTCGCCAATCAGGTCGATGGCATGGCCGATTTCTTCTTCAATCTGGTCGGGGCGGACAAACAGATGCGCGTCGTCCTGGCAGAAGGTGCGCACACGCATCATCCCGTTCAGAGCGCCGGAAAACTCGTGCCGGTGCACCTGGCCGAATTCGCAAAGCCGGATCGGCAGCTCCCGGTAAGAATGCAGCTCGTTTTTATAAATAAGCATGTGGCCTGGGCAGTTCATCGGCTTGAGCGCGAACTTCGTCTCGTCCACCTCGGTAAAATACATGTTCTCCCGGTAATGATCCCAGTGTCCGGATTCCTCCCACAGTCGCTGGTTCATCATGAACGGCGTGCGGACCTCATCGTAACCGTTCGCCGCTTGTTGCTCGCGGGAGAAGTTTTCAAGCACCGTACGGATTGTCATCCCTTTTGGCAAAAAGAACGGCATCCCCGGCGCTTCCTCGGAGAACATGAACAGCCCGAGCTCTTTGCCGAGCTTGCGGTGGTCGCGCTTCTTGGCTTCTTCCAACAGATGCAGGTGCTCGTCAAGCTCCGCCTTCTTCGGGAAAGCCGTGCCGTAGATGCGCTGCAGCATCTTGTTGTTGGAATCGCCTCGCCAATAGGCGCCGGCGACGCTCAGCAGCTTGAACGCTTTGATACGGCCCGTGGACGGCAAATGAGGTCCGCGGCACAGATCGACAAACTCGCCCTGCTCGTAGAGGGAAAGGACCGTTTCGTCCGGCAAATCGCGGATGAGCTCCAGCTTGAGCGGGTCCTCCAAAGCTTCGAACATTTGTACGGCCTCGCCCCGGCTGACGACGCGCCGGGTAATCGGCACATTTTCCCGGACGATCCGCTCCATCTCTTGTTCAATCGAGGAGAGGTCGTCGACGGATAGCGGCTTTTCGATGTCGATGTCGTAATAAAATCCGTCTTCGATGACGGGACCGATTCCCAGCTTCACGGCTTTTTGTCCGTATAGGCGTTTGATGGCCTGAGCCATCAGATGCGCCGTGCTGTGACGGTGTACCTCCAAGCCTTCTTTGCTGTCGAGCGTCACAATTTCAACCGAAGCGTCCGCTTCGATGGGCCGGTTCAGGTCGACGACCTTTCCGTCGATTTTGCCTGCTACGGCTTGTTTTTTCAAGCTGGGACTGATGGATTCGGCCACCTGCTCGATAGTTGCTCCTCTTTCGTATTCCCGGACCGAGCCGTCCGGCAGCTTCACTTGAATCTTCATGGTTTTCGTCCTCCGTTTCTGGTCAAATGGGATGATATGAACGCAAAAAAACGCATCTCGCCCAAGGGACGAGTGCGTTCAGCTCGTGGTTCCACCCTAATTCGACCGGCTGTCCTTCGCGTCATGGCTGCTGCCAGAACGTAAGGAATCATGCCGGACCTCATGGCCATCCGGTAACGGGGATGAGACGGTGCGCTTAATTTCGCGATCGCATGGTTAAGACCGTAAGTTCAGCGTCACGGCTGCAAAGGGGTAATTCCGCGCCGGTCGCTGGAGGAGCTTACAGCCGGGACTCCTCTCTCTGTGCAGCCCTTGCAGGGAATCGTGTCTTTGGTCATTGCCTGATGTTTCAATATTCTAACTTCTTCTTGAACGTAAAGTCAAGAGGGATGAATAAAAGGCACCAACTTTCAACCGGCGCTCGCGGCAACAGCTTTACCGCTCGGAGGGAGGAAGCATATCCGTCATTTCCACTCGGAACACACTGCCTTCCCCCGGCCTACTTTCCACGAGTATCGTCCCCCTGCATTCCTCTACAATATGCTTGGCGATGGCAAGTCCGAGCCCATGTCCGCCCATCTGCCGCGAGCGTGATTTGTCCAGCCGGTAAAAGCGGTCGAAGATGCGTGAAAGCTCTTCTTCCGGGATGCCCACCCCCGTATCGCGAACCTCTAGAACGAGTTTTCCCCCCAACGGCGCGGCCTTGTGGGCGACTGTCAGTTTCACGCTTCCCCCGGCAGTGGTATATTTGATTGCATTTTCCAGCAAAATGACGAGCAATTGTACGATTTTCTCCTGATCCAGACATACCCGAAGTTCATCGGGGGCTTCAAGCTCCAGCTTGATCTGCTTCGCCTCCGCCAGTACGCTCATCTTGTCCGCCGTTTGGACAGCTACGCCAGCAAGGTCGAACCACGCGTTATGCAGCACCGCCTGCCCCGAATCTCTCCGGGCCAGCAACAGAAGGTTCCCGGTCAGCCGGATCATACGCTGCACCTCATCCTTTATGCCTTCGAGCACCCGCTTTTCAAAGGAATCGTTTGTAGGTCTGTCCTCGATATGCAGCGTTTCGATAGAGGAGAGCAGTACGCTAAGCGGTGTACGAAGCTCATGGGAGGCGTCGGCTACAAATTGCTGCTGGCGCATGTAAGCTTGACGAATGGGGATCATCGCCTGTTGTGACATCAGCCGGCTAAGCCATACAACCAGCGCCTGAAACAGTAATGCAACGCCTAGCAGAACGGCCGGCAGCCATTGCAGCAGCTGTTTCTGGAAATCAACATTCTTGCCCGCATACAGGGTGCCGATCAGTTGCCCGTCGCGGTAAAGCAAGCGGCTGCCCGCCATATACATTATTTTTTGCTGGCGATCGTTTGCCTTCCGGAGATGAGGGAGCGGTTCGTCATAGGTTTGCAGTTCGACCTTTTCAAGGGTCGAAACGGGAAGCGCACCCGTGCGAATCAAGTCGAACACCTGAGCGCGCAGCTCTTTTTGAATTTCAGCGCCCGTTACCGTATTGCCCAGCGTGTCGATGACATAGTAGAAAGCCTGATCGGCGCTTAGCTCAAAGGCGCGTTCACCGGGTTTATCGAACTTCTTATTAAGCACCTCTGCATACAGCGGCCCCTGAAGCGCATGAATCTCCGTGTCCAGCAGTTTATTCAGTTTTTGCTTCTGATCGTTCCAAATCAGGATATACAGCAGGGTGTAGACGATCGCGATAAAAAGGAATAAAAGCAGGCTCAGCAATGAGCTGTATTGCAGCGTGAGTCTAAACTGCGTTCTGCCGAACAGGTCGTTGCCGAACAGACGCTGGCGCCATTTGTGCAGGTTACGCTTCAATTTTATAACCGACCCCCCATACATTCTGAATCCAGTTCGAGCGCGGGTCGATTTGCGTCAGCTTTTTGCGGAGCAGCTTGACGGTAGCGTCAATCGTTTTGAGCGTGACTTCCGCATCCATGCCCCAGATTCGATCCAGGATAAGCTCGCGCGACAGTACGCGGCCTCTGTTCTTCAGCAGCAAATCCAAGAGCTGGAACTCCTTGAACGATAGCTGCACCTGATTATCACCGCAGACGACAAGATGGCTTGTGCGATGCAGTTCCAGTTCGCCCATCCGGCATATCTCTTCCAAAAGCGGAGTAAAGCTTCGCCGTCCCAGCGCTCTGAGCCGAGCCATCAGTTCATCGATTTCGAACGGCTTAACCAGATAGTCGTCGGCTCCCCCATCCAATCCCTTTATCCGATCTTGTACGGAATCTCTGGCGGTCAGCATCAGAATGGCACCCGTGTAGCCGTCCAGACGTAATTGATGGCAGACCGTTCGTCCGTCCATGCCTGGCATCATCCAGTCAAGCACCAGCACGTCATAGCTGGAGACGCTGGCGTAATCATAGGCTTCTTCTCCGTCGGTGACCCAATCCACAGTATATCCTGCTTTTTTTCTGAGCAAGTGGGAGGTCAGTTCTCCCAGCCGCTGATCATCCTCGGCGAGCAATATTTTCATAAGCTGCCCCCCCTTGATTTTAGATTTCGTTTTCGTTTATTTATTTGGTTTAGTATATCAGGATACAACAGAATAAAGAAAAAAGAATGAAAATGGAGCCGTCTTGATTTCACCCTTTTTTCACTCCGGGCGTTTACAGTTGAACTCAGAAACAACTACCACGCTCTGCGAAAGGATGATTTTGAAACCATGAACAAATTGAACTTCTTGGAAAAGAAAACAAGCAAGCTGCTGATCGGGTCTTTATCCGCCGCCTTCTTGCTGGGTGGAGGCGTCGCTGGCTTCCCTGTTGTTCAGGCAGAGACCGCCAATTTCACTGTCGATGCTCCCACGTCCGTCTACACGGATACCTACAGTAAGCTCGCGCCTGCGCCGGTTTTGCCGCAGCCGGGCCTCCTTTCTCCGCCTGCGGGTTTGCCTCCGTTGCCGCCCGGTCCGGGCCACGCCGGGCAGGAGCGGGCGGTGCTCCTGGAGACGCTGGGGATGTCATCCGGCGAGTTGCGGGAAGCCCGGCGGGCGGGTCAATCCTTGGCCGAAATCGCCGCAAGCCGGGGGATTGATGTACAGAAGATCGTTGATCTGACGACGCAATCGCTGACGGCAAGGCTTGACCGGGAGCTGGCGGATGGGCATATAACACAGGATCAATACAATTCCCGTTTGAATGAAGTTGCTGAACGCGCCGCTAGCAATGTGAAGCGTACGCCTCCTCAGCCTCCTGCACCGGGCGAGCTTGAACCGGATTTCGGCACTGATCTGAAGCATGTAGACAAAGACGCTCTGCTGTCGACGCTCGGCCTTTCCTCGGACGAGTTGAGAAACTCGCTGCAAAACGGCGGCCAGTCGCTGGCCGATGTGGCTGCGGCGAAAGGCGTCGATGTACAGAAGGTGACCGATCTGGTGGCCCAGGCGTTGAGCGGCAGACTCGATCAGGAACTGAGCGAGAAGTTGATTTGGAAGGACGAATACCAGACGCGCAAGCAGGAGGTCGCCATTCGGGCAGCCGATGCCGTGCAGCATAAGCATCTCCATCCCCCTGGTCGCCTGTAGTGACCAGATAACGTCTTAGCCGACATCGATATGAAGCTGAGCCAGGAAGCCTTCGACCTCCACGCAGTCCGTGGTATCGAGGGCTTCTTCGCTAACCCGTTTTTTTTCAACGGCGGAGGAAGGATACGGAACGATGAACGAAAACATAACCGGATGTTCCGCAGCATGTACACCCCGGCTCACGGGAAAACGGCCTGTCTTCTTGAACTTGTCCTTCCGATCGGATACGATAAAGCCAAACGAAGTACGACGGACAGCTGCGGACATACGCATAAAGAGGACTAGGAAAGGAATAACGGCTATGATTATGGGCATCGGTACCGATGTGTTGGAGATTGAGCGGATGCGCAAGATTCTGGAGCAGCCGTCCGGCAATCGCTTCCTGGAGCGGGTGTTGACACCTGCAGAGCGGGAGCTGGCGGCTGTAAGAGGCGGGAGGCTGGCTGAGTTCGCAGCCGGGCGCTTCGCTGCCAAAGAGGCGATCGTAAAGGCGCTCGGCTGCGGGATTGGAAAAGAAGTGGGATTTCAGGACATGGAAGTGCTGCCGGATGGGAAGGGCAAGCCGGTATGCCGCTTGTCGAAAGCAGCTTGGGAACGGTTAGCCGCCTGGACGCCGGCTTTCCAGTCCGTAACGGCAGACACGATTCGCATTCATCTGAGCATCACGCATAGCGAAACGCTGGCGATGGCTTATGCCGTGGTGGAGCGGACCGCGGCTAATCAATGAACCTGATGATGTAATGGGCAATTTGCACAGGAGCGGGCTGCTGACCTTATCTGTGCATTAGGAGTGGCAGGTGCAGGACGCGGCTTATTTTTTGCTTGCCAGCCATTCGGCCAGGGCTGCCGTCTCCTCCGGCTTCAGCTTGCCTTGAAAGCCAGGCATGCCGCCTCCGCCTTGATCGATCTGCTTCACGATCTGTTCTTTGGTCAGCCGGCCGCCAACCTGCTGCAGGTTGGTTTTCGGTCCCATGCGGCCTTCCAGATTGCTTGCATGACAGGAGAGACAGTTCTGCTTGTAGACCGTCTGAACCTGCTCGGAAGCGCCGGCCATCGCTTGTTCCGCCGTGAGGCCGCTTTCCTTCTTGCCCCCGCCGAACGGGTCGGGGCTGTTCGCCGTGCATGCCGTTATCGTCGCCAAAACCGTCAAAGCCGCCGCAGCGGCCGCCCATTGCTTCCATCGTTTCATTGTGCGTTCATCCCCTTGTCTCGCATACGAATCATGGCGCCGAGCGTAACCATACTGAGGCCGCCGAAGCCCCCGATCAACACGGGCGCATAGCCCAGATACATCCATACTACCGTAATCGTCAGAGCAAGCATCCACGCCCCGAACGCCCCGAGCACCCAGCCCAATCGCGGGAAGAGGGCAAGATAGGCGGCTGTAAGCGCAAGCCCCTTCAGCACCGGCCAATAGAACGGATCGATTCCTATTGGACCGCGTGTGAGCAGCCAAACGACCGCGACGGCTGCCGCTGTAACGAGAAGCGCGCTCCGGAACCCGTTCTGCGCCGGACGTTCGGCAGACGCGCGCCGCCGGCGGAGAAAGACCGCCGCCGTAATTAGGAGCGTAACCAAGAACAGGACTGGCTGCAGCAGCTCCCAATCCCGCCATTGCCCGACAAACGTCATGATGGCCGAAGCCATCCACGCCAGTCCCCAAATGTATAAATAAGCCGAATAAGGGGCCGCCGCCCTCCAAGCCTGCGTCTCGGCAGACAGCTTGTCTGTCCGGATTCCGCCGATATGGCCTCCGGCCGCATTCGCTTGTTTCATCGATATCGCCTCGCTTTGCCGAACGTTGCAAAAACCGCCGATTTTCCGAAAATTCGACGGCATTTACAGGTAGCGTACACCTTTCGGGGTGCGAAAGTCAAACCTGGCGCTGACTTGGCAGAAACCGTCCGTCCGACGTATTCCGCGGGTATTATTTTGCCGGCGTGAACCGGTGTTTTTTGGCATATTCGCGGGGGGAGAAGCCGGTCACTTTCTTGAAAATGCGGCTGAAATAAAACTCGTCCGCGTATCCGACGCTTCCGGCAATCGATTTCAACCGGTAATCCGACAGCACCAGCAGCTCTTTGGCCCGGTCTACGCGCAAATGCGTAAGGTAATCGATCGGGCTGTAGCCGATGTATTTTTTGAACAGGCGGGAGTAGTGGCTCACACTGAGCCCGGCCATTTGCGCCAGCCCTTCGAGCGTGAGAGGCTCACGGTAGTGCCCGACCATGTAGTCCTGCGTCAGCTCGATCGCCGCCGTCGTATCGCCGGCAATTTTCTGCGCGCGGAAATCGGCGACGAGCGTCAGGAAAAACTCCTGCAGCACGATTTTGCGCCGCATCGCGGTCATGTGTCCCCGGCGTTTCCACAGCATATGGAGCTGCTCCATCAAATAAATGAGCTGCGGCGTATTGGTGACCGTGTACATCCCCTCCAGCGGGAACCGCGCCTCGGCGGCGCTGCGGGAAATCCACTGTTCCTTCTCCTCGTAAACTTCCGTATAATGAAAACGTAGAAAATAGTATTCGAGCGGCTGCTCAGGATCGGTTGTGCGTTCGACGATCATGCCGGGGGCGAAGCAGAACAGCTTGCCGGGCTCGGCAGGATAATGCGTGCCACCTATCGTAAAGGTGCCCTTGCCTTTGATGATCAGCCATACGGAATGATACTTGATCGTCCGCGGCTTCTGGCGCCAGTCGGGCTCGCATTTCTGATGCCCGACGAGCAGAATCGAGATGACCAGCTTGTTCAGGCGCGAGGCCAGCTCTCCGGGAGTCAGCATCGGCGTCCGTCCTTTCCTTCATGTGATAAGACCGTTATGAGCTATTTTTAAAAGCGTCGCTTCAACCTTGGTAAACGTCGTAGTTGTTCTTGCAAAAAAAGCCGTACAGCCGTTTATTCGGGGTATTGATTTCCATTATATCCCGAAAACGTGTGCAAAGAGAAGGAGATCTTATGTCCAGTTCAGAGCAAAAGCAGTATTTCTCCACCGAGCTGTTATCCTGGTACCGGCGGCACAAGCGCGATCTGCCTTGGCGGCGCAGCCGGAATCCGTATCATATTTGGGTATCCGAAATTATGCTGCAGCAGACCCGGGTCGACACTGTCATCCCTTATTTTAACCGGTTTATGGATAAATTTCCGACCGTCGAAGCTTTGGCCGAAGCGCCTGAGGACGAAGTGCTGAAGGCTTGGGAGGGGCTTGGCTATTATTCGCGCGCCCGCAATCTGCAAAGCGCCGTCCGCGAGGTGCGGGAGCGTTATGGCGGTGTCGTGCCGGACTCGAAGGAGGAGGTATCCTCGCTGAAGGGCGTCGGCCCTTATACGACCGGGGCGATTTTGAGCATCGCCTACAACAAGCCCGAGCCTGCGGTAGACGGCAACGTGATGCGGGTGCTGTCGAGATATTTTCTGATCGAAGACGATATCATGAAGGGGAGCACTCGCGTCAGTATGGAGAAGCTCGCGCAGGAGTTGATTCCGGAAGGGGCGGCCGGCGATTTCAACCAAGCGCTGATGGAGCTCGGCGCGCTCGTTTGTACGCCCAAATCGCCAAGCTGCCTGACCTGTCCGGTCATGGCGCATTGCGCGGGACGGGCGGCTGGCATGGAGGAGTCGCTACCGGTGAAGACCAAGGCGAAGCCGCCGCGGCCGGAGCGGCGCTACGCCGTAGTGATCGAAGGCGCGGCGGAGCACGCCGGCCGGGTACTGATCCGCCAGCGGCCGGCCGAAGGGCTGCTGGCGCGCCTGTGGGAACTGCCGCATGCGGCAGTTCCCACAGCGCCCGCAGCCGCGGAGCCGCGCGGCGAAGGCGCAGACCCCGCCGCGGCCCATGTCGCGCTGGCGGCGCATCTGGCCGCGGACGGCCTCGGGCTCGGCCCGATCGGCTGGCTTATGCAGGCGGAGCATACGTTCAGCCACATCCGCTGGGAGATGGATGTGTACGCCGGCCGCCTGGAGGAAGCCTCCGCGCTGCTGCTGCCCGTGCCGCTGCCGCCCCATTATCGCTGGGTAAACCGCGAGGAGATGGAGCAGTACGCGTTCCCGAACGTCTTTTTGCGCATTCTGAACGCGTATTTCGGACGGTAATAATAAAAAAGCACTCCCTCTAAACGATCAGGAGAGTGCCCAGCCGGATGTTATTTATAGGGATTGTAGATAAACATCGCTTCGTTGCCCATCAACAGGTGATACATGAAATAGAATAGCGGCGAGCAAAGGATCACAAAGAAGAGAATTACCACCAGCAGAAGACCGCTATTCTGCGGCTTCGGTTCGTTTGTTTTCAGGTTTGCCATATGTCATAACCTCTTTTCACATTTTTTTGCTCCACGATGTCCTTATAGCTGAATTATAGAAAACGCGGCTGGATACGTAAGTGATGTAAATCACGCTTTTCTTTTCCAAATGTGAAAGATAAATGGCAATGTAACAAAGGACATAGACAGCCCGAACAAAATGAAAAACGCCAGCCTGGAAACGAAGGTCTGCCCTTCGCCCCGGGTTGGCGTTTCTTGCGATTGATCTAGTAAATCTGTTTCTTCATCGCTTGGATGTCTTTGATCAAAATGTGCTTTTTGTCGATCGCGATGTGCTCGTCCTCCTGCAGCTCCTGGAGCACCTTCGTCACCGATTCGCGCACCGTACCAACCATGTTGGCGAGCTGCTGATGCGTCAGCTTCATATCGATAAACATGCCGCCAGCTTTTGGCTGGCCGTATTCCTCCGCGAGCCGGCAGATCGTTTTGATCGTGCGCGTCCGGACGTCGAGGAACGTCAGATCGTATATTTTCTCGTTCGCTTTGCGCAGCCGCTCCATGGTCACTTCCATCAGCTTCAGGCACAGCCTGGGGCTTCGCTCCATGAACTGCTGAAAGTCCGAACGCATCAGCGTATACAGCGAGCAGGCCTCCAGCGTTTCCGCCGTCGCAGAGCGCTTGAGCCCTTTTTGAACCAACGACATCTCCCCGAAAAAGTCGCCTTCCCGGAACAACGAAAGAATAATTTCCTTGGAATTGTCGATTCGGTAAATTTTGACGACACCGGAATGAATCAAATAAAATTCCTCGCCGACGTCTCCTTCGAAAAACAAAATGGTCCCTTTTTTAAATTTCCGTTCCACGAACAGAGGAACGATCGTCTCCAACTCGGCCACCGACAAATCTTGAAACAGCGGCACATCATGCAGGAGAGTGATCAGTTTGCTCATGAGTCTCACTCTTTCCCGATCAAATATGTTGCGTTTTTCGGTCACGGTTTCCGTTTTCTCCAAAATTCGCCTATTTGTCTATCATACTACGTTCCGGCTTCGGGGGAAAGGGGCCTTCGATATCCCTGTCGGGCAGTTGGAGGAAGTGGTTCGGGCGCTACATGCCGAGAATAGAAAAAGGACTGCATGGAGGAGAACCTCCGCAGTCCTTTGCGGGCAAAGCCGATTATTTCACAGCCGCTTCGTAACGTTTGCCGACTTCGTTCCAGTTGACAACGTTCCAGAATGCCGCGATGTAGTCAGGGCGTTTGTTTTGATATTTCAAGTAGTACGCGTGCTCCCATACGTCCAGACCAAGGATCGGCGTTTCGCCTTCCATGATCGGGCTGTCTTGGTTCGGCAGGCTGTACACTTTCAATTTGCCGTCTTTGGTCACAGCGAGGAAAGCCCAGCCGGAGCCGAAACGGGTCGTTGCCGCTTTAGCGAAATCTTCTTTGAACTTGTCGAAGCCGCCCAGTTCGCCGTTGATCGCGTCAGCCAGCTTACCGCTCGGAGCGCCGCCGCCGTTCGGGCCGATCGTTTCCCAGAACAAGGAGTGGTTCGCATGGCCGCCGCCGTTGTTGCGGACTGCGGTACGGATGCTCTCCGGTACGCTGTTCAGATCGGCGATCAGGTCTTCCACGCTTTTGGATTGAAGATCGGCATGGCCTTCAAGCGCAGCGTTCAGGTTCGTAACGTATGTGTTGTGGTGACGATCGTGGTGGATCATCATGGTCATTTCGTCGATGTGAGGCTCAAGCGCATTGTTCGCATAAGGAAGTGCCGGTAATTGGTGTGCCATCTTCTATCTACCTCCTGAGGATATGAGATTTCCAAGATTTATTATCGCCTATTTTCCATATAAAATCAACACTTATGTATATTAAGTGTTCGTGGCGGGGGCATCCTCCCCACGGAACCGTTCGCCGCCGCGGTGCTCAATCTCATGAATGATCTGCCCGAGCATGGCGGTGCCTTGAGCGTTCAGCCAAGGGGACAGGTCGCTCATGACCCGTTGGTGGTAATGAAGCTCCTCCGACGTCCATTTCGTCATCTGCACATCGTTCAGTTCGTCAATCCGGCGCATAGCACCGGCATTAGGCGTCGCCTCGTTTGTCATCGTCTTCCTCCTCCAATGCAATCCGAACGATTGCCGCGTGATATTCCACCCGTCTGTGCAAAGCCAAAGATTACCGGATTATCGTTTCACGCCGTTCGGACTTTTATGCAAAAGAAAAAAGGAGGCAGTTCTGCCTCCCGGGTTCTTAGCCCCCACTGCTGGAGCTGGAGCTCCCGATTCCGCCGTGTCCGCCGGAGCTTCCCGAAGAGATGCCGCTGGACGAGCTGGATGAGCTTGACGAACCGAAGCTTCCTTTCGAGCTGCTGCTTGTAGAAGATCCGGACGAACCGGTCGATGCCGACGAGCCGGATACGGATTTGCCCGGCGTACCGGCAGAAGAGGAGGAAGAGTCGCCGCTAGTCGCAGCCGAGCTGCTGCCGCTCTTGACGCCTGAGTTGGAGCCGGATGTAACGGAGTCTTTCGTGTTGAAGCTGCCTGTCCGTCCGCTGGTTGTCGGCGTAGGCGTATTTGTCGGCGTGTTGCCGTTTCCTTGCGGCTGGACGGCATTGCCGCTCGGCTTCGTGACGGTTGGCGGGGAAGCAACCACTCCGTTCGATCCCGTGGCGGATCGCCGGTAGTAAGTGTTGCCGCCGTAGATATAGGCGCTGCTGCCCGAACGGTTGATGCGTCCGCTGCCATCGTCGCAGTCACCGTCGTTGTTGTCGTCCCGGCAGTAGTCTGCCGACGGAGCGGTTGCCGCGCCGGCTGCAGCACCAGCTGCCGCACCGGCTGCGGCTCCGATGCCGGCGGCAGCTCCGGCACCGGTCGCGGCAGGAGGCGGATTGATCCCGCCTTGAGCAGGCGGGGCAGACTGCAGCGGGGCATTCGCAGGCGGAGGCGAGGAGCATCCGGCGCTTGCAGCCAAGGCAGCCGCTACAAATAGGCTGATCAGCTTCTTATTTCCCGCTGCCGATGAAGCGTTCGGATTGGAGGGCTCATGCTTGTTCATCTTGATTCGCTCCCATTCTAAGGAAATTACCAGTTAATACGAAACGGGTACATCTAATGTTTCGGCAAAATTCGCAATCTTTCGTTGCCGAAACTTTTTTGTTCGTCATATACTAGAGTGGTAAGTTTTAGTAGAGTTGTCAACAGGGAGATTGCTGGGGGGAGCAAATGCGGATGAAGAAGCGATGGCTTCACGTAACGTTAGCGACGGCAATGATGCTGTCGCCTTTTTTGGCTTGGAGTTCGGGAAAAGTACAGGCAGCAGAAGGAAACTTGGATGCACGGTCCTCGTCTCCGCCATTTTCAATGCCGTCGTCTCTCACAACTCAACCGGGAAACGTAGTTTCCGGAAAAGTATGGGTGAAATACAAGGAGCCAGCCCGGAGCGAGGGCTCTGCCGGACTGCTTGCGGCCGCGGATTCGGATTCGTTCGTCGAAATGCCGCTGGCGCCGGGAGAAAACGTGCTTTCCGCTGTCGAACGCTATAAACAGGACCCTGCCGTGGTGGCAGCCGAGCCCGAATATTTGCTGCAATACGCCGATCCGGCGGTTATAGAGGTGCCGGGCAAGGTCGCAGGCGGAGGCGGTTCGCCGACCGTGACCTCCTCCATCTATCAACCGAATGACCCTTATTATGTGAACGGGAGCCAATGGGGCCTTAGCGTCACCGAGATGACCTATGCCTGGGAGCGCGTGCAGGACAGGACTTCGATTCGTATCGCGATCGTCGATTCGGGTGTGAATCCGAATCATCCGGACCTCGCGGGGAGCTTGGAAGCAGGCTATAATGCGCTTGACGAAGGCCAGCCTCCTGTCGACGATTCGGGACACGGTACGATGGTCGCCGGGATCGCCGCAGCCGTAACCAATAACGGCGTCGGCATAGCCGGAGCGGCCGGCGGCGCACGGATCGTTCCGGTGAAAGTAGGGAAGAAAGACGCCAACAACAAAGACTACATTCCGAGCAGTGCCGTAGCCCAAGGCATCCGATGGGCGACGGACAACAAGGCGGACGTGATCAACATCAGCCTGGGGATGCCGCAAAACAGCCAAATGCTAAAAGAAGCCGTCGATTACGCCTTGGCCCGGAATGTGGTTATTGTCGCAGCGGCCGGCAACGAGAGCAACCATTGGCTGTTCGGCGAGCCTGTGGATTTTCCGACCCGCGAGGACAACTCCTACAGGAGGTTTGCCTGGACCGTCTATCCGGCGCGCTACGAGGGTGTCGTTTCCGTAGGCTCGGTTAGTCGCTTGGCGAACAATGCGTTGACGATTTCCGATTTTTCCAATATTGGAAAAATAACAACGGTTGCGCAGGGAACCGGCGTTTACTCGACGGCGTTGTCCGGAGGCTATGCCAGCGGTGCCGGGACCTCTTATTCTTCCCCGATGGTTGCGGGACTGGCAGCTTTGCTCAAAGCGCAAAATAAAAACTTGAGCTCGCAGGACGTGCATCATATTTTGTATGACAGCAGCCAAAAGCTGGATGTACCACCGATCGCGGGATATTATTTGGGGACATATTACGCTCCGAAGCATCAAGATTATTACGGCGGAGGGTTGATGAACGGCAAGCGGGCTTTTACAATGCCGCGCCTCCGTATGACGGCAGCGCCGGAGCCGGACGGGCGGCAAGCTAGCGTCACGGTAAAGGCATTGGACGATAAAGGGGCCCTGCTTCGGAACCTGTCCTCCGAAATTACAGTGACGGTGAATCACGAGGATCGTTATAAACAGAACAAAACCGTTTCTTTGGTCAACGGGGAATGGAGCGGTCCGGTCGAGCTTTCCGTGACCGACGACGTTTACGATATTACGATCCAGGCCAACGATGCGCCCGGCCGCGGCAATGAATTCATCGAATCCGGCGTAGCGAGGTTTTCCAAGCTTCCGGATCGGCCGAAAGCTTCGATCGGTTCGGGAACTTACACCGCTCCCCAAACCGTAACGTTATCTTCGGCGACACCCGGAGCCGCAATCTATATAACGTATGATGGATTGAATGCCATCGAATTGGAGGGGCCTTTAACAATCAGCTCCAATACGACGTTTTATGCCGCTGCGATGAAAAACGGCGTCTGGAGCGAGACCGCCGAGTACGCTTATACCATCCAGCCGGCTCCTGCCAGTGGCGGAGGTGGAGGGGGCAACTCGGGCTGCTGCGCCGGAGGAGGCGGCGGTGGCGGCTGGGGCGGCGCCCCTGCGGCTTCCGGCGACGGCAAAAGCGAATCCGGCTCCGTCCTGAGCGTGAAGCCGGACAAAGCGAAGCTGCTGGAACAGCTTGCCGCTGCGAAAGGAGCCCCGATTACGATCGATGCCGGCGCCCGGTCTGACAGTCCCGTGAAGCAAATCATCGTGGAACTGCCGGGCGAGGTATGGCTTAAAGCGGCGGAAACCGGGTCGGCCTTCGTCGTTCGTTCCGATCTGGCATCGCTGACCATTCCGTCGGACGCTTTTGCCATAGAAAGCGCAGCGACTCCGGTCAAGTTAACTGTCACCATGTCGCAGGAGGCTCCCGGCAAACCGTCCTATGCCGGACTCGTCTCTCCCGTATTCGATTTCACGCTTCAGGCGGGCGACCGGACGATCGAAGCGTTCGACAAGAACGTGACGGCGCTGCTGCGATATGACTCAGCCAAGATCGGCGATGCCGCCAAGACGGGAATTTATGTTTACAACGCTCCGATTGGACGCTGGGAGTATGTCGGGGGCAAGGCGGAGAACGGGGCGATTCAAGTCCGGTTGAGCCACTTCTCGTCCTACGCCGTCATGGAGTGGAGTCGGACGTTTGACGACATAGCGGCTCACTGGGCCAAGACGACCATCGAACGGATGGCGGCCAAGCAGATCGCCGACGGCATGACGGAGACGGCCTTCGCGCCGGAGGCGACCATGACGCGGGCTCAGTTCGCCGCGCTGCTTACGCGGACGCTGAAGCTGCCGACAGGCGCCAAGGAGCTGCCGTTCAAGGACGTGCCGTCCGATGCGTGGTATCGCGAGGCGTTGGCCCAAGCGCTGGCCGCCAAGCTTGTGAGCGGGGTCAGCGACACGGCGTTCGCCCCGGAAGCGCCGGTCACCCGCGAGCAAATGGCTCTCATGCTGATGAACGCGTACGGTTATGTCCGGGGGGGCGAATCCCAATTGCCGCCGAATGCACCGGCATTCACGGACCGTGAGGCCGTCAGCGACTGGGCCAAAGATTCGGTAGGACGGGCCGCCGGGTTGGGCTTGCTGGAAGGCAACCCGGACGGCTCCTTCGAGCCGCAGAGACAAGCGACGCGTGCCCAAGCTGTGACGGTTCTGAACCGGCTCTTGGACCATACGGAAAAATAACGCCATTGCGAACAGCGTGCAGGAAAAGCTCCCCCGAAGGCATGGATGCCGAAGGGGAGCTTTTTCGCCGTTGACCGGAGATTGCACGAGTGCAAAAAACAGACAATAAACGACCAAACTCTTTGCAAACGCTTAAAATTAAGCGCTTTCAGGAGGATTTGAAAAAAATATGAAGATTTTTTATCGTTTTTTTGAAAATAAGCAGGAATATTGCGTTATTTGTCGTATTTTATTATCTACCATATGAGTGGCGGGGAGAGTTTAACATGCTTGTAAGTTCGTATCTGGTTCGTACGTTTAAATTGTCCGATTACGTTTCAGTCACGGAGCTTTTCAGGAATGTGCTTTCAGAGGAATGTTACGAGGAGACGATGTCGGCTTTCGCCAGACAGTTGTCCTGGGACAGCGAGCTCGTCCTTGTCGCGGAAGACGAAGGCGCCATCGTCGGGGTCATCGTAGGAACGATCGATAACCAGGACGGCTACTACTATCGCATTGCCGTAGGGCAGGATCATCAGCGCAGAGGAATCGGACAAACCTTGATCGAGTCCCTTCGCCAGCGTTTTGTGGGGCGCAAAGTGCGCCGCATCATGGTTACCATCGATGCGCACAACGAAGTGGTCATTCCCGTATACGAGAAAGCCGGCTATCAGGCGGAAGACTTTTCCCGGTTCCCGCAGCGGCTCAGCATTGTGAACGGCTGACATCGAGCCGAAACAAGCTTAACGAATCACACAAGCATACCCGGAGCCCCTCGGTTTCCCGGCTATGCTTTTTTGTTTATTCGAAGATTACGGCTCTTGAAAGCGGTGCAACATAAGTTTATGCTAGTAGCAAGAGAAAGAAGCACGAAAGTCAGTTGAAAACCGCAGGCAGAAGGGTTTGGACCACATGGAGACGTTTACCCCGCATGTCATCAAAAGCTTTAAACACGACGGGCACTTGCATCGCATGTGGCTTGAAAATTGGTTGGTGCCGGAACGTTTGCTGCATGAATCCCATCGGGCGGAGTCCATGCTGGTGCTGATTAACAGTCAGACGAAAATCGTCGAGGCTGACGGCAAAGAATGGGTAAGCCGCATTCCCGGAGTATCTTTTTTTATCCCGGGGCAGTGGTTTAACGTAGTCGCGCTGATCGAGGAAGCCGGCGTCCGATACTACTGCAACGTCGCTTCCCCGCCGTATGTGAACGGACGTGTCATTACCTATATCGATTACGATCTGGACGTGATTCGCATGCCAACAGGCGATGTGCATGTCGTCGATCGGGAAGAATACGAGCGGCACAAGCTCGCCTATCATTATTCCACCGTTGTGGAGAGCAAGGTCGAGCAGGGCCTGCAGCATTTGCTGGGGCGTGTAAAAAGCGCTAAAGCGCCGTTTCGGGACGAGCTGGTCCTATCCTATTATGAGCAGTGGAAAGAACGCGGAGCGGAGGGTTAGGATGTGAGCTTTTCTTTGAGCAACAACGAAAGCGAACGGACCGAAAGTCCGTCGGAAGGCCCGGTTAGCTCCAATCCTTTACGGGAGCTGCTGGGTTGGATGAAATGGTTCGCGTTCGCGTTGGCCTTGGTCGTGCTCATGCATCAATTCGTGTTTCATTTGTCCACAGTCAAAGGGGAATCGATGCAGCCTACGCTGGAAGAGGGCGAATGGCTGTTTATAAATAAAACGTTCCGCTACGCCGGCCCCACGCCCAAGCGCGGAGATGTCGTGGTCATCCAGGAGCCGCCGGGAAGCGAATCGATGCATCCTTTTTTGGTGAAGCGGGTCGTAGCGGTGGCCGGAGACGAAGTGCATATCCGGGGCGGCAAACTTTTCGTCAACGGCAGCGAGGCGCAGGAAGCGTACACGGATTCCAGCATTGAGGACGGGCGCTTCGAGCCTTATACGGTTGCCGAAGGCCATCTGTTCGTCATGGGGGATAACCGACACCGGTATGCCAGCTACGATAGTCGTACCTTCGGCGCGATTCCGGTAACCCGGGTCGTCGGACGGGCGGAGTGGATCGTATGGCCGCCGCAAAAGTGGAGGAGCCTGTAATGGAAAAAGAAGACAGCAGGGCGGGAACGGAGCAGCAGAGCGAACGTTTTGCGGCGGCAGAGGAGCTGCAGCCTGCGGACTGGAGACAGCTCAAGGAGCAACTGCAAGCGGATGCGGCGCAGCTTGGCATTGATAAGATCGGCTTTGCAAGCGCCGATCCGTTCGTCGAATTGAAGGATATTTTGATCCGGCACCGTGAGAAAGGGTTCGAATCCGGCTTCGAGGAGCCGAATATCGAGAAGCGTGTGGACCCGGCGTTGACGCTTGCGGAGCCCCGGTCCATAATTTCGATCGCGGTGGCGTATCCGTCGAAGCTGAAGGATGCGCCGCGGTCCGAGCCGGGCGCGTACCGGGGCATTTTATCCCGCTCCGCTTGGGGCCAAGACTACCATCACGTGCTGCGCAACCGGCTTGCAAGGCTGGAAGCCTGGATTCGCGAACGGGTACCCGGAGCGCGCACGGCGAGTCTGGTCGATACCGGAGCGCTTGTCGACCGGGCGGTGGCCGAGCGGGCCGGGATCGGCTGGGTGGGCAAAAACTGCTGCGTCATTACCCCGGAGTGGGGGTCTTGGGTATACCTCGGGGAAGTGATTACGAACGTGCCGTTTCCGCCCGATATACCGATAACCGAGAGCTGCGGCGATTGCACGCTTTGCATCGATTCCTGTCCGACCGGCGCGCTGGTCGGACCAGGGCAGCTTAACGCGCAGCGCTGCGTCTCGTTCCTCACGCAGACGAAAGGGCTCATCGAGGACGACGAGCTGAAGCGCAAGATCGGCAACCGGCTGTACGGCTGCGATACGTGCCAGATCGTCTGCCCCAAAAATAAAGGTATTCACGCCGGACATCATCCGGAGCTGCAGCCGGATCCCGAGATCGTCAAGCCGCTGCTGCTGCCGCTGCTGTCGATGTCGAACCGCGAGTTCAAAGAGCGGTTCGGTCACAGCGCCGCCGCTTGGCGCGGGCGCAAGCCGATCCAGCGCAACGCGATTCTCGCGCTGGGCAACTTCCGGGACGCAAGCAGCGTGCCGCAGCTCGTAGAGCTGTTGCGGAAGGACGAGCGTCCCGAGATTCGCGGCACGGCCGCTTGGGCGCTTGGCCGGATCGGAGGCGAGGCGGCGCGCGAGGCGCTGGACGCCGCTTGGGAGTCGGAGCGGGACGAGGCCGCCCGCCGGGAGATCGGCAAAGCACGCGCGCAATTTACGGGAGAGCGACAGGGGGATGAGCAGGATGGCGATCCGATACGATGAAATCGATTCACCGATCGGCGTATTGACGCTAGGCTGGAATGCGGAGCCGCAAGGCGGCTTGTGCCAGATCGAATTCGGCGCGTTTGCCGATGTCGAACCGAAGCTTCGCGCTTGGTCCGAGCAGCGGTTCGGCACGGGCGACTGGATAAGGGACCCCGGGGCGCTATCCGAGGTGGTGAAGCAACTGCAGGCTTATTTTGCCGGTGCGAGACGAACGTTCGACCTGCCTCTGGATTTGCGCGGCACTCCATTCCAAGTCCAAGTATGGAAGGCGTTGACCGATATTCCGTTCGGCGAGGTCTGGTCGTATAAAGACGTTGCCGTCCGGATCGGTTCGCCTAAAGCGGTGCGCGCCGTAGGGGGAGCGAACAACCGCAATCCGGTCCCGATTATCGTGCCCTGTCACCGCGTGATCGGCGCAAGCGGCGCGATGGTCGGCTACGGCGGCGGACTGCACATCAAGACGTTTTTGCTTCAGCATGAAGGCTTTTCGGGGAAAGGGGCCCTAGCGTGAGATACGTACATATCGAGAACGTCGAGTCCGGGCAATATTTGGGACGGACGATTTTTTCCGCGAACGGGGCGGTGCTGCTATCCGAAGGGGTGCAGCTAACCGTATTCATGATCACGACGCTGAAGCGGATCGGCGTGACGATGATTTATATCAAAGACCAGCAGTTTGACGATATCGAGCTGGCCGACCTCGTCTCGGAGGAGACGAAGCGGGCCGTGATGCAGCGGATGGGGGAGACGTTCGATTCGATCCGGTCCGGGAAAGATTTCAACATGAAGCATGTCGGGGCAAGCATCGATACGCTGCTGGACGAAATTATGAGAAACAAAGAAGTGCTGGTGCAACTGTCGGATATCCGGACGCACGACAACGAAATGTACGTGCATGCGATCAACGTTTGCATGATGTCCACCCTGATCGGCATCAACATGGGGCTGTCGACGACGCAACTGAAGGAACTGGCGATCGGCGCTCTGCTGCACGATGTTGGCAAGCTTGAGCTCGTGACGGACGATGAAAGCGGCGATCCGCGAAAGCATCATACATGGCGCGGCTTTGAAGTATTGAAGCATAAGCGGGAGCTCAGCTTGCTGATTGCGCACGTCGCTTTTCAACACCACGAGACGATGGACGGACAAGGCATGCCGCGTCAGCTGCCGGGCGATGAAATTCATCTGTACGCGCGCATCGTTGCCGTGGCGGATACCTATGACAACCTGCTGTTCGATTTGTCCGAAGGCCGGCGGATGCTGCCGCACGATGCGTGCGAGCGCATGATGGTGCTGGCGGGCGAGAAGCTGGACCGGGAGATCGTGATCCAGTTTTTGCGTACGGTGTCGGTTTATCCGACAGGTACGTCGGTCAAGCTGTCCACCCGGGAAACCGGCGTCGTGGTCGGTCAGCACCGGGGGCTGCCGGGCCGGCCGGTCATCCGCGTGGTCAAGGGCGGCGGAGACGATATGGAAGTCAAGGAAGTCGATCTGGCCAAGCAGACGACCGTATTTATCGAAAGTGTCCTGATGTAGAGGAAATTGGTGTTTGTAACCGAGGCTTTGACATGCTATGATGAAGAAATGACATCCATCGTTTGAGGTGAAGGTACGATTATGTGGGGTTACGTCATTACCGCGGTTATCGCCCTCATTGCCGGAGGCGCGGCCGGATTTTTTATCGGCGTGCAGTACTTGCGCAAGCAGATTGAAAAAATGCAGAGCAATCCGGACATGCTGCAGCAGATGGCCAAGCAAATGGGGTACAACTTGAACAAGCAGCAGATGCAAAAAATGCAAACTATGATGAAGAAACAAAAGTTTCGTCCGTAAGCCCGAAAAGCCTGGTCGCGGGCTTTTCTTTCTATATTGGAACGGAAACTCCGGACGAATTCAGGAGGAGGATAACCCATGCCGGCCAAAGAATACAAAAACAGCCGAGTTGCCGACAACCGGGAACGAGTCGAGCATCATATCCGGGAGATTTTGCGCTTGATCGGCGAAGATCCGGACCGGGAAGGTCTGCTTGACACACCTGCGCGGGTAACCCGGATGTATGAAGAAATTTTTGCAGGTTATGACGCAGACGTGAAGGAAATTTTAGGCGTTGCCTTCGACGAGAAGCATGAAGAGCTCGTCATTGTGAAGGATATCGTCTACTACAGTCAGTGTGAGCATCACATGGCGCCGTTTTTCGGCAAAATCCATATCGGATACATTCCAAGCGGTAAAATTGCCGGGCTGAGCAAGTTCGCCCGCTTGGTCGAAGCGGTCACCCGCCGCCTCCAAGTGCAGGAGCGGATTACGTCGGAAATCGCCGACATCATCGAGACGGAGCTTGAGCCGCACGGCTGCATGGTCGTCGTCGAGGGCGAGCATCTGTGCATGTGCGCACGTGGCGTCAAGAAGCCGGGCAGCAAAACCGTGACCTCCGCCGTTCGCGGACTGTTCCGTACGGATGCGGCTTCACGCTCGGAGTTTTTATCGCTTATCAAAGACTGAATTAACGAAGAAGATGCAGGGAGACCTGCGTCTTTTTCTTTTTTCGGCAAGAGAAGAGCAGGAGACGAACCGTTGACGAACGATGTTGAGAAAAGTATACTTTACTCATTGTGGTACTGACAAAAATAATCCGGTACCAATTGGAACGATTGACTAACTTAAGGAAGAGGGATCGCCTGTGCGCGAACGTTTGCTGCAAGCCGCCATGGAGCTGATGAAGCGGAAGGGGTTGAAATTTACGATATCGGATTTGGCCGCCGAGCTGGGCACCAGCAAGCGTACGATTTACGAGCACTTCGAATCCAAAGAGCATATCGTCGGCACGCTCGTCGATGAGGCGGTCTCGGAGGTAAAGCGAACCGAGCAAGGCATTTACCGGGACGAAAGCTTGTCCTGCGCCCAGAAGCTGAGCGCGATTTTAACGATTCTTCCCAAGGGGCTGCAGCTTGGCGACCATCGGTTGCTATCGGACCTTAAGCGGTTCGCTCCAGACGAGTGGTTAAAAGTCGACAGGCTGCTTCAGGAAGAGTGGGGAACCGTCAGGACGATTATTGAGGAGGGCGTTGCGGCCGGACAATTTCGGCCCGTTCATGTGCCGACGATCATCCAACTGATGAAGGGAGCGTCCGTTTCCCTATTTGACGCTGATTTTTTAATGAATACGGATTGTACGCTAGCGGGGGCGGTCCGAACGATGGCCGACGTTTTTGTGCAAGGATTAATTCCGGAAGATCCGGGTCAGGAGATCGAGCAATAAATATAAAAAGGAATGGTGTGTAGATGTATTGGTTCTATTTGGGGGCTGCCATTGCCCTCGAAATTGCCGGAACGATTTCGATGAAATTTTCACAAGGCTTTACGCGGCTGACACCTTCGATCCTCATGGTCGTCTTTTACTTGCTGGCGTTTACCGCGCTCAATTTTTCCCTGAAGCAAATTGATGTGAGCGTCGCCTACGCGATATGGTCGGGTCTCGGGACGGCGGTTATTGCGGTGATCGGGTATTTGTATTTTAACGAGTCCATGTCGCTGTTAAAAGCCGGTTCTATCGCTCTGATCATACTCGGCGTCATCGGACTGAACTTGGGCGGAGGGGCTCACGGAAGCTCGGCCAGTGCTCCGTCGGAAAGTGCTCCCGCGTCAAAGCAGCAGATACAGGATTAAATAGCCATGGGAAAAGGGGATAAAAATGCGGCTTAAGGCGCTAAGAGCGTTATTTTGGATCACTGATATCGGATTTTTGTTGTATTGGGGAATTACTGCCCTGAAGCTTATCCCTCCGGAATGGCTGTATAACGACTACACCAACCCGATTCTGGTGGCATGGAACTGGTCGTTTATGCCTATTGATCTGTTTATCTCCCTCACCGGTCTATACAGCCTGTATTTGCATGGAAAAGGCCGGAGCACGTGGATCGGCTGGTCGCTGATCTCGCTTATTTTAACATTCAGCTCCGGACTGCTGGCCATTTCGTTCTGGGCCGTTCGCGGCGAATTCGATCCGGCATGGTGGCTTCCTAATGCCTACTTGATGCTGTATCCGCTGGTCTTCATTCCTTGGCTCATCTCGATGCTGGGTTCCGGTAAGCAGGACCGCACCACTTCCATCGCGGGATAAGCCCTTCGACAATAAATGTCCCTGCATAAATGCAGCAATCCCCGGACCGATGCGGCCCGCAACTGCTTTGTCTTTGACTTCGCATGCGGACCGGATTTCTGTCAGCCGGGGATTCGTTATGATTTTTCAATAAGGCAGCCACATCAAATGACGGGCAGCCGCGAACCGTTCGTTAACATGATCCCAATTCACCGTATTCCACCAAGCTTCAATGTATTTGGGCCGTTCGTTCTTATATTTGAGGTAATACGAGTGCTCCCATACATCCAGCACGAGGAGTGGAATGACGTCCCATTGCGACAAGTTTTGATGCTTTTCCGCCTGCAAAATTTCCAGCCGGTGGCTGCGCGGACCCCAGACCAGAATGGCCCAGCCGCCGCCTTCCACTTTCTCCGCCGCTGCGCTGAATTGCTTGCGAAATCCTTCGTACGAGCCGAACGACTTTTTAATCTCCGCCGCGATGGGTCCCGTTGCTTTTCCACCGCCACCCGGCTTCATCACGTTCCAAAAAATCGTATGGAGGTAGTGTCCCGCTCCGTTGAACGCCGCTTCCCTTTCCCAATGCGTAACCAGCGAAAAGTCGCCCGTTTCCCTCGCACGCGCAAGCATGTTCTCGGCCTTATTTAGCCCATCCACATAGCTTTTATGGTGCTTGTCATGATGCAGCCGCATCGTTTCCGCATCGATATACGGCTCGAGCGCATTGTAGGCATAGGGCAGAGGAGGCAGCTTGTGGCCTCCGATCGGTACGGGCCTTAAGTGGGGTGATTGGGGCCGTTCTCCGGACCACATGCCTTCCTGCGTCGCCGTGAGCTGGTTTAGGTCAATGGGAGCCGGCTCGCTTTCGCTGCGCCATAAGTGGATGTGCGCTTGCTCCTCGTCCGGGGCATGGTTCACTGTGGGCGTATCCGTTGCATCACCTGCATCCTCGGCGCGAAACTCTTCAACTCCTTCAGGCGAGCTTTGGACCGCATGCAGAACGCCGAGAAAATATTCGGATTCGCGTATGATGTGCAAGAACACGGTTTGGACGACCGGATTCGCCCGAACCGGACGGCTTCGTTCCAGAATGAGAAACAAATGCCGGATAAATTCATTCGATTGGGCAATGGACGCATAGAGCAGTTCGTTAACTTTGTCGATGATATACGGACTGACCGGATGCTTGGCCCGCAGCACGGCTTCGATCCATTGCTGGCTGGCGGATTCCGTCTGCGCAAGGACGCCTTCCCATTGCTGCAGCAGTGCGGCGTACTCCGGTTCGAGCGTTGGAACCAGTTCGCGGATGACGACCGTGTGTTCTCTCTCCTGCATTTTCCAGAACCGAATTTCCTCCAAAACCCTGAGCGGCATTAGGGAACCGTAAACGTACAGCATACGCAAAAACCTCCCCGTCGTTCTGCTTCATCCGGCTTTCGCTGCCGGACGCTACAGGAACATTGTATTCGGGGAGGGGTACAGCTATGTTTTATTTGTCTACCTGGCTTTATTATACTTCGACGGTTGTGCCGGAGCGGAGGACAACGTACGGAGGAAACCGGTCGTCATCTGCAGATAGCTTTTGCTGTGAGCGCGGTAGATCAGCTCGTGCCCGTCGTTCTCCAGCAGCCACAACGCGGAGCCGGAGTCCGTTTTTTGCTTCTGGAAGATACCTTCCGCCATTTCGTACGGGGCCCGCAAATCTTTCTTGCCGTGGATGAAGAAAATCGGCATCGAATACTGCGTCTCTTTCACTGTGTCATAAGGCACTTGGTTCAAGCTGACTCCATTGATCAGCGGGAAAAACATACGCACAAGGCTTTGAGAAAACTTCGGCAAATTCGCCGCTTGCTTCATGTTATGGTACAGGGTCTCCGGTTCGAGCACGAAGGTGCTGTCCAGAATCATGCCGTCGATGTCTTTCGTTTGCAGCGCGGCCTGCAGAGCCGTTCCGGCTCCCATCGAGAAGCCCCAGACGAACACTTTTTCGGCTCCCCGGTCTTTCGCGTACTGGACGGCGCCCAGCAGCTCTTGCGATTCGCGCAAACCGCCCGTCACATTCCATTGAGGCTGGACGTAGCCGTAATCGAACATCAGCACGTTGTAGCCCATATCGTGGGCTGCTTTAGCCAAGTCGTAGATGGGCACCCAGATTTCTTCGCGGTTCCCGCCGTAGCCGTGCGAGAACACAACCGTTTGCCGGGCCGCTGCCGTTCCCGCGCTCGACGGGATGTACCAGCCGGACAGGTTGGAGGAGGCATTCAGACTAGGAAACTGCACGTCCTCGTAAGCGGCGCCGAAAGCGACGGCGGGATTCGAGCGCAGCGGATCGATATGCGGCCGGACCAGCGTCCAGGCAATATAAGCGTGAAAGGCCATCGTCAAGCTGAACAGCAGAAGCAGAACGGACAGCAGAACGAGAAGCAGACCTCTGTTCCTTCGGAGGAAGGTAGTACGTCTGATAGCGCTTTCAACCGTAGTGGTGTTTAAAGGTACGGGTGAATAAGAATTGGTTTCCATGCCGGATCCCTCCCATTGAAACTAAGATGACTACCTTTAGCGGATGACGTCGGATACGGCCCTGATAACGATTTGAAAACGCCAGCTTTTATCCGAACGATCGGAGGGAAAAACTTGCGAGTTACATTTGCGGTCAGATCCGAAAATTCGAGGCTTGTAAGATCCTTATATTTTTATAGTATAGGGAGAATGGCCGGGCGTCAATATTGCGCGAAAAATGTAAACTTTCTGTAATCTCCCTGTAACATCGGTTGTTACAACAACTGGAAAAACAATATTTTATTAAAGAAGGAACGACCTTCATATAGGAAAATGCATGGAAATCGGCTATAATAGATTTCAACCAGTGAAACGGATTTTCGGGGAGTGGGAATATGGTCGAAGATGGCAAACTAACCGTTCGCGCTGTCGAACGGGCTCTGGATATATTGCTTTGCTTTACGGAAGCGGAAGATTTGAACTTAACGGAAATTTCCGCAAGGGTCGGGCTGCACAAAAGCACGGTCCATCGGCTGCTGGCCTCGCTGGAAGGCAAAGGCTTCATCATCCGCGACCCGGCCTCGGAGCGGTATCGACTCGGCTTTCGCATCTGGGAACTGAGCGCCAATTTGACGCACAGCGACGATCCTGCGCTGATCGTGCTGCCGGAGATGGAACGGCTGCGCGATCAAGTCGGCGAGACCGTCAGCCTGTACGTGCGCGACGGCATGGAGCGCGTCCGTGTGCAGGCGGTTCAGAGCAACCAGGCGATCCGCCGGGTCGCTCCGATCGGGGCCAGACTGCCGCTGTCCGTCGGCGCGTCGAGCAAGATCCTCGTCGCCTTCGCCGATCCGGACGAGCAGCAGCTGCTGCTGCGCGATCCGTCATGGCCGACGGCGGTGTCCCCAGCTGCTTATTTGCAGCAGCTGGAGGAAGTGAAGACGCTGGGCTACGCCACCAGCGTCGAGGAGCGCGAACCCGGCGCCGCGGCGGTGGCGGCGCCGATCTTCGGCCGCGCCCAGCGGCTGGTTGCCGCTCTCGCGGTGTCGGGGCCGGCCAACCGGCTGACGCTCAAGAAGATGAAGGAGCATGCGCCTGCCTTGATGGAGGCCGCCCGCCGGATGGGCAAGATGTTGAAGTAATCGGCAGAACGGCCTCATATAGCAAAAAAAGAAGCCCCAAGGCCTCGCGAAGAGGATTGGGGCTTCCTTGTATATGGAAGGCTTCGTCTTACGCCATAATTTGACGCAGGACGGTTTGCAGAATACCGCCGTTGCGGTAGTAATCGACATCCACGTAGCTGTCCAAACGGACGATGGCTTCGAAGCTGAAGCTCGAGCCGTCTTCGCGCGTGACGTTGACGGATACTTTTTGACCCGGCTGTACGTCGTTGCTCAGACCTGTAATGTCGAACGTTTCTCTGCCGGTCAAGCCGAGCGATGTCCAGCTTTGACCTTCCGAGAATTGCAGCGGGAGCACGCCCATGCCGACAAGGTTGGAACGGTGAATCCGCTCGAAGCTTTCTGCGATGACCGCTTTCACGCCGAGCAGGAACGTACCTTTTGCCGCCCAGTCGCGGGAGCTGCCTGTGCCGTATTCTTTGCCGGCGATAACGACGAGGTTCGTGCCTTGCTCTTGATACTTCATCGAAGCATCGTAGATGGACATGACTTCGCCGGTCGGCAGGTAAGTCGTTACGCCGCCCTCGGTGCCCGGTGCCACTTGGTTGCGGATACGGATGTTCGCAAACGTACCGCGCATCATGACCTCGTGGTTACCGCGGCGGGAACCGTAGGAGTTGAAGTCTTCCTTCTTCACGCCATGCTCGATCAAGTATTTGCCGGCAGGGCTATCGACCTTGATGTTACCCGCAGGCGAGATATGGTCTGTCGTAACGGAATCGCCGAGCAGCGCAAGCGTCTTGGCTCCGCGGATATCCGCAATGTCGGACAGTCCGGCGCCCAGGTTCTCGAAGAACGGCGGGTTTGCGATATACGTGGAAGTCGGCCATTCGTACAGCTCGCCTTCCGGTACTTGGATCGCGTTGAAACGCTCGTTGGAACGGAACACGTTGGCATATTTTTCACGGTACAGCGCAGGGCTCATTGCGGATTGGATCGCTTCTTGAATCTCCTGCGATGTCGGCCAGATGTCTTTCAGGTAAACCGGCTCGTTCTTATGGTCGTAGCCGATCGGATCGTTCGCCAGGTCGATGTTGACCGTACCGGCCAAAGCGTAAGCGACAACCAGCGGCGGAGAAGCCAGGTAGTTCGCTTTCACTTGGGCGTGAACGCGGCCTTCGAAGTTCCGGTTGCCGGACAGTACGGCAGCAACGGTCATATCGTTGTCGGCGATCGCTTTGCTGACTTCGTCCGGCAGCGGACCGGAGTTACCGATACACGTTGCGCAGCCGTAGCCGGCGACGTGGAAGCCGAGGGCTTCGAGCGGCTCAAGGAGACCGGCTTTTTTCAGGTAGTCGGTAACGACCAGGGAGCCCGGAGTCAAGCTGCTTTTCACGTAGCCCGGTTTTCTGAGGCCGAGAGCTACCGCTTTTTTCGCAACGAGACCGGCACCCAGCATAACGCTTGGGTTAGACGTATTGGTACAGGAAGTGATCGCTGCGATAACGACCGCGCCTGTGCCCATTTTGCTCGTTTCGTTGTTCGGATGCTTCACTTCGACCGTTTCCGCGATTTTCTCGTCGGACAGGCCATAGCCGCCTTTTTCGATCGGAGTGCGGATGATGCTGTTGAACGATTCCTTCATGTTCGTCAGTTCGACGCGGTCTTGCGGACGCTTCGGACCGGCCAAGCTCGGTACGACCGAACCGAGGTCAAGCTCCAGCGTATCGCTGAATACCGGATCCGGTGTTGCGTCGGTGCGGAACATGCCTTGTTCTTTATAGTAAGCTTCGACAAGCGCGATTTGCTCTTCGCTGCGGCCCGTGCCTCTCATGTAGTTCAAGGACTCGGAGTCAACCGGGAAGAAGCCGATCGTTGCGCCGTATTCCGGAGCCATGTTCGCTACCGTCGCACGGTCTGCCAAGCTGATGTTGCTCAGGCCTGGGCCGTAGAATTCGACGAACTTGCCGACAACGCCTTTTTTGCGCAGCATTTGGGTTACGGTCAACGCGAGGTCGGTTGCCGTAGCGCCTTCCGCCAGGGTACCGGTCAGCTTGAAGCCGATAACTTCCGGCGTTACGAAATACAGCGGTTGGCCCAGCATGCCTGCTTCAGCCTCGATACCGCCGACGCCCCAGCCAACGATACCGAGACCGTTGATCATCGTGGTATGGGAGTCCGTACCAACGAGGGAATCCGGATAAACTTCCGTTTCGCCGTCAACGGTTTTCGTTGCTGCGACAGATGCGAGGTACTCAAGGTTAACTTGGTGAACGATACCGGTATCCGGCGGCACGGCGCGGAAGTTGTCAAACGCCGTTTGCGCCCAGCGCAGGAAGCGGTAGCGCTCCTCGTTGCGCTCGAATTCGATGCGTTCGTTATATTCGAGTGCGTCCGGGGAACCGAAAGCATCAACCATAACTGAGTGGTCGATAACGAGGTCGACCGGCACAAGCGGGTTGATCCGTTTCGGGTCGCCGCCCGCCCGTTTCATCGTATCTCTCATGGCTGCCAGGTCGACAACGACCGGTACGCCGGTGAAGTCCTGCAGCACGATCCGTGCCGGAATGAACGGAATTTCTTTGTTGGCATCGCGTTCGGAAGCCCAGCCGGCGATTTGTTTCACGTGCTCTGCCGTGATCGCCTTGCCGTCGAATTGACGAATCGCCGCTTCAAGCAGAACTTTAATGGAGAAAGGCAGATTTTGCACATGGCCGTTGCCTTGCGCTTCAAACGCCTGCAGGCTGTAGTAGTTGTACGATTGACCGCCAACGTTCAGCTGCTTGCGGACCGAGAATTGGTCTTTTTTAGACATGGTGCTATTCCTCCTTAGACAAGTAATCAGCTGCATGGATCTTGTTTCATTGTATGAAACTTGATTTCATTATTAGCTATAGCTATAGTATACATGCTGAATGGCCGTTTCGTAAAGGTTGATTTCGCTCATTTTTATACGGCGGCGCGCATACCATGGGAATGAATGTTTTCTGCCCTGTTGAAATAAATCGATCTTAGCCGTACAGGCTTCCGATGAAAGGGGACCGATGCCGTGTCTTGGAAAACGACCCTCTACGATTATGTACATCATCGCAATCAAATGGACATCGATTATTCCGTGGAACCGATGCTGCCCTTTGTGGAGGATGCCGCCTATTTGCGTGCGCAGACCGAGAGGCTTGCCCGGCGGGCGGACACTGACCGTCAGCGGCAATTCGTGCCGTCCAAAAGCGAAACCCGGCTCACTGTCGATCAAGTGGTGGAGCGCGAAGACAGCATCGTGGCCGACGTTACCCTCAGACGGACGACCGTCGGCGAGATTCGGCACGTTCTCCACGAAGAGCAGCGGATCGAACAGGAACGGATCACCCTTTCCCCGGCGCTGGACGGCTGGTCCGTTGTACATATTGAATATCTTCAAGCGGAGCAGGCTTTACGTCTGAAACCTCCGGTTGCGGGCGGGATCATGCAAGCGGAAGATTCGTTTGCCGCCGTCGGGTTAATGCGTGCTCCTTCCGTACCGTATTTGAATACTCAAATCATTTCCCATTTCCAGCAAGCCGCCGCCCGTACCCCTTACAACCGGCTCGAAGCGGTACGTTACGCCGATCAGTGGTGGGACAGAACCAATCCGGCCTATCTTGCTTTTGAGGTCAACTGCAGCAATTACGTATCCCAATGCATCTTTGCAGGCGGAGCGCCTATGAACTATACTGGTAAAAGGGATTCGGGCTGGTGGTACAAAGGCCGGGTCGGCGGTCAGGAGCTCTGGAGCTTCAGTTGGGCCGTAGCCGAAAGTCTGCAGTTTTATTTGCTGACGAGCCGCAGAGGGCTGCGGGGCCAAGAAGTGGCGAATCCGCAGCAGCTCGATTTGGGCGATATCATAAGCTACGACTGGGACGGCGACGGCCGGTATCAGCATACCACCATCGTTACCGCCAAGGACCCAAGCGGCATGCCGCTTGTCAACGCTCAGACGATCAACAGCAAGCATCGGTACTGGAGCTATACGGATTCCCCGGCTTGGACGAAGCGAACGCGCTACCGTTTCCTGCATTTATCCGATTCCTTTTAATTCTTCCGAATTTAGCTGTGCGTAGCTTAGGCTTCGCTTTTCTGCCGTCGGCCATGCACGGAGCCCGCTTTTTCATGATTTTAGACGGCTTGGATCAACATACTTCCGGAGGTTTCTATGAGCGACAAAATACGTGTAGGCTTGATTTACGGCGGCAAATCCGGGGAGCATGAAGTCTCGCTCCAAACGGCACTGGCCGTCATCAAAGCATTCGACTTGAACAAATACGAGGTGCAGCCGTTTTACATAACCAGGCAAGGGGCCTGGCATGCGGGACCGCAGCTTACGTCGCCGGCCGAATCGGTCGAAGCGCTTGCGTTCGATGGCTCGTCCGAAGCTTCGGGGGAGTTTGCCCTCCAGCCGTTTTTTGCTACCCAACCGGCTTCCGCCGACGCGCCGATTAAGGTGTCGGGCGGTTCCGAGCCGTCTGCTCCGCTGGATGTCGTCTTTCCTTTGCTGCACGGCACGTTCGGCGAAGACGGCACCGTTCAAGGGCTGCTCGAAATGGCGAACATCGCCTATGTAGGCGCCGGCGTACTGGCTTCGTCCGTAGGCATGGACAAAATCACCATGAAAAAAATATTCGCCCAGGAAGGTCTGCCTCAATGCATTTTCCGCCACTTTACACGAAGCCAGTGGGAAAAAGACAACGCCTATTTCCTGATGGAAATTGAAATCTCGATCGGATATCCGTGCTTCGTCAAGCCGGCCAATCTCGGATCTAGCGTCGGCGTCAGCAAAGCGCGCAACCGCGAAGAGCTGTTTGCCGCCGTGAATCAAGCGTTTCGTTACGACCGCAAGGTCATTGTCGAAGAGTTCGTCAATGCCCGTGAGGTGGAGGTGGCAGTGCTTGGCAACGACGAGCCGCAAGCCTCTGTCGTCGGCGAGATCGTATCTTCGAGCGAGTTTTACGATTACAAGGCCAAATATGTCGACGGCACCTCGTCCATGGTTATTCCCGCGGAAATTCCGCAAGAAACGGCGGAAGAAATCAGGGAGCTGGCGCTTCAGGCTTTCACGGCTATCGACGGGTCGGGCTTGTCCCGCGTCGATTTCTTCTTAAGGAAAGAAGACAACAAAATCTTCATTAATGAAATCAACACCATGCCGGGTTTCACTCCTTACAGCATGTATCCGCTGCTGTGGCGCGAGAGCGGGAAGCCTTACGGCGAGCTGATCGACGAATTGATTCGTCTTGCGTTGGAGCGTCATGCCGAGAAGCAGCGCTTGGAGTATGCCTTGGACTAACCTTCGACGCAGATTGAGCCGCCGGACTTGCTTTTTTCTTCCCAGGTTCGATATGCTTAAGCAAAAGACGGCTGAAAGGAGCGAATTCATGGGATTTCAAACCGAGTTCAATTCCGTATGCAAATTCAAATCCGAGCAAGAGTTGTTCGAGCTGCTGGAGTACGGCCGCGGCAAAATGATGAAAAGCGGCTTCCGCGTGTTTCCTACCGGGCAAAGAGTCATCGCCTATACGCCGACTAACCAAGCTATTGCCATCGTTAAAATTTTGGCTTCCATTGCCGAAATTAACTTTCAGGGCGAAGAGGTAACGCAGGTCGAGATGGAGTTGGTTCGTAAGCTGACCGAAGAGGAAGCGCGCATCCAGACGTCGTTGGCTCACGAAATGTTTTTCGGAGAGCGGACTTAGACTGCTAGCCCCGCGTAATATTACGTCACTTAAATCTAGAAGGCAGCATCCTTTTCCAGCCATGGAAGAGGGTGCTTTTTTCTTTCCAGGGACAAGCTATGGAGTAGTTAACTCTCGGGAGCGTGATGTATCATGATCGTTCGTCTTGGCTATGTAGCGATGTCCATGATAGTACAGAATGCCTCGCCTTCCAAAACGATGACGTATACCAACTTCGCCAAGCTTGACGACCGGGAAGCGGCGCTGCGCAAGCTGGAGCGGATTGCCGCGGAGAACCTTCACAACACGCTGCGGCTTCTTAAGCATAACCGGGCGCATGACATCGAGCTTTACCGCTGCTCCTCCAAGCTGATTCCCTTGGTCGGCCATGAGATGCTTAGCGATTGGGACCCGATGGAAGAGCTGGCGGAATCGTTTGCGGAAATCGGCAGCTATGCCCGGGAGCATCGGATGCGAATCAGCTTTCACCCCGATCATTTTACGGTATTAAGCACTCCACGGGAGGATGTGCTTCGGCACTCTTTCGCCGATCTGGACCGTCATGTCCGTATGCTGGAAGCGATGGGACTGGATGCGGCCGCGAAGTGCAACATTCATATCGGGGGCACGTACGGCAACAAAAAAACGGCAAGAGATCGGTTCATTCGCAATTTCGGTGCTTTGGAGAAGCGGATTCGCGAGCGGATGACGCTGGAGAACGACGACAAGACGTTTACCGCCCTCGAAACTCTGGAGGTATGCGAGGAGGTCGGCGTGCCGATGGTGCTTGACATTCATCACGACCAAGTGAACCGGAGCGAAGAGACGGCGGAACAGCTATGGCCGAGGATTCAGCAGACATGGCAAGGTCAGAAAGCGCAGGCGGGTACCGCGGCTCCTCCGCACGAATTGCCACCCAAAATACATGTCTCCAGTCCCAAAAGTGAAAAAGATCCCCGCGGCCATGCCGATTTCATCGATACCGGCATTCTGATGACCTTTTTGCGTGCCATCGCCCCGACAACGCCGCGGCTCGATATCATGCTGGAGGCCAAAAAGAAAGACGAAGCGCTGTTCAATCTTATGGAAGCCATTCGCCAGGAAGAAGGGATTACGGTATTGTCCCAAGCTTCGTTTGAGCTGTAATTTCGGTGAATCCGCAAACTTGAAATCTTTGTGGAAATAAAGTACGTTGAGAAGGGAGAAAGTTGTCCAAGCCCTATTTTATGGATGAGAGGGGAACTGATGGATATGAACTTGGTTGCCGGCAAAAACATATTGGTCATGGGGGTCGCTAACGATCGCAGCATTGCCTGGGCGATTGCACAATCTTTGGCGAGCCACGGTGCAAGACTTGTTTTTACATATGAAAGCGAACGGGTCGAGGAGCGGGTGCGAAAGCTGGCCGACACGATTCCGAACTCCGTCGTCCTGCCATGCAATGTCACTTCGGACGAAGATATCGAGAAGCTGGCCGGAGCCCTGAAAGAACAGTTTGGCGTCCTGCACGGCATTGTGCACAGCATCGCTTTTGCGCGCACGGAGGAGCTGGAAGGGCTGTTTGTCAATACGTCGCGAGACGGCTTTGCACTGGCTCATGATATAAGTGCGTACTCTCTGGTAGCCGTGGCCCAGAAGCTTTATCCGCTTATGAGCGAAGGCGGCAGCGTTATGACCATGACTTATTTGGGTGCCGAGCGTGCTATGAAAAACTATAACGTCATGGGCATCGCCAAAGCGGCCCTCGAAGCCAGCGTACGTTATTTGGCGAACGATCTCGGCCAATATAACATCCGCGTGAACGCCATATCGGCAGGCCCGATCCGTACCCTCGCAGCCAAAGGCATCAAAGACTTCAATTCCATCTTGAAAACCGTCGAGGAAAAAGCTCCCCTTCGCCGCACGACCGAAACCGCCGAGGTTGGAGATACCGCTCTCTTCTTAATGAGCCATCTGTCCCGCGGGATTACGGGAGAAGTGATTTATGTCGACGGCGGTTACCATATTGTCGGCGTTTAATCTCCAGTTATAACACAGCCATCCGTCATATCGGCGGGTGGTTTTCTTGTGCAAATTGGGTTTTTTGGGAAAATCAAGGTTTTGTCACATTTGACTGCCTGTTGGACGAAACTCCGTAGCATATTTTACGTATATTAACTATACTGATACTATTCGATCTGTTGCCATGTCACTAGGATTGAAAAAGACTTCTATTTATTGGTATAGAAAAGGAATGATTAGTAATGACCAATTCCAACATCCCCTCCTTTGCTGTCGGCAGCAAAAGCTTTACCGCGGTCGCAATTAATATCGCTTCCAAAGCGGGAGAATGGATTCAAAGCAAACTGGGAGACTTCAACAAACTGCAAACCAAATATTCGTCCCACGATCTTGTCACGGAAGTCGATAAGGGCGCTGAAACGATGATTCGCAATTTGATACAGACGCATTTTCCTCATCATGTTGTTTTGGGCGAGGAAGGAGTCGCTCCCGGTCCGGACGCTTCCAAGCGGGCGCTGGAGCAGCTGAGAGACGCCGAATATTTGTGGATCGTCGATCCGCTGGATGGCACGACGAATTTCGTCCATGGCTTTCCCTTTTTCTCCATCTCGCTGGCGCTTGCTCACAAAGGCGAAGTCATTGTCGGCGTTGTTTACAATCCCGTTCATAACGAATTGTATGTTGCCGAGAAAGGAAAAGGCGCTTATCTCAAAGGAAAGCGCATGCAAGTTTCTTCCGAAGCGAAGCTCATCGACAGTCTGGTTGCTACCGGATTCCCTGCGGATCGGGCGGGCGCCCTGCCGGTGAATATGCGCGGCGTTCAAGCGTTGGCTCCTAAAGTAAGAAATCTTCGCGTGGCGGGATCTGCTGCTCTACATATGGCCTATGTAGCTGCGGGGCGATTGAGCGGTTTTTGGGAAATTGGATTAAATTCATGGGATATGGCGGCCGGAGCGCTGCTTATTTCCGAGTCGGGCGGCAAGGTTACGGATACGGAAGGCAAGCCGTACAGCTTGCATGTCCGCGATGTTCTTGCTACGAATGGTCATATTCACGATGAAATCCAGCAGGAGCTGTCGGCAGCTTCGGCCACCGGCATATAAAGCGATATTTCTGAGACGAGATACAAACCAACGCTGGTTTGTATCTTTTTTATGCAGAGGGGTTGATTTTCGATTTGAGCCATGGTATATTAGTTTTCCGGCCATGAGCTGGGGCATCGCAAACCGGTGCAAGGACAAGCTTTTGAAGAGTTTCGAAAAAAACTTTTAAAAAAAGTGCTTGCATTACGGGTTGAAGATGTGGTATATTAAAGAGGTCGCTTTCGACGGGTTGTAAAACGAAGTCGAAAAATGGCGAACATCATTGCCCTTTGAAAACTGAACATCGAGTGAGTGTCATAAAGAGAATGCAAATTCTCGTCAGTAGTAACTTTTGAGCT
>NZ_JAHNZO010000026.1 GCF_018998565.1 Paenibacillus oleatilyticus | reverse complement strand
TCGATAGTATGATTAAAGCACAAAAAACCGTAAGAGGTCACTTTTTTTCAAGTGTCCATCTTACGGGTTACAGTTCAGGGGCCAACCTAACAACGGTGGTTTTTTCGCTTGCCCGTCGAAAAACGCTCTCTTTGCAGCCCGTCCTACCCTATTCTTGGGCATCTCCGCTAACGCACATTTTCCCTCCCACCCAATCAACAGGCCCGCGACAATCATAAGGTATACTAGGTCAAACGGGAGGAGGATGGATGTATGAGCTGCGTAAAAGGGTTTGGCGGTTTTACTTCTACGGGCGTAATCCTCGTGTTGTTTATTTTGTTGGTAATCGTATCTTGTGCCGTCTGGTTCTAATTCGAGGCACAAGGCCCGGGCGGCGGCCTGGGCTTTTTTTCTTAAATCACGGGCATCCGGTAGGGGGTTCGCTGCGAACCCCTCTTTTGGCATTTCTCCAGGCTACCTACATTCCTCACGGCTTCAGCAGACGAATGAACGCCAGCAGCGGCTGCGACATCCATTTCTTGGGATGGACAAACAGCTGCAGATCAAACCGAATATCGGGGTGGACAAATGGCAGCACTTGGAGGCGCCCGCGCCGCACCTCCTCTTCGACGACGATCTGCGGAAGAAGGGCCACGCCGAGCCCGTTCATCACGCACTGCTTGATCGCCTCCGGGTTACCCAGCTCAAAGCGGATGAGAAACGAGACGTTGTGCGCTCTTAATACGTTCTCGAACATACCCCGGTAATTGCAGCTTTCCTCCGACATGATCAGCTCGACTCCGTTCAGATGATCTACGCTTACACCGCCGGATAATTGCGTGAGCGGATGGCCGGGCGGCGCAATCAGCACCAGGGGCTCTTCCCGAATCGTCTCGCAGCGAAGAGCGGGGTCGACCGGCTTGCCGTCGAGCAGCAGGCCGATATCGAATTCCCCCTCCTTCACTTTGCTGACGATCAGCGACTCGCGTTCCGCTTGGATATGGATGTTCAATTCGGGAAACCGTTCCCTCAGCTGCTGCAAATAAGGCGGAAGGTAGTAAGCCGCCAGCGAATCGATCGTGCCGATCGTCAACGTCCCGCCGACCTGTTTTCCTACGATTTCTTTGGATTGCGCATACAAATCCAGCATCTGCACGGCGAGCTTCAGCAGCACTTCGCCGGGCGGCGTAAGCCGAAGCAGCCTGCCGTGACGCTCGAACAAGGAAACGCCGTATTCCCGCTCCAGCTTCTGAATTTGCATGGTGACACTGGACTGCGCATAGCCAAGCTCCTCGGCGGCCCGGGTAAAGCTTTGGCGTTTCGCAACCTCGCGAAACGTCTGAAAATATGTCAGATCCATGTGATGTTCGCCCCTATTATCAATATTATTGATGATAACTATCACTTATTATAGCTAACTCCGATGATTCAAACCATGGTAAAGTAGAGCCAAAGAAAAATTATTCGAACCCCATGGAGGAATGTAAAAAATGCTAACCCAAGAGCAGCTAACTGGTGTTTACGTCCCGATCGTCACCCCGTTCGACAGTAACGGCGCCGTAGATCTAACTTCATTCGAGCGGCATGTTCGCTGGCTTGCGGACCGCGGCATCCATGGCCTGGTCGTCAACGGGACGACGGGAGAATCGCCGACGGTAGCATGGGAAGAAGTCGAGGCTTTGGTAAAGACCGCCAAGAACGCAGTCGGCGGGAAGCTGCCGGTAATCGTCGGCACCGGAACGAACGATACCGCTTCGACCGTGAAGCGTACGGAGCTTGCGAGACGGCTGGGTGCGGATGCCGTGCTTATCGTTGTCCCTTACTATAACCGCCCGTCGCAGGAAGGCATCGCCGCCCATTTCCGCAAAGCGGCGGAAGTCGGCGTCCCCGTCATCGCCTACGATAACCCGTCCCGTACCGGGGTGGGCCTGACGGCACAGACGGCCGGAGCCATCCTCGAACTGGATGGGGTGATCGGTCTGAAGGATAGCTCCGGCGGCATTCAGCTGCTTACGGAATTGTCCCGCTTGAACAGCAAACCGGTGCTGTGCGGCGACGACTCCTACGCTTACGCGATGCTTTGCTGCGGGGCCAAGGGCGGCATCCTCACCGCCTCCAACGTAGTGCCGGAAGCTTTAGTAGAAATGCACCGGCAATTCGCCGAAGGGGACTCGAACGGCGCCAAACAAATGTTCGAAGGACTGCTTCCGCTCATCCGGCTTCTCTTCAAGGAATCGAACCCGGCGCCGGTGAAGTGGATTCTGGCTCATCGGGGCATTATCGCCTCGGAGGCTCTCCGCCTGCCGATGACGGGCATCAGCGCAAAGCTCCGGCAGGAGCTCGAAGCTTATTGGAACCGAATCGGTGAGCCGGTAAAGTAAACCGGTAGTCTGAACAACATCAACCGCCAGACGCACGAAAAAGCCCTCCGCTGCAAGCGGAGGGCTTTTTCGGACCCAAACCTAATGTTTCATACGGGAAAACAAATCGATAAACGCCCCGCCAACGAGCCAGTAGCTCACGATGCAGCTAAGCACGATGAGGATAACGTTTTTCAAAAACTTCATTTCTTCAACTCCAATATCATTTAGGTTCGCCAACGATAGAAGCGCCAAGCTTCACCCGCTTCCGGCGTACGGTGCCTAAGTACGGCTCCAGACGTCTTTGGACAGAAGGACCGTCATCTATTAGACGATTGAACCTGGCAATAAGTTTCAAGCAAATGTTCTCTCAGCCAGAACCCCGGATCACAGGCGGCGCAAAACGGCGGTGAGACGACGGATGCCTTCCTCGATCCGGTTCTCCGGTTCCCGGGCGTACGACAGCCTTAACGAGCTGCCCTCCGCGCCGTATACGCTGCCGGGCATGACCGCGACGCGGTGAGCCTCCATCTCCCGGACAAGCTCGCCGTCTGGGATTTTCCGGTTCAGCTTGCACCACAGGTAATAGCCGCCCTGTGGCACGATCCATTCGGCCTGATTCCCGAGATGCTCCTGCAGCGCGGTCAGCATCCGGTTGCGGCGGCGCGTCAGCGCCTGACGCAGGTCTGCGAGGTGACCCTGCCATACGCCCGACGTCAAGTATAGCTTCGTCACCTCTTGAAGGATCGTACTATAGCCGTAATCCATTTCCTGCTTCGCTTCGGCCAGCCGGCTCGCGACACCTGCCGGAGCTACGATCCAACCAGCGCGGAAACCGGGCGCGGCCATCTTGGACAGCGTGCCCATATATAGCACATAGCCGCTTCCGGATGATAGCGCCTTAAGGGATAGAGGCGGCGGTGCAGCCCCTTCCAACGCTAACAAGCTGTAGGGGTCGTCTTCGACGATGGGGATGCGGCGCTCCTCGCACAGCTCCAGCAGCCGCCGGCGGCGGGAAAGCGAGAGCGTCGTTCCGGTCGGGTTCTGATAGGTCGGATTGACGAAGATCATCCGGATTTTATGCTTGTTATACAACCGGGCCACTTCCTCAGGAATGAGACCGTGCTCGTCCACTGGAATTTGAAACAAACGCAAGCCTGCCGAGACGAAGAGCGCGCGGGAGTAAGCGTATGACGGTCCTTCCAGCCCGACCGCGTCGCCCGGGTTCAGCAGACAGTGCGTCACGAGATGCAAAGCCTGTTGGGCACCGGATGTCAGCAAGATTTCGTCCGGAGCGGCATTCACCCGGTACTGCTCCTTCAGATGCGCGGAGATCGCCTCCCGCGTCTCGGCTTCTCCTTTCGGATTGGCATAATCAAGCGGCATCGACAGCGTTAACCCCCGAAGCAATGCGCTGAGCTGCTCTGACGGCAGCAGGTCGGCCGACAGCTCTCCTCTGGAGAAAACGATGGTATCGGGAGCTGCTGCGATCTCCCGGATCCGCCGGACAATCGCCAGCGTCGGCACAAACGAGCCTCCGCTAACATATGAGTGCCAATTCAAGCCGCGCTTCGGTGTATCGCCCCATAACGTTTCGCTTACATGCGTGCCGCTCCCTTGCGTGGACTGCACGAAGCCTGATGCGCGCAAATCGGAGTAAGCCGCCGTGACGGTGCTGCGGTTAATGCCGAGCCGCACGGACAGCTCCCGTTCCGTCGGCAGCGCCGAACCCGGCAGCAGTTGACCGGAAACGATCTGCTGTTCAAAATAACGGGCGATTTGCCGGTACCTCGGTTCCCGGCTATCCGTATCTAACCTCCAGTTCACACGCATCCCCTCCAGGTTACCCCAGTATACGCCAAATTGGCTGAAGATGGTACCCTCCAATTGGATGCATACAATCTTCACCAGCTCTTTTATGCTCTCATTAGAACAAAATCGTCAGGTCAGGGAGGGCTCATGAATGTGGTTTGGGGAGAAAAAATACGCCTGGGGGCTTCTCGCGGTCCTCTGGGTTTTCGGCTGTATTGCAGCGTTATCCCGATTCGTCATGGCATACTACCAAGCAGCCATTACCGAGGATTTCGCCGTGGGGCGCAGCTTCATTTCGCTGTCCTGGTCGCTGAACCTGCTGATCGCTGCGCTGTGTATGCCGCTCGGCGGGTGGCTGGTCGATCGTTTCGGTGTCAAAAAGGTGATGGTGCTCAGTACGCTGCTCGGTGCGACGGGCTCCAGCGTGGTCTTTTTCGTACATCATCCCGTCGCCTTCTTTATCGGCTACGGCATCATTACCGGTCTTGTCGGGATCGGTTCGACCACAGTGTTCACGCTCGTGCTCCATTGGTTCAAGCGCCACCGGGCGAAAGCCATGACGATCATTAACAGCGCTTCGCCGCTAGGCCTCGCTATCGTCAGCCCGATTTTCATCAGCTACGAAGGACAGCTTACGTGGGAATACGCCTTCCTTATCACCGCCGCACTCGGGATCGGACTCGTTCTCCCCAGTACGCTGTTGTTCATCCGTGACGGGAGGAATTCCGGGAAAGGGACGGACTCCAGAGCGCCGGCTCAGGCCGCAGAAGCTTCAGGTCAGCCAGAAGAAACGGGCCAAACAGCCGCCCCCTCCCGGTCCGGGCTTCCGCTGCGCAGGCTGAGGGAGAATTTCGCGCCTTACTTCAGCTCCCCGGTTATCCCGGTCGTCATGTTCGCTTTATTCACCTGCGGGTTCAATATGGGCACCGTCGAAATGAACATGGTGGCCATTCATCAGCATGCGCACGTTCCCGGCACAATGATCGCATCGGCGCTCAGCCTCCTCGGGGTCATGGAGGTGGCCGGTTCGTTCGTGTTCGGCTATTTATTGGACCGTATTTCGCGGGCGCTCGCTCTGGCCGTATTATACGGCTTCCGGGTCCTCGGGTTCATGCTGCTCTGGTTTCATCTGGATTTGTCTCCGGTTCTGTTCTCCGTCTTGTTCGGCGCAACCTACATCGGCGCTATTCCGGGGGGACTGCTGCTTGCCGGGGAGACGCTCAAAGGAACGTCGACGCAGACCGGCTTTCTTCTGCTGTTCCATCAAGCGGGCGGTATTATCGGGGCGTTGATCGCCGGATTTTTGTTCGACAGCTTCGGCAACTACCAGTCGCTGATCGGGGTGAACATCACGATCGCCGCACTCGTGGCCGCCGGCTACGCCTGGGTACATCTCCGCAGCCGGAGCAAGCGCGAAGCCAGCCGGCCTTCTGCAGCGCAGGCCTGAACGGAGGCTTCAGTCCCGCTGCTGTTCCAAACCGACCCCCGGCATCATGCAAAACGCCGCCAGCGCTTCTGTACCAAGGAAAGGTACAAGGCCGCTGACGGCGACTGTTTTATTGCCTATTCGATTCAGCCTGTGCGCTTACACCCAGCCGCGGGCTTCCATCGCTTTGGAAATCCGCTCCATCGAGATCATGTAAGCGGCCGTACGCAGATCGGTTTTGTATTGAGTCGCCAGATCTTGAACCGCACGATACGCTTCCGTCATCGCCGTCTTGAGCTTGAGGTTTACCTCTTCTTCGCTCCAGTAATAGTTCATCAGGTTCTGAACCCATTCGAAGTAGGAAACCGTCACGCCGCCGGCATTCGCCAAAATATCCGGAATCACCTTCACGCCGTTGCCGAACAAAATTTCGTCCGCTTCCGGCGTCGTCGGTCCGTTGGCTGCTTCCGCCACGATGCGCGCTTTGATCTGCGCGGCATTGGCCGATGTAATGACATTCTCAAGCGCAGCCGGCACCAAAATATCGACATCCAGCTCCAGCAGCTTCTCCGGTTGAATGGCGGACGACGCGCCGTATGCGGACAGGTCTCCCTGATCCTTCAGCTCCTCCACGCGGTTCATATCCAGTCCTTGCGGGTCGTAAATCGCGCCGCGCGAGTCGCTGACGGCCACAATGCGGCAGCCCAGCTCCGACAGCAGCTTCGCCGCGATCCGGCCGGCATTGCCGAAGCCTTGAATGGCTACCGTCGCGCCTTCCGGCGTCTTGCCCATATCCTTCAGCGCCTCTTGAATCGTGAAGACGCAGCCGCGGGCCGTCGCTTCGTTTCTTCCCTTCGAGCCCCCGATAATCAGCGGCTTGCCGGTAATGACGCCCGGGCTGTTGAAGCCCTTCAAACGGCTGAACGTATCCATCATCCAGCCCATAATTTGCGGGGTGGTATACACGTCCGGCGCCGGAATGTCTTTCTCCGGTCCGACGATATCGGCGATCGCTTCCATGAATCCCCGGCTGACGCGCTCCAGCTCGCCCTTGCTCATTTCGCGCGGGTCGCAGATGACTCCGCCCTTGCCGCCGCCGTACGGGAGGCCGACAACGCCGCATTTGAAGCTCATCCACATCGACAGTGCCTTAACCTCGTCCAGCGTTACGTCCGGATGGAACCGGATGCCGCCCTTCGTCGGACCGACCGCATCGTTATGCTGGGAGCGGTAGCCTTCAAATACGCGAACTTCGCCGTTGTCCATCTTCACGGGGAACGTGACGGACAACACCCGTTTTGGGTGCTTCAGAATTTCTACGGCCTCTTTGGGCAAGTTTAGTAGAGAAGCCGCATGCTCGATTTGCCTTTGGGCGATTTTAAACGGATTTAGATTTTCGGCAGTCAGTGTAGTTACAGTCATCGATTCATCTCCATCTCCTTCTATGCTTTAACGTAATACTGAAATAATGAGTTGTTTTTTATTCTATAGGTATCGACTTCCACTTTCAACCGTTTTTTTTGACAAAATTCCGCAAATTACAATAAGCGTCAGAAAACTTCAAAAAACCTTTCACTATTTGTTATTTTTACTCTAAAAATAATGTATAATATAATTGACATCTATTCAAAATTTATCTGGTGGAAAGAGGAAAACATGCTGACGTTTGAGGAAAAGATCGCTGTAATCGAATCGTTTGCGGAGCTGGAGAGGAAAAACGTGTCCTTGGGCCGGGTAAACTACCACTACGAGCAGAGCGCTCATGACAAGAAGACCGTTGTGTATCACTTGCATCCGAACGGCAACGGCTTCGTCTATGCCGGCCATCTGTCCGGTTACGACATCGATGAGCGGGGAATGGTGAACATCCGGGATTTCACCGCAGACGAGCTTCGATCGATTGTCGAAGCCTCGATCCGCTCCCTTGCGCCCAAGACGGAAAAGGAACAAGCCGTTACCGGCGACGCGGAGATTGAAGAACCCTGGATCGGCCCGGATAAGCAGACTTTGCTGCTGCTGTACGAAAATGAGCTGTGGTGCGTCTACGCCGGCTTGAATCTCGAAGCGGCCTTCGAGACGTACGGAGAAGCCGAAGAGTATTTAGCGGAGGAAGGCTTCTCGCGGCAATAGGCCCCGCCTGAGGATACCGGCAACGGATAAGGTCGGCTCCGCAGCCCCGGCCAGGTCCATCACAGCAAAATGACGCCATTCCCCGTCGGACTGGCGTTTTTTCATTTCAACCGCCGCTTCCGTCTCGGGCCAGACCCATAAAGACATGTAATGAGAGACATACCAAGTAATAGACGAAAAGAAGCCCCGGCCGGGAATACGACCCGGACAAGGCTTCCACGAACACCAGCTTCCTCAAGAACGCGGCGGATCAACGCAGTCTGCGGGACCCGACTTCCGCTCCGTAATCGGCATCGTAGGTGCTCGCATTCCTCGAGTTATTGGCACGGAACGTATCGTATACCTCGTTGTCAAGGTCAGCCCGGGAGTCTACAAGCACAAGGATGCTCCCTTCCTTCACAAATTCGTTGTAGCGCTTCGCTTCGTCCTCAGGAATTCCCATGCCGATCAATCCACCGACGATCCCGCCGGCCCCCGCGCCGACAGCCGCCCCGGTTAAGGTCGCCGCAATTGGGCCAGCCGCAATAATCGGCCCTACGCCCGGGATTGCGAGCGCGCCAATCCCGGCCAACAGCCCGGCGATCCCGCCCAGCATGCCGCCTGTAGCCGCGCCTGCCGCGGCACCCTCCGGCGCTTTGGACCCGGTCTGATCCGCCACGGCGGATACGTCCTTCTTATCCTTCGCAATCACGGATATCTCATCCGCCCGATAACCTTGCCTTTTCAAGCCTTCGATAGCCCGAATCGCTTCCTGCTCGGTCTGAAACACGCCTACGATTTTTTTCTCGTTGTTCATGGTCATGACCTCCTCGGTTGGTAACGAACCGACAAGCGGTTCGTCGGCGTTTCGAAGCCGGACGGCCTGCCGCGCTTCGACGCGGGCCCGCCCGAATCGGCGCCTCTGGCAGCTTTCCGCTACACAGCTTCTTACCCCGAGGAAGGACAAGCTAATCATTCGGCTTTTCACCGGAGCCGTTTCTACGGATAGGCACATCTGACCCGATCACGCATCGCAAACCAGCACAGCTTCCCTCTTGCGGGTCACCGCGGCCGAACCGCGAGACGGACTTCTTCGATCCGTCAGCTCCCCTTCTCCGACCGTGGTCCGTCTGACGGGGCACTTGCTTCCGTGACGGCTTCAGCGGACCTTACAGCTACCCGTTTCAGGTCCTCCACGAACAAACGCATAAGTCCCGGCCTGCGCCGGACGGCGAGCGGATGGTAGCTGACGGTCGTCGGCAGCCCGCCGATATCGTACCAGCTCCCCCTGAGCCGTTTGACCTCCGCTTCCGAATCTTGAAAAAACGCCTGTACCGCCACGTTCCCCAAGCAGATCATAAGCTTCGGCCGCTTCAGTTCCAACTGCGAAAGCAAGTGTGCCCGGCAGCTATTCCTCGCGGCTTCTTTGTCGTATTTGCGAATCGGCCGGCATTTCAACACATAGGTCACGTAAACGTCGTTCATATCGAGTCCCGCCTCCGCCGCACCGAGCTGCAGCGTGGCACGGGTACCGCAGACGAAAGCGCGGCCCTCCCGGTCCTCCCGCGCCCCGGGATTATCCAGCAGCATGATGACCCGGCCTTCCGGATTGCCTTCCCCCCATATAACGCGAGTCCGCTGATTCGCCAGCTCGCATAGCCGGCAGGAGGCCGCATACGGCGGTGCGGCTTCCTCCGGCAGAGCAATTGGATCGTTGTCGGTCATGGATTCGGCTTCCTTCCCGATAAGATTGTCGGTTTACAGGATGTTCCGGAAGTTCTGCGTTTATGCATGTGGCGTGGCACAGTCTTCCATGGCTTCCTCAGACGAAGCCCGGCTAGCGAAAAAGCCGAATCACCCCCCGGCTTCGTCGGCTTTCGCATGTCGCCTCCGCTACATCCGCTCCACGATTGACCGGGCCATCCACACGCCGGCTGCACCCGCTTGGGCCAGCCCCCGGGTCACACCCGCGCCGTCGCCGCCGCAGTATAAGCCGCCGATCACCGTTTCAAGGTGCTCGCTCAGCTTCGGCCGGGCCGAGTAGAACTTCGCCTCCACACCATAGAACAGCGTATGGTCCGATGCGATGCCCGGCGTCACTTTATCCAGCGCCTCGACCATTTCGATCAGACTTTTCATCGTATTGTACGGCAGCACGAGGCCCAGATCCCCCGGAACGGCCTCCTTCAGCGTCGGCTCCAGAAATCCTTCCTGAATACGCCCTGCCGTCGAGCGCCGTCCGCGAATGATGTCGCCGTACTTCTGAACGATCACACCGCCGCCCGACAAATCGTTCGCCCGCTTACAGATTTCCCGCGCGTACTCGTTTGGCTTGTCGAACGGCTCGGTAAACCGATGGGAGACGAGCAGCGCGAAGTTCGTATTGAGCGAGCCGAGCGCCGGGTCCTTGAAAGCATGCCCGTTCGCCGCCATGACGCCGCTGTGGTTCTCGACCACGACGTGCCCCGACGGATTGCTGCAGAACGTCCGCACCCGTGTGCCGACCGATGTGTTGAAAATAAATTTACCCTCGTACAAATGCTCGTTAATCTCGCGCATGACAACATCGGACGTCTCCACCCGAACGCCGACGTCCACTTGGTTATTGAACATCGGAATGCGCCGCTTGCGGAGAATTTCCGTCAGCCAAGCCGAACCGTCCCGTCCCGGCGCGACGATCACAGCGTCCGCTTCCAGCTCCTCGCCGCTGGATAGCACGACGCCTTGCACCCGGTAGCCTTCCGCTTCTTTCACCGTCAGCACGTCGGCCACTTCCGTCTTGAAGCGCATCTCGATATGCCGCTTCAAATAGTCGTTGATCGACTTCAGAATTTGCAAATTTTTCTCGGTGCCCAAATGCCTGACTTGCGCCCGCAGAAGCTTGAGTCCGGCCGCGTAGCCGCGCTGCTCGATCGAGCGCACGACCTCCGTCATCGGGTCGGTGATCGTATCCGGAGCGCCGTGCCGCAGATTGAGGCCGTCGACGTAACGAATAAGCTCCAGCACCTGCGACGGCGGCAAATAATCGGTCAGCCATCCGCCGAATTCCGTCGTAATGTTGAACTTCCCGTCGCTGTAAGCGCCCGCTCCGCCGAACCCGGCCGTAATCGAGCAGGCCGGCAGACAGCCCGCGTACTCCTTTTTCCCCGCCGGGGGAGGACAAAGCCGGATCTTCTCTTCCAGAATCGGACACCGGCGGCTGTCGATATCGTGTCCTTTATCGATTAACAAAACGCGCTTGTGAGGCGCTTTCATCGTCAGCTCATAAGCGGCAAAAATCCCCGCCGGTCCAGCCCCAACAATAATCACATCAAAGCGATTGCTCATCTTCTTTTTCCCTCCATCGAACGAATAATCTCGTGCCTACCCGTCCGGAGACGCAAAAAATCCCGGCCTCGAACGGGTATGGAAAACCCGCCGCTCGTAGCCAGGAATTGTCGGTTCCTTGTAGAGACCCCCGGCCCGTCATGCCGAAGATATACGAACAGTCTCATCTGTGACGCTTATTCGGTTTACGTAAATTACGTTACCGGAATTTCAGATCGGCGTCAAGGGATTCTGTTAATTTTGTTCGTGTTTTACACAAAAATTAAACGAATACCCTGTAATCTCGTCCAATACAAAATAAAATCACGAACATTATCGCTTTTACCCGCTTAATATTTCTATCGTTCAATAGCCATGCGCCCCTAAATCTGTTGACGAGCCTTTTTTGCGGCCGACGAGGCGTCTATCGCCGGAGCCAGCAGCAAGCAGCTCGATGCCATGGCGGAGATCGCGGCGTCGGCCAGGCATTTGCCGGGGATGGCTCAAGAGCTTCAGCAATCGATCCACCGTTTTAAAGTTTGAGCCGGTAAGCAAAAAACGGCCCGGGCGGCTTCTCAAGGAAGCACACCAGGCCGTAAACGTTACCTGAACATATCCGCATGCTCGCGCAGAAAAGCATCCAGCGTACGCGGCTCTCTGCCGAGCAGACGCTTCACGGTATCCGTAGGCTTTTCCGGCAGCGCCACCGACATAGACTGGATTTCCGCCACATGGTTCGCGAGCCAGAGAGGCATATGGCCGAACTCCATCAGATCGCGGCGCAGCGCTTCGGGGTCCATATTGATGTACCGGACCGGCTTGCCGAGCAGGGCAGACAGCTTGTCCGCAATTTGCGGATAACTGAAAACCTCCGCCCCGGTAAGCGTGTACACATGGCCGGCGGCCTCACGGTTGGTCAGCGCTTCTGCGGCAACATCCGCAATATCCCGGCAGTCGATGAAATTGCACGCCGCATCGCCCATGCAGCCGTAGAATACCCCTTGGTGGATAACGGTCGGCGCCAGACGCTGCAGGTTTTGCATGAACGCGTAAGGACGCAGCACGGTAGGCGTGAGTCCGGATTCGGACAAAAATTTCTCGATTTTGTGGTGCCATCCCGCGACGGCTACCGGGGCGCTCGGGTCGTAGGCGGGACTGGATACTTTTACGATATGCCCGATTCCGGCTTCGGCGGCCATACGAATGATCGAAGTCTCCAGCTCCACCTGTCTCGGACTGTTGGACATCGCCATGAAAAGCTGGCTGGCCCCTGTGAAAGCGCGCCGCATCGACTCAGGATCGGCTGCGTCGGCTGCTGCAACCTCAATCGTCGATCCGCCCCACTCCCCAAGCTGATGACGCAGCTTCTCCGGCTCTCTGCTCAGCGCCCGCGCGGGCACACCGAGATCAACCAAACGTTTCACAAGCGCACTGCCAATCGTACCTGTTGCTCCTAGAATAACAATCATCTTTATCTTCTCCTTTGATTAATTAGTTTTTGGCTGCGGCGAGCCGCCAGCGCCAGAGCATGATTGTGCTTGCTATCGCTCCGGACATCGGGAAATCGAGCCATACCCGATCAACCCAAGCCGCAGGATCAAACGGCCGCACGATCCCGAACAAATAAGCCGTCACCCAGGCAGCCAATAAACCGAAGGCAATACCGCCCAAGGTAAAAGTCCCCGTGACAATCAGGCGATTCGCACCGGCAACCCAACGATTTTTGCCTCCCGCGCTTCGCAGCCAGAGGCCCAACATCCAGGCGATCAAGGCCGATGCTCCGCCAATGGTGGTCAGCGCCGCAATTTGAAGCCCCTTGTCGCCGGTAACCAATCCTCCGATTCCCGCCATGACGGCGGGGGAGATATAGGCCATGGCCACTTCCCGCCACAGCACAAAGCTTTTTGCGCGACAACCGGCAGACGCGATGTAAGGAGCGCCTCCCCGCTTATCTACGGATTCCATCCTGTTCATGCACTTGCTCCTTTCTTGTACTCATGTTGTTCGACACTTATTTATGCCGCATATAATTAGGAACCTAACTATATGTAGGTGAAAATGGGCTAGTGAACCTAGCCCGTTTTACCCTTTGCTTCCGTGTTGCTTTTTGTTGAATTCGCCCGTCGGTTTGTCCGGTTTGATCGTCTCGTCCGTAAGTGCCGAGATGCCTTGCGTTACCCGCCCAAGCAGGTCAAGAAATACGCCGCGCTCCTCGATACTGAGAAGGCCAACCATCGCTTCCAGCCTCGCGAAGTGCTCCGGGGCCATATCTTGAAGCCGCCTCGCTCCTTCCTCGGTCAGAACGACCGATCTCTGGCGGCCATCTTGAGCGCTGGTCCGGCGGGATACGAGTCCGTCCCGCTCCAGAGTGTCGATCAGCCCTGTCATTGTAGCGCGCGTAACACCCAAATTTTCCGCCAATTGCGACGGCAACGCTTCTCCCTCGTTATCCTCCAGTTCGACCAGCACACGGTACCGCCCTGTCGATAAACCGAATCTTGCAAAATGGACCTCGGAGGCATGCCCAAGCTTCGTTCCTGCTGCCAACAGCCTGGTAGCGACAAGAATGGCCTGTGCGTCAACGTCCAGCCCATAACGCTCAAGCTGCTGCTTCGATTGGACAAGCGAGGGAATCGCGTCATTCTGATTCCAAACTTTGTTATCTTTAGCCATGAATATAGTATGGCACCTAACTAATTTGTTGTCAAGAAATTTTTTCCTGTTCGCCGAGCTTGAGCTTGAATCTAGGGATACCGCACATTCTAATGATACTTACTATCTTGCCGAGCTTGCTCAAGGTTCACATGGAGTAATTCAACCCGGAAATCCATCTCCATTCGGTGAATGAGCGTGAGGATATCTTCCATTGTCAACATATGCAACGATTTTCCACGCTGACGAACAATACTTTTGAGTGTGAAAATAACTTCTTGGCACGTTTGAATCTGCAACAGCAGCTTAGCTTCTTCGCCCAACAAGATCTTATGCTTGGCTGCACCTTCCATATTTGTCCCTCCTATCAATGTTTTGATACTTTTATGAGTCTTACCCTTAAGAGTATGTAAATATTATATTACCTTTAAGCGTAAGTTTCAATGATATCTTTTGATTCTTATGCTATAGTAATTGTGAGTTATACTGTTAAACGTAACTTCTCTTTGGCGGAGGAATACCATATGAAAATCAAAATCCGATTGAAGGAACTGTTAGAAGAAAGAGGAATTAGCCAGCGGCAGCTCTCATTAAGAATGAATATGCGCCCCGCAACCATTAGCCATCTTTGTTCCGATTCCGTAGACAGAGTCTACATTCGCACGTTAGAGCAAATTTGCGAAGCCTTGGATATTACCGTAGACCAACTTATTGTCTCGGTAAACGAGAAAGAAGACGCGACCAATAAATAACATACCTGCGCAGCCTTCTATACGGCTGTAGAGCCATCTATTTTCTACGCACACCCTATGTTGGCGCTATCTTAGGTATGCAAAAAAAGGCACCTTCCTCCTCGATTTCCTCCCGCATCCTACACATCAATGAGCAGCTTATAGAGCTGACGGTTTCTTTCTATATGAATCGTATCACCCACAACTGACGCCGATTGTAGTAAAATGGAGATGGCATTCTCACTCCGCCTATATAGTAGGAAGCGTATTGCCGCATACAAACCGGACAAGGATTGCATTTTGACAGATTGAAGGGATATGAAAAATGAAACGCATGTTAGGCAAATTGCTCAACAATTACTGGAGCCCCTATGCCGCGATGGGAATTGCAGGTATTCTGAGCGCACTCTACTTTGGAATTACCGGAACCGTATGGGCTGTCACCGGCGAATTTACTCGTTTGGGAGGTCACGTTTTACAGCTTTTCGGCGTGGATATTTCCAATTGGGCCTATTACGGCTTGATTCGCATGGACGGAACGACCTTCAGCAGAACAGACGGCTGGATCGTGTGGGGCATGTTCATTGGCGCCTTGATTATGATCTTGCTCAGCAATAATTTCAAGATAAGAGTTCCGAAGCAAAAGCGCCGATTGCTGCAAGGGCTGATTGGCGGATTCATCGCGGGTGTTGGCGCCCGTTTGGCGCTAGGCTGCAATCTGGCTGCCCTCTTCACCGGCGTGCCTCAGTTTTCATTTCATGCTTGGATATTTATGATCGCTACCGCAATCGGCACTTACTCGGGCGTTAAAATCGTCAATACAAGATGGTGGAAAGGCAAGCCTGTCCTGCAAAAGGGCAATATAGCCCAAAGCGCTGCCAAGGCCAGAAAAATTCAACCCATTGCCGGGACCGTCGTTGCATTGTTATATGCATGTCTTATCGTTTACTTTTTTATCTCCGGCCGCACGATGTTGGGCGTAGCCGCTCTATTCGGGGCTGCATTCGGCATTTTGATTGAAAGAGGGCAAATTTGCTTTACATCTGCGTTCCGCGATTTATGGATCAGCGGGCGGGCCACCATGACGAAAGCAATCACGGTCGGCATGGCAATTAGTTCCGTGGCGACACTGCTCATCATCCTGATTTACGGCTTGGACCCGATTACCAAGATCGCCGCACCAAGCACATTTGTCGGCGGCGTGCTGTTCGGCATCGGCATCGTACTGGCTGGCGGCTGCGAGACAGGCATGATGTACCGGCTGATGGAAGGACAAATCGTGTTCCTGCCCGTATTTATCGGCAACATTATCGGGGCCACGGCCCTCGCCTACGCCTGGGATCATCTCGGTGTCTACAACGTGCTCGTACAAAACGGCGCCAAAATCAATCTGCTCACGACCATGGGGCCAGCCGGCGCGCTGCTGGTGACCTTGATCTTGCTGGGTATCGGATATGCCGTAGCCGTATACTGGCAAAAAAACTATCGCTTCGGCGTTGGATTCAAGAAAGGGGACTATAACAATGTCGGTTGAAGTTGATTTCACGTTGGATCTTAGAGGGGAATCTTGTCCATACCCTGTTATTTATACGCTGGAAACCTTACGGGACATGAAGAAGGGGGAGCTGCTTCATGTGATTGTCGACTGTCCGGCGGCTTTCCGCAACATCCCGGAAGAAGTCGTCAAGCACGGCTATACGTTCACGCAGGAACCTGTCAAAAACGGGCAGGATTTAAACTTTTATATTCAGGCGTAAAAACCAAAGGATTAGGTGCGAAAAATTCGCGGCCTAATCCTTTTTCTTATTGCGGTTTCGGCTATTCTATCGGCAATTTAGGCGTTGGCTCAACATTTGAGGTGTCATTTCCAAGTTAATGTATATCCTCCTACCTAGTGCATTGATATTCATAATGTCATGCCTCAGCATTGTTCTTGTTAAAATCATCTGCAAAAGGGTTATTTTCCGGCTCCACCCTTTCGATTTTTACTATTCCCCTCCATAAGATGATATAACCCTTCTTATCTCTTCTTCATGTTTCTCTCCAATTGATGATGACTAAAAAGCAAGACTAGACTTGTTAAGCGAACGGGCAGGATACCTATACGGTTTTGACGAATATGATGTTTTATACCAGAAATAGGAGGGATTCCTATCGGCTATCAAGCTATTAATTTCGTTGAAAAATTATCCAAGTTCAGCGGTCACTGGTCTCCGAAAGTCATTGGCGAAATGAATGACTATCAATTTAAATTGGCCAAGATTATAGGGGACTTTGTATGGCATGATCATCCAGATACCGACGAGGTTTTTATCGTACTCGAAGGGGAGATGTTCATTGATTTTCGGGATGGGCGGGTGAAAATTTCCCAAGGCGAGATGTTTATTGTCCCCAGAGGAGTTGAACATAAACCATTCGCCGACAAGGAGTGCCATGTCATGCTGGTGGAGCCTAGAGGTATCGTAAACACTGGCAAGACTGAGTCACATTTAAGGGCACCCAATGATGTTTGGATCTAGCGCATTTGGCTTCGTTAGCTTACCTCGTCAGGGAACGAAGAACGATTCAAGCTTGGGGTTAATCATTGGTGCTATTAAAAAAAGGCCCAAGCTGCGCTTTCCTAAGCGCACTTGGACCGTTAGCATTCTACGTCGTAACCGGTGTAATGTTCCGTGCTTTAAACACTTCGCTGACCACATTCAAGGCCCCGCATGCTTTCGGGAACCCGGCGTAGCCTGCGCAGTGCAGGACGATCTCCAAAATTTCCTCCGGCGTCAAGCCGACGTTCAGCGCTGCATGCACATGGAACGGCAGCTGCTCCGTCGCTCCCTGCGTGATGAGCGAGGTGATCGTAATGATCTCCCGCTGCTTCAGGTCCAGCGTCTTGCGCGAATACAAATCGCCGAATCCGAAGGATACGATCTGATGCGCCATATCCGGGAAAAAAGCGCCGATATTCCCGATCGTCTGCGCTCCTTCCTCTCCGACCATCTCCACTAACGTCTTCATACCTCGTTCATACCGTTCGGCGTTCGTCAACCGGTCTTCGCTTCCCATCGTACTCACCTCTGCTTATGTATTCATGGTCTTAACAAGGTTACCCGCGCGCCATCGTCGGCGGAATTTCCAGCGGGTCGGCCATCACTTCGATCACGGCCGTACGCCTCATCGCCAGCGCCTGCGTCACCGCAGCATGCAGCTCGGCTTCGGTCGAGCAGCGGAACGCTTCCGCTCCCATCGCTTCCCCGAACTTGGCGGCGTGCACCGGCACCGTATAATTCGTCCCGATCGCGCGGCCCAGATGCCGGGCCATCCCTTTCTCCACCATATCCAGACTGCCGTTATTTATCACAACGAAAATGACCGGAGCGCCGGCATTCACTGCCGTCGATATTTCGGTGCCGTTCATGAACAAGCATCCGTCCCCGGTCAGGCAGACGATCGTTTTGTCCGGCTCCGCAAGCTGGGCGCCGACGGCATACCCGATCGCGCGGCCCATCGTCGCATACACTTCTTCGAAGTAGAACGTCCCCGGCACCTCGATATCCAAGTGCTTCACCGCATAAAAGGAATGACTGCCCGCATCGCCGTACACCACGGCCTCCTTCGGCAGCGCTGACCGCAAGACGCGCATCGTCTGCCGTCCTGTTAGCCAGTGGCTCTCCGCCGGCTCCTCCGCTTCGGCGGCTGGTTTCGACGCGGCTGCAACCTCGGCATAAGAGCTTGTAAGCTCTACCCGACGGCCATCCGTCAACCGTAGCAGCTCCTGAAGATTGCGCTTCAAGTCTCCAAGCACCGGGAGCACCGGTACGGGTACCGCTTTGCCGATAAACGTCGGCTCGTAGTCGAAATGGATCATCCGCTGCGGATACATGTCCGGCGTCAGTCCGGGCAGCTCCAGGTCGCTGAGCTGGCTGCCCACGACAATCATTACGTCGACGCCTTCGCTCATATAGGCTTTGGACGTCTCGTTGCCACCAAGACCGAACGGTCCGAGCGACAGCGGATGCCTGGATACGAACGCGCCCTTGCCGCCTGGCATTGTCATCACGGGAATATTCCATCGTTCGGCCAACTGCCGGAGCTCTTCGTAGGCCCGGCAAGCGTGTACGCCGCCGCCCACGAACAGCACCGAACGCCTTGCTGCATCAAGACATTCGATCACTTGATCAAGGTTAGCGGAAAGAATGGCCGGATAATGCGTCGGCAGCGGAATTTGAAAAGGTCGGACTTCCTCTGTCAGAACGTCCAAGGGGATGGAGAGATGGACGGGGCCTTTCACCCCGGTGCAGGCTTGTTCGATCGCATGGCGCAGGTACGTCTCCAGCAGCTCGCCGCGCTCGACGCGCGCGCTGAATTTCGTTACCGGCTCAAACATCTTGACGAGGTCGGTGCCGAACAGCGTGCTGTCCTGCCCGAGCACCTTGCCGATCTCTTTGATCGGCGGCTGCCCGGTCAAGAACAGGACGGGAACGCCCGTCGCCTTCGCTTGTCCCGCGGCGGTCAGCATGTTGACGCCGCCTGGCCCCGCTGTGCCCAGCGCCGCGCCAAGCCGCCCGCCTTCGAAAGCGTACCCCGCCGCTGCGAACCCTGCACCGCCTTCATGCTTGCTCAGCACGAAGGCGATGCCCTGCCGGTCCATCTCCATGACCAGAGGCGTCACCGGCTTTCCTGGGATGCCGAATACATGGGTAACGCCCCATCGAATCAAATGCTCCACTAATAATTGAGCCACAGTTTTCATGGTGATCCCCTTTTTTTGAAAGCATCAATATTTTCTTTTGACCTTCTCCTGCAGCTCCTGAAAATGCAGCTCGAACTTCTCTGCCGGGATCGGCTCGCTGAAGTAGTATCCTTGCACTTCGTTGCATTTTTGGTACTGCAGGAAACGGAGCTGGTCTTTCTCTTCGACGCCTTCCGCAATAACCTCCAGCCCCAGATTGTGCGCCATCGCGATGATGGTGCCGACGATGTCCGAATCGTGGGAATTCGTCATAATATCCCGCACGAACGACTGATCGATCTTCAGGCGGTCGATCGAAAACTTTTTCAAATAATTGAGCGAGCTGTACCCCGTTCCGAAATCGTCGATACTGATCTGGACCCCGAGACCATGCAGCTGCCGCAGCGTCGGAATCGTATGCTCCACATCCATCGTCATCGTTTCGGTAATTTCCAGCTCAAGGAATTTCGGTTCAAGCCCGGTCTCCTCCAAAATGCTTTTGACCGTCTCGGCCAAATATTCTTTGGAAAATTGCTGGGAGGACAAGTTCACGGCGACGCGCATCGGCGGCAGTCCTTTTTCCTGCCAGCTCTTGTTCTGCATGCAAGCGGTGCGCAGTACCCATTGATCCATCTGGATAATAAGTCCGGTTTCTTCGGCTAACGGAATGAATTCATAAGGAGACACGAGCCCGCGTTCGGGGTGCATCCAGCGGATCAGCGCCTCGGCGCCCTTGATATCTCCGGTTTTGATATCGATTTGCGGCTGGTAATACAGCACGAATTCGTTATTGTCGATCGCTCGGCGCAGCGACGTCTCCATCTTAATCTTCTCGTGGGACTTCGTCTGCATGTCGTCGGAATAGATGACATATTGATTTTTGCCGCGCTGCTTCGCCCGGTACATCGCCGTGTCCGCATGAATCATCAGCATCTCGATGTCGAGACCGTCGTCCGGGTAGAACGCGATGCCGATGCTGGCCGTAATATGAAACTCGTACCCGTTCATGTTGAACGGATGCTGGAACAGGCTCAGAATGCGCTCGGCCCGATGGACGACCTGCTGCTCGTCCGTCACGATCGGGAACAGGAACATAAATTCGTCGCCGCCCATGCGCGCCACCAGATCCGTCGCTTCAAGACTGCACGTCAGCCGCTCGGCAATTTGCTTGAGCAGCAGGTCTCCGTTGGAATGCCCCAGCGTGTCGTTGACCAGCTTGAAGCGGTCGAGATCCAGGTACATAATGGCGATGCCCGACGGATGGAGCCCTCGCTTCGCCCGCTCCAGCAGAGGGACAAGCACTTGTTTGTAGTACCTCCGGTTCGGCAGCTTGGTCAGATCGTCGTGATTGGCCAAATAATTGTATTTCTCCTCCGCCTCGTACCGGTCCGTAATGTTCCGGAATTGGCCGAAGGCGCCGATGAGCCGCTTATACTCGTCATAGATCGGGAACGCGTCAAACAGGCACACCGTGCGCGTCCCGCTTCCCTTGCGCTCGAAGCTGATTTGAATATCTTCGTACTTTTTCCCGTGGCGGATTACATCATAGATGTATTGCCCCATGGGTTCAAGACACAGCACCGACCTCCCCAGCGTTTGCTCTTTGGACAGACCTGTAAGGTCTTGAGCAAAATGATTAAAATCCGTAATTTCCCCCTCTTTATCGGTGATAATGATGCCGTTGCGCGTGTTGTCCATCAGAATCTGATTCATAATGTCCAGCTTGCGGTTCTGCTTGCGAAGCATCAGCTCCCTCTCGATCGAGTCCACGGTGGTGGACAGCATGGTCACCATCAGCGGATTCTGGTATTCGAGCGCTGTCATAATGATAAGGCTTCCGAGCAAATTGTTGGCATCGGTATAATGAAAAGCTACGGCGTAGCAGGCGGTTTGATGCAGGTATTCGTGGTAATGATCGGGACCGATCAATTGGATGGCGTAGCCGCTGTGCTTCAAAGAAAGGGTCACCACATTGGTGCCCATGACTTCCTCGGAGAATTGAATGCCGGTGCGGATGCCAAGCTGATTGATCATGTTCTTGATGGTTTCATCCCCCATCATATGCAGGATGAATCCCCGTGCGTCGGCAACCGACAACAAGATCGGCGTGCCCTTCATCGAATCCAAAATTTTGTTTCCAAAAAACTGGACGACGGACAAAATTTCCTCGTAGTCCTGACGCTTGTCCTCCAGCTCTTTCGGCGTCATCACGACTTTGGGAAACGGAATCTCTTTCGGATTCATCCCCGCATGGTCACAAAACGACTTGGACTCCATAATGTAGTTACTTAGCGACATACCCCCACCCTCTTCCAACGTGACATAAGGAATGTGCGATTCCCTTGTAAAACGATATGTATATAGTATACTTCGCCACAAGAGCGGCGATAGTGAATAGGGAAACCAACTTTCATGTCCGCTTTATTCTGATGGCGCGTTGAAGTGGCTTAGCGAAAGCGGAAGGTACGGCACCTCGCCGCTTGCCTTTTTCGGGCTGGTTCTCGGTCTTGGCGGTGCGCGGGGGACTGCAACAAAAAAACGGAGGCGTCATGTGCGTCTCCGTTTGTTAGCGTGCGATGATGTACTTCTATTGAATTGCATGCAGAACCATGCTAAAATGGAGATTGGTCGCCACCTATATTGTGGTTCCACTCTTTAAATTTACCCACTATCATAATAACACATGCACTCGGCGATTGTCAAATCTTTTGAAAAAAGGGGCGGTAACGTGGTTAACATGCAGCAAGTGTGGCAGGAAGAGCAGGAGCGGGTCGAACGGGTAACCCGGGACATCGGCAAGCGCATCGACACCCTCCAGCGGGAGGTCGGCGAGCTGAGGTCGGATATCGTCGATATCCGCAAGCATTTTTGGGACGATGTAACCGTCAACCTGGACGCTCCCGACGAAGTCATAGAAACGTACGCAAGCCTCAAGCAGCAGGCGGAGGTGCTCACCGGCCGCGAGCACAGCCACCGGCAAGCCCAGAAGCAACTGACGAAGCTGAAACGATTGCAGACGACCCCATATTTCGGACGCATCGATTTTGTGGAGGACGGGGAGCGGCGCGCCGAAGCCGTGTACCTGGGCATCGGATCGTTCCTGGACGAAAGCGGCGAGCAGTTCCTGATCTACGACTGGCGCGCTCCCGTATCGAGCCTTTACTACGACTACCCGCCGGGACCGGCGCAGTATGAGACGCCCGGCGGCGTCATCTCCGGCGAGATGGAGCTGAAACGGCAATATATTATTCGCGACGCGGTCATCCGCAGCTTGTTCGACACCGGCGTCACGATCGGCGACGAGCTGCTGCAGGAAGTGCTCGGCAAGCACTCGGACGCCCAGATGAAGAGCATCGTCGCCACGATTCAAAAGGAGCAGAACCGGATCATCCGCAACGAGCGCAGCCGGCTGCTGATCGTGCAAGGCGCGGCGGGCAGCGGCAAAACGTCGGCCGCCCTGCAGCGGGTCGCGTACCTCCTGTACCGGTACCGGGAAACGCTGAGCGCGGAGCAGATCGTGCTCTTCTCGCCCAATCCGATGTTCAACAGCTACGTCTCTACCGTACTGCCCGAGCTCGGGGAGGAAAACATGCAGCAGACGACGTTCCAGGAATATCTGGAGCACCGGCTCGGCGGCACGTTCCGTGTGGAAGACCCGTTCGAGCAAGCGGAGTACACGCTGACGGCGGCCGGAGACCCCGGCTATGAAGCGCGAATCGAAGGGATTTTGTTCAAAGCGGGCACTTCCTTCATGCATATGTTGGAGCGGTATGCGGAGCGGCTCGGAAGAGAAGGGCTGCTGTTCAAGGACGTGAGCTTCCGCGGGGAGCCTATCGTCGCGGGCGGACAGATCGCAGCCTATTTCTACAGCCTCGATCCGGCGCTGCCGATTCCGAACCGGATGATCCTGACCTCCGAATGGCTGCTGAAGGAGCTGAAGCGGCTGGGGCGGCGGGAGCGGTCCAAGCCGTGGGTCGAGGACGAGATCGAGCTGCTCGACAAGGAAGCGTACCTGCAAGCCTACCATCATTTGCAGCGCAAAAAACAGTATGCCGAAGACACGTTCAACGACTTCCAGCGCGAGCAGGAGCTGCTGGCTATGATGGTCGTCCAGGAGCATTTCAAACCGCTCCGCGTGAGCGCCAAGCGGCTCGAATTCATCGACATTCCCGCCGTGTACCGGCAGCTGTTCGCCGAGCCGGGACGCTTCGCGGACCTTGCGTCCGAAGCCGGTCTGCCGCCGCATTGGGAGGAAATATGCAAGCAAACGGCGGAGAAGCTGGAGCGCGGCGAGTTGGCCAGCGAAGATGGGGCGCCGTATTTGTACTTGAAGGAGCGGATCGAGGGCTTCCAGACGAACAACACGGTCCGCCACGTCTTCATCGACGAAGGACAGGACTACACGCCGTTCCAATTCGCGTTCATCCGGCGGCTGTTCCCGCGCAGCAAAATGACCGTGCTTGGCGACTGGAACCAAGCCATCTACGCGCACGCCTCCGCCAATACGGACGGCTTCGCGCCGCTGACTTCGCTGTACGGGCCGGAGCATACGGAGACGAACGTGCTGACGCGAAGCTACCGCTCGACGCGGGAGATCGTCGAGTTCACCCGCGGCCTGCTGGCGGACGGCACGGCCATCGAGCCGTTCAACCGCGGCGGCAGCCTGCCGGTTGTCACGGAAGCGGCGGATCAGGCCGATCTAAGCGCCAAGGTCGCCGGGCGTATCCGGGCCCTGCTGGCGGATGGCCACAAGACGATCGGCGTCATCTGCAAGACGGCGGCGGAGAGCCGGGAAGCATGCGACGCGCTGCAAGCCGCAGGGGTCCCGCTTCGCCTCGTCGGGACGGAGACGGCCTCCTTCGAGCCCGGCGTGCTGGTGATCCCGTCGTACTTGGCCAAGGGTGTCGAGTTCAACGCGGTCGTCATCTACAACGCCTCGATGGAGCAATACGGCCGGGAAGCCGAGCGCAAGCTGTTCTACACGGCCTGCACGCGGGCGATGCACGAGTTGTACGTGTACCACATCGGCGAGCGCAGTCCGTTTCTGGACGGCGCTTCCCCCGACACTTATACCGCCGGTCATTGATCGGTGGCACGAATAAAGCCTCCGGCGAGCCTAGGGATGCTGAGTCCCGTCCATAGGAGCCGGAGGCTTTTTTTAAGTTACGCCAATATCGTTATTTCAGGCCGTCCAAGAACGGACGGTGGCTGTTGACAAAGCCATAGCCGCTGGCCGCATCCCAGTTGATGGACCAGGTCATGAGTCCTTTGAAGCCGGGATAGCCGGCCGGGTTTTGCAGCTTGTAGCTGCCGCCGAACGACGTGCCCTTGACGAGATACGTGATCGCCTTCTGCACCTCGGCCGCCGGCGTATATCCGCCTCCCGCCGCGCTCGGCACCGCAGGTACGCCGATGGCGACCTGCTCCGGACGCAGCGCCGGGAATACGTTGTTCGCATTGTTATTGACAGGGAAGCCCTTCAGCAGCATCTCGGCCATGGCGACGTGGAAATCCGCCGTGCCTTGCGCGTAAGAGCGGCCGTCAAGCCCCATCATCGAGCCGCTGTTGTAATGCTGAACGTGGATATAGTTCAGCTTGTCGCGCAGCGCGTGGATGATCGGCAGATACGCGCCCCAAGGGCCGCCGTAAGCGCCCATCCCGCCCTGCACATACGCCGTCTCCGGCGCCATCGTCAGCACGAAGCCGCTGCCGAACGTGCTGCTGAGCGTACGGACAGCGTCAATCAGGTTCACGATGCCCGGCGTGGTCGGGTTTTTGAAGTCCGTATCGCCGCCGTTCAGCGCGACCGAACTGCCTTCCAGATCGATATCGATGCCGTCGAAGCCGTACGTCTGGATAATCGAGGTCATCGTGCTGATAAATTGCTGCTTCTTCGTCGCGTCGGACAGCGTAACCGTGCCGTTGGCACCACCGAGGGAGATCAGCACCTTTTTACCCTGACTCTTCAAATACGCGACATCCGCTTTGAATTCGTCCACCGTCGCATTGAATGGTGTAAAGGCAATCGTGCCGCTGCCCGGAGAAACCGGCTCGGCAAAAGCGACGTTGATCACGTCGTATTTCTTCGAGACGTCCCGCAGCTTGAGTACCGAGGACCCGTTATCGAAGTTGTGCCAATAGCCGACGACGATCTTGCCTCCGCCTCCGGACGGCGCCGGTTCGGTCTTCCCTTGCACGCTCGCACCGGCTGAAACGTTGCCGGCCGCATCCTTCGCCTTCACGATGAACGTATACGTCGTGTCGGCGGCAAGTCCGGCCACCGTCGCCGTTGTTCCCGCGACGCTCAGGCTGCCGGAGCCGTACTCCACCGTATAGCCGGTGACACCCACGTTATCCGTGGAAGCTGTCCAGGACAGCGAGATGCTGGAGGACGTTTTGCCGGTGACGGCCAGATTCGTCGGCGCCGTCGGCGGCTGCGTATCGCCGGACGCCGGGTCCGTCGTTACCGTGACGGCTTGGCTTGCGGCAGATACGTTGCCGGCCGCGTCCTTCGCTTTCACCGTGAACGTGTACGCCGTGTTCGCGGACAAACCGCCGATCGTGGCGGTAGTTCCCGTCACGCTCGCCGCGACCGCGGACCCGTTGTACACGTCGTAGCCGGTGACGCCTACGTTATCGGTCGAAGCGTTCCACGCGAGGGTTACGCTGTTGGACGTTTTGCCGGTCGCCTTCAAGCCGGATGGAGCGGTCGGCGGCTGCGTATCCGTTCCGCCACTGCCGCCGGCCTTCCACAAGGCCGGGACGTTCGGCGGCTCCCAGCCGGTCAGCGATGTATGCGGTTGCAAGCAGGTGTACGTCTGCCCCGCATACGTAACCACCTCGCCGGCTTTGTAGGCGGTGTTCGGCTGCCACTCGCTCGCGCCGAGCGCCATCGCCGGAATCAGACTAAGCAGGAGTAAAGCGACTACAGTTAAAGAAAACGCTTTCCTAAAGGTGCGCCGAAGCGCGATTTGCGCAAAGCTCATTCATTAATCCCTCCTGAAATATGAATAAAAAACCCGGAATACCCTCCACCAAACGACGACGGCTGCGGCAGGCTCACCCCCTTTCGAACTGGGCTCGTACTCTCATTTAACCATGGCTTCGGCAGGGCAGTAAGGGATACATTCCATTTTTTAGGGGATAAAATTGTGCAAAAAACGGTGACCGCCAAAGCCTTAAACGAAATGCTGCAAACAATAAAGTACACAACGAAAAGAGAAGGATGCGCTCCTTCTCTTTTTTGTTCATTTTTCTTCTTTCCGCAGTTCCTCGGCTTTCTCCCAGCTCGTGAACCAATCTTCCCAGACGATGTGACACAACGACCCGTTGACGGCAACAACCGTTCCCCTCGCCCCGTCCGGGATAAAGATGACGCAATCCCCCACCGCAAACATGCGCAGCTACCCCAGCCGGAAGATGATCCCGTGACCGCCCTTGGGGTATTCCCATTTGATGTTCTGATGCGGGCAGCCGATGCGGCAGCTTCCGCATTCGTGACAGCCCTCGTACCCGACGTGCATCCGGATCTCCTCCCATTTGTACACTTCGGCCGGGCAAAAAATCGTACAGATCTTGTCCGGGCACTTCGTCGCGCAGATATCGTAGTCGAGCACGTGAAGATGGGAGTTCGTATCCGCCTTGAACCGGATCAAGTACTGCTTCTCCTCGATGGTCTGCCCTTTTCCCTTGGGCTGGTCGCTCATTTCATCACCCTCCATGCCTTGAACAAGTCTTGGGCGATCTTGAACTTCTCGCCGGCGGTGCCGATGCCCTGCCAGATTTTGCGCTGCTTCTCCCTCTTGCTCGTGCCGTCGACGGTGAACAGCTCGCCCGCCGCCCGGTTCATGAGCGGGATATATTTTTCGAAGTAATGCGGGTATTTCTCAAAATGATGCGTCGCGTCCTTGTACTTCTTCAAGTCTTGGCCGACGAAGCTGTCCAGCAGCCGAGCCCGGTACTTGTCGAGCCGCGCGGCGGAATAGTCCCCTGCTTCCTTCGCTTCCAGAATCGTCTCCGCCGCGAGCACGCCGGACGCCATCGCCATATTCGAGCCTTCGCGGTGAATGGCGTTGACGAGCTGAGCCGCATCCCCGACCACGATCACGCCGTCTCCGACGACCTTCGGCATGGAGCGGTAGCCACCCTCCGGGATCAAGTGGGCCAAATATTCCTGCTGCTCGCTGCCCTGGATATACGGACGCAGGATCGGATGCGTCTTGACGTATTCCAGCAGCTCGTACGGCTTCAGCTTGCGCTTGATCAGCCCGGACAGCATCGCTCCGACGCCGATGTTCAAGCTGTCCTTGTTCGTGTACAGCCACGCCGTGCCGAGAATGCCATGGGTGGAATCGCCGAAAATCTCGAACGTACAGCCTTGGTCGCCTTCCAGACCGAAGCGGTCTTCGATAATTTTGCGGTCCAGCTTCAGCACTTCCATGACGGCCAGCGCCACTTCGTCCGGACGGAACTCCTTATGGAAACCGAGCGACTTGGCCAGCAGCGAATTGACGCCGTCCGCGAGCACCACGACGTCGGCATACAGGTCTCCATCCGGGCGGTCGGTGCGGACGCCGACCACGCGTCCGTCCTGGGTGATGCATTCGAGCACGACCGTCTCGTTGATCAGCAGCGCGCCCTGCTGCACCGCCTTGTCCGCAAACCACTGGTCGAACTTGGCCCGAAGCACGGTGAAATTGTTGTACGGCTCCTGCCCCCACTCCAGCCCTTTGTAGCTGAAGGTGACCGCCGATTCTTTATCCAGCATCATGAACCGCTGCTCGACGATCGGCCGCTCGACCGGCGCGTCCTTGTAAAATCCCGGAATGATGTCTTCCATCGTTTTGCGGTACAGAACGCCGCCCATGACGTTTTTCGAGCCGGGGTACTCCCCTCGCTCGATGAGCAGAACGTTTACGCCCGCTTTGGCTAACGTATAGGCGCACGACGTCCCGGCCGGACCTGCGCCGACCACGATTACGTCGAATTTTTCAGCCATATTGAGGCACCTCGCTTTGCAGCGCTTTTTGGAACGCTTCGATCAGCAGCGGGACGATGACGAACGCATCGCCGACGATGCCGTAATGGCAGGACCCGAAGATCGGAGCGGCGGGGTCCTTGTTGATGGCGATAATGAGCCCCGAATTCTGCATCCCGACCAAATGCTGGATCGCCCCGGAAATGCCGATGGCAAAATAAATTTTTGGCGTCACAGTGACGCCCGTCTGCCCGACCTGATGATGATGCTCAATCCATCCGGCCTCCACCGCATCGCGGCTTGCCCCGACGGAAGCGCCCAGCGTTTCCGCCAGCCGGTGAATCAGCTCGAAGCCGGCCGGACCGCCGAGCCCTTTGCCTCCGGCGACGATCACGTCCGCTTCGTCGATCCGCACCCGCTGCGTCGTATCGCGGACGATCTCCAGCACCTTCGTGCGCAGGTCCTCTTCGCGGACGGAGACGGCTTCCTCGACGATGTCCCCCTTGCGCTTCGGGTCCGGGGCCAGCCGCTTCATGACCTTCGGACGCACGGTAGCCATTTGCGGGCGGTCCTTTTTGCACAAAATCGTGGCCATAATGTTGCCGCCGAACGCCGGTCGGCTCGCTTCCAGCAGCCCGCTCTCCGCATCGACGTCCAACTGCGTCGTATCCGCCGTCAGCCCCGTCGCGAGATCCGTCGCCACGGCGCTGGCAAGGTCCTTCCCCGTCGATGTCGCGCCGAACAGGAAAATTTCCGGCTTGTGCTTCTGGCAAGCTTCGATGACGGCCCGCATGAACGATTCCGTCCGATAATAATGAAAGATCGGATTGTCGTACAGGTAAACGGCATCCGCTCCGTATGCGATGACATCGGCGGCCAGAGGCCGGACGCCGTCGCCGATGAGAATGCCCGCCAGCGGCACGCCGCGCTTATCCGCGAGCTTCCGCCCGGCCCCCAGCAGCTCCAGCGACACCGGCGCAATCGCGCCGTTCTTCTGCTCGATGAACACCCACACGCCGCGGTAATCCTGAAGGTTCATCCGGTTTCACCTCCGTTTTGGACGCGGAAGAGCTCTTTTTTCTCCAGCAAAATCGACAGCAGCTTGCCCGCCTGTTCCGCAGGGGTTCCCTCCAGCAGCTCTCCGCCCTTCGGCTTCTCCGGCGGCCATACCTTGGCGACGATCGTCGGGGAGCCTTTGAGCCCGAGCTTCGTGCGGTCCACGTCCTCCAAGTCGTCCACGGACCAAACGACCGGCTGGTAACGCGCCGCCCGCAGCATGTTGGGCAGCGGCGAATACGGGATGTCGTTGATGTCCTTTTCGACGGAGAACAGACACGGCAGCGTCGACCTTACGACCTCGTAGCCGTCCTCCAGCTTACGGTGGATGATGGCGTAGCCTTCATCCTTGTTAATTTCAACGATCTTGCGGACGTTCGTCAGCGGCGGAATATCCAGTCTGCGAGCGATGCCCGGACCGACCTGGCCGGTGTCTCCGTCGATGGTCATTTTGCCGCAGAGGATCAGATCGATCGGCTTGATCTTGGCGATTTTGTCGATCGCCTTCGTCAGCGAATAGCTGGTTGCCAGCGTATCCGCCCCGGCGAATGCGCGGTCGGTGATCAGGTAGCCTTCGTCCGCGCCGATCTCGATGCATTTGCGAATTGCCTTGACCGCGGGCGGCGGTCCCATCGTCACGACGGACACCGTTCCTCCGTACCGCTGCTTGAGTCGCACCGCCTCTTCGACGGCATGCGCATCGTACGGATTGAGGATGGCCGGCGCGCTGGAGCGGTCCATCGTGTTCGTTTTCGGGTTCATCTTGATGATTTTCGTATCCGGCACCTGCTTGATACAGGCGACCAAATGAAGCATCGGCAGTTCCCTCCTTGTCGGACGCTTCGGTTCTCGACAGCGGCCCGCGAGACAGGCAGTCTTCCCCGGGGCCATGTCCATCTTCTCTTTATCAATCTATTGGCTGTCCGCTCCTTTTATTCGGCGATATGAAAAAAAGAAGCCGTCCGTCCTGCAGAACGTAATCGTGTTCATTGAAAAGACAGGCTGGCTTTTATGGAATACAAGGCGATCATGTACAATAAGCCGATAAAGTAGGCGATGCTCAAGGTCGAATAAAGCGCATACTGGATCTTTTTGGATCTAGGGAGATGAACCAAATAATTCGGCAAGGGTCGGAAGGCGGCTTTACAGAGCAAATAATGGAGCGCCCTTCTTCGCAAATTGAATTCGCCCATCAGGGCCTCGATCGTGCGGAGTCCGTCGCTGGGCAGCAGCGGATTGGCGTTAAACAAAAAGATCGTGAATTGAATTCCCAGCAATACCTGGAACTGATCCCCCCACCAACCGCTGCTCGAAAGAGAAATTACTGCGGATATTGCCGCTCCGGCCAAATCAAAAACAGGCCCGACCCACGCTGCCATGGCCCGGTCGTATTTATTCCGCAATCGGTAGGTATCCGTTGTATCCACATAGGCAATAGGAAAAATATAGTACAACAACCCGATACCCGCTTGGCGAATTTGGATTCCAAATTTTTGCAGAACGACTGCATGCGCCATTTCATGTAAGCACAGGTGAAACATGAGCACAGGAATAATAATCAGCCAGGACAGACTGCCGGATATCGCCGGAAAACCGCGGTAACCGAAATAAAATGCAACCATACAAGCTGCCAGCAAAGCGACAGTGCCGCAAGCCAAATAGAGCGAGCTTCTCGGTATAAGCTCCAGCCAATTCGCGAGCGGAGCGGGGAATGCCCTGGCGGAAGTAATAAGCGGAATTCGAAGCACAGGCCGCTTCTGCAAGCTGCCGACGGAACGACGGACCCCTTCCTGGGGAATCGGGTCCGTATTCAACATGCGGGCCTGTCTGAGCTGTTCGAAAAATTTATCGACCGCAGGCTTAACCTCCTCGGAGGGTTTACGGTAATCTTTCATCAACCGCTCGATTACCTCGTCAACGGTAAGCGACTGGTTGATCCATTCCACTACTTTTATGCCTAGAGGAGATATTCTCACATAATTTCCTGCGTTGGGATTGTAGAGCATGGGCTGATCATTCATTCCATAGACAAGCTCAACGCCATCCGCCAGTCGGGTCTGATCGTCTGCCTGCTCCCGAACCTTTTGCGCCTGCATTCCTTAGGGTCCCCCTCCTGTCCGGAGAATAAAAAACGAACAAGGAAAGTGCCTCCAGAACTTTACCATCCTGGAAGCACCGTTTCGATAACTTCATTCAAAGATTAAGCCGCTCTTTTCTTAAAACAACCGTTACCAGGAACCGTAAGTACCGGCGGTGCCAAAGGAGCCCCCAAGCGTCCCCAAACTGCCCGCCGTCCCCAAACAACCGAGGATGACGGCGGCATCCAATTGCTCAGTGAGTTCCTCCGCATACAGATCCAGATCCAATTCCAGCTCCATTTCCTTTTGCATAGCTCTCGCCTCCCTTGATTAAAACACTATCGTCGGTTCGCCTAAAAATCGTGGCAGCCGTAAGTCCCTACGGAACCAAAGCAGCCGCCTCCGGTACCGAGGGTGCCCGCCGTCCCGAAGCAGCCTAGAATGATAGCCGTATCCATTTGCTCGGAAAGCTCCTCCGCATAAAGATCCAGCTCCAGCTCCTTCTCCATGTTCTCACCTCCTTTCCTGAGGGAGATGGCCAAAAGCGTAGGCGACAAGCTGCATTTCTCGATACCCGTCGATTTTCGCGGTTTCATAAAGATATTTTTGAACGATCCCCGCAAAGATGCATCCGCCGTAGCCTAACGCCAGGGAGGCTAACCACATCCGCTGGGCTGCCATTCCTCCACGCACCAGCAGTTGGCGATGTCCCGAGCTGCCCTGCCGGCATAAGACCGCACCCAGTTTTCCGGTAATGACGACGATCGCCGGGGCTAACGAAAATTCCCGCTGCAAAACCATGTGCTCCAGCTTTCCCGGCTCCATCGCTCCGGCCCTCTCCAGCTCCTGACGATACGGGCAGTACCGGTAAAGCGCCGGAGCAACATTTTCCACATTGCTAACGTATACGACCAAGCCAATGTCCAATCCGGCCTCGTGCTCTTCCCGCCAATCGGCAGCGTCTCCCTGATAAGCGGAATGCAGGATCGTGAAGAGATCCGCTTTGTCGACAGGGCTATCGCTCCACTGGCGGAGAGCTTCTCTGGCTTCGATCGCCCGATAGACGGGAGAGCCTTCACGCAACGGTACGAGCGGAGGAACCTCCAACGAACGCGCTTCTCCGCCCAATAAAGCCGGAGGGATTTCGGAAAAGGCTTGTTTGGGCAAGGCCGTTTTCGTATCCTCAATCAAGTCCGTAACAATCCGGTAAGGTTCGAAACGCAAGTAAAAGCACCTCCTTCTAATAGATCGCCAGCACTCCCGAAATCGTCTCGCTTTTCGGCATAAGCCGCAAGCAGTCGGCAAGAACGTAATCGTCCCATCGGGTAATCACTTCGTTAGGCAAGCCCAGACCATTGGCGGTTACGCTCATCTGAGCCAAGGCGACCCCCGCGTCCAGGCATGCGATCCGATAGCTAAAGGAGTTGTATTTCACGGATACCTTTCCCACGTTGGAAGCCGCGACGAGCAATACGGCAGGCGCATTCCCCGTTGCGGGTTCAACCGCTTCCCTAATCAGGGCCTCCGCTTGTTCTCCGGACAACGCCTCGATCCAGGCTAGCGAATGCTTCTGGGGCTCATAAAAATATACTCCCGCCCCAATCCCTTCCACGCGGCGAACGACCAGATAAAGCTCGACCGAGCCTAAATTGCCGCCTGTGGCGGACCATCGATTGACTTGTCCGTTCTCCAGTGATTTGATCCCCGCGCCGTACAGGGCGAGCAGTGCAAGCTGAGGCAGCGTAACCGGTGGGGACAGTGTTGACGAGGTTTGTCCGTTCGCCAAGCTTGGCAGCGTTCTTTTCTCTGGCCTTGGAAGCTCACGGTAAGGCGGCAGGTCTAGCATGGGAAAATTCGTAACTCGTTTAAAGCTTCGTATCAGCTCGGTATTGCTCGCTCTATAGTGGATCTGATGACTTTTGGGCGTGGTCAGGTTGTGCGATGGAAAAGCGACCGAATGTTCATAGACGACGGCCAGAGGCACTTCTTCGCATATGAAACGATCGATGGGACGGCAGCGGCATCCGGGAACAAAAGGCAATCGAAGCTGACGGGTTTCCCAATTCCCGAAATCGAGTTCATACACATACTGTCCGGAAAACAGAGGATTGATCCGGCTGAGGCAGTAGATGATTTCCTGGAGGGTGACGCAGACCCAGAACTCCGTCATGTCGGATTCCTGCCTGATCGTCCGATGCATGCGCGGGTGAGCCTTCTCAACACAGCAATAACAAGGGGTCTCTCCCCGCTCGAAGTAAAACAGCTCCCCTTTTTCCCCGGATACTTCGCTAAGCAGCCAGCGAATACGATGCCCGGCGCAAAATTGATCCAGCTCCCGCATCTGCTCCGGCTGAAAAGAGCCGTCGTTAAACACAACCATCAGCGAAGCCTCCCCCTCCAAAGGAAAGGCTTCCCCCGGCAAACGAACGCGAACATCGATCAATCCGATCCGCCTGAGCTCCTGCTCAAGCAGGCTTCCCCATGGAGAAGGCGCGAAGATTTCCAGCTTCGCTTGCGACAGTCGGTATATGGCCTCGGCCCCGCTTCGGTTGACTCGGGTCGTATCCACATGCCGCCGAAAATAGTTAAGCGTCTCCTTGTCGTATCGGCTTGTATCGATAGCGTGATCTGCCGCCGCATCCTCCAATAACCCCCGCGCATACAAAAAAACAACGGTTTGATACAAAACCTCCTTGCTGCAGGCAGGAAGCGCATGTTGCAGGTCGTCCAGAGTCCGGGTCCCGTCCAGCAGCGGCAATAAAACCGGCAAAAGGGTACCGGTCGATTTGCCGCCCAAAACTTGCCGTTCCTCCGTCCCTTCAAAGAGAAATTTCTGGCCGGAAAGCGGAAGCATCGCGACTTCCCGAAGAAACCGCGGGTAAACCGGCACACGAAATTGCATATCGTTCCGAATGGCGTTGGCCATATGCACCGCATCAATCTTATGGGCTGTTATCATCGGCTCGGCACCTCACCCTTGAGTAAATATGGACTCATACTTATCCAGCAGCACGTCATAGCTTCGTGTCGTTTCCTCCCTTTGCAAGCCGCAATGCGGACAACCGTGGAACCCGGTCACTTTTCCTTTGCGGGTCGTTCCCCGGATCACATGAATCTCGTAGACGGTACCCGCCTCATTCTTCATGTTGCACCGCATCCGGCGCTCGATATCCAAAAACAAGTGGACCGCCATTCCGGCATGCGCTTGCAGGAACCCTTGGGGACCCAGTCGGAAATCCCGGACATATATATCCTGGGACTCAAGAATATACTTCCCGTGTGGAGCATGCTGAATTTGCCGTTTGGAAAAACAGGTGTAGCATCCTTCTTGTCCGGGTACGACGACCGGACCGATCGTTAAGGCGGGATGATCCATGATGATCGGGACCCATGGCGTTCTCCAAGCGCCAGACAGCTTGTCCATTAATCGGCCAAGCGAGGACACCGGACGCCATGAAGCCACGATATGGAGCCGGGCATGCGGCCAACCGGCAGGGTAATACATCCCGTTTTCGTCCGCTTGCGTAATGACGACATCTTGCATTTTAGCTTCGAGCCTCCGGGCGACTTCCATTCCAAAAGCGCCCACAGCGATGATATGAACCGTGTCCATTTTCCGCTTCACTCCTTACGCAAATGGCTGCGGCCAAGCGTTAAGTTCTTGTTCCCCTCGTACGGCATGCCCCATGAGTTTGGGCGCTTCATATAAACGGGGAGTTCCTAAAAAACGGGCCCGATAGCTGAACGACAGGGGCATCAAGGTCGGAATAATCACCCGTACGGCATATAATCCCGCTCTTTTGGCTTCATCCGTGGTCAGATCTACCGCAAACACCTCGTGTCCTTTGGACTTCAGCCGGTTCACCAGATTCGCAAGATCGGTTCCCGGATGCCCCGTATCCAGCGCGCGAATTCCGGACAAATTCTTGCTAGCCGGGGTCCGGAGCAGAAAGTCATAAGCCGATAATCTTTCATGACTGCCCATATAGGTGGCGCCATCGTATACTTTCATAAAATCGTCCAGATGTTCCGGGTGCTTCATTCCGTTCTGCAACGCGATGCGGGATGATGCGGATTCTCTCATTAATTTTGTCAATGCGTGATAGGGATTGAGTTCAGTGGAGCACATAACCATAGCGGCTAATTGCTTATTGTGAGGGGCAAGTTGAACGCTGTAAAACGTAGGGATTCCAATGTCGGTCGTGGCATCGAAAAAAATTTGCTGAACGTGTCGGTTTCGCTTCAAATTGTCCAGATAGGGCTGCACCCATTCCGGATAAGCATCCAGGCGAAGCCTGGGCAGCTCCAGTTGCTGCAGCCAAGTGACCGCAATCGCATCGCGTTCGATCACCTCGCAGATGGCGCCTAGCAGCGCCTGTTCCAGAGTACGGTGGGCCGCACAGCCGGTAGAGATCGGCAGCCATATGTTCTCCCCCGCACTCATCGTATCGAAGTTGAGATAGACCATGATCGCCGGCAGCCAAACCAAGCGCCCGTCGGTTAAGGAAAGGCCCCGCACCCATCGGATGGGGAGGTTCTTATCCGGCTTTTGCAGCGGACATCGCGGATGGCGCAGCTCCGAGTCCGAGCATCTGGGGATACGGTCCAAATCCAAAGCTTCTCCTTCCAGCTCCCGGCCCGTCGCCCAAATCATTTGCTTCTCGTCGTAGATACAGCTCGCATAACGCTCCAGCGTTTCGGCAACCGCTCTTAATCTGGCTTCCTCCCCGGTCAAGCCGCTGCCCGCGCCGTCGGCGGAAAAAGCCATCGTGGGAATCACGGCGGATATATTTCCCGTTAATCCGCTATACACTTCATAAGAGGGTTCGCCCGGCAGCGGGGGCAGGGAGATTACGTTTTGCAGCAGCCCGCCGATGGGTTGAACCAGCTTTTCGACAAAATGCATGGTCATCCTCCGATCCGGAACGATTTTTTGGCATTTTTGCGGGCGTCCTTACGACGGCCTCTTTCTTGGTCGGAACGATCGTCCCACTGAAAAGTATACCGAGCGATGACCAGAAACAGCGCTGCCGTCGCCGTCATCACCAAGCAATCGACAACTAAAGACGCCATCGCTTCCGTCCCGGTATTGACGAATTTCCTTAAGCCGTCGCCGAAATAAGTTAAGGGCACGTACTGCGAGAACGTTCTAATCAAAGGAGGCATCCATTCCAGCGGGTAAAATAAACCGCAAACAATCATTAAAGGCCCCATAATCAGTCCGATAACGCCGTTAACCGCTTCCTGGGAGCGGAGCATTCCTCCGAGCATGTAGCCCAAGGAAAAAAACATCAGCAGCCCAAAACCGGAGACCATTAATATTCCGGGCACGGACTCCGCGGTCACTATGCCGGTTTGAAAACTGTAGACCAGCATGATCGCCACTTGAATCATTGCAATGACGGCCCTGACCAAAATTTGCGATGCGACCAGGTTAAACCGATTCACGGGCGTCAGGGCAAACAACCGCAAGCTCCCTCTTTGCCTCATTTGAATAATCGGAACGGAAGTTCCCGTAAGGCTTAAAGAAAGAAAAGCCAGAATCAAGACGGAGGGGAAGGTAAACTTCAATATGTCGAACGGCTTCCTTGCATCCCCTATCGGCTCTGTTACCATCTGCGGTCCGCCGGTCGGATGAAGCTGATCGTATAGCAGGCTTTTCAAAATCAGAACGAGATCTTCTTTATTCCGGTCGTAGACCAGTCTGACCGATCCTTGCGCGTCCAGCGTGCGCGGCAATACAACGGCGGCATCCAGCTCTTTCTTCGCAAATTTGGCGGTCAGCTCCGCTTCTTCGGCATTCGATGCCTGAAACCGGTCATGCTGCCGAAGCTGTTCCGTCAGACTTTGCACCTTAGCGTCGCTTCCGGATGCCATAACGATCCCTACCTTGATCGGGGCAGGCTGGGATTGATAAGAAATGAAAGCAAATAGAGCAATAAACATAAAGGGAAAGACAAGCACAAAGAAAAACGTCGTCCTATCGCGTACCAATTCCCGATAATTCATAAGAAACAGCTGGATAAACGCATTCCAGTTCGTCTTGATACTCGCTTTGTTCATGCTCCCTCTCCTGTCAGAGATTTGCCGGTCAGCTCCAAAAAGACGTCCTCCAGATTTCCCCGTTTGATCAGCAAATGCGTCCAGCTCCCGATATTAAACTGGCCGCTGCACAAGCGCGCTACGGTAGCGTCCGAATTCGTCGAGACCAAAGCTACTCTTGTCCTGCCGGAAGCGCGGTCCTGAGCGGCTGAGCTAATTTCGGGAAACGATTCGATCCATTTCAGATCGCACTCGTCTTCCGTGTAGAACTGAACGATTTTTTCGGTACAGTAGGTATGGATTAATTCGTCCGGCGTGCCTAAGGCGATCATCCTCCCTTGATTCATAATCGCCACCCGATTGCACAGCGCTTCGGCTTCTTCCATCGAGTGGGTAGTCAAAACGACCGTCCGCTTTCTCTTTCGAAACGCCAAAATCGCCTCCCATAAATCGCGTCTTGCTCTGGGGTCTAGCGAGCTGGTGGGCTCGTCTAAAAATAAAATTTTCGGGTCGGAAACTAAAGCAACGGCAATCAGCACTCTTTGCTTCTGCCCGCCCGATAAATTTTTGACCAAGGTGTCCGCTTTATCTTCCAGACCGGTTAGCGGAATCAGTTCGCGGTAATCCAGGCCATGTCCGTAAAAGCTTGAAAATAGCTTTAAGGTCTCCTTCACCGTTAAATGAGGCAAAAGACTGGCCTCCTGGGGCTGTACGCCTATTATTTTTTTGATCGCGTTGCGGTCCGACTGTGCATCCCATTCAAAAATGCGAATGGTTCCGCTGGTCGGGTTTCTCATGCCGACGATGCTCTCAAGCGTCGTCGTCTTTCCCGCCCCGTTCGGACCGAGAATGCCGAAAATTTCTCCTTCCTCAATCCGTAAGGTAAGACCTTCTACGGAAGTGACAGACCCGTATCGCTTGGTAACTTCTTTGAGATTTACCGCCGCTATGGTTTGTGCCAACCTTAAAACGCCCCCTATCCCATCGAGGCTACGAAACGCCCGAACCAATAAATGTAATTAAATCCAAATAAATAATTTTTATCCCAATTAAAAATAGCATAGGAGATTGAAAATAAGAATAGGCTCTTTTTCCTATATATTTTGGTTTTGTTTACAATTATTTACTTTATTCGCACTTGGAAAAGCCCGGCAGCAGCACCCTTTTGCATCAAGTGTCTGTTGCCGGGCTTTACGGCCCCTTTATAATTTCGGCAGCACCTGCCGGGCGCCGAGAAAAATCCAAGTCACTATTACAAAAGGCAAAGTCAAGGTCGGCATCCCATACGACTGAAACCACGTATTCAATCCGGCCGTCACGGGTACGGTACTGACGGCAGCCAGCAGGCCAACCAGCAGCGCCGGACGCTTCCTGGCGTTGAACACAGAGGATACCGCCATCATCGTCAAAACTGCGTTATACCCAAATATTCCGAGATTCAGATTCGTAATTTCCGCTCCCATCAAGTAGGCTGTCGGCCAGGCGATAGCGGTCCCCAAGACCGCCAATAGCCCCAGGCGCCAATTTGCCAAAAATATGCCAATAAGGATGAGGATTCCGGACAAGAAGCCCGTCTGGAAATAGACCTGATCAATCCCGTTGAGCAAGCCCGAAGCCAGATCGATCTTCCCGGCGGTGTTCATATGCCAGTGGGCAAGATCCTGGGGAATCAGCCCCGGGTCAAGCCGGAGCGCACTCAAATGATACGATGCCAGCAGGAAGAGCCAAGTCACCACCGTATACGGGAAGGTAAGGACCGGTATGTTGGTACGCTTGAACAAATGCATGAACGCGGCCGTACATAACGTGCCGAGAGCGGCTGCCCCCAGAATCGTGGCGAGATTGGCCGTCAGGAAGGTGGATAAGCCAAGCCCGGTTAGAACGGCATTAAATCCGAACAATCCCTGATGGACGGCCGACTTGTCGGCCCCGCCCAGATAACCGACCGAGGTGCCGATCATCGCGGATAGAAGGGCGATCACGCCCAGCTTGACATGAACCGTCGCCAAGGCGATGACAATAATAAGGCCTGTCCAGGCATTCTCGATCAGGATCACTTGGGAGACGCCCTTTAAGGATGCAAGGACAAAAGGAACCGGGTTCCATTTCAGATTGAGCGCATCAGCCTGAAGCTGTCTGTTCAGAATAGTAATTCCTCCTTTCTAGCCCCACTTCTCCTCAATTCGGAATACCCGCCATATTCCATACGAGACCGACCAGGTCAGAATGAAGAGGACGACGAGGATATAACCGACCGAGCCCAGATCCAGATTTTGCATATAGCTCCAGAAAGCGCCCTCCAGACAGAACTGTTCTGCCGAGGTTTGCATAATTTCAACGAATGCAACGAACAGGGCGGCAATAACGGACATAGCCGTCACCGTCAGGTTATAATACATTTTGCGTATCGGCTTGTTAAAAGCCCATTGATAGCTGGACGTCATAAACACGCCATCCGCCGTATCCATCAGACTCATGCCGGAGGCGAATAAAATCGGCAGCGACAGGACGCCGATCCACGAAATGGAGCTGCTGGCCGCATTCTGGGACATGGCGAGCAGTCCGATCTCCGATGCCGTATCGAAGCCCAGGCCAAACAGGAAGCCAATAAAATAAATATGCCAGCTGCGGCCAACCAGTTTGAACAGAGGACCGGTCAAGCGAGCTATGAAGCCTCTTGAATCCAGAAGCTCCTCCAGCTTCTCTTCCTGGCCGGGCATCTGTTTCAGCTGCCTGAATATCCGGTACATATGCACCAGAATGAACAGGTTGATGAGCCCGATCAGCAGCAGAAATAGGCCGGAGACGGTTGAGCCGATCACGCCTCCCCATTGCTCCATCATCGGCAGATTGCTTTTTACCCAGTTCATGGAGACGACAACCCCAACAGTTAACAACAGGACGACGGTCGAGTGGCCAAGCGAAAAATAAAAGCCTACGCCTTCCGGGTCCCTCTTCTGCTCAATAAGCTTGCGAACCGTGTTATCAATCGCCACGATATGATCCGCATCAAAGGCATGACGAAGCCCAAGGGTATAGGCTAGTACGCCAAGTCCCAGCATGGCCGGATGATGCGGAAGGGCGGCGAGCAGGAATGCCATTCCGAGGATATGAAGGCCCACAACGCTCCCAAAATATTTTATCCAGGGTTTGCCCGCTAGTGTACGTCGTAGCAGCATCATTTCACGGCTCCTCAGGCGTTAATTTAATATTTTCTGAGAAACACAGGCTTAAGCCCCAGCCATTGCTCGCGAACCAGCCTTTGGCAGGCCGCAAATAACCGCTCAATATCTTGTGTGGACGAAGCGAGTACACGCACCGAAAATCCGGGGACGGGGAGCATGGACAGTCCCACTCTGCACGGGGCTGTCCCGGCGTCCATGGCCTCATAGAGCTGATCCGGAAAATCCGAAGTCATCTGTTCCCCGACGACGATCAGCGACCCGAAATGAGTGTACCCCTCCAGTAAACCAATGCCTGTCAGGTCATGCTCCGAAGGAGCCAGTCTCACCTGATCGTATACGGCCAGATCACCGTCGACATAAATTTCCGTTTTCAATCTGAGCTTGTCGTAGCTGAATAGTTCGCCATCCGGCGACCATCCGGGTGTTACGATATCACTGAAGATGAGCGTTGAGCCCCGCTCCATCCGAATCGTTGTCTTTTGCTTGTACTGGGCATGCCGGTAAGCAATGAGCGGATCGGGTACATATTCCAGGAAGCTGCCCTTCTTCATCCTGATCTCCATATCCTGAACCGGCGCCGTATTTCGGGTCTTGTACACTTTGGTCGACGATTGGGTCGTGAGCAATAGTCTGGCGTCTTCGGCAAGCTCGATATCCAGCTTGTACCGGTCACCGTCCACATATCCGCCGCCCGGATTCAAAATATAGTAATGCGGCTGTCCGGATTCGTCGGGATACAGTGGGCGGGTCAGCTTGAATGCATTTTCATAGTACAAATCCGTCGCAATGGTCTTCCCTTGCTTAGGCGCAACCGCCAGCCGCAGATATCCCGTCCATTCCATGGTTATTCCAAGCCTGCCAGCATGGCATTGTCCTTGATCCATTGGATGACTTCATCAAGGCCCTGATTGTCCTTCAGATTGGTGAATACAAACGGCTTGTTCCCCCGGAACGTATGGGTATCCTTAGCCATCACTTCCAGGCTTGCGCCGACATAAGGCGCCAAATCGATCTTATTGATAATGAACAGATCGGATTTGATCATACCCTGTCCGCCTTTACGTGGAATTTTCTCGCCCTGCGCCACGTCGATAATATAGACGGAGAAGTCTACCAGCTCGGGGCTGAACGTCGCCGCCAGGTTATCGCCGCCGCTTTCCACGAATATAAGCTGAACCTCCGGATGCCGCTTCACCAGCTCATCAATGGCCGCGAAGTTCATCGACGCATCCTCCCGGATTGCGGTATGCGGGCAGCCACCTGTCTCCACGCCAATGATCCGGTCTGTCGGCAGTACGCCGTTTTCCATCAGGAATTTCGCATCTTCCTTGGTGTAAATATCGTTGGTGACGACAGCCATGCTGATGTCATCGCTCATGTACCGGGTTAATTTCTCGACAAGCATGGTTTTGCCGGCGCCGACAGGACCGCCGATTCCGATTCTGATTGCTTTCATATCCGTTCCCTGCTTTCTGTGATGGTATGATGGAAATAGCGATGTCTCTAGGACATGAACAATCGCACGTGCAGTCGCTCATGGATCATTTGGGAGCATTCAAGGCCCGGAGAGGCGATGCCCAGATCGTCCGACTCTAATTGTCCGATTCTGTCCACCGCCTGAATCAGTTCATCCTGAAGCTCATGAATGAGCTGCTGCCCGTCGGTTTGCCCAAGCGGGATGCCTCGAACGCCATTTTGAATTAAACTGGTCGTGCACGAGAATAAGTAAGACAGCAGCGCCTGGGATGGCGAAATTTCAAAATGCCTTGCCAGCAGAGCGAACACAATAGCCGGATGACCGAAGGAAAGTTCGGCCCGGACCCGCTGCTGGTAGTCAGCCAGAGAAGGCGACCGGTACAGATCGTTGCCCAGCTTCAGCATCCGCTCCCCCATTCGCTGGCTCGCCTCTCGAACCTCCCTCGGAAGAAGCTGGGCGAACAGGATGCGGTCAATCTCCCAGACCTTCTCCGGCTCGCCCGCCTGAAGCGCTTCGGATACAAGGCGAAAAGCCAGCCCATCTGAGTAGATGAGCTGCTCCCGAATATAGACCTCAAGCCACTTTTTGAAGCTGTGTTTGTCCGTAACCTTGCCTTCCTGCATATACGTTTCCAGTCCGAAGGAATGACTGAACGCTCCGGTCGGCAAATTCGAATCACACCATTGAAGCAAAGTGAGCCATTGCTTATCCATGGCTGTGGCCGATATGGCGGAATGCCCGCTTGACCTGCCTCTTCTCGCGGGAAAATGGAATGCCCTGCTCCTGCAGAAGCTCTTCCACCAAAAAATCGTATTGGATCAGCATCCCATCTCCTTCGAATTGAGCCGGCAGATGGCGGTTGCCAAGCTTATGGGCAATATCGCCCATCTCCTGCAGTGTCCGCGGACGAATGACAAGAAGATCATCCGGAACCACATCGATCATGATGAGGTTATGATCATCCATGTACAGAATGTCGCCGGCTACGAGGTCTTTCGCTTCTTTCAACCGAATGCCCAGCTCCTTGCCATGGTCGGTTGTCACGCGTTGGATTCTTTTTACCAGATCGCTGCTTTCCAGATATACTTTTTCAATATGACGCTTCTTCAGCTCTTCGCTGCTTAGCTGATCAACATGGGTTACCACTTGTTCAATAATCATCGGGTTCACCTCAGAATAGGAAATAGCGCTGTGCCATCGGCACAACATCAACGGGCTCGCAGGTCAACAGCTCACCATCCACGCGCACTTCATACGTTTGTGCATCCACCGTGATCTCCGGCGTTTCAGCGTTATGCTTCATATCTTTTTTGCTTATATGGCGAATACCGTGGACCGGCAGCACCATTTTTCGCAAGCCCAGCTTTTCATGAACGCCAAGCTCATAAGCTGCCTGGGACACAAAGGTGATGGAGCTGCTTTGCAGCGCTTTGCCGTAGGACGCAAACATGGGGCGGTATAAAATCGGCTGCGGCGTCGGAATGGAGGCGTTAGCGTCTCCCATCAGGCTGTGGACGATCATACCGTTCTTCATGACCATCTCCGGCTTCACCCCGAAAAAGGCCGGTTCCCAGAATACGAGGTCCGCCATTTTACCTGCTTCGATGGAACCTACGTAGCTGCCGATCCCCTGAGCAATAGCAGGGTTAATTGTATATTTGGCTACGTACCGCTTGACCCGCTCGTTATCGCCAACGCCGGCATCTCCCGGCAGCTTGCCTCTTTGCTTCTTCATTTTGTCGGCGGTCTGCCAGGTCCGCATAATGACTTCCGCTACCCGGCCCATCGCCTGAGAATCGGAGCTCATAATGCTGATAATGCCAAGATCGTGCAAAATATCTTCGGCGGCGATCGTCTCTCTGCGGATACGCGAATCGGCGAAGGCGATATCTTCAGGCACCTTGGGGCTTAGATGATGGCAGACCATCAGCATATCCAGATGCTCGTCGATCGTATTGACCGTGAACGGACGAGTCGGATTGGTTGAGGCGGGAAGCACATTGGCGTAGCCCGCCATCTTGATAATATCCGGGGCATGTCCTCCTCCGGCGCCTTCCGTATGGAAGGTATGGATGACTCGGCCATGAATCGCAGCAATCGTATCCTCGACAAAGCCGAACTCGTTCAGCGTATCGGTATGGATCGCCACCTGAACATCATATTCGTCTGCGACACGCAGCGCATGATCGATGGTCGAGGCCGTAGCGCCCCAGTCTTCATGGATTTTGAGGCCGATCGCTCCGGCACGCACCTGCTCGGCCAGCGGCTCTTCGGCTGATCCGTTCCCTTTGCCCAAGAAGCCGACATTGATCGGGAGACCTTCTGCAGCTTCGAGCATCCGATAGATGTTCCACTCTCCGGGTGTACACGTCGTCGCCTTCGTGCCCTCGGCAGGGCCTGTCCCTCCGCCGATCAGCGTAGTCACACCGGAGGAAAGGGCGGCTTCGACTTGCATCGGGTTAATAAAGTGGATATGGGTATCGATGCCGCCTGCCGTTACGATTTTGCCCTCGCCGGCAATGATTTCGGTCCCTGCGCCGATGATCAGGTCCACACCATCCATCACCAAGGGGTTGCCGCTTTTGCCGATTCCGGCAATTTTCCCGTCGCGGATGCCAATATCCGCTTTATAGATCCCGGTATAGTCCACGATAATCGCATTGGTGATGACGACATCCATAACCCCTTCTGCGCGCACGGCCAGCGGATGCTGTCCCATGCCGTCGCGTACCGACTTCCCGCCGCCAAATTTGGCTTCTTCCCCGTATTGTGTGTAATCTTTTTCGATCTCAATGAACAGCTCCGTATCCGCCAAACGGACGGCATCTCCAGTTGTCGGTCCGTACATATCTGCATATTGTCTTCTTGACATACTGAAACTCATCATGGTTCCTCCCTTATCCTTCTGCTGTAAACTGTGCGATGCTGACCGCGTACGTCTATCTGTTCACTGAGCCTTCGGTTTTGTTATTGAATCCATACACACGGCGTTCTCCGGCAAAGGGGATCAGCTCTATCTTTTTTGAATCGCCGGGCTCGAAGCGCACGGCTGCACCGGCCGGGATGTTGAGCCGCATGCCAAAGGCAGCTTCCCGATCGAACTCGAGAGCTGTGTTTACTTCGTAGAAATGGTAATGAGAGCCTACCTGAATCGGACGATCCCCCGTGTTAAGCACCTCGAGGGCGATACTCTTTTTTCCCGCGTTGCAAACGATGTCGTCATTCCGCAAAATATATTCCCCTGGGATCATATCCAATTCTCCTTCTCTTCTGCATGATGGATGGTCAGATCAAACTATTTGATCGGTTCATGAACCGTTACAAGCTTCGTCCCATCCGGGAATGTGGCTTCCACTTGCACGTCATGGATCATTTCGGGGACACCTTCCATAACATCCTCACGCGATAGCACCTTCGTGCCCTCTCTCATAAGCTCCGCAACGGTTTTCCCGTCCCGCGCTCCTTCCAGAATTTCATAAGTGATCAACGCGATCGCTTCGGGATAATTCAGCTTGAGCCCTCTCCCCTTCCGGCGCCTTGCCAAGTCGGCCGCTACCACAATCATTAATTTCTCCTGCTCTCGAAGCGAGAGTTTCATAATTCAATCCTCCTTGTAGGAATTGTGTGATGTTGAGCCCAATTGGTTTTTTTTCCTGTAAAACAAGATTATTCTAGCGCCGTGATATTAAAATTAGATTAATGGAATATTATTCTAAGGTAAAATATTTACATTTAAATTAATCTTTTTACTTCTTCGACACAAAAAAGGGTGCCCCTCAGCCATTTTCATAGCTTTGGGGACACCCTCTTTTGCGTTAACGGTAATCGCCGCATTTTTTCTTAACCCGCCTATTCTTTTTTGTCGAAGTTTTCCACGATAAACTATTTTCGACAAATTACCAAAAATCCTTCACAGCTTGTTTACAACCCCTCTTCCCACCCCCTACTTTTTTTAAGGTTCCTGTAAGGTTCCTATTAAAACGCTGTAAGGTGCGGCGAACTATAATCGTTCTTGTAAGAATACAAGGAGGATTACTTCATGAAAACCATCTTACAAGCAAGCAACGTTCAAAAAATATACGGTACGAAGGAAAACCAATACAAAGCGCTGGAAGATATCGATCTGGAAGTGAAGGAAAGCGAGTTTATCGGCATCATGGGGCCTTCGGGGGCGGGGAAATCCACCTTGCTCAATATTTTGTCCACCATCGATACCCCGTCGTCCGGAGAAATCGTTATTGCCGGTCAAAATATCGTCAAAATGAACGAGGAACAATTGTCGGACTTCCGCCGCAATCAGCTCGGCTTTATTTTTCAGGACTATAACCTTCTCGATACGCTGACGGTCAAGGAAAACATCCTGCTGCCGCTCGCCTTGTCGAAGGTTCCGGCCAAAGAAATCGAAGCGCGCGTCCATGAAATCGCCGATACGTTCGGCATCCGGGACATTCTGGGTAAATACCCCTATCACATCTCCGGGGGCCAGAAGCAGCGGACGGCCGCGTCGCGCGCCATTGTCGCCAATCCGAGTTTAATTCTAGCGGACGAGCCGACGGGCGCATTGGATTCGAAATCGGCCACCAGCCTGCTCGAAAGTCTGACCCTGCTCAACGAACGGCATCGATCGACGATCATGATGGTGACGCACGATGCGTTCGCCGCCAGCTTCTGCAAGCGAATCTTGTTTATTAAAGACGGCAAAATGTACGCCGAAATTCATAAGCTGCAGCAATCGCGGCAGGAATTTTTCCAAAAAATATTGGATGTCCTCGCTTCGCTTGGAGGTGGGCGGTAAATGACGCTAGTTCAGCTTGCCGGAAAAAACATCCGGAAAAACTTCACCAACTACTTTCTATACTTCGCTTCGATGATTTTTAGCATCGTCATCTACTTCACGTTCGTGTCGCTAAAATACGATTCGACGATCCTGGCTACATCGGACACGTCGCCCAAAATCAGCTCCGCCTTTACCGGGGCTTCAGCGGTCTTGATGATTTTCGTCGCCATATTCATCTGGTACTCCAATGCCTTCTTCACCCGCAAGCGTAAAAAAGAAGTCGGCCTGTACTCGCTGCTCGGCGTGCGGAAGAAGCAAATCGGCCGGATGCTGTTCTACGAAAACCTGATGATGGGCCTCTTGGCTCTCGTGATCGGCATCCTGCTCGGGTCGTTATTGTCCCGAGGGTTTGTGACGATTCTGATGAAGGTCATGGGCTATGATGCGATGGCGAATTTTCATATTTCGCCGCAAGCGGTGATCAACACAATCGTCGTATTCACCGTGATCACCGTCATTACGTCGCTCCACGGGTACCGATTGATCTACCGGTTCAAATTAATCGAGCTGTTCCAGGCGGACAAAGAAGGGGAGCAGGAGCCGAAAGCCTCCTTGGCGATGGCGCTGTTAGCCGTACTCTGCATTGGGATCGGCTACTGGCTGGCGCTTCAAAACATATTGGAATCCGCCGCTTGGCGAAACATGGGCTTCATGGTGACGCCACTCGTGATCGTGGTCGCCGTGATCATTGGCACGTATTTATTGTACAGCACCTTCATCGTGTACCTGCTGAAGATGGCGCGGAAAAACAAAAAGCGATTTTGGAACGGCGTGCAGATTATCAGCACCTCCCAGCTTCTGTACCGCATGAAAGGAAACGCCCGCACGTTAACGATTATCGCCGTCCTGAGCGCGACGACACTGACGGCCGTCGGAACGGCGTACAGCTTCTATTACAACAATCGAAGCAGCGTCGCGCTTGCCGATCCGAACAGCATGATGTTTATAGCGGAGGACCAACGCATAGCAAGTGAAGTCCAAGACCGGATCTCGCGCGATCAGAAGCATGAGGTTGTGTATCATGAGCGCATTCCGGCCCTGCAAATGAAGGTAGATATTACGAGCCTTAACAGTAAAATTTCCAGCGATATCGTGAGCTATACCGTCATTTCCAATACAGCTTTTAACAAACTGGCGGAGCTCCAGCAGCGAAAAGATTCGCTGGCGCTGCAAGGACAAGAAGCGGCCGTACTGGATGCGGGATATTACGAAGGGCTGTCGCCTGAATATGTAGGCTCGACGGTGTCCTTGAAGGCGAAGGAGCTTGCGGAGAACGTTACCTTCACAAGCCTGAAGCGGTACAACGTCCTCAATCTTCGAACAGCGAATACGACCGTCGTCGTCAGCGATGAGGTCTTTGCCAAATTGCAGAAAGAAACCCCCATCCTGAATTTGGAAGCTTACAAGATGACGCACGAAGACGACGCGAAGTCCCTAACGAGCGAGATTCAATCCATGCTGCCGCGGGAAGCGCACTTTTCCAGCTTCTATACGGATTATGCCGCCGGTATGGAATCGAGCGGGCTCATCATTTTTATGGGCGGGTTTCTGGGATTGGTTTTTCTGGCCGCCACGGGGAGCATCATTTACTTTAAACAGCTTACGGAAGCCAACGCGGACAAGGACCGTTACGTCATTTTGCATAAAATCGGCGTGAACAAAAAAGAAATTCGCAAATCGATCGCCAAACAAATCTTATTCGTCTTCGCCCTGCCGTTAATCGCGGGAATTGCGCATTGCGCCGTCGCTTTAACCGCTTTATCAAGACTCATCCAAACGAACCTGGTGATTCCCGTCTTGATCTGCATAGGCGCTTACGCCTGCATGTACATCATTTATTACTTCTTAACCGTCAACACCTACTACAAAATTGTAACCAAATCGAACGCATAACATGGAACGGGAGAGGACCTATGAAAAAAATCATCATTTCTTGCATCGTCATCGCGGCTCTTTTGCTCGGGGGCTTGTTCTTCCTACAGAACGTCAATCTGAACCGCTTAGGAGCGGACGTCTATTATACGCAGATTCAAGGACAAGGAAAGAAGCTTGAAGATAAAATCGACAGCGGAGAAATCATGGTCAGATATGAATACGAGCTTCCGGCTTTCGATAAAAACGGGCAGCAAAAGACATTTAAGTTCTCCGCCCCCAAGCAGCTTCGGGAGAAAGCGTATCTCAGCCTGTTTGTGAAGGACGGAAAAGGCGTGACCTCCTACGAGGAAGTAACGAAAGAAGAGCTTCCCGGGAAAGCAAGTCAGCAATTGCAGTAAAACGAACAATCGTAAGGAGCCAACCACTATGAACCCATCCATCCCGCAGCAAGAAAGGATCGCAGCCCTGGATATCATTCGGGGGCTTGCGTTATTCGGAATCTTGTTTATCAATGTCAAAGGATATATCGTCCTCACCGAAGGGATGATAATACCGGAGAACGCCGGAATTAATCAAGTCATCGACACCCTGATTCTCATGTTCGTGGAAAAGAAGTTTTTCTCCATCTTCTCGTTCCTGTTCGGCGTCGGCTTCTACATCTTCGCCTCGCGCGCCGAGCGCCGGGGGGACAAGCCGCTCTGGCGGTTTGCCCGCCGCTTACTGGTGCTCCTCCTCATCGGCATTATTCATGCCTTTATCTTCTGGGGCACCATCCTGCCTATTTACGCGTTGATCGGTCTGCTGCTGCTGCCATTTTACCGGGCCAAGGTGACGACGATCCGTAATTGGCTCGGAGGCATCACCGGTGTATACTTGCTTGCGCTCATCTCGAAGCTCGCGATGGGGGCCGCAGTTCCGCTATCCAGCGTGATCGATTTTGTAATCTCGGATACGACTTTAATCTTCATCATGTTCTTGGCCGGGTTTCTTGCAGCAAAAGCTGATTGGATCAGACGGATCGGAGAATTGAAAAAGCAGATTCGACTGGTGCAGTTCGGGTCCTTGCCGGTCTTCGCCGGGTTGTCGGTCTGGATCTGGATGACTGCCCAGCATGGAACGGATGAGCTGAAGCTCATCATTTCCTTGAGCGCCATTCCCGGAGTCTTGTTGTATGTGACATCTCTGTTTCTGCTTCTTGAGCATCGGACAGCCCGGACGATCCTTCAACCCTTCGCACGCGTAGGCCAAATGGCGCTGACGAATTATGTCGCACAAAGCTTAATTGGATCATTGTTCATCTTACTCATGGGCCTGGAGACAGTGTCCCCAACCAATGTGGTCCTCATCGCCTGCCTGATTATGATCGTGCAGCTCATCTACAGCAGCCTGTGGTTCCGCTATTTTAAGATGGGCCCGCTGGAAAAAGCATGGCGGTTTATGACGTACGGCAAAAAGCAAACCGTTAAATAAATCCGGACAATGCGCAATGAAGCTGATGCAGCACGGCTTTCTTGCGCATTTATTTCATGCCGCTTGATAAATGAAAAAAAGTGCCGCATACTCACACATAACAGAATTGCATTCCACACCTTTCCCTTCCCAGGAGGCACGATGACATGTCGATCAACAAAAAGGTATTGATTATAGACGATGAGGAAGCCTTATTGAAGCTTGTGGCCACGGTCCTGCGCAAAGAAGGCATCGAGCATGTCATCACGGCCACGACGGCGGAAGACGGTTTCGCTCAATTCCAGCATAAGCAGCCGGATCTTGTGCTGTTGGACATTATGCTGCCGGATGGGGAAGGCTATGACGTGTGCAGGCAAATTCGAGCGGTCTCGAAGGTTCCGATTTTATTTTTATCGGCCAAGACAGAGGAAATCGACAAAATTTTAGGCTTTGCCATCGGCGGCGACGATTATATTACCAAGCCGTTCAGCCCCAAAGAGCTGGCTTACCGCGTCAAGGCTCAATTGCGCCGAGCCGATTATATGCAGCCGGAGGCCGCGCAGGATACCGTCTTAACGGCGGGCCCTTTTGCATTGAACGAACAAAAAGCGGAGTTTTTAAAGAACGGAACGAGCATCGAATTAAAGCCGAAAGAGCTCGGATTAATGAAGTATTTTCTCCAGCACGTCAATAAAGTGATCAGCAAAGAAAGGCTTTACGACGCCGTCTGGGGGGAGGATTTTATCGGCATCGACAATACGGTTATGGTCCATATCCGGAGGCTGCGGGAAAAAATTGAAGAGCAGCCTTCGCAGCCCCGCTATTTAATTACCGTCAAAGGCTTGGGCTACAAGCTGGCCATCGAGGATGAATAGGCTATGAAATGGAAGTTAACAGTAAGATATCTGATCTCGGTTGTCTTCGTCGTCATCTTCATTATTTTCGTCAACCTGTTCCTTATGCTTGCATTTTTTACGGCTCGGTCTGTGCTAAACATCCCCTTCTTTCAAGAAGAGGAACACTCTCCCGAGCAATTTACACGACAGTTTCAGGATCGGATCGTGATTTCCGGCGATGCACCGACGATTGCCGATACAGGTAAGGAGGAGCTAAGCAGCAGGAACGCATGGATTCAAATTTTGGATGAAACCGGCAAGGAGCTGTTCAGCTACAGGGCGCCGGAAGGGCTGAAGAAAAACTACACTCCCTCGGAAATCGTGCAAATGTACAAGTACAAGGAAGTGAATGGCGAGACGACGGTTTTTGTCGGAGACAAGAAAGTGGGCGGCCGCGCCTACAGCTATTTGATCGGGATGGAAAACCGCAATATCAACCGGTATTTTATTTTGTACGATAATCAATCGTTGTTTGGCATGGTGAAGGTTGGCGGCATCGTTCTCGTTATCGATATTTTGATTACGCTGCTGATCGGGTATTTCTTGAGCAAACAGCTGACCAAGCCGCTGTATACGCTCATCGACGGGATCAAGCGGCTGGCAAGCAATGAATATTTTCATGCCCGGCCGGCGGGTGTCTTTAAGCAAGTATTTTCGAATATCAATCATTTGTCCAATCAGTTGAAGGCAAATGAGTCGGAACGCAAAAAATTGGACCGGATGAAAGAGGAATGGGTTACGAATATTTCCCACGATATTAAAACGCCTCTGGCCTCGATTCAAGGCTTTGCCGAAATGATGAAGGACCCGGATTACCGCTTTACCGAAGACGAAATCAGGGAATACGCCGACATTATCGAGAAAAAGTCGCTTTATATTAAAGAGGTCATTGAGGATTTAAGCTTAACGACAAGATTGAAAAACAAAGAACTGACGTTAAACAAAAAAGCGACCAATCTCGTCGTGTTATTGCGAGATATCGTGATCGATATCGTCAACGACCCGAAGTACGCCAAGCGTCATATTGAATTTCATGCCAATCAAGAGAACATCCCGGCAGAGGTGGATGAAATTCTTGTGCGGAGAGCGATCCACAATTTAATTTATAACGCGCTCATCCATAATGACGCCAACGTGAACATCACCGTCCGGATTGAAAAGACCGATCGGATTCACATTGTCATCCAAGATAACGGCAAAGGCATCCGAAAAGAGGAGCTCGACAAAATCTTCGACCGCTATTACCGCGGCACCAACACCGGAGACGCGCATAAAGGCTCCGGACTCGGCATGGCGATAGCCAAAGATGTTATTCAGGAGCACGGTGGAGAGATAGCAATTCATAGCGAGGTCGGCCGCGGGACGACGATTGACATTCAAATGTAGACTCGGTTCGTGACGAGGGGAAGGGAGCGCGGCATGGCCGGCTCCCTTATGGTTTACTTGACGAGGACTTTAAGCGGGGAAGACTTCGTAGTACCGAATGAGTTCACCAGCTCGCACGTATAAGTATACGTTCCGGGCTTTTGGTTCGTGAAGGTTTTAACCGCCTTTTGCGCTTGCGAGCTGTTGTCCGTCAGCTCTTCCTCATAGATCAGCGTATCGTTCTCATACAATCTCCACGTGTCGCCGTTATTGCCCCACCACATGTTCATCGTGATCGCATAGTCCTTCTCGTTGTTCCAATTATTGTGGCTCAGGCTGGGGGAACCGGGAACATCGGTCGCCTTCACCGATCCGCTTGCATTGCCGATTTTGACGCCAACCTTCATGGCGCTGCTGCCGGGGACATTCACGTTCACGGAAATTTTCGTATCGGTGCCTTCATAAGTCGCGCTCGAAGGCTTCGTTTTCGGGCCGAACGACGTATTGAAACCGCTTGCGTAATAGTGGTCGTATGTGCCGCTCTTCTTCGTATCGAGCTGGCTGTAGCCGAGCGTGCCTTCGTTGGCTTCTTCGAGATCGACCAGCTTCCGCTGTTCATTCGTATTGCCGCTCTGCGTCTCATCTACGTGCCAGACCGCGATGCCCGGCTTTCCGCCCTTGAGCGACTTTTCCAGTGCCCGGTCATATCCCACAAACCCGCGGTTTTCCAGCAGGAAAAACTGTCCCGGCGTGCTTGTGTTGATTTTGACGACGTTGTACGCATTCGGATTCGCCGGCTGAATCGTGTTGAGCGTATACGTATACGAGCCGTTCGCGCTCACTTCCGTCGGCTTCACCCACCCGAGCCGGTATTTGGACCAAGCGTCCATATGAACCGGTGTGGAACCCGCGTAGTTGTTTCCGTAAGAGCCCCATGACCCACCGGCCATCAGGCTGTGCGGACCGACACCCATGGAGGAATTATCCGTGTCATACAGATCTGGAAGACCGAACAAATGACCGGTCTCGTGAACAAGCACGCCCATCGTCGCCATATGGTCGTCGTGGTTTTCGCCTTGCTGGATATACTCCAGATTCACCGTTTTGCCGTCTCCCTGCCATGTTCCAGCGGACCAGCGGTGCGCCCACAGACTCGGCGTCTTACCGCCACTGTAAGCGGCTTCATAACCGGCCGTGACGGTTACCAGAAACAGCTCGTCCCGTGTGACTTTGCCATCGTTGTTCGTGTCGAAGCTGGCAAAATTGACGTACGGATCGGCAGCCGCTATGGCGTCCCTGACGATTTTTTGGTTGGCCGCTCCGGTGTTGCCTCCCGTATTCGGGTGAGGATAGCCGAGCTTGACACGAACGACGCCGTCACCAGCCGTGCCGTACGATTCCGCCGCAGGGCCGATCGTCATTTTTCCTGCGCTGACCTCTTTGTAGTAGTGCTTCACCGTGCCTTCCTTATCGCCGAAAAATTTGTCGCTCCACTCGCTATCGGAATATTTCATGCCGATATCGGTGAAATCCACGAGCATTACAAGCAGCTTACGGGAGCTGCCGGTGTTGATCGGCGCAAGGGACGGGCCGGGGTCCGGTTCTCCGAGAAACGGCGCGACGTTGGATTTGATCTTCTCCACGATCTGCTGATCCTGCGCCCACTGCTTCACCTGCTCTTGCTTGAGCGTCTGATCCGGTTTCGGGTCAATGTTCACCCTTTTTCCGCTTGGTTTTAACGAAATTCCTTCAATTTCGGCATAATTCCAAAAACCGTTCTTGTCCTGCACTAATACGTCGTCATCCACCCCCTTCGTCCAGTTCAGCCACTCGTCACCCTGCAGAGCCGCTTGGAACGTCTCTCCTGTCGGCTGCTTGAAGACCTCCGTTCCGCCATAAGCCGGAACTCCCAAGCTCACCGATGCGGAGCCGAAGTAGGCCAAACCAGAAATGATTAGACCGCATGTTAATTTCTTCAATTTACCATACCTCCCTTATTTTTACTTCCTCTTTAGTATAAGGGATACTTTAGCGGCTGGGATGAGTTGATAGAACTACTAGAGAGTATTTATTTTATACGCCTACTCGGCTAGTTGACCTTCGATGCATGGGAATTTTATCCTAAAATATTGACATCACGCCCGATACTCTGCAGCCTGAATGTCGAAACAACTCATCGATTGTGTCGAAAAGGATGGCCGACGGTCAATAAAAAGCCGGCCGCCTCCAATGGTCAAGGAAACCATGGAAACGGCCGGCGGTGCAGGTCAAGCTGCGTGCCGTAAACGGGTATCGTTACGAAATGGAAAACTTGGCGGAGAAGTTCATTTTTTTCACAAAAGAGCTGTTTGCTCCGGCCTTAAACTGAACATACAGCGGACCGTTCTTTTGCGCTGTAAAAATACGTCCGTAAGGGGTATTCGTATTGTAAGTCCCGAGCGCTTGACCGTCCGCGTCATAGACGGTATAAGTAATGGGGAACCCCGAGTTATAGACGAAAACGGTAAGCTCTTCTCCTTGATTCAGGACAAAAGCTTCTTTTTCGGTTTCCTCATAAGAAGTCAGCGAATAATATTTTACAACCTCTTTTGCTTCCAAATTCGCAGCGCTGCTAGACGCGGTTGTACCGGCAGATTGGCCGGAAGCGCCGACAGTACTGATGTCCGTTGGATTGCTTGCCATAACCGAGGCAGAGACGGACAGCACCAGGGCCATCGATAATGCGGCAGAGACGATAGTCTTTTTCATAATTTCCCTCCAAAGGATTATATTTGTAAACACAATCCTATTCTACCATTGACCATGATATATTTCAATTTTTTGGTAGAAACATAGACCCAAGGAGGTTTTATGCATCACGTCTGTCCGAGACTCCGATCTCCGGTCTTCATGAACTCGTACGCCCCCCGTTACCCCGCCTGCTTCGCTTGAACCGCTCCTCGCGACCTCCTGGCCGACCTTGCCCCGCGGATCGCGTTGAGGTTCACCAGCAGAATGCCGACGATGATCGTGATCCCTCCCGCGACGGCCTCCCAAGTGACCGCTTCTCCGTACAGCAGAGCGCCTAACGCAAAGGCGATTAACGGCGAAATATAGAGCCACGTTGTCGGGAAGAACGGATTCGTCTTCGCCACGAGCCAGTAAAACAAGCTGTGGCCCATCATCGACCCGACCACGGTCAAATACAGCAGCGCTCCGATTCCCTGTCCCGTTGCCAAGGCGTTCAACGGCTCGCGTTCCGTGAACAGGGACAGAACGAGCAGCAGAATTCCCCCGTGCATCATTTGTATGGCGTTCAACGCCAACGGCGACGTCTCCGGGTACCGCACAAGCGCCCGCTTGGCATAAAGCGCGCCCGACGCATAGGACAGCTCCCCGATCAGAATCGCGCCGCAGCCCACCACCCAGAACAGATTCGTCTCTACGGACAGGTTCGGCGCTACCAGCAGCCCCACTCCCGCAAAGCCGAGCACGCACCCGATGACGGAGCTGCGGCTTGCCTTGTTCCGCAGTACGATGCTTTGAATCAGCAATAGGAAAATCGGCCCCGTCGCAGATAAAATCGCCGCCAGTCCGGAGCTTACATACTGCTCGGCCCAATACAGCGTCGCAAACGTGCCGAATGTCAGCCCGATCCCTGTCGGCAGCAGGTCCTTGCGCCACAATAGCGAGAAGCGCACTTTTCCCGTGGCCAACGCCCAGACAAAGATAATCGCGCCCGCCAACAGGAACCGCATGCCGGCCGAGAAGAACGGAGAAAGTCCCGCGTCGATCCCTACCTTAATCATCAAAAACGTCGTGCCGAAAATCAAACACATCACCGTATAGCCTAACCACACCATGTCTCTCTCCTCCTTCTATTTCTCCATCATAGAAGAAGGGGCACAGAACAGATCAATCATCGCAGAACAGATGACGAAAAAAAGTGCTACAATGGAGATCAAGAAAGGAGCGTGCGACGCGTGAACAAAATTTACCCATCCGCCGCCCAGCCTGCCCGGCTGTACGAGAGCGTCTGCGACGACATCCTGAAACGGATCGACCGAGGGGAATGGAACGAGCTCGGCAAGCTTCCTTCGATCCGCGAGCTCGCCCAGGAGCTGGGCGTTCACCGGCTGACCGTGTTCAAAGCCTACCAGCTGCTGAAGCAGAGCGGCAAAGCGTACGTGAAAGACAAATCCGGCTATTATCTCAACACCGGCAGCTTGCCGTCCGACCTGACGGCGATGCCTGCCGTACATTCTCATATTCAGCAAAATCCACTATCGGACATCCAGCGGGTTCCGGTGGTTTATCAGTTCTCCCAGGCGCTGCTCGATCCGAATCTGCTGCCGAATCAGTACCTTTCGGCCTACGTCAAGCAAGCCTTCGATCTGTATCCCAAAGTGCTCGGAACCTACGCGCCTGTCCAAGGTGATCAAGAGCTTCGCGAGGCGATGACCGAGTACTTGGCGGCCGAGCACCGCCTCGCTCTTACGCCCGGTGAGCTGCTGATCACTTCCGGGGCGCAGCAAGCGCTGGACCTGCTGGCCAAGACGCTGCTCAAGCCGCGGGATGTCGTGCTTGTAGAACGTCCGACCTATGGCGCGGCGATGGATATTTTCCGCAGCTACGGCGCGCAGCTTGCCTCTGTGGAGATCCATCCGCACGGCTATGATTTGGAGCAGGTAGCCAAGCTGATGAAGGAGCGCAAGCCCCGCTTCTTTTATCTCAACCCGACATTTCACAACCCGACGGGCTATACCGTGTCCGCAGAGCAGCGGAAGCGCCTGGTCGAGCTGGCGGCAGAGCACCGCTGTCTTCTGGTGGAGGACGATGCGTTTCACGACATTTACTTCAAGCAGCCACCGCCGCCACCGCTGTTCGCCTATGATACGGAGGGCTATGTCGCCTACATTCGCAGCTTCAGCAAGTATATCGCCCCCGGCTTGCGCATCGCCGCCGTGGCAGCCCGACAGCCGGTCATCGGCAATCTGCTGACCGCCAAGTCGCTCGCCGATAACGGCACGCCGCTGTTGAATCAAAAGATTTTTCTGCTCCTCTTCTTCTCCGACCGGATGCAGCGGCACCTGGAGAAGCTCCGCATCGCGCTGCATGTGCGGATGAGCATTATGGAGGAAGCGCTGTCCGGCACCGGCTTGTCGTGGACCAAGCCCGCGGGCGGCTTGAACTTATGGATCAAGCTGCCCGACCGGGTCAAAGCAGGAACGCTCCTGGCGAAGGGTATTGAGCAGTCGCTCACGTTCGTACCCGGCACAATCTGTGATCCGCTCGCGGAATTCGACGACCGGATTCGCTTGAGCTACTCCTACGCCAATGAAAACCAGCTGCGCGAAGGAGTCCGGCTGCTGGCCGGGCTGCTGCGCTCCTTGACCTGATGCGCTGCGTACGGTCAAAAGCCCGCCGCTCCTCTTCGGGAACGGCGGGTGATTTGGCGGCACTGAAAAAAAGATGACTCCTGTATTTAGAAGTCATCTTTAGCCCTATTATTTAATTAGTCCCATCAATTGCGGTGATATTATTTTCAAAATTAACCGGCTGTTTTACGATTTCCCCTACAGCTCCGAGTACTCCGGACGTATTATTTCCCCAACCGTAAACCTTGCCGTCACTTTTCAGGGCGATAACAAAGTTATCTTTCACAACAATATCCGTGACGCCAGTTAAGCCTGGAATTTTGGTTTTCACCGTTCTTTTCGTTGTGTCGCCAAGACCTAGTTGTCCATAATCGTTGCTTCCCCAAGACCATACCTCGCCGTTTGCATCCAAAAGATACATCGAGTTTTCCCCCACAAATAATTTTGTGGAAGTAGGAGTGGGGATAGGAGTAGGAGTGACATCAGGAGCAACGAGATCCCCTGTTTCACTGATATCAATAGCGTCAATGACGAATAGCCCTTCATCATTTGACTGCACTTTGACTTTATGTTTAGCATCGCTTAAACCTGTAACCTCAAAATTTAATACTTGAGCTATAAAACTCGAAGAATACTGCGAAAAACTTCCTTTTAAGGAGCCGTCGATATACACTTCAATATTTGCCGACGCGTTTCTATTATTATAATTAGCGCCGATAAATCTCATTTTCGTTCCAGTAAAATAAAACTCAACCGAATCTTTACCCGAAACTCCGTAACCTGTGTCATTATATAATCCTTGTCCGCTGTTTTGATTCAGTGGGGTTCCATTATACTTAATCAACGGATTATGATCGTCAAACCTCTTCCAGCCTTGTTCGGGTGCTGTTAGCTGCCCTCCTACCGTAGCTGCTTTTGCCGTTTGAGCAAAGCTAGGAAAAACTAAAATGCTCAAAACAATAAAAGATAATGCCATCAATAAAATACTCTTTTTCTTTACCAAGATGTTACACCTCTTTGCTGTTTTTGATCATTATATACCATTTGTCCTATTTATTAAATGAAAAATAGTTCTTTTGTAATACAATTCACATTTTACTATACCTTACTTAATCTAAGATATTCCTCTATATATTCTGCTGAATCTTTCATCATGGACTACTGCTAGGAAAACAGATCCGCGCGATGAGTGCTTTGTAGAAGAACACCGACATTTTTTCGGATCTAACAGCACTACGGGAAACAACAAAAAAAACCGCAAGGCGTGCCTGCGGTTCAGTCTGTTGGAAGCCCTCGACAGGGTTCGAAGCCTTAACTGGAACGTTCGCAACCAACCAGGCTGCAATCCATCTCAGGCTTCATACACCTTAGCCCTCTCGTGCATCGTCTGGGAGTTCATTTTGCTTATTTCATCGATGAGAGCTACACGGTAGCTGCCGTTTCCTTGTTGACCGGCAGTTTCATAAGCAATCTCCCCTGCAATACCCATGCACAAAATACCGGCGACGGCCGCCATGCGGTAATCCGCCGTAACGCCGCAGAACGAGCCGATCAGGGAGGTACTCATGCAGCCTGTACCGGTTATGGAGCCGAGCATGGGATGCCCGTTCTCCATACAAATTACGCTTCGGCCATCGGATACGATATCGGTCGCACCAGTTATCGCCACCGCACAGTTATATTGCTTCGCCAATCCGCTCGCAATATCGATGCCGCTTTGCAGACTGTTTTCCAAATCCGCTTCGGAAGCGTCCACTCCCTTCGTTGTTGCGCCGAGCCCGGCGATATAACGAATTTCAGACATATTGCCGCGGATGACGCTGAATTGTAACTGTTCAAGCAACATCCTGACCGTCTGATTGCGAAGCTTCGACGCGCCTGCGCCCACGGGGTCCAAAACGACGGGGATGCCCATCTCGTTTGCTTTCTTCCCGGCGGCAAGCATAGATTCCACGGTTCGGCTATTCAACGTCCCTATATTCAACACAAGCGCGGAGGATATGGCGGTAATGTCAGCGGCTTCCTCAATATCGTCAGCCATAATGGGCGAAGCGCCGATGGCCAGCGTAACGTTGGCGCAGTCGTTGACGGTCACATAATTGGTAAGATGGTGAACCAAAGGCTTTGCTTGCCGGACGCTGTTCACTAAATTGCCGATACTTGAGGTTAAGTTATTGTCCATTGTTGATATCGGCTCCATTCTTTAATCCGTTTTGGTAAAGCTCATAAAAATGATGTGTCGGGCCGTGGCCCTTTCCGATCGCCAAGGAATGCCGAATGGCCGTTGTGATATATTCCTTTGCCCGATGTACCGCTTCCTGCATGCTGCATCCCAATGCGAGGTTTGATGCAATCGCGGCTGAGTAAGTGCAGCCTGTGCCATGCGTATTTTTGGTATCAATACGCTGTGCGTCGAACGTATAAAACCGCTCCCCGTCAAACAAAATGTCCAGCGCGCTTCCTGCGGCATGACCGCCTTTGACAAGGACGTTTTTGCAACCCATACGGTAAATCGCTTCAGCCGACTTTTTCATATCTTCGACATGATGAATCGGCATACCGGCGATTTTCTCCGCTTCCGGAATATTGGGGGTCAGGACGTCGGCGAACGGAATCACCTTTTCGATCAGTGTGTCTATGGCGTCGGGATTCATAAGCGGACAGCCGTTTTTGGCATACATCACGGGATCGAGAACAATATTGGCGGGAGCGTATTGTTTGAGCTTTCCAGCGACGGCCTCCATGCACTCGGGCTGGGAGAGCATACCGATCTTCACCGCGTCCACATCAATATCCTCAAAAATGGCATCGATTTGTTTTTCGATCATATCCGGCCTGACATCCTGAATGTCAATGACGCGGCTCGTATTTTCGGCGACCACCGAAACAATGACGCTCATGCCAAAAACGCCATGCGCCGAGAACGTTTTTAAGTCGGCTTGAATGCCGGCGCCTCCGCTGCAATCCGAACCGGCAATCGTCAATACTTTTTTCAAGTCTATCCATCCTCTCCGCTCTGTTACATTAACAAAATAAAAAGCCCTTATCCTATTTCTGACAAGGGCAAAATAACACGATCCATTGTTATTTGCTCCCTACGCCAGTATGAACTAACAGGTTCAAAGGGTCAGGTTTTAACCTTCTCAACTGCGAACAGTCCCCCTGCAAACAATAAGCCATATTCAGTTTTAGCACATAAAAATAGAACGCTCTCTCGTTCGTGGAAGCGCCCTAATCATATACATATAGACATGTAATGATTCGCTTCCCTACGCCGGTATTAACCGACAGGTTCAAAGGGTCAGGTTTTAACCTTCTCAACTACCAAGTAGTCCCCCCGCAAATTAGTTTCATTGAAACATACGCTTATCCAAAAGTCAACTGCATCGGACACGTTTGCTGATAACAAATGGGCAGTTCGAGGGCGTAAACGGCTCCGGGGGATTGTCCCATGTGGGGTGTTTCATCAAAACTTGGCGAGTAACAATAGGTAAATACAGCGCTAAAATCGAAATCATGCGGCAGAATTAAAACGATGGAGCCTTTAATAGGAATGCTCGAAAAAACTTCGAAACTTCTTACATAAAATACTCGTACTAATAATTTTCATGTATTCCCAATAAAGGATTTTTTTGCTATGAGCAAGAAAAAAACGCAGGAGGGAAAAAATTCGATGCCGATTGTTCAAAATAATAATCAAAACCAACAGCCAGACCCTACATACAACCAAGCAACAGATGAAGCGATTAAACAATTATTTAACAAGATCTCACCAAATGAACCCGGTTATGCTTATATTGCAAGCTTCGACGATGGCACAACTTATAAAGGAGCAGTTGGTTTAGATTCGATAGAAGAAAAACTGCCGATAACGACAAAAACAATTTTTAATATTGCTTCAGCCTCTAAACAATTCACGGCATTTGCAATTTTACTGCTAGAGCAAGAAGGTAAATTGAATCTGGATGATTCCATTTCAAAGTATGTACCTTCTCTCGGAACATATGCTAAGCCTGTGACACTAAGACATCTAATTCATCACACTGGCGGATTAGTTGATTATATGGAATTGGCTGAAGGTGCGAATATTAAATATACCGATAAATTAACTGTAGAACAATCGCTTGACCACCTTAACAATCATCAAATTGCAGAATTTCCGGTCGGAACAAAATATGATTACAGTAATACCGGATACTTTTTATTATCTTTAGTCGTAGAAAAAGCTAGTGGAAAAAGCCTTCGTGAATTTTCGATGGAGCGTATTTTTAAGCCTTTAAACATGAACGACACCTCAATCGTGGATCGCTATCCTACCAATTTCCCCGTTGCTCGCGGCTACTCGAAGAATATGCTAGGGGCATATGAAATCTTTGAAAGCCCTTGGGAACATACGGGCGATGGAGCCGTTCATACCCATGTTGAGGACTTCGTAAAATGGGGACAAAACTTCACTACAGGTACGGTTGGCGGAAAAGACCTTGTTAAAAGAATGAGCGAAATAGGTCCGAAAACTTCTCCATCCGGAGAGACGATTGTTAACAATAAAGATTATGCTTTTGGCTTGTCTATTGGCAAAGAATTCAATCGTCATTACTTGGAGCATTCGGGAGGCTGGGCGGGTTACGCTTCACACTTTATGCGTTTCCCGGAAGAACGTTTGACTATTGCGGTATTGAGTAATTATGATGAGGCTAAATCTGAGCAATATGCTAAAAAAATAGCGGAAGTTATTTTAGGAAACAGCGCAAAAAAATAAAGACATCTGACCTACCGGTCGTTATTTAGGCAAAGCTAGTAATGAGATAAAGGACTTTGAAGTCTGGATTTCTAGCCTTGTGCCGCGATTTTGATTTCGTGGAACCATGCAAAAAAACAACCGCTGGACGCGCCTGCGGTTGTTCCTTCAGGTAGAGCCTCCGGCTCAACCCGCCTCCTGTTCCCGTCCTCCGCCGGTGAACTGGCTTCGGTACAGCTCGGCGTAAAAGCCCCCTTGTTCAAGAAGCTCCTCGTGGGTACCCTGCTCGATCACGCTGCCTTTGTTCATGACGAGAATCAGGTCGGCCTCGCGTATGGTGGACAAGCGGTGCGCGATGACGAAGCTGGTTCTTCCTTTCATCAGCTCGTTCATCGCCTTCTGAATGTGAACCTCCGTCCGCGTATCGACGCTGCTGGTCGCTTCGTCGAGGATCAGAATCGCCGGGTCGGCGAGGATCGCGCGGGCAATGGTCAGAAGCTGCTTCTGGCCTTGCGAGATGTTCGACGCTTCCTCGTTCAAGACCGTATCGTAGCCGTCCGGCAGCGTCCGGATAAAATGGTCCGCATGCGCGGCCCGCGCGGCCTGCACGATCTCTTCCTCGCTTGCGCCTTCGCGCCCGTACGCGATGTTGTCCCGGATCGTCCCGTTGAACAGCCACGTGTCCTGAAGCACCATGCCGAACAAGCTGCGCAGGTCGCCGCGCTTCATCTCCGTAATATCCGTGCCGTCGATGGTGATCCGGCCGTTGCCAACCTCGTAGAAGCGCATCAGCAGGTTGATCAGTGTCGTTTTGCCTGCGCCGGTCGGGCCAACGATCGCGATGGTCTGTCCCGGTATAACGTCGATGTTCATGTTGTCGATCAGCACGTCATCCGGCTTGTAGCCGAACCGGACGCTTTCGAACCGCACCTGCCCCTTCGCTGCGCCAAGACGTTTCCCCTCGGCATGCTCCGGGTCTTCCTCCGGTTCGTCCAGCAGCTCGAACACGCGTTCCGCCGAAGCGATAGTCGATTGAATGACGTTGGCAATCGTCGCCAGCTGGGTAATCGGCATGAAGAATTGCCTGGAATATTGAATAAACGCCTGAATGTCGCCGATCTCGATCGAGCGCTTCGTCACCAGCAGCCCGCCGACGACGCTAACCAGAACGTAGCCGACATTGCCGATAAAGCTCATCATCGGCATGATGATGCCGGAAATAAACTGCGCTTTCCAGCCGGATTCGTACAGCTTCCCGTTAATGCCGTTGAACGTATCGACCGACTGGCGCTCGCGGCCGAACGCTTTGACGATTTTGTGGCCCGTATACATTTCCTCCACGTGCCCGTTGAGCTCGCCGAGCGCTTTTTGCTGCTCCTTGAAGTAGCCTTGCGAGCGGGAAGCGACCGCTTTGGTCACGATCAGACTGAGCGGCAGCGTCAAGAACACGATCAGCGTCATGATCGGGCTGATCGTCAACATCATTGCGATGACGCCGACCAGGGTGATCAGAGACGTAATCAGCTGGGTCAAGCTTTGCTGCAGCGTGCTGCTGATGTTGTCGACGTCGTTCACGACGCGGCTCAAAATTTCGCCGTTCGTCTTCGAATCGAAGAACTTGAGCGGCAGCCGCGCCAGCTTCTCGTTCACCTCTTTGCGCAGGTCGTACACCGTCTTCTGCGCTACGCCGGCCATCAAATACTGCTGCACGTAGGTAAACGCCGCACTTATGATATATAAAACCGCCAGCATCAGCAGAATATAATGCACATAACCAAAATCGATGTGCGCACCCGGCACACCCTTCATTTTCTGCATCAAGCCCTCAAACAGCTTGGTCGTCGCCTGCCCCATCAGCTTCGGGCTGTAGATACTGAAGATCGTGCTGATAATTGCCGCAACAAAGACGGCCAGCAATTGAAACTTGCGGGGAAGCAAATACCGGATCAATCGCTTCAAGGTGCCTTTGAAATCCTTCGCCTTCTGCACCGGCATGCCCATCCCCGGGCCTCTGCCGAATGGACCGCCAACACCACCGGGTCCCGGGGCTCTTCGTTGATCACTCATCGGGTCTCCTCCTTTCCGCCAAGCAAAGTGACCGCGGCCTCATCCGGTTCCTGGGCCGTGCCGCTTCCGGCAAGCTCGTCTTCGGAGAGCTGCGAGGACACAATTTCGCGGTACACCTTACAGGTGTCCAGCAGCTCCCGGTGCCGGCCGATGCCCGCAATCCGGCCTTCATCCAAGACGATGATCCGATCGGCGTCAATCACCGTGCTGACCCGCTGCGCCACGATAAGTACGGTAGCCTCACCCGTCTCTTCCCGCAGGGCAGCCCGCAGCTTCGCGTCCGTCTTGAAATCGAGCGCCGAGAAGCTGTCGTCGAACACATAAATATCCGGCCGCCGCACCAGCGCGCGGGCAATAGAAAGACGCTGCTTCTGTCCGCCCGATACGTTCGAGCCGCCTTGCGCGATGACGGAATCGAAGCCGTCCTTCATCTCGCTCACGAATTCCGTCGCTTGCGCGATGTCGGCCGCATGACGAATTTCTTCCTCCGTCGCATCCTCTTTGCCGTACCGGATGTTATCCCGGATCGTTCCCGAGAACAGCACGGCTTTTTGCGGAACGAAGCCGATCTTGGCGCGCAGCGCTTCCTGCGTCATCTCCCTGACGTCCGTGCCGTCCACCAGCACGCGCCCGCCGGCTACGTCGTAAAACCGCGGGATAAGGCTGATCAGCGTCGATTTCCCCGCGCCGGTGCCGCCGATGATCGCCGTCACTTCACCAGGTCCCGCTTTGAACGTGATGTCCTCGATCGCCGGTTTTTCCGCGCCCGGGTAGCTGAACGACACCTGCTGAAACTCAACGTGCCCTTTAAGCGCCCCGCCGTTCTTGGCTTGTTCGGGGTCGTTCAGCGTAGGAACCATGTCCAGCACCTCGCGAATACGAGCGGCGGAAACCGACGCGCGCGGAATCATCACGAACATCATGGACACCATCATCAGCGAGAACATGATCTGCATCGCGTACTGGAGAAAAGCCATTAGCGAACCGACCTGCATATCGCCGCTATCGATGCGGAAGCTGCCGAACCAAATAATCGCGATGGTCGCAAAATTCATCGTCAGCATCATGACGGGCATCATGGCTCCCATAATCCGGTTGACCTTCAGCCCCGTCCCCGTCAGGTCAAGGTTGGCGTCGTTAAACCGGCGTTTCTCGTGCCCGGCGCGGTTGAACGCCCGAATGACGCGAATCCCGGTCAGCCCTTCGCGCAGCACCAGATTCAGCTTGTCGAGCTTCTTCTGCATCTCTTTGAACAGCGGAATCCCCCGGCTCGCAATCAAGTAAATAGCTCCGACCAGCACAGGAATGATCACGATGAGGACGAGAGACAGTTTGGCATCCTTCGACACAGCCATGATGATACCTCCGATACACAGCATCGGTGCGCTGACCATCATCCGCAGCATCATCGTAAGCACCTGCTGCACCTGCGTAATGTCGTTGGTCGTTCTCGTAATGAGCGAGGCCGTGCCGATCCGGTCGAACTCCTGCAGCGAGAAATTCTCTACATGCTCGAATACGCTGCCGCGCAGCCGCTGACCGAAGCCTGCGGCCACCTTGGAGGAATAATAGCTCGCCGCGACGGAACAGGCCGTGCCGGCCGCCGCCACCAGCAGCATAAAGCCTCCGATCCGCAATATATAGGGCGTATCTCCCTGCACGACCCCAATATCGACAATATCAGCCATGAGCGTAGGCAGATACAAGTCGGATAAAGACTGCAGGAAGATCAAAGCCAGCACGATAGCGATAGGCACACGATACGGCTTCAAATAAGCAAACAACTTCAACATACTTTATTCTCATCTCCACTCGCTTGGACCCGTCTCGGCACCAGATAGATGCCAGTTAGATAGATCATTGAATATTTTAGACATTATTAATTAAACAATTTAATTTTATGCCTGCTTTTCATCCTTGTCAAATCCAAATTCGACTAAAAAAAAGAATGCCCCCTCGCCCGGTTCGGGCGGACATTCTTTACCTGCAACGATGGCCGAAGCACTATAATAATAGAAAAAAGGAGGGATTCGGATACGGGACCGCACCGTGATCGTAACAGGGGCCAACTCCGGAATGGGGCTCGCTGCGACGGTGGAGCTGGCAAAGCTTGGGGCGCATGTCATCATGGCGTGTCGCAGCCGCGAACGCGGCGAACAAGCGCTGCAGGAAGCCCAGCGGCAGAGCGGCTCGGACCGGTTGCGGCTGATGCAGCTGGATCTCGGCTCGCTAGCCTCCGTCCGCGCCTTCGCCGCGGCGTTCGATGAGCAGCACGATACGGTGGACGCGCTCATCAATAATGCGGGCGTCGTCGCGATCAAGCGGCAGACGACCGCCGACGGCTTCGAGGCGATGATGGGCGTGAATCATCTGGGGCATTTTTTGCTGACCAATCTGCTGCTGGAGCCGCTTCTCCGTTCGCCGCAAGGACGGATCGTCACCGTGTCATCCGGGGCCCATAAGATCGGAAACATTCATGTCGACGACCCGCATTTGACGAAAGGATACAGCGTGTGGAAGGGCTACGCGCAGTCCAAGCTGGCGAACATTCTGCGCGGCGCTTCCACGCTGCGGGCCATCAAGTATTGGGCCAGGTAGTAGGTGACCATGACTCCGTATCCGGCCCATGCCATCGGCGTCACGAACTTATTCCATGCGAGCAGCGAATCGGAGAGGAAGAACAGGATCGAGCCGATTGCAGCGCTCCAGCTGCCGCTAAGGACGGCCGTCCAGACCATAACGGAAATGACGGCCACATAAACTACGATAGGAATCCACAGGCCGCCGCTGCCGGGACTGGCGAACATGCCGTCATGCAGTCCGGTCAGCAGTCCAACGCTGTAAATGGCAATAGGGAGCAGGGAAAGCAGGCGTACAAGAGTCGGACGGCGGCGGGTCAGCAGCGCCAAGATGTAGAATACGTGGGCGATCAAGAAAGCGCCGACGCCCAGCGTAAACCATTGATTGCCGGGGAGGAGCAGCAGCGCGTCGCCCACGACGGAGAAGCCAAGCCCGGCGAACATCAAACGCCGGTACACACGGGAAAAGGGGACGGCTGTCAGCGCAAGCGCGATAATAAGCAGCATCGTCCCCGGTTTCAGAATCCATCGCAAGAGCAGGTTCTCGGCCGCCATAGCGATGAGATATGCGGCCCCGGAGCAGAGAATTGCCGCGGGCAACAGTTTTCGGTACATTTTCATAAACCTCCCTGCGTGAATGTGGCTAGCAGGTTCAGTTTAGCAAATGCAGTTTAAAACGCATTTAAAACCACGCCGCGAAATTCGACCCCGCTGCCCCTTGCGAGCCGTCTCCATCCGATTACGGTCTTTTGGTAAAGATTTGGAAGGTGACGCCGAACTTGTCCGTAACCATGCCGTAGGCCGGGCTAAAATAAATCTCTTCCAGCGGCATCCTCACCTGACCGTCCTGCTGAAGTGCTTCGAACAACCGCTTCGACGTTTCGACATCGCCGCACGTAATGCAGATGCTCAGTTGGTCGCCCCGCTGTCCGAATTCGCCCGGGAAACCATCGGCTACGAACAACTCCGCGTCGCCGATCTTGAGCACGCTGTGCGCGACACGCGATTTTACCTCTTCCGGCATCGGTTGCCCGGGGGTTTCCGGCGCTTGGCCGAACGATTGCTTGAACACCACCTTGGCTCCCAAAGCTTGCTCGTAAAAACGGATCGCTTCCTCCGCCTGACCATCCAGCATAATAAAAGGGGTAATTTGCATCGTCATTCTTCAACAGCTCCTTTGATTTTATCGATTCGGCCGACCTCGTTTAAATCAGCTGGTCTTGATTCTTATTGTAGCTTATAATAGTGACAACTATTGTCACAAATACAAAAATAATTGGAGTCAGGCCATGTCCAAATCAAAGCGACTGATGGAATTGATGATGACCGTCAATCGAAAGAAGAAATTTACCGTCAAGGAGCTGGCGACCGAGTTTGACGTATCGACGAGGACGATTCTGCGCGATTTGCAGGAACTGAGCGAGCTTGGGGTGCCGCTGTATTCGGAGGTGGGGCCTCATGGCGGGTATCAGGTATTGAACGAACGGATCTTGCCCCCGATCGCCTTTACCGAGGAGGAGGCGGTCGCGATTTTTTTCGCGTGTCATGCGCTGCGTCACTATGCCTACCTGCCCTTCGAGACGGAGTCTTCCTCCGCCTTGAGCAAATTTTATTTTTACATGTCGGGGGATGTGCGCGATCGGATCGATGAGATGAAGAACCGGATCGATTTTGTGATTCCGTCGAGGCAGGCCAAATTTCCTTATTTGTCGATCCTGCTGGACGGAGCCATCCGGCAAAAGGTGATCCGCATCGAATACGAATCGCGCGAAGGCGTATCCACCAGACTCATCCAGCCGGTCGGCATTTATGCCAGCAGCGGCTTATGGTATTGTCCCGCCTACTGCTTCCTTCGCGAAGATATCCGCTTGTTCCGGTGCGACCGGATCAAGTTCGCGGCGGAGGATACTTCCGGAATGCAACCGCTCGACCTCCGGCATCTCCACCTCGGCAACCGGGAGGCGCTGCTCCCCTCGGAGCAGGAATTCGCCAGTCTGTATGTGGAGCTGACCGAGGAGGGGGTCCATCGATGCGAGGCCGAGCATTGGACGGCGACCAAGCTGCACCGCCGCGAGGACGGAACCGGATGGCTGGAAGGCAGGTTGCCGAAGGGAGACATTCCGTTTCTGGCGCAGTTTTTCATCGGCTTGGGCGCCGATGCGACCGTACAGCACCCGCCGGCGCTGATCGATGACATCAAGCGGAGGCTTGTCGAGATGATGGCGAGGTACGCTTAGCAGCCTAATGGAAAAGGAGGACGATGATCATGAAAAAGCTGTTGGATAACTTATAACGTTCCGATCTAAGAGCGTTCGATGCTGTCCGTATTCGCGGACCGCCCGCCTCGTCTGAATGCCGAACCCTGACTATATTCGATGGAGGTTGGAACGAGGATGAGAAGCGAACAGGAAATGATGAATTTAATTTTGGATTTTGCTGTGAACGATGAGCGAATCCGGGCGGTCGGGATGAACGGGTCGCGAACGAATCCGAATGCGCCGAAAGATGTGTTTCAGGATTACGACATCGTGTATATCATTCATGATCTGACTTCTTTTATAGAAGATAAGCAGTGGATCGACCGCTTCGGCAGCCGGATTATCATGCAGAAGCCGGAAGAGATGAAGCTTATTCCTCCCGAATTGGACGGAAAATTCCCCTACCTGATGCTGTTCGCAGATGGCAACCGGATTGACCTGACCCTGTGTCCGTTCGAGCAAAAGAACAACTGGAACAGCGGCGATAAACTGGCCGTCGTTTTATTGGACAAAGACGATTGCCTTCCCCAGCTTCCAGCCCCGACAGACGAGGATTATTGGGTGAAGCGCCCGTCGGCCAAGCTTTTTGCCGATTGCTGCAATGAGTTCTGGTGGGTATCCACGTACGTGGCCAAAGGCTTGTGGAGACAAGAAATGCTCTATGCCCAGGATCATTTGAACACGGCCGTGAGACCGATGCTGATTCAGATGCTCGAATGGCAGGTTGGCATCCGCACCGATTTTTCGGTCAGCACAGGCAAAAACGGCAAATATTTAGAGAAGCATCTTTCGAAGGAGAGCTGGCACGATTTGATGTCCACCTTCCCTGACGCAACTTATGAAGGAGTCTGGCGAGCCTTGTTCGCCATGGGGGAGTTGTTCCGCCGAACCGCGCAGGCTGTGGCAAACCGATTGAATTACGAATATCCTCTGGAAGACGATCAGCGCGTCACCGCCTATTTAAAGCATGTTCGGCATTTAGCCCCGGACGCTAGTGAAATTTATTGATAAGAATATGTGGAATAAGCCTCCCGTCATGGGAGGCTTAGGAAATAGACAAGGTTTCTATTTTTAAACATTAAGTATATAACAACAAGTAGGTCACTCCATCAGTTGGCTTGACCCAGTGGTTGGCGAACTTCTTGAAAAAACGAAAAAAGCCCCGTTTCCAGTAGCTTTTTTCAACCTGTGATTTCACGTTTCCGTGACAATATCCTGTATCTTTATTTTACCATTCTAAGTTATGCCGTGCAATAAGAAATTAAGATTTGGGAAGTGTGATTCCCAATGCAGCTGCAGCTTCATCTAGCGCGCTGCTGACACCTGGCTGTTCGCGCATCTGCCTAAATAACTCGATCAAGTTGTCATGAAAGATAATCCAATGGCCGAGGTTAAATATGCTCTGCTGCTGCGCCTTGTCCATTATATTCCACATTTCTAGCTTCCATTGATCGAACACTACTGCATTCGTATTAGCAAGATCGCTCTTGGATCCTGGCAATTTCGTTTGCCTCTTAATTTCTTTCCTGTTTATTGGAAACAAAAGAACTCCCCCTACTTAGTTTGAGCAACAGGTAATTATGTGAAACAGGAAAATTCCATATGGCGGAAAACAACCTTCTTGAAGATTACCGACGCCATCATCCGCGTTCGAAATCGATATTTTAAAAGAAAAAGTAGTTCTAAAGACTTATTATATCAGCTTAAGGTAAGGTGGAAACCAATTTTAACAAAATATTGGAATTTTGTTCACTGTACGTACCATATTAAGGTAAAATTAATCTATATTTCTAGGGGAGGTTTTCTTCGTGCGGGGTATCAATCGTCCTTTGCGGTGGGAAATTGAAGACCAGATGAAACTGCACGGCTATAGCCTTAATCAAGTGGCTGAACTAGCAGGGATCAACGCAGGAAATTTAAGCCGAGCCTTGAATGGTGTAGCCCGTTCGATCACAATCGGTCAATTGGATGCTTTGGCCATGATTTTTGGCAAAGCTCCCGGATGGCTATACGAGCTGTATATAGAAGAATGCATGTCGGAGGAAAAATGGTCCCGGCGGCGGTTAATTCCTTATTTGGTACGATGTGCAGAGCTCGATCGTCATGATTGTATTGAACCGGTGATCTTCAAACTTCTTGATAACCCGAAGAACGTATCCATTATTTTTGCCGTGGCAGAGCAACTGTTCCAGACAGAGAGATTGCGGGAAGCAGAGCATTTCTACCAAGTCGTGATTGACGGGACCAAGGATAGCTTCTCCGAGATGCTGGCCGTGAGTCATTATCGATTATTTCTCATAGCTCAAGGTACCGATGCGGAGAAGAATTGGAGAGCGATCATTCGGTTTGAGCCGTTCCGAAAACGTCTGCCGGAACATCACCAACTGGCAGCGCTTATGAAGCTGACTAAGGCCTGCTTTGCTTTGCAGAAGTGGGACGAGGTCGAGAAATTCGCGAATGAGCTAGCGGAGTTAAGTATGGCATTGTGCAGTACTCGCGAGAAGATTGAGAGTGAGCGACATTTGGTATGCTATTACGGAGCTGGGCTTTTGTTTAAAGGCGCTGCATTAGAAAAACGAGGGTTATATGACCAATCCAAAAAATATGTTCGTGGCTATGCTAATCTGGAATGGCCGGAACCGCTCGATGAAGAGGGCCAAAAAGAAGTAGAAATGTTTAAAATCTGGGGAAAAGCGAATTTATACACGCTTGAAGTGTTAACCGGAAACGAATACATTATTGATCAATATGCTGATTATTTGGAAAACATAAACAGACTGACGGACATTCTGGCCGGATTGATCACGATCTTAAAATCAGCAAATACCTATGGTTTCTCGGTAGATCACGTATTGTCGCGTTTTTCCGAAGCCACTCATGCTTTTCATTCTTTTGACGACGATCTCATCCTTTCGGATCGACACCTTCGATTTAGGTATCATAAGGCTATGTATGAGTTCAGACACGGACGAATCGAAGAAGGGCTGGATGAGACGTTACACTGCCTTTCCTTAGCCCACAAAATGAGCCGGAATGAGGATTATGTCCGCTGCACCGCCTTGTTCGAACAATATAAGGCATATGCGTCGGAGCAACAAACAGAAAGCTTCCTCAAATATCCTGTCAGAGCTGTTTAACGCTACGTTTGCTTAGGGATTTCTGACAGCTGTTTTAGCAGCATTCGGGACGAAACGCTCCCGATCCAGCTACAGCAACAGCTACTGGTACTTATAACGTTACCTTATGGGCGCCTATGCCAATATGGTCTAAATCATATAGCTTAAACATATCCATTACAAATCAAGGTTGTGGATTCTTTGGGGTAGATAACTACTAACCTTAAGACCCAATAAAATCAAAAACAAAGCACCGCAAAATCAATGGTTTTGAGGTGCTTTGTTTTTGCACGGACAGCTTTAAAAGAAAAAATGTTCAAAATACGAAAGCGTAAAACAGCAGGCAGGGCAAAATGGACAACGTGCAAATATAATTAGGAAGTCTTATCTAAAAGGATATTCAGTTCCCCAACAAACCAGCGAGTTTGCCAAACTGTATGTCTTAATGGCATGTACGGTTTGATTAAACTAATTCATTTTCATCGATTTGTTCTTATTATCTTTGCCTTCTGATAAAATAAATCATAAAGTTTAAGGCCAGGTTTAGGGAGGTCTTATGAAAAAAATCGGATTCGGATCACTATCGCTTATTTTTTTAATCGGTGGGATACTTATTTCATTCAACTTTGGATTTAGCAATAAAAATATTATTGGTGATGAAATATTTAACTTTTTTGGACTAAAGGCTTGGTCATGCGATTCAGAAGGGTTTCACTATACTGTAATACTTATGATGATATTATTAGGCATATCTTTCTATTTGGGGAGAAAGTATCCAAATGATATGGGTGCGACCCTTTCAAAAAGTATTTCTATCATCTTATTAATAATTACAACTTTGTTATTAATCTATGCAATAATTGCTCATTCTCCTGAAACAATTTATTGTCAGTAGTCTTTCGTTCGCCCTTCAGCTACAGTAAAAGCTGCACTATTCAATAACCCCTTCAATAGGCTGAAGGGGTTTTGAGGGTTTTATCAACAGGCCAACCAGCCCCCTGACAGGGGAACAGGCGTTCTTCGTTATGGCCAGGCCAGGCTTAAAAGTCAAAATTGTCAGGGTCCGGTCCAACCCGCAGGTTCTGGTTCAGCGCATCGATGCGGGCCATCTCTTCACTTGTCAGCTCGAAGTCGAACACCGAGGCGTTCTCGATAATCCTGTGAGCCTTCGTCGACTTGGGAATCGTTACGATGCCGTGCTGTAGATCCCAACGCAGAATGACTTGGGCGATCGACTTACCGTGACGGGCGCCGATTTCCTGCAGCACCGGGTTGTCCAGCAGCTGGCCCTGCATCAGAGGCGACCACGCTTCGATCTGAATGTCATGCCGGGCGCAGAAGTTGCGCAGCGCTTGTTGGCTGAGCCGCGGATGGAGCTCGACCTGGTTCACCATCGGCTTGATCTCGGCATCTTTCATCAGGTCCTCCAGATGATGAATCTGGAAGTTGCTGACGCCGATCGCTTTGACGCGTCCGGCCTTGTACAGCGCTTCGAGCGCACGCCAAGCGTCCTTGTACTTGCCGGCCACCGGCCAGTGAATCAGGTACAGATCCAGATAATCCAGCCCCAGCTTCTCCAAGCTGGTCTCATAGGCGGCGAGCGTCGCTTCATAGCCGAGATCGGCGTTCCATACCTTGGAAGTGACGAACAGGTCTTCACGGGAGAGTCCTGTTTCTTGGAGGGCTTCGTGGATAGCCTGACCTACGCTACGCTCGTTGTCATAGATGGCCGCCGTGTCGATGCTGCGGTAGCCATGGGCGACAGCCGCTTTGACCGCGTCCACGAGCTCGGGACCGTCCTCGACTTTGAATACGCCGATGCCGAACCAAGGCATAGCCTTTCCGTTATTGAGAGTCGTAGTTGCTTGCAGATGTGTTGTCATAGATAAAACCTCCAGTAGGGTAAATGGTAAATTTGAATACATGATGTCTTGTTGGAACTGGTAACGGCTCTAATCAAGACCGGGCTGGCCCCGTCCGCACAGCGCGAACCGATACGCCCTTGCGTTCCAGTGCCATGCTCAAGCCGGTCAGCAAAACCGCTGCTAAGACCATGATAGCCCCGATCCAGGTGGTATGAATCAATCCCATCGAATCGGTGATCACACCACCCAGATAGGCCCCAATAGCGATGCCCGCATTGAACGCAGCGATGTTGACGGCGGAAGCGACATCCTTAGCTCCCGGCGCGAAGCGCTCGGCCAGCATGACGACATAAATCTGCAGCCCGGGAACGTTCATGAAGGCCAGCAGGCCCATGAAGAAGATCGTGATCAACCCGGCTACCTTGAATGGCGCGGTCACCATCAACACCAGCAGCACGATCGCTTGCAGGATGAACATATAGAACAGAGCCTTGAGCGGCCGGCGGTTGGCCACCTTTCCCCCGATGACATTGCCGATCGCAATCGCGACGCCGTAAATCAGCAGGATAACCGCTACCGTGCTTTCGGCAAATCCGGTTATTTCATGCAGCAATGGGGATAAATAAGTAAATACGACAAAGGTGCCTCCATACCCGAGAGCCGTGATAGCGAACGCAAGCAGCAGCCTGCCATTCGTCACCAGCTTCACCTGCTCGCGCACCGGGGTCGGAACGCCCTTACGCAGCGAGGCGGGGATCAAGATCAGGTTGGCGATCAGCGCGATCAGGCCGATGACGGCGATGGCGACGAAGGCCGCCCGCCAGCCCATCTGCTGGCCGATCCAGGTACCGAGCGGTACACCAGTCACAATGGCGACCGTCAGGCCTGAGAACATCATGGAGATCGCACTCGCCCGTTTGTTCTCCGGCACGAGGTCGGCGGCGATGGTCGATGCGATCGACATAAATACGCCATGCGACAAAGCGGATAGCACGCGGGCCGTCAACAGGACGCCGATGCTTCCGGAAACCGCCGCCAGACTGTTGCCGGCGATAAAAACGACCATAATGGCAATCAGCAGCAACTTGCGGGACATTCCCGTGGTGAGTGAGGTCAGCACGGGAGCCCCGAAGGTGACACCAAGCGCATACAGCGTCACGGTCAGTCCTGCCGTTGTGACCGATATATGAAGGTTTTCGGCGATCAAGGGCAGCAGCCCCACGCTGATAAACTCGGTTGTTCCGATCGCATAGGCGCTAATGGCCAGAGCCAGAAGCGCGAGTATACTCCGTTTTTGATCCAATTGCATGTTTTCTCACCTCTATCCGTGTATTCATCATCGGCCGATATATGCTATTATGAGAGGAGCAAGCATTTTTGGCTAGTACGTACTTTAAAGTGCGGTAGGCACTAAAAAGTGCCTATAACAATTGGAGGACTTCGCATGAGTACAGGAACCAATAAGAAGTATAATATTTCGGTAGAAGCGACCTTGGAAGTCATCGGAGGAAAATGGAAGTGCGTGATTCTCTGTCACTTGACGCGCGGAAAGAAGCGGACGAGCGATCTCAAGCGTATTATGCCCAGCATTACGCAAAAGATGCTGACCCAGCAACTGCGGGAGCTGGAGGCGGACGGGATCGTCAACCGGATTACGTATCATCAAGTGCCGCCCAAGGTCGAATACGAGCTGAGCGAATACGGGTGGAGCCTCAAGCCGATTCTGGATGCCCTTTGCTCCTGGGGAGAACACCATATTATTAAAGAATACGGCGATAAGTTCACCGTATTGGAGGACAATATTTTAAATCATTAGAGACGTGAACGTGGATCTGTCCACGATTCCTTTGGACGATAAAAAAAGGAATATTTGAGCTAAGGCTTCAAGTATTCCCGAGAGAGTACCGCGTTGAGGTGCTCTCTTTCTTTTTCTCTTGACGCAACTTTTCTGCTCACGATTAACATTACGCACAACATTGTCTTTGTCGAAAAAAATTATTCCAAAAATCAAAAATCCTGTATATGGAAAACGATCAATATAATAGGATTCGGGGATGGTTAATATGAATAAAAGGCGAAAACGGAAAATCAGGAAGCTGGGGCAGCGGTCGGTTGATACGATTGGTTGAATAGAAGCTTATTGTCAGACGAGGAGGGGTTCATCCGTTAATGAGTATCTGAATTTCCTAGAGTTTCTACACAGCTAAGAGATGATTCCTGTACTCGTCAGGGGTCGTCTTTTTTTGATTCCGTTGGAACGCCTGAATCAGGTTACGCATATATCCCGTGGAAAACCTCGAAAAAAAGGGTGAGATGTAATGAAGGAGCAAAAACCAGGTGAATACCGGCCCCACACGGACACTTGGAAATCGCGTTACCCCAAATCCTATTGGAGTGAGCTTCCGGAAGAACCTTTGCCGTGGTATTGGAAACTGTTGGGGTATGGCGGACAAGCTCTGATCTATGCGCTGGGAGTCTGTTATGCTGCTCTTGCCATCGCCGCTATGTTCTATTATGTCATTGCGTTCGCTCGTTTCGTACTTCATTAACCGATCCCCCCACACTATCGTTTGCATTTCTCCATAGATTCACCCAAGGTTAATTTTAGTTTATTCCTCCCTAATTAAACCCAATCTATAAAAAAAGAGAAAAACTTCCTTTAAAATCAAGATTTCGCGAAAAGCAGATAAAATTTTCTGATGAAAATTGTAAAATAAATCCTTATTTTCAACCAAAATATGAATATTTTCGTTTCATAGTAATGGTATATTGTGGTAAAATAAACTTATAAATTTGAGGAGGGCGCCTTTTATGCGGGTTGTTAACCGGTCTTTGCGCGTGGAAATTGAAGACCAAATGAAACTGCATGGCTATAACCTTAATCAAGTGGCTGAATTGACGGGGATTAATGTCGGAAATCTCAGCATGGCGTTGAATGGTGTTTCCCGCGCAATGACAATCCGTCAATTAGACGCTTTGGCAAGAGTGTTCGGAAAGGTTCCCGGATGGCTGTATGAACTATATACGGAGGAGTGCATTTCCGAAGAGAAATTGTCCCGGCCGCGGTTAATTCCGTATTTGGTGCGATGTGCCGAGGTTGGCAGAAACGATTGTATTGAGCCGGTTATCTCTAAGATTTTGGATAATGCGAAGAACGTGTCAATCATCTTTTCTGTAGCGGAGAAGCTATACCAGAAGGGAAGAAGCAAAGAATCGGAACGATTCTATCAGCTTGTGGTTGATAACGTCAAAGATAATTTCTCCGAGATGCTGTCTATGAGTCATTATCGTCTGTTCAGTATTACTCAAGGCACGGATTCGGAGAAAAACTGGAAAGCAGTCATTCGTTTTGATCCGTTTCGAAATCGCTTAACAGAATACGCACGACTGGATGCTCTTTTAAGATTGACCAGAGTTTGTTTTACATTACAAAAGTGGAACGAAGTTGAAGGGTATGCTGAAGAACTGATAGAACTAAGTATTATGCTGTGTAGCCAAAACATAGCAACTGAAAGGCACTTGGTCTATTATTATGGAATAGGCCTTTTGTTTAAAGGTGTCGTGCTTGAAAAGCGGGGACTATACGATCAGGCGAAACAATGCGTGTATAGTTATGCAAATCTTGAGTGGTGGGAGCCCCTCGATGAATCGGGCAAAAAAGAGATCGAAGTGCTTGGAACATTGGCGAAAGCGAATTTATATACGCTCGAAGTGCTATCTGGGAACCAAGGCATTATTAACGAATACGCCGATTATTTAGCAGGCCTTAATCGGTTAAATGATATTGTGGCAGGGCTAATTGCTATTATAAAGTCAGCGAATACATATAGGTTCAATGTGGATCACGTGCTGTCGCGTTTTTCCGGCTCTATTGATCGTTTCGATTCGTTTAACCATGATCTGATTCTTTCAGATCGGCATCTTCGTTTTAGATATCATAAAGCTATTTACGAATTCAGAAACGGTCGAGTTCAACCTGGAATCGACGAAACGTTACACTGTCTGTCCTTGGCTAACGAGATGAGAAAGTACGAATATTTCTTCTACTGCGTTTCTTTGTTTGAAAAGCATCGGGAAAATGCGTCAACGCAGCAATTAGAATATTATCGGTCAGCCGTGGTGAGAGAGGAGGTGTATTTAGAATGAAAGCCTATTTTCTGGCTTTGGTCGTCGCCTTAGGTCTGTTTGGCTCAGCTGGGCATTGGTGGAATTTTAATGTTCAAGGTGAAGCCTACATAATCAAGATGCTTGAACATGGTACAGAGTTTTGATCGGAACAATAAAAAAACAAGTGCTCAGGTCGTATTAAAGATAACCATCAATTAAAAGCATTCTGGACAAAACGCTCAGGAATGCTTTTTTTGTCGAAATCTTTCCTATTACATAATGTTTATAACCAATGTTCAAGAATACATCATATCGAGGGGAATGAGCGCATGGCTGTTGTACGATTCGCCACACTAGACGATGTAGATGAGCTTGTTCGTATGCGTTGGGATTTCTCGGAAGAGGAGCATACCAGTACGGTTAATTTCGAGGAGTTTTACCCTATTTGTCGTGAATTTTTGGTCAAAGCTATGGGAAGTGGAGATTGGTACATATGGGTGGCGGAAGTTGAAAAAAGTATAGTTTCGCACATGTATCTACAGTTAATACATAAAGTACCAAGGCCGGGGAAATCTCCAGACCCGTATTACGGCTATGTTACCAATGTCTATACTCACCCTGCTTTTCGAAGTCAAGGTATCGGAACAGAGATTCATTCCGCTATGGAAAAGTGGTCAAAAGAGAATGGGGTTGAATTTCTTATCGTTTGGCCCAGTAGCGACAGTGTCCCGTTTTATACAAGAAATGGATTTGCTCGATGTGAAGAAGCGATGGAAAAACATTGGTGATTGGATGTGAGGCTGTGCCTAAACAAAAAGCGATTATTAACGCTGCAGCAGGGGGATTATCATTTTCAATTTTTTGGATGGTCACACATTACTTTATAGATAAAGATATTTCAATGCTAGCGGGATTCGTAGGCGGTGCCTTTTGGTTTATAGGATCGGTAATTGTTTCGTCTCTTAAGAAGGCGAAATAAAACTAAACATGTACTTGATATAACCGCCTTTTCAATGGGCGGTTTTCTTATGGTACATTTCAACATTCGGTTCACGGTGAACAAAACTAGGCTGCTGTTGGGATTATTAACGGTCCCTTGGTTAATTAAATATAACAGGTATAATGATTCCTTCCATATGTATTTTCTTTATCTGCGCAACAGATAGTATAAGTGAAGCATTTTCGAAACGCATTTTTTGTCGAAAAAAATATTTCTCAAATTCTAAGACCCTTAATATGGAAAAACGGCATTATTATAGAGATAAGGATGGTGGATATATATGAGTATGAAACTAGAACAGAAAATCAGACAGCTACGGCAGCAGTTAGTGCGACTGGTTGAGGAGAAAGGTTCATTATCGCACGAGGAGGTGGTGCAGCTAAGTCAACGTCTGGACCGGTACATTCTCATGGCTCAAAAGTCTTCTAAACTGAAAGTGTGTGGATGATACAGTGACGCATGATTATTTACTGGACGGGGAAAACGAGGAACGGATTCTCTATCTTGCCCGGATTGGTGCAATCTTTGAGAGACTCTACGGCATCAAGGATTTACATGATGCTGAAAGCAGGGCGAGAACTAATGCCGGAGTTACGGCCAAAATGTTGGCTGAGTTTGGCTATAGCAGCGAGCAGATTGAAACCATTTTGCGCGAGCGGCTCTTATTTCGTAAGAAAAATAAAACGGACCACTACTATAACGATTCAAACAAGCCTTGGAGTTGATTTTTGGATCTTTAGGAGGATTCGATTAAATAAATGAATTCCGCACAAGCCATTATGTTTTTGAAAAACAATCAGCCCTTTTCAAGAGATACTGAGTCGAAATTCGAAGTCATTCAAAAGTATAACGACGTGAGGGTGCACTTTTTGAATCACCCTGATCCTCAGTGCATTCCATTATTTCTAAATTCGTTTGGCGAAGGCAGCGGCTTCGGAGTATATCAGCTGATTGAAGACGTATTGATGAAGTTCTCGATAGAACAAGTCGTCCCGCATTTAATTTCGGCTTTAAAAAGTGAACATACCGGAGTCAGGTATTGGTGTACGCATATCGCTGCGTCTTTTCCGACCCCAAGCTTAATTCCCCCTCTCAGCAATTTGCTTAGAGACCCCGATTCCGATATTAGGTGCGCAGCTGTAACCGCCCTGTCCCAAATCGAAGATGACAGGATTATTGGCGTATTAACGGGAGTTTTAGAAAGAGAAGAAGATCCAGACGTTATTGATCTCATTCAAGAAGCTCTGAATGAATCCAAAATCGAAGCAGCCATACCCTAGTAACCTTGACTGGCATTTGCCCATCAAGGTTACTTTTTTATAAATAAAATTTACCAGATTTCATACTAGGAAATTTTTATTTCCCTGTTATTTTATGTTAATTTGCTGTTATGGTAGTATGGTTTTATAGATTTAGGGGAGGGTGTTCCGTGCGGATGGATGATCGCTCTTTGCGGCTGGAAATCGAAGACCAGATGAAGCTGCATGGCTACAGCCTAAATAAAGTAGCCGAACTGACGGGGATTAACGCCGGAAATTTGAGCATGGTGTTAAATGGCCGGGCTCGTGCCATGACAATCGGTCATTTGGACGCTCTGGCAGAAGTTTTTGGGAAGCCCCCCGGATGGCTGTACGAGCTCTACACGGAAGAATGCATCTCGGACAATAAGTTGTCTAGGCCACGCATGATCCCGTATTTGGTGCGATGTGCAGAGACTGGCCGAGTGGATTGTATTGAACCAGTGGTTTCCAAGATTCTCGATAATCCCAAAAACATATCGATAATCTTTGCTGCGGCGGAGAAGCTTTATGAGAATGGAAGGCTGGAGGAGTCAGCATGTTTTTATCAACTTGTGGTCGATAACATCAAAGACAATTATTCCGAGTTTATGGCGATAAGCCAATATCGGTTATTTCTGATCGCTCAAGGTACGGATGAAGAGAAGAACTGGAAATCGGTTATTCAATTTGAGCCTTTTCGAAGACGATTACCGGAATATCTCCAGCTTGCGGCGCTTTTGAAGTTGGCAAAGGTTTGTTACTCATTGGAGAAATGGAATGAAGTCGAGCGGTTTGCACAAGAGCTTTCGGAACTAAGCTCGATTCTCTATAAGCTAAAAATGGTAGAAGAAGTATCAGTAGAGCGTCACTTGGTTTATTACTTTGGCATGGGATTATTATTTGAGGGAATTGCACTAGAAAAAACGGGTTTATACGAAAAAGCTAAAAAAGTAGTACAGACTTATGCCGATCTTAGTTGGTTTGAGCCTCTTGACGAATCAGGCTGGCAAGAGGTTGAAGGATTTAAAGTTTTCGCGAAAGCGAATCTTTACACGCTTGAAGTATTGATGGGCAATGCCTGCATTCTGGATGAATACGCTGATTATTTGGAAAACCTTGACCGCCTGAATGAAACCTTATCTGGGCTGACAACGATTATAAAATCGGCGAATACACACGGCTTTTGTGTTGATCGCGTGCTGCATCTTTTTGCCGACGCAATTGGCCAATTCGATTGTTTTTTAGACGATCTGATTAATTCACGCAGATACCTTTGGTTTTGCTATCATAGAGCCGTTTATGAGTTTACGAAAGAACGCTATCAAAACGGGATAAAGGAAACGATATTCTGCATTTCACTATGCTTGGAGATGAAGCGATACGAGGACTTGGCCCGCTGCGTCGCTTTATTTGAGAAGCATCGGAATTATGCATCGGAAGCACAGATTCAGTATTACGAATCAATCAGGCTTTGGGTGGTTTAGAACCGGGTATAGATTTAGGGGAGGGTGTTCCGTGCGGGTGGATAATCGCTCTTTGCGTTTGGAAATCGAAAACCAGATGAAGCTGCATGGCTATAGCCTAAATAAAGTAGCCGAACTGACGAGGATTAACGCCGGAAATTTAAGCATGGTGTTAAATGGCCGGGCTCGTGCCATGACAATCGGTCATTTGGACGCTCTGGCAGAAGTTTTTGGGAAGCCCCCCGGATGGCTGTACGAGCTCTACACGGAAGAATGCATCTCGGACAATAAGTTGTCTAGGCCACGCATGATCCCGTATTTGGTGCGATGTGCAGAGACTGGCCGAGTGGATTGTATTGAACCAGTGGTTTCCAAGATTCTCGATAACCCCAAGAACGTGTCCATTATCTTCTCTGCGGCGGAGAAGCTTTACGAGAACGGAAGGCTGGATGAATCGGCGCGTTTTTATCAACTCGTGGTCGATAATATCAAAGACAATTTCTCCGAGTTCATGGCGATAAGCCAATATCGGCTATTTCTAATTGCTCAAGGTACGGATGAAGAGAAGAACTGGAAATCAGTTATTCAATTTGAACCTTTCCGAAGACGACTGCCAGAGTATCTCCAGCTTGCAGCGCTTTTGAAGTTGGCGAAGGTTTGTTATTCACTGGAGAAGTGGGATGAAGTCGAGAAGTTTGCACAAGAGCTCTCGGAACTAAGTTCAATTCTCTATAAGCTAAAAATGGTAGAAGAAGTATCGGTAGAGCGTCACTTAGTATATTACTTTGGCATGGGATTATTATTTGAGGGTGCTGTATTGGAAAAAAGAGGGCTTTACCAAGAAGCAAAAAAAGTTGTCCAGCATTATGCCGATCTTAGTTGGTTTGAGCCTCTTAACGAGTCCGCCTGGCAAGATGTCGAAAGATTTAAAGTTTACGCGCAGGCGAATCTTTACACCCTTGAAGTATTGATGGGCAATGACGATATTCTGAATGAATACGCGGATTACCTGGAGGGCCTTGACCAACTGAACGAAATTTTGTCCGGATTGGAGACGATTATAAAATCGGCGAATACCCACGGCTTTTGTGTTGATCACGTGCTGCGGCGTTTTGCCGAAGCGATCGACCGATTCGATTGTTTTTTAGATGATTTGATTAATTCACGCAGATACCTTTGGTTTTGTTATCACAGAGCCGTTTATGAATTTACTAAAGAACGGTTCGAAAATGGGATTAAGGAAACGTTATTCTGCATTTCGCTATGCTTGGAGATGAAGCGATACGAGGACTTGGCCCGCTGTGTCGCTTTATTTGAGAAGCACCGGAATTATGCATCGGAAGCACAGATTCAGTATTACGAATCGATCAGGCTTTGGGTGGTTTAGAGTCGGATATCAAATAGAATTATGGCTAAAGCATTCTGATGATCAGAATGCTTTTTTTGACTCTTAGCTATAATACTGCGTGGTTAAAGGTGCTCTTGATAGAGGTAATGGAGCGACTTGACATGGAGCCTCTGCGGGTATGGCTTCTCGCGAGCAGCCGCGAATTCCAAGGCCTCGGGAACCGGCCTATCATGCCCGCCCCTCCCTATAAAGTCGCTGGTTTATATTTACCCATGGTCGAATAGCGAAGAGGCCTTTTTTATCGAAAAAATTTTCAAAAAACAATAAACCCTCAAAATGGAAATTTAGGATTATTATAGATTCAAGGGAAGCGGGAATGAACACAACTAGAATGGAAAGTCAGAAAGCTAAAGCCTCAATTGAACGGTCAGTTGAGAAAAAAGGCTCGTTTTCCGATAAGGAGGTGGTGCAGCTCAGCCAGCGTTTAGATCGGTATATTTTGATGGCTCAAAGTCTTCTTCTAAACTGAAGCTGAAAGTGTGGCCGAGCTTGGCTACACCGACGAGCAAATTGAGAAACTGTTACGCGAGCGAATGTTTTTTATCGGGCAAACAACATGTGACACTAGCGTTTATCTTATAGTGCGCAATATATTTTGTAGTTGAAAAAAATTCATATTTTACTTTGTTTAGGAGGAAAAAATGTTGAAAAAATTTCTGTCTGTTGGTGTAGTTGCAATGTCTCTATTGGCTGTACCTGTCGCAAATGCTGCGCCAGAAACATCACAGCAAATCCCAGATTCCTTCATGTCACAAAAACAACAGCTAGAAATCCAGAAGAAAATTGATCAGATTAATCAAAAGTATGGAATCGGTGAAGTCTTCTCCCCAGAAGATGCTCAATTTATTCAAAAATATGGTACAAAGGCTAGTACTAAGGGGAGTGAGATCTCTCCTTCGTTGGATGTAAAGAATGATAAGTGGTATTTTAAAGGTATGGCGATAAGTAATGAAAAGAATTCTGTTCTTAGAATGGAAGGATACGCTTATGTTGATTTAGGGGTGGTTAACCATACAGTTTCCACAAATTTTTTTGTAAAAGACTCCAGAGAAGAATATCATAGAAAACTTTCTAATAGTTTGCATTTTACTGCTTACGGGGTAGTTGGAAGGGATGGATTTGTAAAAATTGCTGATTTTACACTCTATAATGAGTGTTCAAATGCGAATTTCTGCCAACAGAATAAGAGTCAGGATTTTTCAGGTTTACCTGTATATTATACCCTTACTCCGAAAAGTACCTTCACCGATTCATTTGCTGAAGTAGATGTTCCCTATAGTGAAATGTTCAAGTTTTAGAATTTAAAAAGAAGAAGTCTTCAGGATTCCTTACTATGCGGAACAACCTGAAATACTTCTTCTTTTTTGCTAGTAGTTAGGATTATTATCTTTTGAATAAATATTTAATCAAGAATTTTAAGAAGAAAAATAAGATAACACCTATTGCGAGTGTCATAAAAACTCCTGGCCAATATATAGCGCCTATTTGTATCACTTCCCATCTTTTTTTTGGGATATTAGTTCAATCTTATAATATGTTTATAATATTTTCAAATTTAACAAAATGTTTTTCCGCCTTAAACGAGATTTTCATTTCGTGGAACAAGCCAAACAACCCTCATGTAAACGGGCTGTAAGGCTTGGGGCATACTGTATATGATCTCTAAACGGTCAAAGCAGCCCAATAAAAGAAAAGCACAGTTTGTTTTTGCTCTCACAGTTATCCTTGTAGTCATTACTTATTTTAACGGATCGCTCGGTCTTTGGACTGCGGCAATAGCAATACCTATGTTTGTATTATGTGCTAGGTATATGAAAGAAGAGGGGTAGCTGGAGCAGTAGCCCTTTGCAAAAAATCGGCTCTTGATCGTTATCTTTGCGGCAGGGGCCTTTTCGTTACCGAAGTAATTTTCCCATGTATTCCCTTATCAAGAATATAACTGGTATTATATAAATTGTAGTATTTATTAAGGGGGAGGCGGGATCAGGCTCGTTCCAATCGAATCGGAAATGAAGGAGGCGGTGTCCTTGCGTCTTAAATATCCTTTGAGCTTCGGAATTTTTATGGGCGTCATGTATTTCGTGTGGGGCTTGGCGATTCCCGATGTTTGGAAAATCGTTTTGCTTGCTTGTTTAGTCATGGCAATCGAATATCCGCTCGATAAAATGGGCATCACCAAACGAGTAATCCCGGTCCCTATGGGGATAGCGGGTTTCATCATGATCCCCGTTTTATTTACCCTCATCACGCGATGAGCGTTTCTGGCGGCGCATTGGCACTATAATAAAGTGATTCATCCTGCCACAAGATAGGCTTGAAGCTCCATCCCGAAAAGGATTGAATTCATTGGGCCATCTTTCTGACATAATACGAAACGGCCCTTGTCCGCAGCTTGGCGGCAAGAGCCGTTTGTTCAACATATCCCGTTAACTACCCCTCAACCAGCAGCGGTACAACCTTGCCCGCGTTCACGTCGATCAGGCCCAGATCGGTAATTTTGAGCGCCGGGCTGACCGGAAGCGAGTGCGTGCTGATCGACATGATCGGGTTGTAGTGCTTGTACCCGAGCGACTCCATAGCTTTGCGCAGCTTCTCGACTTCCTTCGCCGTCTCGTCGAGCGGGGCTTCGGTCAAGATGCCGCCGACCGGCAGCGGCAGGTGCGCCAGCACTTGGCCCGCTTCCACGACGCAGAAGCCGCCTTGGCTGCGGATCACTTCGTTAGCCGCAAGCGCCATATCGGCCGGGTTGTGCCCGACCACAAGCAGGTTGTGGTTATCGTGCGAATACGTCGTCGCCACCGCGCCGCGTTGAATCGTATCTCCGCCGATCAAGCCATATGCCCGGTTCCCGTTCTTGCCGTACCGCTCGAACGTCGCGATGAGCGCGTACGGACTTTCCTGCCAGCACAGCTCGCCGTTCCGGATCTCGACCTCGCCGCGTACATCCTCCGTGAAGGTGGAGCCATCTTTAACCTGCATCACGCGGCACGCATGGCGGCCGTCCACCGCACCTTCCGGCCGCGCAACGAAGTCCGCTTCCGTCAGCAGCGGCAGCTGCACGCTATGGTAGTAGTGCGCCGGGAACGCGTGGCCGTGCTCCTTCGGAACATACGCCTCGCGCACGTCGTACACCTTGCGGCCTTGTTTGTACACCTGATCAATCGTCAGCTCGCGCAGATCCGACAGCAGCACGAAGTCGCCGATTTTGCCGGGGGCGATGGCGCCTCGGTCATGCATCCGCATCCGGCGCGCCGGGGTAAACGTCGCGGCGTAGATCGCCTTCTCCGGCGACATGCCCATGCGGATCGCCTTGCGGACGATATGGTCCAGATGGCCGCGCCGCTGGAACGAATCGGCCATGACGTCGTCGGTGACGAAGCAGAAGTGCTCGGAGACGTCGTTTTGGATCAAATAGTTCATGACGTCTTCCGTCATCGACTTTTCTTGAATCTCGATGAACATGCCTGCGCCGATGCGTGCTTCCATCCCTTCGATCGTCTGATGCGTGTGGTCCGAATCGACCCCGGCATAGATGACCCGGTGCAGGTCCAGATCGAGCAGTTTCGGAACATGTCCCTCAATGACGAGCTTCGGATACTGCTTGCGGATATGCGCCAGAATCCGGTTCGTTTTGCAATCCGGGTCCGCGATGACGTCGACGTAGTTCATAATTTCGCCGAGACAAATGATGTCTTCCGTCCGCAGCAACTCGTCCATATCCTCGATCTCGATCGTGCCGCCGGTCGATTCCATCGACGTGGCCGGTACGGAGCTCGGAATCGCGTAGAACATGTCCGCCACGCAATCGCGGCTCGCCTCGATCATCTGCTTCACGCCGCTCAGGCCGAAGACGTTCGCCATCTCATGCGGCTCGGGGACGATGGTCGTCACGCCGCTGCGAATCAGCCCGTAGGAGAACGTCTCCGGAGTGACCATCGTGCTCTCGATATGCAGGTGAATATCGACCAGACCTGGGATCATGTAGCGGCCTTGGCCGTCAACGATCTCGCCGGCTTCGAACGTCTCCGTCCCGCGTCCGCCGATATACAGGAACGATCCGTTCAAGACGGCGACATTGCCTTGAACGAACTTTTTAAAATAGCTGTTATATACGTGTACCTTCTCGATCAGTAAATCCACTCGCATGATGCCGGTACCTCCAAGTCGTCGTTAGTCTACCAGGACCAATTTGTCCGCCGGGAACAGCAAATGCACCTGCTGCCCGCTGCTGTAAGGGACTTCCATTTCTTTGTTGACCGTAAAATCCCCAAGGTCCGTCTCGACGACGTACTGGTAGCTTCTTCCCAGAAACGTGCTTACCTTGATGCCGCCCCTTACCCGGTTTGGTCCGTGACCGATCTCCTCCGCGGTGCCGAGCTGCATATCGTCCGGGCGAATCGCGCCCTTCTTGCTTGTAGCTCCTTCTGTGCCGGGCTGTCGGGCGGCATGGAACGTATAGCCCTTCACCTTCAGCTCGATGCCGTCGCCGGCTTCACGGCGTTCTTCGAACGTAATGAAGTTGTTGAAGCCGATGAACCGGGCGACGAATTCGGTTTTCGGGTATTTGTAGATCGTAGAAGGCCGGTCCAACTGCTCGATAATGCCCTTATTCATGATCGCGACGCGGTCGGAGATGGAGAAGCATTCCTCCTGATCGTGCGAGACGTAGACGGTCGTAATACCGAGTTCCTGCTGAATGCGGCGGATTTCGACGCGCATATTGACGCGCAGGTTTGCATCAAGGTTACTTAGTGGCTCGTCGAATAGCAGCAGATCCGGCTCGATGACGAGGGCGCGGGCGATCGCCACCCGCTGCTTCTGCCCGCCGGACAGCGCTTTGGGGAACCGCTGCTCGAAGCCCGCGAGGCTCACGACCTCCAGGATGCGAAGCACGCGCTGCTTGATCTCGGCTTCCGGAACTTTCCGCAGGCGGAGGCCGAAGGCGACGTTATCGTATACGGACAGATGCGGGAACAGCGCATAGCTCTGGAACACGAACCCGAAGTTCCGCTTGTTGACCGGCACCCGCGTGTAATCTTTGCCGTTCAGCATGAATTTGCCGTCTTTGGCTTCGAGGAAGCCGGCGATGAGCCGCAGCGTCGTCGTTTTGCCGCAGCCGCTTGGGCCGAGCAGGGAAATGAGCTGCCCCTTCTCGACCGTCAGGTTGAAGTTTTGCAGAATATATTGGTGATCATAGGCGACCGACACATTTTCCAAGGATAGCAATGCCATGGGTACGAGCCTCCGTTATCGTTTGGTAAAGTAAGAAAGGCCCATCAGCCTTTCGATCAGGAACATGAACACCGCCGTGAACAGCATGAGCAGCACGGAAATGGCGGCGATGGTCGGATCGAAATAATTTTCCACGTAGGTCAGCATCTGAATCGGCAGCGTGCTGATGCCCGGGCCCGTCATGAAGACGGAAATATCCACATTGTTGAACGACTCCAGAAAAGCGATCAGAATCGCCGCGATAATCCCCGACTTGATGTTCGGGAGGACGACCTTGAAGAACGTTCCGAGCCGTCCGGCGCCGAGACTAAGCGCGGCCTCTTCGATGGCGAAATCGAAATTCGACAAGCTGGACGCGATGACGCGAATAATGAACGGAAGCATGATGACCGTATGACCGACGAGCAGCGCCGTGTAGAGCGGCAGATGATACGTGACGATCAGGTACTTCAGCATCGTAAACCCGAGCACGATGCCCGGGATGAGCACGGGGGATATAAAGAAGCCGTTCAGGGCGTCTTTCCCCTTGAAATCGAAGCGGCTGAGCGCATAGGCCGCAGGCACGCCGAGCAAGAGCGCGAACAGGTTGCCCAGAATCGAGACAATGATCGACGTTTTGAACGTGCTCATGAACATTTCCACTTCGAAAATTTTCTCGTACCACTTAAGCGAAAAGCCCTGCGGCGGAAATTTCAGCACGGATCCCGGCTCGAACGAAGCGAAGGCGATAATGACCAGCGGACCGAGCAAAAAGATATAGACAAGCAGCGTAAACAGGCCGAGGCCCCGGTTGTTCTCCTTCATCCCTTCTACCCCTTCGGATTTAAAGTGTTGGCCAGTTTATTCATCAGGCTGATGACCACGAACGTAATCGCCATCATGATCGTCGCGATGACGGAGGCCGAATACCAGTCGTTCAGCGTGATCGCGTTCTGGTACAGGAACGTCGAGATAACGCGCTGTTTCCCGCCAAGCAGCGCCGGAGTCGTGTACGCGGTCAAGCTGCCGACGAAGACGAGAATGCTCCCGATAATGAGACCCGGTACGCTGAGCGGGATCACGACCTTACGGAACGCGGTGAACCGGGACGCCCCGAGGCTCTCCGCCGCTTTGATCAGATCGGCATCGATGTTTTCCATGACGCCGACAAGCGTGATGATAATCAGCGGTAGAAACAGGTGAATCAGACCGATCATCATTGCGGTCGGCGTATACAAAATATCCAGCGGGTCCTGAATGATCCCCATCGCCAGCAGCGCCGTGTTAAGCAGCCCCTTCTTACCGAGGACGATCATCCAGCTGAAGGAGCGGACGACCGAGCTGGTGAGCAGCGGGAAGATCGCGAGCGCGAGCAGCACGCTCTTTTTCTTCAGGCTCTGCCGGGAAATATAGTAGGCGACCGGAAAGCCGAGCAAAATGCAGATCGCCGTCGTCACCAGACTGACCTGCAATGTCGTCAGCAAAATTTTGAGAAAATACGGGTCCTTGAAGAAGTGCAGGTACCCGTCGAACGTCACAGTCCCTTTCTGGAAAAAGGTGGACCCGATCGTAATGAGGATCGGAGCCGCCATAAATACCGTCAGGAACAACAGTCCCGGCAGCAATAGCAAATACAGATACGATTTCTTCATCGAACGGTTCTCCTGTTCCTGGATTGGGGGCTAACGGCTCAGCGTCTGCACGAACAGCCGGAGAAAGGCGTCCGCGTCCACGTCCGTGCAGACCTGAACGTTCGGCTTCTGTCCGAGCCGGTTCTGAAAATCGCAGACCGTCTGGCCGTCGCACAGCTCGCTGCGGGTTTCCACATCGACGTAATACGGCTTCGTCGTGACCACCTCGCGGGATAAGGCCACCCCGACGGCCAACGGATCGTGCAGCGCGCAGGCGCGGACGCCGTTGCGTTCGGAATAGCGCTGCATATAATCGGCCGTGCTCTCCTTCACGTAGCGGCCGATCGGCGTATCGCCGAGCGCGGCGATATGCTCGTCCTTGAGCAGCGCGCGCCGGGTCACATCGAGCCCGACAAGCGTCAAGAAAGGGAAGCCGGCGCGCAGTACGAGCTTGGCCGCTTCCGGATCGACATACATGTTGTACTCCGCCGTCGGGGTCACGTTCCCGTATCCCGCGACGACACCGCCCATCAGGACGACCTCTTTCACGTCGTTCACAAGGCCGGGATATTTCATCAACGCGAGCGCCAGATTGGTCAGCGGAGCCGTCATAATCAGCGTCACTTCGCCCGGGTTTTCGCGTACGCGGTCCACGATGTAGTCCGGCCCGAACCCCTCGGCCGCGCCTTGGCGGACTTCCATGTCCCGCAGCGCCCCGCCGAGGCCGTCCGCCCCGTGAATCCGGTGCTCGAAATAATGGGGACGCAGCAAGGGCCGATCAGCCCCCCGGATGACCGGGATGCTCGCTTCAACGTCCAGCAGTTGGAGGATTTTGCAGGTATTAGCTGTCGCTTGATCCAGCGATACGTTGCCGTTGACCGTCGTGATGCCGAGCACGTCAAACTGTCCGCTCTTGACCGCGAGCAGAATGCCTAACGCGTCGTCCACGCCCGTATCGACATCGAGGATTACTTTTCGTTTCATGCGCTCCGTTAGCTCCTTTCCATACTCCCGATATGAAAACAAGGGTACATGTCGGATCATATACCCTTGTCCAGCGTTTCGATTATGGTCATGCTATCGCGTTGCTTATTGCTTGACTTATTGCGTAACTTATTGTGTAACTTCGCGGTTCCAGCGGTCGATCCAGCCCTTGAGGTTCTGGTTGACGAACTTCATATCCAGCTTGCGCAGCTTGTTCACCACGTCCGCGCCGTACGTAATGCCTTGCGCTTCCTCCGGCTTGAGCTGCAGCGTCGTATTTACCGGCGAATCGATTTTGGACTTGGCCGATTTCTCCTGTACTTCCTTGCTCAGGTGCCAGTTGATGAAATCTTCCGCCAGCTGCTTGTTTTTGCTGCCCTTCACGACGTTCACCGTGTTCATGATCGCGTATGCGCCTTCCTGCGGCGTAACGAACTTCGTATCCGGCACGGCAGCCTTCAAGTCCTTCACATACATTTCCATGATCGGTCCGGCGGCAATTTCGCCTTGGGCGAACATGTTCACGAACTCGGACGTTTGACCGTAATATTTCACGACGCTTTTATTCAGCGTCTTCAGCTTCGCGAACGCTTGGTCCGCGTTGAACGTCGTGCTGCCAGCAACGGTCGAAGCCGCGTCCAGAATCATCGGGCCGCTCGTCGACGTAATGTTCGGCAGCGTCAGCTTCTTCGCCAGCTCGGGGCTCCACAGATCGCTCCACGATTTGATTTCCTTGCCCGCCGCTTTCGGGTTATAGGCGATGCCGAATTGACCGATCGTATAAGCCGGACCGTAGTCCTCGCCGAGCGGCGCTTTGGCGATGTCGTAAATATCCTTCAGGTTCGGGATGCGGCTGCGGTCGATCTTCTCGAACACTCCCGCCTCGATACCTTGCTGCGCGTAATAGTCCGAGAGGTAGATCAGATCGACGTTCGAGCTGCCCTGCTTCACTTTATTCAAGCGCTCGGCGTTGTTGCCGATTTCCAGCACGATCTTCACGTTATGCTCTTTCTCGAAAGGCGCGTATACTTCTTTCTTGAAGAAGTCCTCGGAGAAGCCCCAGGTGGAAATGACCAGCTTGGTCGGCTCTCCGCCGCCCGCTCCCGGTGCTGCGCCCTGCTCCTTGTTTCCTCCCGCTTGGCCGCATCCGGACAAAGCCAATCCAATCAGCGAAACGGAAAGCAAGCTGCGAATCATTCGTTTTTTCATCATCGTTCTTCATCCTCCAGTAGGAAACATTCCTGTATCCATGATTTAAGATTTGTAGAAACGTTTAGCAGTATACTCTCACCGGCATCGGTTCTTCTTGCATTTTATTTAAAAAAGAAAAAACGCCCTTAAATAGAAATAAATCTTCTACGTAAGAGCGCTTTTTCTTCGTAAACAAAGATAAGCGGCATCTATGGCAATGCATGCGGTCCGCTCGATGATAGATCAACGCCGCGGCTCCGGCCTGTTATTTCGGTTCGTGCAGAATCACATTCGTAATCGCCCATTGCGTCGCCGGGTCGTAATCCCTCAGCAGCGCTTCGATCTCCAGCCCGAATTCCTGCTCCAGCTTCTCCCGAAGCTTCTTCTTATAGATCGAAGACATGTAAAAGTCGACCTCGTGCTTCAGCGTAGGCGCCTCGCCTTCGAGCGCATCCGAGCGCGGCGAACGACGATGCTTGGCATAATACGTGATGATCCGGTCGTCGATCGTAACCCGCAGCAATGTCGTTCCGAAGCCGAACAAGCTTTTCGAAATTTCGTTGTACAGGTGGCACAGCTTCTTTTTATTTTCATTCGTGTCGATCAGGGGCATTCGTTCACCTTCAAGAGCAACCGGCTTTTTGTGATGCGACGTAATTTAATCATACATAAGAATTTGTAATTCTGCAAGCGATTGTTCGGATTTTTTGCCACTAAAAACGATTTGAAATGCCTTTAATTAGCAAAAAATAGTCATTTTCCGAATAAGAGGTGGACCGAAACGACAAATAAGCCGTCATCCCGCCGAAACTCGCGCACCATGACGCTTGCTGCGGCGGGAGCGACTCCCCGCACGGTATGGGTCGTACCCTCGTCAGTCGGCCTGTCTCCGCTAGTAAGACTTGACCGTCAACTGGTCCAGGCTCTTGAATTCATAGCCTTGCTGCCGGGCGGCGTCGATGATTCGCCCGAGCGCGTCCGCGTTATCCTTAGATACCGCGTGCAGCAGGATGACGGCTCCGGGATGAAGCTGGGCCATGACTTGGTTGTAGGCGTAATCGGCCCCCTTTTGCGCCCTCGTGTCCCAGTCCTTGTACGCGACCGACCAGAACACGCTCGTATACCCGAGCTCCTTGCTGACGGCGAGGCTGCGGTCGTTGAAGGTGCCCCGCGGCGGACGCAGATAGGTCATCGTCTGGCGTCCGGTAATTTGCGCCGCGTCCGCCTTGACCTTCTCCAGCTCGTCCTTGATTTTGTCGCTCGGAATCTGGGTCATGTCGGGATGGCTCCAGGAATGGTTCCCGATCAGATGGCCTTCGGCCGCCATGCGCCGCAGCAGCTCCGGCTGATCCTTGATGTAATGCCCGGTGACGAAGAAAATCGCAGGAACCTTCTTTTCCTTCAACACGTCGAGTATGCGGGCGGTATACCCGTTCTCGTAGCCGTTATCGAAGGTGAGATACAGCTCCTTCTGCGTCGTATCCCCGAGAAAAATAGCCCCGTGCTTCTCCACAATGGGCTTGAAGCCTTCTTCGTTGATAGAGGGACGGCTGCCGTTCTTGCTCTTCTTGAACCCGAAATGATAGGCGCCGTCCCCTGCGGCAGCCGCTTGGACCGGGACGGCTGCCAGCAGACCGGCCAGCAGGATGGTGGCGATTGCGATACGTTTCAAGGGTTGGGCTCACTCCTTCTTTTTTTTGTCAGCTAGGAGTCATTATCCCTCGTCCCTCAAAAAATATGTGTGCGAGCGAGATGCAGGTTGCAGATCTGACGGGGATCAATCCCTCTCCATCGGATGAGGGTAACCGTAAGCGCCGTAAAAGGTGCAGGTCTTTGCCGCGCAATCCGCAGCGTAATCAAGTGCCGATTCCATCCCGCCGTGTTGGATGTACCCGGTAAGAAAACCGGCGATAAAGCTGTCGCCTGCTCCCATCGTATCGACAACTTCGGTCGGCTTAACGCCCTGAACATAGCGCTCACCGTTTCGCGAAAACAAAGCTCCTTTGCCCCCCAGCGTAATGCCGACGATTTCGACTCCGAGACGATGGCAAGCTTCAATCAACGGGTCGAGCTGATCGTCCGGCAGGTCGGCGCCGGAGAAAAACGCATATTTGATATGAGGGCATACCCTCTGCAAATAGTCCATGCCGACATTCGTCGAAAAGTCGAAGGAAATGTCGCACGCGGTTTTGATCTGAGCCAGTTCTCCTTCGATATTGGAATAGCAGCTTGTATGACATACGTCGAATTGGGAAATGTACTCCATATCGTGAGGAGTCAGCCTTAAGCGAACGATGTGCTGCGCCGTATTTTTCGGGCCTCCGACAAATACGCGGTTTCCATCGACCAGTTGAACTCCGGGTGAACCGCTTGGAGCGTACACTTGTCGGGAGAGCTCGTAGGTCACCTGCTCTTGGTCAAGAGATTTCCTGATATGCTCCGCTTTTTTGTCGTTCCCGAAGACGCCGATGTACGCGCATTCTTCGAAACCGTTTCTTTTGCAATTGACGGCCACATTGACCGCGTTTCCGCCCGGATAATACAGCTGTTGATCCAGATAGCAATCGACGACATTGTCTCCAATCGCAATCATTTTCATCATTCGGCAACCTCCCATGATTCAGGCCCGTTCATCCTTTCACCGAGCCTGCGGCAATCCCTCGGATAAAGTACTTCTGCATAAAGATAAACAACAGAATCAGCGGCAGCGCCGACATGACCAAGCCGGCCAGCAGCACGCCCCAGTCCGTGGACAGAGCGTCTTTGAAGCTCATCAGCCCCGCCGGAATCGTCTTGTATTTCTCGGAATCGATGAAGATGATGGCGAATAAAAATTCGTTCCATGCATAATAAGCGATCAGGATGGTCGAAGTCAAAATGATCGGAGTCGACATCGGCATGAAGATGCGCCAATAGATTTGGAAGGCGGAGCAGCCGTCGATTTTCGCCGACTCCTCGATTTCTTTGGATACGCCGAGAAAGTACGAACGGATCAGCAGAACGATAAGCGGCAGCCGGAATGCGATATAAGGCAAAATTAACGCCAGAAGCGTATTGTGCAAATGCGTTTGCTGCAGCAGAATGTAAAGCGGTACAAGACAAACTTGCGGGTTAAGCATCATTCCGCCCATCACGAACAGCAGCGCCGCTCTATCGAATTTAAAAGAATATCTGCTTAGACCGAAGGCGCACAGCGATGCGATCAGGACGACACCCGCGATTGTGCTGATCGTCACAATGCCGCTGTTCACAAAGTAGTTGGCCACGCCTTTACTCCAGGCGGTCGCATAATTGGAGAACAACCATTTGCTCGGCAGTCCCCAGACCGAGCCGAAGATTTCGTCGTAGCTCTTGAACGACGAGGCGAGCATCCAGGACAATGGATAGAGGATTAGCACAACACCCGCGGCGAGCAATAATAAAATGACCGTTTTACTAATGCTGAATTTGGCTGTCACGAATTAATCCCCCTTGCCTGTTCTGAAAAATACAGTCTGCGCGAAAGCCAGTACAGCCGTGATAAGAAACATCAGCATGGCAATCGTAGAGGCATAGCCCATGCTGTCTTTGAAGAATCCGGTTTGATACATATGAACCGCGATCGTAATCGAGCTCGTTCCGGGACCGCCGCCTTTCGTCATAATAAACGGTTCGTTAAATACCATGAACGCGCCCGTGATCGTAATGACCGAAGTTACGAAACACATCTCCTTCACCTGAGGCAGCGTAACGTTGAAGAAGCTTCTGATCTTCCCGGCGCCGTCGATTTTAGCCGCCTCGTACAGATCGGCCGGGATTTTCTGAATGGCGACGATGAACAGCATCATGCAGTAGCCGACGCTTTGCCATTGCGAAACCGCGATGACGGCATAAATCGCCGTGGAGCCCGATCCGAGCCATGGCTTCGCCCAGCTCCCGAGTCCGACCGCCTCCAGAAAGAGATTGAGCAGACCGTCGGTAGGATGATACACAAACGTAAACAGCAAGCAAATGACGGTGATCGAAATCACGACCGGGATAAAATAAATGGTCCGGAAAAACGGAGAAATTTTACGGAAAGCTTCGTCTTCCAATACTGCGGCCAAAATCAACCCGAACCCCACCTGAAAAATGACGGAGATGACGGCATATTTTACATTATTGATTAGAGCGGTAACGATAACGGGGTCGGAAAAGAGCGTTTTGTAATTGTCCAATCCGATAAAGCTTCTTTTCCCCGATAGCATGGAAAATTCCTGAAAGCTGTAAACCAGGTTTTGTATGAGTGGCATATAGACGAATAATGCCAGCATGAGCAGGCACGGAAAAATAAACAAAAAAGGAGCCAGCTTGCTTGATTTCACTTTGTCTCCTCCGATCTTTCACCTATCAGGAGCATTGGTTTGGTAAAAACCGAGTCGCAATGCTCCCTTGTTCCGGTCGGTTCGTTACTTTGCATTTTGAAGCGATTTGGCCGCCTTCTGCACGCTTTCCATAACCTGCTGAGGCGTCATCGACTTGGACGCCATCGCTTGGCCGCCTTTCATGAAGGCGTCCGCTATGGCAATGTTGATCGCATTGTCGAGCCAAGGCGTCGTCTCGGAAGCGTTCATAATGACATCGACTGCTTCCAAAGTTCCCTTCGGAGAGTTCTCGGCGGTGGCGGAGCCTTTGACGGCGGTCATTGCCCCGGCATCCTTCTGGAATTTCGCTGCATTCTCAGGCGATACGATAAATTTCACAAACTTCTCGGCGAGCTCCTGATGCTTGCCTGTATTGCTGATCATGAATCCTTCCGGAGCCCCGGTTAACGCCCCCGGATTGCCTTTGCCTTCGGGAAACACAGGGAAATTGAAAAAGTCGAACTCCAGCTGGGGGTTTTTCGTCAAATAGCCGAGCTCGGCAAACTGTAGATACATCACCGGCACCTTTTCCGCGATAAACAGATTTCTGGCGGCCTCGTGATCGATGGATGTCGCGGCCGGCCCCATGTAAGACACCAGCTTGTCCCAATATTCAAGAACTTTTACATAGCCGGGGTCCGAATATTGCGCCGTTTCCGTCTTGTAATCCTTCGCGATGACCTCGGGGCTGAGCATCCGCTGGTTCATGGTGCCCAAGTAGTGACTAACGGCCCATGTATTTTGCAGCCCTTCCATGAGCGGTGCGTCGTATCCGGCGCCCTTCAGCTTATCGAGCGCGGCAATCAGTTCGTCCCACGTCTTCGGCTTCTGTATGCCCGCCTTTTCGAACGCTTTTTTGTTATAAAAGAACGCCTTTCCGTCCATCGTAAACGGAACGCCGTAAATTTTGCCGTTAAACGTGAACGGCTTGATCTGCGATTTAATAATCGTATTCGCCCAGTTCGCATCGGAATCGAACATGGACGTAATGTCTTTAACCTTTCCGGAAGACACCAGGTTTTCCGCAAAGCTGTCGGACCAGGAAGTGAATACGTCGGGGATGTTGTTGGAAGAAACGAGCACCTTGATCTTTTCTTTGTAGCTGTCGTTAAGCACCGATTCCATTTCAATCTTTACGCCGGGATTTTGCTTCTCGAACTCCTTCACAATGTAGTTGAAATAAGAATTTCTCGGTTCGCTGGGCCAGCGGTGGAAAAATTTCAGCGTTGTCGTCTGTTGGTCCTTCGACCCTGCCTGATCCCCGTTCGTGGAGCTGCAAGCGGCCGTCAGCAAAATGAGAACGCTTGCAAAGATCGCGGTTGTTTTTCTTTTCATAGATGATTTCACACCTCCGCTAAAGATAAACTCCGTTTGAATACGCCAATCCCCGCCTGCTGCTTCCTTGCCGCCGTTTTGGTTATGGCGGTAGTTCCCGAACCGGGAAACGCCATAACCAAAACATACGACAGCCTATCCTTTCATTCAAGCGGCAAATATTAATAGTCCATTTTCCACATGTAACGGCGGACGGACAGCGGATGTCCTCTAAACTCCGACAAATACTGAGCGTACTGTCTGAGCACAACGCCGGCGACCAGATTGGCGAAATAATTGCGCACTTCGGCCGAGATGCCTTCCATATCGAACGTTTCCGCATCGATAAGTACGATTTTGTCGGAGAATTTCTGGCAGAAATCGTGTGCGCGGTCGTCCATCAGACGCGTCTCGCCGATTCCTTTGATGATAATGAAAGGTACGTCGTAATCGGTAACTTCGAACGGCCCGTGGAAGTATTCGCCGGCATGAATCGCGCTGGAATGAATCCACTGCATCTCTTGAAGAAGACAAATGGCGAACGAGTAAGCCAGCGAGTAATTGATGCCGCTCGCCATCGTGTAAATGATCGGCTCCCGCTTGTAATCGCTTCCGAAAGCTTTGGCCGCTTCAAGCGTGTTGGCTTTGTTTCGTTCGAACACGTCGTGAAGGCTTGTCTCAACGGAGGCCACGGCGCGAGCATATTTTTCGTTCGGATAGAGCGTATTGAGAATGCCGAAGATCAATCGGTATAAAATGCCGTAATTGTTTTCTTCCGCACGCGCCTCCGTTCCCCAGTCGTAATGCAGTCTGTATTCGGCCGCGTTCCAGAGCGGCGAGTCGACAAGATGGGAAAGGCTAATCGTCAACGCGCCTTTAGAACGGGCAAATTCCGTCGCTTTGACGGTTTCAGGCGTATTGCCGGAATGAGAGCAGGAGATCACGACGGATTTTTCGTTAAGCGCTTTCGGAGATCGAAGAATAAATTCGTTGGATGAGTAAACAGCCGAAGGAATATCGATTTCTCTGTCAAGAATGTACTGCGCCGGGGTGAGAGTCGCCATCGAGCCGCCGCATGCAACAAAGTAAATGTTGCCGATGTCACGTGATTTTACTGCCTCGATCGCCGCTTTCAGTTGTTGTGCATGCTCTTGATTCATAGAAATTGTAGCCTCCTGTTTGCTTATATTCATCACGTTACATCTCATAATGTATCGTATTGTAACGTGATGTATGTTATGTTACTATAGATTTTGTACAAATTCAACAGCAAAATAAAAAATATCCCCGGAGACGATTGTGCAGCGGTGTCGTTATACTCTTCCCGCGGAATGGTTTATAATGTGGGTAAGTTCTAATATATCCCTGGTGCTCCGTTACGGAGATTAGATCCGAGAAGGTGGAAATATGAGCAGACTGGAACAAGATAATGTTGTGCCGATGTATATTCAGTTGAAGCAAATTATTAAGGACGAGCTGGCCAGCGGCAAGCTCAAGCCTGGACAGAAGCTGCCTACGGAATTTGAATTGTGCGAGATGTACTCGATTAGCCGCCGGACGGTTCGATCGGCGATTAATGAGCTTATTGAGGAGGGACTGCTCACCCGGAAGCAAGGTAAGGGGACCTTTATCAGCTCCAACAAAATCGAAAGAGAGCTCGGGCCTATTCTGGGGTTTTCGGAAATATGCAAGATGAACGGACTTGCCGCTTCCTCGGAGGTCATCGAGCAAAAACGAATCGAAGCCAGCCCGTCGCTTGCAACGGCAATGGGTGTTCCCGTCCATTCCGAAATCGTTTCCATCAAGCGCGTCATGATGGCCGATAACGTGCCCGTCATGCTGGACTTCACGTATCTTCCTCCCCAATATATGTCGCTGCTGAACGAAGACCTGACGAACAAATCGCTCTATGCGACGCTGCGGGATCAATTTCACGTTGTCCTGAACAGGACCCGGAGATCGATCCAGATTGTGTTTGCCGATGCGTTCCAATCCAAACATTTAAAGGTAAAAAAAGGATATCCCCTCTTGATGATTCAGGGACCGGTCTACTCCCCCGACATGAAGGTTATCCACTACGGAGACCAATATATCGTCGGAGATAAAATAAAATTTTATATCTAACCCCCCAAAACAAAAAAGCCACGATTTACGTGACTTTTCATGAGACGATATTTTTGTCTTACAAGACAGTGTTTCCCCGGAGCAGCAGCTTCACGAGAGCGGTCTTCCCGTTTCTAGTTCGAACGCGGAATAAAGCTTTGAATATCGATGCCGAGCCCTTGCGCGAGCCGCATCCCGTACTCGGCATCCGCCCGGAAAAAGTTGCAGATGGCACGCAGCTGGATGTCTTGGCTCGTCTGCTTCAGATCGTTGACCAGATTGCGGATCAGGTTATCCTGCTCCTGCTTCGTGTAGCTGCGGTACCGCTCGCCGGCTTGTGTGAAATCGTCGGTCTTCTCGATTTTTTGCCGGAGCGCGGGGCCTGTCAGCTGCGCTTCGCTTTCCGCATAGGCCGGGTCTTCCTGCGGACTGCCGGAAGCGCTGTTCGGCTCGTAGTTGACCGTAGACGTATCCTGCTTCACGTTCATCGCCCCGTCCCGCTGATGGTTGCGGACCGGCGCATACGGGCAGTTGATAGGAATCTGCAGATAGTTCGCGCCAAGCCGGTACCGCTGCGTATCGGGGTAGGAGAACAGACGGCCCTGCAGCAGCTTATCCTCGGAAGGCTCGATCCCCGGCACCAAAGCGCTCGGCGAGAAGGCGGACTGCTCGACTTCGGCGAAGAAGTTGTCCGGGTTCCGCTTCAGCGTCATCGTGCCGATCCGGTGCAGCGGGTACGCATCCTCGGGCCATACTTTCGTCGCGTCGAGCGGGTCGAAGCCCCACCGATCCACGTCCTCCGGCGGCATCAGCTGCACGTGCAGCGCCCACTGCGGGAAGTTCCCGTCCCGGATCTGATCGAACAGATCCCTCGTCGCATGGTTGAAGTCTCGGCCCTGCACTTCCCGGACCTCATCGGCCGACAAGTTCACAACGCCTTGCATCGATTTCCAATGATATTTGACGTACGTGACTTTGCCTTCCGCATTCACCCATTTGAACGCATGCACGCCAAAGCCGTCCATTTGCCGGTAATTGGCGGGGGTGCCGTGATCCGAAAACACCCAGGTCAGCATATGCGTCGATTCCGGCGACAACGTCATGAAGTCCCAGTATCTTGCCGGGTCCTGGATATTCGTGTCCGGTGCGGGCTTGAGCGAATGCACCATATCCGGAAATTTCAGCGCGTCGCGGATAAAGAATACCGGCAAGTGGTTGCCGACGATGTCATAATTGCCTTCTTCCGTGTATAGCTTCACGGCGAATCCGCGCGGATCGCGGGCCGTCTCCGGCGAGCCGGTGCCGTGGATCACGGTCGAGAACCGAACGAATACGGGTGTCTCCTGCCCCACATCTTGCAGAAAATGCGCCTTCGTATAAGGCTTCATGCTCCGCTCGACGCGGAATACGCCATGCGCACCGGCACCGCGCGCATGCACGACCCGCTCCGGGATGCGCTCCCGGTCAAAATGGGCCAGCTTCTCCAGCAGATGGTAATCCTCCAGCAGCGTCGGTCCGCGGCGGCCTGCCGTACGCGAATTTTGGTTATCCCCCACGGGAGCGCCTTGATTGGTCGTCAAACGATGGTTCATATCTTGATCTCACCTTTCATTTATATTTAGACTCGATCTAAATCATGAGATCATTGTACCATCGCTGCATGACAGAATCATGAGCATTCCGTGAGTTTTCCATGAAGATCGGATGAAGCGGGCGGCCGACTCATCAGTCGGCCAGCCGATATCCGACCCCGCGCACTGTCGCGATGTACTGCGGTGCGGCGGGATTGTCGCCCAGCTTTTTGCGCAAGCTTTTCACATGAACGTCGACGACGTTGCTGCCGCCGACAAACGAGCTGCCCCAGATGCGGTTCATGATCTCGTCACGCGACATCACCGCCCCTTGTGCTTCAAGCAGCATCAGTAAAATCTCGTATTCCGTCTTCGTGCATTCGATACGGCTGCCGCCGCGCAGAACGGTCATCTTCTTGGTGTCGATCTGCAAATCCTTGAAGCTTCCGACACTGTTCCCTTCTTCCGCATCGGCCAGACCGCTGAGCTTGAGCTCGATCCGGTACATCGCCTCCTGCAGACCCGTCGGCCACGGCTGCAGTTCCCCGAGTCCGGCGAAGCTGTTATCGTCCATCTCCCGCTCCCCGACCAACAGCACTGAGCGGGCCTGCTTCTTCGGATCGGAAGAGAGCGCCTCCCGGATGCCGGCCACGCCTTCCCAGTCCGCCGTTGTCACGTCGAACACGAACAGATCGACAGCCAACGCATTCATGACCTGGGCCTCGAACCGGTGAAACACGAGAACGTCGTAGCACTCGCCTGCCAGTCCGTTAATCAGCGGATGCAGTGCCCCGGGGAACGGACTGATGACGGCCACGCGCTTTGTTTCAGCGCACAGGAAAGGCCTCGTGCTAGCCGTTTCTCCAGCGCTTGAAGCCATAGGAGCCGCCGGGCTTTCGGCAAGCCGCTCCGCGGCGGCCATTCCAGTACCCTCGGTTTGCGAATAACCCATCCGCATGAGCGGCTGCATTACGCGTTCGGATGTTTGCATGAATAGCATACCCCCTCGAAGACGACTTGACTGTGATGCACGTCGTAGTTCGTTTTCGCCGCAACCTCCCGAATCCATTCGGCGGGCGGCGCGGACAGCACTTCATCGACCCGTCCGCACTTCTTACACACGATATGGTAATGGTCTTCCGTTCTTCCATCGTAACGGCTGGCGGTCTCCCCCAGCTTGAGTTCCCGAATCAGCCCCGCATCCGTCAAGTACCGAAGCGAGTTGTACACTGTGCCATAAGCAAATTGGTGACCCTTCATACGCAGCCGTTCCATAATCTCGGCGGCCGTCGGATGATCCTCGCAGCTTTGGACTAGATCCAGAATCGCTTTGCGCTGCGTGGTTAAATTCAATCTGCTCATCAGGCTCACCCCTTAATAGTATTTAGACTTAGTATAAATTTAATTAGGGTGTAGGTCAAGAGCAGAGAACACAATAGACTGCCGGAGCCGGTTTGCGCGGCTCCCCCGTTTATTTTAGTAGGCCTCGTTGCTTCATCAGGTCATACCAATCGTCCCGGCCTCCGATTTCGACGTATTTTTCACCGAAAACATAGCTTTCCAAAAACTCCTGAAATTCTCCGTAATGCCGGATTTTCATTTCCGTTTCCGGATCGCCGGTCAAACAACAGATTCGTCCGTCCTGTTTATTTATATATAACGGATAAGGCTCAATCTTCCCGATACATACCCATTCCTCGAATCCGCCGGGCATATCTGCTACGGGAAATTGGTAGTCCGGCAGCTCTTTTCGGCCAAAGAAAATAACGCCTCCGCACCTCAAAGACGAATACTCGTTTAAGAACTCGTGATACGCTTGCAAAGCGTCTCTGTTCACATCCGGGTCGGGATCGGACTCTTCCTGAATATCTCCGATCACCAAATAAAAAGGGTCTTCTTCCAGAACATGCTTCATGAATTTTATTTTTTCCCTTGTTACTGGTTGCATGGGTTTGACTCCTAGCCGTTAAATTTAGGTTCCCGCTACGTCTTCTATCATTTTAGCTCAACTTTCCATATTTCTCCATACATCAATCAATCTTGATTTAACCTTCCTCCTGCTTCGTAAGAAATTTGTAAGAAATCGGGTAGCTTTTTTGACAAAAGTCTCCTTTAATATAGACATATGCGCTTGCAAGCAGCCGTAAATTCGAATGCAGCATTCAAGGAGTAAGATGATGCCGAAGTACAATGTGCTGGTGGCCGACGATGAACCGGAGATTCGGGACGCCATCGAAATCTATTTGAAGAACGAGAACATGAACGTATTCAAAGCAAGCCACGGTTTGGAGGCTTTGGACATTCTGGAGAAGGAAGATATCCATCTGATCATTCTGGACGTCATGATGCCCGGCCTGGACGGCATTCAGACGACGTTCAAAATCCGCGAAAGCCGCAATATTCCGATTCTCATGCTGTCCGCCAAATCCGAGGATACGGACAAAATCTTGGGGCTGACCGTTGGCGCCGACGATTACTTGTGCAAGCCCTTCAATCCGCTGGAACTGACCGCCCGGGTGAAGTCCCAACTTCGACGCTACACGCTTCTGGGCCATTATAAGGCAACCGAGGACGAGATCGAAGTTCGGGGCCTCGTGTTGAACAAACGCAGCAAAACCGTCTTCGTGGATCAGGAGGAGGTCCGGCTGACGGCGACCGAATATAGAATCCTTGAGCTCTTGATCGAGCATCGGGGGCGTGTGTTTTCGATAGAGGAGATTTATGAAAAGGTATGGAAAGAGCCGTATTTTAACGGCGAGAATACGGTAGCGGTGCACGTACGGCGAATCCGCGAGAAAATCGAGATCAACCCGCGGGAGCCCAAATATTTGAAGGTGGTGTGGGGCATTGGTTACAAAATCGAGAAGTAAGCTCGTCCCTTGGCTGGCTTGGGGCTTGCTCTCTTACCTGATTGCGCTTGGGCTGCTCGCAGCCTCGGACGTGTTAAAGAATCAGGAATATCTTCAAAAGGACTACTACTTTCGGTCCCCGGCGTTCTACGAGCAGCTTCAGCAGCATTTCAATCTGTTTCGGAACGTTCATGTGGTCTATAACCATTGGGAGGATAAGACGGACGCCGAGAAGATCGGGCAGGCCCGAATGGAGCAATGGACCCGGCATTTTGAAACGATGAAAAACATCGAGGTCGAGCAAAGAAAGGCAGAGGTGCAGAATCAAATCCAATCCCTGCAGGCGTGGATTGACAATGAAGTTGCGATAGCAAAGGAAAAACGGGAGCAGGCCGCCAATTCCGCGGAAGAGTCGGGAGCGGAGCAGGCCGAGATTGCGCGTATTAGAAAAAAAATTGCCTTACTACAAGACACAGAGGCCAACATCTTACCGAACGCAGAGCGGCAGAAAAACGAGCGGATCGAGAAGGAAATCAAGAACTATCTTGATTTTCATAACAAACAATATGCTGCCGTCAAACACAGTTTGTCGGCCCGCAGCGGCTCCTTTCGATATTATGTCCAAGATCTCGAGACCGGTGAGACTTATGCCAATAGGAACTACCGTCCGGCTCAGGGAGAGATGGAGGATGCGTTCTATGCCATCCGCTTGCCGCAAACGACGTTGGAAGGCGGCGCTCTGCAATCGATCAACCGGTCTTTCCAACAGTATCGGCTGGAAGGTACTTTTGTATTTCCGAAGGAGCCCCAAGGCTTCAGTCAAATGATTGCCGACCACGCTTACTTCAATACGCTGCGGGAGCGGTTAATTTTTGAGCTGTACCTGCTGGGCGCCACCGTGGCGGCCGCCGCCACACTGATCTTCTACCTGCGCCGAAATCGTTGTGGGATCGAGGTTGTACAGCAGAACTATACGGCTATCATCCGCGGGATTCCGCTGGAGCTTCGCCTGCTGCTTTTTTATGTTCTGACCATGTTTGCGTTAAGCTACGGAAGCTCCGCCGCCTTATTCCGGCTGCCTGTCGGTCCGAGCCATTTTGCGCAATGGACGCTACTGGCGCTGCTGATCGGCTGTCTGGGACTCCTGCTTGGCGATGCCGTGCTGCTGCTGCGCAATCCGCAGGTGCTCCGGGAGCAGTGGGAGGCAGGGGTTTACCGCAAGTTCCAGGGGTACTTTCGAGACAATCTGGCCCAAAGGAACATCCTGCTTAAGGCAGGCGCGATCTTTGTTCTTACCCTACTGTTCAGCGTTTTCGTAATCAACTTTGTTGACTGTATATTGAACGAGATATACCGCTATAATTATGGGAAATTCATTTTATCGACCGGATATGTACTGTTTTACTCATTTGTCGTCGTTCCCTACCTCCTACGCCGAATCCGGCAGTTGGTCCGCGTCCTGACCGGCGCGGAAGCGATTGCCTCCGGCCGGTTCGACCATACGATCGTGGAGAAGGGCCGTGGCAATCTGGCCCGGCTGGCGCACCTGCTGAACAACATCAAGCAGAGCATCAAGACGTCCGTCGAACGCGAGACAAAGAGCGAGCGTCTGAAGTCCGAGCTGATTACGAACGTATCCCACGATCTGAAGACGCCGCTCACCTCGATCATGAACTATGTCGATTTGCTCAAGCATAAGGACCTGCCCCCGGAGACCGTCGCGAGCTATGTCGAGGTGCTGGACCGGAAAACGCAGCGGCTGAAGGTGCTGATCGACGATTTGTTCGAAGCGTCCAAAATGGCGAGCGGGTCCGTCGAATTGGCGGTGGAGCACGTCAACGTCGCCGACCTGCTGCAGCAGGCGCTGGCCGAATTCAGCGACAAGATCGAAGCTTCCACGCTCACCTTCCGCGTCTGGGTGGACAACCCGAAGGTAACCGCTCCGCTGGACGGGCGCAAGACATGGCGCGTCTTCGAGAACCTGATCAGCAATGCGCTCAAATACGCGATGCCGCATACCCGGGTTCACCTCGCGTTAACCGAGGAAGCGGACAAAGTCGTCTTCACGATCAACAACGTTGCCGCCTATGAGCTTAACTTCGCTGTGGACGAAATTTTCGAACGCTTCAAGCGGGGAGACACGTCGCGGAATACCGAAGGCTCGGGCCTCGGGCTCTCCATTGCGAAAAGCATCGTCGAGCTGCAAGGCGGACAGCTTCGCATCGACATCGACGGGGACTATTTCAAGGTGCGCGTCGAGTTCGCACGGGAAGCCAAGGCTGCCGCGTCTTAACCCTTACTGTCCGCCGCCCCGTGCAAAAGGGCATGAAAAGAAGAGGTCCGGGATACGCTCCCGCGGCCTCTTTGTCATCATAGTATACAAATGGGAACTATATAACAAAAATGTGCGTACTTACGCATTCGGATGTTGGAGGTTATAATGCTAAACAGGAACCAATATTGTCCGAAAGCGAGGCGTTACTTATGGAAGCAAGAAAACAGCAAATTATAGAGGCGTTTCAGTTCAGACATGCGTGCAAGGAATTCGACAGCAGCAAAAAGATCAGCGACGCGGATTTCCAGTTCATTCTGGAGACCGGACGGCTGTCGCCAAGCTCCTTTGGCTTCGAGCCGTGGAAATTTGTCGTCGTGCAGAATCCGGCAATTCGCGAAAAGCTGCTGCCGGTCACTTGGGGAGCGTCCAAGCAGCTGCCGACCTCCAGCCATTTTGTCATTATCCTGTCCCGGACGAAAGCCGATATGGTCGCCGATTCGGACTATATTCAAAACATGCTGACGAACGTCAAGCAGTTCCCGGAAGAGATCCGCGCCCACTTCACCAGTATCTACCATAAGTTTCTGGAAGTAGATTTCGACCTGCTCGACAACGAACGCGTGATGTTCGAATGGGCAGCCCGGCAGACCTATATTGCCCTGGGCAATATGATGACGGCAGCCGCTCAAATTGGCGTCGATTCTTGCCCGATCGAAGGGTTCGACAAAGCGAAGGCAGAGCAGGTGCTTCGAGAAGAAGGGATTCTTCAAGGCAACTTCGGCATTTCCTGCATGGCTGCTTTCGGCTACCGCGTGAGCGAACCCCGCCCCAAAACAAGACAATCGCTTGAGCAAGTCGTGCAGTGGGTGAACTGATCCTCGATTTGCCCCATAGACAAACCCCTTCGACCCATAGCGGAAGAAGGGGTTGCTTGTTTTACCGGTCCGCCGCCTTTCGCTTGGGCCCCGAATACATTTGCTCGGCGAACGACTGGTCGGATATTCTGAAATGCGTGTCGGAAGCGATTTTCGTGAAATTGGCGAGATTTTCTTCGAGCACCACTTCCAGCGTCGTCCGCACGTTCCCCGCTATTCGTTCGACGCTTGTCAGAATGAACGCCGTGCGGGCATCGGCATTGTACGGGTTCTCCACCTTTAGCGACTCGTCGGCAAAAATAAGGATCTCCCGGGCTTCCGCCACCCGGGCGCGGTGCAAGGTTTTGTCCCTGGAAGGAATCCCCCGGATAAACAGGAAATTATGCTCGTCCAGCGGCGCTGTAGCGAGCCGGTCATCGATCAGCACGACGTCTGTGGACGGCTCGTTTTTGAGGATGTTTTTGATCGTAATCCGGGCGCGGCCGCTCCAGCCGATGACGACGACATGGCCGCCGCCGTGCTTCGTATAATCCAAGTCTCCGTTCTTCCTTCTCTCTTGCCGTTCGACCAGCATTTCATAGAGCCTCCCGATAAATAAAGTAAACAAACCGACCCCGCCGACAATGAGCAGAATGGCCCACAATCGGCCAAGATCGGTTTTCGGAAACGTATCCCCATAGCCGACCGTAGCGAGCGTAACGACCGTCCACCACAGTCCGTCGTAAACCCTGGGAAACTGCTCCGGCTCCAGAATCGGCATAAGAACCGAGCTTGTGAGCACCAGCAGCCCGGTGGCGAGCGATAAGGTTCTCATACGGATTTGGAACACGGAGAAAAACAGCTTGCGGAATTGGAACCAGAACCTCACTTGATTTTCTCTCCTTCGCCATGTCGAATAACAGGATTCTACAAAGCGGATTTCGACAGCACGCCGTCATGAAGGGGATTTCCGCTCCCCCGATCTGCCGAGTCGCGTACGAACCTGCTTCCGATGCAGGCAGGCGTATCCTATGCATATACCGATAAATTCGCGCTGTAAAAATCGTTTCCTGCACCCGGAAAAAGACTTTTTCCGACAATGTTCCCCGTGAAACGATTTTATCCGCTGGAGCGCTGCACTACGCGATTTTTCGTTCTTTTTCGCGACGGTCCAGGCTGCAAAAATATACAAAAAAAGCCCTCCGCCATGAGGTTTCCCAACCTAGGCCTGCGGAAGGCTTCTTAACCATTAAGCTTTATTCTCATGCCGCCGCACGAGCAGCAAATAGCACAGCACCGAGCCGACATCGGCTGCGGCGATCACGATCCCCATCGGCACGGCGGTCTGGTTGCCGGCGATGCCGACCAACGGCGCAACGATCCCGCCGAAGATGAACGACAGTACGCCGAGCAGCGCCGAGGCGCTTCCCGCCGCTTCGCTCTGGTTGCGCATCGCCAGCGAGAAACCGGCCGTGGACACGATTCCGACGCTCGATACGACGAAGAACAGAGGAACCAGAATCGCATAGAGCCCGGCTCCCGATACGATCGCAAGCAGCAGCGCCACACCGGCGACCGAAGCGAGCGCCAGCCCGCTGACCAGCAGCCGCTTGTCGCTAACCCGTCCGGCCAGCCGGCCCGCGACTTGCCCTGCGAGAATGATGCCAAGGCCGTTAATTGCGAAGCAGACACTGAACATCTGCGGCGACACGCCGAAAATATCCTGAAGCACGAAGGGTGAGCCCGAAATGTAGGCGAACATGGCGGCAATGACGAAGCCCTGCGCCAGGGCATAGCCCATGAACGTCCTGTCGCCCAGGAGACGGCGGAACGTCGTCAGCGTATTTCCCAATCCTCCCTTGGACCGCCGCTCCTGCGGCAGCGTCTCTGGCAGTGCCAGCACGACCGCGATCAGCATCAGGACGCCGATCAGGCCGAGCACGACAAACACGCCGCGCCAAGAGGTGACTTCCAGCAGTTGCCCGCCGACGATGGGCGCAAGAATCGGCGCCGCCCCGTTCACCAGCATCAGCAGCGAGAAAAACTTCGTCAGCTCCGTTCCCGAGTACATATCCCGCACAATCGCCCGCGAAATGACAATTCCTGCGGAGCCCGCCATCCCTTGGATAAAGCGCAGCAGTACAAGCAGCTCTGCCGATGGCGCAACAGCGCAGAGCACCGAAGATACGCCGTAGAGGACCAGACCGATCAGCAGCGGCAGCCGCCGGCCGCGTACGTCGCTGACCGGGCCGGCATACAGCTGGCCGAGAGCGAGTCCGAGCAGACAAGCCGTCAGGCTAAGCTGGGCCATCGACGTGCTGCTGTTCAGCTCGTCCGCCAGCTTCGGCAATGCGGGCAAATACATATCGAGCGACAGCGGCCCGAATGCGGACAACGAGCCTAAGATGAACACCATCCATATTCGGCGTGACGGCACGGAGCCTTGCGCCGAAGCTTCGACCCGGCTCATAAACCCGCGCCTCCGTTCCGCGTCCGATGCTCATTTTCCATCATTAGCGTCGCAACCCGATTTTGGTCAAGCACAACCTTTCCTATCCGATTCATACAGCTACACATCTCTTTCTCATCCGTAATTGGGACGGAGTCATCTTCTCTCTATGCTGCGGTCCCTTGTTGTAACAATTATAGTTACATGTAGGTTTAAAAGTCAATGCAAAATGCGCGCGGCAGCCGCGGCAAACGGTGCGTTAAAGCCCACGCTGTCCGACCCTTATGCTAAAAAAGAACGCAGGCCGCCTCCCGTTCTGAGGCACCTGCGTTCTGCTTCCGATCGAAGCTCGCCTATCCGCCAAGCTCAATCGTATAATAATCGTTCGCGTTCAGCGCCCGGAAGCCGCACGACTCGTACAGCCCGAGCGCCCGGGGATTGTCCGCCGCAACCTCCAGCTCGAAGCGGACCGTCTCGCCTTCCCGGTATATGCGCTCCATCGTCCGGGCCAAAATTTCCCGTCCGCACCCGCGTCCCCGGTACTCCGTTAATACGCAAAAACCGAAAATAAAGGCGACGCCTTCATCCACACGTACAGCCAGCTTGCCGATCGGCTTGCCGCCCAGCTCCGCGACATATGTGTTCTCCTTCCCGTCGGCTACGGTTTTCTCCGCGAATTCTTTGGCATCCTCGTACGACATATCGAACCCCTGCCGGTTGAGCTCCGTCAGTACTTCGACATCGTCCGCGTTCGCCACGCGGAGCTCCAGAGCTTCCGCTTGCCGCGTATCCGGAACTTGCGGCGGTTGCCCTTCCGGTACCCGCATCTCCATCCAGTGCTCGGAGAACGAATAGACCGCTCCCCGTGCCTGCAGGAACGCTTTGCCCGAAACCGAGTGCTCCTGACATATAAAGATCAGCTTCGGAATCCCGCGGCGCCTGCATTCTTCGGTCGCCGCATCGGCCAGCCGGGTGAATACGCCCTTCCGCCGGTGCTGCGGATGCACCATGCCGCTGATCTCCACTTCCGTTGACTGGAAGGAATAGATTCCCAGAAACCCGATAAGTTCTTCCCCTTCATACATCAAAAAGTCGTCCGTTACCCCGGCCCGCCGTTCGGAAAGCATTTCCCAGTTCAGCTTCAGCGTAATGCCTTCCTCCGCGTTGCACAGGTCTGCAAGTGCCCGAATATCGCGCAATTCTTGCTCTGAGAGCCCTTGTTTCTCGATCAATTTCAATCCGTTTCCTCCACTTCGTTACCATATTAGACTCTAGTATACAATCGTCGAGAAGGTTCCGGCGGAGAATGATTGGTTTACAATCATTTTTTCCCGAAGCATCGAGCCCATGCGCCTTATAACAGCAGCTCCAGCCACTCGTCCTTGGTCACCTGACCGAAGTAATGCTGAAGATTCACATCGTCCAGCACCCCGGCCAGCGCAGCCGTATCGTATCGGACACCTTGCAGCTTGGCGGCAAACTCGGCCGCATCCCCTTGGCCGAAGAAGTCGCCGTATACTGCGGCCTCGCGGATCACTCCCGCTTCCACGTACAGCCGGACGTCGAACGTGCCGGCAGACAAGCGCTTCACGCGGTGAACGTTAAACGCCGGGGACTTGCCATAGTTCCACTCCCAGCTCCGGTACCGTTCATCCGCGAGCTGCCGTACCGCATCCCAATCGGCTGGGCTCAGCTCAACCCGCTGAACCTCCGATCCTTCAAAGATCGAGTCCAGCAGATGCTGCCGGAACGCCTCAATCGTCATCGGCCCGCTCAAAAATTCCGTTATGTTCGCTACCCGGCTGCGGACTGACTTCACGCCCTTCGACTTGAATTTCTCCGGATTGACATTCAGCGCGGACGCGACATGGTCCATCTGCGAATCGAACAGCAGCGTGCCGTGGGTAAACATCCGCCCTTTGGTGGCAAACTGCGCATTGCCGGATATTTTCCGCTCCCCGACCTGGATATCGTTGCGTCCCGTCAGCTCCGCCTCGACGCCAAGCCGATGCAGCGCCCGGATCACCGGCTCGGTAAACTTGCGGTAGTTATGGAAGGACTTGCCGTCATCCTTCGTAATGAAGCTGAAATTGAGGTTGCCGAGATCGTGGTATACCGCCCCGCCGCCGGACAGACGCCGCACGACATGAATGCCGCGGCCCTCGACATACTCCCGGTTAATCTCCTCCGCCGTATTCTGGTTTTTCCCGATAATGATCGACGGCTCATTGATATAAAACAACAAATAATCATGGTCCGCCGGAAGCTGCTTCAAGGCATATTCCTCCAGCGCCAGGTTCAATGCAGGATCGGTAATGCCGTTATTGTCAATGAAAAGCATGCGCTTCTCCCCCTTCTCCTGTTCGAACGGACAAGTTCCCGTTCCAGCTCTATTATAGCAAGGGCCGCAGCCCGGATCGAGCGTCTTGTCCGCCGCAGCCGTGCATGAAAAAAACGGCGCAGGAAACCCTAGACCAGACGTCCCTGAACGGACAGGGATCGAGGCTTGTTGATGGCCAAGGTTCCCCGGCCGACAAGCTCAAGCATTTTCCCAAAGGAGCTCGCCAAATGAAGAAAACATTTGTCTGTGTCGCCCTTCTCCTTGCCGTTTCGCTGTCTGCTTGTAATCAACCCGCCAAAACGCCGCCGCCTGCGGATCAAGGAGCCGCAACTCCTGCCCCGGGAGGCGGAACCGCTACCGTGGATGCCCAAGCGATCTATAAGCAAAATTGCATCAGCTGTCACGGCGCCAATTTTGAAGGCGGGGTCGGCCCGAACTTGACGAAGGTAGGCGGCAAGTACTCCAAGGACCAGATCGCGGCTATTGTCGCGAATGGCAGAGGAGGAATGCCTTCCTTCAAGGGCAGACTGTCCGATGCCGATACCAGTGCCATAAGCGACTGGCTCGCCGCTAAGAAATAAGGGCCTCTCCGCGCAAAATCCCCTGAACCGCACGTTGTCGAACGATGCTGCGGCTTTCAGGGGATTTTTTATGTAAAATCGTTCCATTCCTTTTCTTGGGCGTTTCTGCTATTCTGTTATTCGATCGGGCTTCCGGCCCATCCGCGGTTCGAGACCATCCCGCGTTATCAAAACTAAGGGGGAAACGGTTCGTGTTTAATTTGGCATGGGGAATTTTGTTTGTTGTCGTGAATTTTGCTTTGTTTCTGCTTTGCTATCGTTTGTTCGGGAAGAAAGGACTGTACGCCTGGATCGGCTTCGCCACCGTGCTGGCCAACATCCAAGTCGTCAAAACGATCGAGCTGCTCGGCATCGTGATGACCCTCGGCAACACCGTCTACACGTCGATCTACATGTCGACAGACCTGCTCAACGAGAAGTATGGGACAAAGGAAGCCAAGCAGGCGGTATGGTTTGGCTTTTTCAGCCTGGTCGCTTCGACGGTCATCATGCAGATGGCGCTCGTGTTCACGCCGCAGGAAAGCGACATCGCACAGAGCTCGCTAGAGACGATATTCGGTTTAATGCCGCGGCTGGCGGCGGGCAGTCTATGCGCTTATTTTATCAGCCAGTTCCTCGACGTGAGGGTGTACAGCTATCTGAAGAAACGGTTTCCCGTGTACAACCAGTTCTGGATTCGGACGAACGGCAGCACGGGGCTCAGCCAGCTTGTGGACTCGCTGGTCTTCTGTACCATCGCTTTTACCGGGGTATATACGCTGGATGTCTGGCTGCAAATTTTGCTGACGACCTACTTATTCAAATTCGTCATTTCCGTCGCTTCGACGCCGGTGCTCTACATCGCCCGCAGCTTCCGCATCAAGGAAGACGGGAATTAATTCGCTATAAAGGCGTTTCCGTTCGTATATTGAGCGGGAGCGCCTTTGTTGTTTAAGGGGCCATGTTACGTCCCATCGGCATGCGATACCTGCAACCGATGCGCGTCTTCGATCGTAAGTAGATGCAAGGAGTCCGCATTTCCCCCAATCGTTTGAAGCAAGTACAGCCTACCCCGGAATTCAGAGGATATCTCGGGTTTAAGAAACTACGAAACGGAGAGCTCACTTTAGCTGAGAGGTGATGAATCATGAAAATACACAATTGTCCTTCTTGTCATACCTACAGTAGAGAATGCATAATCGTCATCCAGAATGCGCTGAACCATTCGGAAGAGATTCTAAAGTGCAGTATCTGTTCCTGGAGCGGAAAGTGGTCGGACATGAAAGTGCGGGAGATCCCGGAAGACGAACCGATCGCAGGCGTCGAACCGATTACTGATTATGGTGTGATTCATTCAGATACAGCTAAAATTACATATACAGGAGGTTGTTGCCCTTATTGTGGAGGGAGTGATCCTTTATGCTGGTGTATGACGATCGATTTCTGTGAGCCTCCTGCTCGTTAGCGTAACAAGGCTGCCGATCTTCTATCAGCCCCTGAAGTGTTGGTCGCACATCATGGTCTGCTGGACGCCAGCCCACGGCGCGCTGTAGTGAAACTTTAATAAGCGGAGAAAAACCACCGAAGGCCGGTGAACTGTAACCCGTAAGATGGACACTTGAAAAAAAGTGACCTCTTACGGTTTTTTGTGCTTTAATCATACTATCGA